>JBGSVJ010000028.1:0-251693 GCA_041753015.1 Anaerolineae bacterium
GCAGCGAAGGCGTGCGCGTCGGCGGTGCAGTCGTCGCTGTTGGCGGCACGGGCGTCCGCGTGTTGGTCGCGGCTCCGGCGACATCGGTAAAACCGGGTAGATCGGTTGCAGGTTCGGCGGGTGTGCCGCCGCATGCAGTCAGGGACAGCAAGACAGCCATCAGCAGGGCGGCAGTACTACGGCGTATCGGCATCGACATCCTCGGCAGGTGATGAAGGTTCGGTAGGTGCTGTATTAAAAAACCCCAGAATCGCGCCGAGGTTCGGATCGGGCGCGGCAGGGGGGGCGGGTTCAGCGGGCGGTTCTGGCGTGCTGATTTCGGCGGCAATTCCGCTCATCTGCGCGCGGAGTTCGCTAAAATCAGTGGCGGGCGCGGACGGGAGTTCGCCGCCGTCGATCCATGTGGTGAGCGCACCGATCACGGGGAGAAAATCCGAGGCGGCAGACTGCGCGCGCAGTCCGCCCCCCGTGAGGGCATCCGATGTGATCGGCGTGACATCCATTGACTGGGCGATCTCGTCGAGGATGTGCTGCTGTTCCTCTTGCGAAAGTTGATCGCGCTTGCCGACGAACCGATTGATCCGCTTGAGCAGGCTGTGAATCTGCTCAACACGGGTGTCCGGCGATTCGGCGGCTTGTGCCTCTGGTTGATTTAAGCGCGCTTCCGCCCATTTGAGGAGTGCCCCGGCTTCGGCGTCGTTCAGGTCTTCGCGCCAGCCGGGGTCATCGTATAGGCGCTGTAGCGCGCCTTCACTTCCGGTCACGAGATCACCTCTCAGTCGTTATCATCCGGGAAAAATGGCTTGAGCAGTGCCGCAATGTCGGCATGCCCATTTTGTTTGGCGCGTTCGTAGGCGGTTTTGCCATCAAAATCCACGCTGTACGGATTGGCGTCATTATCCAGCAGCCATTTCGCCATCTCCGTTTGACCGAACATCGCCGCGCCGTGCAGCGGACTCACGACTCCATCCGGGCTGTTGATCTCCGCGCCGAGATCAAACAAGAGCGACGCAATCGCCATGTTCCCGCCAATCACGGCGAAATACATCAGCGGAATGTTGTGCGCGCCGGTATCGTCGATCATTGCGGGGTTTTCGTCGAGCATTGCCTCGACATCTTCATATCTACCGAGCATTGCCGCTGTCGGAATATCCAGCGGTGCGCCGTGCGAGAGCAGAAACTCAGCGATCACGCGGTTATTCGTGTGGGCAGCCGCCTGAATGGGCGTTTCGATCCAAGCCGCGTTTTCATTCAGGAGAGCGGGTGTTTCCGCGAGAAGCTCCTGCACTTTTGGTAGATCGAAGTGGGCTGCGACGACGAACTCATTGATCTGTTCTTGACTGGTGTTCATCAGGTCGCTCATGGAAAACCTTCCTTTGGAGGGCTTGCTGAACGCATGTTCTTACTTCATTGTACCACAAATCACGCTCAACCGCTGTGATATAATGCTAGGTCAATGGATGGGGTTTTGGGGAGATTTTATGGTGCAAATCCGCCGCTGGGTCGTGCTGGTGATCGTGATCGCCGCTGTGCTGACCGTCGATCAGATCACGAAAGCGCTTGTCCTCGCCAATCTGAGCGTAGGCGAGTCGGTTCAGCCGATCCCAGCACTGCAAGACTTCTTCCAGATCACGTTGACCGAAAATCGCGGCGCGGCGTTCGGGTTTTTGCCACAGGGCGGCGATATTTTCCTGATCATCGCCTTCATCGTCGTGATCGCGATGTTGTTCGTGTACCCTCGCCTAGAACCCGGTCAATGGACGGCGCGGATCGCTGTCGGGATGGTCAGCGCCGGGGCACTTGGCAACGCGCTGGATCGGCTTCAACACGGTGCGGTGATCGACTTCGTGCATTTGCAGATTCCCGGCGTGATCTCGAACGTCTCCAATATTGCCGATCACGCGATTGTGTTTGGGGTGCTGGTTATGCTGGTGATTAGCTGGCGGAGCGAATCCCGCCCGAAACCGACTCCCGACGCCAGCACGAATGAGATGCCGTCACGGGGCGAGTGAGGCTGCGCGGATCACGTAATTATCGAAGCTGACTTCGACCGGATTCCCGATCGGGGCGACTGCGGTTATTCCAGCGAATCCGCTGGAATAGTGGTTGTCGCGTGTGTCTGCGATAAATTCGCCGTTCACCCACAACGCAAGATAATCGCCCACACAGGCGACACGCATGTGATTCGGATTCGCATCCTGCCCAATGGCGGAATGGGTTGTCCACGCGATGAGCGGCTCAATCGTTCCCGTCACACCCCGGCGGATTGTGTACGCGCCGTCGCTGCTGATCAGGAAGTAATAGCCGTCACCCGTATTGCTCGCCGACCCCCGGCAGATCACGCCGTAGCCGTTATCGCGTTCGGTCGAATACTGAAGCGTATTGACCTCGATCAGCACATCGGTATGCGGCGTCCCGTTGAGCGTCCACGCGATTCCGCCTTGTTCGAGCCGCGCCCAGTACGCGCCATCTTCGATTCCGAAGAAAATCCCCTGCGCGGTATCGCGGTAAAACTCCCATTCGTGGGGCTGATCGAAGGTGATACGGGATTCTGCGTCCGCGCCGATCACCGTTTCTTCGGGGAGTGCGGTGCAGGCTGTAACCAACATTAACGTTAACAAAGTTGCGCCCGTCCGAATCCACCGCTGTAGGTTCAAATCTTGTGTCATTGCGTGAAAAACTCCCCTTTATTCCTGTTTGCCCCGCCCATTGATCGGTGTATAATCTCCGAAACAGGGATCGAGTAGAAGTTAGAAGCCCATGATAGAAGTTGTCATTGATAGTATCCGTGTAAGCTTGATGTCGCAGCATCGTTTGGTCATCCTCAAGGACATGAACAGCGATCGCTATCTGCCCATCTGGATTGGACCTTGCGAAGCGGATGCCATCACGGTTGAACTTCAGGAAATGCCACCGCGCCGCCCGCTGACTCATGACTTGCTCAAGAACATGATTCAGGAATTAGGTGGGCATGTCGTTCATATCCTGATCAATGACCTGCGCACGGATGTGTTTTATGCCCGCATCGTGATCGAAGTCGAAAATCGTCAAATTGAGGTCGATTCGCGTCCGAGTGATGCGATTGCGCTGGCAGTACGCGCCAAAGTGCCGATTTTTGTGAATGATGCGGTGATGGACAAGGGCGCGATTCAACCGGAAGACGATGTTGAAAATCAGGTCACAACGCAAGACGGCGAAGTCGGCGAAGATCGACTGAGCGCGTTTAAGGATTTCGTCAACACGCTCGATCTTGAGGATATTGACGACGAAGAGGATTAGCGCCGCCGCGCATCGCTCCGCTGTGTGATCCCACGCGGGGAATCAAGACAGAACAGGTTACGGCGATGCTGCTCGACGGCGGCACGCCGTTTTGTTTCTCTTTAGGACGCGAACAAACCGCCATGACGTATGATCCCGCAAGTATTGTCCCGTACAGTCAGGATGCTGAAGAAGCCGCCCTTGGCGCGGTGTTGATCAATCCCGAATCGTATTTTGCGATCGCGTCGTTTCTGCGTCCGGAAGATTTTTTCATTTTGCGCCACCAGTATATCTGGGAGGCGATGACACGGCTTGCGGAGCGGAACGAAACGATTGATCTGCTGACGGTGCGCGAGGAACTGCGCGCCCAAAGCCGCTTGAACGACATCGGCGGGGCGGGCTATCTAACTCAGCTCACGCTGAATGTACCGACTTCGGTTCATGCCGAGGTGTACGGGCGTTTGGTCGAACGCGCGGCGGTGCGCCGTCGTCTGCTGACCGCCGCTGATGAAATTCGCGGTTTGGCGATGGATGAAACGCTGTCACTCGATAAAGTGGTTGGTGACGCGGAAGGCAAGTTGTTTCAGGTGACAGAGCGCAATCTGCGCCGCGATATGGTGCCGATGCGCGAGGCGATCAGCGAATATTTTGACCGCCTCGAACACTTGATGGCGCATCCTGATGAGCCGCTCGGCTTGCCGACCGGATTCCGCGATCTGGATACGATTCTCGGCGGCTTGCAGCGCTCCGACCTGCTGATTTTTGCAGGCAGACCGGGGATGGGGAAATGCGTCACCGGAGATACATTGATCCCAACTCAGCACGGCTTGATTCCGATTGAGCAGTTGAAGCCGCAAGGCGCGGGCGAGGGTTTTACGCCGCTTGAAATTGGTGTTCAAACGCCTTATGGAATGCGGATGACTAGCCATTTCTATGACAGCGGCATCAAGCCTACGCTGCGGGTGACGACTACTTCTGGTGTCGCTCTTGATGGGACACATATCCATCCCGTGCTAACACTTGAGCCTGATGGATCGCGTGTGTGGACTCCGATGAGCCTCATTCAGCCGGGCGATCAAATCGCTATTGAGCGAACGGCAGGATCGGCGGCGGATCGCCCCAGTTTCAAATGGGATCAAGCTGCCGCAGTTTATGATCTTGGACTTCAACACTGCTATGACTTGACCATTCCAGACGGATCGAGCTTCGTCAGCAACGGAATCGTGAGCCATAACACATCCTTCTTGCTTTCCGTCGCACTGAACGCCGCTAAACTCGGCGGGCGCATCTTGATCTTCACGATGGAAATGGGTGCGGATCAGATCGTGCAGCGTCTTGTCTCGATGGAGACGGGGATCAACACGCAAAAACTCCGCCTCGGTCAGCTTTCACAGCAGGAGTGGGCGCGCTTCGTTCAAGCGAGCGGCAAGCTCGGCAGCCTGCCGATTTTTATTGATGACACACCCTCGATGACCCCGCTGCAAATCCGCACCAAGTCGCGGCGTATCGCGCATGAATACGGGTTAGACCTCGTGATCATCGACTACTTGCAGTTGATGACCGCCGGAACCGGGTATGAGAACAACCGTGTTCAGGAGATCAGCTATATCAGCCGTAATTTGAAAGAGATGGCGCGTGAACTCAATGTGCCGGTGTTTTCGGCGGCGCAGCTTTCGCGCGCGGTCGAGAGTCGTCAGGATAAGCGTCCTCAGTTGAGCGATCTGAGAGAATCGGGATCGATCGAGCAGGACTCGGACATCGTGATCTTCCTGTACCGCGATGCCATCTACAACGAGGCGACCGAATTCCCAAATATGGCGGAAGTCATCATTTCTAAGCATCGCAACGGACCGACCGGCACGATCAACTTACATTTTGAAAAGTCGCTGACCAAGTTCAGCGACGCGCGCACCCAAACGATTGACTTGAGCAGCCTATGACCCCTTTCGCCGGATTCTCGCCCGGTAAACCGCGAGTGTTTACTTTACCTGCCGCCTTCATCACCGAGCTGATGCCGTTGATCGATGATGTGGCGGAACTCAAAGTGATCCTGTTTACCTTTTGGGCGATCCAGCAGCGCGAGGGGCAGTATCGCTACTTACGTGCCGAAGAATATGCCGTCGATGCTGCGTTGATCGACGGGATGCGCGCCGCTGATCCGACCACAGCGCCGGAGATCACACTGACGCGGGCGCTTGCGAAGGCGGTAGAACGGGGCGCGCTCGTCTGCGCCGATGTGACGCTTGACGGAAAACCCGAAACGCTGTATTTCGTCAATGCCGAACCGGGACGCGCCGCCGTCGCGCAAATCACCGCAGGGCAGTGGCAGCCGGGGCAGCCTGATACGCCCGTCGAGATTTTGCCGGAACGCCCGAACATTTACCGCTTGTATGAAGAGAACATCGGCGCGCTCACGCCGTTGATCGCCGATGCACTCAAAGACGCGGAACGCTCGTATCCGCCGGGATGGGTGGAAGAGGCGATCCGCGCCGCCGTCGAAAATAACGCACGCAGTTGGCGCTATATTCAAGCGGTGCTCAAGCGCCGCGAGCAGGAGGGCAAAACTGGTGAGACCGCTCAAGGATCATCTGAACCCCATGACGAATGGTATCTCCCCCGGTAGCGGCGGCGCGGACTTCGACCCGGACGCAATCGGCAGCGACAACGTTTGCCCGGTGTGCGGTGGTTTGGGTTATGTGCGTTATGACCTGCCCGTTGAGCATCCTGATTTCGGCAAGCTGTTTCCTTGCCCGCGTGGTCACGCGGTAAACGATGCCAGCCGACAGCAGACGCTCCGGAAGCTCGGTAATCTCGAAGCGCTGGCGAACAAAACCTTCGCTAATTTCCAAGTTGATGCTGATGCGTGGAATATGGAGGAGTCTGCTTCGGTGGAGGCAGCGTATCACGCGGCGGTCGAATATGCTCAAGCGCCGACGGGCTGGTTCTTGCTTCAAGGTGGGTGCGGAGTCGGTAAGACGCATCTCGCGGCGGCGGTGGCGAATGCGCGGCTAGAAGCGGGTGATACGGTGTTGTTTATCACCGTGCCGGATTTGCTCGATCATCTGCGGGCGACGTATGCGCCGACCAGCGAAGAAGGCTATGATCAACTTTTCGAGCGGGTGCGCAGCGCGCCGATGCTCATCCTTGATGACCTTGGCACAGAAAATCCGAGCGCGTGGGCGCAGGAAAAGCTGTTCCAGTTGTTCAACCACCGCTATACCATGCGTCTGCCGACGGTGATTACGACAAACGCTGATATTGATCGCATGGATGCACGCATCAAGAGCCGTTTGCTGGATCGCACGCTTACCGTGCGCCGTGTGATCGATGCGCCGGATTTTCGCGTTCAAGCCGAACGTGACCGTGACCCGATTTACAAAAACCTAAACGCTTACGGGCATATGCGCTTTGAAAACTTCGAGATCGAGATGGGCTTGAGCGCGGATCACCGCCGCAATCTCGAAAATGTGTACGCGGTTGCCCAGAACTACACACAGGATCAGCGCGGACACTGGTTGATCATCGGTGGATCGGTCGGCGGCGGTAAAACGCACCTTGCAGCAGCGGTCGCCAATGCGTGGAAAGATGTCGGGCGTGAAGTTGTATTCGTCAGCGTGCCGGACTTGCTCGATTATCTGCGCACCGCCTTCGAGCCGAATACACGCACCAGTCTTGACCAGCGCTTTCAGATCGTGCGTAACGTCCCGTTTCTCGTCCTTGATGACCTCGGCACAGAAAATGCAACCCCTTGGGCGCGTGAAAAGCTGTTTCAAATCCTCGACTTTCGTTATCTGCGCCGCCTGCCGACGGTGATCACCGTCTCGAAGGCGATTGAAGACATGGACGTTCGTGTGCGCGTGCGCTTGATGGACGATGAAGTGTGTACCATGCGCGTTATCACAGCGCCACCGTATGCGCTGCGGACACGGGAGCGCCGTCGCGGGTCATGACTCTTCCTCGCTCTGACGGCTCACCGCCGCGCACTGGCATCGAAATCATGCCGTACCAACGCCGCTATCGTCAAGAACTGCGGGAGCTTCTCTATCGCAGCTTCCGGTCGCATGTACATCTCGATTGGCACGAAACCGACGCATGGCTCGATACGGGTAAATCGACGGTGCTGCTGGCGTGGGAAGGGCGGCGCTTGGTCGGTGCGATTGCCGCGTCCGAGCCTGTGGATGGGGACTGCTGGATACGCATCGCGGCAGTGGTCGATGATGCGCCGCCCATGCCGATCATGCACGCTCTTTGGAGTATCCTCCGGCTTGATCTACGTGCCATGCAGGTCAAACGGGTTGCGATTTTGATGCTCCGCGAATGGTTGAGCGATGTTTTCGCGGAGCTTGGCTTTGCCGAGCAAGAGTGGATCGTCACCCTGCGCCGTGAGTCGCTTGAGTCGCCCGATGAAACGAATCCGCCGAATCTCACAATCCGCGCTTCCGAAACATCCGATCTCGAAGCGATCACGGCAATCGATCACCAAGCGTTTGATGCGCTTTGGCGGATGACCTTGAGTGATATTCGTCAAGCCGTGCGCGGCGCGGCATCGTGTACCGTCGCCTTGATTCAAGATGCAATTGTCGGCTATCAGATCAGCACCGTGTATTTTGACGGATCGCATTTAGCGCGTTTAGCCGTCAATCCGAACGTACAGGCGAAAGGCATCGGCGGTGCGCTGGTCGGCGACGTACTGCGGCGCTTCACACGGCGCGGCGTCCCAGCGATGACCGTCAATACGCAGTTGAGCAACGAGCGATCGCAGCGGCTTTACCGGCGGCTCGGCTTTCAGCGCACCGGTTATGATCTCGCGGTCTGGTCGGTGAGGCTCTAATACGAGCCGCGTTTGTACTTGATGTCCTGCTCGATCTCCTCGTAGAAATCACCATCATTTTCCAGCAGCTGAACCTTCACGCCGCCGATCCAACCCGACGCGAGGTTATACACCCATGCGATTAAGGCGAAATACACTGCGCTGATCACGCTGGCGGCGACGACGAACACGCCGTAGAAACACAGCGTACTTAATGCGCCCGCCGTACCAAGAAAATCGAGTGCTGCCTGTGCGTCAGGATCACCGATGACCATGACTCGCGAAAAGGAGCCGAACAGCAACATGGGCAAGACAAACGTCAAGAATCCGGTGAGCAGGAAGATGATGAAGTTGACGACCAATGCGATTTTGAATACGGAACTGACATTGACGCGCTTGAGGACATGTGTCATGGAGGATTTCGCCTTCAGTTTCGTGATTGAACATCCATTATAATCGCTCTAAGCCGGAGGGGGACGCTTTGAACGATGAAACTGTGTATGCCTTAAACACGATCAACCGCCAATTCTATGCCGCGTGCGCTGCCGATTTCGATGTGACACGCGCCGGAGCGTGGAAGGGATGGATCATGCTGCTGCCGTATCTCAATGTTCCGGCGGATGCGATGCGCGTGTTGGATGTCGGCTGCGGCAACGGACGACTTGGCGCGTTCTTGATCAAACGGCTTCCTGTGCCCGTCGTCTATCACGGCATTGACTTCAGCGAAGGCTTGCTCGATGCAGCACAGCGCGCGCTGGAGAAATACCCGTCCGCTCAGGTGACGCTCGAAGCGCGCGACGTGATCGAACAGTCGCAGTTCAGCGATCTTGCCCGGTTTGATCTGATCTGCGCGTTTGGGCTGCTGCATCATGTCCCCGGTGCGGAGCGGCGCGCGGCGTTGATCCAAGCGCTGGCGGATCATGTGCATCCGGGGGGAATGCTGGTGTGGACGGAGTGGCGTTTTCACGAATACGAACGCTTCCGCGAACGGGTGATCGCCACCCCCGGCGATCTCGACATGGAGCATGGGGATTTTCTGCTGGATTGGGGTGGCAGTGCGGGGATGCCGCCGGATGTGGCGCGCCGCTACTGCCACCATATCGACGATGCCGAAAGCGAACGCTTGATCCGCGTTAGCGGGTTGGAATTGGTCACGACATACCGCGCCGATGGGCATACCCGCGACTGCAATCGCTATGTCGTGCTGCGCCGACATGAGAACTCGTAAAGACTCAGGTAATGAGAAAGGCGCGTCCGCACTCTATACTTGAGCAAGCCGTAAAAGAGATGCAGTGAGGACACCTATGACATTCATCGTGAAAGAACGGGCATCAGGGCGTGTAATCGCCAGCGGGCAGGAAGGGCAGGACGCCTTCAAGTTTGAAGGTAACTGGTACTTCTCCCCTAGCGCTGTCGATCTCTCACACCTGAAAGTCACCGAGCGCACCTATACCTGTCCTTACAAGGGCGTTTGTTTTTGGATCGATCTGGATACGCCGGACGGGACAAAAGCGCAGAATATCGGCTGGGTGTATCGTGATCCCAAACCCGGTTATGAGCACATCAAGGATCATCTCGCCTTTTATACCCGCGATACGACCGGGACAACCACCGAAAGCAATTAGGAATCATTCGTGATCCAAACCCGCTTGAGCAGTCTCACCCTCGATTGGAGTCCTGATTGGACGGCGATCTTCGGCGCTGAACGTCCGATCATTCTCGAAATCGGGTTTGGGCGCGGTGTGTTTCTCGCCCAGTTAGCGAAAACCCACCCCGATCATCATGTGATTGGGGTGGATATTTCAAACCGCTGTCTCGATACGACTGAACGGTTGATCACCCGCGAAAAACTCGATAACGCCCGCGTGGTCTACTCCACCGCCGAAACCGCGCTTGCTCACCTGTTCGAGCCGGAATCGCTGTCACAGGTGCATGTCAATTTCCCTGATCCTTGGTTCAAAACGCGGCAGGCGCACCGGCGCTTGATGCGCCGCGAGGTGATGGATTGGATCGTCAGCCGGATGCGCCCCGGTGCGACATTTCATCTGGCGACCGACATCCAAGAATATGCTGAAATGAGCGCAGAACTGCTGGCAGAAACGCCGCACTTCGATAACCTACTTTCCGACGCATGGGTGCGGGAAATGCCGGGGCGTGTGACGACGAAATACGAAGCGACGGCGATCCGCGAAGGGCGCACACCGTATTATTTCGTTCGCCGCCGCAATACCCTTCCGGCGCTTGATCTGCCGGTAAAGAAGGAACTTCCTATGTCCCATGTTGTTTTTTACAGCCCACTTTCGCTTGAGGCGATGAACGCCGCCTTTGCCGATCACCTTCAGGGGCAGCATCATGCGGGGAACGTGTATCTTCATCTCATGGAAGCGTTTTTGGGGAAGAACGCGCTATTGATCGAAACGGCGATCAGCGAGCCGACGATTGATCAGCGCCTCGCCTTGATGGTGATCCCGCGCTGGCACAGTAACGAACCCGGCGGTTATACGGTTCAGGTGAGCGCGTTGGGACACCCCCGCATCACTGAGGGCGTGCATGAAGCAGTGCGCGTGCTGGCAGACCGCGTGATCGCGCTCCACCCGGAGGCGCGAATTCTGCACCATAAGTTAAAAGATTAACGATTGTTGAGCGCCAAACCTGTGTTATCATCCCATTAGATTAATCCCACACGGATGAGGCGACTTAATGGCTGTACAATTCCGGGATTCTGAGCTTTCACTCAGTGAAACCCTGACGTCAATCGCGCATTCACTCGACGGCGATACCATCACACTGCGCCAGTTGATGTCACAAATCGGTGAGCAGGGACTCCTCCTGTTGTGCATGTTCCTGATCATTCCTTTCCTGATTCCGGTGTCTATTCCCGGCGTGAGCACGGTGTTCGGCGCGGCGATTGGCTTGATCGGCGTTGGGATCACGCTAAACCGCCTGCCTTGGATGCCCGCGCGTTTGCTGGATCGCAAAATCGAGACGAAAGACTTGATTCCCACGCTCGAAAAGGGCGCGAAGATGGTTACACGCATCGATCGGATTATTCGCCCGCGCCTGATGCCGCTCACGTCCGGGGCATTCAACCGGTTGAACGGTCTGGCGCTGATCTTTAGCGCGCTTCTGTTGATGGTGCCGTTCGGTTTTGTGCCGTTTTCAAACACACTGCCCGGTATTGCCATCCTTCTGCTTGCCGCCGGAATGATTCAGCGTGACGGTTTGTTGATCCTTCTCGGCTATGTGTTCATCATCATCACGGTGATCTACTTTGGCGCGCTGGCGCTTGGGGCGATTGCCGCCGGACAGGGGATCAGCTCCTTGATCGGTTCGGGTATGATTCTGCCGATGTTCTAAGCCATCAACGCAGGTGAAAGGTCAAACCTTTCACCTGCCCTTCATCAATTACCGTCCACTCCACCCGCTTAGACTTTTCTCGCTTCCGTTTATAGAACGCTTTTCTTTACATCCTCGCGGCTTTGCGTTAATGTTCTTTCACTATCCCGAAGGGAGTGCGATGCAACATTTTCGGACGTTGATTCGCGCCGTTGAGACGACTTCTCAGCTTGCTGAACTGGCGCGCAGTTCGCAGAGTTATCATTTCGCCGTTCCCGCCAACACCACCGTCTATCTCCATGTTGTCGATGCCGAAATCTTCGCAGCCCGCCATGATCAGCCCGTTGTTGAAGTGGTGGCGAAGGTCGGTGCGCCGTTTGCGTGGCGTGTTACCTGTGAGCAGGATGACGCCGGGGTTTACTTCGTCGCGCAGCGGAAACCGCTGGTCGGTCAGCTTGCCGGAGCGCTGGCGCGTGCGTTGTTCATCCTCACCATTCCACTCGATTCGCATCTGATTTTGAAGCTGGAACGCGCACGACTTTCGATGCAAAACTTGACCGGCGAATTTGAGTTCGCGCCTCTTCCTTCAACGCCACTCCTCAAACCCCGGTAACAAGCGGGTAACAAATCCTCGTTACGATTGAGTTTTCGCCGGTGCATTCGTATCATCTTGAACAAGCACGGGTATACAAGGGGTGCATGATGGTAGACATTGAACAGCGCGGCTACGCGAACGCAGACACGCTGGTTTCGACCGAGTGGGTCGCCGCTCATCTGAACGATTCAAATGTGCGTGTGATCGAATCGAACGAAGACCCGCTTCTCTATCCGTCCGGTCACATTCCCGGCGCGGTGCAGGTCGATTGGACGCGCGACTTGAACGATCCGATCCGCCGCGATTATCTTGATAAAGCTGCATTTGAGGCGCTGATGTCGCGGATTGGGGCGACCCGCGATACGACGGTTGTGTTTTATGGTGATAAGAACAATTGGTGGGCGACGTATGCCTTCTGGGTATTCCAGTTGTTCGGTCATGCTAACGCCAAGATCATGGACGGGGGGCGTACCAAGTGGGAGCAGGAAGGGCGCGAATTGACGCGCGCTGTGCCGACTTATGCACCGACTGAATACACGGCGCTAGAGCGTGATGATCTCAAGATTCGCGCCTTCCGTGAGCAGGTGTTGGTGCATGTCCGCTCGAGTGGGCAGTTGGTGGATGTCCGCAGCCCGCAAGAATTCACCGGTGAACGGATGCACATGCCCGATTATCCCAATGAGGGCGCGCTGCGCGGTGGACACATCCCCGGCGCGAAGAATGTCCCTTGGGCGAAGGCGATCAACCCGGAAGACGGGACGTTCAAAACGGCGGAGCAGCTCCGCGCGATCTACCAGCAGGAACAAGGGCTTGACCCTGCGAAGGACGTGATCGCTTACTGCCGCATCGGGGAGCGCAGCAGTCACACATGGTTTGTGCTGACCTATCTGCTCGGATTCCCGAACGTGCGGAATTACGACGGCAGTTGGACAGAATGGGGAAACTCGGTCGGCGTTCCGATTGAGAAGTGAGGCTTTTGCAAGCAGTTGTTTGTGAGATGTGAATCCCTCCGGCAATTGTCACGCCGGAGGGATGTTTTTTCCCCAGTGTGCGCTACACTCGTCACGATAAAACAAAGGGAGAGCTATGGCTCAAATCCCGCGGAAACTTGCGGAACTGGTCGATGATCTCGGCGCGATCACCGATCGACACGAACGCGCCGAGTACCTGATCGAAATTGCGGATCGGTTCCCGTCATCCAAAGTCCCGCCCGAAATTGCGGTGCAGCCGTACCCGGAAGATCGCCGCGCCCCTGCGTGCGAGAGCGATGCCTTTGTGTGGGCAGTCGATCAAGCGGATGGCACGCTCAAGTATTATTTTGACGTGTTGAATCCGCAGGGATTGTCTGCGAAAGCGATGTCGGTCATTCTCGATGAAACTGTCTCCGGCGCGCCGCTTGAACAAGTCGTCGAAATCAAAGATGATCTCATCTTTGATCTGTTCGGCAGAGAAGTCTCGATGGGCAAGGGCGCGGGATTGATGGGGATCGTCGCACTGGTGCGCCATGAAGCGCGCAAGCGCCTAACCTAAAAAACGAAAGCAAAAGCTCAATATGGAAAACGCTCAGGCGCGTGATTTTCTGCCCGCTCATGCAAAACGTCGTGAAGTGGGATTCTTGCTCCTTGCGTTTGTCTTATCCCGTCTGCTGATCGTCGCGGCGGGTATCTTTTCGATGCAGGTTCGCGGCGTCGAACAGCGTGCCGACTTCACGCATCTGCTTGACGGCGGCGCGGCGCTCGATATGTGGTATCGCTGGGATGCTGGCTTCTATACCACAATTGCCATCGAGGGCTACGACTGGCAAAACGAACGCCAACCGACGGCTGATATGGCATTTATGCCCGTGTACCCGCTCCTCGTCCGGTTGGCGAGTGGAATCACCGGGCAAAGCTGTGCGTTTTCCCCCTATTTGAGCACATGCGCGACTGTTGGCGGGTTGATCGTCTCTAACTTGGCACTGTTCGGCGCGATTGCGCTCACATTTGACCTCGCATCGCGGCGGTTTAATAAGGGCGTCGGGTGGCGCGCGGCATTTTTGATCATGGTCAGCCCGATCAGCATTTTCTTGAGCGGCGTCTATACCGAATCGGTGTTCCTGCTCTTGGTTGCGCTCACGTTTTGGTTGATCGAGCGCGACCGCGTTGGCTTTGCGCTGATTCCCGCGACATTTGCTGCGCTTACGCGATCCGTTGGCGTGGCGCTGTATCCCGCGCTGTTGATCGTCGCATGGCGGACATACCGCCAATCGCCCGCGATCACCGACCGACCGCGCCTAAAAGGGCTGTTGATCGCGCTTGGCGCGCACCTGCCGCTGCTCGCGTATGCCGCGTATATTCTGTTCATGGGGATCACGGTTGGCGATCCGCTCGCGTACTTCTCCAGCTACGAAAATGCTTGGGGACGCACCGCCGGATCATTTTGGGAATCGTTCACGGTGTATTTTAGCGGCGCGGATGTCGCTTTGCTCGGCTGGCATCCGGCATGGTTTGACCTGATCTTCACCGTGCTCGCGCTCATTTTGACCGTGTTCACGCTCCGGGTTGATGGCGGGTGGGGATTGTTTGCGCTGTTCGCGCTGCTGATCCCGATCGCGTCGGGGACATTAGTGGGGATGCCGCGTTTTGCAATGGTGATCCTGCCGTTTTATATCATCGTGGCGCGCTGGATCGGGGATCGACGTTCGGTTGCGTGGGTGATCGCCTATGGAGGATCGGCGGCGCTGTCGATTTTGATCCTCAGCCAGTTCGTGACATGGCGGTGGATCGCCTAAAGCTCCGAACAATCCCACATGAAACCGCAGCGTTCGCAGCGGACTTTGCACGCGCGGCGGATCGTCGGATGGTCGCACGCGGGGCACACACTCGCCAACGAGTAATTGGGGAGCGGCGCTTGACGGATGCGCACATCACGCCGCACCGAATAATCAAGCGACTGATTGGACGGACGCTGTGGGGACTCGTTGTTCACAGCCTTAAAACTCCCGAACTTTCCCGGAAAATAAAAAAGGACTGCATCGCTGCGAGTCCTTTTTCATGAGGCGACGACCGGATTCGAACCGGTGATCAGGGTTTTGCAGACCCATGCCTTACCACTTGGCTACGTCGCCAATTAACCGTATTATAGCCGCTGCACATCCGTGTGACAAGGTGAAGCGGGTGTTAAGCTGGTAACAAACTGGTGACCAACGACGGAGGGCACACCGATGACAGACGAGCGAGACGACTCGCCGCGCCCAATTGAGGAGCAAACCGACGACGGCGCGGATACAGCGATCCTCTCTGAGCGGAAAGCGGAGAAGGCAGCGCCACCGCCGAAGCCTGTTCCGGCGGATCAAGATGATGACACATTAATCGAGCATCTTTCCGATGAAGAAGACCCATCCAATGATGAGACACGGATCGATTTACGGCGCAGTCCGCCAGTTGAACCGCAGACGGACGACGAGCCGCCGAGTGTTACTGAAATAGTCAGCGCCGAGGTCGCAGCATCGCCCACATGGACGGAATATGCACCGGAAGGCGACGAAGACGTGGCGGCGGCGCTGGCGGCGGTCGCATCATTAGGCGATGAATTTGTTGACGTTGAACTTGATGAAGAAGCAGAGACTGTTTACGAACCCGCTTCTACTGCGCTGGATGATCCGTTTGATGTGGTGGATACGCGCGAGGATCGCATCGTCACCCGCGCTAACCCCGCGCCGACTTTCGCGCCGGGTATTTCACTCCCGCCGATGCGAACGCTCAAGCGCGGCAGTATGGCGTCGATCATCCCTGCCTTCACGCTGATCGGCGTTGGCGCGTGGTTGTTGTTCGTCACCACGACAGGCGGCACAGTCGATCCCCTCCTGCTTTTGGGGATTGGCGTTGCAGCGCTGGCGCTGTCCCTGTTCGCTTATTGGATCAGCACCGGGCGCTGGTCACGCGGGGCGCTGTTTGCCGCCGCGCTGATCATATTGACGGCGGGCTTGTTCGTGATCGCGCTGCCACCCCCCAATCTCTCAATCAACACCGGAATTACGCCTGTCAGCGCTTACCCGCTCTTGATCGCGGCAGTGGGGGTCGCTTTGTTGATCGGCGGGGCGCTTTCGCGTCCGTCCACGCGGGCAGCCGTCGCGCCGGGAATCGTCCTGCTGACGGCGGGGATCGTCGGCTTTCTCGTCACCAGCGGCGCAATCTCGCAAACGCTGCTCGATACCGCCGCGCCGCTCTGGTTCGTTCCCATCGTTATCCTCGTGATCGTCTGGCTGCTGCCGCTGATCGCCCGGATGCGTGGGCGCGATTGACGCTGAAAGGATCACCTTGCGCCTTGCCATTGATGCCAGCCGCGTGACCGTCGAACGGGTGACCGGGACGGAGCGCTACGCGATCCGCATGATTGAAGAGATATTGCGTCAGAACCACACGCATGCGATCACGCTGTATTTCCGCAACCAACCACCGCGCGATCTGTTCCCGACCGAGTTTATCCGCCGCCCTGATCTGCTTACGCGGCGCGTGATTCCATTTCCGCGCGCGTGGACGCATGCGCGGTTTGCTGCGGCGCTCACTGCCGAACGTCACGATCTCGTCTGGGTTCCGGCGCATACGCTCCCGTTTTTGTTTCCCGGCAAAGCGGCGGTTACGGTGCATGATCTCGGCTATCGTCATTTTCCCGCCGCGCACCCGTTCGATCAGCGCCTTTACCTTGATTTAACTACTCCTTGGAGCGCCGCTCGTGCCGCTGTTGTGTTGGCGGACAGCCACGCGACTGCCGCTGATCTCACGCGCTTTTACGGCACACGCCGCGAGAAAGTCCATGTTGTTTATCCGGGTGTTGATGCGCTCACGATTGAAAATACCGCCGCCGTGCGCGAAAAATACAAGCTGCCGGATCACTACTGGTTGTTTATCGGCACACTTCAGCCGCGCAAGAATATCGCCCGCATCGTGCAGGCGTATCAGCGCTGGCGCGACGATCATCCGCTGGATCGTGCCGCGCTGGTATTGGCGGGGGCGGAGGGTTGGCTGTTCGATCCGGAATGGGTCGAAGGCGTGGATGGCGTGATCCTCCCCGGCTTTGTCGATGATGCCGATAAGGGCGCGCTCTACGCCGGGGCGGTAGGTCTGGTGTTTCCGTCGCTGTATGAAGGATTCGGCTTTCCCGTCGTCGAGGCAATGCACTGCGGCACGCCGGTGATTACGTCCAACACATCGAGCCTGATCGAGTTGGCGGGGGATGCCGCGATTCTAGTCGATCCGCTTGATGTTGATGCGATTGCGACCTCGATGGGCGCGATCAGCGATGATTCGGCGCTGCGCGCGGAACTGATCGAAAAAGGTTATGCACAGGCGAAGCGCTTCACATGGGACAGCGCTGCTTCCGCCGCGCTTGCCGCCTTCGAGACGATTGGGGAGCGTTAATGCGCCGCTTTTTGCTCGTTCAGCTTGGGGATATTGGCGATCTCGCGCTGACCCTTCCGGCGATCAAGACCCTGCGCGCGGCATATCCACAGGCGCATTTTGCCCTGCTTGCGCCGCCCATTCCGCTCCAGTTGATCACCCATCAGATTGACGAGAAAATTGAGTTTCGGCGTGCGGCGTTTGACGGAATAAAGGGACTGCTGAACCCGTCGGAATGGCGCGCCGCCGTTGAACTCGCGCTCACGCTCCGGCGCGGCGCATTCGATACGATTGTTTATTTCCATGCCTTCACCACGCGGACAGGGGCGCTCAAGTATGCGTTGATTGCAGCGGCGGCGGGCAGTCCGCGCCGGGTGGGGCTTCAAAACGGGAATAGTTTTTTTCTGACCGATTCCGTGCCCGATCAGGGATTCTCCGAGCATCGCTTATCGGCATGGGCGCGGGTGGTTGATCGGGTGCTTCCAGCACCCGTTTATCCTCACCCCCTAACCCCCTCTCCATCGCACGCGATAGAGAAGGGGAATGAAACATCTGCTTTTCTCCCCTCTCTAAACGAAGATTGGAGAGGGGCAGGGGGTGAGGAGCAATACGCTGGGAGAACGAATTTGCCGCGGATTGCCCTTCACGCGGGGAGCGGGGTGCAGAATCCCGCGCGCCGTTGGGATGCGGATCGCTTCGCCGCCGCCGCTGATCGCCTTGTGCGCGAATGCGGTGCGGAAATTCTGCTTGTTGGCGCGAAAGGGGATGATACGCCCGCTGTCGCCGCTGCTATGCGTGAACCGTACACGGATTATTTCGACAAAACGACGCTTCCCGAACTCGTTGAACTCCTCGCCGGATGTGATCTGGTCATCGGGGTGGACAGCGGCGTGACGCATCTCGCCGCGCAAGCGGGAGCGTCTACGCTGGTGTTGTTTGGACCGAGCAATCCGCAGACGTGGCAGCCGCCGAACAGCGTGATCGTCCGGGCTGCGCCGGAATGTTCACCGTGTAATTATGTCGATCATCGTCTTGGTGCGCGCGAAGGCTGCACGGCGCGCACCTGTATGAAGCAGATCACGGTCGATCAAGTGGTTGAGCGCGCCGCTGCTGTGCTGCACGGCGTCACACCGCCGCCCGTGTCGATCACGCCGAAAACGCCGGACGCGCCGGGAGTCGAACGAATCCGCGTGCTTGGGCTTCCGATCAGCGTGATCACGTATGACCGCTGGATGGCGCTGATCGATTCGTGGGTCAATTCAACAGACGGACGGCTGCATCATGTTTGCACCGTCAACCCAGAAATGCTGATGATCGCCCGCCGCGATCCGGTGTTTCGTGTGGTGCTGGAGCGCGCCGATCTGACCGTGCCGGATGGAATCGGCTTGCTGTGGGCGGCGAAACAGCGCGGCACACCGCTCCCTGAGCGCGTGACCGGATCAGATGGCGTGCCGCGTATCGCCAAAGAAGCGGCGGCGCGCGGTTGGCGTTTATTCCTGCTCGGCGCGGCTCCCGGCATTGCCGAAAATGCCGCCGCTATCTTGACCGAAGCGAACCCCGGTTTGCAGATCGTCGGGACGTATTCCGGCAGTCCGTCGCCTGATGAAGAAGCCGCGTTAGTTGAACGCGTCAATGCCAGCGGCGCGGATATTCTTCTTGTCGCCTACGGTGCGCCGGAGCAGGACAAATGGATCGCCCGGAATTCGCCGCGCTTGAATGTCAAAATGGCGATGGGGATCGGCGGGACGCTCGATTTTGTCGCCGGTGTAATTCCACGTGCGCCAGTGGGCTGGCAGCGGCTCGGGCTTGAGTGGCTGTACCGGCTGATCCTTCAACCTTGGCGACTCAAGCGTATGATGCGTCTGCCGCATTTTGTGCTGGCTGTCTTAAGTGAGCGCTCCGAATGACAACTCTTCTCCTCTCCTTGATTCCGCGCTTCACAGGGTTGTCTATCGCCGTGATTGGCGATGTCATCCTTGACGAATACTTGATCGGCAGGGCAAACCGCTTGAGCCGGGAAGCGCCTGTACCCGTACTGGAATTTGAAGAACGGCGCGTGATCGCGGGTGGGGCGGCAAATCCAGCGGCGAACATCGTCGCGTTGGGCGGCATTGCCGAGATGATAGGCGTGGTCGGCGCGGATGCCGAAGCGCTCACGCTGCGGCAGGTCTTGGAGAAGAATGGGATCGCATGGCGCGGCTTGATCGAAGATCGCGCCCGCACGACGACCGTCAAGACGCGCATCATGGCGCAGATGGGACTGCGCTTTCCGCAGCAGGTTGCCCGCATTGATCGGATCGCGCGTGATGCGATTGCGGGAGATGTCGAAGCGCGAGTATGCGCGGCGATCAGCCAAGCATCGAACGCGAGCGCGTTCCTGTTTTCGGATTACGGCAGCGGCTTGATCACGGCGGGGGTGATCGAGCATGCGCGCCAGCTTGCGGGCGCGAACGGGACACTGCTGACCGCTGACGCACAAGCACAGTTGAGCAAATACACAGGCTTCGGCGTGGTCAAATGCAATGCGGATGATGCAGCGGCGGCATTGGGGCGCGGGCTGCACACCGACTCCGAATTCGCGGCGGCGGCGCTCGAGCTGCGCGAACGCCTTCAACTTACACGCGCGATGGTGATCACACGCGGCGGAGCAGGAGCGACTATCGCGGAAGCGGACGGCGCGATCACGCATGCCGCCGCCCCGCGCGTGGTCGATGTATTTGATACGGTCGGCGCGGGCGATACCCATATCGCCGTGCTGACGCTGGCGCTGGCGGTCGGCGGGTCACTCGCGGCGGCGGTCGCGCTGGCGAATGCGGGAAGCAGCATCGTCGTGCGTCATGTTGGCAATTACGCGCCGTCTCAGGCTGAGCTTAAGCTCAGCCTGATCAACGGGGACGAGGAAAAACCATAACGCAAAGGCGCAGAGAAGTTTCTTAGCGCCTTTGCGTTAATGCTCTTTCTTTACAGACTGTACAGCGCGCCGTACTTGGTGCGCAGATAGCGCATGAGCGGCGCGACCTCGATTCCGCCGCCTGTCACGCGCTGGATCAATTCCGGCGCGATGTATTTGCTCCCGTACTGGTAGATATTCTCTGTTAACCAGCCGTGCAGTGTCCCAAACTGTCCGCGCGCCATCTCCGCCGGAATCGTCGGGTGTGCCTTGAGTGCCGCTTCGTAAAACTGCGCGCTCAACAGATTGCCGAGCGTATACCCTTGGAATGCGCCGCCGAATGTGCCACCGAACCAGTGAACATCCTGCATCACGCCGCTCTGATAATCGGGCGGGGTGATCCCTAAGTCGCTGGTGTAGCGCTCATCCCATACGCGCGGCAGATCGTCGATCTCCAGTGTGCCTTCTAGCAGCGCAACTTCCAGATCAAAGCGGATCATCACGTGTAGGTTGTACGTTACTTCGTCCGCATCCACGCGGATCAGCGATGGAACGACTTTATTCACGGCGCGGTGGAATGCTTCCATCGTCACGTCGCCGAGCGCCTCCGGAAACATCTGCTGAAGCCGGGGGTAATAGTGCTGCCAAAATTCGCGGCTGCGCCCGACGATGTTCTCCCATGTGCGCGATTGGCTTTCGTGAACGCCCATGCTCGTGCCTTCCGCCAGCGGCGTCCCGTCGTATGCCGGGTTGATTCCCTGCTCGTACATCGCGTGACCGGCTTCATGTACGGTGCTGAAGAACGCATCCCCGAAAAAGTGTTCATCGACGCGGGTGAGGATGCGAACATCGCCAGAGTTAATGCGGGTTTCAAACGGGTGTGCTGTCTTGTCCTGCCGCCCGCGTTCGAAGTCGTAGCCCATATCGCGGATTACGGCTTCGCCAAATGCGATCTGCGCTGCTTCCGGGAAGTGACGGCGGATCACCGAATCGGCGGCGGGCTGCTGCGCCGTGATCGCCTTGACGAGCGGCACGAGTTCTTCACGGAGTTCAGCGAATACGCGCCGAATATCGGCGGTTTTCATTCCGTAGTCCGACATGTCGATGAACGGATCAGCGATGTGGTCATACGGCGCGAAGTACCCCGCCATTTGACGGCTGTAATCGAGTGTTTTCTTGAGTGGTTCGCGCACGCTTGCCCAATCGTTGGCGGGGCGTGCTGTCATCCACGCTTGATACACATTCGACACATGCTCGGTGACTTCGCCCACAAATGCGGTCGGCAGTTTGACCCGTTTATCATAGTTCCTGCGGGTGACGCGGATCAGCGCGGCGTCATCATCCTCGTGGGGGAGTGATTCGGCGTAGGATTGCAGGCTGTCTAGCAGTCTGCCGATCTCCGCGCTCGTGAATTTCTCGTGCGCGATCTGCGACAAGGTGGACAAGACTTGTCCGCGCGCAGCGCTGCCACCGGGCGGCATATACGTGGACATATCCCAATAAAGCACCGCGTTTGCTTTTTCAAGATGATCGACTTCTTTGAGGCGGCGTTTGAGTTCGTCAAGCTGCTGTTCGTGGGTAATCAAGTTCATTTCCTTATGAGCAGTTCATGAAAACCACAATTTCAATATACACTATCGAAAAGTGTGTGCTTCACCTTCAATACTAGCGCGCGAATTAGGGGAGAGCGAAATGCCAGTCCCGGAACTTGACGATCCGCTGCCTTTTTATTCAGCAGTCTGGGAGGTCGTGCGGCATATTCCAGCAGGCGAAGTTGGCACGTATGGACAAATCGCCCAGATGATCCCCGCGCCTGATGGGGTCGATGAGGACGATTATGCTGCTTTTGGCGGAATTCTCGTCGGCTACGCGATGAACGCCGTCAGCAGTCGCGATCAGCCGGATGTGCCTTGGCATCGCGTCGTCAACAGCAAAGGCGGAATCTCGTTGAGCGAGACGAACCCTCTCTCTGCTGTGCAGCGTGGGCGACTGCGCGCCGAAGGTATCGAATTCAACGCCAAAGAATTGATCGACCTCAAAATCTACGGCTGGATTCCCGATCCCGACTGGATTACCGCCGAAGGCTACAATGAGCCGCGTCCGCTCCGCAAGCCAGCCAAAACCGCCGCCAAGAAGAAGAAAAATCAGCAGCAGGACGACGCGACATCAAACGATGATCCACAAACGCCGCCCCAGCAAATGACGTTGATCTAGCGTGTAGAGCGGCGTATGGACTCGATTGCCATGCTGATTCCATCCTCGGAGCGGAGCGCCGCGCCGAGTTCCGCCGCCTTGTGCTTGAGGGTCGGATCGGTGGTGAGCATTTTGATCGCGGACGCGAGCTTTTCGGGCGTGAGCGATTTCACCGGAATCGATGCTGCGCCTACACCGAGCGCCGCCGTGCGCATGCCCCAAAATGGCTGATCGGCGAGGAACGAAACCACCATCGACGGCACACCGCTCCTGAGTGCTGCGCCTGTCGTTCCTGATCCGCCGTGATGAATCACCGCCGCCATTTGCGGAAACAGCCATTCATACGGTGCATAATCGAGCGCAAACATGTTGTCCGGTAGATCGCCTCCTAAATTCGACCAGCCTTTCGCAAGGATGGCGCGAACGCCCGACATCTTCACCCCGTTGATCACCGTCTGTGTGAGCGCCGCCGGATCATTCGTCACCATGCTGCCGAATCCGATGAACACCGGCGGATCGCCCGCATGAATAAATTCCACGAGGTCGGCAGGCGGCGTCCAATCAGCGTGCGGTGTGATCCACCAACTTGTCGTATGAACATGCGAACTCCAATCGGGCGGGGGCGGTACGACGCGCGGTGAAAACCCGTTGATCACCGGAACGGGACGCTCACGGGGCGGCGGTGTTCTCGGCAGTTCCATTCGGCGGCGCATCTGCGCGACGGTATCTTTGAACATCTGGCGCAGCAGCACATTCGCCAGCGTGTACGAAGCACGATTGAGAACCGCACCGAAATTTCGGTTTGTGAGGAGCGGCGGCGCGTAAAATCGGGTCGGAACCATCGGAATCACGGCGACAAGCAATTGCGGAATCCGATACCGTTCGGCAATTTCTGCGCCGAACAACCCACCGGGAAGCTGATTCAGGATTACATCACTGTCCGCGAATACCGGATCGGTGAACGCCTCCAGATAATCTGCGACAATCTGCCCAAAGCTGTCGCGGATCGCGCGCATTAACAGAATCGGGTTGCGCGTGTCGTTCGCGCCCGCGCCAACCATTGCCTTGACCAGCGCCTCAGCGTCACCTTTGACCGGGTGAAAATCAAGCCCATATTCACGCACGAGCGGCGCGAATGACTCAAACGTGGACAGCCTAACCTGATGTCCTGCATCACATAAGCCGCGCCCCAACGCCGCGAACGGCTGAACATCCCCGCGTGATCCGAGTGCCAAAATGGAAAAGCGCATCAATGGCGTTCCCTCACCTACCCATTTGTTCTACAACCACCCCTGACGCCGGAAAAGCCACGCAATCCCCGCGCTGATCAACACGGTTGCCACGACGATGAACAAGAATAATGCCGCCCCGCTGATCGGAATCTCGAATTCGGGCGCGGTGGTGACGAAGTTCAATCCGAACAAGCCGACCAAAAATGTTGGGGGGAGGAAAATCATCGAAAGCACGGTTAGGCGTCCAACCGCTTTTGCCAGCTTCGATGCGTCTTGACCTTCCAGCAGGTCAAGCACATTGCTCGCTAAGTCGCGCTGCGCGTCGATCACGTCGTACACACGCAGCAGACGTTCATACAAATGGCGGAACAGATCGCGGTCAT
This sequence comes from Anaerolineae bacterium, assembly GCA_041753015.1. GTDB lineage: Bacteria > Chloroflexota > Anaerolineae > Aggregatilineales > Phototrophicaceae > Flexifilum. The sequence goes on from JBGSVJ010000028.1 coordinate 24,076, forward strand.
CGGGCGACGCGGCGATGCGCTCCTCCCCGATCATGTTACTGATCACCTCACGCTGAGGCGCGACCATCTGCCGCAGATTGATCAACTGCTGCTTGATGCGAAACACCGATTTTTGCAGCGCTTTGTCGCCGTCATTCATCGCTTTTTCTTCAAGCGAATTCAGTTGATTGCTCACGCGGTCAAGCAGGGGATAATACGAATCGACTACCGACTGAATCACCATGTACAGCAGGTAGCCGATCCCGCGATACCAGTAATCGGTATTCGCTGCCGCGCGATCATATGCGCCCTCAACCGCCGTTGATGTTTCTTTACGGACGGTCAGCAGCCAATTCGCACCGATCAACACATGTATCTCATCGCCGTTGATCGCCGTGTTTTTGACATTCGGCTGAAACAGCGAAAGGAACACGTAATCAGGGTAGGTGCGGAGCGTTGGGCGGCGGTCGTCGCGCTTAATATCCCCGACGACAACAGGATGCAAGCTCAGGGTGCTTTCCAACCATCTGATCTCATCCTCGTCGATGTCAACCGCGTCGATCCAGACCAGATGACGGTTGGTTAACGCTTCTTCCAAGTTTTCCCGGCTCAGGTTGCGGCGCAGAGTAAACGTTTCTTCGGCTGCGGCATCCCGGTCATTTGCGATTTCGAATACGTGCGGCGGCGCAACCAGTGAGCGAAGCATTGCGGTCATACTTCCTCTCTCTTAACTCCTGTATGGATCATCCGTATTCCGGCGGTCAGCGCAAGTGCGGGACTACCTGTCTTAAACGTGCTGCACTAGTAGGGAAAGATGCACCGCTTACCCCTTGACCTGCAAGCGAATTCGAGGACAAGCGTTGTTCATGTAGCCTTTAAAATTCCAAATGATCTGTTCCGGTTGGGTGTTGGCGGCGGTATCCCATGCGCGCGCCATGATGTGATAATCGCCTTCGCGTAAGTCGGTGCAGTATTCCCACAGCCGCCACGCATACGGGAGATCGTCACCGAGCAGGGCGGCTTGTTTCCATGTCACGCCTGCATCCGTCGATACATCAACCCGCGCCACGCCGCGCCCGCCGCTGATCGCATACCCTTTGATGACGACTTCGCCGGGTGGGACAATCGCCCGATCTTGTGGGGTCGCAACCGCGCTGTTGACCGAAAGTTCACCGAGCATCAAGCCTTGTTCCCAATCCGCGTCTTCCGGCTGAATGTTTGGCGGAAACAGCTTATATGCCCGTGCTTGGTAATAATTTTCTGACGGCGCATCTTGCACGATAATGCGGGATACCCATTTCACGCTGCGCGCGCCGACATAACCCGGCACAAACACGCGCAGCGGATAGCCGTGATCAGGCGTGAGCGGTGCATCGTTGAGCGTGTCAGCAAGCATCACCAGCGGGTCAAGCGCTTTTGAAAGCGGAATCGAACCGCCGTAGGGGAAGAATGTTCCCTGTTTTTCGACTTGATCCAGCCCTTCAAACGCGACGTGCAGACGATCAGCGGCGTTTTCGTCTACTCCGGCGGCGCGCAAAATCGCAGCGAGCGAATACCCGCTCCATGTGCCGTTGCTCACCGCTTCCCGATCCCAGATCAATTCATCCGGGATCGGCGCGATTTCCTGCATCTCGACGCGCCGATTCCCCGCGCATTGCAGCACCGCCGTCAGCGAAACGCGCGGAACATGCGCTAAATCCGCCAGCGTGAGCATAAGCGGTTTTTCGACCGCGCCTTCGACGGTCAGCCAGTAGGATGCCGGATCAACCGCCGGGGTTGGAGCGTGACTGCGCACGAAAAAGTGATCCACTGGGGTGATCGTGTGCTCAACCAGTGTCTCGACTGCCGCGCCGCCGTTGGGTGGGTTTTCTTCCACCATGCGAAATGCTGGATGTTTGCCTTCGATTGGCACGACACGTCTCCATCAAAAAAATCGAACAGCGAAACACTTTTGAACCACAAAGAACACGAAGAATACAAAGGACGGTGAGATAGTGTTCGCCGGACGCGGTTTCTCTCCCTCTCCAACCTTCAGTTAAAGAGAGGGGGAGAAAAACGTCGGTTCTATTCCTTATTCGACACCCAACACATGGGCGATATCGTCCGCATGCGTCTTTTCGTGCGATGCAATGAGGCGCAAAAACTCCTCAATTGTGAGAATCTGCATCGACGCGTGACGCCCGCTGCGCGCAATCTGCTCATCGGTTAAATCGCACATCCACGCCAAGATTTCCGCCCGCGATTGATCGAGCGCGGCGCGTGCCGCTTCGGGGGTCTGTTCGGCATTCTTTTCGACCGAGCGGCGGTTGTAGCGTTCCAGATCAAAATCTGCCGGAACGCCTTCGCCCCCTTTGAGGATCGCTTTGGCGGTGCTGAACATGCCCGCTTCGCTGATTGCCAGATGCGTCACCAGTTGGCGCACGTTCCACTGCGCGCCTTCGCTGTAAACCTGTGTGTCCCAACGATCCCCGACTGCATTCAAGACTTGGTTCAAGCGTGCGCGCGATTCGGCAAGCTCTTCCCGAATTTGTTGTATTGGCACCATGCGATTTTATCCTCCGATGAGCTAAAGCTGGACGAAGCTGTTTTCGGCAAGGATCAGGCGGTGTGCGGCGGGGACATGCGTCGCCGAGATCACCATCGAGTTATCCGCGATCAGACTGCTGTCAATGCGCCCCGGAATCGAGCGGATTTGACAGTTCATCATTACGATGCTGGCGTCGATTTCACTGTTTTCAATCGTCACGTTATCGCCAATGGAGGTGTACGGTCCGACGAAACTGTTTCGGATCGTCACGTTTTTGCCGATGATCACTGGACCGCGCACCACGCTGTCGATGATCTGGCTGTTTTCACCGATGAGTACGCGTGAACTCACATCGCTGTTGCCCTGTACCACCGCCCCGATCTCGTGTTTTGGTGAATACGGCAGTTCACTCAACACGAGTTGATTTGCCTGAATGATCGAATCGGGTTTTCCCGCGTCGATCCACCAACCCTTGAGCGTGTACGGACGCACGATTTTTCCGCTTGTCACCAAATCCTGAATCGCGTCGGTGATTTCGAGTTCACCGCGCGCAGACGGACTGATCCGTCCAATCGACTCGAAAATGGATGACCGGAATAAATACACGCCAGCGATAGCGAGATTGCTTTTAGGCTCTTTCGGCTTCTCTACCAACTGCTTAATTTTGCCATTCTCGACTTCTGCCACACCAAAGCGGGACGGATCGGGAACTTCAACGAGCGCGATCTCGCAGTCGGCGCTGCTGCTGGGGAAGTCACGCAGCAGGGATTCCATCGTGTCTTGAAAGATGTTATCGCCCAGATACACACAGAAAGGCTCATCACCAACAAATTCGCGCGTCACACCGACCGCGTGTGCGAGTCCCAACTGCTTTTCTTGAACGAGATATGAGAGGTTGACGCCATAATCAGCGCCATCTCCTAATGCGCTGACAATCGGTGAAGTGAGTTCATTAACGACGATCGCAATATCCGATAACCCAGCATTTTTCAGAACGTGAATCGCATAGCCAATCAAGGGGCGGTTGGCAACAGGGACAAGGGGCTTGGGCATGGTCAAGGTCACGGGGCGTAAACGTGTGCCTTGTCCGGCAGCCAAAATCACAGCTTTCATAGCGGCTGTCTCCGATCTGCTTAACGGAAACGCAAGATAGTCTTGGGATAATACACAATCCATCACGAAAGTCGCAATGAAACTGTCTACAGCGCACAAGCCATTGATCAACCAGCGAAATAAAACGGGACATGGCGCGTACCATGTCCCGTTCTAAATCAACTGCTGAAAACGGCGCGATTATTCCGCTGCCACCACTTCAAGCGTATATTCGCCCGAAGCCGCATCGTCATACGTGCCGACTTCGACGTAGTAGGTTTCGCCGCCGGTCAATTCCAAACCTTCGACAGCCGAATTGATCGTGACACCGAGTTCGATGTCGTCGTTCTCCGCGATCAATTCGCCCGCGCTGTCGTACACGCGCAGATACGAGTCGAGCGCGCCTGCTTCATCGCCCAAGCTGATGTTGACCACGACATCGCTTTCCGGCACGAGGACGTAAGCGATGCGTTCGCCCGCTGCGATTTCGCCCGAAACCGGCTCACCGAGTGCGATTTCGCCGCCATCGGTGAAAACGAGGTCGCTGCCCGCATCGCCCGAAATACCGAGCGTTTCGAGCAGGAAGGCTTCAGCATAGTCGAGCACTGGGTCAGCGCTGCCGAAGAATGTTTCTTCGTTGATCGGCACTTGTACCGTTGGGACGACGCCGCGCCCTTCGATGTGAATATCGCCATTTTCGTCAAACGCGCGACCAATCGTCATGCGGACGAAAATGCCTTCCGGCATCAGGAAGTCCTGAACGCTGCCGCCCAAGCCTGCGGACGGGTATTGACCGACGATGTGCGAGCGATCTTCGGTCGTCATCGCATCCGCGAAGAATTCGCACGCGCTGGCGCACGCCGGACCGACTAAGACCGCGACTTCGCCGTAGTAGCGCAGATTTTCCGGCGGCGGATAGAAAATGCTCGGACGGTCTTCGTCTACTTCAAAATCGCCCGTCGTTTCGTCGTAAATCGCCGTGTTGCCGAGTTCGTGCTGTTCGTCAAAGAAGTACGCCGCCAACTGATCCGCGAGGAAGCCGCTGCCCCCGCCATTTTGACGCATGTCGATGATCAAACCGGGGATACCCGCCTGATTCATCGTGTCGATCATGCGTTCCCACAACTGGATCGTGAGCAGGTCGTTATCGGCAAAGCTGGTTACGCGGGCGTAAACCAAGCCGCTCGGCAGCACACGATATTCGACCGGTAGTTCAAACCCGGTCAAGCCTCGATTGAACGAGGTCACGCTGAACGACTGGGTTTCGTCGGTCGTCGGCAGGGTGACGGTGGTTTCTTCGCCGCCGGGGTTCGTGAAGGTGACTTCGACTTCTTCACCAATCGGGAAGCGCACCGCGTAGCGGAGCTGCTGCAAGCGCAGGTTGTGTTCGGAGCTAAACGGCAGCGAGTACGGCTGCACCGCGCTCACAAAGTCGCCAATTGGCGTGCCGTTGAACGCGCCGACCTCTGCGCCCAATTCGATGCCTGCTGCTTCGGCGGAGCCACCGGGGGTGACGTAGCGAACGATGATGCGACCGTCGTCCGTTTCACCGATTGCCATGCCGATACCGCCGCTGATCGCGTTCTGGAAATCGGCATTCAGTTCTTCGGGATCAGGGAACGCACCAACATGACCATCCGGGATCGCCCATGTGAAATCACGGAGCGCGAAGGCATACGCGACCGGATCGCCATCCGCTTCTGCTTCTTCAAAGCGCGGGCGGAATTCAGCCGCGAGTGCGTCCCAATCCATGTCTTTCAATTCGGTGAAGGCATATTCTTCGCGGAACTTCTCGATCATCGAGTCGAAGGCTTCGGTGTAGCTCATGCCGCTGAAGTCATCGAGCGCGACGTCCGGCGGTTCGAGCAGGTCGATCACCGGGCTGCGCGAACGATCAAACGTGAACGGGTCGGTGTCCATATCGACCACCGTGTATCCCTGCGGCAGCGTGACGATCGGATCGTCTTCCGTGAACAGCATCCCGTCTTCGCCAAAGCCAGACGGGAAGCCCTGCGTATCATCGGCTGCATAAATCAGGAGCTTGCCGCCGACATATTCGAGATAATTCTCGGCATCACCGCTGACGAGCGTGGAAGCATATGCGCTCGACCAACCGCCGCCGTACAGATCGCGTTCTTCGAGATACGGATCGCCCCATGTGTTGCTCCAGTAGGCGACCGCGTAAACCTGCACACCCTGCTCTTCTTCGCTGTCCTGATCGACATCGCGGTATGTCCCCTGCGGCTGAATCGGCAGGGACAAGCTGTAGCTAAACGGCGACGTGTAGAAATCAGAAGTGATCTGCGCCAGCACCTGCGACGAAGGCGGCATCAGGAAGCCGGTGTTGCGGTCGACAAATCCCGCTTGATCTTCGAGGATGATGATCGGTTGTGCGACACCCGACGTGAAGAACGTATTGGTATAGGTCACTTCACCCGTAATGGCGACTGCACCACCTTCATCGTTGACGATTTCGGCGGGCGGCGGCGCGGCATCTTGAGCGCTAGCCATCAGCAGCCCAAGCATGGCGACAGAGAGCGCTGTCACAATGCGGGGAATGCGAAACGTTCGCTTCATCTGTTGAACTCTCCTAAATTAGTAGTATTGAACTGCACCAAGAGGCAAGCGAGCTACGGAACACATCGGTGCTATGGAGTAGCGTAGCAGATTATGATCATCTGCGCATGTCTATTTAGCAGAGGTTAAGAATCTGGCATACAGCCGTTGGGGAAACGTAGGGGCGACCGAGCCGCCCCTCACATTTAGTCGAGCAGTTTGATACGGGGAATCTTGACATTTGTTGGGATTTTCACCGACGGCGCGATCTGCTTGAGGAGCGTTGGGCGGCGGCGGTTGGTGTGCGGTGGTATCTGCGCGTGCTGCCAGATTTCTTCGGCAATATCCCACACGGCATTTGGTTTGGCGATTCGCGCGGCGGCTTCAGCGCGGCGCGCTAATCCGTTTGCGCCTTCACGCAGCCAGCTTTCCGCCACATCTGCGACCAGCGTCGGACCGGGGGCGTACACGCCCGCATTGTTCTTGACGACAAGCTCAACATTGCCCGTCTCTTGACCGGGAATCGCATCGTACAGGATCATCGGTAGGCGGGCGATACACGCCTCGCTGATCGTGGCGGGTCCTGCTTTCGTGACCAGCACATTTGCCGCAGCCATCAAGCGCGGCATATTGGTCACATAGCCATAAACACGGGTCGGCTGATTCCAGTCTGACTGTTCTAGTTTTTCTTTCAGTGCCTTATTTTTTCCGGCGATGATCACGAGTTGGCACTTCAGTTTGCGGTCGTTGATTGCCCGCGCCGTTTTGAGGAGCGGACCCATCCCCTCACCGCCGCCGACGAGTAAGAACGTTGGCAGATCAGGATGCCAGCCGAGTTCATGCCGGATTTCGCCGCGATCACCGAGGTTTTCGGCAAAGCGCGGGTGAACCGGCAGACCCGTGACCCGCACGGTATCTTCTTTTAGTCCTGCTTCGATTGCTGCGTCAAAAGCTTCTTGGGTCGGCACAAGCGTCCGGTCAGCGCGGAGGTCATACCAAAAATTGTGCGTCGAGGCGAGGTCGGTCACGACGGTGACGAACGGCGGGCGTTTCTCAAACCGCGAGAGCGCCTGCAAGGTGACACCCGTCAAGATCGAGTGCACGCAGACGATCACATCGGCGGTGTTCGTGCGAAACATCCTTTTTATGCCGCTTTCGGCAGTGATATAAATCCCGCGCGTCGCCAGTCTTGCACGCGACGGCGTATCCAACAGTTTGTAACCTGCGCCCCATGAGGTGCGCGTGTTGTTGATCAACCAAGGGTAGACTTCCGGCGCATACTTGAATGGAAACCCAGCAGCGCGAAACGCATCCACCAATGTGACCTCGACCCGATCACCGTAGCGCCGTACTAACGCCTCGCGGATGGCTTCGGCAGCGGCACGGTGTCCCCCTCCGGTATCGGACATCACAAACAAAATACGCTTCTTTTGTGGCATGGCATCTTCTCCGGTGATCAGCGGTCATTCTTCTTCGTTTCGGCTGCTGCCCGAAACGGAGAAGATTTGCTTGGCGTTCTTGGCAAAATCACGACGTGGGAGGAGGATGCGGCGTCCGCATCCGGCGCACTGAAGCCCAATATCTGCCCCTACCCGCGTGACCGTCCATTCGCGACTGCCGCACGGATGCGTTTTTCGCATCAGCACCCGATCGCCAAGTTCTAGCGGTGTATCCGGTTGGATCATACGTGAAATCCCATCGGTTGGCGATCCCTCTCATGATATTACAACACCGCACATATGCGAACGACATGCGGGAGGTGCGACCAATATTTTGAACCGGGGTTTTCCTGTTCGATTTACGGGGGGATTCGTACCGCGCGTGATGATATACTGAAGCGGTGTTGAGTTTTATGAAGACGCTAAACATTAAATGGAGTTTCTCCGTTGATCTTCCAATCCTTAAGTGATCCCAATCTGCTCATCGCCAATCTGGTCGTGCTGCTCGTCGCCATGACGATTCATGAGTTCGCGCATAACTATGTCGGCTGGCGCATGGGCGATCCGACGCCTGCTCAACAGGGACGGCTGACGCTCAACCCGTTCGTGCACATCCATTGGATCGGTTGGCTGATGTTCGCTATTATCGGCTTCGGTATCTTGGGCAGCGCCCCGATCTCGCCGGAGCGTATGCCTCGCGAAAACCGTCGCTGGCGCTGGTTGGCGGCTGTCGCGGCGGGTCCCGTCTCGAATCTGCTGTTAGCGATCGTGTTTGCGATCATCATTCGCTTGATCGGGGTGTTCAACGTGTATGAGCTGCCGGATTTGTTCCAGTATCTTTTGGTGCAAATGGTTTACTTGAACGTCCTGCTGTTCGTGTTCAACCTGATTCCGCTGTTCCCGATTGATGGTTGGCAGATCGTGTACGCGCTGCTCCCGCCGGACTTGGCATATGAATGGCGCAAGCATCAGCAGACGACGACGATCATCTTCTTCGGGCTGATTCTGCTCAGTTTTGTGAATCTGCCCGGTATTCCGAATTTGTTGAGCCTGATCATTGGGCAGCCGACCGCATCCATTTTCTATGCGCTGATCGGTTTCTAGTGAAATGACGGTAGTTGTGTATCGGCTGGGGCAGGGCTTACGAGCGCTGGCGGCGCTCCTGCTCCCGCTCCCCGTCGATACGACGCTGGCGGAGCGGCACTTAACGCCGGACGAGTTCGCGCTTTTCCGGCGGCTCAAGCGCTCGGAGCAGCAGCACAGTTTGCGCGTGCTGCGCACCGTGCTGGCACAAGCGGACGAGACTCCGCCCGCGCTGGCAGCGACGGCGCTCCTGCACGATGTCGGCAAGACGCGCTATCCGGTCGGCTTGTTCGGGAAGTCGCTTCCTGTGTTGGTCAAGATCGTATCGCCGGAACGCGTCACCCGCTGGAGTCACGGTGATCCCGCCAACCCGTTGATCCGCCCGTTCGTGACCTATTGTCATCATCCGGCATACAGCGGTGAACTCCTTCAAGCGGCGGGATCAAGCCCCGATGTGGTGTGGCTGGCTGCGCATCATGCTGACTCACCGGACTGCTGGGGTGGTCATTCCCTGCTGCCGCTCTTGATCCGCTTACAAGCCGCCGACGACAAAAGCTGAACCTTTCCATCATCAAACGCGCAAACATCAACACGCAAACTGCGCAGAACTTCTACGAGGTTGCAAGATGACGACACCAACAATTGAAATAGGCATTTTGGGATTAGGACGGATCGGCGCTTCGTTCGGATTGGCGCTGAAACGCTACAATGCCGGGAAAAACGTACCGCAGCAGTTCCGCGTCACTGCCTATGATTCGTCTGACTCACGGGTGAGCGCCGCGAAAACGCTCGGCGCGTTTGACGCTCACGCCCGCTCGATCTACGATGTGGTCCGCGACAAAGCGCTGATTATCCTCGCCATCCCTTACGCTGATGCCTCCGCCGCTTACCGCGAAATTGGTACGACCGCGCGCCCCGGTCAGGTGATCCTTGATGTGACGCCGCTTAAGCGTCCCTCGCTCGACTGGGCGAAAAAATATCTCCCCGAAGAAGTTTACATGATCGGCGCAGCGCCGATCTTAAACCCGGCGTATTTGTTCGATGGGCTTGACGAAACCGAAAACGCCCGCGCTGATCTGTTCGATAAAGGCGGTATGTTGGTGATGCCGACGGTGAACAGCACCGCGGATGCAATCGAACTCGTTACCGATCTGTGCTCGTTGATCCATGCGCACGTGCGGTTTGCCGATCCGCTCGAATATGATACATGGGCGGCATCGGTGGAAGGACTGCCGACGGCGGTTGGGCTTGCCGCGATGTACGCGCTTTTGCGCACCGAAACATGGTCGGATGCGCAGCGCGCCGCCAATCATCAATTTGGACGGCTGATCCACCAGTTAATCGATACCCACCCGGATGATCTGCGTGATACCCTGCTGAATAACCGGGAAAGCCTCACACGCCAGCTTGATGCGCTGATTGCGGCGCTCGGCGGTTTGCGTGATGGGTTGGCGCAGAACAACAAGTCGATGATCGAGGCGATTGTGAGCGAAACCACCGACGCCGCGCACGAATGGGTAGTCAAACGGCGCGACGGCAAATGGGATCAGCGTGAAGCGCCGCCCGCCGTCAATCCGGGTGACATCGCCGGAAATCTCCTGCTCGGCGGTGCGCTGACCCGGCGGCTGCGCGGGGACAACAAGCGCGGCAAGCAGTCTTAGCACCGAGCGGATTTACACAGGTTTTACAGCGTCTGCATAATCGGGTAACAGTGCCTCCATATGCTTGAGTTTAAATAGCTGCAAACACAGTGCAGCAACATAGGAGGCATTGTTATGCGTTTGACTCGAATGACCGCGCTCGCAGCCGCCGCAATTGTGAGTATCAGCATCATCGGCACCGTATCCGCACAAGAAGAAAATCCACGCGCTCGTGGTGAGCGTCCATATATCGGCGTCGTCTTGGAGCGTTCAGAAGACGGCGTGATCGTGACCGAAGTGCGCGCCGATTCCCCGGCTGCGGAAGCGGGTTTACTCGCGGGTGATGTGATCACCGCGTTGAACGGTGTTTCGCTTGATGATCCCGCCAGCGCGTTTAGCGCGCTCCGCGAAATGGATATCGAAGTTGGCATGGTGATCACGGTTGATATCCTCCGTAATGGCGAGGCACTGACGCTCTCCGTCACCTTGACAGAACTCCCCGAAGGTATGACCCGTGACCGGATGCAGATGCTCCGCGACCGTTTCGCGGAACGCGGCGCACTCGGTCGGCTCGCGCAGCGGCGGCTCGGCGTCATGTTTGAAATGACGGATGCAGGGCTTGAAGTCGTTGAGGTGAGTGACGACTCCCGCGCCGCTGAAGCCGGACTTCAGGTAGGTGACGTGATCACGGCGGTCGATGGCACGGCGATCAATGCCGACTCCACCATTCGTGATGCGCTGATGGGGCATACGCCCGGCGATACGGTGACATTCTCGGTGATGCGTGGTGGTGCGCTGATCGAAATCGAATGGGAAATCCCTGCGTTCCGCGACTTGATGCCGGAATTGGGCGAACGCGCGCCGTTCGCAGATCCGACCCCCGGCGCGGGCGTATAACTTCACAACGTCTGATGGCGAAATCGGGCAGGGTTTCGCCATCTCTTCCCACCCCCGAAAGCGGCAGACTCCTTGAGGAAAATCCTTGAGGAATCTGCCTCTTCGTTTTCAGTGTCTACTCACTATAATGACCACTGGGTATGTCATCAAAAACGGATGTTCCTCTATGACCCTCAAAGAAACACTTCTGCGCCGCTTACACAACCGCGAAGCAGTGATCGGCATCGTCGGCTTAGGCTATGTCGGTCTGCCGCTGGCGGTTGAATTTGCGGCGGTTGGCTTCACCGTCATCGGCATCGACGTTACGCAGTCGAAAGTGGATTCGATCAATCGGGGCGAAAGCTATATTCCCGATATTCCCACCAGCCAACTGAAGCCGCTGGTTGAATCAGGCAAACTGCGCGCGTCATCGGATTATGCCGAACTGCGTCAAGCGGACGCGGTGAGCATTTGCGTGCCGACTCCGCTGCGCAAGACGAAAGACCCGGATATGTCGTTCGTGATCGACTCGGTCAACTCGGTTGCCGCCGTCGCTCATGAAGGGATGCTTGTTGTACTGGAAAGCACGACGTATCCCGGCACGACCAATGAAATCGTCGTCCCGAAGCTCGAAGAAAACGGGCTGAAGGTTGGCGAAACGGTCTTTGTAGCATTTTCGCCGGAGCGCATCGATCCGGGTAACAAGCAGTACGGCGTCAAGAATACGCCCAAAGTCGTCGGCGGGGTGACTCCCGCGTGTACTGAAGCCGTTGAAGCGTACTACAGCGCGGCGGTGGAGACCGTCGTCACTGTGCAGAACCCGACCACTGCCGAAATGGTCAAACTGCTGGAGAACACCTTCCGCGCCGTCAACATTGCGATGGTCAACGAGATGGCGTTGATGTGCGATAAGCTCGGCGTGGATGTGTGGGAAGTGATCCGCGCCGCCAGCAGCAAACCGTTCGGTTTCATGACCTTCTATCCCGGACCGGGAATCGGCGGGCACTGCATCCCGGTTGACCCGCATTACCTGAGTTGGAAGCTCAAGACTCTCAACTACAACGCGCGCTTTATCGAATTGGCGAGCGAGGTCAATACGTCAATGCCGCTGTATGTGATCGAAAAAGTGAGCGATGCGCTTAACGACGACTTTAAACCGATTCGCGGATCGAAGATTGTGGTGTTGGGCGTGGCGTACAAGCGCGATATTGACGATGTGCGCGAAAGCCCCGCGCTTGACGTGATCGGGCTGCTCCTGCATCGTGGCGCGAACGTCGTCTATCACGATCCGTATGTGCCGCAGTTCCGGGGCGAAGACAATCAGCACATTTACAGCGTTCCGCTGACGGATGAACTCCTCGACAACGCCGACTGCGTGGTGATCGTGACGGATCACAGCATGTTCGATTATCAGAACATCCTTAACCGGAGCAAATTGGTGATCGATACCCGCCACGCAACGGCGAAATACAGCGGAAAGGCACGAGTCGTCACGTTGTAATAAATACGCTACAATTCATCGGAGCAAATCCAGCGCATAGTGACCGAAGGGCGGGCGGTGTAGGCTCGCCCTTTGATGATGGGAATCGTCAACATGTCAAACAACGAAATGCCCTTTCATCTAAGCACACTCAACATCGAAGCGCTTGACCTGCTCCGGTATTATGGTCGTGTGGATACGACTGCCAGCTACACGACACAAGCCATCATGGACGGTGCGCGCATGAGCGAACGCGCGGTACGCAAGGGCGTTCGCCGTTTGATCAACAAAAAACTCCTCAACATGCCCGAAGCCGAAGTCTACAAGCTGACCGAACCCGGACGGCTGGCGGTTGCCGAATTGATGGAATGGGACATGGGTGCGCCATTCCGCCCCGCGTCAACCATCCGTCAGATCACGCGGCGGTTGGTCGTTGCCGCGCCGCGCCAAATTATGGCGGGCATGACGGCGCGTGTGCGGGTTGGCTTTGATGAACCCGATGATGAGGATGTGCTGCCCGACCCGGTTGATCTGCTGGTGCGGCTCACCGCGATTGACGGCGAAGCGGAGAATGTCACGATCACGGAGAAGGCATACCGCTTGACCAACGGTGTTGGCGCGCAAGTCTTCAACGTGGAAGGCGGCGCTTATACGCTGATCCGTGTGCGCATTCAGGTGCTTCAGCCGGAAGTCTACGAAGAAGAGTCCAACGGGTTGTATTTCGATCTGCCCGTCACCGACTCGCCGGATGCGATCCTGTCACCCGTCGCTTACAGCGCGGCGGTGCAAATTCAAATCGAACAATAAACGAGAACTAGCGTTTCTTGCTTTCGGGTGTCCAACCGAACGGTGTATCTTCTGGCAGCAGATTGATCGGCGCGGCGGCTTGTTCCGAAACAAGAATCGCGGTCGCCGCCGTGTCGCTTTCGCCGCGCCGCCGTTCGCGTACGGTGTTTTTGCGCCGAAGATCGGGCGCGTGATAAATCGAAATGCCTCCCGGTCGGCTCTCCAGCGCGATCCGAGCCGTTCCACGCGCCAGCACATCGACCGGAATCGGTACGATCCGGTTGAACCCCAGCCACCACAGCGGCGGAAAACGTCCGATCAGCGAAATCATCCGGTTGAGGAGCGGACGCTGCCGCCCGCGTACGTACACCAGCGGCGCGCGGATAATCGACGCATGCAGCCCGATACGCTCCATATAAAGTTCGGCTTCGCGTTTGGCGCGCACATAATCGCTGCTCACCCAAGGGGCGCGCGCGGCGCTGATCAGCATCATGTGAGGGACGCCGCTGCTCACGCACATGTTGGCGACGTTGCGCGCCGACACGATATTCAGCCATTCATGGGTGAGTCCCTGACGCGGGTCTGCTTTCATCCCACCGACGGTGTGAATCACCATATCATGCCCGCGCCCGCGACCTTTCAAACTGGCGGGCGTCCACACATCCGCAACGATCACACGCGCGCGCTGTGCCAGTGCCCCGATTTTTTCTTCTGTGCCGGGGCGTACCAACAGCGTAACCTCTGCGCCTTCCGCTAAGAGCGCTGCCGCAATGTTATCGCCCAAAAATGTGCCGCCGCCCGTTACTAACACGCGGCGCACCTGTGGAAAAGGTGATGAAACCATGTATTCCCTAACTTGAGTCAACCGCGCAGCCTGCGCATAGATTGTACGCGGTTTGGCTGGACTGTGAAATTGCAGACTTGCTTGACGTGAATTCCCTTACGCCGATTCCGTCAGGGGGTGAGTATACAGCAGTAGATACCCGATGTTCTGCTCCAAGCGATCCTCATGCGCTTGAAATGCTGCCGTAATCGCTGCATATAGCGCCTGACGGGTGGAATCGGGCATTTCGCGGTGTGATGAGAACGTGCGCAGTTCTTCGAGATGCTGCACGCCGTTGCTCGCAGAAGTCACACACGCGGGATAAAAACACGATTGCAGCGGCTCGAAACCTCCGACACGCTCGAAAAAGGCAGCGATTGAACGGAAGATAAAATCCGCATCAGTTTCGCTGGCAAGCGGATTCACCCAATCCGGCGCGACTTCGGCATACGCTGACGCAATTGCTTGATGCAGCGGCGTGTTCAGCCGTTCTGTCACGCTCCAAAACAACGCCACCATGCCACCGGGAATCAGTGCGCGCGCCACCTTCGGAATTCCGATCTCCGGCACGATCCAGTGAAAAGCTTCAGCGCTGATGACCAGTTCAAAGGGCTGCGCGGGGAGTTCCCAACTCTCAAATTCGTGCTGGATCACCTGTACATTGGGGAATGCGCGCAGCTTGTTTGCTGCCAACTGCGCCAGACGTTCGCCCAATTCGACCGCTGTGATCGTGAAACCGCGTTCGGCAAATGAAATCGTCGCTTGTCCGCTGCCGCAGCCGATCTCAAGAATGCGGCTGCCTGTCGTCAACCGTGCTAATTTCACGACATCATCAATCAGGGATGCCGGATACGTCAACGCCGTTGCATCAAAACGATCCGCTTCTTCCTCAAAAGTAATGCGCCGTGTACGATCAATACCTGCCATGTTCTAGTGACCTTTTGTTGAGCATGTTGTTTGAATCGTACTCTCGTTTCGGGTGGTGCAGAATGCCAAATAGGGGAGCATTCCCGCTAAGAAACCCAGTCCTGAGCGGCGTAGGCTTCTCTTTACGATTTTGCCAGTTGTGCAAAACGCTCAATCTCTGCATAATACGTAAATACTGTCATGGGCGTTCTTAACCCTGACGAAATCTCTTCTCATCATTTTTGGATGGTGGGATGCTGTGGCGAAACGAACTCGCGCTCTGCATGGGCGATTGTGGATGAAGACTATCCTTTTTTGGTTGATGCGGCGTGTCGGCATTAGAACGACCACCGTCACCTGAAAAAATGCACCGGGCGGTGCGTTTACTGCCGCCCTATACGACGCGCCAAGTCAAAACCCGATCCCCACAAGTTACGCAGGGGTGAACGCTTACGCCGTGATTTCGTCACTGGGACGCGCGGCGATTTTTGCGTTCTTCAGAACGTATGTTCACGTGGTGCGGCGGGTTTGATGGGTGTTATCACGGGTTTAGAAGTACAGAAGCGCAGCAAAAAACGGGTGAATGTATTTGTCGATGGCGAGTTCGCTTTCAGCCTCTCGCTTGAAGACGCTGCTCGTTTGCGAAAAGGACAAACCTTGAGCGAGGCGGATATCGCCGCGCTTCAAGGTGAGGACGCTGTCAAGCGCGCAGTTGATCTGGCGGCGCGTTTTCTGGCGGCACGTCCGCGCAGCTTACACGAAATTCGCACCAAACTCATCGAAAAAGAAACACCCCCTGCCGTTATCGACAGCGCAATCGATAAACTCACCATGATGGGCTATATCGACGACCATGCCTTTGCCGCCTTTTGGGTGTCAGAACGGAACGCGCATAAGCCGGTTAGTCCGCAAGCGCTCCGGTATGAGCTTCGCCAGAAGGGAATCTCGAATGCGATCATCGGGGAGGTGCTGTCAACCATCAACCCTGATGAATCGGCAGACCGCGCCGCACGCAGTCGCTTAGTTCGCTTGCGGGGATCAACCCGCCGCGATTTTCGTGAAAGCGTGAGTGGTTTCTTACTGCGGCGCGGTTTTGCATATTCCGTCGTCAAGCCCACGATCACGGCATTGATCGAGGAATTGGAGACGGATGATCCGGCGTTTTTTGCTTCCGATGACGGAGAGGATGCGCCGGATGACTTGGAATGAACATGTTTTACTGACCCGTATTGACGGTAGACACACAGACAAAGAGAAAGGAGAAGGTTGGGATTTCTCCCGCGCAATGGAGACAAACCACCGCACCATTGATGGATATTCTGGTCACCTTGCTTATCGCAATCGTCGCGCTCGGGGTGGGCGCGGCGGGGGGCGCTTACGTACTCATCACCACCCAAAACCGGCAGGGTAAAAACCGCCGCGAAGCGGCGGAAGCCGAAGCCGCCCGCCTTATTCAACAGGCGAGTGAAAAAGCTGCCGCTGCAATCAAAGAGGCGGACGAAAAGATCAAAGCGCAGTTGGAGGAAGTTAACGAGTCATCCAATCGCCGCCGCCGTGATCTTGAAAAAGAAGATGAACGGCTTCGCAGCCGCCGCGAGGACTTGGACAAGCGCTATGAGCGTTTGGAGCAGCGCGAACAGAACCTGAACAAACGCCAGAGCCGCCTTGATAAACAACAGGCAGAACTGGCGAAGGTAGACGAGGATTACAAGGCTGAACTCCAACGCATCGCCAATATGACGATGGAAGAAGCGAAAGCCGAACTGCTGATCGCGTCGGAAAAAGATGCCCGCGCTGATATGGCGCGCATCATCCGGCAGGTTGAAGCGGAAGCGCACGAGATCGCGGATACCAAAGCGCGCGAAGTGATCTCGCTGGCGGTTCAGCGGCTCGCCAGTGAGCATGTGAGCGAAATCAGCGTCAGCGTGGTGCAGCTCCCCAGTGACGAAATGAAGGGGCGCATCATCGGGCGCAACGGGCGCAACATCCGTGCGTTTGAACTCGCGGCGGGTGTGGATGTGGTCGTTGATGACACCCCCGAAGCGATCACGATCAGCAGCTTTGACCCGGTGCGGCGCGAAGTCGCAAAGCGGGCGATGGCAAAGCTGGTCGTGGATGGACGTATTCACCCGGCACGCATCGAGAAGTTGGTCGAAGATGCGCGCGTCGAAGTCGAAGCGTCGATCCGGCAGGAAGGCGAGCGTGCCGTCTATGAAACGAAAGTCGTCGGCTTGCATCCTGAAGTGATCAAGATGCTCGGTCGGCTCAAGTTCCGCACCAGCTACGGTCAAAACATGCACGGTCACGCGATTGAGACGGCGAATATCGCCGGGATGATCGCCGCCGAATTGGGCGCAGACGTGAATATCGCCAAGATGGGCGGCTTGCTGCATGATATCGGCAAAGCGATGGATCATGAAGTCGAAGGCACGCATGCTTTGATCGGCGCGGAGTTCATCAAGCGCTACGGCGTGAATCCGCGTGTGGTCAATGCGGTCGCCAGCCATCATCATGAAGTTGAGCAGGAATTCGTCGAGTCGTACATTGTCGAAGCGGCAGACGCGATCAGCGGTGCGCGCCCCGGCGCGCGGCGTGAAAGCCTTGATGCGTATGTGCGCCGCGTTCGCACGCTTGAAGAAATTGCCAACAGCTTTGACGGCGTCGAACAGAGCTACGCGCTGCAAGCAGGGCGTGAAGTCCGCATTATCGTGCGCCCGGATTCGGTGGATGATCTCGGTGCGCTCCGGCTTTCGCGCGATATTGCCAAGAAGATCGAAGAGACGATGCAGTTCCCCGGTCAAATCAAAGTGCAGGTGATCCGCGAAACACGCGCCGTCGAATACGCGCGCTAACGCGAAAATACAGTATGGAGACTCAGAAGGCATGGTCAAGCGCCATGCCTTTTTGATTCTACGGCAGCGGGAGGGTAACAGCCGTTCCCGTGTTCAGGTCGATCCATGCTGCGCCAATCAAAACGCGGGTGCGATCCTCGTTGTAACGTTCGCGCGCTGCCGCGTAGACTACCGGGTACAAATAGGCTGGCGCTTCGATGGGCAGTTGATTGGGCGCAATCTCCCAGTAAAGAACGCCATCCCACAGCGCGCCGTGATTGCCGTAATCGACTGTGTAGTCCCAAGAAATCAGCAGCTCATTCCGCCACATATAGAAACTACCAATCTGCCATCGCCCACCTTCGTCGGCATTTTCTGGGAGCGGAATCGTGTACTGGCGCAAAACGGCATATGGATTATCGTCGTAGACGATGCCCTCCCAGTTGGCATCAAAGATCGTGATCGTATTCTCCCACCCGGCAAACAAACGGTGATCGCTTTCCGTCCACAAAAGCTCCGAGGCGGGTTGATCGATGGTGTGTTCCAGATCGAGACTCAAGGGATGGATGATCTGAATGTTATCCTCTGTGCCAATTGCCAACCGCAGCACTTCATAGATCACGTTGTTTGTGCCGATTTCCGCTTCTGTGTGCGAAAAAGCCAGCGCCAGCGGACGATCAACCGCGTAGATCAGCGGCGGCACATCAAGGCGCTGCATATCGTAGATTTGCACTTGATCGTACAGCGCAACGGCGACGATGCCTCCGTCCAATGTCCAATCGGTCGCGTAGAAATACACACCATTACTGTATTCTTGCCCGCGCACACTGCTCACAATCAGCAGTAATCCGATGATCAGCAGCCATGCAGTCCGCATTCGGCTATCCTTTCTCGTGATGCTTCGTTGTTTGCACTTGCAGTATAGAAGAAAAATGCGCGCCGTAGGGCAGTCGTCAATGTGTGGGATTGCTGTCATCGAATCAAAAAGGACGATCCAGCCGGATCGTCCTTTTTGTTGAGCCTTTTAGAACGCTGAAAAAACTACGAACCCGCTTCCGGGGTCGCCATTGCTTCGAGGAGTTCACCGCTGACGGGATCAACGCCGGTTTCAATCGAACCGTCGATCAAGCCCGCGAGGATTTCCTCAACCTGAGCTGTCACTTCTTCGGGAACTTCGGCATCGTGCGCTTCAGCGAAGCTGATACCTTCGTTCGCCACTTCGAGAACGTACATACCCGTCTCGAAACCGAAGCCTTCGCCGTTCACGAGTGCTTCGATCATCTGGTACACGCCGTTGTCAACACGCTTCATGGCGCTGGTGATCAGGAATTCGGCACCGGGGGTTTCGCCGCCGCCAAACGTCGTGAAGTATTCGTCTTGGTCAACGCCGATCACGCGCACGCCCTGACCTGCTGCGAAGCTGATGCCGCCCGAACCGGTAGGACCACCCGCGCCGAAGATCACGTCCGCATCTTCGCCGATGAGTTGTTCTGCCGCCGCCGCACCGCGATCCGGTGCTGCGAAGTCGTCAATGTAGATGCCGAGCACGTTGATGTCCGGATTGACATAGCGCGCGCCCTGTTCGTAACCGTTGCGGAACTTGACGACCGGCGGAATCGGGATGCCGTACACGCCGCCGATGGTGCCGGTTTCGCTCATCAGTGCAGCCATCGCGCCGACGAGGAAGCCAGCCTGATCTTCACGGAACTGAATACCTACGTAGTTCGGGAGCGGGGTGGCAACATACTGGTCAACGCCGATAAAGTACACATCCGGGTTTGCTTCTGCCGCGGCAAACGTTGCTTCCGCGATCAAGAAGCCGACCGTCACGATAGCGTCATATTCGCCATCGAGGCAGGTCTGGATGTTGGTGGCGTAATCGGTCTGTGCCTGAGTCTCAATGTAGTCGGATTCGAGTCCCAAGTCTTCGACTGCACGCTGCATGCCTTCATAGGCATATTGATTGAAGGTGCCGTCATTGACGCGACCGAGGTCGGTCACAAGGCAGACGGACTCGATGAGCGGGTCTTGCGCCGATACAGCCACGAACGGCGCAGTGAGCAGCGCCACCATACCAAGAACCAACAGCAGAGTACGGAGTTTCATAGATTTGTTTTCTCCAGCGTCTTTCGGAATTAACGTCCGCGCTTTTTAAACGCTTATTAACAAGTCTACACGATTCCAAAGGTGGAATCGAATTTCTTAAAGTGTGCGGGGTGTGCGTTTTGTCTGAAACCGGTCGTGGACTTTGCGCGAGGAATCAAAGGGGCGTGGATGATTTCCACGCCCCTTGATGAGATAGATGATGGTTACGCGCGCGCCGCTAGATTCCTTCGTCGCGCCGCTGGAAACCCCACATGCCGACCGCCACAGTGATCAGCGCGACAAATCCCGGCACGAGCAGCGCGATCACGTTCGCGTTCCCCTGCATGACGGCTTCACTGTCTAGGTAGCTGAAATACGACAGCGGACGCAGCGTGTTGATGATCGAGTCGGTGACTGCCGCCCCCAACGTGTTCAAGAAATAGCTGGCGATCACGAACACCGCGACCAAGCCGATTGCCAAACCGCGATTGCGCAGCAATCCGGTGAACATCGCCGCTACGCCCATGACGATCCATGTTTGCGGCACAAAGGCAAAGATTCCGACTGCGAGTTCGCCAACGTTAACTTGTGCGGTCACGTCTGGAACCATCGCCAGCGAGAGGAGCACCCATACGAACATCACCGCCACCACAAACACCGTGAGCAGCCCATAGGCGAGTGATTTTTCCATCACTACGCGCCAGCGCTTAACGGGGGTGCTGAGGAGCGAGTCCATGATGCCGCGATCTTCTTCGTTTGAGACGATGTTCATCCCAACGACTGCGCCATACACAGCGAGCACGAGCGGGAAGAACGCGAACAACTGGAGCGCGAGATAGCCTTCCGGAGATGCCATGAACGACATATCGTTGACGCCGAACATCTGCATCATGAAGGGCGGCATTGTTTCGAGCAGTTCAGCAATTTGCTGGATCGACTCGACATTAGGTACCGCGATGATGTTGATCCACGCCGCAAGACCCAGACCAATTCCCCACCACAGCGCCGGACGCCAATTGCGGCGCAGCGTTTCTGTTAGTACAACCCAGTTCATTTCGTCATCTCCTTTGCGCCCGCGCCGCGTGTTGTCTTGGCGTGGTTATTACCGTTCGTCGGGTGTTCACCGTAGTAGGTGAGGAACACCTCTTCGAGCGATGGTACTTGAATGTCAAGGTCTTCGACGTAATACGGCGCGAGTGCGCGCAGCAGTGGATCAAATTCGCCGCTGAAGTTCAAGTGGATGACTTTGCCTTCCACCTTGACCTGACTTGCACCGGGGAGCGCTTCAAACACGCCCGCCGGAGCAGGTTCGCGCAGCCTCAGCGTGACCGCGCGGAAATCCGCCGTCGTCAGGCTGTCCACCCGCGCGACTTCTTTGAGCTGACCATTGCGCAGAATCGCCACGCGGTCGCAGATCACCTGCACTTCGCTCAACACATGCGACGAGATGAAGATCGTCTGACCGTTCTGCTGCGCTTCGAGCATCAGTTGGTTAAACGTCTGCTGCATCAGTGGGTCAAGACCGCTCGACGGTTCGTCGAGGATGAGCAGTTCCGGTTTGTGCATCAGCGCGAGGATCAGACCGAGCTTACGCTTATTCCCCGTTGAGAAGCTCTTGATCCGCTTACTGAAGTCGAACTCCAGCCGTTCACCCAATTCCATCGCATAACGTAGGTCTTTCATGCCGCGCAAATTCGCCATATAGCGGACGACTTGCAGCGCCGTCAGGTTATTCCACAGATTCAATTCAGCGGGCAAGTAGCCGATGCGCGCCCGAATTTCCGCACTTTGGGCGACGGTATCCAGCCCGAAAACCTGCGCGCTGCCGCCCGTCGGTCGGATGAAGTCGAGGAGCAAACGGATCGTGGTGGTTTTGCCCGCGCCGTTGGGTCCTAAATATCCGAAGACTTCCCCCGCTTGCACTTCGAGCGAAAGCGAATCGAGCGCTTTCTTCTTGCCTGTATAGACCTTTGTCAGTTTGTCCGTGATCAGGATTGGTGTCATGGTTTATCCCCCTGTTCTTTTGCGCGTTCACGTTCTTCGCGCTGCTGGTGGATGAGTTCGCGCCCCATCTGCATTAAACCGAGCAGCGCGGCATGACCGCGCTCCCGATCTGCCGCTTCGATATGTTCCGGCGCGAGTGCTTTTTCGAGCATTTCCGCCAGCGTTTCGCCTATCCGCTCCATTGACGGCGCTTCCGCCGCCGGAATGAATTCACCCGCATACAACAGCCCAACGCGCAGCGCGATCAAGATGTACGCCACTGTATCAGCAGGAAGATCGCTTCTTAGAAGCCCTGCCGCTTGAAAATGGCGCACAAAATCGACGCCGATCGCGGTCATCTGTTGGTAAGCGGGCAGCCGTTTCAGCCGGATCACGACTTCACCGAACACGCGGCGGTCATTCATAAACATCGCCCGCAGAAGCGGACGACTCATCATGGTGACAATTGCGTGTTTGTAGATCGTGAAGATCGTTATCCCTCGTTCGTCGTTTTCGATTCGCGCAAGCAGATCATTCAGCATGATCTCGGTTTCCCGAAGGATCAGGCTTTCGACCAGTTCCTCTTTTCCCTTGAAGTGCAGGTAAAGAGCGCCTTTTGAGATTCCCGCGTGCCGGGCGATGTCCTCCATGGTGGTCTTGTCATAACCATAGTGGGCGATCAATTCGGCGGCAGCGTTCAGGATGCGCGTTTCGCGTTCGGTGTTTTTTGAGGGATCTGGCATTCGACGGGGTAGATTATTCCTTGTTTGACTGTTTGACCGGATAAGCGAATACGGTCAAATCGTATACGATTTAAGTCATTTTATGTCCCCTAGACGTTAGGGGGCGTAACCCCGAATGTGTGGGGGTTGCTATACTTGAGCTTCTGAAATGAAAGGCAAAATATGAGCACGCTCCCCCCGATTGAACGATTCACCGCTAGCACTGGCGCGCGGATTTATCGGATTCCGGTCGAAGCATTTCCCGGCTTTATCGCGTACTGCTATTTACTGCTCGAAGCGGGCGTTCCCACGCTAATCGATACGGGTTCAGGGTTGGGGAACAGCAATGAACACCTGCTTGCCGGAATCGAAGCGGTACACACCGAGTTTGGCGAACCGATCACTGTCAAGGGCATCCGCCGCATCCTGATCACACATGGGCATATCGACCACTTTGGCGGGCTTGCCTCGATTCACGAACGAACGGCTGACGCTCAGATTGCGATTCATCATTTGGATCGGCGCGTGCTACTCAAGTATGAGGAGCGCGTCTTGGTAGCGACGAAAGACCTGCGCGTGTATCTGGAGCGCGCCGGAGTCAAGCCGCAGCACCGCGAAAACTTGATGCTGATGTACGGGTTTGCCAAGAAAGAGTTTCGCTCGATGCGCGTTGACCTCGCGCTTGAGGATGGCATGGTGCTGGATACGATGACTTTTATTCACACCCCCGGACACTGCCCCGGTCAGGTGTGCATCATCATCGGGGATGTGTTGATCAGCGCCGATCACATCCTCGGACGGACGACGCCGCATCAATCGCCGGAAAGTATCACCCGCTACACCGGGTTAGGGCATTATCTGGAGGCACTCACGAAGGTGACGCGCATTGGCGGGCTGCGGTTGGCGCTCGGCGGACATGAAGAACCGATCACCGATGTTTATGGACGTATTAACGCGATCCATGACAGCCATCAACGCAAGCTTACTCGCGTGATCGATGCGATTCGCACCGCTGATCACCCCAGCACGATCAGCGATATTTCGCGGGCGATCTACGCGGATCGCTCCGGTTATGAAGTGCTGCTGGCGCTGGAAGAAATTGGTGCGCACGTCGAATATTTATATGAGCGCGGCATTCTGGAAGTGAGCAACCTTGATGAAATCGAACGTGAAGAAAACCCGGCGATTCTTTATCGTTTGACGTAGGGTGTTAAATTCGGTTAACATATTCTTAAAGTGTGAGCGTTTGTCTTTTAAATATGCGCTATTTAGACTCTCACACAGGCGTTTGCCTATCCACTTTAGAGGAGTGTTTTACATGCGTAAGATTGTTTTGCTTGTCGTTCTTTCGGCGCTGCTGCTGGGTATCGTCCCGGTGTTCGCGCAGGACGCCATTGAAATTCCTGTCTGGATCGCTTTCACGGACGAGAATCGCCTTGGTTGGGCGCAGGATCGTGCGGCGGAATTCAACGCCATGCTTCCGCAGTACAACGTGACGATTCAGGGCTACGCCAACTACGAAGAGCTGTTCGCGGCGACTGCTCTCGCATCCGAACAGAATTCACTCCCGGCAATCGTCCAGTACTTTGAAGTGGCGACGCAGGACGCACGCGACAGCGGTTACTTCCGCCCGATCGAAGAAGCGCTCGCTGGTCGTACCGAAATCAACGGTCTGCCGGTCAATCTCGATGACATCATCGCCCCGGTGCGTGCCTACTACACCCTCGATGGTCAGTTCACCTCAATGCCTTGGAATACCTCCTCGGCGATTTACTTCAGCAACATGACGATTCTCAATGCGGCTGGCATCGACACCCCCCCGACCACGTGGGCGGAAATCGACGTGGCATGCGAAGCTGTCATGGCGCTGGAAGCACACCCCGAATACTGCTGGAGCTTCCCGAATCACGGTTGGTTCTTCGAACAGTGGGTCGCGCAGCAGAACGAAGCCTTCGCCAACAATGGTAACGGTCGTGATGCCCGCGCCACCGAAGTGACGATCAACACCCCCGCCGCGCAGGCGCTCCTGAGCTTCCTCGACGAACAGGCGGCGAAGGGCTACCTGTATTACAGCGGCGCGCAGGGTGGCAATTCGTGGGGTACGGTCGATCAAGCGTTCTCGACCCAACAGGTTGCTATGGCTGCCTACAGCAGCAGCGATACCGCAGTTTACACCCAAATCGGTGTGGACAACGGCTTTGAAGTCCTCGCCAGCTTCCTGCCCTACAATCAGGAAACCGGTTGGACGGGTAACCTGATTGGCGGCGCGAGCCTGTGGCTCAGCGCGGGTCTGTCGCCGGAAGTCGAAGACGGCGCGCTGTCCTTCCTCCTGTACATGATCCAGCCGGAAAACGCGGCGTCGTGGCATCAGGTGACCGGTTATATCGCCATCACCGGTGCGGCGAATGAACTGCTCGAAGGCGAAGGCTGGTTCGATACGAACCCGAACTTCCGCGTCGCGGCAGATCAGCTCGCGCAGAGCACCGTCACCCCGGCGACCAGCGGCGCGCTCGTGGGCGCGTTCCCGTCGATCCGTAACGTCGTGACGCAGGCGATTGATACCGTTCTGCTCACCGACCAGCCTGCTGCCGACGTTCTGGCGGCGGCTCAGGCGGAAGCCAACACGATTTTGACGGACTACAACACGCTCGCTGCCGCAGAGTAACCCAAGCGGCTGTTGTGTTGACTATCATCGCGTAGTTACCGAAGGGATAGGGCAGCCGCTCTATCCCTTCGCCTTTCCGCCTTCATCACACGATTCAGGAAGATCACCTATGCTGCTTGAAACCCTTGTCTTGATCCTCGCCGCGGTGATCGGCGCGCTTTTCATGGCGAATCGCCTCCGGCGTATTCAGCTTTCGCCGCTGGTTGGTGCGGGAATCGGCGCGGCTTCGGGCGTGGCTGGTTTTCTGTTGTTCATGCTGCCGCTCAATTCCTGCACCTTTGAGCCTGAGCGCAAACTGATCGACACGGTATTCGGGATCATACTCGTCCTGATCGGCGTGGCGATCTTCGTATTTCCGCTCGAATGGGTGATCCGCTCTAGCGTGCTGCGGCGCCGTAACCCAAGCGGCGAATCCGCCGGACGGACTCAAGGGCAGTTTCGCGGTTGGCTGGTTCCGCTCATGTTTTTGGTGCCCACGCTGATCATCCTTGCGCTTTTCTTGTATTACCCGTCTCTGGAAACGTTCCGCCTTTCGACGCTGCTAGCGCGGCTGGGGCTGCCGCGCACCGCGTTCGTGTGCGTCTCAAACTTCACCGAGCTTGCCACTAACCAAGACTATCTGAATGCGTTTGCAACAACGCTCATCCTAAGCGCCGCGATCGTGTTTCTCAGTATGGCGCTGGCATTGATCATCGCGCTGGCAGTCTTTCAGCCGATCAAAGGTGCAGTTGTGTATCGCACGCTCTTGATTTGGCCCTACGCAATTTCGCCCGCAGTCGCCGGCGTGATCTTCCTGCTCATGTTCAACCCATCCGGCGGGTTGATCAACTACTTCCTGAACAATGTGATCGGCGTGACCGTTCCTTGGCTCAACAACCCGACGGCTGCCCCTTGGGTGGTCATCTTCGCTAGTGTTTGGAAGAGTTTAGGTTACAACATCCTGTTTTACCTTGCAGGATTGCAAAACGTTGCGAAGGATTTGCGTGAATCCGCCGCAATCGACGGCGCGAATGTGGTGCAGCGCTTCTTCTACATCGTGTTTCCGCTCCTTTCGCCGATCACGTTCTTTCTCATCATCACCAATACAACCTACGCCTTTTTTGATACCTTCGGCACAATCGCGTATTTGACCAACGGCGGACCATTGAATTCGACCACGACGTTGATGTTCAACATTTACGAAGTCGGAGTCAGCAACGGTGATCTGGGGCGCGCCGCCGCGCAGTCGATTGTTCTGTTCGTGCTGGTGATCGGGTTCACGATTTTGCAGTTCCGCACCGCCGGGCAGCGTGTCACGTATGGAGCATAAGCGATGAGTACCATCAGCGCTCAAGCAGTTGATTCTCAATCGGTCGCCGTATCCCGCCGCTCGATCATTCCCCAACGTTGGTATATCCACGTGTTTTTGTGGGTCGTGTGTTTGATCCTCACGTTCCCGGTGTATTACTCGGTGATCGTTTCGACGCAGACCTCAAGCGAAGTGTATCGTTATCAGTTTCTCCCCGGTATGGCGCTCGCTGATAACTGGGATTTCGTCATGAACACCGCCAAGCTCAGTCAGTACATGATCAACAGCATGATCGTAACGCTGGCAGTGACGACGGGAAAAACGATCTTGTCGCTGCTGGCAGGGCTGGCATTTGTGTATTTCCGTTTTCCGGGCAAGTGGATCGTGTTCGGCTTTGTTTTGGTCACGCTGATGATGCCGACCGAAATCTTGATTCTCGCGCTGGTGCGCTTGGTCAACAGCTTTGGGTGGGGGCGCGACATGCCGTTTTTGGCGTTGACGATACCGTTCCTCGCCAGTGCAACCGGGTCATTCTTGTTCCGCCAGCACTTCGCCAATATTCCGGCAGAATTGAGTGAAGCGGCACAGCTTGACGGCGCGCACCCGCTTCAATTCTTGGTCTATGTGCTTGTGCCGATGAGTTGGAACACAATCGGGGCGCTGGTCGTGATTCAGTTCGTGTATGTGTGGAATATGTACCTGTGGCCCGCGCTGATCGTGCAGTCACAGGAAAATCAGGTCGTGCAGGTCGGGCTGCGAACACTGATCGGTGCGGATCAAGCCGTGAGTTATGGTCCGCTCATGCTCGGCGCGGTGATCGCCAGCATTCCGCCGCTGATCGTGTTCATCCTGCTGCAAAAGCAGTTCATGAGCGGTTTCGCGCTCACACGGGATAAATAAAAACATAACGCAAGGACGCAAAGAGACTCGGCTTTGCGCCCTTGCGTTCATTGTGGTTTAGATTGTTTGTACGCCGCTGTGAACCATCGCATAGAAGCGCGGGACATCGCGCGCGATCACATCGGATTCGCTCCGCCATGCGAACGGCGCGCCCGTGCCGCCGTACTCATACGAGATCAAGCGCGGTGCAGCAGCCGAACCGTCGCGGATACGATCCATCAGCCACGCGAACGCCGCCCAATCTGTGTCACTGCCCATGCCGAAGTGATCCATCAGCATTCCCAGCGGATTCTTGCCTTCAAACCGCCGGAAGTAGGCATCAAAACCTTCAAATTGGCGCGCGCGGTCGATGTGCGCCTGTGTGAACGTCGTCACGCCAGCCGTATGGACTTCGGTCAGACGGTCGAGCGGATGCGCCAGTAGATATTCATGCAGTTCGCGGTTCAGGCTGTGCGCGCTGATCTGCGCGTGCCCGATGTCGAAGAGAAGCCGCGCGTCCGTTTCGATCAGCAGAGCGGAAACGAACGCCGGATCAACCGACAGCGCGAATTTATCATCGTGTTCCTTGCGGTAGGGGATATTCTCCACCACCACTCGATCCGCGCCAAACTTGGCGACCACCGCATTAATCTCGTTTAAGCAGACCTCAAACAGCCCGTCGCGTTCGAGATCGCCCACCGCCGAACGCACCGGCTCAAGGTGCAAATTGACGTGCGGTGTGTCGGTGTCGCGCATGAATTTTTCAATACGCCCCCAATCGATTTGATTGAGCGTGCCGCGCCCGATCACCAGCGGAAAATGGACGTAAACGGGCAGGTCTTCCCGCGCAAGCGCGATCATGTCCTCCCAATCCGGGCATTTCCAGCGGTCGATGTGGATTTTGCCCGCCCGCAAGAGATCGCGCGCTTGCGGTGACCAGTTAATCGTAAACTGCATCCGTGACCTCATTTCCGTTCGTTATGCTTGAATCCTACACGCACACCGCGCAGAATTCGCAGAAAGATTTAGCTTCCCGTTATAATGACACACATGATCAACCCGGAGATTCCCGCGTGAACCTTGATTCCGCCATTCAGACTGCCGCCGATCTCCTGCGCTCTGCCCGCCGCCTGACCGTACTCACTGGTGCGGGTGTCAGCCGTGAAAGCGGCGTGCCCACTTTCCGCGATTCGCTCGAAGGCTTATGGGCGAAGTACGACCCGATGGCACTGGCGACCCCCGGCGCGTTCCGCCAAAATCCGGCGCTGGTGTGGGATTTTTACCAGTTTCGGCGGGGAATTATCCACAACGCGAAACCAAACCCCGGTCATTTCGCGCTTGCAGCGCTCGAAAAACGCTTTGACTCATACCCACTCATCACCCAAAACATCGACTCGCTGCACGAACAAGCGGGCAGCACCAATGTGATTCATCTGCATGGGCAGATCAGCCGGAATAAATGCGTTGATAACTGCCAAGGTGATCCGACGCTGATTGATGTCAGCACATTACCGGATCGAGAGGCTTCCCCGCCCAAATGCCCGCACTGCGGCAGCTATGTCCGCCCTGATGTTGTGTGGTTTGGGGAACAGCTTCCGTCGCGTGAACTGCGCGCTGCCGATGATGCGCTCACGTGTGATTTGATTCTCGTCGTCGGCACATCCGGCGTAGTTGCGCCCGCCGCGATGATGCCGCATATCGCCCGGAGTCGTGGCGCAGTCTTGATCGAAGTTAACCCGAATGCAAGCGAACTCACCGATTCCGCTGCTGTGTGGATCGCCGCGCCGAGCGGTGAAGCGCTCCCGCACGTCCTCGCTCTGCTGGAAGACAATGCGTAGACCCTTACACAGTCTCTTTGCGCCTCTGCGCCTTTGCGCCTTCGCGTTGATACTTTTGTCTTTTGTTTTTCCCGTTCTTGCCCAAGACGTGCCAGATCGCGTGCATCCCCGTCAGGTATTTGTGGATCGGGATGCTTCGTTGGATGGAAGTGATCGACTCATTTTTGTCGATCTACTCACTGGGGAACAACGCGACATCCTTGTGATGGGCGACCGCTACACGATGCTCTCGAATGCTGTGCTGTACTGGGATACGATGCTCAACCAGCCGATGCTGCTTTCGCCTGATTTGTCCGTGCGTCCGCATCCATTCATTGAACTGCCGCCGGGTGCGCGCCGCGTTGATTGGTTAATCGCACCGGATCAGCAACGGATTGCGTGGACGATCACCAGCGGCACGCCGGAAGCACTCAGCACGCAGACATGGATTGCCAATGTGGACGGCACAAATCGGCGCGAGGTTTTTGTCGATGGCGCGCACGCTTCGATTCGCGCGTTTCCGGTCGCATTCGATGTCAACGGCACGATCCTGTACATGGATTATCAACCAGACGCGATTGGCGAATTCGCGCCGCTGCGCCAGTATGCGGGCTTGTTCGCCGTCGATCTCGCCATCGGCACCGCCGAGCAGCTCCCCGGCGAACCGGGATGCTTTTGCGGCGCATCGATTACGGCGGGGCGCTTCGTCCGCTTGACGCTTGCCGATGGCTTGAGCGGTTTCAACGTGCGCTTGGTCGAACTCGCCAGCGGCGCAGAGTGGATCATCCCCAGTTTGAACTTGACCGGATTCTCACAGGGCGGCGATGTGACGATTGCGCCGGACGGCGCGCAAGCGATTTACACGCTGGCTCAGGTGCGCGGCTTCGGCACGGATCAACAAAGTGTGCAAACGGTGTTCGTGCTCGTTGATCTGATTAATCGCACGCAGCGCGTTTTGACCGAACCCGCGAATACTTGGTTTCGCCCGGTCGCGTGGACAGAGGACAGCCGCGCCCTCCTCGTGACCAGCCCCACGCTCGACGGTACATGGAAAATTGATGTGACCGACGGCTCACTCCGCTTGATCGCTGATGCCAGCTACTTGGGGTCGCTGATTCCGGCGGCGGATGCGTCGTAATGTAAAGGTTCCTAAAAAATCACTTGCGCATCCCGGCATATATCAATATTGTAAAGAGAGCATCATTCAACTTGTGGTCTACAGGGAGAATTAGCAGATGAAGCTCAAAATACTTGCGGCTGTCGTTCTGGCAATCGTATTTGTGTTATCCGCTTTTGCTGTGTTTGCTCTGGGTCCCGCGCCGTCTTGGGAGTTGACAACTGCTCCTGCCGGAGTGTGTGCGGATGATGACGTTTTCATTCCGGGCGTTGAAATCAACGTTCCCGCGCCGATGTTCGCTTCTGAACAAGGCACGCTCAGTGCGCCGGGCTTCCCGACTCTGGGCTACTCGCAGGATACGAACTTTCAAGGCGTTGGTACTTTCGGATTCACCGTGTTCACCGATCCGTTTGTTCTTCCGGCGAATACCCCGCTTACGTTGAGCATCACCACCTATGCCGGACCGAATTACACCGGCGGTGCTGTCTATACCAGCACGATGACATGGGACTGCACGACGGGCGTGATTTCGTCACTCGTGAACGGCATCCCGGATTCGTCGGGCTGCACAACGGGTCTGCCCAGCGGCGCAGTCATGGGAAACGCTCCTAACGGCGCACAGATTTACAGCAGTCCGGGCAGCGCAACCACGAACAACCTGAACCCCGGCACGTATTATGTCCTCGGCGTTGATGCGACGGGCGAATACTCGAAGATTTGGCTCACCTGCACCAGCGAATTCTGGGTGCGTTCGGATACGCTCCAGCCTTCGTACCAAGCGCCTTGGAACGGTCAACCGCTGCCGACGAACGTCGTTAGCTAACCAGCTTCCAATACTCACGCAGCATACACAGGGACTCGTTACGAGTCCCTGTGCTTATTTTGGGGTTGTGTGTCGTTCGTTCTGGCGTTTCACTTGCGATACAATAAGCGTCATGGATACACAAACGACCCCACCGGGATCGCTTCAGGCGATCCGCGCAAAAATCCCCGATTATGACCGCCGCGCGGGAAAGTACGCGCCGGTCAGCACTGCATTGGGTGATCTGTACGGCTTCCCGGATTGGCGTCCTTTTCTGCCGCCGCTGGACGAGCTGATCGACTGCATCCTCAGCCAGAGCACGAATGATCGCAACCGTGACCGGGCATTCGACGCACTCAAAGCGAATTTTCCGTCGTGGCAGGCGGTTATGGAAGCGCCGCTCGATCAAGTGATCGAGGTGATTAAGCCTGCCGGATTGGCGAACAGCAAAGCGCCGCGTATTCAACAGGTGCTGCGCAAAATCGACCTCGAACGAGGTGAACTCAATATCAATTTTCTGGCAGACCTTGATCTCGAAAGCGCGCGCCAATGGTTGATGAATCTCGATGGGGTGGGACCGAAAACGGCGGCAATCGTCCTGTGCTTCGCCTTCGGGCGTCCAGCGTTTCCGGTGGATACGCATATTCATCGCGTCGGTCAGCGCATCGGGTTTTTGCCAGAAGGGATCAGCGCTGATAAAGCGCATCCGGTGATGGAAAGCATGATCCCGCCGGAGGATCATTTTGCCTTCCACCTGAATCTGATCCGATTAGGGCGCGAAGTCTGCACGTCGCGCCATCCGTTTTGCGAACGCTGCCCGCTGACCGATCACTGCGACTATTATCAGCAGAATGCTCGCACCTTCAGTCATCCGATGACGGAACCGCAAACACCATGACAAAGCGCTTGAATGCACCCCGAATCAGCAGTCACGAATTCGTTGAGATGCGGCAGACGCTCGCAACCTTGAAATCTCAGCTTGCGCTCCCGCGTGTTGATACCAATCACTTCATCCGCCAGTTGGATAAGATGGCGGAATTGATCACCCGTATGGAGGCGGAGCACAAGCACCTCTCGCAGCAGGGGCGCTTCGAGGCACTGTACTCCGTCAGCCGCTTATTAGGTTCGTCGCTTGACCTGCAAACCGTACTTGATCAGGTGATGGATGCGATCATTCAGCTAACGGGGGCGGAACGCGGCTTTTTGATGCTCCGCGACGATGACGGACAGATCGCGGTGGTGGCAGCCCGCAACTACGATCAACAAACGCTTGACGGCAATCAATTTCAGTTCAGCCGCACCATTGTGAATCATGTCATGGATCACGGTGAACCGATCCTCACCACGAATGCCAGCGAAGACCCGCGCTTTAATATGCAGGAGAGTGTGCTGGGGCGTTCGCTGCGGAGTATCATGGCGACGCCGATTCGCGCGCGTGGGACGGTGTTTGGCGCGGCATACGTCGAAAACCAAGCGATTGCCGGATTATTCAGCACCGAAGATTTAGCCACACTGGAAACCTTTGTCGGTCAAGCATCGGTCGCCATCGATAACGCCCAGTTGTTCAGCGCGACCGATCAGCAATTGGCGGCGCGTTTGCAAGAACTCAGCCAACTTCGGCGGATCGATATGCAGCTCAACGAGACGTTGGACGCCGACAAAGCGATGGAGATCACGCTTGATTGGATCTGCCGTGTCGCTGACGCCAATATGGGACATATCGGCTTGGTCACGCATGAGCATGTCGTCGCTAAACATCATTTCTGCTACAACCCGAACACCGATCAGCCCGTGTATCTGGAAGAGCTTTATCCGGCGGTGCGGGATGCGGTTGAAACACGCTCGCCATACATGATTGGCGACGATGATCCGAACGGTGCGCACATCTTGATCGTTCCCGCGCGTCGTGAAACCAAAGTGATCGCGCTGGCAGTCATCGTTAAGACGCGCGGCATTTTCTCCGACGAACAACGCGACATGATCGAACGCATCGTCGCCCGCGCCGCTGTTCCCATCGAAAACGGCGGACTGTATGCGGCGGTCAAAGCGGCGGATGTCGCTAAGAGTGAATTTGTCGGCATTGTCGCGCATGATCTCAAAGTGCCGATGACCAGCATTATCGGGTATGCTGATCTGACGTTGATGGACGGCGGCTTAACCGAAGAACAGACCTATTTCCAGCAGCGTGTCCGGGAAACTGTCGAACGGATGGAAATGCTCGTCAGCGATCTGGCGGACATCAGCCGGATCGAAAGCGGACATTTCTTCATGACGCCAACCCGCGTCCCGGTCGCGTCGATCCTTCAAGGAGTCCGCGACGGCATTATCACCCAAGTTGAGGCGCGCCAGCACCGGTATGTTGAGGATGTTCAGCCTGATTTACCTGCCATGTGGGTCGATTATTACCGTCTGCTTCAAGTCCTCATCAACTTGACGAGCAACGCTTACAAATACACGCCAAACGGCGGTACGATCACGATGGTGGTGCGGCAGGCAGGCAGCCGCATTGAGTACTGCGTGACGGATACGGGTGTCGGGTTAACGCCGGAGCAGGTCAAAATGATGGGCAAAAAGTTTTGGCGTGCCGCCGACGAGTTCACCCGCTCACAGCCGGGGACGGGTTTAGGCTTTGCGATCACGCGCAGTTTAGTCGAACAGATGGGAAGCACGATTCAGATCGAAAGTGAAGTCGGCAAAGGCAGCCGCTTCACGTTTAGCGTACCGATTGATGACCGGGAACTCCAGTAACCGCGAGGGGGCAGGGCGTGACGAACACATCGCTGGAACAGGCACAGACGCTGCTAAATACCTTGATGGAGCAGGCGCGCATCGGGGCGATCATTCCGGTGCGTCTGCCCGCGCAGCTTGAAGAAATCGCTCTGCTGTTGGCAGAGGCTAAAAAACAGGCGGACGTACCACCACCGCCCCCGCCGGATGCGCCTGATCGGGAGACGATCCTGAAAGAGCAGGCGGGATTTTTCGGTCATGCGATTCATGAACTGCGCACGCCGATGACCAGTATTCGCGGCTACAGCGATATGATGGTCAACCCGGCGATGGGGACACTCAGCGATATGCAGAAGCAGTTTGCCGAAGTGATCCGCACGAACGCGAAACGTATGGAAACACTGCTCACAGATGTGAGCGATATCAATAAATTGCGCGCTGGTACGCTCCGTGTGACGATCAAGATCGACATGTTCAAGAATATTGCCATGATGATCGAAAAGAACATGCGTCCGCTCGCCGAACAGCTTAACCGCACGCTCAACTTTGAAATTCCTTCCGGGCTGCCGATCTTGAACACCGACGGCGAATTGATCGCCAAAGCCTTTGGCAAGCTCGTCGAAAATGCGCTCCGTTATACGAAAGAAGGCGGCGTCGTTACCGTGCGCGCATCAGCCAAAGACAACACGCTGATCGTCGTCATCGAGGACAATGGGATCGGCATGACGCCAGAAGAAAAAGCGCAGCTTGGCACGGTGTATTTCCGCTCGGATGATGAGCATGTGCGCAGCTACAAGGGGAGCGGTTTGGGGATTCCGGTCGCTTACGGGATTATCCAGCAGCTTGGCGGCACCATCGAAGCGTCAAGCGAACTCGGCAAGGGGACAACTTTTACGGTGACACTGCCGGGAATGTCGTGAAACGGGACAGGGAATATCCCTGTCCCATCCATTATCATCCAAAATCTGCGAACTACATCCCGCCGCCGATGCGGATCACTTCACCGCTGCCCGGTGCGCTGAACGCTGAACTTAGCGTGACTGCCCATGAACCATCCGCTGCCTGAGCGATCCCATACGGGAAATTCAAGCCTTCGATCACCGGGGTGATCGTGCCGTCGTCCGCGACCATGACCACGCTGCCTGTTTCGGCGTTGTAGCCCATATCACCGAAGCCGTTCGCAAACTGCACCGCGTACAGATTGCCGTCCTGACCGAATGCAATATCGGTGACGAGCGTCAAACCTTCGATGGTATTGAGCAGTTCACCCTCGGCGCTCCACTGTTCGATGCGCGCTGCACCCGGCAGGAACGGGAATCCGCTCAAGAAGCCGACGTAGATGCTGCCATCGTCCGCCAATTCAAGCGAGGTCGGTACGGGGGATGGCGTTTGACCGCTGTCATCGACTTCCCACGCATGAACCAGTTCGACCACACCATCGACGATGCGCACCAGCGAATTTCCGCTCGCGTCAATGATATAGATCGTGCCGTCGTCCGCTACCGCGATATCCTGCGGATTTGAGGCGATTTCTTGTGTATTATCCGGGTTGTTCGCTTCTTCAAACGCGAGCAGGTCAATGACGTTCAGAATGTCCATCGTCACCAGATCAACCTGAACCAGTGCGCTGAAAATCGCATCTTCCGGCGCGGTCTCGCGTTCCGTGCCAATGCCCATGACCAGCCACGCATACGCATCATCGACATAGACGGCGCTAACGCCTTCCACCGAGCCAAAGTCATCGGCAGTGCTGAACAATTCGTCGATTAGCACCCCTTGTTCACCTTCCGGCGACACAGTGCTGACGCGCGCGGTGAACCCGACCGAGACACTGCCTCCGCCCATCCCGCTTGTACCCGTCATATCGCCACCCGCTCCAGCTTCAGCGATGTAGAGTGTTCCATCTCCCCCATAGAACACGTGGCGCGGCGCATTCAAACCACTGGCGATCACTTCAGGGTCTTCTTGTGCCCCGACAACGGCGATTCCCAAGCTGAGAACAACGGCAGTGATCAACATCCCTTTCAAGAGATTACGCATATTGTGCTTGCTCCTGATTATCATCGTCTCTGAAAAGTGGACTTGCGTCCGTCTGTGACGGTAGCACGATCCCGCGCATGAAGTCAATCAGACAGGATAAGCGATCGCTGAGAAACTTACAGGGTTTTAACTTTACAGGCGACGAGAAAACCGTTATAGTTATCGACACAAACGCGGGGGAGCATTCTACGCATTCGTTTGTATCAGGACACAGCGCGCGAAGTCGGCACTGTGTCTTTCTAATTTTAGACAGAGACCGCGTTTACTCTATCCGTTAGGAGAGTCCGTATGTCTAATCAGCCGCAGTATCTTACACCAGAAGGTCTCAAGACTCTGGAAGCGCGCCTGAAGGAACTCCGCGAAGTGCGGCGGTATCAAGTGGCTGAACGGCTGCGTCAGGCGATGGAAGAAGGTGGCGACCTCAGCGAGAATGCCGAATACGAAGATGCCAAGAACGAACAGGCATTTGTTGAAGGCGAAGTACTTCGTCTTGAAACCATCCTGAGCAGTGCGCAAATCATCGAAGAATCCACCAAGAAGAAGGATCAGGTGATCTTGGGCGCGCATGTGACCGTTATCGAAGAAGGCAGCAGCGAGAAAGAAGTCTATCACTTGGTTGGCTCGGCTGAAGCGAACCCGATGGACGGCAAAATTTCGGTCGAAAGCCCGCTTGGTAAGGCGCTGATGGGTGCGAAGGTCAACCAAAAAGTGTTGGTCAATGCCCCTGAAGGTCAGATCAAGTTCGTCATCAAGAAGATCGACTAATCCACCCCGACACCCGATCCCACTAAGCCCCGACTGTGATCGGGGTTTTTTATTGAGCCGCACACGAAGCAAGGATGAACCGCCGCATGTGGACACCCAACCGTCTTGAGCAGGAACGCCTCGATAAGCTGAATGCGCTCGAAGCGCGCGGAGCGGTCGCTTATCCCGCCCGCGTCGAGCGCACCCATACCTGCGCCGCCGCGATTGCCGCATACACACAGGCGGAGAGTGCCGCCGAGTCGCCGGAGATGATTCCGCCGATTGTCGTCACCGTGACCGGACGCATCCGCCGTCACAACTTGAAGGGGAAGATTGCGTTTTTGCACATCGAAGACGAGTCTGGGCGGCTTCAACTTTTCTTGCGTATCAATGATATGCAACCGGAAGCGTTCGCACTCATCAGCGATAAGCTGGTCGAGATGGATGACTTTGTGCAAGCCACGGGTACGATGATGCGCACGCAAGCCGGGGAAGTCAGCGTCCGCGTGAGTGACTTCAAACTGCTGGCGAAATCAGTTTCGCCGCTCCCGGTGATCAAGCAGGCGAAGCAGGACGACGGCACGGTGATCGAGTACGGTGAATTCAGCGACGTGGAAGCGCGCTATCGTCAGCGCTACGCCGATCTCGCCGTGAATGCGTCCGTGCGCGACGTGTTCCGCAAACGGTCACAGGTGATCCGCGCCGTGCGTGAATTTCTTGATGCTGACGGTTTTCTTGAAGTCGAAACGCCGATTTTGCAGCCCGTCTACGGCGGCGCTGCGGCGCGTCCGTTCGTCACGCATCATAACCAGCTTCACCAAGACTTGTATCTGCGCATCAGCTTTGAATTGTACCTGAAGCGCTTGATCGTCGGCGGATACGATGCGGTGTATGAAATTGGGCGCGACTTCCGCAATGAAGGTGTGAGTTTTAAGCACAATACCGAATTCACGATGCTGGAGTTCTACAAGGCGTATATTGATTATCGCGGCGTGATGGAACTTACCGAGCAGATGGTCGCTTATGCCGCGCAGCAGGTCTTGGGGACGACGACGATCCGCTATCAAGGCGTTGAGATCAACCTTGCGCCGCCTTGGAAGCGCATGACAATGCGTGATGCGATCAAAGAGCACGCTGGAATCGACTACATGGAACTCCGTGATCGTGACGCGCTCGAAGCTGCGATCCGGGCAAAAGGCGGCGAACAAGCGCGCACGCTTAAGCCGGGGACGCCTTGGGGCAAGCTGGTTGAGCATCTGCTCGGTGAATTTGTCGAGCCGCACTTGATTCAGCCGACATTCATTCTCGATTACCCGATTGATATTTCGCCGTTCGCCAAGCGTGTCGCCTACGACGATGTGCATGTTGAGCGCTTCGAGTTCTACATTCACGGGATGGAATTCGGCAATGCTTTCACCGAACTCAACGACCCACGCGATCAAGAACAGCGCTTTTTGGAGATGTCGGCGTTGTATCGCCCGGAAGACGACGACGCGACCCCGACTGACGAGGATTATCTGCGGGCGATGCGCTACGGCATGCCGCCGATTGGCGGTTTCGGGATGGGGATGGATCGCTTGGTGATGCTGCTCACCGACCAGCGCACGATCCGCGATGTGCTGTTGTTCCCGCACCTCCGCGCCGAACAACAAGAGGATTAAATCGACCTACATCAACGTAAAGGCGCAAAGTCTTCCGTGCTTCTTTGCGTCTTCTGCGTTGGTGACCTTTCCAGTTCTAAATCCCACACACGCGCATTGCGCTTTTCCGTTACAATGACGCATATGCAGTTCATTCATCATGGCTGCTTGATCATTGTGCGCCGCTTTTATGTTGGGGTGGGAATGCCGCATGACCAATCCACTCGATACGCAGACCCTCATTGATGCGCTCGGACAAGCCATCCTGATTTTTGACGGTTCGGGCAAACTGACCGCGTCTAATCACACGGCACGACAGCTTCTTGGACCGGATTTCCGTATGGTGCGCTCGGAAGGTTGGACGGCGGCGGTTGCGTTGATGAATACGCGCGTCTCCAATCCGACGATCACCGCCGAAGAAGTGCGCGCCCGCGCCCTAGAAACGGGCGAGACTCAGCGTTTTCAGATGTACCGCTCCGGCGAATACTTGCCCGCGTGGATCGCCGTTCAAAAAAGTAGTCGGGGGGAACTTCTCACCATTGTCAGCGTTGAGCAGCCCGATTGGACAATCGTCAGCGACTTGCTCTCGTTTTACATGGGAGAAGTGTTCAGCGGCGTTGATTCGACACAGGGACATGCCCAACTCATCAGCCGCAGTTTACAGCTTCAAAAACCGGGCGAAAATCTGGAAAAGCTCATTCACCGCATCGGCGGTTTCACCCGCTTGATCGATATTCATATGCACCGCCTCGGTTATCTCACCGGTATGATGACGCGCTTGGAGAATATCCGCACCGGGCGCATCAAAGAGATGATGAGCGGCGAAATGCGCAAAATCGATCTGCTCGATTTTGTTGGCAGCTTTGTTGAGGAAATAGACGAATCGCCGCTGCTTGACCCGGAAAGCGATTTGAGCAGCGAAAGCCACCGCGCCCGCTTGAATATTAGCATCGCGCCGGATATTGCGATTTATGCGACTGCGCCCTATGTCACCCGCGTCTTGCGGGACATTTTGCGAAATGCTATTATGTACAGCATGAAAGCAACGCCGATTCATGTGCGGGCACATCCCAACCGCCGCGATCATACCGTTCAAATCGATGTTTCGGATGAAGGGTATGGTATTCGCACCAGCGAAAACGAACGGGTTTTTCAGCCGTTTGCGCGGTCGCGTCAGCCGCAGATTATGGGTGAATTCGGTTATGGCTTGAGCATGTTTTTAGCGAAACACGAGATCGAAGCGATGAATGGGCGCATGTGGTTTCAAAGTGAAGAAGGAGTCGGCACGACCGTCTCTATTCGCCTGCCCATGTGGCGCGACGAATACGCCCTGCGGGGTTCATCAACCGATCTATCGTAACGCTGTCCCTTTTCCGTTTTCGGCTTCTAAACGCCATTCCGGTTGAGGGATGGCGTTTTTTGTTATATGAGGTGTCGGATGGACGAGTTTCTGAGTTCGCTCACGCCGCAGTTTTTTGATGCGCTCGTGATCGCCGCGATTTTCATCGGTGGCGCGCTTGCGGCGGTGCGCCTGTATCGTGATTTTACACGCCCGCTTCCACCGGAGTCAGAGGGGAGTGCGGCGCAGTCAGCCGCGTTAGCACCGCCAAGCCCATCAGGCTCAGCGGATGCCGAACGGTTCAAGAAGGCGCTCGAAGAAGACTCCACGATTTAATGTCGCTGACTATCAGCAGGAGAATGACCCATGATCGATATTGCACTAATCCGAGAAAAACCCGACTGGGTGAAAGCACAAATCGCTAAGCTTTATGATCCCGCCGCGCTAGAACGCATCGACGCCGTGCTTGAACTGGATAAACAGCGCCGCCAGTTGATCGGCGAAGGCGAAACGCTGCAAGCCGCTCGTAACAAGCTCAACAAGGCGTATGGCGGGCTGCGCGGCAGCCGTCAAATGACGGACGAAATGAAAGCCGCCGCTGCGACGGCGGCGCGTTCGGCGATTGAA
Source organism: Anaerolineae bacterium (assembly GCA_041753015.1). Lineage (GTDB taxonomy): Bacteria > Chloroflexota > Anaerolineae > Aggregatilineales > Phototrophicaceae > Flexifilum. The sequence goes on from JBGSVJ010000028.1 coordinate 64,569, forward strand.
GGGCAGGATTACGAACTCGCTGCCAGCTACCTGAGCGGTGCGGCTGTTCCTACGCAAGCCGTTCCTTCCGGCACAGCACTTGAAGATTTGCTGAAGTCCCTCGGCGGGATCGGCGAGCGCGTTGAGGTGATCAACGAAGAACTGCGCGGAGTCGATGCGGCGCTTGAAGAGAATATGCTGTGGATTCCGAATATGCCGCATGAGAGCGTGCCCGTATTCGAAAACGACACGTTCAACATCGCGCACGCGCCCGAAGGCATGATGCCCGAATTCGATTTCACGCCCAAGCCGCATTGGGAGCTTGGCACAACGCTCGACATCATCGACTTTGAACGCGGTGTTCGCATGGCGGGGACGCGCGGCTATGTGCTGAAAGGCGTCGGCGCACAGCTTCAGCGGGCGCTGATCAACTTCTTCTTGGATAATGCCCGCGAACACGGCTTCGTTGAACTTTACCTGCCGAATCTGGTGCGGGAAGAAATGTTCTACGGCGCGGCGCAGTTCCCCAAGTTCCGCGATGCCGTCTATTATGACGCCGACGCTGACCTGTACATGCTCCCGACGGCGGAAGTGGCGATCACCAACCTGCACCGCGACGAAATTCTCGACGAATCCATGCTTCCGCTCTACTATGCGGCGCATACGCCGTGCTACCGCCGTGAGCGCATGGCAGCGGGGCGCGACGTGCGCGGGATCAAGCGCGTGCATCAATTTGAGAAAGTCGAGCTGTACAAGTTCACCTCGCCGGAAACCAGCTACGCCGAACTGGAAAGCTTGACCGAAGCCGCGTGTGATGTTCCGCGCAAACTCAAACTGCCGTTCCGCCGCTTGGAAATCGTCTCCGGCGATCTCGGCTTCAGCGCGGCGAAGAAGTACGATATCGAAATCTTCGCGGCGGGCAGCGGTGAATGGTTGGAAGTTTCCTCCTGTTCGAATACGGAGGAATTTCAGGCACGGCGCGCGAACCTGAAATACCGCCCGACCGACAGCAAGCGCACACGACACGTCCACACACTCAACGGGAGCGGCTTGGCGACTCCGCGTGTGATCATCGCCATCATGGAGAACTACCAACAGGCGGACGGCAGCATCGTCGTTCCCGAAGCGCTTGTTCCGTACATGGGCGGTCTGGAAGTGATTCGGTAAGGTTTAGCGCTTCTGCCTGTTCAAGTGGGTAGAAGATAGCAGCAGGTTGTAGGATAGGGCATGCCCTGTCCGCACAAAGAGGACAGCCCTTGGGCTGTCCCTACTCATTTGGAGCGAAAAGCGTGGCACGAGTCAATGCGGCGGGACACATTAGCGTCGAACCGAACGGTTGGATTGAACGGATACAAGCACATCCACGCGGGCGTTTGATCGGCGTGCTGCTCGGTCATATGACTGTTGATACTTTCAACGGCATGAATGCCGTGCTGCTGGCATTCTTGAGCGTCCACATCCTGCCGATGACCAACACCCAGATCGGTGCAGCGATCAGCGCATACAGCTTAACGGCGGCGATTAGTCAGCCATTTTTCGGCTTGTGGGCGGATCGCAGCGGCGGGCGTTTGCTCGGTGCTGGCGGCGTGGCGTGGACAGTTTCGTTTTTGATGCTGGCGGTCATGTTTGCTAGTACCGGACAGTATTGGCTGATGCTGATTCCATTTGTGCTGGCGGCGCTTGGCAGTGGGGCATTTCATCCTGTCGGCACGATGCATGCGGGCGGGCTTGGCAAAGTCAGCTCGGCATCGCGCTTGAGTTGGTTCTTTCTCGCGGGGCAAACCGGATTGGCAATTGGTCCGACTCTGACCGGAGTCCTGCTCGACTCGACTGCTACGCACAACGCCGCATTTGTGAGCGGGATGCCCGCCTTCGCTAATCTCCTTGTTGAGCGCGGCACGGTGACACCGCTGTTGGGAATCGCGCTCTTCGCGCTCCCCGCCGTTGTGCTGATGGCGCTCACGCTGCCGTCGCGCATCGCGTATCAAGCAGCGCACAAGGTCGAAGCGCACACAAGCGGAAACGCGGTTTTCCCCATCACGGCGCTGGCGCTTCTGGCGTTTACGGTGACGCTCCGCAGTCTGTCCAACCCCGGTGCGGTCGCATTTATTCCGCGCTTGTTTCAAGAAAAAGGCTGGTCAGCCGCCGAGTATGGCTTAGTCACCAGCGCGTATTGGATCGCCAGCGGCGTGACCGGGATCATGTTCGGCTGGCTGGCGGATCGCTTAAGCAGTCGTGTCGTCACCGCATGGAGCTTGATCGCCGCCGCCCCGGCGATCTTCCTTCTACCGCTCACCGATGGGGCGGCGGCGTTCACGATGGCACTGCTGGCGGGCGGCTTGACTGGAGGCTCACACAGTTTGCTTGTGGCGATGAGTCAGCGGCTGATGCCCAAGAGTCGGGGATTTGCCAGCGGTGCGACCTTAGGCTTCATTTTTGGGACGGGCGCAGTTGGAACGTTGATCATCGGCGCGCTGTCCGATCGGTTAGGACTCACGACCGCATTTCAGATTGTCGCCGTCGTTACTGTCGCGTCCGGCGTCATGAGTTTTGCCTTACGGGATCGAAAAGGTTAATTCCGTTTGTTCATCGCACGAAGGGCAGTTACAATAGAAAAACTCATCCCGTCTTGATCGGAGGACTTCGCCGTGAGCCTTTGGAAAGATAAGTACGTCATCGGGCTAACGGGTAACATCGCGGTAGGGAAAAGCTTGGTTCGGCAGATGCTTCAGCATCTTGGGGCATACCCGGTGGACGCTGACGGATTGGCACATCAGGTCATCCTGCCGGGAGCGCCCGGTTATTTACCTACAGTTGAGATGTTCGGCAAGATTATCCTCGACGAGAACGGGCATGTGAACCGCCAAACTCTCGGCGCGATTGTGTTTACTATTCCCGATGCGCTTACACGTCTGGAAGCAATCACGCACCCCGTCATCAACAATGCGATCATGACGTTGGTTTCGCGCGCGAAGCAGACTGTGATTGTGATCGAAGCGATCAAGTTGATTGAAAGCCCGAACTTGGTGAAAGCGGTGGATGCGGTTTGGGTGGTGGATGCGTCCCCGGAAGCACAGCTCAAGCGCTTAATCGAACGGCGCAAGATGTCGCCCGACGAGGCACGCAAACGCATCGCTGCTCAGAACCCGCAGGCGGATAAACTGCAAAAAGCGACGGTGGTGATCCGCAACGATGGCAACCCGGAAGAGACGTGGAAGCAAGTACAACTTGCGTGGAACACGATTCCCGGTGTGCAAAAAGTCAAGATGGCGACCGAGACGGATGGGATTCCCGCCGCAAAGCCGCCGGCACAACCTGCAGTCACAGCGACTCCAGCGACGCAACCGAAGATGCCTGCTGTTCCAGCGCAGCCGCCTACGGCAGCCGCTTCGACCGAGAATCCGCCTGCTGCTGCGCTCCCCGGTGCGACCGCCGCGCGCGCACCTCAGCCCGCCGCAAGCATTCCCGGTTCGCAGACCGTTATTCCTGTGTCTAAGCCCGCTCCGATTCCCGCTCCGGCACCGCTTCCTGCGGTTGCTGTGAATGTGCGGCGCGGCAAACCCGGCGAAACCGATGCGATCGCCAAATTCATCACCCGCGTGAGCGGCAAAGAAGTTGATCGCATGGATATCATGCTCGCCTTCGGGCAGAAAAGTTACCTGCTTGCGGTGGATGGCGCATCGACCATTGTTGGCGTCGTCGGCTGGCAGGTCGAAAACTTGATCACCCGTGTCGATGAGATCTATCTTGAGCCGTCGATTGCGAAAGAAGCCGTGATCGGCGCGCTGGTCAGCGCGATTGAAGATCACTCGCGTGATCTTCAAAGCGAAGTCGCATTCATCGCGCTTCCGGCAGCATCCGCCACAGCCGAAATTGTGACGCCGTTCATCAAAGGCGGCTACCAGCCGCTCAAGATGGAGGATGTCAAATTCCCAGCGTGGCGCGAAGCCGCCCGTGAACTCTTGAATACGGAGACGCGCCCGCTGATGAAACAGCTCCGCGAGCGCATCATGAAACCGATCTAGTGAGGAACGGAATGAATAACTTGCAGCAGTTTCCGCCGATCCGCTGGGCGATGGTGCATCCTCGTTTTGCGGCGTGGCTTGTTCTGTCCATCGGCATGATCATCTTGCTCGTGATCGAGGCACAAAACATCGGCTTGACGATGTTTAACTGGATCGCGTTAATTGCCGCGTGTATCGCCGTTGCGGGGGCGTGTGTGTGGATCATCAGTTGGGAAGATTCCGACGAAGAAGACGAGCCGCCCACCGTCGAAAGCGCCGCCAAAGAGATGCCTGCGAACCCGGAGGGCTAACCGATGCCCCGCCTCGATCAGCGGCTTGGCTTCACGCGCTATGAAGCGGATGAGGCATACAAGAAAGCGCTCGACGCGTTCAAAAAGAAGGACATGGATACCGCGATTGACGCGATGACCGCCGCAATCGAGGCGCTGCCCAACAACAGCGAGTATTACGCCGCGCGCGGATTCATGTTCTACGAAGATGGCGAACGCGAAAAGGCACGCGAAGACTTTGAAGCCTCGCTCAAGCGTTACCGCTACGAAATGCTGGCGCATTACGGGTTGGGGATGCTTGCCTATCGTGAAGCGCTCACCAGTGAAGAGGCGGCGGTGTGGGATGTCGCGCTTCAGCATTTTTTGACCGCTCACCGCGCCGACCCAGCGCGCGGCGAAACCCTCTACTATCTTGCGCTCGTTTCGTACTACAAACGCGATTACCCGAATGCCGTAAGCTACATGCTGCGCGCACAGCAAGCCTTTGACGCAGTAGGCGACCGCCGCGCCAGATCGCACGCCGAAAAATGGGTCAAGGAATTTACGCGTATGGTGAACAAGACGCGCGAACTCCTCACAGCGGTGCAAAATCCACTCGAATTACCGGAATAACCCACGTCGTTTTTCTATCCAATGAGAATGCCACTGCTCCCACGCCGCGCAGATCTGATCGGGATCGGGTACGGTACGATCCTTTTCTTCTGGTTGACTATCGAGGATCAGAACGCCTTCGCGCCCGCGCTGCTCGGCGCAGTAGGGGCGATTCTGATCGGGCTGCGTTGGGTGTTGGCACGGCTCGGCGGCAAAATGATCCCTCTGTCAACGGCGTTGATCGGTGCGGTGCTGTGGGGTGCGCTAGTTGGCGCGGGCGGGACAGCGGCGGCAGCGATCCTGATGTTCTTCAAGACGGCTTGGCACGCGCACATTTTTCCGGATTATCCGCTGCCGATGATCGCGGAAATGCTCGTGCGATCACCGGCTTGGGCGCTGGCAGGCGCTCTGGCAGCGCTGGCGATTATTCTGGTTCGTTTTGAATCGCAGAAAACTCCGCCGTCGTGATCGGTTCGCCTGTAACCGCAAACCGGAATACATGCGATTCATAGGGCTGAAGGTCGATATACAGCCCCTCGTGCGTCATCTCGCCGCCGTGACGGGTATATTCCTCTCCGTCCGCGACATCGTACAAACGCCACGTTTTGCCATCCAGCCATGTCCAGTTACTCAACCGGATTATGCCGATTGACCGATGCTGAGTCAGGTTGACGACAATCAAGCGGTAGCCGTCGCCGGGGATTGACCAGCCATAAGCCAATAAATTGTTGTGACTGGGATCGCTCCCAGCCGGATTTACATGAAAAAGGAAGAAATTGCCTTCACTGTACACCGGATCGCGCGTTTCTTTGAGCAGCCGCAGATAATACGCTTCCAGCTCACGGTTAAGCGGTTCATCCGGCTGGCGCTTGATCTGCACGGGCAGTTTTTTCGTGCGCCCTACCAACTGACCTTCGTGAATCAGTGCCGCGCCGGGGAGCGTGCAGATCAGCGTAGCGGCGGGGAAACTGCGCCGCGCGCCGAGCGACTCATACGCCCGCCGTTCATCGTGATTTTCGATAAAACGCATCATGTGACGCTGATAATCAAAATTCGCCAGCAGATGCAAGCGAATTTGCGCGACATCCCCGGCGATCACACGGTCATAAAAACGCTTGTCGTAGGCATAATCAAAACCCTGCTGGATCGCATCGTATTCGCGCTGCCAGTAGACTTCGGCGGCAAACATGAATTCCGGGTACTGCGACTTCACCACCGGAATGATCTCGCGCCAGTATTCATGCGCCAGACGTTCGCCAACATACCCGCGCCATGTGCTGCTGAACACGTCATCAAAGAGCAGCATTGCCATATCACAGCGCAAAGCGTCACACTGCCCGGCGATTCGCACGGCGATTTGCGCCATTTCACGCCGCAGATCGGGATTAAAAACATTCAACTGCGCGGTATCCGACCATCCGGCGAAATACGGGTCTTTGCCATGCGCCAGCACGACATCGCCCTTCACCGTTTTGATTCGGAAAAAATCATTTGGTCGGTGGATCAAGTCTTCGCTGCGCCCCTGAACGATGTATTCAGGGTGTTCTATCGTCCAACGGTGATCCGCGCTGACGTGATTCGGCACAAAGTCGAGCATCAACCGCAAACCACGCGCCGCCAGCCGCCGCCGAAAATTCGCCAGCGCGGCATTTCCCCCAAGGCGATCATCGACGCGGTAATCGTGAATGGCATACGCCGAACCGATCACATCCTCGTCGGTCACATCGGGTAGGGCATGACGATATTCGTGTTTGTAACGCAGCGCGCTCATCCGCCCGAACGGGCTGCGCTGCCAAACGCCCATCATCCAAATCATCGTCACTCCCGGTCGTGCCAGTTCCTCTAAAGCGCTGTCCGGGACGGTGTTTAAATCATAATAAGTGCCGTGTTGGCGACCGATCGCATCAAGCCATACCCATGTATTGACTTGGTAAACGACAAGTTTTGCCCGGGATTGCGATGTCATTGATGCGATACCTCAAAATATAAACTCATGGGATACGAGCGAAAAAAGCGCTGACGATCTTACTCCTGAAGATGGAAAAAAACAGCCTATTTCACAAAGTCTTCATGGTGGCACGCATGGATATTCGACAAGCGGTGTACACCGCCTTATTATTGGACAAATTGACGTATTGGCAGTTTCGTTCTAGCAGGAGCAGTCCGTATATGGCAGAAGGATATTTCATCACGCCTGCCAAGGCATCGCAAATTGAAACGCGTGAGGGGATTTACCGCCGCACGATGGGAATCACCGATGAGGTCATGTTGTGCGAATTCTTTCTTCAACGGGAAGCCATTCTTCCCCCACACAGCCATTTGAATGATCAAGTCGGGTATGTGGTGTTTGGGCAGCTTGAAATGACCATCGGCGATAAGATGCAGGTGATCAATCCGGGGGACAGCTATGCCATCCCCGGCGGCGTGATCCACAGCGCCCGCGCCGTCGTTGATTCGCTGGTGATTGATGTGTTTTCGCCCCCACGCGACGATTACCGCACGGAAGCCCGGTGAAACGAGCCAACGCGAGATTTTCCGCTACAATGATCATCATCTTATGCCTAAGGATGCATTTATAACCGTTGAGTTCGCAAGCGCAAAAGTGTTCTGGAATGTGCAACCATGACCGATCACGACCAAAAAAAGGGCAGCGCTCGTCAGCGCATTGAGGCGCGTAAGCGCCGCCGTGAACCGATGGCACGTCCGCTCGACCCGGCTCAACCGCCGCGCTCGATGGCTGCGCCTGATCCGAGCGCGGAAACGCAGCCGATCAGCTCGACGGCGACCACGCAGCGAACACCGCGTGTAGAAGTTCCACCGCCGCCGCCGATTGTGCGCCCGCCCGCGCCGACGCGACCGGGATCGCATGTTGTCGCGCGTGGGGCTGCGCGTGCCGCCGTGAATGCTGCGCGCGCGGTTGAAAACGTCGATTGGCGGCGCATTGGTCACGGCGGCGAAAAAGCGGTGCTGATCGCACGTGATGGTGTGTGGTATGCGCGCAACAACCCCCGCATTCTGTTCTTCATCGTGTTAGGGCTGGCGGGTGTATTCGCGCTCTGGGTGTTGTACTTTGTCGCTGGGTCGCGCATTTTCCCCGGTATTCAAACGATGGGCTTGAGTATGGGCGGCATGACCGCCGAAGAAGCCGCCGCATCGCTTGAGCAGTTCTGGGATCAGGACATGCGCCTGACTCTGACCGATCTGGATCGTTCATGGGAGTTCACTCCGCAAGAACTCGGTCTGCGCTTGGATATCGATGCGACCATCGAAGCGATGCGCGCGGTTGGCATGTCTGGTATTCCGCTCGGTTACGAGGTGCTGCCCAGCGTCACGCTGGATGCACTTACAGCGCAGAATCGTTTGCTCGATTTGAGCGAAGAAGCGCAGATTCAACCGTATAACGCGGGCTACCGGTGGGAAAATGATCTGCTGATCGGCGTTGATGGGACAGACGGGCGCTTCCTTGAAGTCTCGTCTACGCTGGAGGCGCTGCAAGCTGATCTACCGGAAATCGTCTCTGAGCGCACGTTTGAAATGATCATGACATCGATCGCGCCGCAAGTGCGTGACCCTGATCCGTTCATGGATGATGTTCGGGCGCTCGTGACGCAGACGTTCGTCTTGAACGGCTACGATCCATTCACCAACGAGACATGGGCATGGGCGACCGATCAAGAGACATTCTTAAATTGGTTGGAGGCAGGGACGGAATCGCTGACGCTGCGCGAAGAAGAATTCGCGCCGTTCGTCGCGCAGCAAACCGCCGTGCTTCAGCGCGATAATCCACTGCGCTACCTTGAGCCGACGGAGACGATCACCGCCGTGCGCGATGCGATCCGTTCGCGCCAAACGAGTGTCAACTTGCGGGTGCGCTATCAACCGACAACCCATGAGATCGAGTCGGGAGATACCGGCTATTACATCGCCCGTGCGACCGGAATTCCGCTCGGTGAAATTTTGGACGCGAACCCCGGTAATGATCTTGAAGAATTGTATCCCGGTCAGGTGATCAACCTACCGTCGCGCGATATGACACTGCCTCAGCCGGTTGTGCCAAATAAACGCATCGTGGTTGATCTCGATACGCAGTATCTTGTCGCGTTTGAAGGAAACAACGTCGTCTTTTACTGGTCAATTTCGAGCGGGTTGTCCAATTATCCGACGTATCCCGGCGTTTTCCAGATTCTCAGCCATGTTGATCTTGCGACGGGAAGCAGTTTTGAATTGTGTACGGCGGATACGTGCGGCACATGGGATATGTACTGGTTCATGGGTATTTATGAAGTCGTGCCGGGGTTGGTTAACGGCTTTCATGGTGCAGTGGTCTTGCCGAACGGCAATTACCTCGGCGGCGGCAACGTTGGGCGACCATATACGTATGGCTGTATCATGAGCGAAGATGGTAATGCGGAGCGGCTGTATTACTGGGCGGATCCCGGCACAATCGTCGAGATTATCTCTAGTGAATACGATCCACAAAGCCTGTTGGCGCAAAGCGTCCGCGATGGCACATGGCGGCAGAGTCCGTTGATCAATCCGGGATCGACCACGCCTGACCCCGCCGACGATGTGCAGGGAATGAGTGCGTGATCTTAAAGAAAAAGGGCGGACACAATGTCCGCCCTCGGTGGAGTTAACTTGGTCATCATGACTCCGTCCGTAATATTCCGCAATCTTTTTGTGCAGTTTATACCAAATGAGAATCCGCTAAGTTAAATCTCCTTGACATACATCACCCGAACGACCTATACTCAGGGCGTAAACAAAAAATATACAGAGGTGCGCGGGCTCCTCATACTACACCTTCTTCCAATAGTTTTGTTGGCAGTACCCGCGCTACAAATATCGGCGCTCCGTTTTCTGCGGAGCGCTTTTTGTTTGCTTGCGCACCTCCGCGACTTGTCTAAAATCATCCCCCTATAACCCTCATCTAAGGATTAAGAATTTTCATGAAGCGTGAAAAAGCCCCGTTCGGCACATGGAGCAGCCCAATCTCCGCTGGAATGACAGCCGGAACGCTCCGCCTTCAAGATGTTCAGTGGGATGGTGAGACGCTCGTTTGGAGCGAATCGCGCATTTTTCAAACTGGTTCACAAAATCTACTGGTTGCGCAGCGCCCCGGTGATGCCCTCCACGACTTGACCGACGTTGAACAAAACGTGCGCGGTGGAATCGGCTACGGCGGCGGGGAGTTCACCGTCCACAACGGGATCGTCATCTTCGCGGGAAAAAGTGGGCGGCTGTACCGCGTTCTGGTCACGGGCGGGCGCGCCAAAGCGATCACACCGACATTCGGTTCATGCGCTGCGCCGCGTGTTTCACCGGATGGCGCATGGATCGTTTACGTGCATCATTACGAAGGCACGGATGGGTTGGCGCTCGTAGACAGCGATGGGCGGCAGTTCCCACGAAAACTCGCATATGGCACGGACTTTGTCATGCAGCCCGCGTGGAGTCCCAATGGCAAGCAGATCGCTTACATCGCATGGGATTTCCCGAATATGCCTTGGGACGGCACACAGCTTCACTTGATCACGCTGGCAGTTGATCCGCTTGGCGTACCGTACCTTGAAGAATCGACGCTGATTACGGGCGACAACGATACATCGGTTCAGCAGCCGGAGTTCTCGCCGGATGGTACGCGCCTTGCCTATGTGAGCGATGCGTCGGGCTGGTGGCAGTTGTACACCTACGCCCTCAGCACAGGCGAACACACACAGATCACGACCGAACCGTTTGAACATGGTGTACCCACATGGCGGCAGGGAAACCGCGTCTATGGATGGGTGAACGATCATGTCATCGCTTATTTGCGCAACGCCCCCGGCGGCGTATGGTCATTGTGGCAGGTTGATCTCAACAGCGGCAGACACACACAGATCGCGGGATTGGACAGCTATACCCACCTGACTCAGATTGCCACCGCACCAAACACCGGACGGATCGCCGTGATCGCCGGATCGCCTGTGCAGCCGGATCGGTTGCTCACGATTGAGCCGGATGCGGATGCGCCGGATGTGATTTCGCCGCGCTTGAGCGATGATGTGCCGACGATTGGCGTGATCGTCGATGCGCCGCGCCGGGTCAGCGTGCGCCGCCGCTCGTCGTCCGAATCGATTGCTGCGGATGCGCTTTCGAAGGGTGAACCAATCTCTTGGACGAGCTTTGACGGCGAACCCGCGCACGGTGTTTACTTCCCGCCTGCCAGCCAGCGCTTTGAGTCGCCGGGAGCGCCACCGCTGATCGTGCTGGTACACGGCGGACCGACATCACAGCAGCGCACCAGTTTTCAGCACGATGTCCAGTTCTTCGCCACGCGGGGTTACGCCGTGTTGACGCCGAATCACCGGGGCAGCACGGGCTACGGACGCGCTTACATGCTCAAACACCGGGGGATGTGGGGCATCTACGATGTGGAAGACAGCGCACGCGGCGCGACGTGGTTAGCGACTCAAGGACTCGCCGATCCGACCAAGTTTGTGGTCATGGGCGGGAGTGCGGGCGGTTATACTGTGCTGCAATCGCTGGTCACGATGCCGGGATTCTACCGCGCCGGGGTGTGCGCTTACGGGATCAGTAATCAATTTACGCTGGCGCTGGAAGGCGGCGATTGGAAATTTGAATCGCGCTACAACGATCAGCTTGTGGGCGTGCTGCCGGATGATGCTGTCCGCTATCGTGAGCGGTCGCCGCTTTTCCACGCCGATCAGATCACCGATCCCGTGATCCTATTTCACGGCGACGCCGATGAAGCTGTGCCGATTGCGCAGTCCAATGCGATTGCAGCGTCACTCAAGGCGCGCGGCGTCCCGCATGAATATCATGTGTATCCGGGGGAGGGGCACGGCTGGCGGAAGGCGGAAACGACTGCGCATTACTACCGCGCGATCCTTGCTTTCTTGAATCAGTATGTGATCTTTGCGTGAGTCCATCGCCGTAAAAATCGTGCGGTTTTCGACTATAATGGCGGTCATGGTTCAATGAGTTTCCGAAACCGCATGATCGAGGACATCAAGCGCTGGCTTGCGCGTTCGTTGATCAACATCAACAGCGTGCGCCACTGTCATGTACGCCGCGAAGATACCCGCGACCCGGAGCGCGACCCATCGTTGATCGCGTATACGTGGGGCGGGTTGACAATTCATGTCTACTTGATGTGGGAAGTGCCCAAGCCGCGCGCGCTCAAGCGGCTGGTGAGCGATGGAACGCGCTCAGGCATCGGCACGCTGATCCTGCTCGACGCGGCGCTGCTCCCCGCCGATGGCGAACGCTTTATCCCCAATGAATCGCTGATGATGCTTCATGCGCTGTTTAAAGATCGCGTGTACACGTACCGCGTAGACGACGATGGGGCGCATGTGGGGCAGGTGCATTTTCGGGCGTTTGGGCGCGCCGAAGTCGAAATTTGGTACGGACCAGATGTGACGCTCGCCAACCTGCCGAGCTATCGCATGTGGGTGAAATCACCCGCTGCGATCAAGGGGGATTGGCTGATCGCGTACTTTGGGACAGAAGCCTTTTGGAAATCCGCCGATGCCGGGGCAGTGCGCGAGCGATTCCGCCGCGAATACCGCCGTCAAAACAGTGCGACATGGCAGTTCATGTGGAATGGGGCAGCATCGTGGGGCGGCGAACAGGTCGAACAAGAAATTCCGGTCGAGTCTCCACCGCGCCCAGAGACGAAACTCGATAGATCCTTGGCGCTGCTCGGCTTGACGGCTGATGCCGCCGAACATGATGTCAAAACCGCATTTCGTCAGCTTGCGCGTGAACTTCACCCGGATGTCTCACAACTTCCGAAGGCGGAGGCTGAAGCGCGATTCAAAGAGATCAACGAAGCCTACACTTACATTAAGATGCAGAGACGATGGTAAGCCCACTCCACCAAATCGAAGAAGACATTTATCAGCTTCATATTCCGCTGCCATTTTTGCTCAACCGGGTCAATGTCTATCTGGTGCGCGGCGCGCACGGCTGGACGATCATCGACACTGGGTTGAATCACCCGCCCGCGCTTGAGGCGTGGCAAACCGCGTTTGAAGAACTCGAAATCACGCCGGAAAGTGTGCAGCAGATCATCCTCACGCACACCCACCCGGATCATTACGGGTTGGCGGGATGGCTGCAAACGCGCAGCCCTCACGCCGAAGTACGCTTATCGCAGATCGAACGTGATATGGCGAACCGCGTCTGGAAAGAACGCGGCGAACGCGATCAAGACGTGCGCGATCAGATGCTCAAAAGCGGCGCAGCGGACGATCTCAGCACCGCCATCATTGAAGGAATCAGTTCAACGCGGGCAATGACCTTCCCGCATCCCACCTGTGAGACGACCATCGCGCCGGGGGAAACCGTCATGATCGGGGATCGCGCCTGTCTTGCGATTCATGCGCCGGGGCACAGCGATGGACAGCTCTTATTTTTCGACCAAGTCGATGGGCTGATGTTTTCCGGCGATCATGTGCTAAACAAGATCACGCCGAACATCGGGGTTTGGTTTGGCGGCAACCCGCACCCGCTCCCCGATTTTCTCAAGTCGCTGCACTCACTGCGCGATCTGCCTGTACGCGTGGCGCTCCCGGGTCACAAGACGTTGATCGAAAACTGGCGCGGACGCATCGACGAACTGACCGCGCACCACGACGCGCGCCTCGAATCGGCGTATCAAGCGGCACGGCACGGCGCGAATGCGCACACGGTTGCGGTCACGCTGTTTGACTTTTCGCGCTTGACCACCCATGAGATGCGCTTCGCGCTGGTCGAATCGCTGGCGCACCTCGATTACCTTGTCGAAGACGGTACGCTCATTGTGGAGGAGCAGGGCGGCGTGTGGATGTATCACGAATGAGCGCGGCTTAAGCGCTCTGGAGCGGCACAATTCGAAATGTTGGGAACGATGCAGTGATCGCTTCAAATTCTGCCAGCGGCGCATCTTTGTTCACGGGGATGTGCGGACGCGCACCCGGCGCGACTTGGAGATATGCTTTCAGGATCGGGGCGCGCTGATCGGCGGGGATTTCTTCAAGCCGAACTTCGGAGCGGCGACCGCTGGTGACATACGCTTTGCCACTGGCGGCGCGCACGTTCAAGACCCACTGCGCGTCATCGCCCAACATGGACACGAGATAGCGCTCTCCGTTGATGATAGCGACCACGACGGGCAGCGTAATCAGCTTACCGGACTTTCTGCCGATGACTTCCAACTTCACCCAATGCGGCACAATCCCGGAGGCGTGAAACGCTGCCCATCCCTTATTCAAGAGTTGAGCGATCCAGTTTGGGCGATTTCCGCGATATATCCAGCGCTTCATCTTTTGGTACATCGTGTCTCCGTGGCGGTAACTCTAGCTCCGTATCACGCATCTATACGCAAAAACATCCAATCCGTTGCTCTACACAAATGCCTTGAGCGCCGCGTCGGTCGCTTCGACCATGCGCTCAAACGTAAAGCGCTCCATACCGTTATGCGCGTTCGCCGCCAATTTTTCGCGCATCCCCGGCGCAATCGCCGCGCGGATCGTCTCGGTCAGCGCATCGACATTCACATACGGCACAAGCAGTCCGTTGTCGCCGTCGCGGATCACCTCCGGGTTGCCGCCTTTCGCACTGGCGATGCACGGCGTCCCGGCGCGCAAGCTCTCTAAGAGTGTATGGCTCAAGCCTTCGTAGCCGGAATACAGCGCAGTGTAGTCGGCGGCGCGCATGAGCAGATCGACTTGGGTGCGGGGAACTTTCCCCAAGAACATCACCCGATCCGCGACCTTGAGCGCTTCGGCTTGTGCTTTCAATGCGGGAAGTAGATCGCCGTCACCCGCGACGACGAGGCGCACATCGGGAATCCTTGAGACGGCTGTGATCAAGTGATCGACGCCTTTCCACGGCAGAATTCGCCCGACGGTTACGATGGTTGGCGCATCTGCGAATCCCACTTGGCGGCGCGCATCTTCGCGTGATTGGAAACTGCCGGAATGCGGCGGCATGGCGTTGTAGATTACCTGCACGTTTTCTGGTTTTACCCCCCAACCGATCACCATGCGCTTGAGGTATTCGCTTGGCACGATCACGCCGTTGAGCCGCTGTGCTTCGCGCGCGCGCGCCATTTTGCCAAGCGCGGCGGGGATCGAATTTGTCCCCTTTTGGAAGTCGTCAATATCGGTGGACGGCGCGATCCAGCCCTTGCGGACGGCGCGCTCCCATGCCAGATCGCCGACGACTTTGACAACACGCGGCGATTTTCCGCCGCTCAGGGGCAAGCCGAGGGTATGCATATACGTCACATCTGCCCAGTCGAGCAGCGGACGGGCGGCGGCGCGATAGGCAGCGGTGCGCTTGAGCAGCCCTGTGCGGGCGATCCGCGTGACCGGATATGGGTAATAGCCGCCAATGTCGGCATGATCCGCGTAGGTGACGAGGCGCACATCCCAGCCGCGCGCTTGCAGGTGCGGCAGAATTTCGTGGAGATAGGTCGCGGGTCCGCCGGATTCCGGGTGAAATATGCCGGTTGCGATGAAAAGGTTACGGGTCATGATTGGATTGGTTTCTTCTCATTACCACTCCTCACCCTCGACCCCTCTCCATCGCAAGCGATAGAGAGGGGGAGCAAGACACCCGGTTTTCTCCCCTCTCTAACCGAAGGGCTGGGGGTGAGGAGCAGTTGAGGCTAGGAGTTGAGGGACAGACTAAATATTAAACCGGATGTGGAGAATGTCACCGTCTTTGACGATGTACTCTTTGCCTTCCAGCTTGAACTTGCCCGCAGTTTTAAGCGCGGCTTCACTTCCGGCGGCGAGCAGATCGGCATAATTCATCACTTCGGCGCGGATGAAGCCTTTCTGCAAATCGGAATGGATCGCGCCTGCCGCTTCCGGGGCGGTCGCGCCGATGGGCACGCTCCATGCGCGTACTTCATCCTCGCCAACGGTGAAGAATGATTGAATGTTCATCAGTTGGTAGCTCACATGGATGACGCGATCCGCGCTCAACTCGGTGATCCCGTATTCTTCCATGAACATCACCGCGTCTTCGGGGTCAAGCTGGCTGAGTTCGGCTTCGATACGCCCTTTCAGGTTGACGACCATGCTCATTGCGTGTTCATACGCGATATTCACATCGCCCGTCGCTTCGTCCGTGTTGACGACGATCAGCGTGGGCTTGAGCGTGAGAAAACCATAGCCGCGATAGGGTTTAATCTCCGCCTCGGTTAAGCCGAGATCGCGGAGCGGTTTTTCCGCTTCAAGATGTGCCTTCAAGCGGTTCATCATTTCTTGTTCGTCGAGCACCGCTTTATCGGCGGTTTTCCCCTTGCGCTTGAGTTCGGCGTCGATTTTTTCAAGCCGCGTCTCGACCATCACGAGGTCGGTGAGGATGAATTCACCGTCAAGGCTTTCGACATCGCGCTGCGGGTCGATGGTGTCATACGGGTGCGGGACGTTCTCGTCTTTGAAGGCGCGCACAACATGAATAAAGCCGTCAAGCTGTCCCAGCTGGTTGCGGAATTCACCTTTGAGTCCGCCTTCGCCGATGCCCTTATCCAAGCCGCCAATATCGACATAGGTGACTTGGGTGTACGTCGTCTTTTTCGGCTTGTACATGTCGCGCAGTTGATCGACGCGGGTGTCCGGCACGTTCACAACCGCTGTGTGAATCTCAAACTGTCCGCTTGTGCCCGCCCCGGTTGGGAGCGTGCTGCGGGTGAGTGCGTTAAAAATTGTCGTCTTGCCGCTGTTGGGTAACCCGATAATGCCGAGTTTCATCGTTTCGCTTTCTCGTCAGTCGTCATAACGGGGCAAGTATAAAAGAAATCGTAGGCGCGCATAGGGTGAAGCTGATCACCGCTCGTAGACCAGCATTCCACCGACATACGTCTCATCCACCGTGATCGACGTGAGTTCTTCCGGCAGCGTAGTGAGGGGATCGGCGCTCAATACCGCCAAGTCCGCCCATTTCCCCGGCGTCAAGCTCCCACGATTATCCGCATCCCCGGACGCAATCGCGCCGCCCATCGTATAGGCATAAAGCGCTTCATAGGGTGTGATCGCTTGCTCCGGCGCGATAGGTTCACCGAACGAATCAAGCCGGTCAAGCGCAGCTTTCATGCCCAACAGCGGATTGTCATCCGGTACGACGGGCGCATCCGAACTCAGCGCGACCGTTAGCCCCGCGTCGAGCATACTTCGCACCGGGTAGCAGCGCGGGAAGAATTCGTCCGGTAGGTAGCGGCGGTAGGTATTTCCAAGCGCGGGCAAAAAGACCGTCTGCGGCACGGCGATTACGTTCATGGCTTTGCAGCGCCGCAAATGATTGGCGCTAGGGAGTGCGAGATGCTCGATCCGGTGGCGCAGTTCCGACGGGTGCGCCGCGTACAGCTTTTCGTAGGTGCTGATCACCTGTTCGAGCGCGACATCACCAATGGCGTGGGTAGCGATGCGGAAGCCGTTCACATGCGCTTCAAGCATCAATTCGAAAAGTTCTTCATCCTGAAAACGCAGAACGCCGTTTGTGCCTGTCACCTTAAATGGTGTGCTGATTGCCGCCGTCGCGCCGCTTAAGCCGCCGTCTGCGAAGAACTTGACCGTATCCACGCGCAGCATCTCGCTGAGGTGTTTTTCCGGCAGCGGCAGGGTTTCTGTACCGCCGTCCGGTCTGCGGATCGGTAAGCCGTTGATTCGCACGGCTAAATCGTGCCCTTCATCGAGTTCGCGGTATACGCTCAAATGATGCGGCATCAACAGCGGATCAGTCGCGCTGGTAATCCCCAAGCGCAGCTGATGATACGTCGCCGCGCGGATCGCCGCGCCCATCGCTTCATCACTGAGATCGGGAATAACGCGGGTGATCAAACCCATCGCTGTTTCTTGCAACAGTCCGGTCGGATTGCCCGATTCATCGCGCACGATCACGCCGCCGGGGGGATCAGGCGTTTCGGCGGTGATATTCGCCAGCTTCAGCGCGAGCGTATTGGCGACGATCATATGCCCACAGGTGCGCGTGAGCGCGATTGGATGATCCGGCGCGGCAAGGTCGAGATCGGCTGCGGTCGGATGACGGCGCTCCGGCAGAGCGGCTTCGTTGTAGCCGCGACCGAGCAGCCATGTTCCGGCGGGGACGGACTCGGCACGCTCACGGAAACGCGCGATGATCGCGTCAATCGACGGGGCTGCTGCCCCGCGCGCATCTACTTGAATCGTCAGCAGCAGTCCGAGCTTCCATACATGCACATGGGCATCATTGAACCCCGGAATCAGCGTGCGCCCACCGAGGTCAACTCGTTTGGTGCTCGGTGCGACCGTGCCGAGTTCAGCAATCGAGCCGCAGAAGCGAATTTGCCCATATTCATCGCTGAATAGGACACTTGCTGTTGGAATATTCGGGTCAAGCGTATGAATCGTTCCGTTGTAGAATAAGCGCGGCGTGGGCATAGGCTGGACTCAACAGTAGATTTTGTCAGAGTAAATCGAGCGCCGATTATGCGCGCTCACCTCCGCCTCCGCAACCAATTCGACATTTTCGGCGTTTGCGGCTATAGTGAACCTCCGTTGATTGGCGCTACTTGCGATTTCGAGTTGACCTTATGCAGCGAAGTTTCACCGATCGCGTTTTTGGTGGGGTCTGCGGCGGACTCGGCGCGGCACTGCGCGTGAATGCGTGGGCAATCCGCGTTTTGTTTGCTGTTTTGACTTTGCTCACGCTGGGCGGTTTTGGCGTCGTCTATATCCTCCTGTGGTGGATCGTGCCGCAGCAGTCGTTTGTCGAACGGCGGGGTAAGTTCCCGGCGTTGTTCGCGCTCCTCTTGATTTTGTTGATCGGCGCAGCGTGGGTGGTGACGACCTTCTCACTGGTTGCGCTGCCCCTTCCGGCGGGTGTCAACGCTTTTTGGTTGGGCGCGGCAGTCGTGTTGAGCGCCGTCTTTTTCCTGCGGCAGCTAAGGGGCTGATGCCGATGCGCGTACAGCGGCGAACCAATGGACTAGCGGGATTGATCGTGCTGGCGGGAGCGGTGCTCCTCGTAGCCCTTCAGTTTAACATCCTACCTACCGGATTGATCGACTTGATCAATCGCATGCTGCCTGTTCTGCTTGTGCTGGCGGGAATCGCGTTTATTCTGCGCGATCGTGTTCCGGCAAGCGGTTTGATCGCGCTGGTGATCAGCGGCGTGTTGGTCGGCGGGATAGCGTTCTCCGCCTACAACAGCCGCGCGGGTCGCTTGAGCAGTGAAACCCAGTCTGCGATTAGCGAAACGGTCAGCGAAACGATCACCTTGCTGCGCGTGAACATCACCACACTGGCGACCGATATTGACTTGATCACCGGGCTGAATCAAGCGGGTGGAATCAGCGGGCAGTACGCAGGTGCGGCGGCGAATACGCTCGACTCGCGTTATGCCGAGAATACCGACGACACCGCCGATCTCGCCCTTACCGAAACGCTGACCGAAGGATTCCCCGGTTTGAACGACATCGGGCGGGCGACGCTTTCATTACAAGTACCGCCGAATGTGCCGATTGATTTGCAGGTGAATGGGGGCGGCGGCACGGTCACGCTGAACTTAGGCGGATTGTCGCTCGAACGCTTGAATGTGAACGTGAGCAGCGGCGATGTCGTTGTTACCCTGCCAAGCTATGATCCGTTGTTCAGCCAACCGGAAGACAGCCTCGGTGAGATCGCCGTCAATGGCGGTAACTTGACGTTGTTCGTGCCGTCGGCTGTTGCGGGGCGTTTTGAGATCTCGGCGCGTTCAAGCACGCCGGAGCATGACGCATCGCTGTATAACCTGCTTTCCGGCGGTCAAGTTCTGGAATCGCGCCGGATTGATGCTGCTGACTTGGTGATGCGTTTCACGCTTTCCGTTCCGAATGGGCGCATCCGGCTTGAAGTGTTAGGGTAACTGACGCTGATACCACGCCCATGTATTGGCTAACCCCTGCTCAATGGGCGTGGATGGCGCAAAACCCAGCAAATCGCGTGCGCGGCTGTTATCGCAGTAGGTGATCAGCGGCTCGCTCGGCGGCGTGGGCACATCCTCGATGATCGCCTGTTTGCCGATCAACTGCTCATAAATGCGAATGAAAGCATTCAGCGTAATCGGTGATCCGAAGCCCAAGTTGATGATCTGATACCCCATTGGGCGTTCTAAGGCTGCCGTAACCCCCTGTACCACGTCTTCGATGTACGTCCAATCGCGCTTGAGTTCTCCGCCGCTGAATACCGGAATCGGCGTGCCGTGATAGATCGCCTTCAGCACCTTGAGCGGCATCATATCAGGGCGTCCGTTTGGACCATACACATTAAAGAACCGCAGCACATTGACATTCAAGCCGTACATATGATGATACGTGTGCGCGAAGATTTCGGCGGCGCGCTTGCTTGCCGGGTAAGGCGCAAGCGGCATTGAAGCAGGATCATCTTCGACGAACGGAATGCGCGACGTGCTGCCGTACACCGACGATGTTGACGCAACGACAAACGCTTCAACCTGATGCTTGCGCGCCGCGTCCATCAGCATCACGCTGCCTGTGGTGTTCACATCGCTGTAGAGTGTGCCTTGATCCATCGAATAGCGGACGTTTGACATTCCGGCGAGATGCGCGACACGCCGAATCGGGTATACCGCAAACAGCGCATCGACAGCGGCTTGATCGCGGACATCACCTTCGACGACGATCACACGATCACCGAGCGCCGCGACGTTCTGCCGCTTGATGGTGGGATCGTAATAGGCGTTGAAGTTGTCAAAGACGATCACCTGCTCGCCTTGTGTCAGCAAATGTGCCGCCAACCGGCTGCCGATGAAACCCGCTCCGCCCGTGATCAGTACTGCCATGCTGCGTGTGCCTTTTGTTGATCCGGCTCGATGCGCTATAACCTGCCGGAATAAGTCCATGCTCCAATAGAGAAGTAGACGGGGTGATGATACCATAAGTTCCGTTTTACGCGGGGCGGTGCGACATTAAGCACCAGCAAAAGATGCGATCATCGCATTAAGATTTACCAAACAAATTAAGCAGTTATTGGCGAACCTCAACAAAGCATAGTATGTTTACGCGTATGGGTGTGGGGGTACACAAACGAATTTCAACCCCACTGCTTATGTTCAAGAGAAGGGCAAACGCCAATGTCGTGGCGCGCTTATTTGGTCGAACGTCCGATCCGAAGCGTCGATATTCTTGCCGGGAAACCATCGCTTTTGGCGGTCTGGGTCCGTTCGGATCAAGTGACTTTTCTTGACCTACAAACGGGGGTCACACGCGGCGAAATCACGATTCCAAAACCTCCGCAAGAGCGCTCCGGCGATGCGTGGCAGACGTTTCTCAACAGCCTGAAAGCGCCAAATGATGTCGCGCTTCCGGTGGCTCGAGCAGGGGGGCTGACGCTTCTCAACAGCCCGAACGGGCAGTTCCGCGTGATCCGCACCGGAGCGGCATCGTTGAGCTATTATGCCGATGGAAAAGAAACGCCGCTGGAACTCAAGGAAGGTGTGACCGACCTTGCTGCCATTGATGTTGATCGTTCGTTCGGGTTAATTGCGGCGCTGGATACGGCGGGGACGCTGCATCTGTTCCAGCACCAGCTTTACGTCGGCTCATACCCGACCGGATTGACGATTGAACCAGAACTCCGCCCCGATTTGACCATTACCGGAAACGGCGCGTCCGTTTTTGTCTCGAATGGCAAGCAGATCGCCGTGTACAACGCGGCGGGCAAACTCAAGCGCAAATTGGATATTCATTACACGATGGGGATGATGCGACCGTCATCGAATGGCAAGGTGATAGTGACCACCGACCTCGATAACGGTGTGGTTCGCATTTATCACGGTGAAACCTTCGCGCTAATGTACCAGCGGTTCGCAGTGGATTTGATCGCAGAAGCGCGGCGGATCGTCATCACTCCGGGACCTGCATTCCCCGCCGGTGCAATTGGTTCGATTGCCGTGAATACGCGCGGCGTACTCGCGTTTACCGTCGGCGGAGTCGTGTGCGTGACCAGCATTTCACGGTTCAAACCGCTGCCGGGGATGCTCGGCGACGACGCTTCGGACGCGGAGCCGGTGAAGCAGATCAAGCCCAACAGTGAAAAGACCGTTCCTGAGCCAGATCAGACGCTCCCCTCAGCAAGTGCGCGCTGAGGAAAGACCATGCGTTCCGCGATGAACTGTCCACGCTGAAAACTCGCGGCGTTGGCGCGTTCAAAGTCGGCATGTAAGTCGCGCACGAGCCGCGCTTGTGCGTTCGATGGTTCCATCGAAAACACCACAAACGTCCCCGCATATTCGCCGGTTGCGATAATCACCCACTGACCGCTTGGCAATGCTTTGCGCGCCAAACCGGGATTTGGACGGTTACGCAGCGCCCACAACTTTGCCGCCATCGATGAGAGCAGCGGCTCATTGGCGGTTTGCTTGCCGCCAAACTGCATCGGACGCTCAATGCCAACGCGAAACACGGCGTAATACAACGGCTGCGCCGCGTATTGACTGCGCAAGAAGCCTGTTTGCCCCGTTGCGACGACGCGCTGCCATGCGTCGCTATCCGGGTTGCGCTCAAGCAGTTTTTCAATGATGGCGCGCTGTTCGCTGTGACGCCGGTAAAGCATGTGAAACTGAACGCTGTTGATCTTGCCTTGCGCAAACTCATCTGCGATCGTTTCCATCTTGGAACGCAGCAGATTGAGAGCGGCTGCCGGATCACGGGTTAGCGGACTCGGCTGCGCAGGTGGAGTCGGGATCGGCGCGGGATCAGGCGCGGACTGCGGTGTCGGCGGCGTCGGGCGCACAGGCGAGCGCAGCGGATCGGTTGGACGGTCGTCGCGGGGCGGCTGGTCGGTCACTGGGATAACCTTCAACTGTTACGCATGACACTCTAGGCATTTACTGTAACACGACTGTAACACTAAATCACTGAACCGGAAACTAGCGGCGGCTGACTGCGCCGGATTTGGTATCATCGTACCGGATTTTGATGCGATGGAACGTTTGTATTCCCATACGTTGGGGCGGAATGGTTGCGAAAATGAATCACGGCGGCTTGTATTTCACGTCGGAACAGGTGCGCGAAGCGATCCATCACCGGGAGCGCGAACCATTCAAGACTGCGTTTGACCGGATGAATGCCGATGCGTTCACCGGATCGGCGGCAGTGGTGCGCGCGGGATTCCTGTGGAAATTTACCCAAAACGCGGAGGCAGGTGCGGCGGCGCTGTATCCGCTTCAAACGCTGACTGCTGAAACGCCCGCACCTGATCGCTCGTTGATCGATACGATCAGCGAAACGGTGGCGCTGGCACAAGCGTTTGAGATGCTGCGCGATCATCCCGCAAGTGAGCCGAGCCTACAAACGCGCTGGTTGGAGGCGTTCGCGGCGCGGCGCGAGTGGTTGAGCGCTCAGGGCGACCGCGCCGGATATGTCGAAACGTTGTGGATGGCGCTCCTCAATATGGCGGCGGGTGTGGTGATGGATCAGCCTAAGCTGTTACGCGATCAAATCCCGTTCTTTGAAATGACCATTGGCGACGATGTGCGCCCACAGGGATTTATCCCCAAAGCGGTCGAGGGCAGCGACGGCGGCAGCGTGATCCGGCAGGTGCGGGCGGCTTCCGCGCTGATCCTGATGGCGGAACTGGCAGCGGTCAGCGGCGAGAATATCGATCTATGGGGTTATTCCGTGCGCGGCGTGAGCGCGGTCACGGCGGCGGTGTACGCGATTTACTACTTCTACGTCGCGGCGAAATGGAAATGGGACATCGCGATCACGCCGGAGCATGTGCAAGATGTATTCAAGCAGCACGGTGGTTATCTGGAGATTGTTTATCGCCGCACACAGCTCAAAGACGTAAAAACCGTCCTGACCGACTTGCGCCCGATGTGGGATGCTTTTGGCGGCGGCTACACGACGATCACACATGCGCCCGCGCCGCGCAGGGGGTTGTTTGGGTGAGATACCTATTCGTACTGATCATGGTTGGCTTGATGGCGTTATCCGTATCCAGCGAACCGCCGCCGCCCACAAATGACATCGATCGCGACGAGGGCTACACCCGTGTGATGACGTTGGGGCATGGCATGATCCACGATGTGATGTGGCATCCTCAGCGTGATTGGCTGGCAGTCGCCACATCGACAGGGCTTCGCTTGGTGACGCCGGAATTGGAAGTAATCGCTGTCTTCCCGATGATCGTACAAGCACTCGACTGGAGTCCCGATGGGGCTTGGTTGGCGCTGCAAGACGATAAAGACCTGTGGTCGATCTACAAGATGGATGGGCTGCGGCTGACACGTCTATTCCCTGATGTGCTGATCACGCAAATCGAGTGGCACGAGCTGAGCGAACTTGCCAGCTTGTACAGCGGTGAGCGCGCGATGCGCATCGTAAACATGCATACTCAGGAAATTCTCGCACAGTTCTCCAATTTTGATCAAATCGCTTGGAGTCCCGATCAAACGCGGCTGGCGCTCAGACGGCTCACCTATATCGATTTCTACGATACGGCAACATGGCAGCACATTCATCGCTTGCGCGGTACGCCGGAGGGATTCGGCGGCATGTGGTGGAGTCCTGACGGCACGATGATCGCCACTGAACGCGGCGGTGAGATGTGCGCCGGGGATCATGGCGTGCTGACGATTTGGGATATTGTCACGTTTGAACGCCTGCAAACTTTAAGGCAAAGCAAAATCCAGCATCCGTTCATGTTTGGAAAACACCCATCTGGAAGTCCTTGTTCAGCCGACAGATTGCTCAATGCGTGGATTGCGCCGGGATATTGGCAGGTCTTTTGGACGGTTGACGGCACGCGACTCATCACTACAACCAGCATGTATGGTTTCAATCCGAACATCCAACTTT
The DNA here is from genome assembly GCA_041753015.1 of Anaerolineae bacterium. GTDB lineage: Bacteria > Chloroflexota > Anaerolineae > Aggregatilineales > Phototrophicaceae > Flexifilum. The sequence continues at coordinate 89,273 of JBGSVJ010000028.1, forward strand.
GGGATTTCCGCACCGGTCAATTGCTCAAGGAGCGAGGACTGCCCGGCTATTTTCTTCTGCCAAATCTGCTTACACCTGATGGCGAGTATTTAGTAAGCCGGATTAACCATCATTCGCCATTTACAAGCATGATCGTGTTAGACACGAATACGCTTGCGCCGGCGATTTCCCCATGCGGCTTGTGTACCAATTTCTACGTTTCTCAATCGAACGGAGGTTTTTGGGCGTTTACTACCCGCTTTAGCGGAGTGTTGTCGCTAATCGATTATGATACGCAACTACAAGCGCACCTTGACACGGGTCTATCGGTGATCGATGACGTGGCTTGGAACAGCACTGGCGACTATGTCGCAATCAGCGGCGTCGATGAACTGCAAATACGCACCAGACGCGGCGAACTTGTCGCAAGCGATCAAGAATACTTTCAATTCAATCCCAGTCCTTTGGCAGGAATTGGAACAGTTTTGTGGAGTCCCGATGGTCGTTATGTCGCGGTTGAAAGCCTAATATACGAATATCGCAATTTTGCTAGCGCTGTGCATGTCTATGATCTGCGTCAGCGGCGTACTGTGATGATTCTTCGCGGTGATACGCTGTGGGGGTCAATCTTAACATGGCTGCCGGGGAACAACCTGCTTTACGCACCCGGCAATTGGAGCATCGAAGTATGGAATGTGCCTACTGGTGAGCCTCGACAAGCGCCAGATCAAGCCTTTATCCCTTTGATGGGATTAGATGAAGCTCCCGCCGCCGATCATTTGCGTATTACTGTTGATCCAGAAACGGCGGTGCTAACCGTATGGGCACGGGGCTATAATCCTGATGTCACGCCGCAAAAAGGATAGATCATGCCTCACTTTTCGCCCGTCACCCCAGACATCATCCAGCACTTGATCACGATTCTCGGCGCGGAAGCGGTCAGTACCGCCCGCGCCGAGATTGAATTACACGCGAAAGACCAGTCGCATCATCCGGCTCACGATGCCGAAGTGGTGATCTTTCCCACCACCTCCGAGCAGATCGCCGCCGTGCTGAAATTGGCGAATGAGCACTGCATTCCGGTGACGCCTTGGGGCGTTGGCACCGGGCTTGAGGGCAATTCGATCCCGGTTTACGGTGGAATTTTGCTCTCGCTCGAACGCATGACGCGGATCATCGAAGTTCATGCCGATGATTTTCAGGTCACGGTTGAGCCGGGAATCGGTCACAAAGACTTGAACGCGGCGCTGGCGCGTTACGGCTTGTTCTTCCCGCCTGATCCGGGCGCGAATGCGACGGTGGGGGGTATGTTGGCGAACAACGCCGCCGGAATCCGCACCGTCAAGTACGGCGCGAGCAAAGACAATGTACTGCGGATGCAGGTCGCGCTGGCAGACGGGCGCTTGATCCGCGTCGGATCGCGTTCGGTCAAGCAGTCGAGCGGCTATGATCTGCTGCATCTGTTCGTTGGCAGCGAAGGCACGCTCGGCATCATCACCGAAGCCACGCTGAAACTTGTCCCAATTGCCGCACACATGAGCGCGGTCGTCGCCTCGTTTGCGGATGTCGAGGCGGCGGTGCAGACTGTCGTCGCGGTGCGTGGGAGCGGACTAGACCCGGCGGCGCTGGAGTTAGTTGACGCGGCACACTGCCGTATGCTCCGCGAAACTGAAGGCGTTGATCTGCCCGATCACCCGACGCTGTTTATGGAGTTCCATGTCGCGCTGCCCGAAGCACTGGAGAGCGTGATCGAGAGCGCAAAAGCAATCTGCGAAGAAATGGGCGCGCTCCGCATTCACACTGCGACTGATGCGGCGGAGCGCAAACGGTTATGGCATGCCCGCCATGCCTCGTATGAGATCATGGTGAGGTCGCACCCGGATCAGAAATTCTTCATCAATGATGTCGCTGTGCCGATCAGCCAATATCCCGACTTGATCAGCACCGTTGAGCGCGTCAAAGCCGAGATAGGCATCACCGCGTACATGATCGGGCACGCAGGCGACGGCAATATTCATGTCGAATTTCCCTACCGATCACCGGAGGATTTTGCGAAAGCGATGGAGGCGAACGGTAAGATTGTTCAGCGTGCGATTGAGCTTGGCGGCACGGCGACTGGGGAGCATGGAGTCGGGATCGGTAAGGCGAAATATCTACCGATGGAGCACGGTGAAGGCTTGGAGGTGATGCGCGCGATCAAGCACACGCTTGACTCGAACGGTATTCTGAATCCGGGGAAGATTTTCTTAGAGAGCTAGTGCGTGTCCGGTGATCCGTTCCCAAAGTACGCAAATATGGTCGGCAAATGCGCGGTGATCTGCCGGACAAAAAAGGATTCATGAGCGGTGCAGGTTGTTTGGTTGGACGCCGCACCGCTCAATCGAGTTTAGTGGGTTGCATCCGTGAGTGCCGTCAAATATGCCAGCAGTGCGCGTTTGAATTCGATGATCACCCGGTCACGCTGCTCCGAGTGCTTGGTCATCGTCAGCGGCAGTACCCCTTTGATGATACTCATTGCGATTTGCGCTGAACTCCGTCGATCAGTCACCTGAATCGCGGGCGCTTTGAGCGCGATTACTCGCTCAAAGTCCGTAATCATCGCCTCGGTAATCGAATCCGCTGCTGCTTTCAAGTCCTCGGATATTCCTGCACTGTTGAAGATCAGCGTGAATCCGGGATGCGTATTCTCGAATTCGACCAGCGCATTAATCGTGCGGTCAACGAGAACTGGAAGCGGAACGTATTCGACATCCGGCGTGAATAAACGGCTGGTCAGCAGACGCATATCCCCCAGATAACGTTTTGCAAGTGCTTGTAGTACGGCGTCTTTGTTTGGGAAAAACTGATAGAGCGAGCCGATAGACGTCTCTGCTCGCTCTGCGATAAGCGATGTGGTCATCGCTTCATATCCCATTTCGCTGACAAGCTCGGCGGCTGCGTTGAGGATGATCTCAACTCGCCGCTGGCTCCGCTGCTGACGTGGCACACGGCGCATGACTTTCTCAATACTCATGAGTAACTCCGTCACTTATTAGGCGGAAGGGCATACCTAACAAGCCATATCAGGTAAGGTTAAGCTGCGACTGTCCAAACGGAGTCCGATGAACGGGGTTCACGTTTGTCGGCAATTGGTAAACTAAAGTATACCCTTCCCTAGTATCATACGCTATGGCGAGGGCTAGTGTAAAGATTGTGCAGTCTAACAGAAAAGTTTCAGAAAACAGACATTATCGTGAGGTGCTGCACGCGAATTTACAGAATTAGGGCTTTAGTCGATTTTTGAGTTAAGTGTGTCACAAATAAATGCGTCCGGAAGGGAATCATTTGTTTGCAAAAACCAAACAATTCTCCTTCCGGGCGCTTGAAATGGTACTACAAGGGTTATCTTCCAACGCTGAGATTTCCCAAACTGCCCATCTGCCCATCGGTACGCGCATGTTCGATCATGCGCACCGTCGCATTGAGTTCCTTGCGGCGCGCTTCGACAAGCACGTTCACCAAGCGGGTTTGCATCGTCAGCGCATCCGTCAGCGAGTCGATCTTGCGGTGCAAGTCTGCGATTTCGACTTCGTTCTTCAAATTGACCTGATAATCGTTATCGGCAACGGCGCGATCTTTGGTCGCCTGCCGATTTTGAGACATCAGGATAACAGGCGCTTGCATCGCGGCAACCGTGCTGAGTGTCAGATTCAGCAGAATGAACGGGAACGGGTCAAACGCGTTCGTACCCATCACAGCATTGACCACGATCCAACCCACCATGATCAGGAAAAACATGAGGATGAATCGCCAACTTCCGGCGAACGTGGCGATGCGGTCTGCCATCCGTTCGCCAAAACTAGCGGATTCATCCATTTCTTCGTACACATCATCGGTGACGATGAGCGGGCGCAGATCGCGAATCAGCGTTTGTGCTTCGGGACTCAGCAGGTTTTCCAATTCTTCGATCTCGTCGATCAGTTCTTGGATTTCTGCTTCATCGTCGGTCGGCGCGACCATGCCCTTGAACAGCAGATCGTTGTACATAGCGACTCCTTCCATGCAGCGGCTTATGCAGACGCAGCCCAAGACTCACTTAGGCAAACGCCTGTTTTTGTGAAGCGAACTCGTTTTGCGTGGAACAGAGCCAAACACTGCACCGGGGTTGCCCCGTTGAACGGGGTCGGCGGAGACACCGCCGATTACCCCCGCATGCACACAGAGGTGTGAAGACTAGGGGAGGATCAGGCAGGCGTACCGCCGCCGGGTAATGACGGCATCTGTTCGTAGGTACTGCCAGCGTCCATTGAGTGTGTCTACCTCAACAAATATGCAAGCCAATGAGGAGCACTGCTGCTCCTCATTAGTGAACCCACTATACGCGGATTTTAAGCGAATGTAAAGAGGGGTTTCGGTTACGGTTGTGATGCTTGGAAAATCCGCACCGTCGCGCGATCTGCCACGAAGATCAAGCTGCCATACGTCGTGATCGCCTGAATCGTCGAAGCCTCATCGGGTAGTTCAAGCGCGCCGATTTCGCCCGGATTCGCGGGTGAGCCGACATCGATCAGCGTAACGGTTTGGCGGTCATCGGACAAGACAACCAGCCATTCTCCGCCTTCAAAGCTGAGGAAATGCAAATCTGCGGCTGCAGTTGAGCGCAGTGTTGAGATCAAGTCGCCGGATGCAGGATCAAACAGCACAATCGATCCGTTTTCCAGTGCCGCTGCGCCGAGCGTCCCGCTCAAGTTAAGCGCGAGATGTTCCGCCAAAGCCGGAAGTTCAATCGTCACGCTGCGGTTGATCACTGCCTGCCCGCCGGGTTCAAGTGCTGCCGATAGAATGCGCGGGCTGTTCCGATCCGCCAAAAACACGATGTCAGTCAACAGTGCTGCGTCAGAAATTGGCGTCGGGTAGAACGTCGAGTTCACATCTTCGGGAGACAGCGTTTCAAACAGCGTGTAACCGCTGCTGCCCACGATGACCGCCCATGCACCATCCGGGGAGGCACTGACACTGCGCGGACGATCCGAGAGGTCAATCAAGTTCACTGACGCGAATGGCTGACCCGGATCGTAATCAATGGCTGCGACGATTTCCGCTACCCCAGCGCGTCCACCTGTGTCAACCGCGATCAATACAGCTTGACCGATCGCAGCAGCATCGAGCGGCATACCATATAGCTCAGGCGACGCGACGAGGGTCGGGATTTCGGTTTCGAGATCATAAACACGAAGGCGGGATGTTGCCGCGTCTGCGACCATCATCCAGCGACCATTCGCGCTGATAGTGAGCGCACGGAAGTCACCGGCGTCCACCGTTGCGATCGGTGTAGGTGCGGCAGGTGGAGCGTCTTGCGCCCAAATGCCGCCTACAGCGACGATCGCGCACACCACCGCAAAAGCGAACTTCCATGCACGCATGTTGCGCTCCCGCGCTAAAGACGATTAGTAGTCATCGTCATCGTCATCATCAAAGTAGTCATCATCGTCGTCATCATCGTAGTAGTCGTCATCGTCGTCGTCGAAGTCATCATCGTCATCGAAGTCGTCTTCTTCGTCGAAGTCCTCAAATTCGTCTTCTTCGTCAACGAATTCTTCGTCCTCATCGACGAATTCTTCGTCCTCATCGACGAACTCTTCTTCTACGTCGAGTTCCTCGTCTTCGATAATATCCTCATCGCCATCGGGATAGTCTACACGATTTAAGAAAAGTTCGAGTTCGTATGTCATGGTCGCTTTCACCTGCCCAGGTGCGATCAGCCAATTAGCCTCATTGTAGCGTAAAGCGCGCGTATTGTAGCATCAACACGCCGATTGCAAAGGTGAACTTATGCCACGATTTCCCCAATCATGCGCCGATCTCCTGTCCAACACGAATTTGTGCCAGAAAATACGCGTGAAAACGATGATCCGGTGTTAATTCCGGGTGAAATGCGGTTGCGAGCAGATGCCCCTGTTCGACCGCGACGATCCGCCCATCGGGAAGGCTTGCCAGTGTTTCAACACCTTCGCCTATCGATGTGATGACCGGTGCGCGGATGAACACAGCATGAAACGGCGCATCGCCTAATTTGGGCACATCAAGGTCAGTTTCAAAACTGTCGATCTGCCGCCCAAACGCATTACGGTTGACGGTCACATCCATCAATCCGAGCAGCGGTTGGCGGTCGCTGCCAATATCTTTGGCAAGAAAGATCATGCCCGCGCATGTCCCCCATGTTGGCTTTGAACGCGCAAACGCGCGCAGCGGCTCGATCAAGCCGAATGCTGCCGCAAGCTGCCCGATGGTTGTGCTCTCGCCGCCGGGGATGATCAGCCCGTCCAATCCTTCAAGGTCAGCGGGGAGGCGCATCTGTACCACTTCTGCGCCCAATGCGTTGAGTATCTTCTCATGCTCGACAAACGCGCCCTGTAGCGCAAGGACACCGATCTTCATAGAAAACGTTCTCTCATTCACAGTGCTTGACAGCCTTATCGTGATGGAGAACGTTTGCCGGATCAAGTGCCAATTCGCACAATCTGATTTGTTAACTTCGTTGGGTTCGCTGTAATACGCTTAACCTGAATTGCTCTGACGGGGAACGCGGGCGATAATCCAGCTTGCGAACGCGTCTTCACTGCGCGTCTGGAGCATCACGCGACCCGGTCCGGTCAATTCGCAGACCAAGCCTTCGCCGCTCAAAATCGTCGATTTCCAACCGCCGACGCGCTTCACGTTGAACTGAATTGACGCATCAAAGCCGACAATATGCCCGGTATCGACTGTGTAGCGTTCTCCGGCGCGCAGTTCACGAGTCTCGATTGCGCCAAAGCAGGATGCCAAAACCGTCCCCTGACCCGTCACCTTAAGCAGGAGCAAACTCCCACTGCCGAAGAAGCCTTTCGCACCACCCCAACTGGTGTCATAAGCGATGCCGGACTCGCCGGCGACGAATGCGCCGCTTTGGAGCATAAATGGCGCGCTTGGGGTGATCTCGACAATGGTCATGTCGCCGGGGAGGGTAGGCGCGAACAGGATTTCGCCGCCCGCATTTCCGGCAGTGAAGGTGTTCTGAAAGAAGCTCTCGCCGCCGACCATGCGCTTAAGCCCTCCGAGGAATCCGCCTTCTGACTTGGTTTCAATGGTGATCCCATCCGAATAGCTGACCATCGCACCGCTTTCGGCTTTGATGGTTTCATGCGGTTCAAGTCGGACGACAGCGACGGCATACGAGGGTTGGTGTTTGAGTTGAATGTCCATAAGTGATCATGTCCTTTGTGCATTCGACGCAATGGGGGCAGAAGCGCCCCGACATGTTTCATTATTGCGCCAATTTGACCGATTCATCCTCCTACATCTGGCGGGTACAGTCTGGTCACAGGCGTTGATACGTTCCGACGTTGTTTCGCGTATAATGATTGGCGCGTTGATAGAACCGGAAAGCGAAGTCTCGTGAATATCTGCATACTGTTGGACGCCTTCGACCATATCAGCGGGATTAGCACTACGTACTGGAGTCAGCTTCATCTTGCGCGTGAAGCGGGTGTGCGGCTGACGGTGATCGCGCCGACCGCGCACGGGTCACCGCCCAGTCGTGAGTTGATCAACGGTTCAACGCTGGCACGTGTCGGATCACGGGTGAGTATTCACATGCCCGTCGATACCAGCATCCGCATCGACCTTCCTGATCGGGAACAATTCCGCCGCGCAATCGAAGACTCTGAGCCGGACATGCTTCATATCGCTACGCCCGGTCCGGTGGGGATGCTCGGTAAGCGGTTGGCGAAAGACTTTGGTGTTCCGCTCGTGGGCTACTTTCACACCGACTATCTATCGATGCAAACGCCGCAAGTGCTCAAAGTGATGTATCCTAATCCCGTCTTGCGTCACGGCGCGTCGGCGGTCATGCAGACATTCAACCGTATCAGCGAAAAAATCGCCTACGAACCGTGTGACGTGGTGTGCTGCGAAGCAGAGAAAATCGCCGCTGGCATTCGCGCCCGCAGCCTGAACATGAATCCGATCCTCGTGCCCGCCACACTGCGCCACGACTTTGATCCGTCGTTGGCGAATCGGGATGCGTTCATAAAGCGTTTCGCGCTGCCCGCTCACAGTCCGCGCGTGTTGTATGTCGGGCGGTTTGCGCCGGACAAGAATATTCAACTGTTGGCGGAATTGGCACAGCGCATGCCACATGTGCAGTTTATCGCGGTGGGCGGCGGGTTCTTGCAGAAATTGCTTGAAGACCTGCCGAATATTACGCTGACGGGATGGCTCAAAGGCGCGGACTTGTGGAGCGCATACGCCGCCGCTGATCTGTTCATCATGCCGAGTTGGAATGAAACATTCGGGCTGGTCTCGCTTGAAGCGATGGCGATGGGGACTCCCGTCTTTACGGCGGATACCGCCGGAAGCGCCCCAGAAGTGATCGCCGCCGGAGCCGGGATGCAGTTCTCACTTGATGATGTGACGATGATCGCGCGCCAGCTAGACGCACTGCTCCACGATTCAGATAGACTTGCAGCAATGCGCGCTAATGCGCACGATTGGGCGGCTGAAAACAGCCCGCTGGCACGTTATCAGCGCTTCGTGACGCTGGCGTATCAGCCCTTAATGGGAAAGGTACACGCGGTATAGGCGTATTGTGAACTTATGGAAACTCAATGAGCGTAATTGATCCGATCCAGACCCCTGTTTCGAGCTTATCCCATCACGGGCTGACGCAAGCCGATGTTGCCGAACGCGTCGCACGCGGCGAAACGAATGCGTATCAGCCGCGCACTGGACGCAGCTATTGGGATATTGTCCGCGATAACTTTCTCAATCTGTTCAACATCACGCTTTCCGTCTTGTTAATCGTCGTATTTTTCTTCCGCGATTGGGCGACCTTGTTCACTGCCGGATTCTCGGTCGTCACCAACACGATCTTGGGTACGGCGCAAGAAGTCAGCGCCAAGCGCAAACTTGATCAACTCGCGGCGCTGGCGTCGAAAGAAGCACAGGTTTACCGTGACAGCCAGCTTGTCACCCTTCCGGCGCGCGAGATCGTCAAGGATGACGTGATCCTGCTCACGCCGGGAGCACTCCTCGCAGTGGATGGCGAAGTCATTTATTCGGACGCGCTGGAAATTGACGAGTCGCAGCTTACAGGCGAAAGCGATCCCATCGAAAAGATCGTCGGTGATCCGTGTACGTCCGGTTCGTATGTGCTGGCGGGCGCGGGTTTGATGCGCGCGACTCAAGTGGGACGCGATAGCACCGTTAACCGCTTGACCAGCATTGCGAAGGCATACAAGCGTATCCTTACGCCGACTCAGCAGCGCGTTTCCGCGTTTGTAGAACTGAGCATTTTGGCGATGTTTGTGCTCGGCGCATCAATTCTCGTTGCGGGCATACTCCAAGAAAAGAACCCGCTGCAAATTGCGCGCGATCTCGTCGTGTTGATCACCAGCCTTGTGCCACAGGGGTTGGTTCTCGTCAGTACGCTGTCGCTGACCGTCGGCGCGATTCTCCTCAGCCGCCACAAAACGCTGATCCAGCGCGTGAACGCGGTCGAAAGCATGAGCAACGCAACCGTGCTGTGCTTCGATAAAACGGGCACACTGACCAAGAACGAATTGTGCCTGAATCAGATCATCCCACTCGGCAGCGCGACCGAGGCAGAAATCATGATTCTGCTGCGCGACTTCGTCAGCAATGTTGCCAGCCATAACACCACGTCACACGCGGTTCAGACGTATCTCGAAGCAAATCCGCTCGAAGGCAAACCGCGCACGAAAATTCGCGAAACGCCGTTCACATCGTTGCGCAAGTGGAGCGCGATCCATTTTTCCAATGAAACCTTGATCCTCGGTGCGTCGGATCGCCTGCTGGCACACAGCCCAAACGGAATCGCAGAGACAGCGATTACGCGGTCAGATTCGCTGGCAGAAAAGGGCATGCGCGTCCTTGCGTTCGGGCGCGTGATCGGGTCGCTTGACGGCGAATTGAGCGGCAATATTCAACCGCTGGCGCTGCTCGTCTTGAGCGATCAAATCCGACCGGATATACACGCCACGCTCGATCAATTCCGTGCGCTCAATGTGAAGCTGAAAATCCTCAGCGGCGACAACGTGCGGACGGTGAAAGCAATTGCGGAGCAAGCGGGTATCTCGATTGAACGCGCTTACACGGGCGAACAAGTCGACGCGATGACCGACGGCGATCTGGATGCCATCGTCAGTGAAGCACAGTTGTTCGCGCGCATCAGCCCAGATGGAAAACGGCGGGTGATCCACACGCTGCAAAAGAAGGGCGAATACGTGGCAATGGTCGGGGACGGTGTGAACGATGTCCCGGCGCTCAAGGCGGCAAATCTCGCCGTAGTGATGAACAACGGCGCGCGTATTGCCAAAGATGTCGCGGATATCATCCTGCTCAACAACGCGATGACCACACTCCCCATTGCCTTCGGGCGCGGCGGTGAGATCACACGCACGGTTTACGCAACCGCGATCATGTTCTTGGCAAAAAACGCCTTCATCACCCTGTTGATGATCTTCGCAGCGCTCATGACACTGCCGTTCCCGATTTCGCCCGCTCAGGTAGCGATTGCGACGTTTTTCACCTCAAATATCCAAGGTGGTTTCTACGGCTTGGGCATCCTCAAGCCGAAGATGATGACGCGCTTCCGCCGTGATGTGCTTGATTTCGTCATCACCAGCGGCATCGTCGGGGCGGTGGCATTGGGGCTGCTTTATTTCGTCACGTACCGTTCGCAGGGATACAACGTCGAGATCTCGCGCTCCGCACTGACGCTGTATATACTGCTATATGGAATGTATATTTTCTTGTGGGCGCAGGGTGTCGAGTTCAGCCGCCCGCGCACATTCATCCAACATAAGGGCAGTGTCATGCTCGGCGCGGCATTCTTGATCGTCGGGTTGATTGCGCCTTATATGCTGTTGGGCATCATCGGATTCGTGCCCGTCGCGCCGCTGATTGCGCTGCTGATTACTGCGCTGTTCTTGCTCAATGTGATGCTCGTTGAATCATCCATGCATGCCCGCCATCCCATCAACCAATTGTGGAAGATCACAGAGCCATAGCGATTTCGTATAAGGGCTGGCGTCATGCGACTGCGAATACAGCGTCTGCAAACTCGAATTGTGCTTTTGGCGCTGGTGATTTTCCTCCCGGTAACCGGTTTGGTGGCTTTGAGTTCGTACGATACCGAACAGGCTGCGTTGTCTCAAGGTGAGGAGGATGTACGGGCGCTCGCGGATCAGATCGCGGCGGATAACCACGATTACGTCGAAAGTACCCGGCTGCTGCTGCTCGCGCTGGCGCATTATCCGGCAATCCGCGAACGAGATGTCGAGGCTTGCCACAGATTGCTTGCCGATCTCCTCTATGACCTGCCGCGCTATGCCTCGTTTTTCGTCGTCGATGGCGAAACGCATATGAGCGCCTGTCGCAGCGCCCCTGACCGTACACCGATCAACAACGCGAATTTTGAATGGTATCAAGCCGCCCTTCAAGCGGGTGAGTTCACCGTCAGCGAGTATCGTATCGGTCCGGTCACGAATGTGCCTGTCATCACCATGGCACAGCCGGTTTATGATGATGCCGGAGAACTAGATTTTCTACTCGCTGCCAGTCTCTCGCTTGATTGGTTGAATGAGTTCCTGTTTTCGGCTGATCTTCCGCACAGCGCCGTTATCACCTTACTCGACCGCAACGGGATCGTATTGGCGCGCTACCCTGAAGAACCTTCGTGGATCGGTCAGCTCTATCTGAACGAGCCGATCCGCGAAACTGTGCTTTCTGCACCGCGCGGCTCGATTCGCGGGCTTTCCTATGCGGGTACGCCCTATATTTTCGGCTTTACCGCGCTGAATACGTCGAGAGGGCAGATGCACATCGTCGTCGGCGTGAGCGAAGCCGATGTTCTCATAGATGCCGAATCCCTGCGCACACGCAACTTTTTGTTCTTGGCGGCAGTCGTCGCCTTTGGCATCGGATTCGCGTGGTTAAGCGCCAGCTATATCACCAACCCGATCAACAGCTTGACGGCTGCAATTCGCGGCATCGCGGCGGGGAAACTGCATGCGCGCGCGGAACTGACGTCCGATATGGCAGAACTGAATGCGCTCATCAGCGCGTTTGACAACATGGCGCAATCGCTTGAGGCGGAAGATGCGCGCCAGATGGAGAAGCTGACGCAAACTAATCAACGCCTCCGCCATGAGATCAACGAACGCCAGCAGGCGGACGACCGTAATGATATTCTTCGCCTGTTGAGCGCGTCCCTAACGGAAGCCCTGACCTCAAGTGATGTTGCGGTGACGGTCATCCAAAAAGGCTTGATGCCAGTTGGCTGTCACTTGGGGGCAGTCGCACTCCTTGATGCCAAGACTAAGACACTGCGCATCGTCGCGCGCCAGCACGGGGATCAGATCACACGGGTTGAACCGAATGAGCGCGTCGCGCTTCAGCAGTCGGAGATCGCCGGGGCGGTGTTCAACAATGGTGAGCCGCTGTGGGTTGATTCTGAGACAAGCTATCAAGACCGCTTCCCCAATCTCATCGAAATGGACACGGCGGAATCTGCCCCAATCCGCGCCGCTGCGTATCTGCCGTTGATCGTCGGCAAGAAGCCAATTGGATGTATTCTCGCGGCGTTCCCGACCGAACGTATTCTTGATGAGACACTGCGCCGTTTGTTGATCACAATCACCGAATACTGCGCGCAAACGCTTGAACGTTCGCGCTTGTTTGAAGAAGAAGCCGAAGCCCGCCGCAACGCAGAGCGCGCAATGGAGCGCGTTTCACGGCTGCAAGAGATGACTGCTGCACTGGCGAAAGCGCAAACATTTGAAGAAATCAGCGAACTCGTCATCACTCAGGGAGCGGCGTACATCAAAGCGGACATGGGAGCGTACTGCGTTGTCCACAAGGGGAAATGGCTGAAACGGATTTACACGTTCGGTCTTGATACTGCCGAAGACATCGCACTGGTTGAAATCACGGATGAACTTCCGGGGGGATACGCGGCAGCGCATCGAGTTCCGCTGTGGTTTGTGAGCACCGAGGAAATGATCGCAACGTATCCTGCCGCCGCTGCGTTTCCCATGCTCGCTCAGTGCAGAAGTCAGGCATTTCTACCCTTGATCGCTCAAGATCGCGTCTTGGGGATTGCCGTCTTCGCCTTTCGTTCGCCGCCGCACTGGACAGACGCCGATCAGCAGGTGATGGCGGCGCTGATGGTGCAGGGTGCTCAAGCGTTTGAGCGTGTCCGCTTGGCGCAAGAAGCCGAAGAAGCCGCCAAAATGCATGAGCGCCAGCGGTTGGCGCGTGATCTGCATGACGCGGTGAGTCAGACGCTTTTTTCTTCCGCATTGATCGCCGAAGGACTTCCGTCACAGTGGCGTCAAAAGCCGGAAGAAGCATCAAAGCTCGTGGTGGAATTGATGAAATTGAACAAGTCGGCGCTGGCGGAGATGCGGACGCTTCTGCTTGAGCTTCGACCGGAAGCCGTCACCCGTACCTCGCTGCCTACCTTGATTCGCCAGTTGATCGACGCGGCGCGTGGACGGCGCGACATCGAAGCCTCGCTCGAAGTGCATGGGGGCGGTGATGCGCTCCCGCCGGATGTTCACGAAATGCTGTACCGGATTGCGCAAGAGAGCATCAACAATATCCTCAAGCACAGCCAAGCCTCCGAGTTTCGCATTCATCTCATTCAGGATACACACAAGGCGATGCTGTCCGTCACCGATAATGGCGTCGGCTTTGACCCAGAACTCGCTATGGTTGGCTTTGGGCTGGAAAATATGCGCGAACGGGCGGAAGCCGTCGGCGCAACGGTCGAAATCGAAAGCGAAGATGGGCACGGCACGAGCGTTACGGTGACATGGCATGTGCCGCGTGGTGATCGCTTGGCGAACGGTGGCACACCCCTCAAGGTTAGTTAGCCCGACATTTTCTATCATCGCGTTTGCAACTTCGCGGCGGTCTGCCCGTACTAGTCAATAAGGCAACCTAAAAACCGAAAGGTGCTGTTGATGCGAAACCGCATAGTGCTGTTCTTGTCGCTGCTGTTTATCGCCGCGATCAGTATTCAATTTGCACAGGCGCAAGATGCGCCCACCGTAACGGATGAACTTGTCGCTGAATTCACCCAGTTAATCAGCGATGAAATGGCGCATTTCTATATTCCGGGTGCTGCCGTTGCCATCATTGAAGATGGGGAAGTTGTTTTCGCTCAGGGGTTTGGTCTGCGCGATGTTGAGAATAATCTGCCTTTTACAACCGAAACGTTGTTCCGCGTCGGTTCGACCACCAAGTCGATGACCTCGCTCCTGATCGCGCAGATGGTCGAGGAAGGACTCTTGTCATGGGACATGCCCTTGACCGACATTCTCCCGGATTTCGTCACCGCTGATCCTGAACTCACGGCGCAGTTGACGCTGCGCGATCTGATGGGCATGGCAACGGGGCTTGAGTCTGATCCGCGCGACGGATTTTATTGGGGTGATTACACATTTGCGGACTTGCTCGGCGTGATCGGCAGACAGTCGATTGCCGGGGAGTACGGTGAACATTACGCGTATAACAACGAAGTCTATGCGGCTGCCGGATATGCCGCCGCGCTTGCTGCCGGGCGTGAACCCACTGTTGACGCCTTCAGCGCCTTACTTGAGGAAAGGGTCTTTGCGCCAATCGGCATGGACAGCGCGATTGTGACGGATGATCACAGTTTGCTGGGGGATAACTACGCGCTTCCCTACGAAATTCCGCTCGATGGTGAGGGCTTCGTCAATTCTGTCATGGTCGATCCGCCGATTGGGATCGGCGCGCCAGCGGGGGCGGTGTGGACGAGCCTCGACGATATGGCGCGCTACTTGATCACGCAGATGAACGGCGGCGTCACGCCGGACGGTGAGCGGATCGTGGATGAAGCGGTATTGGCGGAAACATGGCAGCCCGGTGTCGATCTACCGATGCCAATCCCCGGCTTTTCGGACTCGCATTATGCGATGGGTTGGGTGACGCTCGACTATAACGGCATCCCGATGCGCTGGCATGATGGTGGATGGCAGGGGTGGACAACGCAGATCGTGATCTTCCCGGAGGCGAACGTCGGATTGGTTCAATTTGCGAATTCTTCACTTGGCGGCGATTTCAACAACGCGCTGACCTATGGTTTTGCCGAAATGCTGTATGGGCTTCCGGCTCAAGCGGTCGATTACCTGCACGCGAACTTTGACGAAATGATTGGTCAGTATGAATCGATCCGTGAGCAGATGCTCGGCACGCCGTTCGATGCCGAGGCTGCCGCCGCGTTCGTCGGGGATTATGAAAACGGTTGGTCGGTTGACGTGGGCGAAGACGCGCTGATCGTCCGGCGGGGCGTGTGGGAGTTCCGCGCCGTGCCGCTGCCGATGGAAGGCGTGTATCTAGTGGTGAACAATGGCGGGGCGGGCGTGCCGATCATCTTCCAATCCGAAGGCGAATCGGTGTCGATGACCGTGCAAACGTTGTCCGGCGAACTGACTTTGAACCGTGTTGAGTAGCGCTGTGTAGCAAACGGCGAAAGCGCATTCACCGCCAGAGCATGCGACAGATCGATCTTGTTGTTCTGCATCCAATTCGTTTTCGACCTGAAAGCATGGGGAGTACAAATATGCTGCGAAAAAGCGCCTGATCTGTGAAGCGGATCAGGCGCTTTTTCGCATCGAAACTGTTTCACGCGCTGATCGTTTGCTGGCTGCGCCGGATCGGCTGTGCTTTGCCATACGTCAGACTGCGCCATACCCATTCCATCGGACCGAAGCGGAACCGCCGCATCCACCAACCGCTGAAGATGATCTGTGTGCCGTAGATCAGCACGACGAGGGCAAGCTGACCCAACGGTGTGACTTGATCGTACAAGCCAAATCCGTATCCATAAAAGATTGTGGTGCAGACGATTGAGTGGGTTAGGTAATTTGTGAGTGCCATCTGCCCGACCGGGGCAAGCGCGCGCAGGCGTTCAAAGTTGAGCAGGATGACGCTGGCATAAAAGAAGCTCAAAGCGGGCGCGCCGATGTGCATCCCAACCGCCGCTAGGGATGAGTTGTGTTCCCGCCAGCCGATCACGAATGCCACGTTAAACACCAAACCGATCAGCAGAGACGGGAACATCCACCGCCGCAAGAACGGTCGATATACGTCTGGTTGTTGCAGAATACCGCTTCGACCGATGATCAAACCGAGCAGGAACATCACCAGCACCGACGGCACCTGACCGATTACGAAGGCAGCGTCTCCCGGTTCGGTTAAGCGATGCGCTAAAATATCAAGATAGTCGCCGTGCTGATAAATTTCTGCCGCCTGCCGCCCGATCACCGGATCGCCTTCGCTGATCACCATGCCCGCCAGCACGAACGACGCGATCAAGATAACCACCGCTGTGCCGATCAGTACACGGTTGGAGAGGTTGCGGACGAACAGCAGGATCACACCCATCAACGCGTAGACCATCAAGATATCGCCGCGCCAGATGAAGATCGAATGCAGCAGCCCGATCACGAGCAGAACGGCGAGCCGCCGCAGATAAAAAGGCACAAATGCGCGTCCTCGCTCCTGCATCCTTCCCATTTGAAGCGCAAACCCGACACCGAACAAGAAGCTGAACAGCAGATAGAACTTGGTCACTGCCAGCAAATACACACCCACGTCAATGATCTGATTGAGCGTATCCCACTGCGGCGCGCTATAACCGGGCATCAGCGCCGATGAACTGAAGTCGACCATATTGACGAGCAGCACGCCAAACAGCGCAAAGCCGCGCAGCACATCAAGGACGAGAAGCCGATCCGATGTCGGTTGAATATTTGGAACTGCCGACGTATTTCCACTCATGATGAATCTCCGTGTGAAGGTGGGTAGAAGGCAAATCAAAAGCTAGTCCGGCGCGTACACGCCGAATTTGACCGCTGGTTATTCGATTGATGCGTCCGCTTTATTTCGCTGCGATCCCGTTCAGCATGGTGGTGATCACCAGCCGGGGCGCGTCGCGCCTCGCCACATAGCCATCATGTAAGCTGTGCCATGCGGCGTAAATCGCGTAGTTCAGCATGTGGAGAATCCACTCCGGCGTGAGATCGGCACGCAGCTCGCCGCTTGCTTGTCCACGTTTGATCAGCGCTAGGAGCGGCGCTTGCATGTTCGTTTCCGCGTTCTTGAACTCGGTGTGCGCGTCTAGGATCGTCTCGTTGATCAAGAAATAGAGCTTATCGCCGAGCGGCACAAGCGCTTCGATGATCCGTGTGCTCGCCTCGATTACGCTGCCCTGATCCGATTGGCATGAGTCGATAGCTTCCGAGACGATCGCCAGCGCCCGGTAGCCAAGCGCCAGCATCAGGTCATCACGGCTGGCGAAGTAGCGATGCAGCGTTGCTTTCCCGATCTTTGCGTATGCGGCGATTTCTGCGAGCGAAGCCGCAGGGTTAATCGCTAGCAGCTCGGTTGCAGCGTTTAGGAGTTCAAGTCGGCGTGCGTCTTTGCCCGTTGCTGCCAAATCTGTCATAGAGTCCCCTTGTCAAATTGAGACTATTTTATCTCAATTGGGTTAATTGTCAATCATCTCTGTTTAGCCGCCGCTCATCATGATGCGTTACGCTCATCTAAAATCGCTGCTGTTCAAGGAGTATGCGCGAGTGCCAATTCACATCAGCCCTGATCTTCAGACACAGCTTGATTCCGCCGAATACATCTGGTTCACAACGGTACGTGACGATGGTCAGCCACAGCCGACCCCCGTCTGGTTCATCCAAGAAAACGACACATTCTTGATCTACAGCATGCCGACCGCGCAGAAAGTGCGCAACATCCGGGAAAACCCAAAGGTCGCACTCAACTATAACCCGGAGTCGGATGCCGAAGATTTCATCGTGATCATGGGTGATGCGGTGATCGATGACGAAGCGCCGTCGCCAATTCACAACGCGGCTTATTTCAAGAAGTACGAGAGCGGAATCGAAACGATTGGCATGACGCCGGACAGCTTCGAGCAAACGTTCTCGCTCGCTATCCGGGTCACGCCGACGCGGGTACGCGGGAACAGCGGGGAGTAATTCCGTTAGTGCGTCTGACGGCGGCGATCTTCCACGATCTGCTCTGCCATTTGGCGAACGACTTCAATGCGGCTTTTCAGTCCATCTTGAAGGAGTTCGCCAGCGATTTCGTCAATGAAGCTCGTCGCATAGCGTAAGATTTTCACCTTCACATCGGGGTCGAGTTCGCGCAAATACGCCCGCCGCACGATTTCAGGCGCGCGCTCGTGTTTCATCCATGCCAGCGGCAGGATCGCTGCCGTGCGCACCTCGCCCATGTCATCGAGCATGGACGACTCAAGCGCATCGATCAGTAGATCGGCGGCTGTTGTGCGCGCTACATCGATTTTCAAATAATTGGTCGCGTGGAAGAACCCGCGCAAGACTTGGCGGCGGGTTTCGCCTTCCGTGCGCCCGATGATGCCCGCCAATTCGGTCAGCCACGTATCACCCGCCAATTCGAGCAAACTGAGTGTCGCGGCGTATTTCACATCCGGGTCAGGATCATTGAGCGCGTTTCGTGTGACTGGGAACGCCTCCGGCGTATCGTTCGCGCCGAGCGCCTCCAGCGCCTTGATGCGCACTGCCGGATCGGTCGCTTCGAGCACGAGTCCCAACACGGGCACGGCTGCCGCATCCTGACAATCTTTCAAACCCCATGCCGCCGCCATGCGCAGATCGTCATCGGCTTCGCGCAGCACATTCGTGAGTGTCGCGTAGGCGTTTAGGTCGCGCAGATCACACAGCGCATACACCGCGCCTTCGCGCACGCGAAAATCGGGGTCTTCCAGCGCGTGCTTGATCAGCGGCTCGGCGGCGAACCATGAAAAGCCGTGCAGATGGCGGGCGACACTGGCGCGAGCAGGGGCTTCACCAGTCGTCAGGACATCCTGCATCACCATGCGCGCATCCCGATCCCCTCGGCGGCTGAGAAGCTGCGCGGCGCTGTAGCGAATCCACAAATCGCTGTGTACGAGCATCGCCCGCGCCGCTTCAAGCGTCACGCTGTTGGGGGAAACCGTCGCCAGTAGATTCGACAGGCGAACCGAGGTCAAACGACTTTCGCCGCGCGCACGGGTTCGGGTGATCAAACGCGGTTCATGCCCGGTCAAACGGGGAGTCAATTCGGCAGTCATGGGCGATCCATTCTTTCACCGTAACGACGCGACAACAACATCTTGCAGCAGGCGCTGATTGGTCTTCAGGTCAAACACCGACAAACGAAGCTGACGCCGATCATCGATCATGAATTCGGCGCGCAGCCGCTCCTCCTCCGGTCGTCCCGGCGGGATCAACTTCGCCAGTGCCGCCGCGTCCGCATTCAGGGGGATGATCTGCTGCATATCGTGTGCGCCTTGCGCGACGAACACCGCTTGACCGTCTTCATAGCGCACTTCGATCATCGAAATCGCGTCGGTGTCAATTTCGCCGACCACGAACTCAACCCAATCTTGACCGGAATGCGCCGCGCCGAGCAGTACTTCGATTGGCTTTTCGCTGGGGTAGCGGCTGCCCATCGGAATGATTTCATCATAGGCGTGCGTGTTCGTGTCCGGGTCAAGATGGCGTAAGCCGTAGCTGTGGATCAAATAGTCGTCCAAGCCGTAGCCCGCCGCCATCAACAGCGCACCTTCAGCAACAGCGGTGAACGGTTTATCGGCGCGGACGGCGGTTTCGGTGAAGTATCCTTTGAGCGTGTGCTGTACCGATGGCATCAACGACGTGCCGCCGACGAGCAGCACATACTTAATATCTTCTTTGAAAACGCCGCGCTGACGGGCAACATACATCACTTTATCGACCACGCGGCGCAGCGCTTGATAAAAGCCCTGCTTTTCGAGCAGTGCTTCGAGCATACCGCGCGTGTAATCGACCGTGTATGTTTTCCCGCCCGCTTCAAATTGAATCGCCGCTGTGGTTTCCGTCGAAAGCGCGATCTTCGCGGCTTCACAGGCGGTCAGCAGTGGAGAATAGCCCGCGCCGAGGTCATGTGTGGTCAGGCGGCACTGCTCCAGCACATCCGCGACCATCCATTGATCGACATCGCTCCCGCCGATCACGCGCCCGGATTTGCCGATCACCCGGGCGGTTTGTTTGGCTGCACCGCCGCGCAGCAGACGCCGCAAGAATCCGCCGACGTTCTCCCGTCGTTCGGGTAGCTCGACCAGCGATACATCGAGCGTGCCGCCGCCGAAGTCGAATACCAGCACGAGCGCTTTCGGCTCGGTCACGGCGTAGCCAAGCGCCGCCGCCGTCGATTCGTCAATCACGCGGATCGTGTCGGCGCTCCCGTCGGTGCTGACAACGCTGCTCAACCATTCGATGTAATTCTCAAACGAGGAGACAGGTGCGGTCAACACGAGTTCATCGAGCGTATCGAGCGTGTGCGGCAGCGCTTGAATCATCAGATCGAGAAAGTGCTTTCCCGCGTCCGCGTCTGCGAAGTGCTGCCCGTCGATCAAGCGCGGCTCAGGGGCGGGCGACTGCACGATCCCGCGCTTGAAATTGCGGAATAAGCGGTTATCGCGCTGTGAATCAAGTCCGTTTTGGCGTACTGCTTGACCGATGGTGAATATGCCCGCGCGCGCGTCATGCACATACAGTAACGATGGAACACCGGAAAACTGGACTTCCGCCTCGCTCGTGCCGATGGTTGGGAGGTGCAGAACTTCCGGCGTACTGGTGGTCTCGTTCCAGCGTGCGATTACGCTGTTGGTTGTACCGAAGTCGATGGCGAGTTTATAACCCATGATGCCCTTAGGATGCGTATAACTCCAGTCAAATTGTAGACGGTTTTACGCGATCCCTGCATCAGAATAGATGTTCGTTTTCTCAATTAATGGGGACTCGGGTAGGCGGGAATCAAAAAACGCAGCGTGAATTGGTGTTCACACTGAGTTTTTGGAGTGGGGCTAAGCTGGGCGCTCGACGGCGTATTTGCGCCGGTCGAAATACCACAAGATATCATCGACATTCTTCACTAAGGAGGCGGTTGGAGGACCGTCTTTAGTATCAACCTCATCCGGGTGTTCGACCCAAAATCGAATGCCGTCCAACGCGAGCAGGTAAAACGTGTGGAGCGACAGGAATACTTCAAATCGTTCGTTGAGGAACTGGTAATTCATTGATTCACCGGGATGCGGGTAATTCGGCGAATCGGTAACGCGGAAGTACTCCAGCACGATCGCGTCCTCAAACGGCTTCAAATCAAACGTCACATCCGGTTGCGGTTGAGTGGGTGATTGGATCACGCGCTTCTCGATTGATTTGATCCACAACCAACCATGCGCCGGAGAAAACTTACTGTGTGTTCCGGTTAACCGGCAGGTATCCCTCTCCCTACCCATTCCCCATGCCTCGAGCACGATCTCAAAATGCTGATCAGCGTAGAGGGCGATTCCAACTCGGCTGCCGCCTCCACTGAAGTGCTCATGGTGCTTCCACAGTTCATCCCAACCGGGAGTTATCTCAAAGGGGGTGTTCATCCATGATGCTCCTAACCCGTCGCAGTCTGTGATCTATCTTATATGCTGACTCGACGGGTTAGTGCGCTTGATGTGTTGTGCGGAAGGTTAGTTATCGCGCGTTTGTGGGCGGCGCTGCTTGCGCGGCGCATTGCCCGATGGCGTATTCGAGGAGGATGCGCCAATCGGTTGACGAGTTTCGCGGCGTGCGCTGTTCTGCCCGCGCTGCTCGGTCGCACCTTGGCGCGAACCGTTTGACTGGGATGATCCACGCGAACCGCTGCGCGATTGTGGGTGCCCTTGTCCCTGCCGCTGCTGGGGACGCTGAAGCTGCGGTACTTCCACCGAAACGGCGGACATCGGGAAAGGATGATCATCAATGATCGGCACGCGCAAGCGGATCAGTTTTTCGATGTCGCGCAGATACGCCCGTTCTTCGTGATCGCAGAACGAATACGCCGCGCCGTCCGCACCCGCGCGGGCGGTTCGCCCGATGCGGTGGACATACGTCTCTGGCTCGTTTGGCAGATCATAATTGATGACATGCGTCACGTCGTCCACATCGATCCCGCGAGCCGCAATATCGGTCGCCACGAGGACGCGCGTCACGCCTTTTTTGAAATTGGCGAGCGCACGTTCACGCGCTGTCTGGGATTTGTTCCCGTGAATGGCTTCGGCGTTGATGCGCGAACGCTCCAACTGCTCCGCCAGCTTATTCGCGCCGTGTTTCGTGCGGGTGAACACCAGCACACGCCGAATCTTGTGATCATCAAGCAGATGTTCAAGCAAAGCGCGCTTGTGCTGCTTATCGACAAAATACACCGACTGCGTGATCCGCTCGACGGTGGTCGCCTGCGGCGTCACTTCAACGCGCACCGGCTTGTACATCAGGTGTTCCGCCAGCGCTTGAATTTCCGGCGGCATCGTCGCGGAAAACAGCAGCGTCTGGCGTTTGACCGGCAGCGTACTGATGATCTTCCGCACATCATGGATAAAACCCATGTCAAGCATCCGGTCGGCTTCGTCAAGGACGAAAATCTCGATTGTGCTCAGCTTGACATAGCCCTGATTCATCAAATCGAGCAAACGCCCCGGCGTTGCGACGAGCACATCCACGCCGCGCTTGAGCGCTTCGACCTGTGGATTCTGTCCGACGCCGCCGAAGATCACCTGTGCGCGAATTTTCGTGAAGCGACCGTAACTCGAAAAGCTCTCCTGAATTTGACTCGCCAGTTCACGGGTAGGCGACAGAATCAGGGCACGGATGGCGCGGTTTCCGTTCGGGTTCGGTGTTTCGATCAGCCGCTGCAGGATCGGGAGCGCGAACGCGGCAGTCTTGCCGGTTCCAGTCTGGGCGCATCCCACCAAGTTTTTGCCCGCCAGAATGTGCGGGATTGCCTGCGCCTGAATCGGCGTGGGGGTACGATACCCTTCATCGTGCACAGCACGAAGCAGAGGATCGATCAATTGCAAATCGCTAAATTGCATGCAACCTCAAAGGGGTCAACGAATAGGGGGATAATTCTCCCCGAAACGCATTATAGCACGTTTTATGCGGATTGATGACAATAACACGCGAATTCCTATGTTTGTGAGAACGGTTTTATGTTACTCTCCGGTCATCATAGGTGAGCGCTGCACTTCTAGGCAAACCGGGAACAAATCATGAGCAAGAATGCACCTAGCGTTTTCGTGTCTTACCGCCGCGCGGATACCCAACACGTGACGGATCGGCTCGTCGAGCGGCTCAAGAACGAGTTCGGTGCAGGTCAAGTTTTTCAAGATGTCGGCAACATCCCGTATGGGGCAAATTTCCGCACGGTTATCACACAAGAGATCGATATCCGCGATATTGTCCTCATCATGATCGGACCTTATTGGGGAAAACTGACGAGTGAGCGCGCTGCTGATCCGGGGGATTCGGCGCGAATCGAAGTCGAATTGGCGCTCTCGTTGAATAAGCTGGTGATTCCGGTGTTGGTCGATAACACCAAAATGCCCGATGCCAACCTACTGCCTCCGCAAATTCGTGATATGTGCGGCTTGAACGCCGCGCATCTCCGCCCCAACCCGGATTTTGACGACGATGCGGAGCGGATGATCTCTCAAATCCGCGATTGGCATAAACAGCGCATCGGCAGCGGCACACTACCGAAAAGACCATCCGGTACGAACCTCGCGCCTTCTTCTGTGATGCCGCCCGCAGCGCGCCCGAAATGGGGATTCTGGCGGTGGATCGGGTTGATCGCATTTGGTGGGGTAGGCGCAGTGCTCACGCTCATGCGTGATCCGGATAATGCCGGATTAGCGGTGGCGTACGCGGCGGCGCAGGTTCTGCTCTACGCCAATATCATCCTACCGATGTTCAACCGCTGGCAGCGGCGCGACTCCGCGCGGGGGCGTTGGTGGATCGGGTTGGTGCTGTTCGCGGCGGCGAGCGCGGGCTTCTGGGCTATCGCTTTCGCGTTTCTGCTTGATTATGGTAATTTCTTTGGGCTTGCTGCTCAGAACGGACTTGCTGCGGGTATTGCCTACATCATATTCACCGTCTTGCTCAACATCGCTGCCCGTTTGTCTGCCAGCCGCCTGAATAAGACAGCGCCGCCGACTCATACTGTGCTTCAGCATCGCGCACAGCAGCTCAGCACACCAGCGGTTTCACCGCCGTCATCCGCGCCAATTGTCAAACCGTCCGCGCCGGTAAATCCGCCACCGTCGAAGCCGCCGAGCAGTCCATCGTCGAGTACGCCGCGCCCGGCATCAAACAAGAACTTCGCGCCGTTGAGCGATGATGAGTTGTGAGTATTCCTTCAATGATGACGGCGCTCACCAGTTTAGGGTGAACGCCGTTTTTAGTCCCACGCCTAACGTGCTTCTTGTGGCGGAATGCCAATCCACAGCCCGCGTCCCTCCAGCCCGTATTCGTCAAACGTCGTCACTAAGCCCGCTGCTTCGAATGCGGCGCGGTACTGCTCCGGGGTAAACAGCCCCATTCGGTGCTGTTCAACAAACGTTGTTACACCATCGGGCGTTCCGATAGTGTGATACATATCCATGATTGACACGATACCTTCGGCGCGGCTGTGAACGATCCGCGCGATCTTGAGATCGGGTTCGTCGACCGTGCGCATGTGCACACTGTTTGCATTCCACTGCTCCGGCGCAAACCAAGGTTCGACCAGCAGCACCCCACCGGGAAGCAAATGCCGCGTCATCGTATCGATTGCGCAGCCGAGATCATCCAAAGTGGTCATGTAGCCGATCGCGCTGAACAAACAGGTGACGACATCGTATCGTGCGGATAGGTCGAAGGTGCGCATATCTCCTTGATGAAAGGTGACATGCGGCAGTCGCTCGCGTGCGACGTGCAGCATTTCCGGCGCGTAGTCCACGCCTTCCCCCCTAAACGTTTTCGTCAGGGATTCGAGGTGCTTTCCCGTTCCGCACGCCACATCCAGTAGGCGCATTCCCTCTGTGCGTTTGTACTGCCCGATCAGCGAGAGCAGGCGGGCTGATTCAGCATCATAGTCCTTAAATGTCGCATACAGCGCATCATAGACACGCGCAGAATGGGAGTAACTCATCCGGTCGATCCCTTCAGTTTTCCAGAATATACCCTATACTAACCAGAAGGGGATAACTTGAATACCCGGAAAGTGAGAGGTCATAATGGACAGCTTGCGCTTAGAACGGCTCTTGGTGAGCGTAGCGCGGAAATATGCTCCCTCCCTTATCCCGGCGGCATGGGAGCGTGCGGGCGACTACACCCGCATAACGAACAAAACCCATGCGGACTTGGCGCGCGAGCTTGCTCAACATGGCGCGCTCGTGTTGTTCGGACAAGTGCCGCCCCATTTGGTCGCAGGTGCAGGGTTGTATCTGCAAGACTGGGTGGATAGTTGGGTGAGACTGCATGCCATTCTTTGTGACGCCCTTTTTCCGACTTATAAAGGTGTGAGCGCGTGGTTTCTCGATCAAGAACTGCCGCGCGCGGCGCTCATCTATGCGCAAGCATCGCCCGTTTCTTCGGTGATCGCGTCGATTGCCGTGCCATTTGTCGCGCACATGAACGGTCGCTCTGTGCCTGCTGATCCGATCCTTGCCGATGCGTCCGCCTCGATGCTGGCGCGTCTTGAATCCGACAATATCGCCCGCCCACTGCGGGATGCTGTGATCGGGCAGTCGGCGCTGCTGCTGCGCCTGTTGATTAGCGCTCAGGTGTACACCGTATCACCGATTCCGTATGTTCCCGGCGAAACACTCTCCGAGCGTCTGCCGGATATTGACGATACCTCACCGATTGCGACCTACGATCATGAAACGTCGTCGCTGATGGCGGTCACGCGCCAGTTGGATACGCCACTTCCGCTGACGATGCCTGAGTCTATGGCGGCAGCATCAGATACAACGCCGCCTGAACCTACGGCTAAACTGCCGTCACTGCCAATTCCCGACGTGAAGAAAAAAACAGGCGAGCTTCCACCGCCGCCGATCCCTGAACTGCCCAAGCGGAAATAAACAACGATTTGATCCGCAGAGGACGCAGAATAAAACCCATTTTCTCTCTGCGCCCTCTGCAGTTCTGTTTTTCAGCGGATGCTTCGCCATAAGCCGCCGATTCCCGTTATAATCGCGCATATTCGCCATTCGAAAAGGGAAAGTTTGGGCATGAGCAAACGACTTGCCTATCTCACAAGCGCGGTATTCATCCTGATTTTCGGGCTGATTCTGATCGCGTCAATTTCCTCAGTCATCGCACAAGATGCACTCCCAACCCTGCCGCCGATTGATGCGCCGCCTACGTTTACGCCTGATCCAATGCTAGCGACACTGCCGCCTGCACCCGATTCGGGCGGTGTTCCCGGTATCGCACCGACTCCCGTTTTGGATGATCGCTCGCGCGGCGTGTTGGAAGCCGCCCGCAGTGATACTGAAGCGCTGGCGACGGATCGACTCGGTGAGGGACGTCCGGAAGGCTGGCACGGCGTAATTGATGTGACCAATGCGGATTATGCGATTCTGCTCCGCCTCGATCTCGAATCGCTGGCGGACGCGCTGCTTGGCGTCGGCGTGCGCCCTCAAGATTGGGTGGGCGTGGTGCAAAGCGTCCCGCTTGCTTTCTCGCGCGATATTCGCCATGACCTCGAAATCTTGGCGGACGTGGTGATCGGCGCATCGACCATCCGACCCGGCGGTTGGCGCGGGGATGACCCGGTACTGCGCTGTGATCGTACCGCGATCAACCTGCTCTTTATCCTTGAGCGCGAATACGAATTCGTGATGAATATCGACTGGTCGCAGCCCAACTACTGCACCCAGTTTGTCAACGCCGTCAACGGCTATGTTGAATACACTTTGATTCAGCCGCCTGTGCCGCTGGTTGAGGTGCGCGATTATCTGGTCGAATCGCCGTATGTGATCGGGTTCGCGGACATCAACGCGCGCGGTCAATTCGGTGTGCTGCCCGTCGGGACGGACTTCTCGCCTGTGGGACGCAGCAGCAGCGATTTCAGCAACATGATGCTGATCGAGGGGTCGGGATTCGTCGTGTATGTGGATCACACGTATACGCCCGTCACCGCCGAAGAATTCGCGGAACTGCCGGTGATCGATCCCGCGACTGTCACGACAGCTTGCACCGCCGAATGGTGTGAATAGATCAAGCGCTGAGTGCTAGGCTCAAAGCAGCACTCAGCGTTTTTTTGATTGTGTTTTTGTGAGGCTGCATGAAAATTGTCTCGCTCATTCCTAGCGCAACGGAGATCGTCAGCGCATTGGGGGCTGCGGATCAGCTTGTCGGGCGGTCGCATGAATGCGATACCCCCGCCAGCGTCCGCGATCTTCTTGTGCTCACCGCACCGAAATTCGATCCCAACGGAACAAGCCGTGAGATCGATGATCGTGTTCGCTACATTCTGGAAAATGCGCTGTCGGTGTATCATGTCGATGCAGACATGCTCAAGCGGCTTGCGCCCGACGTGATCATTACGCAAGCCCAGTGCGAAGTGTGCGCGGTCAGCTTGCGCGATGTTGAATCCGCCGTCGAGTCGTGCGGCTTGACCGGGACGCGCATCGTCTCGCTTGAGCCGAACCGATTATCAGATGTGATGGACGACATCGAACGGGTGGCGGCGGCGCTCGAACGGGTTGAACAGGGGAAAGTGCTCCGTACCGCGCTCGAAGCCCGCATCAACGCGATCGCCGAACGCACGCGCGATCTACCACACAAGCCGAGTGCTGCCACCGTTGAATGGATCGATCCGCTCATGGCTGCGGGGAACTGGGTGCCGGAATTGATCGAGTTGGCGGGCGGGATCAATTTGTTTGGGCAAGCGGGAGCGCACGCGCCTTATCTCGAATGGGATGATTTGTGGGCGCATGATCCCGATGTGATCATCGTGATGCCATGCGGCTTTGACATCGACACCACACGCGCACAGATGCCGCCGCTCACACAGCAGCCGGGATGGTCAACGCTGCGCGCCGTCCGCGAAGGGCATGTTTATTTGACCGATGGCAATCAGTATTTCAACCGACCGGGTCCCCGTTTGGTCGAATCGCTGGAAATTTTGACCGAAATTCTGCATGGGGTTGATCATGAAGGTACAGGGTGGATAAGGTTTGAGTAAACGGATCGCCGCGTTCGTGTTGATCGCGCTCACCATCTCTGCTTGTTCGCTGACCGCGCCCGATCCCACGCCGCTGGTGATCACCGCGACGCCGTTGGTTACGTCCACCATCCCGATCACGGCGACGGCTGTGCCACAGTTGGCGACATTCCCGCCGACGTTGACGCCAACTCCCACCAATGCGCCGTGTACAACCCGCGATGACTGGTTTGTGTATACCGTGTCGGCAGGGGATACGCTGGCGGGGATCGCACTGAGGGCAGGCATCTCGGTCGATCAGCTTTCGCTGGCAAACTGCATTGAGCCGGATACCGCGTTGAACGCCAATGAAGGCGTGCGCGTTCCGGTGGCAGTGCTGCCGCCCGAAGCGCCAACCGAAAACGCCGCCTGTACAATACAGTGGTTCTTTGTGTTCCGTGGGGGCGAAAGCGAGATCACGGTTTCCTGTCCTGATGCCGTGGTTCAAGTGGAAGCTGTTGGGCAGGACTTTGAGGGCGGACGGATGCTGCGCTTTGCCGCAACGCCTGTTGATTCGTCTGCGATCATCTATGTGATCTACAACAACGGCTTCTGGGAATCTTATCCTGATACATGGGACGCTTCGCAGCCTACATCGGATGATGCGCTTGTTCCGCCGCGTCACCGCCTCCAGCCAACCGAGTCGTTTGGCAAGGTCTGGCGCGAAAATGAATCCGTCAGGACGGCGCTCGGATGGGCGTACAGCCCGCCGGTCGCGTTTACGGGTCGGATGCAGTTCCCGCAGGGGCGCACCGATTACTGGTATCTGGATTATGGCTCGGCGCGGTTGGTACTGCGCCTCGTGCGGAGCGAGGTCGCTCCGAACCCTTGGAAGATCGTCGGGGAATACTAAGCAGCGCGGAACAGCGTTTCTGCGTGTTCTTTGTGGTTCAGAAGTTTTTCGATACTTTACTGAAGAAGGATAAGCTGTGACATCTCAACCGTTACCCAACACGATCGACGCCTTTATGTCTTGGACGTGGGCACAGATCGAACCGCATTTTCAAGCCCTGACCGAGCGCGAACTCACGGACGCGAACGCGGTTGACTATCTCAACGATGTGGCAAAGCTCGCCAGTATGATTTTTGAGACGAGCACCCGTCTAAGCGTGATCTCTCAGCAGGATACGACGGATCAAGCGGCGACCGAGCGCTATCTCGCCTATAACGAATCTGTGCTTGCGCCCACACAGGCGGCGCTGCAAGCGATCCGCCAAAAAGTGCTTGCCTCTGGCGTGAATCCGCCGCAGTATGCGATTGAACTTCGCAACATGCGCGTGACAACCGAGCTGTTCCGCGACGAAAATCTACCGCTGTTCGTCGAACAAGATCGACTCAGCACGAAATATGATGAAATCATCGGCGCGCAGACGGTCGAATGGAACGGCGAGGAAACCACGCTCCCCGCGCTTCAGCCTGTTTACCAAGACCCGGATCGTGTCGCGCGTGAGAAGGCATGGCGGTTGGCGAACGAACGCCGCCTCGCGGATAAAGCCGCGTTGAATGATCTTTGGGTAGAGTTCCTTAAGCTGCGCTCCACCATCGCCGCGAATGCCGATATGCCGGATGTGCGCGCTTTCGTCTGGCGTGCCATGCTGCGCTTTGATTACACTCCGGCGGACTGCGAAGCCTTCGCGGACGGTATCGAAAAAACGTTTGTCCCAGCAGCAGCGCGCATTTACGAACGCCGCAAGCAGCGCCTCGGCGTCGATAAGCTCCGCCCTTGGGACTTGGATGTTGATCCGCTCAGCCGCACCCCGCTTGCACCGTTTGATGCTAAAGACATCGACAAGCTGATGAGTGCCGGATCGGCAATGTTTCATCAGGTTGATCCGGTGTTGGGCGGCTATTTTGATCAAATGCGCGCCGAAAATCTGCTCGATTTGGACAATCGCAAGGGGAAAGCGCCGGGCGGCTTCTGCACCACCTACGAATACACCAAGCGCCCGTTTATCTTCATGAATGCGGTCGGCATACACGATGATGTGAATACCCTTCTTCATGAAGGCGGTCATGCCTTCCATGCCTTCGAGTCGTTCAGTCTGCCGGAATACGCACGGAACGATTATCCGACCGAATTTGCCGAAGTCGCGTCGATGAGCATGGAACTGCTCTCCGCGCCTTACCTGACCACCGATCACGGTGGGTTCTACAGCGCGGAAGATGCTGCCCGCGCTCGTGTTGAGCATCTCGAAGGAATCGTGTTATTTCTGCCGTACATGGCAGTTGTGGACAGCTTCCAGCATTGGGTGTACACCCATCCTGATCAGGCGATCAATCCGGCGAACTGTGATGCGAAATGGTCGGAATTGTGGGATCGCTTCATGATCGGCATCGACTACAGCGGATTGGAAGACGCGAAGGCGGACGGCTGGCATCGCAAACTGCATATTTTCCAGATTCCGTTCTACTACGTCGAATATGGCATGGCACAGTTGGGTGCGCTTCAGGTGTGGCGCAATTCGCTGAGCGATCAAGCCGGAGCGGTTGCCGCGTATCGACGCGCGCTTGCACTCGGCGGAACAGTCACGCTGCCGGAGCTTTTCAGCGCGGCGGGCGCAAAATTCGCATGGGATCTCGAAACACTCACAACGGCGGTCACGTTGATCGAGTCGACGCTGCAAACATTGGACGCGTAATGCGGTAAGATGATAAGGGGATAGGTGAGCCGCCTATCCCTTGCCCCTGATTTTGTCATCATCCGGCAAAGGAGAATTTCCGATGTCTGCCCGCCGCCGTTCCCCATTCGCATCACTCATGGGTCTTGCCCGATTTGCCGCGTTCGCGCATGTGATCGCGCAGGGATCATTCGTCGCCTACAAACTGCTCACCAGCGACCCGAATGTGACGCTCAAGACGCCACAGAACACCGCCGCGCCCGGTGTCACCTACACCAACACCACCAAAACCGAGACGTATTCGCGCACGGTCAAGATCGAAGACGGAATCGAATGGATCAGCTATGTGCCGCACGAACCGCGCCACAAAACGCCGATTTTGATGCAGCATGGTATGTGGCACGGCGCATGGTGTTGGGAAACTTGGCAGATTCTGCTTGCAGAGGCAGGATGGGAAAGCCATGCGATCAGCCAGCCCGGTCACGGTCGCTCGCCAACACAGCGCCCGATCTTCGCCTGTACCCTTGATTATTACTTGAGTTTCATCCGCGATGCCGTGAACAAGCTTCCCACCAAACCGATCCTAATGGGTCACAGCATGGGTGGAGCGCTCACGCAGTGGTATGTCCGCTACATCGGTGATCTGCCGGGGGCGGTGCTGGTCGCGCCTTGGGCGCTGCACGATGGTTTCATGGACAGTGTTGCGGCATTCCTCAAGCTCGATCCGGTGGGAGTCGTGCTGACCTCCCTACGCTGGAAAGCGGATTTCGTGCGCACACCGGAAGTCGCGGCGCGGGCACTCCTCAGCCCGGATTCGATTTATACGCCGGAGCAGTTTTACGCTCGTTTGAACGATGAATCGGCGCTGGTCATGATTCAGCACGCCTTCTGGAAAACGCCGGAGCATCACACGCCGATGCTGTGGCTGGCAGGTGAAAAAGATGCTGTTTGTCCCGAACCCGCCGAGCGGCGGTCAGCGGCGGCATACGGGGCGGATTATGTCATGATCCCCGGTGCGGCGCACAACCTGATGATGGAACACAATTACGCCGAAATTGCCGATCGCATCCTGACTTGGCTGAACGCGCTCGATGTAGAGTGAGTTATCAGAGAACGCAGCCGCTGTGGCGCTGCGTTCTCTGTGCCCTGAACCATTATTCGCGCACGGGTTCGTAGATCAGCCCGACCACGCCGCTGCTGAACTGGCGCGATTCAACCAGATTGAACTTCGCGGTCATGCCGTCCGCGAACATCCGCTGACCTTTGCCCAATACCACCGGATAAACCAGCAGTCGCAGCGTATCGACGAGATGATGTTTGAACAGCGCCTGCGCTAATTCGACACTTCCATGAACGGTGATGTTCGTCCCCGGCTGCTGCTTGAGCTTGTTCACTTCTTGCGCAAGATCGCCCTTGAGCGCGACCGAGTTGTTCCACTCCAGCCGATCCAGTTTGGATGTGACGACGTATTTTCGCACGCCGTTGAAGTACGCCCCTCCGTCTGCGTCCCCGCGTTGTGGCCATGAAGCGGCAAACCCCTCATAGGTTACACGCCCCAACAAAAGGGCATCGCTGCTGTCCGTTTCTTCGCCTTTGAAGTTGGCGATGTCGTCGTTCCAGTAGGGAAACGTCCACATCGGGTTTTCAATCACACCGTCAAGCGACATGAATTCCGTGACGACTAGTTTCCGCACGTCGTTCTCCTTAATCTAGTGGTGGTTACACTGCCATGATAGCAGCGTTTGCCAGCGCCATCTTGGAAAAAAACGCAATCACGCCGCATGCGCGATTTGTGCAGGAGTTTGCCCGATGAAGCGCTTGAGGGAATGGGTGAGATGAGCCTGATCGAAATAGCCCAGTTGGAAGGCTGCGTCTAGGATCGGCGTGCCACGTTTGAGCATTTCTGCGGCGCGGCGGGCGCGCTCGATCTGCTGGATCGTCTTGTGCGTTAGTCCGGTGGCTTGCAGCATGCGGTACTGCACGGAGCGCGGCGAGAGCGTGGTCGGCTGTCCTTGAAGTGCCGCTTCGACCACCGGATCGCGCACAAGGAGTCCTTGGCGTGCAAGCCGGTTGACGAACACCTCGGCGTTGTCAAATGTCGGTATTTCCCACGTCGATCCATGCAGCCAAAAGGAATTCCGCGCCGCTTCCGGTAGGATCAAGTCTTGGCGATCCAAGAGCGTTTTCACCGGGAGATGCGGCATAAATGCGCCCAACTTGAAGGTGATGCCCCAGAACTCGGCATCGGCGGGGAAATCCGCGCGTGATGCTATGGTTTCCGGTCCGCGCGCAGCGATCAGCATCTTGCCTTCAAACTTCGTGAACACGATCTCCCATGTGCTTGCCGCTTGGGACGTGAAACTACCCGCGCGGAGGCTGTGCGCATTCCAGACCATCTCGACATAAGATGAGTCTGCTGGTCTTACACCCTGCACTAAATCCATGCCGTTCCCCCCGGAAATAGCGGACTCCTCAGGCTTATATGTCAAAAAGCGACCTCCGCGATCTGATCGAGCGTGAAATCGGGGAACATGTCCGGCGCTTCGTCCACGAGTCCCAATTCTTGCGCCTCAAAATCGCCCGCTTTTGTGCCGCGCTCATGTAAGCCGCGATACGCGCAGTAAGCACAGCGGCGCACATCGTCGGTGAGCGGAAAATCGTCATCACCCCGCCGCTCGATGTCCGCGATCATGTGTGTGAGCATCCGTCCGGCGGCGGCATGTTCATCTGCGCTGTAGGTGAATATTTCCGGCTGATCCGGGAAGTTCGCAAACCAGTAGATCATCTTCACCTGAGCCGGGTCGATGGGTACACCGCCGTTCAGCGCTGCGCCCGCTTCAACCAAGGCATACCGGTACACGGTGGTTTGCAACCGCGCCATTAGATTCGCGTGTGTAGGGCGGTGCAGCAACGTTTTCCAGTCAAGAATTACCCATTCGCGCCCCGGCTCATACGCGAGCAAGTCGAGCTTGGCAACCATGCGCCGCTCGGCAATCGGAATACTCAGTGTCAGTTCCGGGGAGCGCCTGTCCGGCAGTCCGCGCAATCCCTTGCTGAGATAATTCGCCCACCATGCCGCGAGTTCGTCATCGTCAATCGATTCCGCGATCACATCTTCCGGCACGCCGATCGTGTGCTGCTGGATCATCTGGTGAAAGAGCGCGCCGCGCTCCATGTGCGCCTCGACGAGTTCAAGCGGTTCGCTTTCCGCCGCCGGATATTTGATCCGCCGCCGCCAGCGCAGATCAAACAAGGCGGGGCAGTCGGTGAAATCTTGCAAGCTGGTCTGGCTGTACACGAATGCTTCCGGCAGCATGAGAATCCTTTCTTGTGAACCACAGCGGACGCTTTGTAGGGGTGCATCGTGACGCGAACCTACAGCCACCGGAGAGGAATATCTCCTCTCCGGTTAGGTGTTTTGCGTTTGACCTTCGACGTAACCGCGCAATTCCTGAAACGCGGCGGACGGCGGCACACGTCCATTGCGCCCCGTGTTGGTCGTGACGATCAGATCACGGCGCGCCCGTGTGATTCCGACGTACAACAGGCGCAGCCGCTCCGCCGCGTAATCGACGCGCGCTGTTTCGGTCGCCGCGCCTTCGTGATAGTCCGTGTTCCCTTTGAGCGCGCGGATTTGCGCCAGCGCTTCCGCTTCAAGGTTAAGATGGTCACGGATGAACCATTTTTCGCTCATGTACTGCTCGCCGGGCAGCGCCGCCGGAAAATCGTAGTTGTTGACCGACATCAAGTACACGCGATCCCATTCGAGTCCTTTAGCGGCGTGCATCGTCGCCACCGTGACCTTGCCCTTATGCGCGTCGGGATCGAATCCGAGATCGGCATCGCTTACGCCGAGAAAACGCCGCTCGTTGCGCGCAATCGCCGCCAGTTCTTCGGTGTACTGCGGCAGCCGCCAATCGGGATGCAGGTCATCACGCTGGCGCAGCAGCACGGCGATACTGTGCGCGATTGCCAAATCTGCCTCGGCGGCAAATAGATCGCCCGCCAAGATCAGGATCAACTGATCGATGGGCAGAATGACCGCTTCATGCCAGCGGCGCACCATCACGCGGAATACTTCAAGGTGTCCCTTGATGTACGGATCGTTTCCTTCGAGCGCAGCGATCTCCGGCGATTCGTCCAGCCAGTCACGCCCGATCGTATTCCAGATGTATTCCTCAACACGGGCGCACTTTCGCAGCGCCGCTGCGACCACTTCCATACGTGCGGCGGCGGCTTCGTCGTCGCGGTCATCGCGCCGCCAGACTTTGTAAACGCGCGAAAGCAAGTTCGCATCGGTTGGCTTGCTCAAATACTGCAAGATGTTGCCCATCGCCCCCGCCGCCTCGCGCGTGGACGTGCTTGAGCGCAGCAGCTCAACGGTTGGCAATTTGGCATGTTTGAGCGCATCCACCACGCGGAATCCAAAGCGGTTGCTTGGAACAAGCACCGCCGCTGTGCGATCCGGGTGTTCGGGCAGCCAGCGCCTAAGCGACTGAATCACGCTCTGCACTTCTTCCGCTGGGGGCATGGCGTTGGGCGCAAAAAACACATGCGCGTCACTGTCCGGCGGGTTCGGCTGTGGATCGCCCTTCGGCGTCGGTTCGATCATCGGCGGATTGAGCGGATCACGTGCGCGAATCGCCGGATTCGGATGCGCGCCGCGAGTCCAACTGATCAATTGATTCGCTACGTCAATGATTTTCGGTGCGGATCGTCCGCTGTTGGGCAGATCGCTTTTCTTCACGCCTTTTTCGTCACGGAAGCGGATCAGGTTTTCCGGTCGTGCGGTCGTGAACGTCTCGTAAATCGCTTGATTCGGATCACCGACGCGCACCCAGTTTCCTTTTTCACCTACCAGCAGCCGAAGGATCGCTTCTTGGAGCAGGCTGCTGTCTTGGGCTTCATCTTCAAGCACGAACGGGAAGTGTTCGCGCAGCCGAACAAGATAACGTTCGTCGCGTTCGAGTGCTGTCAGCGCCAGCCGGATCAAGTCTTGAAAATCGACCGCGCCGCGATACGTCAAACTGCGCTGATAATTCGCGTAGATCGCCGCGCCCATCTCCGCGAGAAGCAGTCCCCGCCCGCGCCGATCCAGTTTTTCGCGGATTCGTTCCGGCGTAAGCTGTTCGTCCTTCGCTTGACGCACAAATGCCCGCGCCACATCAATGACCGTTTCGCCCCAGTCGTCGCGCAGCACTTGATCGCGCCGCTGATCGTCCAGCTCGGACGACAAAAAGTCATCGGCGGCGTGCGGATTTGCCTTCAGCCATGCGACCGCTGCTTCTTCAAGGATTCCGTCGCTTTCGCGCTCATCGACGATGGTGAAGTCGTTCGCCAACCCGACGAGCGACGGACGTTCGCGCACGATATCGCTGCAAAGGCTGTGCAGTGTGCGCACGCGGTAGCCGAGCGTCGGAATCAAGCGCGCTTCTTCGAGCCGTTCGCGCACTTGGCGCGTGAAGTTATCAACCGCCGAATTAACCAGCGTCACGATCAAGACTTCTTGATCGGCGCGCACCGCCCCCGATTTGATCAGCTTGGCGGCAAGCGCCGAAAGGGTGCGCGTTTTGCCGCTGCCGGGGACTGCCATCACAACCATCCTGCCGCCCGTGTAGCGCAGCACTTCCGCCTGTTTTGGGCGCGGTTTAAACGTCATTCGCCGCCTCCGGGGGAGTTAACCGGGCGACCATGCGCCCGAACGCTTGCAATAGTTCGCCTGTGCTTGCCGATCCGTTTTCGCCCAGTTCGCTCACGCCAAAGTAGATACGCTGACGACAGCGCCGCACCAACCCGATCACCAACCGGAACAAGGTATCATGGCGCGCTTCGTGCTCGTCATCATCCGTCCATGTGCGGTTGTTTTCCCATACCGCGCTCAAGATGTACGGATGTGTGAGCGGTTGGAACAGCCGCTCGAACCAACCTCGACTGCCTAGATCAAGCCAGAACTGTGCCGTCACCGGTTGGTTGCGGATCAGGAATGTATACGCTGGCGCGATTAGCACCGCGTCAGTTTGATCATTCAGCGTCCATGCCCGCGCATATTGATCTGCTAGCAGCCCGCGATCCACCATGCGGACGAATTCTTCTGCTGCTGTTTTGCCCGCTGGAATCAGCGGCGTATTCTCGAAGGCGCGCCGGAAATTCGCCGCCGATTCGACCAGACTGCCCGCTGTCGTTGATGCGTCAAAGTCGCCGTGAAAGCCGTAGCCGCGCTGCGAGAGCACTTCCCCGAATAAGCGGCTGAAGAAATGATCGAGCCGCACGCCGGAGATCGGCGCAGGTGACTCCTCTAGCGCGTTCTTCTTTTTGCGCCCTTTCTTCTTCGTTTTTGGCGCAGCGGCGGATGCGGTTTCTGCGCGTGCTTGTTCACGCTCGACGATATATGCTTCGATCCATTTGCGGAGTTCTTCGTAGCGCGGCGCAAGCAAATACGTGATCCGCTCCTGCACCTCCGGCTTGAGCGTCTCGAACGGGGCAAGCCGCGATTTTGTTTCGGCAGGGTAGGCGTTTTCCGCCAACAACTGCGCGCGGATCAAGTCCATGTTTCGCCCCGCACCCGCCGATCCGATCGCCTGCATCAGCATGTAGGCGATGTCAAACGGCGCGGGCTGCATGGCCCATTCTGGGTGTGCCAGCGCCGCCAGCGTGAGCAGTGCCCGCGCAGCAGGTTCTTCGCGCAGCGATCGTGACGGACGATGCGACCGAACCGGAATGCCTTCGCCTTGTAAGCGCTGCATCAGCGTGAAGCGGATCGCATCGCTCATGTACGGCGCGAGGATCACGATTTCCCCCGGCGGCACGCCTTGATCTTTCACCAACAGCGTGATCTCGTCCGCAACCCAGTTGAGCATCTGAGGATAAAACCGCCGCAGCCCGTAGTCCATCGCCTCACGCGGATCAACCGTCGGTTCGGGGGCATATTCACCGAGCGCCCGCGCCATTTCATCGCCTAACGCGGCAACCGACGGCGACATGACCAGCGATTGATCAAATTCGATCACCTCGTTGCAGCGGTCGCGCAGCGCTCCCGCCGTTTCCGGGGATGCGCTCAAAAAGCGCCGGAATCCGGCTTCGCTATCCATGATCAGCACGGCGGACTTGACACTCGGCAGCCAGCCCGCCAGCGTCCGGTGCATCGCGGGTGTACCTTCTTCGATGTTATCCACGATCACATGTGCGCCCCGCTGAGTCCAGTATGCGCGGACTTCCGGCAGCGTCCACAAATGCCGCGTGAACACTTCGACTTGAAGCGAGAAATCGAGCAGATTATTGGCTCGGCACGCATCGCGGAACAAAATCGCGCATTCTTGAGCTTGCTCAAAAGCGCGTGCGCCGGTGCTATCCGTCAACAGTGCGTTCTTCATCCGTTCCGCGATTTCGGTATGTGGGAAGCCGCTCAACGCCGCTTTTTCGAGGTTGTCTACGATCTGCGCGTATAAGCGGTTGCGGCTGATCGTCACACCGTCAAAATAGCCGCGTGTTTCGATGAGCGGATCAACGATGGTGCTCATGACATACTGTGCGGTTTCGAGCGTGAGGAAATTTGGCGGCGCATCCGGTTGAAATCCGGCGCGTTTTGCCGCCAATCCCCAGAACAGCTTCACTGTCTGCAAGACGAGTGAGCCAAAGGTGAGGATGTCCACCTGTGCACCGGGGGGGAGGGCGGCACTCCGCAGTGCGCGCTGATACGGAAGCGCCAGCGCGGCATGCGGCAGCAAGACGAGGATTTCTCCCGATGGCACCCCCTGTTCGATCAGCGACAGGATGCGCGCGACTGCGGCGGTCGTCTTACCCGTTCCGGCATCCCCATTCAGAAAAAGCGTGTGATCGCGCGCGGAATCAACAATCCGCCGCTGAGAATCCGTCAGTTCCATCAGGGTGATTACCTGTCAAAAATGGGTTCGAGTGTAGAACAATTTTACCACAAAAAAGGGGGAATTTCCCCCTCGTTTTCGCTTATTCTTCGATGCCCATCATGCCCCGGTACACCCCCGGCGTTGAGTCGGGGATCAAGACCGCGCCGCATGCTTTCGCGTAAAACTCGGCGGGACCGACGCCGCCGATCACCGCATAACCGTAGCCCTGCGCCCACATATCCCAGAGCGCCGCCAGCAGCAGCGCTTTACCCGCGCCGCGCCCCCGGATCGACTCATCTGTTCCTGTTGGACCGAAAAAGCCTTTCAGGGTAGCATCGTAGCACGCAAAGCCGACAGGTTTTTCGTCCAGTGTGGCGACGAAGCATGGGATCGGGTGACGACCGAAGACATTATCCGTTTCGCTCACCCAATGCTCGCCAAACGTGGCGCGAATCCAATTCAAAATGACATGTTTTTCCGCGCCTAACGCCCGCCGCACGGTGATTCCTTCCATCTTCGGCGTTTCGAGCGCATCTTTTAAGGGAGGAAGTTCGTAAAGTTTTACCAGCATATCCGGCATGATCGATCACTTTCGATAGAGCTGTTCAAAGAGTCCGCCCAATTCTAACGAAAAACGGGACAGCCAACGCTATCCCGTTTCATATCTTGGTTCAAAGGCGCATCGTCCGTACTAATCGAAGATGTCGAACATATCGCCGAGGAAGGAGCGCTTTTTTCTGCCTTGCGGATAACTTCTCCGGTCATCATCGTCATCATCGTAGCGCTGAACGTCATGATCCTCATTTAGATCGTAGGAGCGCTTTTTCTTCTCGTCCGGCGGATAAACATCTGCCGCGCTCGGACGGGCATACTGCGCTTCATGCTGTGCGGAGCGCTCGATAATCTTGTCGAGTTCGCCGCGATCCAGCCACACGCCCCGGCACTGCGGACAGTAGTCGATCTCGACTCCCTGCCGCTCCGTCATCACCAATTCTGCTCCGTCAACTGGACATTTCATGTGTGTTATCCTCCACGCATAATCGTTATGAAACCTGTTACTTCAGCACACCCCGGCGGATCAGAAGTTTTTCGACTTCGACGCCAACGAATACAACCGAACTCAACACGAGGCAGAGCAGCAGTTGATCGAGCGTGAGCGGGGCAGTGTTGAAGATGTCATTGAAGAACGGCAGGTAGACCGCGATCAACTGAAGGATGATTGTCGTCACGACCGCGCCGATCAAGAGCTTGTTGCCGAAAATGTTCATGCTGAACAGCGACTCGCGGTGCGAACGTAAGCCGAGCGCGTGCCCCATCTGAGCAACGGTCAGGAAGAAGAAGACCATAGTATTCCACGCAGGCGCTCCGTTGGCGGCGAGCACATTGTTTGACCATGCCCAATAGCCGAGCGCCAAACCTGTTCCGCCGAGCAGAAGCCCGACGATCAAGATATGCCGCCCCAACCCGCGCCCGAAGATGCTTTCGTTGGGGGCATAGGGCGCGCGTCGCATCGCGCCTTTTTCGGCATTTTCCACGCCGAGCGCCAGCGCTGGGATCCCGTCGGTGATCAGATTCATCCACAAAATTTGCAGTGTCGTGAGCGGAATGCTCATTCCGGCGATCAACTGTGTCACCAACAGCACGAGGAGTTCACCTGTATTGCTCGCCAGCAGATATTTGACGAACCGCCGCACATTGTCGTAGATCGTGCGCCCTTCTTCGACCGCGCTCACGATCGTGGCGAAGTTGTCATCGACGATTACCATATCCGATGCTTCTTTGCTCACGGCGGTGCCGGTGATGCCCATCGCTACGCCAATATCGGCGCGTTTGAGGGCGGGAGCGTCGTTCACACCATCGCCTGTCATCGCGGCGATATGTCCTTTTTTCTGGAGCGCTTGCACGATGTTCAGCTTGTGCTCCGGCGAGACGCGTGCATACACCGAGACGGTTTCGACGATGTTTTCCAGATCAGCCGTAGACATCGCCGCGAGTTCGTGCCCTGTCACCACGCGGTCGCCTTCGGCAGCGATCCCCAGTTCTTTCGCAATCGCCAGCGCGGTCAGCGGGTGATCGCCCGTGATCATGACCGGACGAATTCCGGCGGTGCGTGCGGTTGCGACTGCATCTTTGACTTCTTTGCGCGGCGGGTCGATGATGCCGAGCATTCCGATAAAGGTCAGTTCGCGTTCGAGAACGGATGCGTCTTCGATGATCGCTTCGACAGGACGGAAGGCGACACCGAGCACGCGCAGCCCATTTGCCGCCATCATATTGTTAGCACTCTCCACGCGGCGGCGCAGTTCAGTAGTCATCGGCAGGATTTCGCCGTTAATCCACACATGCGCGCTGATGTCGAGCAGTCCATCCACCGCACCCTTCGTGAACGCGACCTTGCCGCCTTCCGGCAGTCCAAGCAACCGAATCAACGTCTGCTCGTTTTCGTTGAGCGCATCGAATTTGTGGATTAGATGCAGGGTAGACATGCGCTTGCGGTCGCTGTCGAACGGAATTTCACCGATGCGCGGGAGCGCCCGTTCCATATCATTCTTGTACAAGCCAAAGCGTGCCGAGGCGATCACCAGCGCGCCTTCGGTTGGATCACCGATGTAGGCGAGTTTTCCGCCTTCGCCAAGCTCAAGGATTGCGTCGTTGCACAGCATCCCGCCTGTGAGCGTGAGCGCTTGCGCGGCGCGCTCGGTCGCCCGACCTGATCCGTTCATGCGCACGAGCGAAGTCACGCCTTCTTTGGCGACCTCATCCATCGCGGCGGCGTTTCCGGCGACATCGACGACCGTCACCTGCATGCGGTTTTCTGTCAGTGTCCCCGTTTTGTCCGAGCAGATCGTCGTCACACTGCCGAGCGTTTCTACAGCGGGCAGTTTGCGGATCAACGCTTTACGGCGGAGCATGCGCTGTGCACCAAGCGCCAGCGCGATTGTCACGACGGCGGGTAAGCCTTCCGGCACGACCGCGACGGCGATAGCGACGGCGTTCAGCAGCACGGATTCGCTTTCCGGCAGGCTCGGATCGGGAAAAATCGGCTGCCCGGTGATCAACCCGATCACGAAGGCAATCGCCATCACGATCAGCGCGGCATACAGGAGCACCTTACCGAGTTCATCCATGCGGCGCTGAAGCGGCGTTTTTTCGTTTTCGACCGCTTGAATCAATTCGGCGATGCGCCCAAGTTGGGTTTTCATGCCGGTTTCGACCACAACAGCGGTCGCCCGCCCATACGTGATCGATGTGCCCATGAACACCATATTCGAGCGGTCGCCGAGCGGCGCGTTTTCGTCGTTGAGTACGGCAGGGGCTTTTTCGACTGCTTGAGATTCACCCGTGAGCGAGGCTTCCATCGCGCGCAAATTCGCGCTTTCGACTAGACGTGCGTCTGCCGGGACAACGCTGCCCGCCTCAAGCAGAATCGCATCACCGGGGACGAGATCACGCGCTTGAATATCCAGCACTTTGCTGTTGCGGCGCACACGCACGAGCGGTGCAGCCATCTTTTTGAGCGCAGCCATCGCTTGTTCAGCGCGGTATTCCTGCACCACACCGAGAATCGCGTTCAGGATCACGATCGCGCTGATCGCAATTACGCTGTCGAGCTTGCCAAGAAAGGCGGAGATCACCGCCGCGCCGATCAACAGGAGAACAAGCGGGTTGGTGATCTGCTCCCACAAGATCGCTAGCGGGCTGGTGAGTCCTTTTTCAACCAGTTCGTTTGCGCCGACCTGTTCGAGCCGCTGCCGTGCCTGCTGCTCGGTTAATCCATGAGTGGGATCGGCATCTAGACGTTTAAGAAAGGTATCGGTATCGAGCGTGTGCCAGTTCTGCGCCGCAGTCGTCATGTTCGGCTCACGGGTGAGGGGTGGATTCGGTGGGGTGTCGATCACAGTATTTGTGCTGCTCCATGAATTCGGTTTGTGGTTACGAAGCAACACAGTACAGGACAATCGCCCTCGACTTCCCCCACTTTTTTAGGGGGATCACATGAATATTTGCTGAGTGTCGAATAGCTATGAATATATGCAAAGGTGAATCAATGTTTTTACACTTATGTGTCATGATGAAGTTGTTTCTACTTTGCACAAGGAGAACGTCATGGTACGCAAGTATCTGTTCGGCACTGCTGTACTTTTGTTCATTGCGTTGGGGGCGGTGAGCGTTTTCGCTGCGGCGAGCGGCTCATTTGTTTTCGATTATGCAGGCGACGTCGGTGATAACGCCGACGGTCCTCAGTTCGATATTACGTTGGTTTCCCCGACTGACGACGGCGGCGGCTGTGATGAGTACGTCATGGTGATGTTCGATGCCAACGGCGTTGTGACAGATGTCGACCCGGGCTGTATCGTTGGGACAACCACATCGGATGACGGCGACTATGGTTCGGTTTTTTCCCCCACCGCCCGCCCGATCACGTATTCATTGTTTGACATTGACGGTGCTGACGCTGCGGTGTTGAGCGGGATCAGCCAATCAGACCCCGCTTACATGGCTTACCTGCTTGCCAACGGCGTGGGGCTGTACGAAGCCTACGAGGACTTGAGTTCAATGCTTACTGGTCTACCCAGCCTCAGCCCATATGTTGTGATCGGCGGCGGTGGTTCGGTCAATGGCACATGCCAGTTGAGCGCCCCGGCAGGGTCGGTCGTCGGTGAAGCCCCGGCAGGCGCGCAGGTCTACTGGAGTCCCGGTAACATCTCCCCCGGAGTTGTGCTGAACCCCGGTACGTATATCGTCGTCGGGCAGGATGCCAGCGAAACCTTCTACAAAGTTGTGCTGGCGTGCCAGTATGTGTGGGTGCGCAAAGATACCATGCAGCCGAGCTTCCAAGCACCTCAAAACGGCGCTCCGCTGCCCACCACCATCGTCAGCTAACACACGCGTAAAATCTCGATAAAAAGTTGTAAAAACAACCGCTTCCGAAACGCTTGGGAGCGGTTGTTTCATGATTCGACGACACTCTATCTGTTGCGCCTTTACGTTTTTCAGCTACGATCACCATTAGGAGATTAGTCCTACTCCTTTAACCGATTCATCACATCGAGGTAGTTCCGTATGACACACAAATGGGTAACCCGTCTTTTGGTAGCGCTCGCTGTTCTCGCGGCGGGGGCTGTCGGCATCTTTGCTGTCACGAACGCAATCGTTACGCTGTTCCCCGCCGGCGATGTCGAAATCGTCGGCACAGCAGGGCTGGTGAGTGATGATAGCTGCGGCGACCTCGTGGCGGTCATATTCACCGATGCGACGGGCAGCATCACGGACATTGACTACGACTGCTTAGACCTCGGAACAGGGGTGAATGCAGGTTATTCCTACCATGATCCCGGTTCTTATGAGGGCGCAGCCAGCAGCAATTTCGTCAACCCCATCACGGTCAGCGTATTCGATATTGGCGCTGGTTCGCAATGTTATTTAGATGAAAACTCGGTTGCGTGCGGCGAGTCCCTCTTGAGTGGTGGGGTGTGCATCGAGGAAGTCTATGGCACTGTTGACGAATACGGCGAGGGTAAGCGCTTCGGTCCCAGCTTTCAAGCATATTCGCAGTGCAATTTTGGTCCAGCGTGCCGCCTGAATATTCCGGCGGACAGCGTCGTCGGTGAGGCACCGGCGGGTGCTCAGGTCTACTATAGTCCCGGCAATATTGCGCCGAATATCGTCCTCAACCCCGGCACCTATATTGTCGTCGGTCAAGATGTCAGCGAGACGTATTACAAGGTCGTTCTCGCGTGCCAGTTTGTGTGGGTGCGCAAAGACACCATGCAGCCGAGCTTCCAAGCCCCACAGAATGGTACTCCGCTGCCCACGCGTATTGTGAG
Source organism: Anaerolineae bacterium (assembly GCA_041753015.1). Classification (GTDB taxonomy): domain Bacteria; phylum Chloroflexota; class Anaerolineae; order Aggregatilineales; family Phototrophicaceae; genus Flexifilum. The sequence continues at coordinate 133,712 of JBGSVJ010000028.1, forward strand.
CTAATGCTGTTCTAAAGAAGAATGCCCTTTCTGAAGTCGAGAAAGGGCGTTCTTTTTCTGCCTCAGGCTTTATCGAGTTTCCACTGAATGTAAGAACCCGCCATGCCTGTCCGCGTCATGCCGAGCTTTTCAAGCACGCGAATCGAACCGAGATTCGTCGTCAAACAGTCGGCGGTGATCTTGCAGACGTTCGGCTGTGCGAAGCCCCATTCGATCAGTGATTGCGCCGCTTCGTACGTGTAGCCCTGCCGCCGGTATGCCACATCAATCCCGTAGCCGATTTCAATGCTGCCGTTCGCGTCCGGTCTACCCTTAAACCCTGCCGTACCGATCATCATCTGATCAGCGCGATGCACGATGAGCCACAAGCCGTAGCCGATCAAATCATGGTCTCGGCTGATCATGTACCAGTAGTAATTGAGCAGTCCACGCCCTTCATCTTCAAGCCACTTCTCGGCGATTTTCGCGCCGACCAACACCTCAAGCTGACGCTTGCCCCCGTAAGCCGCTTTTGCGATCTTTTCGGGGCAGGCAGTCAAGGTTAATCGCTCTGTTTGTAGGGTGAGCATCGGTACACCCCCTCGTGTTGTATCCAATTCCGTAATCTTAACACCGTTCAATCCGGTTCGGTTTCGCTGCCCCATGTTTTGAGCAGGTCGGCTTCGCGCTTCGGCGTTAACCCGCTGGTGAGCGTATGACCTGCGCGTGACCTGCTCCATGTGAGCGTATCGCGCGCGATCTCGCGGGTGGAGCGGGCGCGCAGACCCGTTTCATAGGCGCGGGCGTTGCTCACCGCCAGCACGCCAGCATACGGCGCGGGAACCCAGAAGGGGAGTTCAGCGCCCGTCACCTGATGACTTTCCAGCCATGAATCCGGCACAAACGTAAACTGCGCATCTGATCCGAATTCGGCGCGCATGTCGTCCATCCACTCCTGCCATGTCACCCCGTGCGGAGGATTGACTGTGTTGAACGTCCCGATCGTGCGATTATCAACGACTTTAACCAACCATGCAGCAAGATCGCGTCCATCAATGAATTGGACACGGCGATTCGGCTCACCGGGTACGAGTATTTCACCGCCGCGTGCGACCCGCTCCACCCAATACGTGAACCGATCCGTCGGATCATGCGGACCGACAATCATGCCCGGTCGCACCAGCGTCACCGACTTGATTCCGCTGTCGCGGGCGGCGGTTTCGCACAGCACTTTTAGACCGCCGTAGGTCTGCCCGGTCACTTCTTCCGTTGTGGGATCATCGAGCGTGATCACGGGGGCATCTTCGTCCGCTCCCGGCGTGACCGGATCGCTGTAAACGGAAATGGTCGAAATCAAAATATAGTGCGATGTGCCATCGCGGATCACATCGGTGAGCATGCGCACATGACGCGGGACATATGCGCATGTATCGAGCACAACATCCCATGTTTTTCCGCGCAGTTGGTCGAGGTCTGCCGCTTGATTCCGATCTCCGTGAATCGTCTCCAGATCAGAAAACACGTCTGATCCGGTTTTGCCACGATGAAACAAGGTAATCGTGTGTCCGGCGGCGCGTGCCGCTTCGACAAAATGCCGCCCGACGAATCGTGTGCCGCCAATAACAAGAATACGCATGGTGTTTATCCTGTGATTGCGAACAATTTGAGCACCGCGAACAACCCGAACGCCGCGTGAGCGTAAATCACCGCCCGCGTTGAGCGCGTATGCGCCCGCACGCCCGCGAGGATCAAGCCGTGCAGCATCGGAAGAATCAAGCCGTACCAAACCAAAGTGCCTGTGTCGAGCGCGCCGCCGCCCGCCGTATACAGCGCGAAATGCACTGCGCCATAGCTGAATCCACTCAGCGCCAACCCGATCCACGCGCCGAAGCGACTGCGGAACAGGGGAAACAGCACGCCAAAAAAGACCAAGCTTTCGCCGATGGGCTGCACGAACACCATGAGCGCGACCGCCAGCACCCAATCGAATGCGCCCGCGTTCGCTCGGTCGAACGTCGCCAGTTCCATCATCGGCAGAAAGTTTCCGGTTACGCCCAAGCTGAGCAGATCGAGCGTCAGCGCGAAGCCGATCATGATGAACAGCAGGAACAAAAGCGGCGTTTCCGGCGTCTGCATACGGAGCGCGGGCGCAGCACGGGTGCTGGTGACCCAGTATGCCATCACCAAGCCGACGATCAAATAAATCAACGGGAAGGTGATGCTGCGAACATCCAGCCATGCGGTGATGAACAGCGGCACGATCAGCAGTCCGGCGATCAGCGTGACGGCAAGCGTGCTGAGAGCGGCATTCCAGCCCCAAGGCGGCGCGGGTTCAACGGCGGCAAGGCGGGCGATCAAGCCGTGCGGGAGTGTCTCGGTGGTGCGGGGGGGTTGGCTCATGTTTGTCTCTCACGGTTCGAGCATTGAAGCGCCAATTGTACTCGTAGGACACATTTTTCGACTACACTTGATCCCATCTGCGCGAATTTTCTGATGATTAATCAAAATGAGGCAGTAAACGACGATGACGACTCTCCCAATCCGTGAAATGGTGCTGTACAAGCATGGCGTCGGCTATTTTGTGAGGGGCGGCGCGGTCAGCGGTAAGCAAGCCGTCCTGACATTCAAGCAAGATGCGATCAACGATGTGCTGAAGAGCCTGACCGTGTTTGATCGTTCTGGCGGGCATGTGCTCGGCATTCACTATCCGACGCCGATCCCGCGCCATGAGCGGCTGTCATCAAGCTCGATTCAGCTTTCCGACGAGAACAGCTTACGCGACTTACTGACGCAGATTCGCGGGCGGCGGATCACCGCACTGGTAGAGCATGTCAAGTATGGCGACCAAGACGACATTGTGACTACCGAAACCGTAAGCGGGCGCATGATTGGCATCGAAGCACCGCTTCGCACTGGTCACGAACGCGCCATCGATCACGGGAAAACGCGCGTGATGCTTCAAACAGACTCCAGCGTGCGTGTGTTTGAACTTGTCGAGTTGAAATCGTTCACGATTGATGATGTGGCGGCGGCGAATGACCTGACGTATACGCTTGATGTGAGCATGAGCGATGACGAACGCCGCGACGTGACGATTCAATTGAGCGAAGGCGAACACGACTTGATCGCGCAGTACGTCGCGCCGAGTCCGCTGTGGCGCGTGAGCTATCGTTTGATCGCCGACGCGGACGAAACAGGCGCGATCACCGAGGCATATTTGCAGGGTTGGGGTTTATTCGACAACCGTTTTGAAGAAGATTTGACCGATATTCGGCTGACGCTGGTCGCCGGACAGCCGATCTCGTTTGTGTATGACCTGTCCGAGTCGCAGATTCCCCAACGTCCGCTGATCCGCGATGAAGCGCGGGTTGCGCCGATGCCGATTGAATATGCCGCCGATGATGATCTTGATAACATCCCGATGAATCTTGAGGGTGGGTTGTTGGGCGGCGACGATGATCGCAAACTCGGTTTGATGAACGCGACTGCTGCTTCGCAAACTCAATTAGCCCGATTTATGCGGGCAGGAGGAGGGCGCGGGATCGTTGAGAGCGCCCCCGCGCAAGCCGCTGCGAAGGAAGCAGGGGAGTTTTTTGAATACCAAGTGCAGACGCCCGTCACCGTCAAGCGCGGCGAGTCAGCGCTGGTGCCGCTGTTTAACGCCGCAGTTATGCCGGAGCGCGAACTCCTGTTTAATCATCGTAAACTCGCTAATCACCCGGTCGCGGCGCTGCGCTTGAAGAATACGAGCGGATTCACGCTCGAACGTGGTCCGGTCACGGTCGCGGTTGATGGTGACTACAAGGGCGAAGCGATCATCGCTTTCACGAAAGATGGCGACGATCTGTATGTGCCGTATGCGGTTGAACTAGGGGTGCGGATCACGAGCGACGAGAAGCTGGAAATGAAAGACATCGGTGTCGTCCTCCGCGATAAGATCTTCTCTTTCCAGCGCTACCGCACGACGATTGCCGCTTATATGATTGAGAATACGCTCAATCAGCCCGTCACGATCTTGATCGAACGCGGTGTTGTCCCGGACGTGAAGCCGTTCGATTCGCCTGAGCCGGATGTTGAAACCGCCGACGAACGCCGCTGGAAAGTCACGATTCCTGCCAAGAGCCGCCGCCCCTTTGTCATCAAAGAGCGCACGGTGTTTTCTACCCATCACATCTTGAGCGGCTTGTCGATGCACACGCTGGCGGAGTATCTAGATAAACATTATCTGGATAAAGCGCTGTACGGGACGCTCAGACCCATTGTCGAACGCTACGAAGCGGTGCGGAATGCGCGATCAGAGATTAACGCGCTGCAAAATGAGAAGAAAACAATTGCTGCACGTCAGGAGCAGATTCGCGCGAATCTCGCCGCGCTCCAGCCGGTAGGTGAAGAAGGCAAACTGCGCATGCGCATTCTGAAACAGCTTGAAGCGAGTGAAGATCGTTTGGCGGCGATTGACGCGCGCGAAGCAGAGTTGAATCAGATCATCGTCACCAAAGAAGCGGAAGCGAGTAAGCTGATCGAGGCGCTGCCGAAGGGGGAGGGTGCGTAAACCCCGTCGCACATGAAGCACTGGGTCAAACGCATCAAAACCAAGAGAACGAGAAAAAACATAACGCAATGACGCCAAGCCGCAAAGAGACTCGACTTGCAGAGGCATCCTTGCGCCCTTGCGACTTAGCGCCTTTGCGTTGACTCGTTTCTGTTCGTACTGTCTGTCCTAAAAGCGCTGTTCGGTTGAACAGGGTTTATTAGTGGGTTATACTCCACCTTCAGTTGGGACGCGAACGGGAACAAAGGACGAACGCCGTGATTGATGCGCTGGTTCGCTTGCTAAAACGCATTGGAAAAGACCTCGCCAACGGGCGCAACCTTGAAGCCTACGTGGCGACGGTCGCCGGTATCATCTTGATCATTGTCGATTTGATCGGGGATGTTGATCAAGGATTACAGCTCACCATCATCATTTTCACGCTCACGATTTTGGTGTTTCGTTCAACACGCCCGGATGATTTGATTGACCTCGATAAAGTGCTTCTCGACCGGCAGGCATACGGTAAATACAGCGAGTTCATCGCCGGAGGGCGTGTACTGTGGGTTTACGGACCCTCGTCGATCAACGTGCTGCGCGATGGTTCATTCAAAGATGTGTTGGATCACGGTGGTAGTGTCCGGTTTATCATTCAGAACCCCCACGAAGCGCATACGATGGAGCAGCTTAAACGCCAGTTGGATCAAGAATATAACCTCTCGCACGATCTCGACATGTCGATCGATCTGCTGCGCCGCGCCAAACAGAAATATCCCCGGCTGGAATACCGTTTTCTGGATTACAGCCCCGGTTTTAGCACCTCAATCGTTGACCCTGACGGGCGCAACGGGCATCTCGTCATCGAGTATTTTGGCTATCAGAACGAGGCGATCAACTCGCGCATGCATATCGAAATCGCGCGCACCCAGACCGCCTTCTGGTTTGAATACTGGCAGCGCCAGTATGAACTCATGTGGGAGAGTGCCTTGACCGATGAGCAGGTGTTCGGCGATTCCGCCGCACAGCCGTAAGTCAAGTATGATGGCGCTGCGGTGAAACGTTCTTTCCTCTTTTTCCTTCTACTCGCGGCGCTGAGTATTTCCGGTTTTCAAACGCCGGGGGATGGCTATATCCGTTCCCCGCGCTTGGGGATCACCTTCATCAACACTGGCAATCAGCCCAACGCCGCCGAGCGCTACCGCAACGGTCTGCTGCTCGGCGCGGGCTGGACGCGCTACCCGTTTTACTGGAACAGCTTAGAAACCTCACCCGGCGGCTGGAATTGGGGCGCTTACGATCCGCAGGTGATCAACGATGTGCAGTATGGACTGCGCATCAATGCAATCCTGCTCGGCATTCCGTCGTTTCGCAATGACGGCGGCGCTCCGCAAGGGCTTTACACCCCCGTATTCACCGATGGCACGGATATCCCCGGCGCGGGCAAGTCGATCAATCCATCAAATCCGTTTGCGATGTACGCCGCACAGCTTGTCACCCGCTATAAACCCGGCGGCACACTGGCGACTCAGATGGGATGGGGCGGAGATACGGGGATTCGCGTATGGGAAATCTGGAATGAACCTGATCTAGGGATGTTCTGGACGGGGGGTGTAGAGAATTATGCCCGGATGCTCAAAGTCGGCTATCTCGCCATCCATGCCGCCGATCCTTACGCTCAAGTGATGTTTGCAGGGTTGGCGTTCAATAACCCGGATCAACTGAATTGGTTGGATCGCACACTGGCGGTGCTGGCGCAAGACTCACAGGCGCGCGCATACAACTGGTATTTCGATATTGCGGCGGTTCACGCTTACAGCAGTTCGCTCCGCAGTGGGGTGATGGTGCGCCGCATCCGAGAGACGTTGGCACGCTACGGGCTGACGCGCCCGATCTGGCTCAATGAGAGCGGCGTTCCTGTGTGGGATGATTATCCCGGTCCGACGTGGACGGGATCAAACCCGCCGGCGCGGTTGTATCGCGGCACGATGATCCAGCAAGCCGCGTATGTCATTCAAAGCGCGGCGTATGCGTGGGCGAACGGCGCGGATGTGGTGTTTATTCATCAATTGTACGATGACTGCGGCAATCAACCGGGTGGGACTGACTTCGCGCCGAACACGGGGAACGCGGGGGATGCTTTTGGATTGTTCCGCAACATACGCGGTTTCTCGTGCTTTTCGCAGCACCCGCAGCCGGGAACACCGCGCCCTGCCGCAACATCGTACCGCCTGCTTGCGCAGACCTTCGGGTCGGGAACGTTTGCAAACGGGCAGGTCATCAACTTGAACAATCGCGGCGTGTTGATCAGCTTTGATCGGCTGTCACCCGGTAATCCTGCCGTCGTCGAGGCGCGCTTGTATGTGCTGTGGAGTCGTACAGGCGATTGGGTGAATGCGCAAATTCCCGCCAGCGGCGGATCAGCCGTGCTGTACACGATGGATAATCAAGACTTCGTCATCAGCCCGACGGATGGCATTTATACGATTGGGCTTCAGCCCGCGTCACCGCCGGGGTACCCCTCGTTGAGCCGCGAAGACCTGAGTCAGATCGGCGCGCCGCCGTATATCATGATCGAGACGGCGTGGAGTGGCGCATCACCCGCTGATCCTGCTATGGCGCATTTGGAAGGCGAACAGCCTGTCATCCTCGGTGATGTGACGCCTTCTCCTGAAGAGAGCGGTGGTACCGGTGAACAGCCGATGTTGGGGACGCTGCCGCCGCCGCAAACGGTGATGCCCACAATCGCGCCGACCATTATTCCTACGCTCGATCCGGCGCTGGATACTACGCCGCCGCAGCCGTTCGTTGAGCCGCTGCCTCCGGTGAGCGCCGCGCCGTTTGCGGTTGTGTGGGGCGCGGTTGACGACAGCGGGATCGCCGCCTATATCGTTTGGGTGCGCGTTGACGGCAGCGACTGGGGCGTGTGGCTGGAGACGGCGGACACGTCGGCGGCATACCCCGGCGAACCGGGGCACAGCTACGATTTTGCGGTGTGGGCGCAGGACTTGGGCGGCAACTGGTCGCAAAACTTGACCATCGAGCCGATGGCATCAACCCGCGTTGAGTGATCGTTTGTTTTCGGGTTAATCTACGATTCGTACATAGATTTGCGTATCGCGCAGCCCACCAGACATGTTGCGCGCTTCTTTGCGCAGCGTGGCTTCAAGCGTGTATCCGGCACGCAGTGCGACGGCGGAACTGCGCGTATTGAGCGCATCGCAGCGGATTTCCATGCGGATCGCGCTCAAGTCGTGCATACACCAATCCGTGAGCGCGACAACGGCTTCGGTCATGTAGCCCTGCCCGCTAAAGCGTGTGCGTATCCAGTAGCCAAGCTCGAATTTGGGCACATCCCAATCGATATGATGCAGTGAGATGATGCCGCACAACATGCCGCCGCTTGCTTTGAAGATCAGGTAGGAGAGTTCTTCACGGGTTCGGTGACGCGCGGCGGATTCGCGGACATGCGTCTCTGACTCAGCAATCGAAGGACGCATCCGCGCCCAAGGCATCCATTGATTAAGCGCCTCAAAGGAATCCATGACTGCTTCATTCACCATGATGCCATCTCCGGCGCGTGGTGCGCGCAAGATCAGCCGTTCGGTGGTGTGTTCATCGGGAATCGGTCTTAAGCGAGGAGGATCATTCAAATACATTTGTTTCCCTTTACCATTTCCGCTACTATACGCATATCGCATTCGAACTACAACTCATCAAGAAAGGGAATAAGCGCACATGATTTTCGATGCGTGCCTTAATCACGCTGATTAGTGCTTTCGGAATCGGCATCTCTGTCGCCGCGCCGGTTGGACCAATCGGCGTCCTCGTCGTTCAACGCGTGATCGCACGCGGTCGTCTCGCCGGACTGCTCACCGGCTTGGGCGTAGCGACTGCCGATGGTTTTTACGCCATCATCGCCGCGTTCGGCTTATCCGCACTCTCCACCTTCCTGATTAGTATTCAAACCCCTGTCCGCTTGATCGGCGGCTTGTTCCTGCTGTATCTGGGGATCAAGACGCTGCTTGCACGTCCGGCAGAGACGGCGGCGGTCACCGGCGGAAGCGGCGCATCCGATTATCTGTCCGCGCTTGCGCTTACGATCACCAACCCGATGACAATCCTGATGTTTGCAGGCATCTTCGCGGGGGCTGGCTTGAGCGCGCAGCCGGAATGCGCGCCATTGGTCGTGTTGGGCGTGTTCGGCGGGTCAATCGCGTGGTGGCTGTTCCTGACGACGCTTGTCTCCCTGCTGCGCGGACGCTTCAACGCTGCTTGGATGCTGTGGGTGAACCGGATCAGCGGGGCCGTGATCCTCGTGTTTGCGGCGATCTCGCTGATCGGCCTGATTCCTAGCTGACAGACAAATTGTACGAAAATTCAGTGACTTTTTCAGTCATGGTGTACAATACCTCCAGAGTTCCCATGACTGAAAAAGGATTTCACAAGAACATGATTATCGGGATTCCAAAAGAAGTCAAAGACAACGAGTATCGGATCGCGCTGCCTCCGGGGGGAGTGCGCGAACTGGTCAAGCACGGGCATACCGTTCATGTCCAGTCGAAAGCGGGTGCTGGAAGCGGCTTCACCGACGAGGAATACTCACAGGCGGGCGCAGTTGTGCTGTCTTCTGCTGAAGAAGTCTGGTCAACGGCTGGCATGGTGCTCAAGGTGAAAGAGCCGCAGCCCGCCGAATATCCTTATTTGCGAGAAGATTTGATCCTATTTACGTATTTGCACCTCGCTGCCGACGAAGGTTTGACACAGGCTCTCCTCAAGAGCGGCGTGACTGGACTGGCGTATGAGACGGTCGAGGACAGCGAAGGACGGCTGCCGCTTCTTCAGCCAATGAGCGAAGTCGCCGGACGAATGGCGACGCAGGTTGCCGCTTTTTACATGCAAAAGCCAGAAGGTGGGCGCGGAATCTTGATGGGCGGGATTTCGGGCGTGCGTCCTGCGCATGTGGTGATCCTCGGCGCGGGCACAGTCGGCGCGAACGCGGCGCAGATCGCGCTGGGGATGGGCGCTCAGGTGACGCTGCTCGACGTGAACACTGAGCGTTTACGCTATCTGGATGATGTGCTGCACGGGCGTTTGACTACGCTCCACAGCAACGAAGCGAATGTGATCGAAACAATCCGGACGGCTGACGCGGTGATCGGTGCGGTGCTGGTGACAGGCGCGCGCGCTCCCCGTTTGATCACCCGCCCGATGCTGAGTCAAATGCCGCGCGACAGCGTGATCGTCGATGTGGCGGTCGATCAAGGCGGCTGCGTGGAGACGACGCACGCGACAACGCACAGTGATCCAACGTATGTGGTGGATGGCGTGCTGCATTACGGCGTCGCCAATATGCCCGGTGCTGTACCGCGTACTTCGAGCTTCGGCTTGAGTAATCAAACCCTGCGCTACATCTTGCGCGTGGCTGACCTCGGTTGGCGTGAAGCGAGCGAACGTGATCCCGGTTTCGCAAAAGGCTTAAACGTCATGGGCGGTCGCGTCACCCATCCCGCTGTTGCCGAGACGTTCAACTTACCGTTTGAACCGGTGATGTAGAGCGAAGAACAAAAACATAACGCAAAGGCGCTAAGAAAAACAGTACCTCTTGGCAACCTTTGCGTTGTGTTTTACAAGCCGATTGTTTTCAGCGCTGATCCTCTTCCCGAACCCGCTCCTGATAGAATTTCTCCCACTCATCCCAGAAATCGCGGTGGCTGCGCATGACCACGCCCGGCACTGCCGGGGCGAGCTGTGGGACATCAACGGGCGGCAGGTCTTCGAGCGCTTTGCGCACAAAAAACACCATATCCCCGACTTGCAGCGCCGCGTCAAGACGGCTGCTGATGATCGCCAAACCGAACAACAGCGTGATCAAGATGGCGCGGATCACGACTGACCATTCGACGTATAGCACGATGGACGCGAAAAACGCCGGGACTGCCAGCGCATACAACCCATACAGCGGTGAAGCGTGATAATGCAGCCGAACGAACGTCATTTCTGCATCGCCCGTGAACGTACCTGTCACCGTCGCCGCAATCCGTGAGCGGCGGCGGCGTCCATTGCGGCGCGTCATCGTTCCTGTCGTCAAGCTGAATCCGTTTGTGCGCGGTTGGATGGCGTAGCGTCGTCCTTCTGCGAAAACGTCCCGTAGGTGCAAACGGTTTTGGCTCGGCTGTGATGCCGTAATCAGCGTTTGCAAACACGTCACTGCTGATGCTGCGACGACGATCCCAACCGGGGGATGAAGCTGTAATAATCCGGTCACTACACGCCGCGCACGGCGCACCTTATGAACGACCATTCAAATCCACGCGTCACCTAAGCCTATATGGTTGATTATACCGACTGCTTCCCATGTGCCGCACAACGATTGCTTTTCGTGCAACATCTCAAAAGCTCGTATAATCGTAATGGCTTTTAGTTGGTAGAACATCATGCCTATCGCGCTATCCGTACTCGAACAGAACATCGTACTTCAAAAGTGGATTGGTGACGTCACGGCTGGCGACATGCAGTTCGCATGGGCGCAGATCAACGCCCTCCTCGAAGGGCAATCCGGCGAAAATCTTGTCACGCTGATCGATGGAGCAGAAACGAAACACATCGACCTTGATCTTAAGGCGGCGGTCAATCTTGTACAGCGTGATCCGCGTGGACTTGGCATCTATGTGTTTAATGCAGGCGGGGTAATGCAAGTCGTGGCGCGGATTGTCGGCAGTATGGTTCACCAGAAAGAGATTCTGGTATGCGATACATATGATGAGGCGCTTCGCTTGGCGAGGGCACGACTCAAGTCTGATCACAAGAAAAAGTTGGATGCGTAAAACAGGCTTGCACTAAGAAATCTCACATTGTTGTTCGATACTAGTGTGCAGAAGCTGCTGTTTAAGGAAGATACAAATGCCTATCCGCAGTAGTCTAATTGAGCCGCAGGTCATCCTTCAAGAATTTGTTGGCAACGTGTCATTGCAGGATATGCATGACGGGGTTGTCGCCATGACGGCGCTGGTGGATCAAAGCGAGGTCTCCCATTTTGCGACCATTATCGATGGCACGCAGATGAAGCACCTAGAACTTGATATACGAGCTTTAATTCGTGCCGCTGGCAATGATGATCGTGAAATCGCGCTTTATATCATCACACCATACGGTAAGCTCGCGGCGCAGATTCTCGCGCCAGTCATTTCTAAGCATATCAAAGTGTGCGCGTCGCGGGAAGAAGCGCTGCGGCTTGCACGTCAGCGGCTTGAGGCAGTGAATCCGCTGCCCAAGGACACATAGCGCCCGACATGCTTTTGCAACCTGAATCATCGATTGAAGCCGAGCTTCGCGCCGAGGACAATATTTGGATTCCGCAAAATAAACGGCTCAAGAGGCGTGATGTTTTCTCCCTAACGATCCCAAAAGACGTAAAAAATACTCGCTTTTAGACGATTTATGTGATTTCATTAGTTGGAATCTTCGCAGCTACAGACAGACAACACCGAATGCCCATCACACTAACGCGTATTGACGAATGCATCATTGCTCAGACATGGACAGGTCATATTTCAGGAGAGGATCTGATCAAGGCGGGGAGTGATCAGACCGTGTTGACGGAGCAGGGGCAATTTCAGTACTTAATCACCCTCATTGACGCATCCGAAACCACGGGTATAGAAATAAATATTCGGGTGCTTCGTAATGTTACTGAACTAGAATCGCGCGAAGTTGCCATCTATGTCGTCAATCCTCCCAAGATTGGCGGAATGCTGGTCAAAATCGTAGGACAGTTGATACCCAACAAAGAAATTCGAATTTGTACTTCCGTTCAAGAGGCGCATCAGCTCGCCAGTGCGCAGCTGCAGAAGTTAAAAGCATCGCACACGTAGGGCGATCATCGCTCCACCGTAAGTCAGCCGAAGCATCCGCGCCGCGCTTGTCTCTGTTACAATGGGGGCGCATATACCCCTAAAGTCAGCGGAGCATGGCAGCATGTCCGAACACGAACATGATCGTGAACCGTCCTTCAGCGACGAAGAAACGGCAGATATTCAACCCGTCAGTGATGTTCCAGCGCCCCCCGCGTCCGAAGTACCGGATGCGCCGCCGGATATCGATATTCATCAACAACAAACACTCCCCTACAGCACGGGCGTAACACCTCCACCGCATGACCCCAAGAAGACTCTTCCCGGCAGCGGCGGGCTGGATCCGAACCCGGATTTTACTGAAGAAGCACAGCACCGCTCGTCACGTGCGCCTGCCACGACACAACCGAACGATCCCGGTTATACCGTACCACACCTCGTCCCGTTCGAGCACACACTTGTACACATTCCCGGCGAGGAAGAGAACAAATCGTCCGCGCCGCCGGATCGTAAAGCCGCGCAGTTCCAGCAGAGCTACCGCCCTGCGCCCCCCGCCGCGAAAGTACCGCCGCCGCCGGGTGTGACACAGCCCGGTCAGCCGCCGGGGAGCTATTCCACACAGCCCGGTATGTATCCTTCAGCGCCGCCGATGATGGGGCAGCCAGTTTTCCCGCCGCAAATGGGCGTACCCTCGAGCACATATCCGCCAGTTGCCGAGCGTCCGCGCCGCCTGCTCGGATGTTCGCCGGGGTGTTTGGCGGTATTCGCGGGTGTGTTCGTGACGTTCTGCGGCGGCTTGACGCTGATCGCGCTGCTGCTTTCCGCAACACTTGGCGCGCGGCTTGAAGAAGAACTCAACACACAGGTTTCCCGCGTCGAGGATTACGACAATTTTGAAAGCACGTTCTTCTATGATCGCAACGGGAGCCTGCTCTACGAGGCGTTCACGGAAGGGCGGCGCACCAATGTTCGGTATGAGGACTTCCCGCAGGACTTGATCAACGCCACGATTGCGATTGAGGACGATACGTTCTTCACCAATCCCGGTTTTGAAGTCCAAGCGACGACGCGCGCATTCTTGCAGTACATTGGCGTCGATCAAGGCTCAAGCGGCGGCAGCACGATTACGCAGCAGCTTGTCCGCAACGTGCTGTTTGATGCTGAATACCGCTCGGAGCGGAGTATTCAGCGCAAAGTGGAGGAGATCATTCTTGCCTACCTGCTGGCTCAGCGCATGAGCAAGCAGGATGTGATGGCGATGTACCTCAACGAGATTTATTACGGCAACATGGCATATGGCGCAGCAGCGGCGGCGCGCGTGTTCTTCAATAAGGACTTGCACGAATTGACGCTTGCCGAAGCCGCGCTTCTTGCCGGGCTGCCGCAGTCCCCCGCCAACTACGATCCCTTCAATCCTGATCCCGAAATTCAAGCCGCAATCGACCTGCGCTGGCGGACAGTGCTGGCGCGCATGGTCGAAGAGCGCATGATCACCGAAGAAGAACGCACTGTCGCGATTGCGGAAGGCTATGCGCTCGTGCCGCCGGAAGCGCCGCTGAATGCGCCGCACTTCACCGTATATGCACGAAGCGAGGTTGAGCAGCTTTTGATCGACATCGGCTATTCGCCGGAAGCGATTGCGCGCGGTGGTTTGCGCGTCTATACGACGGTCGATCTGCGTATTCAAAACCTTGCGGAAACTGCCGCCCGCGATCAAGTCCTTCCGTTGAGCGGCTACAACGTCACTAACGGCGCGGTAATCGTGCTCCAGCCGATCACGGGCGAGATCATGGCGATGGTCGGCAGCATCGACTACAACAACGACTTGATTGACGGTCGCGTGAATGTGACGACTTCGATTCGGCAGCCGGGCAGCACGATGAAACCGCTCACGTATGCCGCCGCGCTCGAACGTGGGATGACGCTCGGTGACATCATCTGGGACACCGAAACGGTGATCGGTGATTACACGCCCGTCAACTATGATCGCACGTTTCATGGTCCGGTTCGTATCCGCACCGCGTTAGCGAACAGCTATAACATACCCGCCGTGCAAACCCTCCGCTCGATTGGCGTTGATGCGCTCCTTGAGGTCGCCTCGCGCTTTGGGATTCAAAGCCTCGGTGACGATGCCAGCCAATACGGGCTGTCGCTCACGCTCGGCGGTGGTGATGTCACGCTTCTGGAACTCACGCGGGCATACGGCGTTTTCGCCAACAGCGGCGTGTATGTTCCCACGACATCGATCTTGTGCATCATCGACAACGAAGACAACATCCTTTACCAGTATGAAAACGGCTGCATCACGGGGAATGTCACGGCGCGCACCCTGAACGAAAACGGCTTCGGCACGACGGTGCTTGATCCGCGTATTGCCTACATGATCTCGGATGTGTTGGGCGATAACGCCGCGCGCACGCCCGCAATGGGCGCAAACAGCCCGCTCAATACGGGCGGCTTGTTCACGGCAGTCAAGACCGGGACGACGGACGATTTCCGCGATAACTGGACGATTGGCTACAACCGCAACCTCGCGGTTGGCGTGTGGGTGGGCAACAGCAGCGGCGCTCCCATGAGCAGCGGCACGACCGGGCTAACGGGTGCTGCGCCGATCTGGAACGCGGTCATCAACGGAATCTATTCGACGGGGTACATTGACGAATTCATGGTTGACGGCGGACGACTTCCCGATCAACTAGATGCGCCTGCCGGACTTAGCTTCCAGCGCTTCTGTGCGATTGCCGCGCTGCGCGATCCGGTCATGGATTGTTCGCAGTCAGTGACCGACTTATGGATGGATACCCCGGCTGGGCTGCCTGATGGGCAGGGCGGTTTGATCTATTCCGCCGCTGAACCGCCCGCTGCTGATCAGCCACCCGGATCGGGCGTGTGGCTGCGCGAAGTTGAGCCGAGCATCTACCGCGTGTATGTGCATTCGCTTCCGGCAGGGACGCAGGTCGTCTTTCAGCAGGTGGGATCGGTCGCACCGCCGCAGCCGATCTACTGTCAACTACCGGTTGAGGCTGTCCCGACCGATCCCGCAGCGCGCGAACAGCTTTTTATCGCGCCGCCGCCCGTACCGGAGGACGCCGCCCGCGCCGAGCAGTACGCCCGCGCCAATGGATTCGCTTTCTTGCCCACGATTGCCTGTTCGCCAGAGCTGATCGCAGCGACGGGTGGCGGCACAAACGTGATCACCGCCTTCATCAGCCAGCCATCGCCGGGTCAAGCGATGCCCGGTGGCACCCCGATTTTGGGAACGGCAGCCTTTACGCCGGAGCAGGCGGTCTACTACAAGTTGGAGCTGTTCGGCGGTCAGTTTGGCGAAAACTGGGTCACGATGGGCGAAGTCAACCCAAATCAGGTGGTCAACGGGCAGTTGGGTGTGATGCCCGGATTAGCGCCGGGGAACTACATCATTCAGCTTGTCGTGGTTGGGCTTGACGGCAATTATGTACAGCCGCCGTATCAAGTGCCGTTTACCGTCCCGTAACGCAAGCTGCATTCGTTCATGAATCAAAAGGGACACGGCTTAAAAACCATGTCCCTTTTTCGTGTCATCGAAGATCGTGTTTAGCGAATTTCGCTGATCAGCAAATTGGTGCGGATATCGCCGCCGCCGTAAGTGCCGACCCATACGTAATAGAAACCGTCTTCAGGATTCACGAACGAGACATCCGGGTTCAAACCTTCGCCCGTGTCATCGTCGCAGTACCACAGACCATCCGGGGCGAGGACGACCATCGTCAAGTCGTCGCTGCCTTCGGTGGTGAAGTGTAGGTAGGACGCCGCATCGACATATTCAAGCACGAACGTCGGTGCGTCGGTCACATAGCCTCGGCAGGTCGAGCCGCTTTCAAACTCATCAATGACCTCAACACGACCACCCGCTTCGACGCGAACTTCAAACGGATCAGGCAGGAAGCCGCCTTCCAGAACATCGTCGCCGTATTCGGGTTCGAGTGAGCAGTCGAGGGCGATCGTGCTTTCGCAGTCGCCGCCGCTGCTGCCGCTGCCGCCTTTGGGATCATCGCCGCCGCCGCTGCTGCCGCCGCTGCCGCCATCACCCATCACGAACGAACAGTCGAAGAGATTTTCTTCGTGGATCAGGTTGTCGTCTTCGTCGTAGATTTCGACTTCCATGTAGAAATCATAATCGCCGCTGGGGAAGGCGCTGCCGGGGATTTCCAGACGGAAAGCATCCCAATGCGCATTATCATACAGAAGCGTTACGGTATCAGCGGTCACGATGAAGCCATCGGCGTCTTCAAAGTCACGGTCTTCGCTGAGGATCAATTCATCGTCATCGGCATTGCGGGGCCATGCTGCGACCGTAACATCACGGTTGCGGCGGTAGAAAACGTCAAGTTCTAAGTTAATGTAGGCAGTATCATCTTCAGCATAGCAATCAGTTGAACTGATTAACGCTGAGGCATCTTGCGCCGCTGCAGGAAGCACTGCGCCGAGCATCAGCAGGAAAA
This sequence comes from Anaerolineae bacterium, assembly GCA_041753015.1. Classification (GTDB taxonomy): domain Bacteria; phylum Chloroflexota; class Anaerolineae; order Aggregatilineales; family Phototrophicaceae; genus Flexifilum. The sequence goes on from JBGSVJ010000028.1 coordinate 150,553, forward strand.
CGACTAAGCCGATAATCGGCTTGATGGATGGGGCGGACTTGCGGAAACCGTTCATGAATATGCTCCACCTCTACTGGCTGCGATAGCTGCATCATATCAACAATTCTGTTAAGCAAATGTTAAATGTGCAAAAAATGTGAAAACTGTGCCGTGCGCTTCCCGTGAGATTTACAAGGTTTTACAGGTTCTAATCTTTTGCCATTTACCGTCAGAGGAGTTTCAACGATGATACCGTACCAAGTGCGTCCCGCGATGCCGAGCGATGCCGCCGGATACATCGGCTTGATCGCCGCCATACTGCGCGAACAACCTCCTGTCGATACCCCTTACGCGCCTGACGAATTTGCCCCGCCAATTGCGCGCATTCGTGATCGCATTATAGAAGTATCCGGTTCTGCGAATTCCGTCTTTTTGGTTGCGGAGGCAAATCGTCAGGTAATCGGCGCGCTGACGTGCGGCGGTGGGACGCTCCGCGCCGACACGCATATGGCGGCGCTTGGCGTGTATGTGGCGAAGGAATGGCGCGGTCGCGGCGTTGGTTCGGCACTCATGCAAGCGGCGCTCGATTGGGCGATGCGCAGTCTGGTTGTCGAGCGCGTGGAACTCGAAGTTTTTGCGGGGAATACGCGCGCAATTCACGTATACGAAAAGTTTGGCTTTGAGCGGGAAGGAGTCAAGCGGGGATTGTACAAGCGCAACGGGGAACTGCTCGATATGGTGATCATGGCGCGGTTGTTTGCCAAAGGGAAGGCGTAATCGCGGCTTACGTTCCCTCTTGATCGCCTGTGATCAAGAGGGAACGGAGAGATCTCTACGAACTCGGAATCGCCGCTTGGAACATGTTGCACAACGTTATACTGCTCGCTGCATACACGTAATATAGGGTTTCGCCATCGACGGTGAACGATCCGCTGCTGGCGCACGGCTGCGGCGCGTCCGCTTGCGAACGCTGAACCCCTGCCCCTAACGCGCACGGGATCGCGTTGTTGATGATACGATCCTGATTAATGACCGCCATTGCGCCGAACATCGGCACATTTCCCTCAACCACGCTGGCGATGTCCGCTTGGACATACGCTTTTGCCGCCAACGCGCCAACGCTCTTGTAGCAGTCGATCATCCCGTCAATCTGCGCGATCAATGCCGCCGCGACTGGATTTCCGCTGAACAATGCTGCTGATCCGCCCGCTGCTGCCACCGCGTCACTGATGCTCTGTACGTCGGTTGCGATATATCCCGGCAAGTTAGGCAGATAGCGTGACGCCGATGCGCTGTCGCTGATACTTCCCTGTGTGGGATAGTTTCCGCCCGTTCCGATCTGGCTGCACGAAGCGGCGACCAACGCCACCATGAGAATGACCAGCCGTGCCGTGATTTTATTCATTCGATACCCTCTCGTTTTGACAGACGAAAAACCTGACCCATTGTACCGATTTTCCGCGCAATCTTAATCGCCGCTCGGAATTACGAGTTCATCGCCAACGTCCAGCACATCAGGATTCGTCAAGTTGTTCGCTTCGACAATGGCTTGAACCGTCACACCAAAACGCGCCGCAATATTCGAGAGCGTATCCCCCGGCTGTACGACATAAAGTTCGCCCGAACCTTCGGCGCTCGTGCTGGGGGTGATGTTTCGCGTCGGCGTGATCGTCGGCGCGATATAATCCGGGCATCCTTCGTAGGGCATCCGTAATTCCTGCTCGATCTGCAAGATCGGATCCGTGCCGACGAGATCAGGGTTTGCTTCCCGAATCGCTGCGACCGAGATATCTTCTTGTAGGGCGATCCCAAACAGCGTATCTCCCGGCTGCACGATGTAAATACATTCTTCGGCAATCGCATCGTCCGTAGACAGTGGGTCACTTCCTGAACCCGACTCAAGCGCGCTGAACGGATCAGGTGTGCCAGTTGTGCCAAACGTGATCGGAGTCGGCGTTATCGGGTCGGGCGTGATGAATCCGAGTGGACTTCCCGGCGTGATGAACGTGATCGTCGGCGTGCCGTTGAAGGCACCCGGCGGTTGAATCGTCGGCGGCATCTCCTGAGCATTGGTGGTTGGTGTCAACGTCGGCACGGTATTCACACCGCTGCCGCCTTCAACCGGTGTCAAGGTGGGGAACGGTGTCGGAGGCTGATCGATGGTTTCGGTTGGCGTTGGCGGAGTCACAATAGTGAACTGTGGATCGTCAGTTGGGTCAGCGTTGAGCGGCGCACCTACGGTAATCGTCGGCGGGGCAGTTGTCGGTGTGGCGGCGGAGTCGTCTGTCGGCGCGTCGCTGGCAGAACGAAAACAGCCTGCTGTCATCAACACCACCCCACAAGAGAAAGCCAGTGCTGTGCGCTGCAGCCGACGGTGGAGAATTTGAGTCACCCAAACGCCTCTTTTCTTCCAGTTTGTGCAAATCTGTGCAAAGTCCAGTGTACCCTAAAATGCCCACTCGACAAGCGGTATGAATTGGGTTAGAAATAAACTCTCTGCGATAGTCGGGCAGTGTGCCCGAAGGATGACATGTGTGGTCGAAACTCAGAAGCGTGTACTAGTCGTAGACGACGATCAGGAAATCCTGACCCTCGTGCGTGTCTTGCTTTCTCGCCTGCGCGTTGAAACCGTTTCAGTGATGAGCGCCGCTGACGCCGCGCAGCGTTTGAAGACTCCACCGCTCCCCGACCTGCTGATCCTTGACCTCATGCTCCCGGATGTTTCTGGACTTGAGTTCTTGCGCCAAATTCGCGCCAAGAGCATTTTTGACGCGATCCCGATTCTCGTTTTGTCTGCGACAATTGATCCTGATCAAATTCGTGCAGCGCTTGATGCGGGCGCTGACCGTTACCTGACCAAGCCTTATATCACCAATAATCTGCTCACCGTTGCGACCGAAATGCTGCGCACCGGGCGACGAACATCCGCGACGTCTTAGGGTGGAATCAAGCGGTAAACCGCGTAACTTCCTGCCAGATACACGCGCTCTACACTGAACCCTGCGCTTTCCAGCGCCTCACGCCACACCTCAAACGCCCGCGATGCGGGAGCAGGGAAGTATCGCTGTTCTTGTTCACTCAGCGCCGCCGCATCCTCCGCGAGTGCGTGCGGTGTTGGGTAATACACCCGTCGTTTGTCATGCCAGGCGCCAAGATAATAGCTCAACTGCCAGCCAAGCCAGTGATCGTAGAGGATCGTGGCTGTTGGTAATCCATTCAAGTAATCTGCCAGCGCAATCAAGTCGCCTTGTTCGTAGCGTTCGGCGTTGTAGATCGAGCCGCCTTGCGCCGCGTTCCACCCTCCGGTGAGCAGCGAGATCACAACCGCGCCCGCCGCGACCGTAAGCTCCGGGTGGGTGATCCAGCGCGCCAGCATCGCCCACAGCCAAAATCCCGTCCGCGCCGCTAAGATTGCCAACAGCGGCACAAGCGGCAGCAGATAGCGATCATACGTATTGAACGCGATCAGCCAGTGCGCGAACGCATACCCTAGCATAAAGATCACGATTAGAAGATCGGCGGCGGCTTCGCGCGTTTGCGGGAGCTTGCGCACTCGCCAGCTTAACGCCAGCGGCGAGAGAGCGGTCAAGAACAGCGTCGGCGCGCCGATAGCGAACTGCCCCCATTCCAGCCATGTGATCAAACGCGGCACCACTTCGTCTGAGCGGATCAGCCGCCCCGGTGAATTGTTCACCGCCGCCAGCGCCAACAGCGGCGGAGATGGGCGGCGCAGCGCATCCCAGCCGATCACCAGCCCAAAAGTGCCTGCGACCGGCACGAGGAGCAGCACAGCGCGGCGGATCACAGCAGGGATGGAATTCACCGTCACAGGTAGAAGCAAGAATCCAAACGCAAGCGGCACAAAATAGAGCGCCTGCTGTTTCGACAAAAATCCGAGCGCGAGAAAAACCCCACTCGTCAGCGGTCGATCTGCAGCCGCCATCCACAGCGCCAACCCGGAAAACGCCAGCATCCAGCCGTCGGTGAATGCTGCCGCGCTGTAGGCAATCGCGGGCGGGGCGCATGCCATGAACAGCGCCGCCCACGCCGCCAGCGTTTGATTCTGGTACAGCCGCTTGGTGAGTGCGTACACCGCTGCCACCCAGATGATCCCGGCGAATACTCCCGGCAAACGCGCCGCGAATTCGCCCAAACGCGGATCGAGGTCAGGAACGCCGCGCTCATACGTCACCCCGACCAGCGCCAGCGATGCCGCGTTGATATAGATCGACAGCGGCGTTTTATCGAGATCGCCCATCAGCCGCCAATCGCCCGAAGTCAGCATGCCGCGCGCGAATGTCGTGAACAGCGCTTCGTCCGGGTGAAAGCGAACATCATCCGCCAACGGCACGATCCGCAGCGCGGCAGCGAGCAGCAGAATCAGCAGTCCGAGTCGGCTCACACCTGATACCGTTCGCGCAGATATTCCAACGCGACACGGTCGATCTTGTCCGGGTCTTCGCGCCGCCAGCGTTCTTCTAAGTTTTCGTTTCCGATCAGCGCATCAAACGCGAGCTTCGAGTCTTCGTCCCACACGCCGTTGACATCGGTTTTCCAGTACCCGCCGATCTGCATCATCTTCTGAAGTTCGCGTGCCAGCGTTTCGGTGATCGTGACCGCATCTTGCGGGCGTGGGCTGCTAAAAAACAGGTGATGCGTCCGCACCATGGTTGCCAGTTTGCCAATCGGCGCAGGATCGTCATCGACGCGCAGATCGAGGTAGCGATCATTATCGCCGCCGTAGCCGGCGCCTTCTTTGACGACGAGAACGCCCGCGCCCTGCCGTCCCCGGCTGTCGCCTCCGGCAGCATCGCCCGCTGCCAGTGCCGCGACCAGCCGATCCGCGAGTTCGCCGCCTGTCACGCTGAACACGTCCGCCATCGCTTCGATTACGTCCGCGCCGGTCAGGATATTGCCTTGAACTGCGAAACCTTCGCCTGTTTTGCCGCCCGCCCATGCGTGACACGCGCTTCCGGTGTAGGTTGCGGCGCTCCCGTCACGGCTGACCATGCCAACCTGACGCTTATCGCGCTCTTTATCCCCCGCGATCACGTTGTTCAGCGCTTCTTGCGCACTCATGCCGCCGCGCATCAACGCCAAACCGTCGCGCCCATAGCTGACCTTCGCATACGACTGGGTAGCGACTGCGCCCGCGCCCGCTTCTGCCCAACTGACGACCGCCGCGACTGCGAGAAATTTGCTGGCAACGGCGACGCCCCATGCTTGCTCATGCGGATCATATGCCGCGATTGAAAAGGTCATATCCTCTCCTTGAAATGTCCTTTGTTCACGGTAAGATGTGCCTTAGTTCTACTTCGCTCCCTCTTGGAAGGTTTCGATGCGAACCGGGATTCCCACTAACCGTATCATCGTGCTTATCGCTGTCGGTCTGCTGCTGGCGTATTATGCCCTTTGGATGACGATGCGCTACAGCCTGTCCAGCATCTCCGATACTCTGAATCTACTCCACGACGCATGGATTGGCACACAGTATCTCTGGAACGCATTTACCGCCAATCCGGGGCGGTTGCTCGGTCTGCTCAGTGATCCGTCGGCGCAGCTTTTGTTTCATGTCGTCGTCGGGCTGGTCGGCGTGCTCGTATTCATTGGCGTGCTGCTTTCGATTCTGTTCGGCAAAAAAGTGACCTATCATGCCGGACTTCGCCAAGCAATCGATGCGCATATTGACGCGATTTTGTTGAAAACGCCCGGTTACACGCCAAATGCTTCAGCGATGCAGCGATGCGCACGCTGTGGAAGTTCGCCGCCGCACCCGCACCGCGCGATGATTTACTTTGGCGCATGGTACGAAACCAACCGCTACACGACGACACACGACGAACCGACGTATCGCACGGTAACGCGCACCCGCCGCACATGGAACAGCGTCACCGGAGAATACGAAGATGAATCCTACGATGAAGAAGTGTTCGATGGCAATGTCACTGTCACGACGACTCACATTACAGAGACATTCAAATCCGACGGGCGTTTCCCGCTCTACTTGTGCGAGTCATGCACGAGCCGCGTGGTCGCTGCGGATCGCGGACGCGGTGCTGTATCGGTCGCCGGAAACTTTTTTCCGCGTTTGATTGGCGCGTTGATCACAGCGGTGATCATCTACGCACTTTGGGGGTGGGGCGTGAATATGGTGTTTAGCACGCTTTGGGGTGCAGGCATTGATGTGATGTATCAACAGGTGTCCTCTGCTGAACGATCCACTTATATCTTGGCTGCACTCGCCGGAATACCGGTCGGCTTGTTGATCGGTTTTCTTCTCGTCTTTCGCGGTATTACTCAACCGCTCAAGCGAACATCACCAGCGATAGTGAAGGATTTTCTGTTTCGCACTGCGCGTATGATCGTTCTCCCTCACCAGCGTGAGGTATCAGAAATACCAACCGCCACCCGCGAACGCAGCGTATGAGGAACTCATGATCGATTTCAAGCGAATTTCAGGCGTCATCATGGATATGGATGGCGTGTTATGGCGCGGCGATCAACCGCTGGCGGGGATTCATGATCTGTTCCCGTTCTTGCGCGCCCGCGCGATCCCGTTTGCGCTGGCGACCAACAACAGCCGCATGACCCCCGCTGATTATGTCGAAAAGCTGGCGCGGATGGCAGTCGAAGGCATTGAAGAACACCAGATTGTGACCAGCGGCACAGCGACGGCGGCATACATCACGCGCCGCTATCCTTATCGCTCGGTGATTCATGTGGTGGGTGGTGACGGACTGCGGAAACTGATCACGGATGCCGGCTTTGATGTAACAGGCGAGGTTGATCCGCGCGTGGTGGCGGTTGTGGTGGGGATTGATTTCGCGCTCACGTATGACAAGCTCAAGCAGGCGAGTTTGTGCGTGCGCGCCGGGGCGGATTTCATCGCCACTAACACCGACGCGACGTTTCCTACACCCGATGGGCTTGTTCCCGGTGCGGGCAGCATCGTCGCGGCGCTTCAAACCGCCACCGGCAAGATTCCGATCAGTATGGGCAAGCCGGGGCGGGCAATGTTTGATGCCGCGCTTGAATCGCTCGACGTTTCGCGTGATCGCACGCTGATGATCGGGGATCGTCTCGATACGGATATCGCGGGGGCGGCGGAGATTGGGATTCAGACAGCGCTCGTCCTAACGGGCGTGACATCGCCCGCCGAAGCGGAAAAGGCGAGTATTCAAGCGGACAGCACCTTTACGGGGCTGCCCGCGCTGCTTGAGGCGTGGAAGGCTGCCGTTTAGCTGTAAAGCAGATGGATGGTGACCACAACCGCGCTTTCGACCTTCTTGGCGATTTGCTGATCCGTCCAAGTCGGCATCCGCTTCTTCAAGAAGCGCGCCGCGTGGTCTTTGTCATAATGATGGACAGCCGCCTTTCCTTTGACCGTTTTCCCCTGTAACCGAACAGTCACAGGAGTGCCGCCCTCCAGATTTTTCCACCATGTCCGCTCTTTCCACGTCAAGATCGTCAGCGTGCGCTCATGCTGCGTGTATTCGACCGGGAACGTGTATTCCTTGCCCGATTTGCGCCCCGTGTAGGTGATCAACACGAGTTTGCGGCTCATCAGCGGATGCAGTGGAGATTTGAGGAGCGGTTTTACAAAGGTATTGGCGAAGCTGTTCATCACATTAGTCATGAGATTACCTGTGGTTGAAGCAAACATTTTTGCACATTCAACCACAGGCAAGCCCATTATGTGAGTTACAAACTACATACGTGTACGGTGATCATCGACTTTAAGGCGTGAAATCGCCCGCTGCATGATGTGCGGCGCGGATCGGTTCTGGCAGTCGATATTTGCCCGTACAGCGCATCACCAGTTCAAGCGAGGTTGGTAAATCCGCGAGATGCCCAACCGAAATGTACACTGGTTTTGCCGTCGCACGGGTGCGGAGTACCGCACCGATCATCTCTTGGCGGTCAACCAGCGGCGACCATGCGCCGCGCTCGGCAGGGGGATCGGTGTATCGTCCAGTCAAGAGCGTTTTTCCACAACCAATCGTCGGTTTTTGCAGCCACAACCCGACATGCGATGCGATCCCGATCCGGCGCGGGTGCGCGCGTCCCATTCCATCAAAGATGAACACGTCCGGCGCAGTCGTCAGCTTTTCGACCGCTTGTAGGATCACAGGCGCTTCCCGGAAGGACAGCAAGCCGGGGATGTAGGGAAACGGCGTCGGCATGACAGCCAGTGCGGCTTCGACCAGCGTCAGCGACGGATATTCCAAAACCGCAATCGCCGCCTGAGACATATCTACGCCCATCGGATTCGGTTTGACCGACACATCGACACCTGCCACCAAGCGGATCGCGTTCAAATCGAGCGGACGATCATGGATCAACTGAGCCGCGAGTTGTTTTTGCAGCGCGATTGCCTCCGCTGCCGAGAGTGTCCATTCATGGAGTGGGTTCATGGTGCATCCATCCGTTCGGTTTTGTGGTTGCGTTCCAAGCATACCTTTCGTTACCCATGCCGATCATGGGTGAATCTGCTCGTTCTCGCAACTGTCACAAACTTATGCAGCTTCTTTACAGCTTTTGGTTAGCGTCCAAGGAAAATACGCGTATAGTTGCGTACTGACATCGATCACATCCCTAGGAGTAGTTTGTCATGAAGTTTGGTCATCGGTCAGTGTTTGCCGTTTTGCTGTTCTTGATCGTGCTGGTGAGTGCACTGCCGGTATTCGCGGGTGAAGGCGGTTATGAGTTCAGCGCTTCGGTTGATGGATGTACGCTTTACGTGGAATTCACTATTCCCGGGCGTGGACCTCTGGTTGCCAAATCTGAGACCCCTGCCCTGTTTGCGAAAGCCGCTGTCGCCAACAATGCCTTTGTGATCATTCCGGAATTGGGCATCAATGAAGGTATTCCTGATCCGATCGGCAGCGTCGTTTTTCGCTCCTATTCGCTGGCAGGCGTTGCTCCCGGAACGCTGATCAACGTGTTTATCGCGGCGGATTCTGTGGGCAATATCATTTTTGGCGCACAGGAAGTTGAATCGACCGACGACTGCGGCGAGGTAGAAGTGATTCTGCCGACAGCAGACTGCCCGTTCCCCCCGAGTCCGCTGCTCGGTCAGGGGCGCGTGATCGGTCCAGTCACGACGTACTGGGCACCGCGCCTTGATGCCGGAACCGCCAACCCCGTGGTGGTGCTGCCCGTTGGCACGTCGTGGTGGATTCTCGAAGCGCGTGACGGCTTTTACAAACTGTTCATCGCCTGCCAAGCCAGCTATGTCTGGGTGACGGCGGAATCGCTCGGCGCGAACTTCGATGTCGTGTGGGGTGGTGCGCCGCTGCCGGACGCGGGCGAAGTTCAGCCCTAAAGTTCATACAGGGGAGTCCATTACTGGACTCCCAACGACTATCTTGACGGAAAATTTGCAGCTTATTTATGAGTTGACACAAGAACATTTGTGAAATTTGTGTATAGTTGCAGATAGAAACATGTCATCTATTTTGGGGGGAAATCTGTCATGAAATCCACGCGTCGTGTTCTACTTTTCTTATCATTCGTTTTCCTGCTCGCGCTCAATGTGTTGACCGCTGCCGCTGGCGAGTCACTGCCGCCGTATGGCGTCAGCATAGGCGCAGATGGTTGCACCTTGTATGTTGAAGTGTATGACGAGAGTGAAGTAGCGAAAAGCCCTGCCTCCATGATGACCGCCAAGCGCGGCGGTGGTGCTGACTTCTTCCTCGTGATCAGCGGCATGGTATCGGAAATCATCGATTCGGGGAATGTGTATTTCTCCGACAGCTATCCGATCAATGCTGCGCCGGGGGCGACGATTACCGCGACGATTTACACGGACTCCTCGCGCACGGTCGAGATTGACTCGGATAGCACGGAAGCTCCAGAAGGCTGCTATACCCCGGTCGAAGTGATCGAACCGACGGTAGACTGCCCGTATCCGCCGAGTCCGCTGCTCGGACAGGGTCGCGTGATCGGTCCGGTTACGACTTATTGGGCACCGCGTCTTGATGCCGGAACTGCCAACCCCGTTGTCGTGCTGCCCGTTGGCACTGCATGGTGGATTCTCGAAGCGCGTGACGGCTTCTACAAGCTGTTCATCGCCTGCCAAGCCCGTTACGTCTGGGTGACGGCGGAATCGCTCGGTGCGAACTTCGATGTCGTGTGGGGTGGTGCGCCGCTCCCGGATGCGGGCGAAATCCCGAATTCGTAAGGCATAGTCAAACGCAATATATGAAAAAAGCGGGCGATCCGGTGTCGGATCGCCCGCTTTTCTATTTATGTCTTGTGCGCGCTGCTTTTAGTCGAGCGAGTCGCTTCCCAAAATCGCGGGGATGTCGCCGTTTGAGCTTGAGCGCCCGTCCTTGTGAGCAATCTTGCCGAGTACCATGCGCTCATCTTCCTTGCCGAAGCGCACGACTTCACCGGACTCGCTGATCGCTTCCACTGCCAAGCCGAGGCTCTGGAGTTCTTTCACCAACACGCGGAAGCTGGTCGGAATGCCCGGTTCTTCAATCGGATCACCCTTGATGATCGCTTCATACGTCTTGACGCGCCCCTGCACATCGTCCGACTTGACGGTGAGCATTTCTTGGAGTGTGTACGCCGCGCCGTAAGCCTCCAGCGCCCACACTTCCATTTCACCGAAGCGCTGACCGCCGAACTGTGCCTTACCGCCGAGCGGCTGCTGCGTTACAAGGCTGTACGGACCGGTTGAGCGGGCGTGCACTTTGTCTTCGACAAGGTGCGCCAGCTTGAGCATGTGGATCATGCCGACGGTCACGGCTTGGTCGAACGGTTCGCCTGTGCGCCCATCGAACAAGGTATGCTTGCCGTAGTGCGGGATCGGTACCCCGGTGCGGAACATCACTTTATCCGCATAAGGGAGCAAATCCCATGCTTCCACGCCTTCAGGAATTTCAACGCCGGGGTCTGCCCACATCATCCAATGCCGGATCGAGACGGTCATCGCGTTTTTATCGCGGCGCTTGCGCTCCGTTGTGTTCAGTTCGACATTATCCCAGTTGATCAGGTCAGTCGGCTCGTAGCCTTGTTCGCGCAGCCACTCCGCCAGCACGGCACGCCGCGCATAGTCGGTATTGTGGAGCAGTTCTTCACTATCGTAGCCGCGTCCGTCGAGCCACTGATGCACATACAGGCGGCGCACTTCGTCGTCATCCTCGTATTGCATCGGATCGTAGTCTTCGGTCTGAATCCACTCCCAAGCGCGGTCGGTGATTAAGCGCCATACGTAGTCGATCAGCCATGCGCGACCGAGTTCCGCTTCGATTTCTTCACCTTTTGCGCCGTCGAATACGGGCGTAATCGCGCGGAAACCGAGCCGTTCCGCCGCCCATCCGAGGTGAATTTCCAACACCTGACCGAGGTTCATACGACCGGGAACACCCGTCGGGTTCAGGATGATTTCGACCGAGCGACCGTCGCTCAAGTATGGCATATCCTCAATCGGGACGATCTTGGAGATGACACCCTTATTGCCGTGACGACCTGCCATCTTGTCACCCACCGTCAGCTTACGCTTCTGGGCGACGGCGACGCGCACCATCTTTTCCACGCCCGCTGGGAGATCAGGGTGTTCGTCGCGTGTGAAGGTCTTGACATCGACGACTTTGCCGCGTTCGCCATGCGGCAGACGCAGCGAGGAGTCCTTCACTTCACGCGCTTTTTCACCGAAGATTGCGCGGAGGAGCTTTTCTTCCGGACTGAGTTCTTTTTCGCCCTTCGGCGTGATCTTGCCGACGAGAATATCATTCGGACCGACTTCCGCACCGATGCGGACGATCCCGAACTCATCCAAGTCTTTCAGCGCATCCTCACCGACGTTGGGAATGTCGTAGGTGATTTCTTCCGGTCCAAGCTTGGTATCACGCGCTTCGACTTCGTGCTTTTCGATGTGAATGCTGGTGAACTTATCGGCGCGCAGCATGTCTTCGCTGATCAGAATCGCGTCTTCGTAGTTACCACCAAACCAGCACACGAACGCACCCAGCACATCATGACCGAGCGCAAGATTGCCCATGTAGGTCGAACTGCTGTCCGCCAACACGCTGCCCTTGACCACATGCTGTCCTTTACGGACGATCGGGCGCTGATCGACGCACGTTGATTGGTTAGAACGGTTGTACTTGCGCAGTTTGTAAATGCGCTCGTCGCCGTTCGTCGTGTGAATGATGATCCGGTCGCCCTGCACGCTGCTGACTTCGCCTTCGACATCGCTGATCAAGAGCTGACCACTGTCATAGGCGGCTTGCTGTTCCATACCCGTGCTGACGATTGGCACATCCGGCGCAAGCAGCGGAACGGCTTGGCGCTGCATGTTCGAACCCATCAAGGCGCGTCCGGCGTCGTCATGTTCAAGGAACGGGATCAACGATGCGCTGATACCGACGATCTGACGGGCTGCTACGTCCATGTAATCGATGCGACGGGCTGGCACGAACAGGAATTTCTGGTTGAAGCGTGCCGAAACACGATCCGTCGAAAACTGGTTTAGATCATCCAGCGGGCTGTTCGCCTGTGCGATGACGTAATCATCCTCGCGATCAGCTGACAGGTACTCGATATCGCCGCTGATGAACGGTTGCACCGGGATTTGTTCGATTCCGGCTTTGGTGAATGCCTGAATCATCTTCTCGGTTACGACGTCGCCATCGTTCGCCAGAACCTTTTCTTCGGCGGTCAGCACGTCTTCGCGGACGGTGCGCCCTACTAGGCGCGGATCGGACGGCGGTAGGAACTTCACGACCTTGCGATACGGCGTTTCGATGAACCCATATGGATTCACACGCGAATAGCTCGCCAAACGACCGATCAGACCGATATTCGGACCTTCTGGTGTTTCGATTGGGCAGATGCGTCCGTAATGGCTGTGATGCACGTCACGGACATCGAAGCCTGCGCGTTCACGCCGCAAACCACCGGGACCGAGCGCGGAGAGCGTGCGCTTATGTGTGAGTTCCGCCAATGGGTTGGTTTGTTCCATGAACTGCGAAAGCTGCGACGAACCGAAGAATTCACGGATCGACGCGACAATCGGGCGGATATTCACCAACGCGACCGGGGTCAGGTTTTCGCTTTCGCGGATCGACATGCGTTCCTTGACCACGCGTTCGGTGCGGCGCAGACCGATGCGGAGCTTGTTCTGAATCAGCTCACCAACGGTTTTCACGCGGCGGTTGCCGAGGTGGTCAATATCATCCTTGCCGATCTTGCCATTGTTGATGTTGATCATGCGTTCCAGCAGACGCACCACGTCATGCTTGGTCACGGTGCGGAACGTGCGCGGAATCAGCCCATCCAAACCGAGCCGCTGATTCAGCTTATAACGTCCCACGCGCTCCAAGTCATAACGGCGCTGGTCGAACAACTGGCTTTCCAGATATTCGCGCGCATTGTCGAGCGTGGGTGGATCGCCGGGGCGCATACGGCGGTAAAACTCGATCAGCGCCGCCTGTGCAATCGTTTGATCCTTCTTCAGCTCCCACACCGGTTCCATCTTGAGAGTGGACTGAATGTAGTGGTGATCCGGGTTGTCATCGACCTGACGGTACAGTTCGATGATTTCCTCATCCGTCCCGAACTGGATCGGTGACTGCACGCCGGGCAGCCCGTCGCTCACGGCGGCGAGTGCGCGCAGCAGGATCGTCACAGGGATCGTGCGTTTACGGTTGAACTTGATCGTCAGGTAGTCGCTCTTGCGCGTTTCGAATTCCATCCACGCGCCGCGATCCGGGATCAGCTTCGAGTTGGAGAGCGTTCGCCCAGTCGTGCGATCTTCTTCCGCGTCAAAGTAAACGCCGGGGGAGCGGATCAATTGGCTGACGACCACGCGCTCCGTACCGTTAATGATGAACGTGCCCGTTTCGGTCATGATCGGGAAGTCACCGAGGAAGATGTCCGAGATGACGACCTCATCACCTGCTTCACGGTTGACCAATGCCACGCGGATATACAGCGGCGCGGCGAAGGACATATCCCGTTCTAGGCAAGTCTCTTCACTGTACTTGGGTTCTTCAAACCAGTAGCGCAGCCCAAACTCTTGTGCTTCGCGGCTTTTGCCGGGGAAGTAGAGTTTCAGGTTGCCATTGTAGCTCTCGATCGGGCTGATCTCGTCGAAAAGCTCTGCCAATCCCTCCGCTAGAAACCAGTTGAATGAATCCAACTGCACTTCAATGAGCGAGGGGAGTGCCTGGACGCTGGGGATGCGGGCATAACTCTTGGTGTAGCCTAGCCGACGCAAAACTGTTGCTCCTTACCCACAACCAACCGAGGAAAAAAGTTTATGCGGAAAACGTGGGTCACGCCGTGTGAACCCTTAGCGTGATAGTGACAGGGTTCGCAGGCGGAATCTAAAAACAACGTGAACGACGAGTATACATGCAAAACTCACCTGATGTCAAGCATTCGACATAAGGTGATGAAGAGGAAAAATGGAGGAGATAAGGATTATATATCCCTACTCAGTTAGTATATCCCAAATTTCATGACGACGCAATTACAATGCCAAAACCAGCATAAAGGTAGACCAGATGCGTCAACGCCGACTCGGATATTACATCACCTCCGTTCTGCTGCTGCTAATCTTCGCAGCGCATACCGTGCCCTATCTGAATCGCACGCTTCGCTACGATGAAGCCTTTACGGCGACCCGCTTCATCTCGTCCCCGGTTAGTGCGCTGGGTTCATACGAGGCTCCGAATAACCATATGCTGCATTCGTTGTTTGTGTGGATGGTGACTCAGACAATGGGTATGTCTCCGTTCACACTTCGTTTTGCAGCGTTTGCGACGGCGCTGATAGGCTTGGCGTTGATGATACGGGTTGGAAGAAAACTCGTGAACCCGATGACCGGGATCGCGGCTGCGGTGCTGCTGGCGTTGTGTTTCGCCTATGCTGATTTTGCCGTCAACGCGCGCGGCTATACGCTTTCGGTCGCCTTGACGTTGATCCTGTTTGAACTGATTTATAGCGACCGAGCACGCCGCTATCCACTGCTCCTTACGAGCGCCGCCCTGATGCTCACCATGCCATCGCTGGCGATCTTGATCGCGTGCGCGGTGATTTTTCTGGTGGGGCGCGGTTGGTTCTTCAAGCGTGAGACGGCGGGACAGCGATATCATGCGCGTCGGATGATGCCGCCGCTGATCGTCGGCGCGATCATCGGGAGCATGTTCTATCTGCCCAATGTGCTCAATGGTGTGATCGGGGCGCATATTGACGAGTTTGGCATGAGGGACGTGGCTTTCCTGCTCAGCGACATATTCGCAACATGGTTTACAAGTCCGCTGATGGCGATTGGGGTCGGCGTGTTATTAATTCTGGCGGGTCCTAAGCGGCGTTTATGGCAGTTGATGATCCTCATGATCGGTGGCGCGATGGTCTTGATGTTGATTCAATGGACGCTGATCGGGAATCTGTTTTTCGGACGCAACTACTTATATCTTGTCCCGCTGATTTTTCTCGCGGCGGGGGCTGGATTGGCACGAGTTGTTCAGTATTTCCGAATTCCTGCGTGGTCGCTGCTCGCGCTGATGATCTTTGTGCCGTCAGGGTTACTCGGTGTGCAGACAGAAGTCGACGAAGCAATCGCGTTTCTTGACTCTCATACGGACGAGAATGGCACGATGGTCATGGCTTGCTGCCTCAATGAACCCGTGATCTATACGATGGTTCACGCAGGACGGTCTGAGCAAGTGATCCCGAACGATGAAACCGAATGGTTGTATTTTATCCCGACCGTCTCCTATCCGTTTGACTATCTGGTGAACATGGTTGGCTTGCCGATTGAGCAGTGTTCAACTGTTCAATGGCAGTCGCTGACGATTGAGCGCTGCCGTGTTGCTGAACGGTGAGGAAGTGCAAAAAGCAAAACTCGTGTAGATTTCACATATCCTTGTTCGCACAGTTTTGCTCACGTCAGCAAAAGGGTTGTGTATGAACCTCAACGGTATCTTTTCCAACTTCGGGTCGCTCACGATTATTCTGACAACCGTGCCATTTTTAATTATCGGACTGGTGTTTGTCGTCTCTGGCGTACGTTCGTTCATGACGTTGAATGCGGCGAAGCGGAATTGGCAGCCTGCTCCCGGTCGCGTTACGTTTTCAGAAGTGCAGATGCGCCGCTCATCGTCAGGTCGGGGGGGGACTTCAACCAGCTACTACCCGCATGTGGTGTATGAATACCTTGTGAATGGCAATCGTTATCAGGGGAACCGCGTGAGCGTGGGCGGTCAAGTCGGACTGGGGAGTTATCAGACCGTGCTTCAGCGCGTGTCGCAGAATTACCCACCGGGGCGGCAGCTTCGGGTCTATTACAACCCCGCCAATCCGAGCGAATCCGCGCTTGAGTTCGGCGCGCCGCGCGGCATGCTGTTTCTCGCCATTGGGTTGATCATTTTGTTGATGACTGGGGTAACGTTCGCGTTTACCAGCGGGGGAATGGGGCTGCTGAACCAATTCCTCAGCAGCCTTCCCGGTAACTAGACGATTAGCGGGCGGCGGCGATTTCTGCCGAACCGTCCCCTTCGACTTCATCAACCAACGCAGCGTAGCGGCGGCGGGCGAGCAGCCACAAGCCCGCGCCCAACGCGGCGATTGCGGCGATTTGCACGCGCGGCGGGAGCTGCGTCAGCCGTGCGACCAGCGAGCGTTCCGGTTCACCGATCAGATCATGTTTGAGCTGATTCGTGAATTCCTTATTCGGCTTGACGGGCACGAGCGCGGCAGTCAGCAGGCGGATCATCTGAACAAACTGCGCGGCTTCTTCAGGATCAAGCGCGTACTTCTCGATGAAGTAGGCGATATTCTGCTTACCCGACTGCACGGCATCAGTGACATTGGCGACGAATTGCTCGATGGGCAGTTCGCCCGACGTATTGTTCGGCGTATAAGTCATGCAGGCTTCAACCCTTCCTCGTATTCAGCGAATCGCCTGATGCGCGCTGCGATCCCGATCCAGTTAATTCATCGCGCAAAGCGATGAGCGTGCGATGATAAAGGGACTTAATCGCGCCTTCGGTGCGGTTCATAAGTTGACCAATTTCCGCATTCGAAAGCCGCTCGACAAACTTGAGCAGAAGCAACTGCTGGCGTTCTTCCGGCAAGCGTCGGATCGCCGCCAATAAGGCTTCACGCTCTTCGTTCTCCTCCGCCTGCTGATCGGGCGCATCCGATTTCAGGCTGGCGGCGAGAAATTCATCAAGGGCGATGATCTTGCGCCGCCCACGATCCCGGTGCCAGTTCGCGATCAAATTGTGTGCAATGCGATACAACCACGCTTGGAAGGGAACGCCGCGTTCGGTGTAACTTTCGATATGCGCCATCGCCCGGAAGAACACGCGCGCGGTCAAATCTTCCGCGTCGTGATGGTTGCCCGTCCTGTAATAAATGTAGCTGTAGATTCTTTCGACGTACCGCTCGTACAGTTCGCCAAAAGCATCTTTGCTGCCCGCTTTTGCGAGATCAACAAGCTCAGTGTCTTCAAGCCGCTTCAGCGACTTCGGGCGTTTCGCCCATTGTTCGCGCAGTGAGAGTTTCTTCATATGCGTGATAACCCTACTGAGGACGACAGGTTACGAGTTCTATCCGCTGTTTCGCAGTGCCTTAAAGAAGTGCTGCGCGTTACAATCAGCATTGGCTCTTGGCTCACTTGAGGATACGATGACCACGACTCCGGTTCGCTCCGAACATCGTTCGACATTTGAAGACTCAAATCCCCCGGCGATCATTCCTATCGTTTTGCGTTTTGCCAATGTTCTGCACCGGATGAAACTGCTGCCGGTCAAGTTTGATCGTGAAAGCCTGAGGGAAGCCGCCCTCAAAGCCGCAAAAGCATCGACCTTTGATGCACAAGTCAATTGGGATGGGCTTGAGGTCTTGGGGAAGGCAAGCCTGAATCAATCGCACCTGACGTATATGGCGCGCGCTTCGCTCCGTTCGGAAGTTCTGCGCCAGCTTCGGCTTGCCCTTCAGCTTGAAGCGTATACGCGCGAAAATCCCGCTGCTGCCAATGAACCAATCGTCCGACCAATCTTCATCACCGGACTACCGCGCACCGGAACCACGCTGCTGCACCGGTTAATGGCGCGTGACCCGCAAATGCGCGCGCCGCGTTTGTGGGAATTGATCTCTCCTATACCCAGTCAAGAGAGCGAGAAGCGACTTCATACCGGGGAAGGCATGGTTCGGCAGATGCTTCAGTTTATCCCCAAATTTCCGACGATTCACCCAATGGCTGCCGACGACCCGGAAGAGTGCTTCTGGCTCTTGATGCAGTGCTACTCGTACATTGCCCGCGGTGCGCTTCCAGAATATGAAGCATGGCTTGATACTTACGATCACCGCCCAGAATATGCGCGCTACCGTCGATATTTGCAGGTGATGCAGTTTCGTCAACCGACCCGCCGCTGGGTATTAAAGTCTCCTTTCCATCTGTTCGCCTTGGACGCAATCGCTGATGCGTTTCCGGGGGCGATCATTGTATTCACGCATCGTTCGCCCGCTACGGTGATCCCGTCATGGGCGAGTTTTGTTTCGACCACGACCAAAGCGCTGATCGACGAAACAAATCTCAAGGCAAATGGTCGCCTGTGGGCGGATTTGTGGCACAAAGGCTTAACACGTGCGGACGCAGTTCGTCAATCGACGAAAACGCTTCAATTCGTCGATGTGTTCTATGGTGATATCGTTTCAAATCCAGTCGAAACCGTCAAAGAGGTTTACGAAAAGCTTCAACAGCCTTGGACGAACGACGCCGATGCCCAGATGAAGGACTGGTTGCGCGATAATGCACGCGGCAAATTCCAAGAGCACCGTTATTCGTTGGAACAGTTTGGGTTGACGAAAGAGGATATCGACAAGCAGTACAGCGCTTACATCAAGCGCTATCGTTTAGGCGATTAGCAGACCACGTCACCTTGGAGGTGCGATTGTTCGCGTTACAATCGGCGCAGATTTCGCTTCCTGTTGAAGTTTCTTTGAGGGTTGAATGAGCACACCTCCGCTTCGTTCCGAACATCGCTCGACATTTGACGAGTCTACTCCCCCTGCGCTGCTTCCGGTAGCGCTTCGCCTTGCGGATGCACTGCACCGGATGAATTTGCTTCCGGTCAAGTTTGATCAGGACAGCCTAACGAGAGCGGCGCTCAAGGCTGCGCAAGTGCAGACATTTGACGCGGCAGTGAACTGGGAAGGCTTGGAGGTTTTGGGGAAGTCCGTACTTGCAAACGAGAATGCGACCTTTCTCACGCGCTCGGTACTGCGCGGTGAAGTTATCCGCCAGCTTCGCGTCGCGCTTCAGCTTGAGGCGTTCACCCGCGATAACCCGACTGTCGTAAATGAACCAATCGAGCGCCCGATTATTATCACCGGGCTGCCGCGCACGGGGACGACACTCTTGCACCGCTTGTTAGCGCGTGATCCCAAACTGCGTGTCCCCAAGTTCTGGGAATTGACCGATCCGATGCCGATGCACGAAACCGGCAGTCGCGTGCGTTCGGGTCAACGCTCGGTCAACCAGATCACAGGCGCAATCCCGAAGTACCTGACGATCCACCCGCTCGCCGCTGATGAGCCGGAAGAATGCGTGTTTCTGCTGATGCACCGCTATGAGTACGTCGCACGCGGGGCAGGAGCGGAGTACACCGAATGGCTCAGTCGCTATGATCACCGCCTTGAATATCAGCGCTATCGCCGCTTGTTACAGGTGCTTCAGTTCAAGCAAACGCCGCGCCGCTGGGCGCTCAAGTCCCCGTTCCATTTGTTCACGCTCGACGCGATTGCGGACGTATTCCCTCAAGCGGTGATCGTGTTCACCCATCGTTCCCCCGCCGAGGCGATCCCCTCATGGGCGAGCCTGATGGCAACCGTCCAAAAACCGATCTCGCATCACGTGAACCTCGCTACAGTTGGTCGCCAGTGGGCGGATTTGTGGCAAAAAGGCATCGAACGCGCCCAAGCGGTGCGTGATAAGAACCCAGCGCTCACGTTTGTCGATGTGCATTACGGCGATCTCGTCTCGAGTCCGGTTGAAACGGTCAAGGAAATTTACGCCAAAGTGCAGCAGCCTTGGACGAACGAAGCCGACGCGCAGATGAAAGACTGGCTGCGGGATAATGCGCGCGGCAAGTTTCAAGAGCATCGCTATTCGTTGGAGCAGTTCGGCTTGAGCAAAGCGCAGATCGACCAACAATATGCCGCTTATATCAAGCGTTATAAGTTGGGTGATTAACACCGGCAGTTCGGGGATAGGGCAGCTTGACCTTATCCCCCGATAAACCGGATCGCCAGCGGTATGACCGCCGCCCAGATCACCATGCTGACCAGCAAGCAGGCGCGCGGGTGACGCGCCGCTAGCAGTGTAAACATCACCAAAGCGCTTACAGGCGCGACATACGGCACGAAGAATATCCCCGCCGCCACCGAATACACCGGATCGCGCCGCCGAAACGCGAAGATCGCCAGCACTACACCGATCACAAGCGATACGGGGACTCCGACAATTGCCATTGGCGCGACGTTGACCAGCGGATTTGTCTCCCAACGGCGGATATTGTCGAGCAAATCCAGCGGAAACACGCCCCAGATCAACAGCGCGGCGATTAACGTAATCAAGCCGACAATCGCGGCGCGCACAAACTCGCGCCGCTTGAATGCCAGCGGATACCCCAGCGCGGTCTGCGGCTTGATCAGCAAAAATGGTGCGCTCCATTCACGGGGGATGAGCAGCCCGATCACGACGAGCCAATCAATATTGATCTCAAGCGCGGCATCAAACGCAATCGCGGAAGTGAGTGCGGCGATCAACGACAGGCGACCGCCGCCGAATTTATATACCATCACTGCCAGCAGCGAGAAATACAGTACGATCATGCTCAGCGCGGCAAGTTCCAGAGGCAGTGGATCGAACGGGAGCAAAAATAGATTCGCCCAAGGCATGGCGAAATAGCCCGCTCCATCGTAGGGGTTGTCAAGATATTGCGCCGCATCCATGAATGTCGAGCGTAGGTCATCCCAGACGACGATCCGGTTGCCAGAACGGATGACCAATCCTGCCGCCCAAAAGACGATGGCGATCACGATGGCGATCACAATCAGCGTGCGCACGGGGGTACGTGTTCGGCTGTGAAGTTCTGCGTTCGATCCTGCTGCGATAGTCACCTTTTCGCCCTTTCATCCTTCACCTATAATAGCCGCCAGCAATCTTACCCAGTGTTAAGAGCCTTGTGGACGGCGCATGACAGCACACCAACCGCTGAGTTTTCAGCAGATCATCCTCAAGCTGCACGAGTTTTGGGCAGCACAGGGCTGCGTTTTGTGGCAGCCGTATAACATTCAGGTCGGCGCTGGCACAGGCAACCCGGCTACGCTTCTGCGCGTGTTAGGTCCTGAACCTTGGCGCGTTGCCTACGTCGAGCCGAGCGTGCGCCCCGACGATGGTCGCTACGGCGAAAATCCGAACCGTATGCAGTACTATTATCAATATCAGGTGATCCTCAAGCCTGATCCCGGCAACCCGCAAGAATTGTACATGCGATCGCTCAAGGCGCTTGGGATCAACCCACGTGAACATGACATTCGCTTTGTTGAAGACAACTGGGAAAGTCCCGCGCTCGGCGCATGGGGCTTGGGTTGGGAAGTCTGGTTGGACGGGCAGGAGATCACGCAGTTCACCTACTTCCAACAGGCGGGTGGTATCGAGCTTGATCCGGTGAGTGTCGAAATTACCTACGGGCTTGAACGGATTGCGATCCCGCTGCAAAACAAAAACCGCGCATGGGATATCGAATGGATGCACGGCATGAGCGAGCAGGACGCGCTCCACTACGGCGATATCTTCCTGCAAAGTGAAATCGAACACTGCAAGTACTACTTCGAAGTCGCGGACGTGGTCGGCTTGAAGCAGACCTATGACACATATGAGAGCGAAAGTAAACGTGCGCTCGAAGCCGGGCTGGTGATTCCGTCGTACGACTATGTGCTCAAGTGCAGCCACCTGTTTAATGTGTTGGATGCGCGCGGCGCAATCGGCGTGACCGAGCGTGCAGGTTACTTCCGGCGTATGCGCGATATGACGCGCAAGGTCGCCCGCGCTTATCACGATCAACGCCGCGATATGGAATACCCGCTCGATAAGCTGAATGCCTTCTGGTCAACCGGAAACAACGGGAGCGCCGCGCCCGCAGCGGCAGCACCATCCCCGTCGGTGTTGGGCGATCAGCCGCAGGACGTCCTGATCGAAATCGGTGTCGAAGAACTTCCGCCGGATGATCTGGATGCCGCGCTTGTACAGCTGAACACCGCCGCGCCTAAGCTGTTCGCCGATCTGCGCTTGACTCACGAGGGCTTAGAAATCTATGGAACGCCGCGCCGCTTGGCAGTGATCGCCCGCAAGGTGATCGCACGCCAACCTGATATGGAGCGTATCGACAAAGGTCCCGCCGCTGACCGCGCCTTTGACGCGGCAGGCAAGCCGACGAAAGCCGCCGAAGGCTTTGCGCGTTCGCGTGGGCTAACGGTTGATCAACTGCGTGTAGAAGACACCGAGGGCGGTAAGTATGTGATGGCGACCGTGCATGTTCCCGGTCGTTCGGCGGCGGAAGTGCTGGCAGAACAACTGCCTGGATTCGTCGGCGGGATCAAGTTTGTCAAGTCAATGCGCTGGAACAACAGCGGTGTATCGTTCTCACGCCCGATCCGCTGGCTAACCGCGCTGTTTGATCATCATTTAATCCCGTTCAGCTATGCGGGCGTGAACAGCAGCAACTTCACGCGCGGGCTGCGTCCATATGCGTCACCGCAGCATGACATTGTGAGCGCGGACGGCTATCTCAACACGCTGCGTTCTCAGGGTATTCAGCTTGAAGCAGCGGAACGGCGGCGCATGATTCAAGAGAGCGTCGTGGCGCTGGCAAAAACCGTCGGTGGGCGCGTGCCGGAAGATGCCTCCCTGCTCGATGAAGTCACGAATCTGGTTGAAGCGCCAACAGCGTTCATCGGCACGTTTGAAGAGAAATATCTGCAACTGCCGCGT
Source organism: Anaerolineae bacterium (assembly GCA_041753015.1). Classification (GTDB taxonomy): domain Bacteria; phylum Chloroflexota; class Anaerolineae; order Aggregatilineales; family Phototrophicaceae; genus Flexifilum. The sequence goes on from JBGSVJ010000028.1 coordinate 173,552, forward strand.
GAAGTGCTGGTCATGGTGATGAAGAAGAAACAGCGCTACTTCGCGGTTGAAGATGCGAATGGTAATCTGCTCCCCTACTTCATCGGTGTGCGCAACGGTGATGCGGAACATCTTGATAAGGTGACGCACGGCAACGAACAGGTCTTGCGTGCCCGTTTTGCCGACGCATCGTTCTTCTTCTCGCAGGATACCGCCCGACGCATCGACGACTTCCTGCCGCGCTTGAGTACGCTCACCTTCCAAGAGAAACTCGGCTCGATGCTTGACAAAAACGAACGTATCGCCCGCTTGGTTGAGCCGCTCGGTCATCTGCTTGGCTATGATGCGACGGAAATCGCCATCGCCACTCGCGCCGCCTCGATCCTGAAGGCTGACCTTGCGACTCAAATGGTGGTCGAGATGACCTCGCTGCAAGGTGCGATGGGACGCGAGTATGCGCTTCGGGCGGGCTACCCGCTTGAGGTCGCGGACGCGATCTATGAACACTGGCTGCCGCGCGGTGCGGGAGATACCCTGCCTCAGAGCCGCGCCGGTGTTCTTCTGGCGCTTGCGGATCGGCTCGACAGCCTTGTTGGGTTGTTCGCGGCAGGGCTTGCACCACAGGCGACGGCTGATCCGTATGGACTGCGCCGCGCCGCGCTCGGCATTATCGAGATCGTCACATCGCGCGGGATCGATGTTGATCTGCGCGAGGCGGCGTCTTTAACGCGCGCACTCCTTCCGAATACGGTTGAAGTGACCGACGAGACTATTCAACAGGTGATGGAGTTCATCGCCGGACGCTTAAAATCATGGCTGGATGACGCAGGGTATCCGTTCGATGTCAGCGCCGCGGTGCTTGCCGAACAATCCGCGAACCCCGCCCGCGCCGTAGCGAACATTAAGGAGCTGCAAGCGTGGGTGAACCGTCCCGACTGGTCACCGATTCTCGATGGTTTTGCGCGCTGTGTGCGCATCACCCGCGATGACGCAGAACAGTACACGATCAATCCGGCGGCGTTCGCGCAGCAGGAAGAACGCGATCTCTATGCGGCGTTTCAAGCGGCGAAGCTCACACCGAACGGCGGCGTAGATGATTTTCTGACCGCCTTCGTTCCAATGCTTCCGGCGATTACCGCTTTCTTCGGTACGGGCAAGGGGGATGGCGTGCTGGTCAATGCGCCTGAACCAGAACTGCGCGCCAATCGCCATGCACTGCTTCAGGCAATCGCCGCAATGCAGCGCGGTCGTGCCGATCTGAGTCACTTGAGCGGGTTCTAAAGGGCATGTGAACCACAAAGAACACAAAGTAGAGCCGCAATCCATCGCTTTGTGTTCTTCGTGTTCTTTGTGGTTCAATCCTTTTACTTTCCAGAAGGATCAATGATGCGCGTATGGACGTTTGACAAGGACGGGTGTCACGAGGAGAGTTCTCCCGATATTGCGGCACTCATCGCTGACCCGAACCGCCTCTTTTGGGTTGATCTCAAAGGAGAAGACGAACACGCAGTGCGCATCCTGACGGATCAGTTCCACTTTCATCCGCTGGCGGTGGAAGATACGCTCAACGAACGGCAGCGCCCCAAGGTCGAAGAATACGACGGCTATCTGTTCACGATCCTGAATCCTGTCGAATACCGCGATGGCGAACTCACCTTCCGCGAACTGGATGCGTTTATTGGCGCGAATTATCTTGTCACCGTGCATGACAACGATGAGCCGATGATCAACGCCGCGATCAACCGGATCGAAAAGCGCGGAAACAGTCGTTTGCCGCTCTCCGCTGGGTATCTGCTCTATGTGTTGGTTGATTTGATGGTTGACAGTTATTTCCCGATCATGGACGCGATTGGCGATCACATTGATGAATTAGGCGAAGCGATCCTTGTGACTCCGCGCCAAATTTACCTGACCACGATGTTCAAGCTCAAGCGTGCCCTCAGTGAGATGTGGCGCGTGACCGGGCAGCAGCGCGACATGTTCGCCGTGCTGACCCGCGAAGGTGATCCGTTCGTCAACCATGAAGCACTGCGCTACTACCTCCGCGATGTGTATGATCACCTGCTCCGCGTGAGCGACAACGTGAATACCTTCCGCGATACGCTTTCCAACTTGATTGACCTTTATCTTTCGTCCACGAGCAACCGCTTGAATATCGTCGTCAAGCGGCTGACGGTGTTTACGATTTTGTTCGGCGCGTTTGCGGTGATCACCGGCTTTTACGGGATGAACTTTCTCAAGACCTTCCCACCCTTCGAGGCAGAATGGGGCGTGCCATTCGTGATTGCGGCGATGGCGATGGCGGGGATTGGGATAATGCTTACGCTCGGACGGGATACGTAGTGCAGCCGCATTTTGATCCGGTTATCCATGCGCTGCTGCAAGAACTCCTCGCGGATATTCGGCGCGTCTTGGGCGAAAAGCTGATCGGCTTTTACGTGTATGGTTCGCTGGTGTGGGGCGATTTTGACTTCAACATCAGCGACATTGACACACTGGCGGCGCTTGATCGCGATCTCACCGATGCGGAGGGGGGTGCACTCGTTGCCATGCATGCGGCGTTCGCCGCGCGTTACCCGGCATGGGATCACCGCATCGAAGTTCAGTATATGGCGCGGCGCGGCTTGCAGATGTTCCGCACCGAAACGCACCGCATGGGGAACATCAGCCCCGGTGAGCCGTTTCACATCATCGACGCGGATCGCGCTTGGCTGATGAACTGGTATTTCGTGCGCACATATGGCGTTACGCTGCACGGAGAACCACCGCAAACGCTGATCGCCCCGATCAGCAAACAAGAATTCATCGACGCCATCCGCGAACACGCCGATCAGTGGAAAACCTACATCGCGTATGCCAAGGAACAGCCATCGTATCGCGGGTATGCCGTCCTCACGCTGACCCGTGCTTTGTGCAGTCTGGAACTGGGCGAACAAGTCTCGAAAAAGCAGGCGGTAGAGTGGGCGGAAACACACCTGCCGGAAACGTGGCTGCCGCTGATTCGTCGGGCGTGGGTTGCCCGCCATGATCCGACGCACACTGACCTGACATATGAAGAAACGGCGCAGTTTGTCGGGTATGCGCGGGGACAAATTCTCGGCGCATTGTCATAGAAGAATCACACAGGGGATGAGTGATGATTCACTTGTCCCCTGTGATAGGACGTTAGCGCTGCGGCTGTTTGAGGCTTTCCGCCATCTTGTCGAACGACTGATTCATGCCCAGAATGCTCATCTCGCGCATCTCGCCTTCCGGCATACCAGAGTGTACGAGGGTCATGCGTGTTTTTCCGCCCAAGTCTTCAAACGTGATTGTCATGAGGAATTCATCGGTAATATCGGCGCTCATACCGTAGACGGTTGGCGAGACGATTTCGCCCTTTTCGTTGGAGAACGAATCGGTCATCACCAAGCGCTCCACCGGGACAACTTCGCGGAAAGTTCCCGTGCTCCAGAAGTCCTGTCCTTCAGGTGACCGCATGGCAAACAAGTACTTGCCACCCACACGCAGATCGATTTTTACAGTGGGCGAAGTATAGGTGTCCGGTCCCCACCAACGCTTGACGTGTTCAGGCTCAGTCCACGCTTTCCAGACCATTTCGCGCGGCGCGTCGAATACACGGGTGAACACAAGATTGCCTTCTGGGGTGAGATGGGTATTGTTACCGTTCGCGGTCATTCTGACTCCTCTTTTCCTTGCAGTTCCTTCAGATAGGTATCTAGACGATCTAGTCTGCCTTCCCACAAGCCGCGGAAAGAAGCGAGCCACTGATCAAGTTCGATCAACGGTTCCGGGCGGAGTTCATACCAGCGCCGCTGTGCGTCTTGGCGCACCCGCACCAAACCAACCTCGCGCAGCACACGAAGTTGTTTTGAGACACCCGGCTGGCTGATATTCAAGAGGTCTGCAAGGTCGCCTACCAGCCGGGGGTGTTCGCGGAGCAATTCCAGTATGCGTCTGCGCGTCGGGTCTGCCAAAGCCTCGTAGATTGTCGTCATAGAGTGAATATACCACATTGGTTATATAACTGTCAAGGTATGTAATGATTCTGATGTGCGCTTTTTTAGCGTAACAACCGCTCATCTGTTCAACACCGGAGGGCAGATTTAACACCGATTCCACCAAAGTGCGGTTGTGCCGATTACACGCCATCGACTATACTTCTTGATCCAAATACCACATCAGGATCAGGCTGCCCGTCATGTCTTCTCCAGTTGATGAAATCAAACAACGACTGGATATTGTCGATTATATTAACCGCTTTGTGCCGCTCAAAAAAGCGGGACGCACTTATAAAGCGCCGTGCCCTTGGCATGCCGAGAAGACCCCCTCGTTCGTGGTTGATCCTGTCAAACAAACATGCCGGTGCTTTGGCGCTTGCAACGAAGGCGGCGATATTTTCTTCTTCGCCATGAAGCAGAACGGTTGGACGTTCGCGGAAGCGCTGAAAGAACTCGCCATCATTGCCGGAGTGGAACTCAAGCCGCAAACACCCGAACAAAAAGAAAAAGACGCGGCGCGGGATCAAATGCGCGCCCATCTAAGCGCGGCGGCGGACTATTTCCACGAGCGCCTCTATGATTCGAGTGATCCGGGGGCAACGGCGGCGCTTCAGTATGCGCGGGTCAAGCGCGGCTTGACCGATGAGACGATTCAGCGCTTCGGGATCGGTTACGCTCCGGCGGGATGGAGCGCGCTGCATGAGGCGCTGACTCAGTTTGGCATCGCTGAAGACGATTTGCTCAACGCGGGGCTGCTCTCCAAAAATGATCGCGGTCGTGTGTACGACAAGTTCCGCAACCGCTTGATGATCCCGATCCGCGACGAACGCGGGCGGGTGGTCGGGTTTGGGGCGCGCGCGCTCGATCCGAACGATAACCCCAAGTATCTGAACAGCCCACAAACGCTGGTTTTTGACAAGAGTCATCTGCTGTTCGGGTTGGATATAGCATCTAAGTCGATCCGCGACGGCGAAACCGCCGTGATCGTCGAAGGCTACATGGATGCGATCTCGCTGCATCAAGCGGGGTATACCAACGTGGTCGCGCAGATGGGAACGGCGCTCACCGAGGCGCAGTTGAATTTGATTGCGCCCAAATGGGCGAAACGCATCATTATGGCACTCGACTCGGATGCTGCTGGACAAAACGCCATGCGCCGCAGTCTTGACGTAGCGCGTGAAGCGCTGGCGAAGGACTACGCCGGACGGCTTGCGGTCGAATTCCGTATTTTGACGCTCCCCGGCGCGAAAGACCCGGACGATCTGATCCGCGAACAGCCGGGGGTGTGGGGAGAACTCGTCAGTGATGCACTTCCGGTCGCGGACTTCGTGATCGAATGGGAAGCGCGAACACTCCCCGCGAATGCAAGCGTGATTGAGCGGGAATCAGCAGCACGCCGCTTGCTGCCGATCCTGCTCATGACCGAAAACGACCTATACAAGCGCGACAGCCTGCAGAAACTCGCGCTCAAGCTCCATATTCCAGAACGCGATCTGCTGGCATGGGCGGCGGAGCAGGGAAGAGCCACCCGCGCCGCTGCGCCGCGCCCGACTTCCCGCTCAACCCCTGATGCATCTGAACCGCCGTCGGATATTTTCTACGATAATCCGTTTGCGGATGTGCCCAACTTTGACAGCCCGATCCCGCCCAAACCAACGCAGTCTCAAGCGCCAATCCGCCGTGAAGCCCAAGAATGGGAGCGCTACTGCTTACGCATCCTGTTCCAACAGCCAGATTTGATTTATCATGTCAACCGCAAGCTGCGTGAGATCGCCGGGGAGAATACAGCACTGGCGCAGGGACCCCTAGCAGAGCTTGGCGCGGACGATTTTAGCCGGACGGATCATCAGGCGCTGATCATTTTGCTTGGCAATGCTCTGGCGCAAGATGACTTGGATGTTTACGATTACATCCAACAGCACGCGGATGATGACCTGCTGGCGCAGATCGAACAACTGCTGAGCGATCCTTGGGATGCACTGCGCCCGCGTTTACAATTTGGGCTGTCGGAAGACCTACCGATTGTGCTTCATCAGAACGAACGCTCAAATGGTGCGGTAAACTATCAGACGGAAATTCTTGAACACGCGCTTCGGCTGCGGATTGAGCGTCTCAAGCGTGTGAGTCAAGAAATCGTCTTCATGCAGATGGAAAACGGGGATGGGGATCCGCTCGAAACGCTGGAAGATGTCAACGCAATCACGATTTATGCGCGGGGACGAATCGAAGCGGCGTTGAGCAAGGGGTTGGGCAGGAATAAGCATGGCAAAAAAGCGTAACAAACCGGTCAACGAGCGCACCGAATCAGGGGATCAGGACGAATTCAAGAAGGTGGGCGCTGACGAAGCAGAAGACAGCGCTGATGACTTTGATTTCGAGGACGATGCGCTTGGGGATGATCTGGGCGATGACCTTGCGGATGAGTCGATCTATGACGCTGCCGTAGGCAGCGACGATTCATTCGAATTGGGCGATGACGAGTTCGACGACATGGACGAAGACCGTCTGTTGGAGAGCGCGCGCATTGATAGTTCGCTGGCGGACGACCCGGTGCGCATGTACCTCAAGGAGATCGGGCAGGTCACGCTGTTGGATACCAACCGTGAAACATGGTTGAGCGCGCAGATCGCCGCCGAGCAGCTTTACCAAACGCTCTTGGATGATCTGAGTTCGGTCGAAGGGAATGACGATGCCGTCACTGTCGAACGGGTGACCGAACCCCGCGAGATCGCGGAGGCGGCATACGCGCATGTGCGAAAGAATTGGATGGATGTGCTGGCGGCGCTCAAGGGTTTCAAGAATGTCGCCCCACCAGATTTCGCTCAGTTGATCGCCGAAGTGCAGTTTATGATGGATAACCCCGATGCGAACGGCGTTTCGTATGCGCGGGAATATCTGCGTCAGCGTGAATGGGGGCGTGAAGAAGCGTGGAACGACCTCGCGCGACGTTTGTTCAACGTCGTGCACGGGCTTCTGCTTCTGCCGCCTATCTCGCAGAGTCAAATCCGGCGCTATGGTGCACAGCACGGCGAACTTCCCACAACCGAGCAGTATAGTGAATGGCTGCGCGCCGACGCGCACTCCCTCGATTATCTCCCTGATCTTTATGAGGTCATCGAAGATCGAAGCGAACTCGCGGCGGAAGCGCTCACACGCGCCAATCTGCGCCTTGTTGTGAGCGTTGCAAAGCGCTACATGGGGCGCGGGATCAACTTCCTCGACTTGATTCAGGAAGGTAATATCGGCTTGCTGCGCGCCGTAGCCAAGTTCGATCACACCAAGGGCTTTAAATTCAGCACCTATGCGACATGGTGGATCAGGCAGGCGATCAGCCGCGCCATCGCGGATCAAGCGCGCACGATCCGAATCCCGGTGCATATGGTCGAAACGATCAACCGCTTGATGCGTGTGCAGCGCCAGCTTCAGCAGGAACTTGGCGCAGAACCGAGCGCGGAGCAGATCGCGCTGGAACTCGATTTCTTGTCGCCGGAAGAAACCGAAGCGATCAAGCAGATTCGCCGCGACGGGATCAAGATGGATCCCGGTCTGACGCGTAAACTCCGCCGCGCCGCGCAGAAGGTACGGAAGATTCTGCGGCTTTCACAAGAGCCGATGAGTTTAGAGATGCCGATCGGTCAGGAAGACAACAGTCTGCTTGGTGACTTCATCGAAGACGACAAGGTGTTGGGTCCTGTCGATGCGGCAAGCCGTCAGCTTTTGAAAGAACAGATTCGTCAGGCGCTCGGTATTTTGAGCGAACGTGAACGCGAAGTGTTGGAGCAGCGTTTCGGGTTGGTCGACGGGCAGGATCACACGCTGGAAGAAGTTGGGAAGCATTTTGGGGTGACGCGCGAACGTATTCGCCAGATCGAAGCGAAGGCGCTGCGCAAGCTCCGCCACCCAACGCGCAGCCGTCAACTGCGAGACTACTTAGAGATGTAGTTGTATCGGGACAGGGTGTGCCCTGTCCCGAATAGATGATGACGAAGGATGCTTAGAGTTCCAGCCGCCAGACTTCATCGCCATCGACGACGAAACCGAAGTTGTCGATTTCCGTCCCCGTGTCGTCATCGCAGCCGCCATCGGTGTCCTGCGTGATCGCCAGTCCGTTGTACGTACCAGCATCCACCCTGATTGTGATCGAGCCGTTCGATTCCAGTACGCCCGTTTCGCCCAGATAGTCCAGTTCTTGCGATAACTGTGTCACACCTTCTTCAAGCAGGAACAGGAAGCAGATGCGCGTGCCTGTGCCATTCGTGACCACGACGGAGTGTTCCCCGGTGCCGACAGTTGTACCGCTTACATTGTCCAAGCCGCCGCATGCGGCGAGAATGCTGATCAAGCCAACTGCCAGCGCCAAACGGATGATACCCATCTTCATGTTGATATCCTTTGTACGTTATGCTGCTTGTCACGATTTTGACAAATAATCTGCGATTCTGCCTGATCAAACTGCTAAAATTCCTGTAAAAAAGCATGGGAAAATCGTATGACCACTCCCCTAAACAAACGCCGGATGACGTTTTGCCCGGTTTGCGGGCACGAACTTGGAGAACGTGAAGAAGGCGGGCGCGTTCGTCAGGCGTGCTCGAACTGTGGCTATGTGCATTATGTCAATCCTGTTCCTGCCGTCGGCATGTTGATCGAGATGGATGGCGGCGTTGTCTTGATTCGCCGCTTACATCCACCGCATCAAGGACGCTGGACGCTGCCGAGCGGCTTTATCGAAGCGGACGAAAGCGCCGAAGATGCGGCGATCCGCGAAGCCGAAGAAGAAACCGGACTGAAAACCGAAATCCTCGAATTGGCTGGGATCAATTCGTTTCCAGAAGGTCCGCCTGTGAGCGGGATCATGATCTTCTACCGCATGCGCCCAATCGGGGGACAGTTGAAGGCGGGCGATGATGCCGTCGAAGCGCAGGTCTTTAAGGTTGAGAATCTACCCGTGCTGCCGTTCCGCACCCACCGCGAGGTGGTCTCAAGCTGGCTCGAAAGACGCAGCCGCCGCGAATCCGGCGATCATGCCGCTGTTCGTCACGATGAAGAACCGGTCGAACGCCCGGATTATTTCATTCGTCCGGCAGAACTCCGTGACGCCAACGAGTTGATCGCGCTCTTGGCATTGATCCCCGCCAATCGTGACTTGAGCCGCGACGAAATGCGGGATGCCTATCAGCGCTTTCGGGAAAGCGACGGGATTCACGTGTTTGTTGCCGAAGCCCGCCAAAAACCATCGATCATCATCGGATTTATCGCCATGAGCGTGATCCGCACACTGACCGAAGGGCGCGGCTTGATCAACGATATGGCGGTACTGCCGACGTATCAGCGGCGCGGGGTAGGTGCGGCGCTTATGGAAGCGGTCGTCCGCAGCGCCGAAAGTCACAACCTGCGCTCGCTCATGGTCAACGCCGAGCGCGCTAATGACCGCGCCAGCGCTTTTTATGCGGCGGCGGGATTCACACAGGGCGATATCCTTTGCCTTAAGTTAAGGTGACGGACAAATGCTCATGAATATCTACTAAATTCTTCATGCCGCCCGCCAGTGGGATCGATATACTAGTCGGTGTAGCGGAACGCAAAGAATGGACGCTGATGTTCACCAACCGCACGCGCCTGATTCAGCACAACCCGATTCAATATAACTATGGGGCAGCCGTCACCGACGTAGATGGAGACGGCGCTTTTGAGATCGTCATCGCAGGATTTGGCTTCCCCAATCTCGTCCTCAAGTGGAACGGCAGCAGTTTTGTCAATATCGCGAGTGAAACGCTGGCGGACGCCTCTCGTCAGGCGATTGGCGTAGCAGCATGTGATATTGACGGTGACGGACTCGAAGAACTTTATATCCTGAATACCGATACGTTTGCCGGACAAAAGCGCTTCGCGGATCGTTTATTCGATTTTGCCGATGGCGAGTGGACGGATTTGTTTGCGCTTGGTGTCAACAGCCGCGTTTTGAACTTGACTGCAGGGCGTTCGGTCGCTGCCGTTGACCGTCTAGGGACGGGGCGTTACGGCTTTTTCGTCGCCAACTACGGCGGACCGATGCGCCTGTATGAACTGGACGACGATGGGCGCTTGGCGGATGTTGCGCCGCTAGCTCACCTGAATCATGTCACGGGCGGGCGGAGCGTCCTCGCGCTCCCGCTGATCAGCGACGGCATGGACATTTTTTCTGGTAACGAAGGCGGCGCGAACTACTTGTTCCGCAACAACGGCGACGGAACATTCTTCAATGTTGCCGACACCCTCAATTTAGACGATCCATCCGCCAGCGCGCGCGGTGCTGCTGTGCTTGATGCTAATCACGACGGTTTGTTTGATATTGTCGTCGGCAACTGGGAAGGCGAACACCGCCTGTTTATTCAATCGTTTGATGGCACATTCGCGGACGAAGCGCCGCCGGAAATGGCGCTGCCCTCCCGCGTCCGCACGGTGATCGCCGCTGACTTTGACAACGACGGCAACGAAGAGATTTTCTTCAACAATATCGGTCAGCCGAACCGCTTGTTCGGTCTGCGTGATGGGCGCTGGCAGCCGATCTCGATTGCTGATGCTGCCGAACCGTTTGGCTTGGGGACGGGCGCAGTCTGCGGGGATTTCGACGGGGATGGACGGCTTGAACTCCTGATCTCGCACGGTGAAACCGGTATGCAGCCGATCACCTACTATCACACCCCCGCGAATGGTAATCACTGGCTGCGCGTGATTCCGACGACACGTTATGGTGCGCCGGCGCGCGGGGCGCGGGTGACGCTCCGTGCAGGCGGCATCACCCACAGCCGGACGATTGACGCGGGGAGCGGCTATTTGTGCATGATGGAACCCGTCGCGCATTTCGGCTTGGGCAGCGTAACAACAATCGATCAGGTTGACGTGCGCTGGCTCGATGGTGAGACGACTCGCATCACTGCGCCCGCGCCGGATCAAGTGCTGCGGATCGCGCATCCCCGCGCCGGACGCTTTTAGCGCCGAATCCTGAGTGTTTCGCTATAATCGAATCTGGGTAATCCGCACCGGGGAGTCCATGAGATGAGCACGGAATCCACGCCGTTAGCATGGCTGCGCGGCTACACTGAACGCGGCGAAGGCGATGTGCCGGGAACGTACTACGCGATCTATCGCATGACTGAACTCGTCAATCAGGGGTACATCACGCCCGCTGAAGGGCGAGGGCTGCTGCTGGACAACAACCTGATCGATTTCGTCTGGGAAGTCACATGGGCGGACGATCACCCGACAGAAGATCCTGAACTCGAATACAAAATCGGGGAAGTCGAAGGCTACGCCATCTTCATGCACGGGTGGACGGGCAATCATCTGATCTGGGAGAGCATTCCCGGTTTGGTTGCTGGTAACAACCGGCGCATCGTCTCGATCTCCGTCGATCACAATGGGTTTGGCGAAAGTCGCTTCGTGCGCGATACCCCCACGCTCGAAGAATGCTGCCCGCCCGCCGCCATGAAAACCATTGAAGAATGGGTCGATATCCTTCATATCCGCCGCCAACCCGGTCAGCGTGAGCCGAAAGTGCTGAATTTCATCGGTCACAGCATGGGCGGCGCGGCGCTGTTCTATATGAATCCGCTTCGCTGGCGGGTGGGCGAAGAAACACGACTGGCACTGACCCCCGCGCTCCTGCTCGATGATGATGTGAAGCGTATCTTCTACACAGCAGTTGGTATCGGTCTCAGCCTCGTGAACGCGATCCGCGTGTTTGAACTGGTTGAGCGCGTGATCAAACCGCAGTTTATGGAAACCGTCTGCGCCGGGGCGAGTTATTTCGTCAAGCGGGCACACCTCCAGCAGTATCAGAATACGCCTCGCGGGACAACCGCCGCGACTTTCACGGCGATGGGTTTGCTGGCAGACCGCGAGATCGCCCGCCGCTATGACTTGTTCCGCGTCACGCTCGGACACCGCGACTCGCTCGTTGGGTTAGTGCCGATGCTCGACATGTTGAGCGGCATGGAATTTCCATCATCGAATATCCGCGTGGTTGCCGGTTCGCATTATCTGTTCAGTGTTGGACCGGAAAACGTCTACCAGCACGCGCAGAACCGCGAGTTGGTTGTCGCGGATATTCTTGACTTGCACAATCAAGCGTATCAAGTTCAAAAAACTGGCGTCCGAGTAGGCTGAAAACTGCTGTTTCTATGGGCAAAACACCGCGCTTTTCTAGGTAAATCCATGCCTAGCCGACCCTCCGATTTTGCTTGACGAAGGGGGGCGGTTATGTTAATCTAGGTGAAGTTTATTTGTTCCTTTTTGAACAATCGAACTTCACCTTCGTTCACATGGATAGAGACTTCCTATGGCGGTTGATCAGTTTTCGCCCATCGCAACGTTGTTGACTCTCGCGACGGTGGTAGCCATCATCGTGCTTATCATCTCGCGTCTGTTCGGTCCCTATAGACCTACCGAACGCAAGAACGCGCCTTATGAAAGCGGGATGAAACCGATCGGTCCCGCCAATCGCCGCTATTCTGTGCGCTTCTACCTTGTGGCGGTGCTCTTTATCCTATTCGACATCGAAGTCGTGTTTTTCCTGCCTTGGGCGGTTGTCTTCCGCGACCTCGGCATTTATGGATTGATCACGATGGGGGTGTTTGTTGTCATTTTGACCATCGGCTTAATCTATGAGTTGAAAGTGGGTGCGTTGGAATGGGAGTAATCAGTTCAAAACTCGGCAATCTCGGCGTGGTCACGACCTCGCTGGAAACTGCCGTTAACTGGGGACGTACTGGGGCGATGTGGCCTCTGCTGTTTGGTCTGGCGTGCTGCGCGATTGAGATGATGTCCACACAGGCATCGAATTATGACCTGTCGCGCTTTGGTATGGAGCTAAACCGCGCTTCACCGCGTCAATCCGACCTGATGATCGTTGCGGGGCGTGTGACTCGCAAAATGGCTCCGGTCGTGCGCCAGCTTTACGATCAGATGGCGTCCCCGCGCTATGTGTTATCGATGGGCGACTGTGCATCGAGCGGCGGCGTGTATAACAACTACGCGATTGTGCAGGGTGTTGACGAGATCATTCCGGTCGATGTGTATGTTGCCGGATGCCCGCCCCGCCCGGAACAGTTGATTCATGGCATCCTGACCCTGCACGAACGGATCAAGGGTGAACATTTCAACGAATGGATCACGGGGCAGGAGCGCTAACGATGGTGCAGCAGACACAACCCGCCAACCCGGTCGAATTGCTCAAAGAGCGGCTTCCCGAAGCGGTGAAGTACGTCAAGCAGTTTGCGAATGAAACCACGATTGTCGTGGATCGCAAACAGGTGATCGAAGTCCTCAAGTTCCTCCGCGATACCAAAGGATTGCTTTACAACTTCCTTTCTGACATCAGTTCAGTCGATTATTACCCTGATCCGCCGACCGAACAGCGCCCGGAACGCTTCGCCGTCTCGTATCACGTGTATTCAATGCTCTATAATCGCCGGATTCGCGTCAAGACGTTTGTGCCTGAAGACGACGCGACCGTGCCGACCGCGACAACCGTATGGGAAGCTGCGAATTGGTTGGAGCGTGAAATCTGGGACATGATGGGCATCTTCTTTGAAGGTCATCCCGATCCGCGCCGTGTCTTGATGCCCGCCGATTGGGACGGTCATCCACTGCGCCGCGATGTCCCGCTCGGCTACGAGACGATTATGTTCTCGTTCAACGTCGAGGAAATCCTGAAGCACAAGCCGACCGGTAAAGAAGGTCGGGTTAGCGAATAATCACGCCGGAAAAAGATGGGGCGCGCCCGAAAACGCGCCCCATTTGCGCGGAGAGAACCTACAATGGTTATGACTGTACCAGAGAGCCAACAGGGCAAGGAAATCGAAAGCTGGCAGGGGCAGGTGGAAGAACTGCGCGGGCTGGTTTCCGAGCGGGCAATGACGGGCGAAACCCTCTTGCTCAACATGGGTCCGCATCACCCCAGCACGCACGGCGTGCTGCGCCTGCTTCTTGAACTGGATGGCGAAGAAATTGTCACCTGTTTGCCTGATGTCGGCTACTTGCATACGGGTATTGAAAAGACGATTGAATCCAAGCAGTACGAGAAGGGCGTTACCTTAACAGATCGCATTGACTATCTCGCGCCGATGAACAACAACGTCGTATTCGTCATGGCAATCGAAAAGATGCTTGCCTTAGACGTGCCGGAGCGCGCACAGGTGATCCGCGTGATCTGTCTCGAATTGACGCGCATCCAAAGCCATCTGGTGTGGCTTGGTACGCACGCGCTCGACATGGGCGCGATGAGCGCGTTCTTGTACTGCTTCCGTGAGCGTGAACTCATCCTCGATATGTTCGAGATGCTCAGTGGGCAGCGCATGATGGGCAGCTACTTCCGTCCCGGCGGTCTGTGGCGTGATCTGCCGGATGAATTCCTGCCCGCGCTCCAAAATTTCGTGGATATTTTCCCGCGCCGCGTCGATGACTATGAAGCGCTGCTCGTCAACAACCCGATCTGGCGTGACCGCACTGAAGGCATCGGCGTGGTTGAGCCGGAAGAAGCTCTTGCGCTCGGCATGACCGGTCCGACGCTGCGCGCCAGCGGCGTGAACTGGGATATTCGTAAGGCTGAACCTTACCTGACCTATCCCCGTTACGACTTCAACGTGCCGTTGGGCGATCACGGCGACGTGTACGACCGCTTCTGGGTGCGTATGCAGGAATTCCGCGAAAGCTTGAAGATCATCAAGCAGGCGATGAAGAACATTCCCGGCGGTCCGGTGCGTTCGCAGAATCGCAAGTATGTGCCACCCCCGCGCGCCGAACTCGGACGCAGCATGGAAGCGGTGATCCATCACTTCAAGTTGTGGACGGAAGGCTTCAGCGTACCGGATGAAGAAGTCTACGTAGCGGTTGAGGGTCCTCGTGGTGAAGTCGGCTGTTACCTGCATGGTACCGGCGGCACCAAGCCGCGCCGCGTTCACTTCAAGACCCCATCGTTTATGCACATTAGCGCTCTTGGCAAGATGTCACAGGGGCACATGATCGCCGACCTTGTGGGGATCATTGGCAGTGTGGATATTGTGTTGGGCGACAGCGACAGATAGCGAAGAGATAGTGATGAGCGGAATACGTTCACTCTGGACTCATCACTCATTACTTCTAAGGACTGGGAATGCTCAAGGAAAAATACGCGGATCGCATCCAAGCAATACTTGCCAAGTACCCTCCCGATCGTAAGCGCTCGGCGGTGATGTCGCTGCTGTATATCGCCCAAGAGGAATATGGTTGGGTCAACCAGCAGGGAATCGACGAAGTCGCGGAAATCTGCGATCTCGATCCGACGCAGGTCAATTCGATTGCCGGGTTCTACACGATGTACAGCGAGAAGCCCAAGGGCAAATTCTGGCTGCATGTTTGTGTTGACTTGGCGTGTGCGTTGAGCGGCGCAGACGAGTTTTACGAGAATCTGAAGGCGTATCTTGAAGCCGATGAGGACGGGAACTCGAAAGATGGACTCTTCACCATCGAACATGCGATGTGCCTTGGAGCATGCGACCGCGCGCCGATGATGCAGTGCAACTTCCACTTCCACGAAAATCTCGATCTGGAAAAGGCGAAAGCTTTGATCGAGCAGTGGCGCGCCAACGAAGCGAAGAAGTAGGGATACCATGAATATCATTTATCGTGAAGTTGACATCCCGAATATCCGCGAGTTGGACGTCTACGTGAAGAACGGCGGATACGAAGCGCTCAAGAAGGCGCTCAGTATGCCGCGCGCGGACGTGATCAACGAAGTGAAGGCGTCGAACCTTCGCGGACGCGGCGGCGCGGGCTTTCCGGCGGGCGTGAAGTGGAGCTTTATCCCACAAGATAACCCGATCAACTATTTGACCGTCAACGCCGATGAAAGCGAAACGGGGACGTTCAAAGACCGCCAAATTATGGAGAACAACCCGCACCAGCTTCTCGAAGGCGCGCTGATCTGCGCGTATGCGATCAAAGCGGCGGCGGTGTACATCTATATTCGCGGGGAATACTGGGACGTGGCGGCAGGGCTGGAAAAAGCCATCGCTGACGCCGAAGCCGCCGGGTATTTCGGCGCGAAGAATACCACGCCTGTTCCGCCTGATCCGAAGGGGAACAAGCCCAAGTATCTCGGCTGGAACCAAGACGGAACGAGCGCGATCATCGAAAGTGAACACTTCGCATGCCGCGTATTTGTGCATCTCGGCGCGGGAGCGTATATCTGCGGTGAAGAAAGCGCCCTCCTTGAAAGCCTTGAAGGCAAGATGGGTCAGCCCCGCGTCCGTCCGCCGTTCCCGGCGAACAAAGGCGGCGGCTTGTATTCCGAACCGACCGTCGTAAATAATGTCGAAACGCTGGCGAATGTGCCGTTTATCATCGCCAACGGCGCGGCGGAATACAAGAAGATGGGCACGGAGCAGAGCACAGGCACAAAGATTTTCTGCTTGAGCGGTCATGTCAACAAGCCGGGAAACTACGAACTCGAATTCGGTAAGTACACCCTGCGCGACTTGATCTACACCTACGGCGGCGGCATCCGGGGTGGTCGGCAGATCAAGGGCATCCTTCCGTCGGGCGGTTCGGGTCCGGTCATCCGCGTGAACGGCAACGATGATCCGATTCTCGATACACCGCTGACCTACGAAGACATGACGAAAACCGGATCGATCCTCGGTTCGGCGTCGGTCATCATCATGGATGAAACCGTCGATATGGCGTGGGTCGCCGCCAAGGTGATCCAATTCTTCCATCACGAAAGCTGCGGCAAATGTACGCCATGCCGTGAGGGGACGTACTGGTTAGAAAAAGTCACCGATCGTATTCTGGCGGGGGAAGCGAAGGACTCGGATATTGACCTGATCCACAATGTGGCGAACAACATGAAGGGCGTCACGCTGTGCGCATTGGGTGAGTTCGCTGCCAACCCGATCCTGTTCACGATCAAGCACTATCCCGAAGATTTCAAGCAGCACACGACGGCGGCAGGCAAAGCGCCCGCGCGTGCCACTTCGGTTGCCGGGGATTAATTCATGGATGATTTACGCGTACCGGATGATGCCATGAACGAGCCGGAGAACGACAGCGCGATTCCCGAAGCGCCAACGCTGTGGGATCGCGTGCTGGATTTTCTAGGCATGAAGCCGGATACCAGTCGTCGTTTGTACGCACTCACCCATGCGATCACCGTTGCGCCTGACGCCGCCGTGAATTATGTACTGCGCGGTGAGCTATATCTCGAACGAGGTCAGTTTACGCGCGCCGCTGAAGATTTCGCGGCGGCGTTGGAAATTGCAGAGAAAGAAATGCGTCAGGATACGCAGTCGCTCGGCGTACTGGCGCAGACCATTCAGGATCGAGCGCTGACGGGTTACGAGACCGCGATCCGGCAGCCAAAGCGCAAGGTGGAATAAATGGCGACAGTCACCATTTACGTGGACGACAAACCGATCGCAGTCCCCGCCGGGATGAACCTCGTACAGGCGTTGAAAGAATACGCCGATACCGATGTCCCGGTGTTTTGTTATCATCCCAAAATGAAACCCGTCGGGATGTGCCGTATGTGTTTGGTCGAACTCGGCACGCCCATGCGCGACCGTGCGACCGGCGAAGCGATTATGGAGAACGGTCAGCCGAAGATCGGCTGGAATCCGAAGTTGCAGACCGCCTGCACGCAGAACGTGAGCGATGGCTTGCGTATCCGCGCTCAAGGGGCAGTTGTCGAAGATGGGCGGCGCAGCATTGTTGAATTCCTGCTGACCAGTCACCCGCTCGACTGCCCAATCTGCGACAAGGGCGGCGAATGCCCGCTGCAAAACCTGACGATGGCGCACGGTCCCGGTACGACTCGCATGGTCTTTGAGGATAAGCTGCACCTCGATAAGCATGTGCCGCTTGGCGACCTGATCTTCCTTGACGAAGAACGCTGTATCCAATGTGCGCGTTGTGTGCGCTTCCAAGATGAAGTTGTTGGCGACCCGGTGCTCGGTTTCCACGAACGTGGGCGTCACCTCCAGATCACGACGATCAGCGACCCGCCGTTTGATACGTATTTCAGCGGCAACACGACCGACATTTGCCCGGTCGGTGCGCTCACAACTGCTGATTTCCGCTTCGGTGCGCGCCCGTGGGAACTGACGAATGTCCCGTCGATCTGCCCGCACTGCCCGGTTGGGTGCAATATCAGCGCCTCAACCCGCCTTGATCGTGAAGCGGGCGGTAAGACCGTCATCAAGCGCATCATGCCGCGCCAAAACGAGCAGGTCAACGAAATTTGGCTGTGCGATAAAGGGCGCTTTGGGCATCACTTCACCCGTGATGATCAGCGCTTGATGCATCCGATGATCCGCCGCGCGGGCGGCGCGCAAAGCCCGAGCAACTGGGGCGAAGTCCTGACCGCCGCAGCACAGGCGATCAAGGGTGCAGAATCAAGCGTTGCGGCGATTGCCGGGTCGAGCATCAGCAACGAAGACGGCTATCTGCTGCGCCAATTGGTGCTGGCGGCGGGTGGTTCGATGCTCGGTCGTTGGAAGCCGACGCACGCGGGCGAAGATATTGTCGCTCAGGTGGGCGTAGGTTCGGGAACGAACCTCGGCACGATGGGCGCGGGCGATGCCATCCTTGTGATCGCGTCTGATCTCGAAGAAGAAGCGCCGCTGTGGTATCTGCGCGTCAAACAAGCGCATGATCGCGGCGCGACGCTGATCGTAGCGAATGGGCGTCACACCAACCTTGATCATCACTCGACGGCGACTGTGCGCTATCCATATGGCAGCACCGAAGCCGTGTTCACCGATGAAAACGTGCGCACGATGCTCACCGATGCGGCGAATGTCGTCATCATCGCGGGTGCTGAAGGACTTCAGCTTGATGCCAGTCGCTCGTTGATGCAGCGCGCCGCCAAGTTCCTGAGCGAAACCGGACACGTCGGCAAGCCGAATAACGGCTTGATGGCGACCTTCCCCGGCGCGAATGCGATGGGCTTGGGCTATCTCGGCTTTACGGCAGAAGCGACGATGGAAATCGCCGCCAACCCGCCGAAAGTCTTGATCGTGGTCGGCGCGGATATTCTCTACGACGATCCGACGGCGGCGGAATGGCTCGACAAAGTGGAAACCGTGATCAGCTTGAGTCTGTTCCCGGATGAACTCACCAATCGTTCGGCGGTCGCCATGCCGATCCAGAGCTTCGCGGAGCGCGACGGTTCGTTTACCAACGGCGAACGCCGCGTGCAGCGCTTCTATACCGCGCACAGCCCAATCGGGGAATCACTCCCGGCATGGACGGCACTCAGCCGCGTGCTGGAGCGCGTCACCGAAGCCCGAGCCAAACTTTCGGCGGCGGCGGTGATGCTCGAAATGACCACGACCATTCCGGCGTTCGCGGACTGCCGCTACCCGGAACTGGCGAAGGTTGTCAAGCAGTCGCCCGATGTCGGCGGCACTGACTTGTATTACGGCGGCACGGCATACAAGAATACCGGTGGCTTGGGCGTACAAATCCCGTCCATCGTCGAATCTGGCGCGGCGCTTGATATGGGCGCACCTGTTGATGCCAGCGTCAGCGCGATCACCATCGAGAGCGGTCAGCTTTTGGTTGTTCCGGTTACGGTTTTGTACAATCGTGAGTGGACGTTCCGCCAAAGCGAATCCGAATTGATGGGTGGGCATGTCCCCGCGCCTTATGCTGAAATCAACGAAGTCGATGCGGAAGCGCTCCGCGTCGCGGCAGGGGACGAAATCGAAGTTACGACGGGCGGCGTGACCGTGCGTGTAAACGCGCGCGTAGGGCTGCGCGCCCCGCGGGGTGTTGTCCTGCTTCCGCGCAATCTTGCGCAGACGGCGACGCCGTTGATCATGGGTGCGGGTGTTGTGACGCGTGCGCGTGAAGCTGTGAGCGCAGTCTAAGGAACAACTTGGGGCGGGTGGTGTTCGACCCGCCCCTTTGCAAGGGCATTATTTAGGGGAACGTTATGGCGACTGTTTCGACAACCAACTCCGAACGCCGTATCCCGCGCGGGTTTGTCATCGCTGGGATTGTGGCGCTGGTGGTGATCGCCTTGCTCGTCTTGTTGATCGCCAATATCGACGCGGTGGCGCACGGCATCGAGGGCTTCTTAAACGATACGCTGTTCAACGCCAACCGTATTGACCCGAATACGGCGATCGACTGCCGCGCTTCAAGCGGATGCACGATCGTCCATTCGATCATTTTTTCGCTGATATTCATTCTCGCCATTTTGACCGGTTTCGCCTATACAACCCTGCTTGAGCGTAAGTTCATCGCGTGGTTTCAACAGCGCTCCGGTCCCAACCGCGTGGGTCCTTGGGGGCTGCTTCAGCCGCTTGCCGACGCGATCAAGCTGATCTTCAAAGAGGACATCGAGCCGAGCGGCGCGGATAAGTGGGTGTATCGCATCGCCCCAATGATGAAAGCCATCCCCGCGCTGGTTTTGCTCGCCGTGATCCCGTTGGGTCCTGATCTGCTCGTCCCTTGGTTTGATGGCAACGTCTACCGCGTGCCGATGGGTTTGGTCGATCTAAACGTCGGCGTGCTCTGGCTTCTTGCGATCACGAGCATCGGAACATACGGCGTCGTGCTGGCAGGGTGGGCGAGCAACAACAAATACGCGATGCTCGGCGGTTTGCGCGCAACGGCTCAAATGTTGAGCTACGAACTCAGCCTCGGCTTGACGATGGCTGTCCCGATTTTGATCGTCGGCAGCATGAGCCTCGGTGACATCATCCGGGAGCAGACCTACATCCATCAGTGGTTTGTGTTCCAAAATCCGCTGGCGGCGGGTATTTTGTTTGTCGCGCTGCTTGCCGAAATCAACCGCTCGCCGTTTGATCTCCCCGAAGCCGAACAGGAACTCACACAGGGCTTCATGGTCGAATACAGCGGCATGAAGTTCGCCGCGTTCATGATGGCGGAATATCTCGGTATGATCGGCGTGAGCGTCGTGGTTGCGACGCTGTTCCTCGGCGGCTATCAAGACGGCTTCGGCTTGGTTGATCAACTGCCGATCCTCGCGCCGCTGGTCATCATCGGCAAAGTGATCCTGCTCCTGATCTTGATGGTGTGGATACGCGCCACGCTTCCGCGTATTCGCTATGACCGCTTGATGTCGCTCGGTTGGAAGATTTTGCTCCCGCTGGCGCTGATCGCGGTGATGTGGTCGGCAGTTGCGACCTTGATTGCGGATTCGACGGGCGGTGACCCGATCACCTACGGCATTGTGGCGTTGATCTTCTTTGGCGTTGTTGTCGGCGGCGCGATGCTGTTCTTGCGTGACAAACGCGACGAAGCCGAACCCGAACCGGAACGGCTGGAAAATGACCCGGTTGTGACCGGTGAACGTCGCGGCGCGGGATGGGTCGGGCTGCAAATCCTCGGCGCGATTTTGGCGATACCGTTTGGTTTGTTCAACGGAACGATTGCTTTGCTCGAACGGCTGGCGGGGTCGATCCCGGAACGCAAGCCGCAAGCAGAAGCAGCGCCCGCTGCCCAGAACGATGAGACGGCGGTTACTGTAAGTGAGTCGAGTGGAGATTAGTGGATGAACGTTCTACGCGGCTTTGCGACAACATTTAAGCACCTACTAGAAGAACCCGTGACCCTTCAGTACCCGGAACAGCAGAAGCCGTTCCGGGCGCGCTACAAAGGGCGTCATCACCTGCGCCGCTACGAAAACGGGCTGGAGAAGTGTATCGGATGCGCGCTGTGCGCGGCGGCTTGCCCGGCAGATGCGATCTGGGTCGAAGCGGCGGAAAACACCGACGAACAGCGCTTCAGCCCCGGTGAGCGCTACGCCAAGACTTACGAGATCAACATGCTGCGCTGTATCTTCTGCGGATACTGCGAAGATGCGTGCCCCACTCAGGCGATTCAGCTTGGGCATGAGCACGAACTTAGCTTCACCGACCGCCGTGATTCGATCTTCGTCAAGTCGATGCTGATCGACCCGGTGCCGGAAGGCGGTAAGGATACGCCGCAGGAAGTCCCTGAGGGGGCATTCCCGCGTTCGATCCCAGACATGCCGAACCCGACGTGAAACGGGTCAACGGGTAACGTGGAGGGCGAGATCATGTGACCGATCTCGCCTTTTTTTCTGTGTGGTTTGTTTTTGAAGTCCCGCTACGCTTGTGTTAAACTGCACAAGTCTTTGGAAGTATTACCAATCTTTAACGGATGCAGCCATGACAGAGCTTTTTCTGCTGGTCGGCACACTTGCCGTAATATCCGCTGTGTTCATGCTCTTAAGTGATAATGCCGTTCACAGCGCTTTGTTCTTGGTAGGCACGATGGTGGCGATTGCCATCATGTTCCTGCTGTTGAACGCGCCTTTCCTTGCCTTGATTCAAATCACGGTGTACGCGGGCGCGATCATGGTTTTGTTCCTCTTTGTCATCATGCTGCTTGGGGCAGAAGAACGCACCAATATCAGTGCGCTCATTGGCAGTGATAGGCGTAAATTCCGCTGGTACTTCCCTGTCGCGGCTGTCGCGGTTGGCATCCTGTTCTTGGTGGTCGCCCTCGGCGTCTTTAACAGCGGCATCGCTGGGCGCGACATACCGGTGGCTGACCCGCTTGCGCGGGTGATGCACGTCGCGCAGGATGTCGGCACAGTCGATATTTTCGTGGGTGAGACGCAGATCGCCGATGATCTGATGTTCGGCGAGACAAGCGACTTTGTTACGCTTCCGGCGGGCGAATCGACCCTGCTCTTTGCCACCGAGTCCGGCGAACAGTTCACAGCAAACATCGCGCTTGAAGGCGATTCCGCCGCGACCATCATCGCGCATGGGGCAGGCGCGCCGACGCTTTCGGTTGTACCGACTGACCTTGCGACGGTGAACGAATATCGCAGCGGTCGCACGGTGGTTTTTAACGCCTATGACGGCGTGGATGCGATCCAGTTGATCGACATCGGCACGCCCGCCGACGAAAATGACGATTTCGTGTTGGTCGAGTCGGTGGCGGCGGGTTCGTTCAGCGAACCGATTACGCTTGAAGAAGAAGTCAGTGTGAATTGGTTCTTCGTCGATGCCGCCGAAACGAATGACATCCTCACTCGGTTGGAAGATTACGAAGTCCTCCGCGACGAATCAACGCTTGTTGTCATCGCGCCCGCGCCGGTTGGCGATGGGACGATGCGCGTTGCGCCGTTCGTCACGTCGGTCGAAGCGCGTCCGGCGTTTGGCAGCCCGCGTGCGATTGGCTACGAATTGTTCATCACCTACATGCTGCCGATGCAGCTCTTGGCGCTCCTGCTCCTCTCGGCGATGGTCGGCGCAATCGTCTTGACCCGGCGCGAATGGGATAAGGTGCGTGATAAAGTGGGTGTGCGCCGCCGCGTCAGCCGCCCGTTGCCACAGGTGATCGCCGCTCAGGTGGGTGATCATGACGGCGTGGATGCGCCTCAGCTTCCCGGCGGTGAAGGTTCGACCGCTGCGGGCGATTAATCGCAGGAGACGACACAATGATCCCAACCGATATGGCAGTCCTGTTAAGCGTGGTTTTGTTCGTTCTCGGCACGCTCGGCGTGCTGTTTAAGCGCAATGCCATTCTCGTTTTTATGTCGGTAGAACTGATGTTGAACGCGACCAATTTGGCGCTCGTGGCTTTCGCCCAGCAGTGGGGGGAAGAAACCGGGCATCTGTTCGTGTTCTTCATCATTACGGTGGCAGCGGCGGAAGTCGCCGTCGGGCTGGCGCTGATCGTCGCCATCTTCCGCACTAAGAAGAGCATCAACATTGATGAACTGCATCAACTGGAAGGCTGACGCTCGGCGGGTTGTTCGCCAGCAAACGCATTACTGAAGGGCTGCACATGGAAAATTATCCACAACTCGTCCCGCTACTCATCCTGATCCCGGCGATCGGTACGTTCGTCAACCTGATGTGGGGTTCGCGTCTGCGTGAAGAAGCCGCCGCCACGATCGGGATCATCGCATCGTCGCTCACGTTTGTGATCGCCCTCCTGCTGTACGCTTATCTACAGGGGAGCGGCTTTGAGGCGGCGGTCGTGAATCCACCGTTCTTTGACGGCTGGATTCGCCTTGTCGGGATTGAAATCCCTTGGCAAATGCGCGTCGATACCCTCAGCGTGACCATGCTCCTGTTCGTGACGGGCGTCGGTACGCTGATCCATGTGTACGCCAAAGGCTACATGCACGGGGATTCGCGGTTCGCGCGCTTCTTTGCATTTCTGAATATGTTCCTTGCCTTCATGATCATCCTCGTCACGGGCAACAACTTCTTGATGTTGTTCGTCGGTT
The DNA here is from genome assembly GCA_041753015.1 of Anaerolineae bacterium. Classification (GTDB taxonomy): domain Bacteria; phylum Chloroflexota; class Anaerolineae; order Aggregatilineales; family Phototrophicaceae; genus Flexifilum. The sequence goes on from JBGSVJ010000028.1 coordinate 197,792, forward strand.
GGGAAGGCGTGGGACTTTGCTCGTTCCTGTTGATCGGCTTCTGGTTCGATAAGACGAAGGGCGTTGGCTGGCGCAACAGCAACGCGGCGCGCAAGGCGATGATCGTCAACCGCATCGGTGACTTCGGCTTGATGATGGCGATCTTCCTCACCTTCTGGACGTTCGGCACGCTCGACTTTTACAAGCCGGGTGAACTCGCTGTTCCCGCTGGTGCGCATGGCGAAGAAGCCGCGCACAGCGAAGCAGGCGCAGTCGTTGACGAACATGCCGCCTCGGATGAGCCGGTATATACGGACAATGAGCATATCCCCACCGATCAACTCGGTGTGTTTGGCAAAGCGCAGCGCTACATTGAAGAAGAACTCGACGTCGATCTCGGTCCGTTCTCGCTGCCGATCAGCACGGTGATCACGCTGATTACCCTGTTTATGCTGCTCGGCGTAGCGGGTAAATCGGCGCAGATTCCACTGTTCGTCTGGCTGCCGGATGCGATGGCGGGTCCAACACCCGTTTCAGCGCTCATCCATGCCGCGACGATGGTCACATCCGGCGTGTATTTGATGGTGCGCTCGAATGTGTTCTTCCACGAAGCCGAACTCACGTCGCTGATCGTCACGATCATCGGCGCATCCACTGCGATTGTCGCGGGTATGATCGCGCTCGGTCAGTGGGATATCAAGCGCGTGCTTGCTTACTCGACGGTTAGCCAGCTTGGGTTCATGGTGGCGGCGGTCGGGATTGGCGCGTATGGTGCGGCGATGTTCCATCTGGTGACGCATGCGTTCTTCAAGGCGCTGTTGTTCCTCGGCAGTGGTTCGGTCATTCACGGCGTTGAGCATGGGCATCATCTCGCGCACGGTCACGGACACGGCGAGCATGATGATCACGCACATAAAGAAGAAGCACACGCTGGCGCGCATGACGAACACGCGCACGCCGAAGAAGAATTCGATCCGCAGGATATGCGCAACATGGGCGGACTGCGCCGCAAGATGCCTGTCACGTACATCACGTATTTGATCGGCACGCTGGCGCTGGCGGGCATTTTCCCGTTCGCGGGCTTCTGGTCAAAAGACGAAATTCTGGCGGATTCGTGGGTCGCGGGCTTCTACGATGGCAAATTGAGCGGCTTCATCGCCCTCGGTTTGTTGATCGTTGCGGCGGGTTTCACCGCTTTCTACATGTGGCGTCAAATCGTGCTGGTGTTTCATGGTGAACCCCGCACTGCTGCAGCCGAACGCGCGCCCGAAAGCGTGCCGTCGATGATCATTCCGCTGATGGTGCTGGGCTTTTTCAGCGTGTTCATCGGTTTTATGAACACCCCGGCGGGCATCGGTTTCGACAGTATCTTCGGCGCGCATGTGTTCACAGATTGGCTCGGTCATTCGGTGCTGCACGCGCACGCGGGCGACTTCAACCCGCTGATCGCGGGCGGCGCTCTCACCATCGCCATCGCCGCGATTTTCTTGGCGAACAACATCTACAGCCGCGCTCGCCGCACCATCGAAGCAGGGCAAGACCCGCTCGAAATCCGCGACGGGGTCAGCACACTGTGGCGTGTCGCCAATGCGCGCATGTACTGGGATCAGACCTACAGCCGCTTCATCGAGCAGCCGTTTAACCGGATGGCGAAATTCCTCGCGGATACGCTCGACTGGGCATTCTGGCATGATTACTTCCATGATACGGTGTTAGCGAAGGGCTTCCGCACAATGGGCAGAATCCTCGCCAACCCGATTGATCTGGGCATTATTGATGGGATCGTCAACGGCATTGGGCGGCTTGCCCGCTGGATTGGCGGTTTCCTCCGTCCCATCGAAACCGGTTATGTACGGACGTATGCGGTCACGCTTTTGATCGGCGTGGTCGTGGTGATTGTGTTGCTGCTGCTGCCGCTCATCCAGCGCGGCTAAGTGAGGGGTTGATTCGTTATGGAAAACACAGGGCTTTCGCTGGTCACCGTCGTTCTGTTTCTGCCGATGGTGGGCTTCACGATTTTGCTGTTCTTGCGGAACAGTGAACAAATCAAGTGGACGGCATTTGGCACAAGCATCGTGACATTCGTCGCGTCACTGCTTCTGTGGGCGGGGTTTGATGGAAATCAGCCCGGCTTGCAGATGGTTCAGCAATGGGAATTCCTCCCGCAGGTAGGGTCGAGCTTCTACCTCGCTATCGACGGGTTGAGCTTGCTCTTGGTCATCTTGACCACATTCATCATGCCGCTGGCGATCCTCTCCAGCTTCCGCGCCCATGTGCTGCATGAGCGGGGGCGTGAAAAACTCTACTACATGCTGATGCTGCTGCTCGAATGGGCGATGATCGGCGCGTTTGTGGCGCACGACTTGATCGTGTTCTTCATCTTCTTTGAATTCACCCTCGTGCCGATGTTCTTCTTGATCGGCATCTGGGGCGCTGAAAATCGCATGTACGCGGCGATTAAGTTCTACCTGTACACGCTGGCTGGCTCGATCTTGATGCTGCTGGCGATCCTGTACGTCGGCAATGCCGCCGGAACATTCTCCACTCAGGCGATCATGGCGATGATCCAGAGCGGTGAATTGGTCATCCCGTTTGACGGCATCTTCAGCCCGCAGTCGTTCCTGTTCCTCGGCTTCTTCATCGGGTTCGCGGTCAAAGTCCCGATTTGGCCCCTCCATTCGTGGCTGCCCGATGCGCACGTTCAAGCGCCGACGGCTGGCTCGGTCATTCTGGCGGGCGTTTTGCTGAAGCTCGGTACGTATGGTCTCGCCCGCTTCGCTATTCCGCTCTTCCCCGAAGCGGCGGTCGCGTGGGCACCTGTCGTCGCGGTGCTGGCGATTATCGGCATCATCTACGGCGCATGGGTGAGCTACGCGCAAACCGACGTGAAGAAACTTGTTGCCTACTCGTCGATCAGCCACCTCGGTTTCGTCGTCCTCGGCTTGTTTTCGATGACGACGGCGGGCTATCAAGGCGCGATCCTTCAGATGGTCAATCACGGCATCAGCACGGGCGGGCTGTTCTTGCTCGTCGGTATGCTGTATGAGCGCCGCCACACGAAAGCGCTTGATGCCTTCGGTGGTATCTGGAAAGTCATGCCGATCTTCGGCGGCTTGAGTTTGATTATCACCCTGAGCAGTATGGGGTTGCCCGGTCTGAACGGCTTTGTTGGCGAATTCACCATCCTGATGGGCACGTTCGGCAGCGATGTGTTGGGCTTCTTCTTCGCGCTGTTTGCGACGCTCGGTATCATCCTCGCCGCCATTTACATGCTGTACATGTTCCAGAAGGTGTTCATGGGCGATGTCACCCACGACGAAAACAACCATCTGGAGCCGCTCCACTGGCAGGAATACGCCGTCTTGATCCCGGTCGTCGCGCTAGCGATCATCATCGGTATCCAGCCCGCGCCGTTCTTCGCCACGATGGGCGCGACGGTTACGGATGTCGTCGCCAAAATTGCGCCGTTCGTAACGTCGGTCGCGCAGCTTCCGTAGAGCATCGGCGCAGCCTATTGAATCGATGCGTGGGGATTGAGGACAGGGCATGCCCTGTCCCTACATTCCTCACGAAAATCGACATGAATCGGGTGGGCGCTAAAAGGACAAAGGCGCATGTTGCAAATTCCAACCTTAGAATCACTCAATATGGGGGTTGCGATCCCGGCGCTGTCCGTCGCGGTATGGGCGTGCGTGCTGTTGGTGATCGACCTGTTCATCCCCAAAGAACAAAAGTCGCGCACGGCTTGGCTGGCGGCGGGCGGGCTGGTGTTCGCGTTTATTGCGAACCTGTTCACCTTCAATACTTCCGGTGACGCCTTCCTCGGCTTGTTCGTCGCGGATCGCTTCGGCGGGTTCATGAACCTGATCATTCTGGTGACCGGTTTCATCAGTATCGTGATGAGCATTGATTACCTGAAGCGGATCGGCATCGAAAAAGGTGAGTATTACGCGCTGATGCTGTTCACGATCAGCGGCATGATGTTCATGGTCAGCGCCAACGATTTGATCGTGATCTTCGTCGCGCTTGAACTGTTGAGCATTCCGCTCTATGTGCTGTCGGCGTTCCGCGCGCCTGATGTTAAGAGCGAAGAAAGCGGTATGAAGTATTTCATCCTCGGCGCGTTTGCCAGCGCATTCTTCGTGTATGGCGCGGCACTCGTGTACGGCGCGACGGGAACAACGAATCTGACGCAGATTTTCCAAACGATCAACGGGCTTGACCTAAGTCAAAACTCCAACGTGCTCCTGCTGCTGCTCGGCAGTGGTTTGGTGCTCGTCGGCTTGGGCTTCAAGGTGGCGGTTGTACCGTTCCATGCGTGGACGCCGGATGTGTACGAAGGCGCGCCTACATCGGTGACGGCGTTCATGAGTGTTGGCGCGAAGGCGGGCGGTTTTGGCGCGCTGCTGCGCATCATGCTCGTTGGTCTGCCGTCGTTTGTGCTGATCGAAGGCGCGAATGCCGCATGGCAGCAGGTTGTGTGGATCATCGCGGCGGCGACCGTGATCTTAGGGAACTTCGTTGCGATTGCACAGACCAACATCAAGCGCCTGCTTGCCTATTCGTCCATCGCGCACGCCGGATATATTCTGATGGCGGTCGCGGCGGCGGGAACAGCGGGCGTGGGTGAAGCGGCGGCGACTGCCGCGCTAATCTACCTGCTCGCGTATGCCTTCACCAATCTGGGCGCGTTCGCGGTGGCGATGGCGGTTGAGAAAGACGACGGTACGGGCACGAATATCGAGGACTTCAACGGACTGGGCAAAAGCCGCCCGATCCTCGCCTTGATGATGACGGGCTTCATGCTCAGCCTGACGGGTATTCCGCTCACAAGTGGCTTTATGGGGAAATTGTTCGTCTTTCAAGCGACGCTCGATGCCGGGCTTGTCCCGCTGGCGGTGATCGGCGTACTGACGAGCATCGTGAGCGCGTTCTATTACGTGCGTATCGTTCTCAACATGTACTTCAAAGAAGCGCCGGGCGATGAAGCCAAGGGCGCGACTCAGTACCTCAATTGGGCGATCTATGCGGCATTCGCGGCAACGCTGATCCTCGGCATTCTGCCCGCAATTGCCACTAGTCTGACCGAAGGCGGCTTGTTCGCTGTCATTCCGTAAGCAACCTCCTCTCGATAAATCTTTGTCCTCACCCCCATCCCCCTCTCCATCGCAAGCGATAGAGAGGGGCAGGGAGTGAGGATGATCTGCTTGTCCCTCTCCCCACATGGACTCATACACATTGACGGAATCGGCTACAATTCCGCGAGGATTCCAACAAGGGACTGATTTGTATGCGCCGTGAGCGTCTCGGCTTGCTGTTTATTTTGTGTTCAATTACCGGATACGCCTTTCTGCCGATCTTCGCCGCTGGGTTGCGCGACGCCGGACTACCGCCTATCGAAACCACATTTTGGCGGTATTTTTTCGCGCTCCCCTTCTTCGTCCTGATCGCCTTCTCAAAACCGCTGCCATCGTTTGCTAAACCCCTCCCGCGCCTCGGCTTGTTTTTGGTCGGCTTTGGGCTGGCGGGCGAAGGCTTGGCGGCGTTCATCGGACTTCAGTATATCCCGGCGGGGATTTATCTCGTGCTGTTCTACACCTACCCCGCGATGACCGCGCTCTTTTCGTCGTTTTTGGGTGAACGCCTGAACGCGGTCGGTTGGTTCGCGCTGGCGCTCACGCTGCTCGGCGTCATGCTGACTGTTGCCGACTTTGATATGGGATCGAACCCGGATTTGTGGATCGGCGTCGTGTGCGCGTTGGTGAATGCTTTCCTTGCCGCGATCTACTTCATTGCGATGGGACGCTTGCTCAAAGGGCATTCGTCTACGGTGCGCGCCGGAGCCTACACTGTGAGCGGTTCGCTGGTCTTTTTGGCAGTGCTGGCGGTTGGCGGCGGCGTGATCAACGGTACAGGAGTTGCTGTGCCACAGGGCGCGAATGCGTGGCTGAATCTCGCGGCGCTGGTGCTGATCAGCACCGTTATGCCGATCATCATGCTCAACAAAGGGATTCAAGCGGCGGGCGCGACGCGCGCGGCGATCTTCGGCACCATTGAGCCTCTTTTGACGGCGGTACTCGCGCAGGTCATTTTGGGTGAGTTGATGCAGCCGGTTCAGTGGCTCGGCGGCGTAATCGTGATCGCCAGCGTGATATTGCTGCAACTGCGCGGCGGCGCATCTGCCGAGTCCGTGCAGCCCGCACCCGCGCCGACCGTTTCCTGAGGTTTTTATGCGCGCTCACAACCGCCTTTTTATTTTCGCTGCGCTGGTGATTCTGATGACGGCGGCGGTTTTGCGGATCGTTCAGCTTCACGCGCTGCCGCCGGGACCGCATTACGATGAAGCCGTCAATCTAATCGTCACGCGCACGATCCTCGAAGGTGGTGCGCGCCCCTTCCCGATTTTGGAGGCGTATCAAGGGCGGGAAGTCCTGTATTTTTACTTGGCTGCCCCTTTTGTCGCGCTGATTCACGATGGTATGTTCGCGTTTCATCTGGTGAACGCCTTCGCCAATTTGATCACGGTGGCGGCATCAATGACTCTCGGTCGCTTGATGTTCAGCGGACGGCGCGGCGTCGTGATCGGGCTGGCGATGGGCGTGGGGATGGCGCTGGCATTTCCGCAGATTTGGCTCGCGCGTCAGGCATTCCGCGCGGTGACTCTGCCGCTGATGCAGTCGCTCGCCTTGATCGCGCTGTGGCGTGGTCTGCGCGGAGGGCGGCACTCCGGGTGGTTAATCGCGGCGGGGGTGCTGGCGGGGGGCGCGCTCTATACTTACAACGCATCGCGCTTGTTTCCGCTCTGGTTGGGGATTAGCGCGCTTGTGCTGTTAATCGCGGATCGCCGGATTTGGCGGGTGCGCGTTCTACAGGGGATCGCCTTCTTCGGCGCATTGATTCTGACTGCACTCCCGATGGGCATCTACGCGCTGCAGCGCCCCGACGTGTTTTTCAACCGCCTTGCCGAAGTCACAGGCGCGGAATCGATCACGCTGGGCGAGAGCATTCTCCTTCATCTTAAGATGTTTTTCATCGAAGGCGATCCGTATTTGCGTTACAACATTCCGGATCGTCCGTATTTAACAGGACTCGAAGGTGTGCTGCTCGTTTTGGGAGTGATTCTCGCCGCCGCCCGCTTGATTCGCCCCGGTAAGCCGCTCGAAAAAGCCGCGTACACGCTCGCGCTCTTGTCGCCGCTGATGGTGATCCCCAGCGTGATCAGTGTCGGCGGGCTACCGCCTAGTCACATGCGCTCGTTGGGGATGATCCCGCTGATCTTCGTCCTCATCGCTATCGGCTTTGAAGCGGTGACTGCACAATTCAAGCGTTCGCTTGCCGTCTCGTTCGCGCTGCTGATGATCGGCTTATTTGTGGGCGGCGTGTTTGTCGGCGTGGAGTATTTCGCGTGGGCGGGTCGCGCCGACTTGTACTATGAAACCGATGCCGATCTCGCTGCCGCGTCAGCGTGGGCGGCGGAGCATCAGCAGGCGGGCGAGATTTTGTATGTCGCTGCGCGAGATCTCGGTCATCCGTCGTTTATGATCGCAGAACTCCCGAACGTCACATGGATCGGCACGGACAGTCTGATTTTTCCGCCGCCGGGTCAAACAGGGCTTGCAATCTTCCCGCGCAGCGCGCCGCCGCTCCCGCTGTTCGACCGCTGGGTGGAAAGCGGACGGATCACCGAGGATGTGCCCCTTGCGCCGGATTTGCGCCCTGCGTTTGATGTGTTCCGCGTCAGCAGTGAAAACCTGCCGGAAGACCTTCAGGGGTCAGCCACACCACCACAAAATGCGTTTGTGCGTTCGAGTGGGATGTATGCCGAAGCGGTTGAACCGGGGCAAACCTTCGACCTGATCGCCGCGTGGACTATCCTCGCCGCGCCGCCTGTTGGCGATTTCACCCCGCTGATTCAACTGGAAGATTCCAACGGGTTCGTCCTCAGCCGCGCTGAACCCTACATGGCGTACACCGATCAATGGCGCGTGGGAGAGACGCTGTTTTTGCGTGCTTCGCTCGGTGTCCCTGTAGGGACGGCTCCCGGTCGCTATCCGGTGCGTGTGGCGTGGGTCGCACGCGCCGCCGATCAGTATCAGCCGTATGAAGCCAGCGGTATTTGGGAGACGGTTGGCAGCGTTGAAGTTGCGCTGCCCGTAACTCCCTCCTCGACTGCGCCGCCGCTGCCACAGCGGGTCGATCAAGCAATCGCGCCGGGCGTAATGCTGCTCGGCTCAGAGGCGATCCCGCAGACGCTGCGCCCCGGTGAAACGCTGCGGCTCACGTTGTACTGGAGGGCAGACGGCGCGGTTGATCTTCCTAATCGCTGGCGCGTCCTGCTCGGTGATACCGAAATCGCCAGCGATCCGTTTGATTACCCGCCGGAGCACTGGTCAGCGCTTGGCATATACGCACAGCGCATCGTGATCGACCTGCCGCGTGATGCTGCCACAGGCGAATATCCGCTTGTGTTCAGTGTGGGGGAGTCGACGCTTACGTTAGGGACGGTCGAAATCGCTGGAACACCGCGCATGTTCACACCGCCGCCTCTTGAAATGCCGCTTGATGTTCAATTTGAGGATGTGATCGCGCTCTACGGTTACACGCTCGAAATCTCGTCCGATAAAGTGCGGATCGCGTTCGTGTGGCAGGCGCTCCGCGAAATGGATGCAGATTACACCGTGTTCGTTCACTTGGTTGATGCGTCGGGCGAAATCGCCGCTCAAATCGATGCGCAGCCGATGGCGAACAGCTATCCAACGCGGTTGTGGGCAGCAGGGGAGTATGTTCAGGATGTGTATGAATTCCCTCTCACTGAATTCACAGAAATTCGTGTGGGCTGGTATTTACAAAGCACAGGCGTTCGGCTAGTATTGGCGAATCTAGCGGATGTTTCCCCTCGCGATCTTGTGATAATACAAGACCCGTTTTCAGGATAATCTGAAATACATGTTACGTATGTCCCAGTGTCTCATGCAACAATTACGACTTGATTCCTGATATTGCATATGGTATAGTATGTAAGTGTGCCGAACAGAGGTGCATGTGCAAATGGCGGAATATGTGCTGCAACTGCTTCATGGCAAATCGAGCGGAATTCTAATCGGCAGTCCGGGGGTCGAAGGTTATATTCTCGGTCGGTCTGATGAGGCGATCCAGTATTCACCCGATGTCGATCTTGCGGTTTTCGACGCACGCGAACGCGGTGTTTCTCGACGTCATGCAGCACTCGTTCAGTTTTCTGGTGCAATGCATATGGTCGATCTGGGGTCAGTCAACGGGACTTACATCAATGGTATCCGGCTCGTGTCGGATCACCCATCTAGTATTAGTCCGGGGGATGAACTTCGATTAGGTATGTTGGAACTTATATTAGTCAAACAGAAAGACTAAAGTTCCTTTCATAAACATTCTGATGCCAAGAATGTTAGTACCATATGCCTATACGACTATTTACACTTTTCATTTACGATCTCGCCATGTATTGAGCAAGAGTGAACACATATGAACGATTACATGCCTACGCAACTGCGCTTCAATGGTTCGGTTTGGTGCAATCTCGATATAGCACTCCGCAACCTCGATCAACTTTTCGGACGTGCCGTCCAGCCGCTCGGATTGACGATCATTGAATGGTACATCCTTCGCGCTTTGTACGAGCGTGACGGACAGCACGCGAGCGAACTCGCCCGTGCCGTGGGGCGCGCAGCCACGAGTTTTACCCCGAATCTTGACAAGCTTCAGGACAAGGGTCTGATCGAGCGCCGCCCTGATCCGGCTGATCGCCGTGCCGTTCACATCTACCTCACCAAAGCTGCTGAACAGCACCGTGAAGCCGTCACAAAGAGCGCCGAACAGATCGACGCACATATTCGCCGGATGTTCTCGGCGGAGGATTTCGCAACCTTCCAGCATGTGCTGGCAATGCTGCAAAGCGTTGAGCCGGATTATGCAGATTACGGCGTACGCGGTACTCGTTAATCAGCGCTGACTGGTCGAGCAAAGCAAGCAAGTTAAAAAAGAGCGCGCGGCGTACACGCTGCGCGCTCTTTTTGCCTATGCTCCACACGTGAGTGTCCGCTCGTTTAGTGCTTGGTCAACGAAATAGGCGCGGGAATCACGAATCGTCAGGATGTCGCCGGGTTCACAGGTGATCCGAAAAAACTGCTCGAACAAGCGATGTTCCGGCGGAAACGGGACATTCAATTCGCGCATGGACATACCGGGACTGATTCGCGCATTGGCATCAGCGGTATTTGACGAGTACAGGTTGTACGACAAGTACGCATCGAAAACGCCTATGTAAAACCCGATAGGCGAGACCAGCATCAACACGATCACCCCGATCAACACCGGATGCGCGGCGCGCACGACGGCAAATGGTGACTCCCGCCAGTTCCACAGGAAATAGAATCCGGCAAACGCCAGCGCGACATTCCAGCCCCATACCGCCGAGTTGTAATTCAATCCGACGGTCAGCGTGAGGAAAATTCCTGTGTGGAGCGCAAATGCTACGAGCGCAGCGGGGCGGCGCGTCAAGGGGATCAGCACCATCAAACCGAGCGCGATTTCCGTCAAGGCAATGATGTAGCCGCCGTTCGAGATCAACCACTCCGGCATGAATCCAAGCAGCGGGCGCATCATGGCGGGTCCGGTTGATGCGATGAATGCCGGGCTGAGGAGTTTGTTCAACCCCGCCCATGTCCACATGGCGATCAAATGTGTGCGCGCGATCGTTTTTGCGGTTGGGTTGTTCAGTGTCCCCCACAGCAGGATCGTCATCGAGATGAATTCCGGCTGCAAGCGGGTTTGATCGGTGAGCATCGCATACACGAGTAGGAGCGAATGGGCGATTAATCCGGCGCGCGGGCGAGTGAGCATAAGCGCCAGCGAGATTAGCAGGATCGCCGCCATATCGAACGGAGGGAGCGGCAAAGCAGGCAGGAGCGGGGGCATGGTTCGGTTCTGCCACAGCTCCCATGTGAGCAGGATCGTCACCGCTTGGCAGGCGATCACGAGCAGGCGGAACAAGAACGATAGGCGGTGGGCTGTCAGCAGTTTCTTCATCATCACAATCCTGATGTTTCGCGGATGCTGTAAGCGAAGTGGACGAGTAGTTCAATCAAGCGTTCGCGCCACTCCTCGCTGATGTTCAGCTCGACTGCGGTGCGGGTGACGCGCACATCCCGCCCAAGCTGACGCGCCAAACGGTCGCGGTCAACTTCGACGAGGTAGGGCAGTCGAATTTCCAGCCGCTTATCGCGCATCAGGATCGCGCTCGCGTTGGCGGACTGCGCCAGCAGCTTGACCCGAATCTGATATAGCAGCCCTTCAACCGCCGCCGGAAGCACGCCAAAACGGTCGATCAATTCATCGCGCATCGCGTCCACTTCGCCAATGCTCGACAGCGTGCCGATGCGGCGGTAAATCTGAAGCCGCAGCGAAATTTCCGGTATCCAATCCGTTGGCAAGTATGCGGCGAGCGGCAGATCGAGCAGAATTGTGCTGTCGCTGATGTTCGGTGCAGTCGCGGAGGGATGGAACGTGCCGTTATTCTGATCACGTTCCCCCTTGAGTTCTGCAACGGTGCGGGCGAGCATCTGCGTGTAGAGGTGCAAGCCAATCGCCGCGACATGTCCGGTTTGATGGGTCGAAAGAATATCCCCCGCCCCGCGCAGTTCCAGATCGCGCATGGCGATTTGATACCCCGAACCGAGTTCGGTGTATTCGGTGAGCGTCTCCAGACGGGCGCGGGCATCTTCGGTTAAGCGGTTGGATGGCGGATGAAAGAAAAAGGCGTATGCCTGCTGCGCGCTCCGTCCCACACGCCCACGTAGCTGATACAACTGCGCCAAGCCGAACCAGTCGGCACGGTCAACGATCAGCGTGTTGGCGTTGGGAATATCCAGCCCGCTTTCGATGATCGCCGTCGAGAGTAAAATGTCATATTCGCCGTTGCCGAACGCCGTCATCACATGTTCAAGCAGACGCTCGTCCATTTGCCCATGCCCGATCACGATGCGCGCTTCCGGCAAAATTTCTTCAAGCCGATCTTTGAGCAGGTCAATCGTTCCGATGCGGTTGTGAACGACGAACACCTGACCGCCGCGTTCGAGTTCGCGCAGCACGGCTTGACGTACCAAGCGCTCATCAAATTCGCCGACGTGCGTGATCACCGGGAGGCGGTCTTCCGGCGGCGTTTGGATCATGCTAATGTCGCGCACCCCCGCAAGACTCATATACAGCGTGCGCGGGATCGGCGTCGCGGTTAAGGTGAGGATGTCCACTTGAGCACGCAGATTCTTCAAATACTCCTTGTGCTTGACGCCGAACCGCTGTTCTTCGTCTACGACCACCAAGCCCAAATCTTTGAACTTGACATCGCTCTGAATCAAACGGTGTGTGCCGATCATGATATCAATTTCGCCCTTCGCAAGCTGCTCAAGCGCGATTTTTTGCTGCTGTGGCGTGCGAAAACGCGAGAGCATTTCGACCTTGATCGGGAACGGGGCAAGCCGCCGCGAAAATGTCTCGTAGTGCTGCTGTGCCAAGATCGTCGTCGGTACAAGGACGGCGACCTGCTTGCTATCCATCACAGCTTTGAAGGCGGCGCGCAGTGCGACTTCGGTTTTGCCGTAGCCGACATCACCGCAGATCAAGCGATCCATCGGGATCGAGCCTTCCATATCGCTTTTGACCGAGCGCACTGCCTTGAGTTGATCCTCGGTTTCAACATACGGAAACGACGCTTCCATTTCGTGCTGCCAGTGCGTATCAAGGTTGAAAGCATGCCCAACAGCGGCGGCGCGGCGGGCGTAGAGCGCAAGCAGTTCGCGCGCTTCTTCTTCGACCGCTTTTCGCGCCTTCGTCTTGACTTTGATCCAGTCCGGCTGACCGAGTTTGCTCAACGCGGGCGGCTTATCATCGGGTCCTACGTAGCGCGTGAGCCGATCCGCTTGATGGATCGGGACGAACAGCGTATCTGTGCCCGCGAATTCGATCACCAGATACTCACGCTCGACGCTTTCAAGCGTGCGGCGGCGCAGTCCGGCGAACTTACCGATGCCGTAATCGACATGCACGACGATATCGCCATCGCGGAGGTCGGCATAGCTTTGTTCGGGCGTGCGCGCGCGCTTGACCGTCTTTCGGCGGCGCGGTTCAGGTCGGCTCCACCCGAACACTTCCGCGTCGGTGAACAGATGCGTTTCGCCATCACCGGTTTTGAGCCGCCAGCCTTCCTGAAGTGTGCCATCGACAAACGTGATGCTCCGCCCGGACGGCGGCTGATCGATGGTGCTGGTGCGTTCGACGAACGATGATTCCTGCTCCTGCCAGATGTCAGTAAGTCGCGGGGCTTGCGCCGTGACCGCGATGACCCGATCACCGCCGCCGCGCAAGCTGCGGAAATGCTGAAGCAGAGGCTTAAGCTGACCACCGAAGCGCAGTTCAGGGTTGAGCATGGCGCGCAGAATGCCGGCATCATCGTCGTCCGTCGCCGCGCTGTGACCAAGATACACGACTCGGCGCAGTGCTAGCGAGTCCGCGATTTGTTCCCATGTTAGGAAAGGCTGAGGGTAATCGGGCGGAAGTTGACCGGACGTTATCCGTTCTTCGCGTGCTTTTGCAGATGCCATTTCGATTTCGGTGATCGTATCGCGGAGTTCGACTCCATCTTCAACGACGATCAGCGCATCCGGCGGCGCGTAATCCAGCAAGCTGACCGGATGCGGGTACAGATAGGGGAGGTAGAACTCCAAGAATGGGAATGCGCTTCCGGTCGAAAGCGGCGCATGATCGGCGGCGGCGCTGGTCATATCCGCGCCATCTTTGCCGCTCAATGAAGCAAACCACGCGGTCAGGCGTGCGGCGGCGTGCGGTGATTCTGCGGGAATCGCTTCGCGCGCCGGAGGAATCATCACCTCTTGAATCTTGCCGATGGTGCGCTGCGACGACGGATCGAACGTGCGCAAACTGTCGATTTCATCGCCGAAGAATTCAATACGCACCGGATGTTCGGCGGCGAGCGGGAATATATCAAGGATGCCACCGCGACGACTGAACCGCCCCGGTTCGATCACTATGCTTGAGGCTTCATAACCGAGATTCACCCAACGTTCGATCAGCTTATCGACGGTGGCGCGCATCTTGGGTCGCAGAATCATGTGCGATTCACGAAAGCGGTGAACGGGCATCGTGCGCGTCATCAGTGCGCGCGCTGATGTCACGACAAGCGGCACAGGCGCGGCGCGGGTTTCGTCAGGGGGCAGGAGCGCGGCAAGCGTTTCGATGCGCCCACGAATCGGTGCATCCCCCCACGCGGAGCGTTCGTAAAAAAGCGGCGCGGGTTCATTGAAGCGTGTGATCCGCGCGCCTGTGCCGAGCCACACGGGGAGCTGTTCCGCAGTGTTGTAGGCGCGGTCAACGCGGGCAGTGATGTAGATCACTGGGCGCGTCCAATCACGCGCCAGCGCCGCCAGTACATACGGGCGCGCCGAGCGGATCACGCCGAGCGCTGGAGGCTCAGACGGTGCGGCAGTGTTCAAGCGGGCAAGCAGATCACGATACGGAATCGCATCGCGGAGCAGGTCGAGCAAGCCGGTAAGCTGCATGATGCGCCGTCCTTGTTTTCTTATGCTGGGGATAATCAGAAATTGTCGAAATCGAATGAGGCGGGTATAAGCGGCGTATCCCGGTCGATCTCAAAGACTTCAAATTCGAGCGAAGGCAGGGTCAGCACGGCGCAAGAGCGGCTCGACTCGTGCCGGTTGCCTTCGACCGAACCGGGATTCAGGATGCGCAGTCCTTCATACTGCACATCCATCGGGCGGTGTGTATGCCCTAAAATAACGGCACGCACATCCGGGGCAGTGATTGCGCGCAGCTTCCGTATTTTGGAGATCGAACTGGCGGACGCGAAAACATAAGTCACGTGATCCCATGTATTCGCGTGCGCCAAAATCAGCTTCACACCCGCGTATTCGAGTTCCAGTGAATGTGGCAGTGACGCTAGATATGCAATCGAATCGTCGCTCAGGTCATCCGGGCGGCGCGTGACCGTGTTTCGCCAAGGGCGCAGAATATCTGCCATCGCGTTGGCGCGCGGCGTGGAGTACGCCAGATCATGATTGCCCATCACGACGGGAATCTCCAGCGTCTTGACGCGCTGACATGCTGCTTCACCTTCAGATACCCCATCGACCAGATCGCCGCAGCAGATCAACCGGTCGACGCCTTTCCGTTCCAACAGCTTGAGCGCTTTGTTCAGTGAGCGGGCGTCGGCGTGAATGTCTGAAAAGATACCGATCTTCATTGAGTCTCATCCGTCGGGGCTGGTGTGGGTGCTGTTTTTTCCGGTTTCGGTTTGGGGACGTCCCCTGCGCCGTTGTACGTATTCATTGCTGCATCGATTCCACTTTTGAGCCATGTTTCGGCGGCTTTGGCGGCGCGGTCGATCAATTCCAGCGCGCTAATCACGTCGTCGCCTTTGAAACTGCTCAACACATAATCAGCAGGATTCATCTTGCCGGGGGGACGCCCGATCCCGATGCGAATACGATTGATGTTCTGGGTCCCCACACGCTCGATGATACTCTTCATGCCGTTTTGCCCGCCGCTTGATCCGGTTTTGCGGATTCTCAGCACACCAAAGGCAATATCAAGGTCATCGCACGCGACGAGCACGTTTTCGACCGGAATTTTGTAGAAGTGCAGAAGCGGCTGTACCGATTCGCCGCTCAAGTTCATAAATGTGAGCGGCTTTGCGAGGATCACGCGCTTATCGCCGATGAGTCCGTTCGCGGTCAGTGCTTTGTGTTCCGTTTTATCAAACGCTAGCCCATGCGCTTGTGCCAGCCGTTCGACCGTTTTGTATCCAACGTTATGCCGGGTATTCTCATACCGCGCGCCGGGATTACCCAGCCCGACAATGAGATGGGACGGAGCCATAAGTGTCTTCAACCCTTAAATCACTAGTCCGTTAGGCATTATAACAGAGAGGAGGTGGGCATGATCCCCTTGATTTTTCTTCATGGCGGCGGCAACGATCCGGTTTCGAAGCAGGTTGCTTATGGCAATATCGTGCACGCTATGCACGCACATGAAAATGGACGCTTCGCGCTCATCTTGGCAGGTAAGACAATGTCAAGCATGGAAAAGTGGTGCCCGCTGTATATCGCTGAATTTGTGCAGGCGGGAGCGCTTCCGTCGAACATCGTGACCTGTTTTCTTCTGCCGGACAAACCACTCACACGAGTCGAGCTGGAGGCAATCGCACCGCAAGGGATCTTTGTGTGCGGCGGCGACACTCCGTTATATCAGCAGGGAATGTGCGCTGATCCCGGTGTGAGTGCGTATCTGCTGGAAAACAACGTTGTTTACGGCGGATTATCGGCAGGAGCGATGATCGCTTCTACCCGCGCTATCGTCAGCGGTTCCGTGATCGCGCGGGGCGGCATGTACCGTCAAATCAGGGTTTTAGACGGGGACGAGGACACGGGGCTGCTTACCGTGCGCGGCGGCTTGGGACTCGTACCCTTCACGGTGGATGTCCATGCGACCCAAGCGGGCGTGCTTCCCCGGTTGATTCACGCGGTAGATGCTGGTACGGTCGAGCGTGGGTGCGCGATTGACGAAAATACGTTGATCACCGTCGAAGGAAATCAGATTCGCGTGATGGGATTGGGTCATGTGTATCACATCACCCGTGAGTCAGGCGCGGTTCGCGTGACGATTCATCATGCGGGCGATGTCATTGAGGCTTAACCGAGAGGGGAAATCGCAGAGGACGCGCTGCCCATTCTCTGCGATTCCCGTCTTTATGCGTCGGTGTTCTGTTGGCTAAACTGTGTTTCATACAGCGCGGCATACAATCCGCCGAGCGTCAGCAGTTCGGCATGCGTGCCTTTTTCGACGATTCGCCCCCGATCCATCACCAAAATCTGATCCGCCGCCAAAATTGTGCTTAGGCGGTGGGCGATCACAATGCTGGTGCGGTTGATCATGATCTTTTCGAGCGCGTCACGGATGAGCGCTTCGCTTTGGCTGTCGAGGTGGCTCGTAGCTTCGTCAAGGACGAGAATACGCGGATCTTTGAGGATGACGCGCGCAAGGGCGAGGCGCTGTTTTTCGCCGCCGCTCAAGCGATAGCCGCGCTCACCGACGATCGTATCGTAGCCGTCCGGCAGCTCGCTGATGAAGTCGTGAATGTTCGCGGCGCGGGCTGCGGCTTCGATCTCCGCCTGTGTCGCGTCGAGCTTCGCGTACATCAAATTGGTGCGGATCGTATCGTGAAACAGATACGTTTCCTGAGTCACCACGCCGATCTGCTGCATCAGCGAATCGTGCTGTACATCACGCAGATCATGACCATCGATTAAGATGCGCCCTTCCGTCGGATCATATAGACGTGGGATCAAGTAGGTGAGCGTCGTCTTGCCCGCGCCGCTAGGTCCCACCAGCGCGACCAAACTCCCCGGCTTGATCACGAAATCGAGGTCTTGAAGGGCGGTTTCGCGCGCTTGGCTAACGTTTGATTTCTCTCCCGTGTCGTCCTTGCCATTGGTACGCGCAGCGCTGCTCGTCCCCGCTGCGCCGCTGAATACCGCCATAACATTGTCCATGCGTCCGGGACGGTTGACCGGCGCAAGCCCACCTTCGCTCGACGGTGGATAACGGAATGTAACCTGATCAAATGTGAGCGCGCCGCTGATGGTGTTCAGCGTGATGGCGTTTGGTTTTTCGGCAATCTCCATCGGGAGATCGATGATTTCGAACACGCGCTCAAAACTGACCATTGACGTAGCGAATTGAATCGGCACATCGACCAAGTATTGAAGCGGTCCGTAAAGCTGACCGAGATACGCCGAGAACGCGACGATCGTGCCCACCGTGAATGCGCCGCTCAAGACCAGATGCCCGCCGACCCAGTACACCAATACCGTACCGATGATGCTCACCGCGCCGAGCAGCGTCCAGAATAGGCTGCCGAGCACGGCGCGGCGTTTGCCCGTGTCGCGCACGAGTGCGGCGCGTTCGGTGAAGCGATCGGTTTCCAGTTGGGTGCGCCCAAACAGTTTGACGAGCAGATTCCCGCTCACGTTCAGCGTTTCGCTGATCATCGCGTTCATCTGCGCGTTGACTTCCATTTGGTAGCGTGCCAAAACGCGCAGTTTACTGCCAATCCAGCGGGCGGCGATGACAACGATAGGGAAGACTGCCAAACCGAGAATCGTCAGCCGCCATTCGAGTGCCAGCATGATCACAAGCGTGGCGATCAACTGGAATGTTTGGGTGATACTGCCGACGATCGTATCGCTAATCGCGCCCTGTGCGTTGATGACATCGCCATTTAAGCGGCTGATTAACTCGCCTGCGCGGGTGTTGGTGAAGAAGTGGAGCGACATCCGCTGAAGGTGTGCGTATAAGCCGCGCCGCAAGTCGAAGATCACGCCTTCGCCAATCGACGCATTATAACGGCGGATCACCAGCCCGATCACCGAGTTCATCACCGGAATAGCAACCAAGCCGAACGCCAGCAGGTTCAAACGCGCTGCGTCCCCGTTTGGCAGTGTGATGTCGATTAAATCGCGGAAGATCAGCGGTGTGATCAGCCCGATGGCGGACTGAAAAAGGATCAAGATAAGCAGAATCACGATCAAGCCCCGGTAGGGCTTGCCATAGCCTAAAACACGGCGCACCAGCGCCCATGTCACCTTTGAATGTTTGCCGTCTTCATCGCCGGGGTATGCGTAGCGCCACATTCTGCCGCCGCCTCCAGATCGCATATCGGATTATTCCTTCACTTTATGGTGGTTTGAATCGCGGGTATATCGCTAAAAGAGGCAGTGGCGAATCGAAACACTATCTGTCATAATACCAGAAACTAACCACTAACCCCCTTCTGTCATCGGCGCTTCGATTGTGAATGATGCCGATCCTGCGCTGACCCCATTCACCGAAAGTTCGACCGTCCAAGTGCCCGGTGTGTACTCGACTGCCGACGCCGGCATGTAGAACCAGATGCACGCGCCATCAATGTCGAAATCAGGCGCCCAGTCGTAAGCGACGATTTCCGTTCCTCCAAACAACCACCGTGAAACAATTTGACTTCCGGCACTCACCTGAGCGACTGCCGTCAAATAGATTTCCGTGTCAGCGGTCGTGAACACCGTCTCAGCGGACGTAGGGCAGTCGTTAGCGCCGACCGCGCGTGTGAGTGTGATCTGCGAGAGTGTCCCGCCTGAAACGGCGGCTTGTGTCGGCTGCTCTGCACCGGGGAGCGGCGTCGGCGTGGTGAACACCGTCGGCTGCGGGGCGTTTGGCGTGAGCGCAGCGTTGCCCTGTGCGCCGCCTCCGGGAGTCACCAACGGAATCACATCGGAATCGCCTGCCGGATCGATAGGCTGACCTCCACTGCCTGCCGCCAAGTCGGTTGCCGGGAGCGGTGTCAAGAAACCGATATCGATGACTGCCGTCCCGCGCGCGATCAGCGTGGCGGCGATGCGTGTACTTTGTACGTCTACGGCGCGAATCGCAGTATTGATTGCCTCCAACGTCGCCATTTGTCGATCTGTCTCAACTGTCGCGGTTGCCCGCAGTGCGGCGACTTCGGTCGCGGCAGGGTTCGCATCGAGCAGTTCGAGCGGTTCGTTTTGCGGCGCGAAGAAGTTACACGCGCTCACAATTAGCATCGTGGCGGGAATGAGCGCAGCAAGGATGGCACGTTTAGGTGGGATAGTCATGTGCAACAAACTTCAACTCCACGTCAACGGTAAGACGATCCAGTTTACCAGAGTTGAAAGGGATCACAACCGACGAATAACCGCTGACTTGACGGGACAAAGCAAACCGCCTCATCAACATAGGTTCATGAGGCGGTTCTTGTTGGACGTGCCGAGCACTGCCGCTCGGGTCCGAACGAATCGACGACGCGCATCTACAGGCTTAGTCGACTATTTAGATCTCGCAGGCGATAGCCCGGTCAACACGGTTCGCCACCTGCCAGCCAATGGTTCTTTGGTGTCGTTTATCGGCGTCACTAACACCGCACGCCCTGATTGGTGACGCCCCCCGGTCGACCCGCAGGGCGCCGGATCGGGGGGACGGCTGAGGACTTTGCCTCAGCGCGTTCAGGAACACGCCTTAGGCGGCGTAAGCCATCACGCGAGTGTTTGGTTTGGCATTTATAGCCGTGCCCATTTTATCGTGGGTAGGCGCCACGACCTGCCACGCGGAATCAGCCTCGCCCGTCGAATCTAGTTCACGCCCGGGTTTTGGTAATGTAAAAATGTTAACACAAAACAGCGGATAAATCAATCCGCGTCAGACTCGTTTTCGGTCGATGCCGCTGAAGGTATCGGAATCGGGGGAATTGGCGGCAGCGTACCATCGACGAGCTGCAAAAACGCGATTGCTTCTTCAGCCGTCAAGAAGATCCGCATGCGGGTATTAAACAGCGTGTTGAAAATCGAAAAGACGAAGCTGGCAAATTTGTGATGTGAAACAGCGATCATCCATCCAAGTTTGGGGTGCTTGAACACGTCCGCCAGTCGCGCCAATTCTGTCAAGCGAACACGATGGTCGGGTTTATCGGGCAGGGCGCGCATATCAAAGATCGTGTGAATGCGCTGGTCGCCTTGCGCGCCATCAAGGGTGGCATACGCCCCATCGTTCGCCGCTTTGATATCTTCTACGCTGATCGGGCTGTAAAGTGTGATTAGGATAATTCGATTCTCAAGATGCCATTCGCGGGTGATTGGCATGATCAGCACCTTTTGGAGAAGTGGTTCAAGCGGATATAACTATTAGTTTACCCCTCCCTTGAGCAAATCAAGGGAGAGGATTTTGTGACGTTAGAGAATTGTTATTTACCCAGACGCTTTTTGAGTTCTTCTGTGAGCGCCGGAATGATCTGATACAGATCACCGACCAGACCGAAGCGCGCCATCTTGAAGATCGGTGCTTCTGCGTCCTTGTTGATCGCCACGATCACCTTGCTGGAACGCATCCCCGCTTGATGCTGGATCGCGCCGCTGATCCCGCACGCGATATACAAGTCTGGCGAAACCGTTTTTCCGGTCTGCCCGACCTGATGCACATACGGAATATAGCCCGCATCGACCGCCGCGCGGCTTGCGCCGACTGCGCCGCCGAGTACGTCCGCGAGCGGCTGAAGCACGTTTGCAAAGCCGTCTTGCGCCTTCCACACCGACGCATCACCGGAGTGACCTGCCGGGGGATTTGCCGGGTTGTTCGCCATGCCGCGCCCGCCGCTGACGATCACGCCAGCATCGGAGAGGTTGACCGTCCCGGCTGCTTCTTCAAAGCTCTCGATCTTGGTGCTGATCTGGTCTTCGCTCAACGCGGGGGCAGTCGTCGTCACCGGAATATTCTTCGGGGCGGGGTCTACCGCCTTGAAGGCGCGCGAACGCAGCGTTACGAACACCGCTGCGCCGCTGGCGGCGTTATCGCTGAGGACTTTACCCGCATACACGGCGCGGGTTGCGCTCAAGCCGTCGCCGTTCGCACTCAAGTCGAGCACATCTGAAAGCATCGGGCTGTCGGTATCGGCGGCGCTGCTGGCGATGAGTTCACGCCCGCGACTGCTGGCGATGGCGAGAACCGCTTTCGGCGCATTCGTCTTGACGAGCTGTGTCAGGAGTGCTGCATACGGCTCAAGGCGGAATTGGCTCAGGGTTGCATCGCCACACGTGATCGCATTATCCGCGCCGTAAGCACCTGCTTCTTGCGCGACGGCGGCGGCATTTTCGCCAAAAACGAGCGCGGTCACGGGTAGATTCAGCGAAGCGGCGAGCATGCGCCCAGCGGCGACTGCTTCCCAACTGGTCGGGTTTGCCTTACCTTTGAAGGTTTCAATCCAAACGTAAATCGCGCTCATCGTTACAGCACCTTCTCTTCCAAGAGCTTATCGACCAACTGCTTTGCCTGTTCCTGTGGTGTCCCGCTGATCAACTCAAAGCGGGTATCACGCGGCGGCAGATTCTTGAAGGCGTTGACACGGGCAGCCGAAGCGGGCAGCGACACGCCAAGATCGGCAAGTCCCCACACGGGAATCGTGGCTTTCTGCGCTTTGCGGATGCCGATAAACGACGGGTAGCGCGGCTCGTTGATGTCCTTCAACACGCTGACGACGGCGGGCAGCGAGGCGGTGATCACCTGCTTACCCTGTTCAAGCACTTTTTCAACCTTGATCGTTTTGGCAGCGAAGTCAATCGACACAATCTTCGAGACATAAGACAGCATTGTCCAGCCGAGTTTGCGCGCGGTCGCGTAGATGTGTTGATCTGTGCCAACGTCTACACTGTCACGCCCGAACAGCACGAGTTCGACATCACCAAGCTGATTGACGGCAGCGGCGGCGGTGGTGGCATATGCCAGCCCGTCCGCGCCTTCGAGCGCCTCGTCTGACACGCGGTAGGCTTCGTCAACGCCCATCGCCAAACTATGCTTGAGCGCCTCGTCGTGCATCGGCGCACCAATGGCGATCACAGCGGCTTTACCGCCCGCGTTTTTCGCCTGTACGATTGCTTCTTCCAGCGCATATTCGTCCCAAGGGTTGACGACGGTTGCCGCGTCGCCCCATGTGACCTTGCCGCTGGCATCGACTTCCACCTTCGCGGCGGTGTCGGGCGTGCTGCGAGTAAAGACTGCAATACGCAAGGGAATCCTCCTCAAACAAAAATAAGTGCCGAGTACGTCGACTAGGCGGGTTGATGGCATTTTAGCGAGAAATGGCGGATTAATCAAAGAGGGATTCGATTAATCAGATAGAGTACGACCACTACGCCGCCGACAAGGAGCGCAGTGAGAAAGGGATCATAGTGCGACCCATAGTTGGGAAACATGAATACGCTGACATTGATGCTGGTATGAAACAAAATCGCCGCAAAGATGCTCTTATGGGTTTTGACGTAAAACCACACGATCAGCCCGCGCAGCCCAATCGTGGTCACACATTGCCAGAAAATCCATGTGGGGGTATTTTGTCCTTGAAAATACGGGATGATGTGCCAAACTGCCCACAGACTTCCCAGAACAAGTGCTGCCACAATGGGGTTTGATCTTTCCGCCAGCGGTTCATATACAAATCCTTGCCAACCTCCTTCCTCTCCCGCCGCCGAAACAAAGAACACCGCGATCATGATTGGCAGGGCGAACAGAGAAATCTGAGGATCGGAGATTGGTCGCCCCACCGCGATCATCAGCCCATACTCGACGAACATAACGAGCGGCATCAAAAGGAATATGGGCAAATACCACAGCTTTGGCTGAATCCGGCGCACATCAAAGCAGTGACGCAGAAACGCTGTGACTCCCACTCTTCCGTGCTGTTTTTGGGTCAAAATCAGCGCCGCGATTAATGGATTGAACGCCATCAATGCGCTGATCGGTAGGCGAATCGGAAACCCGTCGGTGTTCACGACTGCCCCCAGTATCCAAAACGGAATTGAAAGCCCCGTCAGCAGCAGACCGAACGGTATCAAGGAATATTTCTGTGTTTGTTGTGGAGGAATGCCGACGGACTGACTCATTTGTGCGCCGATCGATGTTGGAGGATAACCTCTATACGCAGGGGCGCAAGAAAAGTTAGAACTTCTGCTCCATCCGACAGCGACCTAAAACAGCTTTTCCTGCACGGGCGGACGTTTTCCGCCGATCAGCATATACGGCGCGGCAGTTTCAGGCGCGGCGATGCCAATCTTGCGCAAGTCTGCCAATTCGCGGAGCTTACCTTGCCCCCGCGCTTTGAGGATCGCGTCCGCGCCTTTCGGTCCGATGTTGGGCACGCGAAGCAGATCGGCGCGTTCCGCCGTCATCACATCGACCGGATTTTCGCGCAGATGCTTCTCCGCCCATGCGCGTTTCGGATCGACATTCGTGGGCAGGCTGCCATCGTCATTAAACGGCAAATCTTCGACTTCCCATCCGTAGTCGCGGAGGAGAAAACTCGACTGATAGAGGCGATGTTCGCGGATTCCGTCCGTCGGTGCGACATTCTCAAGCGGTGTTTGAATCACCGGACTGAATGCCGAGAAATACGCCCGCGTCAGCCCAAGATGACGGTGTAACCCGTTTGTCATCGAAAGCAGTTCGAGATCGGTATCTCCGACCGCGCCGACCACGAATTGAGTCACCGTGCGGGCGAGTCTTTCCTGTGGGTGAGCGCGCCGGATTTGTTCCGCCATGCGCAGCATCGCCAGCAGTTCGCGTTCAAAATCCTTTTTCGGCGCAAGCAGATCAAGCCGCTCTTGATTCGGCGCTTCAAGGTTGACGGAGATGCGATCGGCTAACTGCATCGCCCTGTAGAGCTGATCCGTTTCCACTCCCGGCATGATCTTCAGATGAATATAGCCGCGATACCCATGCTTCAGCCGGATAATCTCGGTGGCGGCGATCAGTTTATCTTGTGTGGGGATGCTCCCCTTGATGATCCCCGACGAAAGGAACAGCCCATCAACCGCGCCACCCTGCTGGAGTGCCATGAATGCCCGCGCCAGATCATCGGGTGAAATGGTCATGCGCTGCATTTTCGCGCGTCCAGCGCGGAACGGGCAGTAGTAGCAGTTGCGCTCACACGCGGTTGTGAGCATCGTCTTGAGAATCGGTTTCTTACCCGTCGGCGTGCTGACATGGCTGATGCACTCGGCAAGGCTGCGCGATTGATAATGCTCGCCGCGTCCAGTCGAGACGCGCGCCTTTTCCGCCAGTGGTTGATCGCCCGCTGGTTCGTACAGCGTCACGTCGCCCATTTGTGTGATCTTGGTGATCGGATCGGGTTCAATTCGGATGCTCGTCATGAACCCATTACACCGAACATGTGTGCTAAAGTCAATCGAATCAGCCGCTATTCGTCCCCCAAGTCAATCCGGGGCGCATCCTCAGCCGAGTGCGGGAACCAGTGCGCCTCATGGGTGGGATCAGTGAAGCGGGCGAGATCGCAGCCGGGCGTCCATTCGCTCCCGTCTGGAAGGATCACAGGTTTGTCCGCCTTTTCAGGATTTCCATTTGAGTTCTGGCTGGCGAACTGCGCACCATCAAAACGCGCGCCGCGCAAATCCGCTTCAATGAAGGAGGCACCGATCAGGATTGCGCCTGTAAAATCTGACTGACGCAGGTCAGCATTGGAAAAATCGATCCGGTACATTGAAGCATTGGTGAAATCAACGTTGCGCATATCCGCTTTGTAGCACTTTGCGCCCCACGCCTTTACCTGACTCATATCTGCGCCGACGAGACTGGCTTTTTTCAGGCTGGCGTTTTTGAGGGATGCCCACTGTAGATTTACGCCCTGCAAATCCGCCGCGTACAGGTCAGCATTTTCGAGGTTGGCGGCGCGCAAGTCCGCTTCTTGAATGTCGCCATTCAAGAGCCAGCCTTTGGCGCGCAAATCCTCGGCAGCCTGCCGCGCAACCTCGTTGATTTTGCTGCCCAGTTTACGCGTGAGTTCTTCGCGCATCTGGTGTGCTTGTTGGACAGTCTCGCGGCGGCGGTTCAAGCCGTCAATGATGAGGACGGTCATGGCGATGCTGGCAAGTTCGGTTGAAATATTGGCGTAGAAGTCTTGGAGGAATTCGGCGAAGGTGAAGCCTGTGGGGTGCTGCACGATATAGCCAATAACGGCGAGGATGACCGATAAGGTGAGGAAGCTGATCGCAACCTTTTGCGCGGTGAGGCTGTTCAGCCACCGCTTGAGCGCTTCATTCATGGTTCGTGTGCTGCCCTTTTGTCCTCAATGCGATGCGCGGAGCGTCAATCACGACGCCCCGCACCATCATAATGCCGCATTTTGGTAGGGCAAGTGCAGCCCATGAAATCGGGGCGATCAGTTCTTGTCCTGCACCGCCACGAAGTTCAGAATCAGTGCGGCGACTGCGCCGGGAACCCATCCCGCGATTGTGAGCGCCAATACGATAATCACCGTACCACAGCCGCGATCAATCACCGCCAGCGGCGGGAAGATAATGCACAGAAGCGCGCGTAAACAGCCCATTGTTGTCTCCTTGACAGTTCTGCTGTATTCATGGTGATATACGTATCGACCTCGTTGGGTGTTGCGACGTCTAGGACACGACCACTAGAATTCAGGGGATCATGAGCGACGAGATAGACAAACGCGGTGTGCTTCAAGACGACATTTTTGCCTATCAGGTGATGAAAGATGGACGCGTATTCGTCACATGGCACGGGAAGCATGTCAAGACGCTGGCGGGTAAGGATGCAGCAAAGTTTTTGGCGCGCATCGACGGGTTAACGGGCGTCGATGCGCAGCTTGTGATGGCAAAAGTGACGGGTAATTTTAAGCGCGGGAACGAACGGCGGGACTAATCCCGCCTATTCATCGTCGAGATAGCCGGATAGATCACGGTTGGGCGTCCAATATTTCCCGTCCGGCAGGAGCGTTCGCCCATCGAAAATGGCGTTATCAAAGATGGCACGGCGAAGGATTGCGCCGCGTAGGTTGACTCCACTGAGGTCTGCGCCGGTGAAGTCGCAGCCTGTCAGAATTGCTTCATGGAAGTTCGCACCGGTCAAACGGGCATCTTTGAAGTTTGCGCCTTTGAAGTTTGTTTCGCGCAAATCCGCTTCATCGAGCTTGGCTTCGTTGAGGAGCACGTTTTCGCAGTTGGCGCGGCGGAGATCGGCGTTTTGCATGCGCGCCTGCCACAAGTTCACGCCTTCGAGGTTAGCATCCCACAGGCGCGCACCGTTCAGCCACGCGCCGCCCATATCACACTGGGCGAGATTGGCACGCCAAAGGTCTGCTTCGGCAAGGCGGGCACGATGGAAATTTGCTCCCCGTAGGTCGGCGTTTGACAGGTTGACCTTTTCCAGATTGGCGCGGCGAAACATCGCGTTCGCCAGCGACCCATCGGTGAGCCACCCATGACGGCGGAGTTCGTCAGCGGCAGGGGCGGCAACTTCGCGGACTTCGCTCCCCATCCGGTCGATCAAGCTGCGCTTCGTTTCAGCTTCTTCTTGCGCGATTTCTTCGCGGCGTTCACGAGTGTGCAGCAGTTGATCGAGCAGTACAAACGTGATCGCCGCGCCGCCGAGTTCTGACCCCATGTTGGCGAAAAAACCCGTCCAATCGCCGGAGCGAAGCAGGGAGACGGCAGAAAAGCCAATCGCAAGGATGACGAGCAGGAATAGAACCTGCATCCGCAGGCGCGCCGAACCCGGCATCGACTGCCAGCGGGCGAGAACGTTTTTCACGATGAATGCTCCTGAAGGCGAGTACGGAAAACCTTTTTAACCACAAAGAACACGATGAACACAAAGAAAGAATGGTGTTCAACGTGTTTTCAACAGATCGCTTAAGTCGTGTGACGTCGGATAAAGTCTGCGATGTGCTGCGCCATACTGACCGCTCCCGCCGGAGTGACATGCACGCCGTCAAAGGTGTAGGTGAACCCATCGCGCTGGCGCACCCGTTCGTAGTCCGTCCAGCCTTGTTTCTCGCGCTGACCGATGGTGAGGATGAAATCAATCGTGATCGGGTCACGGTCGCGGAGCGCGTCCGGTTTGACCATCGCATCCATCAGATCCAGCGTGGGGATTTTCAAGGCGCGGGCGGCATTGGCGGCGCGTGTATTGTAATCGCGCATCGCTTCGACCAGCGCGGGTGAATACTCGATAGGTTCAAGCCCGACCCACGTCAGCAAATGCGCGAGATGACATTGGGTGAGAAGATCACGGTAGGCGGTTTCAAACTGGTCGGGCGTGACCAACCCCTCATCAATCTTTTGTACACGGGTGTAATACGAGCGCGTGGCGGGCTGATGAAACGAGATCGCATCATTGCCGCCCACCATGATAAACACGCCGTCCGGGTTGTGGATGAGGACGTCGCGCTCAAAGCGGCGCAGCAGGTTGATCACGGTGTTTCCGCCTTCACCCGCGTTGATGAACGTGTGTTCCGGCATCAAGCGCGCCAGTTCAGCGGCGTAGCTACCGCCGTAGCCGCCCCATGTTAAGCTATCACCGAACAGCACAATCCGCATCAAGTGATCCTTCTCCAGCGCACCAAAAACGCTCTTGCGCAGTCGGCAGCGCTCCTGCATCATTCATCGTCATTATACGGAATTGTTTCGCTTGTGTGAGTGTGTGAGGTTTCCGAGGTGCAGCGCATGAACCCCGATACGTTGATCACGTATTATCTGGAAATGACCGACTCCGCTCAGTTTCAACCCGCGTATGTTGAGAACGCGGCGATCACGCTGGATCGGCTGATTGTTCCCGAAGTTTCGTTTTACCGGATGCTGTATGACACGGTGGGGGAGACGTATGGGTGGCGCGACCGCCGCTTGATGAGCGACGATCAACTGCACGAAGCGATCAATGCGCCGCACATCCGCGTGTACGTGATGCGCGTATCAGGCGAGGTGGCGGGTTATGTCGAGTTGGGGTTTTACGCGGATCACGCGCAGATTGAGTATATCGGCGTGTTTCCGTCGTTTCATGGGAACGGCTGCGGGAAGCATTTGTTGAGCGCGGCAATCGCTGAAGCATGGCGTGAAGGTGCGCCGAAAATCTGCGTTCACACCTGTAATCTTGACAGCGACTCCGCGCTCCCGAACTATTTGAAGCGAGGATTTGCGATAGTCGAAACGACAGAAGAAGTGATGCCAGACCGCTACAGAACGTAGGGTTATTCAGCCATCTGAAACTTCTCGCCGTCAATCGGCGGGTTAATCTCCACCGAGACAGGTGAGAGTTCGTATCGAGGTTCTTCACCCCACAGCATGGTGATCACGCTCGGCAGGATGATCCCACCGACGTCCATCTGCTCGTGGCTAAATCTGAGCCGGTAAAGCTTTGTTTCGTTCGTCTCGATGTCTAGTGTTGGGAATTCCAGATGCTCGAGCGTGTAATCATCATTGAAGTACATCGTCACGCATGTTCCCGTATCAATCCGGGAAGCGGTTAGGATGCGCTCACCATCGCGCTTAATCTCGACTTCAGGTCTAACCAATGGCGAAAGCATCATCAGCGTACTTACCCAGACCCGGTCACGCATGGCTTCATGGACTGGGGGCGCATGGTGAGTTTCAACGTGATCCCCTTGTTTCTTGCGGTACCTCGCCCCATCGTACGCATGGACACCAACAGTGATTGGCAGTCCTACGGGACGAATGTTGTATTCCCACCGCGCGCGCATAGGCGTCTGAAAATAAATACATGTTTCCAGCGAAACCCATGTAGGGATGCGCGCGATTTTTATCCGCGCACGACCTTTGAGCGATAGTATCATCGAGTCGAGTGCGGGTGCACCGAAACCGTAACGTGCAGCGAGCACACGCCGAAGTAAGTCTTTTGCTGCCGCATCACCCCGCGAAAGGAGGAGTACCTGCATTCTGACTCCCGATGTCATCAATGTGCAAACCTTATCTTAACGATACCACAGGGTTTCTCGCATAGTCTCAACGAAAGATGTAGATTTCTCGGTGTAACAAATGTAAAACCTTTCTGGAGATGTTATGGACAGCATCAAGGAACGCATTATTCAGCATCCGACACCGCTTATCGAAGGGACTCACGTTACGTTCGTGTGGGAAGGCGAAACCGCGCCCGGATTGGCAGGTGACTTCAACGCATGGGATACCGAAAATCCTGTTGAGATGGTCGAAAGTGAGCGCGGCATCTGGATACATACCACGATCTTTGAATCTGACGCCTATATCGAATATGTGTTTGTGGTGGACGGTAAACGCATGCTCGATCCGCGTAATCCGCGCACCTTATGGAACGGCATGGAGGATTTGCAGAACTATTTTCGCATGCCGGGCAGCGCGCCCTCCCCGTATTTGCAGCGCGTTCCGGGGCTGAAAACGCGCGGCACGATCATCGAAGAAACGCTCGATCTCGGCATGTACACGGCGGACGGGCGGCGCACGGTATTTCTCTACAAGCCGCACACAGACGAACCTGTACCGCTGATCTGCGTGTTTGACGGGCGTGATTACCTGAAACGTGCTTCGCTCGCCAATGTGGTCGATAACCTGATCGCGGCGGGTAAAATCCGCCCGGTGGCGCTGGTGATGCCGGACAGCGGTAAATCGGCGCGCATGATCGAATACTTCGCCAACGATCTAACCGTTGGGATGATGCTCGACCCGATGTTTGAGTTCGCACGAAAGCACATCACACTGATCGATGCGGCGGATCAGCCGGGCATTCACGGCGTACTGGGCGCGTCGATGGGCGGGTTGATGGCGCTTTGGTCAGGGATTCGTGTACCGCATATCTTCGGGCATGTGATCGCGCAGTCGAGCGGCGTGGAGTGGGATTTTGGCGGGACCGAAATGCCGCTGGTGCAGCTTGTTCGTTACAAGGACAAACTGCCGATCAAAATCTGGCAGGATGTGGGCAAATATGAATGGCTGCTGGAACGCAACCGCCGCTTTCATGCGCTGCTGCGCGAAAAAGGTTACGAAGTCGAGTATCGCGAGTTCTGCGCGGGACACAACTTCACGGCGTGGGCGGATCAACTGGCGGACGCGCTGATCTATCAGTACGGGGTCTAGATATAGAGAATAGGGGACAGGGCGCACCCTGTCCCTCCATGCAATGAAGACTACTCGCCTTGACGGATGGGGTTCAGGACGATCGACTCCATGATGCGCTCTGAAACACAGCGCCCCTGACGCACGCCGTTTTCGATGGCGGCGCGGAAATGGATACCGCCATAAATACGCGACATCGCCGCTTCGGTCGCTGCCTGTTCAAACGAGTAGAAAGTACGCTCGCGCAAGCCGAGGAATGTATTGGCGCTGTCCGTAAAGACGACCTGACCAAACAGGGCAGTCAGCGTATCAGCGGCTGCACCGCTTACCACGCTGTGACCGGAGGGATATTCAGGGAATGCCGGGGTTTCGACAAACGGAATCCAGCGGCGGTTGATGTGCTCCTGAATATACGTGACGGGGCGAATCAGATTATAGCGGTATTTGGTTTCCCAACACGAAATGAATGAATCCGCGACGCTGATGCCTACGAGCGCGTACATCTCGGCGGTGCGTTCCAGATCAAGCTGGAGATGATCGACCATTTGGCTGCCGATCAGCATCCAGTGACCGGCTGGCGCACCCGTCAGACCGGGGGTGTCCACCCACCAAAACGCTGTTTCGCGCTGTTCCGGTGTGCTGCTGTCGTTCATTTCCATCACTTCGACCGCTTGCTGATAAAACGCCGAGTCCTCGTCGGTGCTGAACTGGTAATTCATCTCGACACTGCATTCGCCCGCGTAACTGAGCGCGAACGGACGAATCTCGCCCCACAACGGCTCGACGGCGGTTGTGCCTTCGGTCGTCGGAATCCACAGATACGGTTCACCAGTTGGGATTTCAAATTCGGCACTGCGGGCGCGGGTATCTTCGTAATTGTCACTGCTGATCCATTCGAGCACGCCCTGACCAAACTCAGCGCCGAAGCTGAGTGAGTCTTCGATCACGGTTTCGTCAACACCTGCTTCGCGGCGTTGTTCGGTGTGCGCTTCCATGAGATCAACGAACGACGCAAGAGTTTCTTCGCTTGCGCCTTGGAACAGCTTGGCAAGGACGGTCTGCATGGCGGCAGCCGTGACTACCTGCCAATCGTACATTCGTGTTTCGTCTGGATACGGGAGATCACGAAGTCCGTTGAGCTGACCCACGAACGAGCGGTTAAACGGCATAGCGGGGAACAGCGACTCATAAATCGTCACCCCCGCGTATCCGTAAATGCGCGCGGCATTCGGCGGGTTGGTGGCTTCACGCATGTTCGCATCGTAGACGACTTGAATCCACTCTACGGCAAATGTGGGATCGAGTTCGCTGACCAACTGCCAATCCGCTGCTTGTGCTTGAATGCTGTTCGGCACCACGAGCGAAAGCGTCAGAAGCAGGAGCGCGAAAATCACATATTTACGCAAAAGAATCATGGTATATCCTCAATGGGCTGTGTATCCTCAACGCGCACCTTTATCATACGCTGAGTTTTGTGGTTTGCAGATCACGCGGTCGGTAGCTGTTTCACCGCCGCCTTTACGACGCTTTTACACTTGGACACAGAAGATGAACATACTCTTGGTGATCAGTTCGATTGTGCTGTTGGTGATCGGCGCGTTTGCCGTGCTCCAGCGTGAGACGCTGTGGGCTGCCCACGCACGGCGTTCGGAAATGCGCGGGAAAATCGCTGGAGATGAGACGGCATGGAAACGGAATCTGTCACGCGGCGGCTGGTTCTTGATCGCGCTCGGCATTTTGGGGATCGCGTCCACGATTCTTGCCGCCGCGACTCCCCCTGCCTAGAGATTGAACCGCAGAGTACGCAGAGGATTTCATCAGTCACTCCGCGCCCTCTGCAGTAGAGGCGGTTGCTTTAGTACACTGCCATTGTTGGATCGACGGTATCCGCCCATGCGAGGATGCCGCCATCCAAGTTGATCAGCTTGCGCGGATCGTAGCCGAATTCGCGCAGCAGGTAGATCACGTCGGTTGAGCGTACCCCAGAGCGGCAGATCACGACGATTTCGCGATCTTTCGGGATTTGCGCGATCACTGTGCCGTCTAAGGCGGCGCGCCCGCTCAAAACCGCGTCAGCGGCTTGCTCGATCTGCGGCTTGGGCATTTTAACTGATCCGTCAATGATGGCGACTTCGAACTCCGGCGGATTGCGGACATCGAGCAGATACACATTTTCGCCACCGTCGATGCGCGCCTTGAGATCGGCGGGGGTGATTTGCAGGACGGGAAGATCGCCGTCCGCGACTTCTTCTTCGATGTGATCATGGGCGGGAACACCGCAGAACTGCTCGTAGTCGATCAATTCGACCTGATCCGCCGGAATGCTGCATACGGGGCAGGTTGGATTCTTGCGAATCTTGATCGTGGTGAAGCTCATCTCCAGCGCATCGTACAGAAGCATACGCCCGACCATCGGATTGCCAATTCCGGCGATGAGCTTAATCGCTTCGGTTGCCTGTAGTGTACCGATCACGCCGGGCAGTACACCGAGCACGCCCGCTTCGGCGCAGTTGGGGACGAGTCCGGGCGGCGGCGGTTCGGGGAACATGCAGCGGTAGCACGCACCTTCTTTGGCGTAAAACACGCTCAACTGACCCTCAAAGCGGAGGACGCTCCCGTAAACATTCGGCTTGCCGAGTTTGACGCACGCATCGTTGACGAGGTAGCGCGTGGGGAAGTTGTCCGTCCCGTCGATGATGACATCGTAAGGAGTGATGATTTCGAGCGCGTTGTCGCTGGTGAGCGGCACGTTATACGTGTCGATTTGCACCGAGGGATTCAGATCGAGCATGCGCCTTTTCGCGCTTTCGACCTTAAGCACGCCAATCGTGCTTTGACCGTGAACGATCTGCCGTTGAAGGTTGGTATCGTCTACCGTGTCGTAATCGACCAAGCCGATCCGCCCAACCCCGGCGGCGGTCAGGTACAGCGCCAGTGGACTGCCCAAGCCGCCCGTGCCGATCAGCAGGACGCTGGAAGCTTTCAGGCGGCGCTGACCGTCGATGCCGAGTTCCGGCATGATCACATGACGCCCGTAGCGCCGGATTTCGTCCTTACTCAGATCACCTAATTGATGGATCAGGGGCTGCATGTGTTGTCCTCTATCTGACTGAACTATCGAGTGTACCCAGTTGGCGCTTTAAAAGCGGGTAATCCGCGACGCCGTGATTGACCGCGCGTGTGCTGCCGCTGGCATCCAAGATAAATGTCGTCGGCGCGCTTAAAACGCCCCAACGATCCGCGTCTTCGGGACGTTCGGACGCATCCACCTGAAAGACTTGGAGACGGTCGCCCATTTCACGCTGAAGCCGCTCCAGCGCGGGCAGCACGATGGTTTTGCACGGGGCGCAAAAAGGTGTAGTGAACAGCAGTACAGCGGGCGTTCCTTTGCGGAAATCGCGCAGCACCGGATCAACCGCGCTGATGAGCTTATTGGCGCGCTGAAGCTGCCAACGGGCAAACAGCCTGTAAGCCGCAAACCCGATCACGCCAAGAATCGCCAGAATCAGCAGGCGCTCAACCATGTGATCCCTCCGCAATCCGCGAAACGGTGAAGCCGGGTATGCCGATCCGGTTAAACAGGTAATACATCCAGCATCCGGCGCAGAAACCGAGCCAGAAATTCAGGTTCGCCAGCACAAAAACGATCCCCACCAGCACCCAACCGACGACGGGCGCGCCTAAGCCAAATGCCAAGACTGCCGCGCCGTTAAACAGCGCACCGACGAGCATTGCGAAGCGGTGCGGTTCGGGATTGTCCGAGATCGGGTTCGGCTTGACGATTCCGGATGGCTTGATCAAGCGCGTGTAGAACAAGCGGTATGGCGCGTAGGGCGAATCGAATGCGCCCATGATCTGCGCGAACGCGACGAATGCCACCAGCGCCGCTGAGTCGAAGATAAACGCGAGCGCGAGCAGTAATATCGTGATCGCCTGACCGGTCTTCAAGCCGGTTTGATCGACAATGCGGGGCAGTGTGGCTGTCATGGGTTAGCCTCCGGCGATGCTCGGAATAATGCGAAGTTGACTGGTCGATTCCAGATCGGTATCAAGCCCATTCAAGAAGCGAATGTCTTCATCCCCCAGATACACATTGACGAAGCTGCGAAGTTGATCCCCGTTGAACAAATGCGCCCGCAGTTCCGGGTACTGGGTCACCAGATCGTTGAGCGCTTCACCGATGGTCGCGCCGTTCACGGTGATTTCGTTCTTTTCGCCTGTGAACGGACGGAGTGGGGTCGGAATCTTGATGGATGGCATACGCTTGTATTCTCCTCGTGTGTGTTTATAACGATAACCAAGGCAGCACCGGGACGCGCTGCGCCGCTGTTGGCGCGCGTTCAATAGTCAGCTTCGGTGATGGATGGGCGAAGGCGTAATCGCGGCGCGTATTCCAACGTTCAGCCAAAAACCCGCCGATCAGAGCGGTCATGGTTTCGACTTCCACCAAAAACGAATCATGCCCAAAATCGGCATATACCATGTGATAATCGACCGGCTTACGGTTGATTTCCAGCGCCATCACGAGATCAAGCGCCTGTTCGGATGTGTACAACCAATCGCTGGAAAAGCTGACGACGAGGAAATGCGCCCGCGTTCGTTCGAGCGCTGCTTCCATTGAGCCGTACCCATCAGCAATATCGAAATAGTCCAGCGCTTTCGTGATATACACGTAGGTGTTCGCGTCAAAGCGGGCGATAAATTTTTCGCCTTGATGCTTGAGATAGCTTTCGACGCGGAATTCCGGCACATCGAAGCGGTAGGGTAGGGTGGAATGTCCCTGAAGCCCGCGCCCGAACTTAGTATTCAGGCTGTGTTCGCTCATGTAGGTGACATGCCCGACCATACGCGCCACTGCCAGCCCCGCGCGCGGCGGTGTGCCGTCATAATAATCGCCGCCGTTCCAATTCGGATCGGCGTAGATCGCCTGCCGCCCGATCTCGTTGAACGCGACGTTCTGCGCGCTCGATTGCGGCGTTCCCGCGATAAACAGGACATTCTCGACACGGGCGGGAAAATCAACCGACCACTGGAGCGCTTGCATCGCGCCCATACTGCCGCCCGCGACCGCGAAAAGGCGATGAATGCCGAGATAATTGATCAGGTAGGTCTGCGCCATCACCATATCCGCGACGGTGACGACCGGAAAACGCAGCCCAAAGGGTTTGCCATCCGGTGCAAGTGACACGGGTCCCGTGCTGCCTTGACAGCCGCCGATCACGTTGGAGCAGATTACGAAAAACTGATCGGTATCGAACATTTTGCCGGGTCCAACGGCTTCATCCCACCAACCGGGGCGCTCGTCAGGATCATCGGTGTAATAGCCTGCAACATGCGAATCGCCGCTGAGTGCATGGCAGATCAGGATCGCGTTGGATTTATCGGCATTCAGCGTGCCATAAGTTTCATAGGCGATTGTGAAGCCGTTCAGTACCCCGCCGGAGCGAAGATAAAGCGTTTCGTCAAAGTCGACGGAATGCCGCTCAACCACGCCGACCGAATGCGGATCGAACGGACGCACCGCGCCGTGATCCGGCGCGGGGGCGTGTTTGTCAGTGTAGCCGTTGGTGGGTGTCCACATCACAAGACCTCGTTTTCTCCTGCCCTTTATGCTGTCTCTGTAGGGGTGGCTCGTGAGCCGCCTGCCACAAGGGCGCATCACCGCCGACGCGCTTCTACACCCCGCAGACATGGTTGCGTGCGGGGTGAGGACAATAAAGGGGGATTGTCAGCCGGACACCGGATGCACGGAGATGCCCTGAGCGACGGTCAGTGCTTGATCGAGATCCCACAGAATGTCGTTGATGTCTTCGATGCCGATGGCGAGTCGGACATAATCCGGCGTGACGCCCGTCACGCGCTGTTCTTCTTCGCTTAACTGGCTGTGCGTGGTTGAATTGGGGTGGATTGCCAGCGAACGTGCATCACCCACGTTGGCAACGTGCGAGAACACCTTGAGGCTGTCGATGAAGACGCGTCCCGCCTGAGCACCGCCCTTGATCCCGAAGCCGAGCACCGCGCCCGCGCCCTTCGGCAGGTATTTCTGAGCGCGTTCATAGCTGGGGTGATCGGGCAAGCCGGGGTAGTTGACCCATGACACGGCGGGGTGTGATTGGAGGTATTCCGCGACGGCTTTGGCATTGGCGACATGTTTTTGAACGCGCAGCGCCAGAGTCTCTAAGCCGATGATGTTCAGCCATGCGTTGAACGGCGCTTGACTACCACCAAAATCACGCAAACCGACGACGCGCGCCCGTCCGATGAATGCCGCCGCACCGAGCACGTCCGCTAAGACTGCGCCATGATAGGCGGGTTCAGGTTCGACAATGCCGCTGTGACGACCGCTCGCCTTCCAATCGAAGTTGCCGCCGTCAACGATTGCGCCGCCGATGCTCAAGCCGTGACCGCCGATCCATTTGGTGGTGCTGTGAACGGTGATGTTGACACCCCACTTGAACGGTTGGAATAGATACGGCGTGCCAAAGGTGTTATCGACCACGACCGGAATCCCGTGCGCTTTGGCGACGGCGGTAATGCCTTCAAAGTCCGGGATTTCGAGCTTGGGATTGCCGATGGTTTCGAGATAAATCAAGCGGGTTTTGTCGTTGATCAGGCGCTCGAAATCGGCGGGATTTGTACCTTCGACGAAATGAACCTTAATCCCCAAGCGGCGGATACTCTGCGAAAACAGGGTATAGGTGCCGCCGTACAGCGCCGCCGTGCTGATGATTTCATCGCCCGCATTCGCCAGCGTCAGCACGGTGAGTGTTTCGGCAAACTGCCCGGAAGCGGTCGCCAACGCTCCGATCCCGCCTTCAAGCGCGGCGAGGCGTTCTTCAAAAACGGCAGTGGTCGGGTTCATGATGCGGGTGTAGATATTGCCCGGTTCTTGCAGAGCGAACAGCGCCGCCGCGTGATCGGTATCGCGGAATTGATAGGATGTGGTCTGGTAGAGCGGAACTGCGCGCGCGCCGGTGGTTGCTTCGGGCGTGTACCCCGCATGGAGCGCGAGGGTTTCAAATGCCAGCTTGTGATTGTTTGTGCCGTTGGTGCTCATCTTGTGGACTCCTGCCTTCACCCTAGAGTTTTGATCGTTAACCGATTTGATAGAAAAGTGCTTCGACGTTGGCGCGCTAATGATCGCGTTGGCAGGCGGGAAGATAAGGGGACGCGCTAATGATCGCGTCTGAAGGCTCTCGCCCGTTCTGCCGGAGTGTCTCTACACGATTTCCCTACTGCGTTCCTACATGATTAGCAGTTCGAGCGCATCAAACACGCTTCGATCATCGCGTAACAGCCATGCACGTAAATCAACTGCCCGCCCGTCATTGACCTGTGTGATCAAGTAGGTGAAATTTGGCAGCGCGTATTCCCGGTCGTATTCGGAAGGAATGGCGGCAGAATCGGGATGGCTGTGGAAGTAGCCGACCAATGTCAGCCCGCGTGAATCCGCTTCGTCTTCCAAGCGTGCCCAATCTTGCGGTGTCATCGCGTAGCGGTGGTACTGCTCCTCGACTTCAAACACGTTGTCGATGGCGATTGTGTCGGTGATGACGACACCACCATTCTCGCTTTCGCGCTTGCCGAGCAGAAACCCACCACCTTCGTTCGGGTAGGTGGATTCCAGTACCCTGAAGATATGCGACCGCAAGTCCTGACCGAGTGTGACCTTCATACGCTGATACTGCCTTTCGTTCTGGCACTACGTGCCCCTGCCCATGACCTCTGCGCGCTGCGTTGATGAACAAAAAAGCCGCCCCATTTTGGATGGAGGCGGCTTGTAAGTTCTACACGCTGCACGCTGCGGCGCGATTGAGTTATCGCGCAAGCACCATCCGTCGGGGTGATGATCCCGGCATCATACAACACATCGAACAACAACACATCATGGGGATGTGTGCCGATGTAATGGATAGGTGAGTAATTGTGCGCTGAGTGATCATGCAGAAAAGACTACCATTTCCAACGAGGCTGTGTCAAGAGGGCTGATGAAATACTCAGAAATAGACTGTGAATCACCGGATGGTGTTTGCGGGTTGGCGGCGAATCCATTCCCACCAGCGCCGCCACTTGGAGCGCTTCGTCGGGATCGTGATGCGGCGCATATCCTGCGTGCTTTTTGACGGGCGAGTGATGCTGATCGGCTGCGGGGTGATGCGGTCTTTTGGTGGGGGCAGGGGGAGAGTCACGCTGCCCGACGGCGGCATGGCTAAGTTGAGCGGCTTGTGCAGTGTCGGCGATTCATGCCAGCGCATCATTCCGTAAGCGGCTTTGACAAGCTGCTGAAGTCCTGCGGAATAACGCTCAGGTGTGCGCAGATCGATAAACTGCGCGCCGATATAGCCAAACGGGAGTGAGTCGCGCTCTGTTCCGGCGATCATCACGGGAATGATGCGCTTCTCATGACCTTCAGCGTAATCGAGTTCTTTTTGCACCCAAGTTGACATAAGCGCGTTGGGGGAAAACAAGGCAACCACGCAGTCTGCTTCCCGAATGGCTGCCGCAATCGTCCGCCGCCATGAATAATCACCGGGCGAAAGATCACTTTCATCAAACCAAACGTGAAGTCCTTTTGCCCGCAAGTCTACATAGACCTGACGGACGATTTGCATATCTTTTTTGCTGTGGGTCAAGAAGACTGTAACCATACGATAACCACAATCACAATACACCGCGCTGTCTCGATCATACGCGGCGCATCAATCTCGTGATCCTTGAGGCTTTCCAAATAACAAAACTGTACGACATTTGAATTTTGTAGTTTAGCGGCGGCGCTTGTTCCGACCGCGATCACGCGGCGGCGGAAGCTGCGGCAGCCCGTCGTAACCAGTCAACTGCGGCGAATCGCCGTCAGCATCTTCGTCTTCTTCTAGCCCATGAATCGACCAAGGTGAGGCGGTGGATGATTCATCTTCCACATCAAGGCGCGGCAGTTCGCGCGTCCATTCTTGATCATCCATCATCGACGACACAGCAGGCGCTTCGTGCGTTTGCTGGAGCGCTTCGGGATCGGATAGGTCGAGCGCGTCCGCCAACCTGAGCAGGTATTCTTTCGCATGCTGCTCTTGGCGGGTGACGAGGCGGTAATCCTCTTGAAGTTTTGCGCGTTGGAGCGCGAGCCATTCTAACTGCGCCTTGAGCTGAGATTCG
Organism: Anaerolineae bacterium; assembly: GCA_041753015.1. Classification (GTDB taxonomy): domain Bacteria; phylum Chloroflexota; class Anaerolineae; order Aggregatilineales; family Phototrophicaceae; genus Flexifilum. The sequence continues at coordinate 237,442 of JBGSVJ010000028.1, forward strand.
TCCTGTAATATCTGCCCGATGCGTTCTTCGACCATGCGCGCTTGTACACCCAACGCCTGCACCTTCTGGCGGATTTCGTGCATTTGGTGCTTCTGACGTTCGCGTTCTTTGCGGGCTTCTTCTTCGGCACGCAGACGCGCTTCGCGGGCGGTGCGGCTTTCGAATCCGGACTGTTTGCAGATGGTTTCGATCAGGCGCGGAATAGCGGCGGCGTACCGATCACCACGTACATCCATGTATTGGGCGGTCGAGAATCCAAACGGAATGGCGTCGTGGGCTTCGCCTGCAACCAGCAGCGGATAAATACGTTTGCCCAACGTCTTGGCATAGTGGAGTTCTTCGCGCACCCATTCGGATTTGCGTGCAGCGGGTGAAAGCAGAACAACCAGACAGTCCGCGCTCACGATCGCTTCTTCAATGGCGCGATCCCATGCCAGTGTGCCGGGGTCAAGATTGGTTTGGTCGATCCAAACGGTAAGACCTTCGTGGCGCAGGTCTTGATATACGCGCCACATGATGTCGGTATCTTTGTTAATGTAACTCAAAAAGACATGATAGTGGGGCATTGCTGCAGACCCCTCCAGTGTGCTCAATACGCTGTTCGCTTACTAATAGACTATAACGGAACGTGAACAAGTTTCGCACAAAGGTTTGTGTGAAATTTGTGAAAAACGTATTGAGGAAGATTCAGATTAAGATTGAGACACAATTAAAATAACGAACTGCCTATGTTCCCTGAACTCCTCCTGATATACTAACTCTGTAGTTGGCTGCTGTAAAGGCTCTCACGGCGTTCTCATGCCATCGTGGTATAATTTCTCCAAGCAGTTTATGATTTCATGATGAAAATGCAATTCCTCGGGTTATCCCGCCGCAACCGGCGCAAGGACACTTTCACTTTCTCGCTTGCAAGGAGCGCTCTAAATGACGGACGTCAAAATCTACAAGGGACTGGATGGAGTCGTCATCGATGAAACCCGTCTCAGCCTCGTCAACGGGACAGAAGGTAAGCTGATCTACAGCGGCTACAAAATCGAAGACCTTGCCGAACACGCTCTGTATGAAGAAGTCGTGTATCTGCTGTGGGAAGGTCGGCTGCCGAACCGTGGCGAACTTGAAACGCTTCGCTCGCAGATCGCGGCGGCGGCAGATGTACCGAGCGAAATCCTTGCGCTGATGAAGACGCTCCCTCCGACGGCTGATCCGATGGCAGTACTGCGCACGACGGTTTCGATGCTGGCGCATTATGATGCGGACAGCGAAAGTAATCAGCCGGACGCGAACCGCCGTAAAGCGATCCACTTAACTGGGCAAACGGTGACGCTGTGCGCAGCATGGCCCCGCATCCGTAAGGGACTTGACCCGGTCAGCCCACGCCGCGATTACACGCTGGCGCAAAACTTCATGTATATGCTGACGGGTGCTGAACCGGAAGAAAGCGCGGTCAACGCGGTCAATGCGTATATGGTGCTGCTCACCGAACACGGGATGAATGCCAGCACATTTGTCGCGCGTGCGACGTGCTCATCAGGGTCGGATATGCACAGCGCGATCGTGAGCGCGATTGGGTCGCTGAAGGGCTTCCTGCACGGCGGCGCGAACACCGAAGCGATGCGCATGTTCATGGAAATTGGTGAACCGTCGAACGTCGAACCTTGGTTCAAGACGAACGTGAAAGAGGGCGGTCGCAAGATCATGGGGATCGGTCATCGCATCTATAAGGCGCTCGATCCGCGCGCGGCGGTTTTGCGTGAACGCGCCGAAGCGCTGGCACGCAACAGCGGCAACGGGAAATGGTTCGATATTGCCGACCAGTTGGCAATGCTTGCGCGCGCTGATGAATACTTCATCGAACGCAACTTGTACCCGAACGTGGACTACTTCAGCGCAATTGTGTTGTACACGCTGAACCTTGATGTCGATATGTTCACACCGCTGTTTGCAATGAGCCGTATGGCAGGGTGGACAGCGCACATCATGGAGCAGATGGCGGCAAATCGCCTGATGCGCCCGGACGTGCTCTATACCGGAGCCACGGATCTGCCTTGGGTACCGCTGGAACAGCGCTAGTTTTTGCATCAAAGAGGCAGGGCGCGACCCTGCCTCTTTTCTCCCCCGTTTCTTACGTTCAAAATCACTGCGCCCCGGTGGATATGCTTCTCCCCTCAGTGGCGGATATGCGTGTTATGCTTTCGTGCTAAACTCCTCGTTAATACGCGCTGTGTTGACGGGCGCTCACGAAAGGATACCGGTCATGCTCCCTGTCCGAGACATAAACCCGACCCGACGACTCCCAATTGCTACATGGGGACTGATCGGGATCAACGTGTTGGTGTTTCTTTGGGAATTATCGTTTTCTGAATCGCAGTTGACGCGGGTGTTTCAAGACTTATCGGTAGTGCCGTCGCTGGCGAGTGCGAATCCGTTCTCGCTGGAGACGGTTCTGGATGTAATCCGCAGCATGTTCTTTCACGGCGGCTGGGATCACATTTTAGGGAACATGCTGTATCTGTTCCTATTTGGCGATAACGTCGAGGATCGGTTTGGCATCCCGCTGTATCTGGTGATCTACTTCGTGAGCGGGTTTGTGGCGGCATTCGCGCAAATTATCATCGATCCGAATTCGACAATTCCGCTGGTCGGCGCATCAGGGGCAATCGCCGGTGTATTGGGAAGCTATCTGATCCTGTACCCGCAAGCGCGTGTGCTGGCGATTATTCCGTTAGGGCGTGTTTCGTCGCTTCAAGAAGTCCCAGCGATTATCGTCTTGGGCATGTGGTTCGTTTTGCAGTTGGTCAACGGGTTTGCGTCGTTGGGTGCGGCGGCATACGGCGGCGGTGTGGCGTTCTTCGCCCATATTGGCGGATTCATCGCCGGGGTGGTGCTGACGTTCGTCTTGAACGGGTTGACACATCAGCCGCCAGCGCCAGAACGCACACGGCAGATCACGGAGCGGGCTTCAAGGCAGCTTGGGCGGGGATAGTGATCCGCTTGCGGTAGGTTCGGCGGGCTGATCTCGACGGAATCAGCCCGTGCTTTTTTCGATATAATCGCGGTATGACAACAAAACGCACACCCTCACAAGCCTCGAACAACATCATTCTTACGGATGACTCCAGCACGGCACACGCAATCACCGGGTTTGATGCTGATGCGCTGGTGTTTAACTTTGCGATGGCGCTCCCCGGCAAGGCGAGCAGCCGCCACACCGAACGCGCTTATTTCCGGTGGGTGGATGAGTACCTCGTCACCACCGCAAAAATGAAACCAACCGTAGGCGCTGACCGCCATCACCGGATGACGATGCTGCCCGTACCGGTACTGCGCATGATCTTGACCGCGCCGCAGCTTCGCGCATGGTTGGGGATGCTTCAGCGAAAAGGACACGGTAAGCAAGGGCTTGATCAAGCGCGGGCGGCGGTCGTGACGCTGGCGGATCTGTTCGCTGAGGCGGGATGGTTGGACGACGCTCAAAGCGCCGCTCTCAGCCGCGTGAGTCCCCCGAAGGCGGAAGAAGGTCAGCGCGCGGGGCGTTGGTTATCTATCGAACAGCTTCATCTGCTCATGAATGCAGCGCGTCAAATGGCGGTCACGGAAAATCAGCGACTGCGAAACAGTGTTGTGATGACGGTGCTGTGTACGATGGCACTGCGGCGCGAAGAACTTTCCCAAGCGCGGTGGGGCGATCTGAGTCTGCAAAATAACCGTGTGGTGCTGCGGGTGCATGGTAAAGGAAAAAAGGGCGCGTATGTCGATATGCCGCGTCCTGTTGTCGAGGCAGTTCACGCGTGGCGCGCAGTTGCCTCGTCGGATTCACTCGCGCCCAGTCTTGAATCGCCTTTGGTGCGCCGCCTGTGGAAAAACGGACATGTCAGCCGCTATGGGCTTTCCGATGATGGAATCTGGCGGATCGTCGGTGATGCGGCGGAAACGGCGGGGATCGGGCATGTCGCACCGCATGACTTACGCCGCTCGGTGGCAGGTGCGCTCCACGAAAGCGGCGTGCCGATTGAGAAAATCAGCCGCCTACTGCGTCATTCCAACGTCGCGGTGACGGAGCGTTATATCAACCGCCTGCCGAAAGCGAACGAAGGCGCGATCTTAATGAGCGATCTGCTCGGCTTGGAAGATACGTCAGATTTGTGGCAGTCGAGCGAATAACCACAACGAGGCGCTAGGATGAATGCGCCTCGCTGAATTACATACTCAGGGTGGGGACGAACAGCACGACGAGATTCACCGTGATCTGGCACAACCACGCGGCAGCGAGTCCGTTGCGCTGGCGGACGTAGCTGTAAACTACGTTGATCATGAGCAGGGCTATTCCGATGATGACGGCGACCGCCGGAAATCGTCCGACATCGAGCGCGGGGAAAAACAGCGCCATCGACCACAGCGTTGCCAGCCCGCCGACGAACAAGAATGAACGATTGACCTGCATCACGCCCCGGAAGAACAACGTTTCACCTAATGGCATGACGAACACCAACATTGCTAATGTGACGCCGCGCGGCAGCGAAACGACTGCACCTTCGATGCCTGTGCGGAAGATCAATTGAACAGTTGTTGCCAGTGTGTCACTGCCGATCAAGAAGATCGGTGCGGCAACGATCAAGCCGAAGATCACGCCCCACAGCAGATTCTCCGGCTGTTCTTCGCCAATGCGTGTGGTGCTGCCGAGCAGCCAAGCGAGTACGCCGAAAAATGCCAGCGCTCCCCACGACAGGACGAGGCGCAGATCAGCGTTGCCGGGAATGAGCGGCGTCAATCCGATGCACAGCGCCATTGCGATCAGGTAGCCGAATAGGGTATCGCTGCCAGCGGCGCGGTATTCGACGACGTTCTCGGACGATTCTGCGGCGGTATCTTCGATGGGTGGTACAAAATCCGCCGCCTCGTCAAAGGTGTCGTCATAATCGGCTGGGGGTGGTGTGGGTGGCTGTCCCTGCATATGCGTTAATTCACAATCGTTTCGGTGAGCGGAACACCCGTCAGCACAGCGCGCATAACGTCAAGCACAACCGGAATCGACTCACGCTTGAACCAATAATGCGTGACCATGCGCATCTGCCGATCCAGCACGCTGGAGGGATTTGCTAGGACGCCGTGCGCTTTCATGCCCGCTGACAGCGTTTCGATGGTGACTGGCGCATCCGGGGTGAGTGAGAAGAAGATCGTGTTGGTGCGCACGCGGCTGAGGTCGATCTCGATGTGCGGGAGTGAGGCGATTCCTTCTGCCAACAGACGCGCGTTATCGTGATCTTCGCGCAGTCGTTCCCATCCTGACATCTCGCGGAGCGCGATGATTCCCGCCGCCGCGATCACACCTGCTTGACGCATCCCGCCGCCAAAGCTCTTGCGGACTTTGTGGGCGCGGGCGATAAATTCTTTCGACCCGACAAGCACTGAGCCAACCGGAGCGGATAAGCCTTTTGACAGGCAGAACGTCACGCTGTCTGCATGTTCGACAAGCTCATTTACGGGCGTGCCGAGCGCCGCCGATGCGTTGAACAACCGCGCGCCGTCGATGTGCAGACTTAGGTGATGTTCACGGGCAAGCGCACTCACCTGCTGGATGTAATCGACGGAAAGGGGCGCACCCCACGCACCGCCCTGCGTGTTTTCGAGTGCGATCAAGCGCGTGACGGGGTAATGCGCGTTGTTTCCGCGGATAGCGCGGCGAATGTCATCCAACGACATTGTGCCGTCAGGATTCAGGTCAAGGGTGTTGGGCTGCACGCCGCCATATGCCGCCGCGCTGGCGACTTCGTATTGGAAGATGTGCGACTTCTTGGCGAGGATCATTTCGTCACCGCGTGCGCAATGCGCGAGGACGGCAGTTAGGTTGCCCTGTGTGCCGCTGGTCACGAACAAACCCGCTTCTTTGCCAAGCATCGCCGCCGCTTCTTCTTGAAGCGCGTTCACGGTAGGGTCTTCGCCGTATACGTCATCGCCCACCGGGGCATTTGCCATCGCTTCGCGCATTGCCGGGGTCGGCTGTGTCACAGTATCGCTGCGGAGATCAATCAAGGTCATCTGTCGCTTGTCCGGGATATAATCAGGATGCCCGTTAATGCTAGTCGTGGGGCGCAAGGTTCGCAAGAGGCGCTATGTCCACCATCACCGTTCATCACATGAATAAGCGGTTTGTCCACCATTCTGAAACAGGCGAACGGAATATCGTCGCCGTACAAGATGTGTCGCTCAAGGTTGCCGAAGGGGAGGTTCTCGCGGTTGTGGGACCTTCTGGGTGCGGAAAAAGTACGCTGCTCCGGTTGATCGCCGGGTTGATCCCGCCGGATTCCGGTGAAGTCCTGTACGATAATCTGCCGCTGAATGAAATCCCGCTGATGGATCGCGGCATCGGGATGGTGTTTCAAGAAGGCGCGCTTGTACCGCATTGGGAGGCGCGGCGGTCGGTGGGATTCTTCTTGTGGCTGCGCAAGCGTGAATATGAAGTGCCAGAACGCGTCGCACGGATCGCGCAGATCACAGGATTTGGCTTAGATGATCTGCTTGACCGGATGCCGCGTCAATTGAGCGGCGGGGAACGTCAGCGGGTGGCGGTGGCGCGGGCGTTGGCGCGTGATCCACGTGTGTTCTTGTTCGATGAGCCGTTCTCGAATATTGACGCGAAACTGCGCGGCACGGCGCGGGTGGAACTGCGGCGGCTGCTCAACGAATTTCCGGTCACATCGGTGTATGTGACGCACGATCAGCACGAGGCGATTGCGCTGGCAAACCGGATCGTCGTGATGGACGAGGGGCGGATCGTGCAGGTCGGCACGTTTGAGCAGTTGTATACATCGCCGCGTTCGCAGTTCGTCGCGGAGTTCATCGGCATGCCGCCGATCAATATCCTTGAGGGGCGCGTACAGGGTCACGCATGGTTCGGGCGGACGTTTGGCGGCTTTGAAGTGCGGCATGATCTTGAAGATGGTGCGGCGGTCAACTTGGGGGTGAGGGCGCAAGATGTGACCCTTGATCCCGACGGTGAGAATGCGATCGTGCGGACGATCACCCCGATGTATGCAGAGCATCACCAGCTTTTGGAGATGGAGGGCAGCCGGGAAAGCTGGCGAATGCACGTCCCGGAAGACTTGGATGTGCGGCGAGGGGATATTCTCAAGTGCGCGATCAAGCCGGATAACTTACTCTTTTTCGATGGGAAAACCGGACTGCGTATCGGGTGATTTCGGTTACGGATCGACTCATTATTTTCGATCCGTCTGAGTGACTATCCCACATATCCCAAACTTATCCCAAATCGATCGGATCATTGTGAGGCGCTCCCCCTTCCCTGCTGCGATGATTTGGGATCAATTGCGATCACGATCAGGCGACAATGATCCGTCTTGATCCGCATGTTATGAGACAAAAATATCCCCCCTACCCTTTCAGAAGGGTGCATGAGAGGGTGGGATATTGGGATAACTTGGGATAAAAGCGGATCGTAAAGCGCTTGATTCTGGTTTGGACGACGATGCGATTCGTAAGGTTAAGGCAGACGCGGCGCGGGCGGCGGCTGGCTCTGTGGGGTCGTGGTGACGATGATCGCCTCTTTAAAAAGTGCCTGATTCGGGATCAAAATGAAGTTGGAATCATTTCGAAGCGTGGTATAGCGCAGATCGATTCCAACGACATGCCCTTCTTTGTCCCCGACGCGTATATAGTTGCCAAGTCGGAACGGACGGTAGATCAACAGCAGCACGCCGGACAGCACATTGCTGAGGATGTCTTGCAGAGCGAAGCCGAGCGCGAAGCTGGTCAAGCCTAACCCGGCAACGAGAGCCGTCACGTCTAAGCCAATCGTGCCCAGCGCGGTGATCGCGCCGATGATCAGGATGATCGCGTTGATCACCTGCATGAGCAGATTCAGGACTGCCGGATCAAGCCGGGTGACACGCCCGTAGCGCTTGACCACGCGCCTGAACAAGATGCTAAACACCCAGAAGAAGATGTAGATCACCAGCCCGATGATCAATTGGGGAACAAAACTCAGAATTTGCGCGGCTGCAAGCTGGATCGGCGTGATGTCAATCGGCATGAGAGTAAGCGCCTCGGTGTCGTGTGGATGTTATGCCGATTATTCTAGCAGCAGGGGTGAACACGCACAAAGGCGCAAAGAAGCGTAGATGCTCCTTTGCGCCTTGTGGCTATTCCTCGTCGTAATCGTCGTCTTCCGCTTGAGCCATCAGGCGGGAGAGATCAGCTTCACGGAGCTTTTCGTCAAGCTCGACGTGCTGCTTCCACATACGGCGCGCGATCCCCTGTGCATCACTGCTCACGCCTTGATCCGCGAAGTATTCGCAGACACGGGTGATATCGCGCTGCAAGATCATCTGCGCGTGCGAATTTGTGCGGCTGTTCGTCACCTGCGGGAAGTCGATCAGCGTGATCTCACCTTCCCAGTACAGGATGTTGTACGCCGACAAGTCGCCGTGAATCATGGTGTGGCGCAGCATCAACTCAATATTGCGCAGAGTCTCCGCGAACAACCGCCGCGCTTCGCTGTGGCTCAGTGAGACTTCGCTCAGCGTGGGCGCTGCCATGCGATCATCGCCGCAGTAGCCCATCAAGATCGCGTTTTCGGCGCTGGAGAGTGGTTTCGGCACTGCTGCGCCAATCTGATGAAGCGTCTGAAGCGTGTTGTATTCGTACATCAACCATGACGTATGCGCGACCTGTTCACCGAATGCAGTTTTTTTGCCGATTGCGCGCATGGTGCGGTGATCGTTCTTCTTGACGATCTTCCCGTCGCCGCTCAAGATTTCGCGCCCTTCGCGGTACATCTTGTCATTGCGCAAATTACGAAACATGCGCGGGCGATAGACTTTTGCGGCGGCAAACTCCATGCCAGTCGCGGGATGCGCGAGACAGCGATATACGTTCGCTTCCTTGCCACCCTTTACACGCGCCAGCACGTCGGTAATCAAACCGCGATCGTAGAACGGACGCAGTGAATCGAGCAGCCAGCCTTCTTCAAACCGGGCAGGTTGATACGTCGTGGTGAATGTGACGGCGTTTTCCGGTACTTCGGTGATCTCGGTGACCACCTGCTGCTGTTGTTTTTTGGGTTGATGATGCGCTTTCGGTTTGCGTTGGCGGCGCGCTTTGCGGTCGCTGTGCATCGGGTCGAACTGCGCTTCGTAGTCGTCGTATTCGTCGTAGTGATCGATTTGATCAAACGTATTCAAGGTTGGGTTTCCCATCCATATCATTTCAAGTCATGAACGCTGGCAGCATTCCGCCAGCCGCGAAAACCGATTTCGGCTGAGGCTCATGATTGTCGTGTTGATGGCAGGGAGCGCCAGAAAGGAATCAACAGACAACGTCATCACCTCGAACAAGGGATGATGAAGTACGTCTGCTGGTTTTTAACGCGGGGAGTGCTTAATGCGCAGCAGGCGTACTCGCATAAACAAGGGCTGCAAGAGCTTTCATACAGTTACGCCTCCTGAAAAGAATCATGAAAAACTAACGCTCAAAGCATAGCACAAGATTTGAGGACTTGTAAAGAAGGTCTTGGAAGGGTCACAAAAGAGGGACAGGGCATGCCCTGTCCCTACGGGTTAATAGCGGCGCACGATTGGCTTGTAAATCGTGGGCTGGCGGTTCTGGATGAACTGGAATTCTTCGCGGTTGCGGCGCACTTCGTCAAGGTCAATGCGGGCAACGGCGAAGCCTTCCAGCGGCGCACCGGTATCCGGGTCGGTTTCTGACGCGAGTGAGGCATAAATCTGCCCACGCGGTCCGACGATCATGCTTTCGCCGCCAAATGTGAGTGTCACGTCTTCACCGACGCGGTTCGCGCCGACGACGAACGCGGCGTTCTCATACGCGCGGGCACGCATGTACGTTTTCCATTCGTCGATCTGGCTGGCTTCCCAGTTGGCGATACAGCACAGGATTTCAGCGCCATCAAGGACGAGACTGCGGGCAACTTCCGGGAATGCGAGGTCATAGCCGATCATCAACCCGATGTTACCGACTTCCGTTTCGATAACGGGCATCCGGTAGCCTTCGCGGAACGCCATGCGTTCTTCACCGCGCAGGTGGATTTTATTATAAACTTCCAGCAGTTCGCCTTCCGGCCCAACCATCACACCGGAGTTGTAGAGGACGGATTCGACTTTCTCTTTTGTGACCATGCCGAACGCGACATATACGCCGTGTTCGTTGGCACGCTGGCTGATCAGGTTCACGGTAGCGCCGGGGACACGCTGCGCCAATTCGGTGAAGCGCAAGCCCAACTCGTTGCCGCTGGTAATCAGTTCGGGGAATACAATCAGGTCAACCTTTTGCTGAGATGCGATCTTGGAGATCATCTCAGACATTTTGACGAGGTTTTCCTCAGCTTCACCCAAGCGAGGTCTCATCTGCACAACGGCGACGGTTACTTCGCGCATGTAAGTTCCTTAAGTCAAACGTGGAAGTTGGGAGAATTCGTACAATGAATTCTACCTCAAATCCCTAGAAATCCCAACGGCGGATTTAGCGGCGGAGCTGATCCAAGACGTGCTGCAAGCGTCCCGGTAGAGGTGACGTAAATGTGAGTCGTTCCCCGGTGCGCGGGTGCGTGAAGGTCAGCGTATGGGCGTGGAGAAACTGACCCTTCAACGAAATGCGCTGTTTGCGGTAGCCGTAGACCCGATCCCCGACGACAGGTGCTCCGATGTAAGCCATATGCGCGCGAATCTGATGCGTGCGTCCGGTGAGCAGCCGCACACGCACAAGCGCCTGCCCTTCGTTAAAGGTTTCGAGTACAACAAACTCGGTAACAGCGGGGCGACCATCCCGCGTGACCGCCATCTTTTTCCGGTCGCGGGGGTCGCGCCCGATTGGCGCGTCGATGCGTCCGGTCGTGGTCTTGGGTGGGCGTTCGACCAGCGTTAGATAATGCTTTTCGACCGTCCGCTCCGCGAACTGCTTCATCAAACGGTGCATGGCGGTCGCGTTCCGGGCGATCAAAATCACGCCGCTGGTATCTTTATCCAAGCGGTGGACGATCCCCCGGCGTTTGGGTGCAATCGGAATTTCAGCAATTTCAGGGTAGCGGGCAAGAATGGCATGCACGAGCGTGCCGCTTTCACTACCGACGCCGGGATGGACGATTAATCCGGCGGGTTTGTCGATCACCGCCAAATCTTCATCTTCGTAGAGGACACTGAGGTCTATCGGTTCTGGAACAATGGTCGTATCCGGCGGGGTCGGCGGAATTTCCAACCGGATTGTCTCGCCGCCTTTCAAGCGGATGCCGGGCTTGATCGCTTTGCCGTTGACCATGACATGCCCATCCTTGATCAACTGCTGAATTTGCGACCGGGTAAGCCGTTCGCCCAACTGGGTGACGAGAATTTTATCGAGCCGTTCGCCGCTGCCGGGAACGATGAATTCGTAGGTTTCGTGTTCGCTCATACGATGATTGTATCAGATTGCCCCCCGGATCGTGAGGGGATACCGCTGACCTATGCTATAATGATTTAACGGATCGTTTAAAGAAATGTGAAGGAGCGCTGTTCTGGACTACCTTGAAATTGCGCGTGAAGTGGTTAACGCGCTGGAGGACAAGAAAGCAGAAAACATTCTCCTGCTGGATCTGCGACCGAACACAGTCATCGCAGATTTTTTCGTTTTGTGCACCGGTACGAGTGAACGCCAGATTAAGGCGCTTGCGGAAAACGTGCGCGAGATGATCAAGACCAAGTTCGGTTTGCTGCCGACGGGTGTTGAAGGGGAGCAGGCGAGCGGGTGGATTCTGATGGACTACGGCGCTGTCGTGGTGCATATCTTTGATGAGGAGCGCCGCCGCTACTATGATCTGGAAGGCTTCTGGGCGAAGCAGTCGAAACCACTGGTCAGTATTCAGTAGTTCTATTCCGACTCACATGCTGTAGGAGCGCGTCACGACGCGCCCCTACAGTGCAGAAAATTCCCCCGCGATTTAGCTGATCCACTTATCGGTCGAACGTTCCCAACCGGGGAGCAGTTCGGCATCGGTGAAGAAGTTCGCCACTTCGATGACGCCGTTTTCAGGGCTGTCTGAGCCATGCACGAGATTGTAATCGACTGTGAGCGCAAAATCGCCGCGAATCGTTCCGGCGGCGGCTTCAAACGGCTTGGTCGATCCGATGGTCGTGCGCGCAGATTTGATCGCTTCCGGTCCTTCGAGCGCCATCACGATGACGGGCGAGGACGTGATGTAATCGACTAACTTGGCGAAAAACGGACGTTCCTTGTGCACCGCGTAGTGCTTCTCCGCCAATTCACGGCTCACATGAATGAGTTTCATCCCAATCACGCGCAAGCCGCGCTGCTCAAACCGGGTGATGATCTGACCGATCAGCCCACGCTGGACAGCGTCCGGCTTGATGATGATGAGCGTTCTTTCCACGTCAATTACTCCTGTGATGTAATTCAGCAAGAGAGGCGCATTTGTGTGCGCCCCTCGTGGTTGATGTTGGGAGAGATTATAGTTGGCTCAACGCATCCCGGTAAGTGTCAAGCGCTTGCTGGAGTTTGCCTTGCCGCATCAAGCCGTCGCCCAGCACACGGTACACCGCTGGATCGCTGCGATAGATGCGTTTCAAGCCTTCCAGATCGCCGACGACATCATCGAGCGCGGCATTCTTGCGGATCAGTGCTTCGTAGATGCGTAAGCCGTCTGCAAGGTTGTTCGCACGGCTGAGTTCACGTGCTTGAGCGAGTGAGGTCATCACATCGCCGGACAGTTCAACAGGCGGCGCGGCAGGCATCGGCGCAGGACGGGCTGGCGGCGGAGTCGGCGGCGGAGTCGGCGGCGGCGGTGCGGATGGTTCGGGCATCAGCTCCAGTTCGCCAATAGGTTCGTCTTCAACGATCGAGGCGAGGTCTTCGTACTGACCGGTTTCGATCAACCATTCTGGCATGTCCGATTCGGTCGGCGTATCAATGGTTTCGCGCAGCCAGTCGGGTACGTCGCCCATGATGACCGGAGCTTCTTCGACGGGAACGGCAGCAACTTCGGCGGTCATCCATGCCGGAACATCTGTTTCTTGACCCTGCTGCAAGTCTTCTTCGGCGGGCAGCGACGCGTCACGCAGCATTCCGGTACCACTTGCCAGCGCGTCCACAGCGGCGATCCTCGCTGGATCAGTGACGTTGCGTGTGTACCATTCCGGTTCATCTTGCGGACTGCCCAAGCCTTGATCCTGCTCCATATCGAAGGCTTCCGCCCACGAGTCGGTCGGATCAATTTCAACTTCAAAGGTTGGTTCGACACTGCTCAGGTCTTCGAGCGGTTCACTATCCGATCCGGCATCTGCGAAAATATCGTCAAAATCGACGGATGGTTGTTCAGATGTGATTGGCGCTTGCAGCCACTCCGGCATTTCGGATGCTGCCGAGGCGGCGGGCGCATCGAATAGGGAATCGAGGAGCGCGGGCGTTCCGGCGGGCGATTCGGATGTATCTGTAGGCTGCGATTCTAACAGCCAATCGGGAATATCGGCGGGGACAGGCGGCGCGTCCGGGTCGATGAAATCATCGAGGCTGATCTCAGGCTGATGGCTGAGGATTTCGCTTTGTTCGTTTAACCAGCGCTGCATTTGATCAGCAGAAACACGTCCCTCGCGGATCGCCGCTTCAATCTCACCGAGTGCCGCAGGATCAGCGAATTCTTCATCACCTGCTCCGGCGAGTTCCGGTTCACCAAGTTCGCCGGACGCGGCGAGTGCGTCAAGCCAATCTACCGCATCAACGCCGGAAGTTTCCGGCAGTGCAGAGGGTATAAGATCATCCTGTGCTTGAAGACCAATTGGCTCGGAGTCTTCGCCTGATGCCAGCGCATCCAACCACGACGAAGGCTCTTCATACGCCGGACGCGCGGGCGATTTTGGCGGGGGCGCGGCAGCGATGGGCTGCACGGGTTCAGGTTCACCGCCGCTGGCGACTAGGCTCGACAGCCACGCATCAGCGCCGCTGGTGTCTTGTGCGGCGGGCGCGGCAGTTTCACCCAGTGATGAGAGATCGAGGTCAAGGCTTTCGCCACCTAGTCCGGCGGCGAGGCTTTCCAACCATGCGAGATCACCGTCGGCAGCGGCAGGTTCAGGCGCGGGCGGTGGTGGTTGAACGCTGGCGGCGGGGCGCTGCGGTTCGGGTTTCGGTGCAACAGGTTCTTCTTGCCTCGCGGCAGGGCGCACGGGTGCGGGCGGCGGCGCTTGAGCTGGACGTTCGTCCGTATCCCAAGGCGGCGTATCCGGTACGGCGGCAGG
>JBGSVJ010000029.1:0-50466 GCA_041753015.1 Anaerolineae bacterium
AGCAATGGGCAAACTGAAGGGCAGGTCAACCGACTCAAGTTGATTAAGCGTCAGATGTATGGACGCGCGAAGTTCGATTTACTTCGTCTTCGCGTTATCCATCCGCCTTAAGCTCACACAAAATGCGGATGAGCCATTAAACTGGGGGTAGACCATCAGCCACTAGAAGTGAGAGAGTACCTCCATTTGTCTGTCCCACTCAGCGATGGCTGATGGCTCTAAGTCTCGCATGTTGTGATCAACATCCGCTGTGTACCCAAACTCAATTTGGGATTTCATGTCATAGGCATCAATTGCATTTTGAGAGGTTCTAGCAGCATTATCGACGGTTGGGTTAAGCGCACATTGCAGAACCCCCAACACCGCCAATCCAGCATCTAACGCGCCGGTTTCGACGATAGTAGACGACTCCTCACCTGTTGGCATCGTATCATTGATGGCCTCAATAAATTCCTCTATTTTGGGGTGGACACTATCGAGCTGATTGAGATTCACTCTGACAAAACTCAAGGCTTCAGCGACAATTGCTGCCAGATCCTCATCCTCATCTGCAGACCATTTCTCTATGAATTTGGCTACGTTTTCCGCGCAGTCCAAGGAGAATTGAACCCATTGGATAGGTTGTAACAGACTTAGTTTTTCTTTTAGCGCCTTGAATCGCGCATTGATCTTGTCTGGCATAAATCCTCCGTTGAGATAAAATTTTCAACGCTGCAATGGAAAGGTTGCTGCTTGGTAGGCAGCAACCTTTGCTTTTGCGCCTAACGCTGTCGTGGTGGTCGTGGTCTTGTAGGTGGTACACCATTCTCACCACGAACTGGGACACCATCGATGACATAAGCGTAATCGGAACCTGAGATGTGAGTGGAAGGATAGCTATATCCGCGAATTGTACTAGCACAAGTTTCACATACAGCGCCGGTTGCTGCAACACCATGTATCTTATAGCCGTTGGCTCGGGCAAAGAGAATGATGTTATCCTCTGCATGTCCGGTTCCAGCAATCTGTCTTGGAACAGGAATTTCACCAGCTTCTAGCGTCACTCCACTACGCAAAGCCATCGTTCCGTTCGCTCTATTCGGATCACTCGTGCTTACCAATCGTACAAACCGTCCATTTTTCTCTGCCGTTGCGACAGCCATGCGCATATACCGATTACTGCCACTGGGTTCAAGATTAGCGTTGAGTTCCTGCGCTCGGTCAAAAGTGCGTTGGTCAAACGCCCGCACTTCCTGACGATAGCGGTTCTGAATATTGACTTGGTGCTGTGAGTAACCACGCTGGATGAGCCGTGCACCACCGACAATTGCAGTTGCACTCAGGATGAGTTGGGTTGTATTGCAGATGTCCCATTCATCATCCCCAGTAAAGAAGGTGAGGTCTTCACCAACGATGTCCGTGAGCGAGTCGTAGACACCCTTGATGCCCAAGACCATTGTGATAAGTCCGACGATGATTTGTCCTACAGGCCCAGTGGCAGCAACCCCACCTGTCAATGCCCCTAGGACACCTCCAATCACGATAGATGTCAGCAAGAATTCGTCACGGGGAGTATGGTGTGCCCAAATCTGATCGTGAATTCCGCAATCACCACGTAGAGAAAGCTCATGGTACGAGTAGGCAAAGAACCCACCTAACAGAGCACCGAAAGCGAACCCGTCTATTGCTGCAACAGTCACACGGAGGACCATTGAAGTCTTGACAGCTTGACTGTTGTTCAGAGCGTATGATAGCAAGAACATACCGCTTGGATCAGTGGCATTTACCGGATTCTGGGCTGTGTAGTTGTATCGGTTTAGTTCGATCGGATCATCTAGCGCAACTGCCCAAGTATCCCGACTCAAGAACCGCCCCACGCCGGGATCGTAGTAGCGGGCACGCATCGAATACAGCCCGGTCGCGGAGTCGTACTGCTGCCCCGCGAACAGGTAGTTCGTCGCTAATGTACCCACATCGCCGAGCAGCGAGCCGAAGGCATCATAGTTGTAGGACTGCGTAACGGTGCTGCCGCTGGTCAGTCCGCGTGTGCTGCCGAGTGCATCTTGCAGGAAGTAGCTCGGTACGTGGTTCGCGTCGGTCTGCGCGACGATTCGGTTTCCGGCGAGGGTGTAGCCGCTGACGGGTGCGCCGTTCCCGTCAAGGTCGAGGATCACATCGCCATACGCCGAGGTTTCGTCCCACACATGCTGGCGCATCACACCGTCAAACGTGGTGTTCACGCGCCGCCCATCGGAGTCATAGCCGAACTGGGCACTCGTGGTTTGGATCTCAAGCGGGTTGGCGGCGTCTTGCGTGTTCACCGTCAGCAGGCGGTCAAGCGCGTCATACGTGTAATTCGCGGTGTAACTCGCGCCATCGCTCACGCCGCTGCGGTTGCCGCGTCCGTCATAGCTGAACGTGATTGTCGCCCCGTCAAACGTGGACGTGGTGAGCTGATCGAGCACGTTGTAGCTGTAGGTCGTCTCGCGCCCATTCGTCGTCATCGACGTGCGGTTGTCCGCCGGATCATACTGGTAGCGCGTCGCAGACACCGGATTCTGGGCAGAGTCCGTCCGAGTTTCGCTCGTTAGGCGGTTGGTCGCATCATATGTCCAACGTAGATACGCCTCCGTCTCGCCGATCATGAACTCATGCGCGCTCGTCCGGTTGCCCACCGCGTCATAGTCATAATCGAAGAACCCGACCACCACACGCATCGGTTCCGGCAGCACATACTCGATATACGTCACGCGGTCGCGCCCGTCGTATTGATAGGTCGCGTACATGCCGTTCGGCTGATTCTGGCGGGTGATACGGTGGCGCGCATCGTAGAAGTATCGGGTCACCCCGCCGCCCGCGTCGGTCACGGTTTGCAGCCGTCCTGCGTCGTCATACGTGTAGCTGGCGCTGTAATCAGTCGTTCCGTTCGCCGTGCTGCTGATCGAGCGGCGGCTGCCGACCACATCATATGTGTAATTGACCGTGCGCCCGCCCGGCTGCGTGACTCCCGTCACCCGGTCGAGCGCATCATAGCTGTAGCCGGTTATGCCCCGCGCTTCGACTGCTGTTTCGCGCATCCCCGTGTCGGTGTAGCTGTAGGTGATCTGCTGTCCATCGAACAGGCTCGCGCCGACTTGACGATTCATCGCGTCATAGCTGTAGCGGTTGATCTGCCCGTCCGCGCGTTGATGCTCGATGAGATTCCCCGCTGCGTCGTAGCCCATCCCCTCATACGAACCATCCGCACGCTGCACGCGTGTCGGGCGGCTGAGGGCGTCATAATCGGTGGTGATCATATGCCCGTTCGGGTCGATCAGCGCGGTCACGTTGCCGACGAGGTCATACACGTAGCGCGTGGTCGCACCCAACGGATCGCTGATGTAGTTCAGGCGTCCGGCGGCATCGTAGCGCCGTTCGGTGATTCGCCCCATTTCATCCGTTTCAAAACGCGGCAGCCCGCTTGCGTCGTACTGCGTGCTCGTGCTCGTCCCGTCGGGGTAGATTGTGCGCGTCAGCCGCCCCATCCGGTCGTATTCGAAACTCGTGACTGCTTGTTCCGGTGTGCCATACGCAACATATTGGCGTGTTTGACGGCTCAAATCGTCGTATTCATAGCGCATCTCGCTGATCGTGCCGCCGCCCGCATCCACAACACGCATGCTCACCATGCGTCCGAGCGTGTCATAACCGTATGCCGTGATCAGCGCGTCCGCCGGGACATTGCAGCCTTCGGTTACCCGTGTTTGCCGTCCAAGCAGATCATATTCGTAGCAGGTCGCGCTCGATTCCGGCGTGCCATCGGCGCGGGTAACACGGATCAGCCGTTTGGCGTCGTCATACTCGTAGCGCGTCACCCGTCCCGCCTGATCGGTCGAGGTCAGGATGCGTCCGGCGACATCATATGTGCTCGTCGTATACGTGCCATCCGGGTAATCGGTACGCACCGCCCGCCCCAGCGCGTCATAGGTCGTGGTCGTCGTCCCTGTGCCTGTCCCGTTCGGGGCGGTCATGCCTGTCTGTCGATTGAGCGCATCATACGTGTAGGTTGTCGTCACGGCTTCTGGTCGCCCGTCTGCCGCGATCACCCCGCTTACACGTCCAAGCGGATCATACAATTGGCGTGTCACCACCAGTCGCGGATCGGTCATGGTAACCAAGCGACCGCTCCCCGGCGTATAGCTATAGCTGGTTGTTGCCACCTGATCAGTGCCAAACGCTGTTGTCATGGTTACCCGCTGACCAGCATCGTTGTAGGCAATAACCATCACCCGCCCATCCGCATCGACCGACCGCGCGACGCGCCCCGCACCATCATAGCCCTGCGCCGTTTCGCTTCCATCCGGATAGATCGTGCGGATCAGTCGTCCGCGCGCGTCATACTCGTAGCGAGTCGTCGCCGCTTCCAGTGTTCCCGCACCAACCGTCTCGGCGATTCGCTGACCAAGCGTGTCATATACAGTCTCAGTGATCGTCTCGTCAGGCGTGCCCGCCGCGCTTACGACGCGGTCTAGACGTCCCTTATCGTCGTACTCATACATCATGCGCATGCCCAACGCATCGATCACGACGGTGCGGCGACCGGCGCGGTCATATTCGTACACCGTAGTCGCGGCGGCGCTCGTCCCATCGCCCGTCGTCATCGCAGTGAGCTGTCCCATCGTGTCATACGTGTAACGCGTGACCAGCCCGGTTGGATCAGTGGTCGTGAGCGGATTGCCTCTGAAGTCGTAGGTGGTAAAGGTCTCGCTGACCAGCGTCAGCGCCGCATCGTAGTGCCGTTCAGCAATCCGCCGGTTGGCTTCATCGTAGTCATACGCCGTCACCTGCCCAAGCGGGTCGCTGATCTGCGTCAGGTTCCCGTTTCCATCGTAGAAGTACCATGTAGTCTGCGACTGCGCGGTACCAACACCAGCCGTTATACTGCGCTGCCGACCGAGTGTGTCGTAGGTGTACTCGGTGCGCACCGCGTCCGGCGTAAGTGCATTGGTGGTCATCGAGAGACGCCGCCCCATCAAATCATAGGTGTATTCCGTCCGGGTGCCGTTCAACGTCTCGCTGGTCACGTTGCCGTTGGGGTCGTAGGTGTAGGTCGTCACATCCCCGTCGCCGTTCGTGCGGGTCAGCGGGCTGCCCTGCGGATTCCATGTGTAGCTGCCCATCGTGCCCATCACATCAGACGCCATCAGCGGCATAAACGTGTTCGAGTCATATCCGATTGTGCGGATGTAACCGAGCGCATCGGTCAGTCGGTTTGGCGCACCTACCTCGTTGTACGCGACACGCACCAGCGGTTGAGTATCGCCCGGCAGTGTGACGGTTATCCGATTGCCGCGCGCATCATACGTGAAGTCGGTGCGTTCTCCCTCCCCGTTGATGCGATACAGTTGGTTGTTGCTGCTGTCATAGCCGAACCGGTTTTCACGCCCAAGCGCATCGATCACCAACGTGGTGTTACCGTTGGCATCTGTATCGGTGGTTACCGTCCCACCATCCGGGTTGTGCTGAACCGTCCGGTTCTGCGCTCGATCATACTCATAGGAGGTGACATTACCGACCGCGTCGCGCACGCTTTGCAGACGCCCAAGGTCCTCACCCTCGGCATAGTAGGTGATCTCCGCCGCCCGATTGCCGCGCGGATCGTATGCTTCCGACAGATAATGACCGTCGAGATAGATATACTGCACCGGATTCGCAACTTCCGGCAGCGAAACAGCGACGAGATCGCCGCTATCATCGTACAGATAGGCGTACACTGCACCTTCGGTGTCCGTAACACGGGTAATCCGCCCCTGCACATCGCGGGTGAATTCAACTGCAAGCCCAGTGCTGCTCAGGATGCCGTCTCGTGTGATGGACAGCGTATTCCCGTTCAAGTCGCGGATACTGACCAAGCTGCCACCCGCGTTATAGATGAACTGCCGGCCGTAAGGATCATCATAGATGTACTGTGTAACGCTCTGGCGGTAAAGGTTGCCGGGAAAACAGAACCACTGTCCGCCGCTGTTGGCGATCAGCTCGCAGCCATTCGCTCGCAGACGTCCATATTCGCCCGGCTCCGCTAGGTATCCCTGTTGAGCAAATGGACCGAGCAAGCCAGTAGGCGCGAAGTAGAACGTCCGCCGCGTCCCGCTCGGCAGGGTAATCGTCACATTATTCGCGCTGTCGGTTTCGACGCGCCCGGCACCGATCGTCAGCGTCCAGCCGTAGCCGAAATCGCCGAAATCGCCGCGTTCAAGGCTGTCATAGCGCCGTCCAATAGTGATCGGCAGCCCAACGATTGGCACGGTGAGATCAGTCGTTTCGATTACAACACGACCAAGTTTATTCTCGCCGTACACGCTGACACCCGTCCCACAAGAAATGGTCGCATTGGTTGCGGCATCCGTCCCAACGATCTGGATGGTATATGTGTCGTTTGCAAGAATCGTCGTATCGAAGATCGCAAGCTCGGCACCAGCCGCCGGATTGATGCGTTCCACCAGCACCGCATAACTGTTCGGGTTGTTCGCCTGCCAGTAGAAAACCGAGACGTTTATCAGGTTGTAACCGCTGGCGAGCATAATCGGAGTCGGGCTGTTCAGGCGTACTTCGCGTCCAGACTCGGAGCGCGGGGATGCGATGCAGTCAGCATTGAAGCCCGGTTGCGGAATCTGCGGCGGGGGTGGCACGATGTACGACACATTCATATCGTCGCTGCTGATTAGTTCACCATCACTGATGGTGAGGCGCAGCGTATAGGTGTACATCCCCGGAGCCGTAACGTTCAGAACCGCTGAAGTGTTCAGCGCATCCAGCGTCCCGAAGGTCACTTGAGCGGCATCACCGTTGACGACGCTCCAGCTTGCGGTCAAGATGCCCCCGGGGAGACCATCATCACTCGCGATGGCTGCCAGCGAGACTTGATTGTTCGGGGCGGTGAGGGTGATATCGTCTCCAATGCTGACCGACGGCGGCAGATTAGGATCGTCCGTTACATATACGCTCGTACGATACAGGTTGTTCAGTTCATCGCTTTCGGCGTATTCCCCCACCAGCCCGCCGACATCATCTGCGACGATCCAGAGCGGTCTAGCATCCGCCGCGAGCGGAATAGTCACAGTGACATCCTGATAGCCGCCCGTTTGGAGCGCGCCGCTGGTGGCAGTCGTGGCGATTTGGATGCCGCCCGCCGCCGGATCGCCTGTGTAGAAGCTGACCGAGACCCCGCCGCTCGTTGGTGCTCCGCCACCGTTGCCGATTCGTACTGTAATCTGCGCTTCGCTGCCAATAGTTTGGCGTCGAGCGTAGGACGCGGCGAGGTCAGGTTGCGCTTCGGTGCATCCCGCGACGGAGAGGCATCGCTCACTCACTCCAGTGTTGTTGGTCTCATCGGTTTCGATGATAGCCCCGTTGGCATCGACCACCGCGAAGATCACGTTGTCCGGGAAGAGCGCGAACGAACTCACGTTGAGAGACGCTCGCGCGGTCGTGCCGGGGTTGACCTCGCTCAATTCTGCCGTGCCCAGCGCGTTATCAATGCCCGCATCATATGCTTGGTTTGCGTTCGCGTCCTCAAAGAAGACGACGTTCACCGGATCATTGACGCGAATCGGGCTGACTACTTCCGCGATCAGTTGACCGCGCGCTTCTAGCGTTTGCGGGTTGACGATCAACCCGATCGTATCGACGCGACTGATGCTCAAGTCCGGTGTGAAGTAAGCGCGGGTTCGGAAGATATTGTTCCGCTCATCGCTTTCGGCGTAATTCCCCTGCAGATTGCCCCGGTCATCGGCGACGATGTACAGCGGCAGTGCGACTGTTTCATCAATTGGGAAGCGAACGGTAATGTCTTCAAACTCGCCGGGGTTGAGCGCGCGCGTCGTCTGGACGGTCTGCAGAATATCCGAACCCAGTTCAGGATCACCCGCGTAGAAGGTCACACCGATCCCTGCATCCGCGAAGATCGTGCCGCCGTTACCAACGCGGGTCGTGACAACCAATTCGCCGCCATCGCGAACAACATTCAGCGTACCTACAGTCAAGTCTGCTTGGCATTCGCCGGTCGGGCTCGCGCATGGGAACACTGTGGTGTCTTCGAGTTCTTCAGGCGAGTAGCACGCGGTGCGCTCGTATGCACCATAACGCACGGTGAGATATGCGCCTGTGCCGACGGTATAGTGCCCGCCGTTCGTGTGCAGCGAGCGCAGATTGAGCGTTTGGTACGTCGAAGGAAGCACCAGCGCATCCACAGGCACACTGAAACTGAACGATGGATTGTCCGGTACGAGTCCGCCGCCTATGTAGGTGTTGTTGAAGCTCAACTGCGTTGAATGGCTGTAAACACTACCGACTCCGCCGGGGCTGAAATTCATGCCTGCCATGATCGACGTGATTGACTGTGCCTGAACGCTGTTGATCGTCCACGGGATCGGGATATCGATGTTCGGACGATTCGTACAATACCAACCGCCGCTGCGGAAGGTCAGTTCACCGGGGAGGGCAACACACGTCGCAGCGATGGTTTGGGGGGCGTTGTTCGCGCCGCACACACGGCTCAACGAGTAATCTTCGCCGACGATATTTAGCAAGGGAACCTGAATCGTCCGGCTGCGTGAGGTGGCACGGATCGAATACATCCCTTCGGGTAAAACGGCGCTTTCGTCGTCGGTGATGTCGAGCGGAATGATTTCAACACGGATCGACTCGCCCGCTTGCAAATACGTATCGCGAATATCTGGTTGGAAAATGAACTGCGCGGGGAGATTACGCCCGTCCATCACCATCAGATTGAGGTCGGTCAGCGTATCGCCCGTGTTGACCAAAGTCGCCGTCGTCACCAGCGTTCGCGGGTCTGTTGCCGCATCGCGGAACTCAAGACTGAACAGCGGCTGATCAATATTGAGCGTGAGCGGCACGCTGTCAGTGACATCCGTGTCGGGACTGTTCAAACTCAGGGTGAGGGCATAGCTCGGCTGAAGGGTATCTTGTGTGAACACCCGCAGCGTGAGCGGCGCGATCTGACCGGGACTCAGCGTTAAGTAAGCATCGGCACTGCCCACCCCTGTGAAACCTACCGTCAGGTCGGGATAGATGTCTTCTAAATTGACCTGAGCGCGCAACGTATCACTGCTGTCATTCCGCACGCGGATCGTCATGAGCGCGCCGCTGGTCGTCTCGGTGACATCATAATCGTCAGGGATTTCAAAGCTGTAGGCGCGATCTACGAAGGTGAGCGAGGGAACTTGCGCGAATGCGCGCGGCTGAATCGTTGTCGTCGTGCCGCACGGCGTCTCGAATTCGCCGTACCATTCATAGCTAGTATTCGGCGCGAGCGGGACGCTCACACTGAAGTACGTCGCATCGGACAGATTGCGGGTTAGATCGTAGCGCGTATAAGATCCGCCAACCGGACGCATGAATACCCGACTGCTGCCATCCGCATTCGATCGCCAGCTAAACAGGACTTCTTGTCCACCAATTCGAGCACCGGCAGAGGGAAGGACCTGCGTGATACTTGGCGCGCCTTCGCTCACATTTACGGTGGTCGTGTAGCTGGCAACCGTGCCGCGTGTGGGACTGATGGCGTTAATCTGGACGTTGCTGTACGTCCCCGCCACATCACAGTTATTGATCGGGTTTGTAGGATCATCTGGGTTTGGTGAGGTTGCCGGGATCGACAAGGAAATCCGCGTGTTGCTCGTTTCACCGGGGTTGAGCGGGAGGAGCGTCGGACTCGCGCTGATCCACGGCGTGAAGCGATCCGGCAAACCAGTCACGGTAAAACTGAAACTGTCGCCTGTCTGAGCCGTGTTGAGAACCGTGACGTCGATCAAGTCGCTCGCGCCAATGGCGAGATCGAACGTATCGGCGCTGGTTGTGAGCGGGGTTTGTCGGCGCTGCACATTGAGTGATGCCGTTATGCCACTGCCGAAATCGACGATCACATCCGCAAGTCCGGGTTCCGTTCCGCTCACACCGAAAAGCGCCACTCCATTTGGATCGGTCGGATTGAGCGCGCGTGCAGGCGTGAAATCGACACCACTCACACTGGTGTAAACTGAGCCGATCCCGTTGGGGAAAGGTTCGCCTAACTGGTCCAGCAAGCGAGCACGAAGCTGAATCGTGTCGATGCCGTCCACGATAACGTAGTTCCGATCAACAGGGACAAGCTCTGCACGCGTCGGCCGCGGCTGCACAATAGGTGCGCTGTAGCCAGATAAGTTGTTGTCGAGGTTTATCTCGCGCACATCGGGTGTTACCACATAGGTCAGGCTGATCGTCTCGCCTAAGCCTGCTAAGTTGCGGAAGCGCGGCGTGATCACATGCGCCAACCCCGGCGCGAGAGCCGAACGCTGCCATGTGAGGGTGCGGGTGTTCGCATCCCATTGCGCGCCGGTATCACCGTCCGGTTCGATATTCAGCGGCAGGGTGACACGGATGATGACGCCGCTAGCACCGTCGCTCGCGGAATTCCCGGCGTTACGCACCGAGAATGGCACGGCAAAGCTGCGATCTGGGAATGCGACCGGCGATGCATTGTTTATCGCCAGCACCAGATCAACCGTCTGTGGAGCAGGCGTGGGTGGCGAACTGGAACTCACCAGCACCGCTCGACTGACGGTTGTCGAGTAGTGAACGCCGGTGGTTTCACCGACCCCTTCTATCGTGAACAGCGCGTTCAACTGCGGACGGTTACCATCTTGAACTTGAAAAGCAAACGTTGCCGTTCCTGTCGTATTCGGAGCGATACTACTGGGGGTGATGGTGAGGGTGCTTCCGCTGATCAATTCCCGCACGACGACATTAGTTAGCGAGTCAGTGTAGCCCGGTTGGTTAAAGACGCGGACGGTGAAGTTGACGGTATCACCGACGTATGCAGATGTGCGATCTGCGATCACCTGCACCTGTGGACCTGCACCGACCACACTTAGCTCATCGTTAAGCGACAGTTCATCGATGTTTGCCACATACGCGCCGCCAAAATCTGACGGATCACTATCGACAGCGCTCACCCACACGTTGCGGGCACCGCTGGGGAGCAATGGATAAGCACCAGATACAGTATAGGGGAAGCCTGCAATTGCCGATTCGCCCGGCAGCAGTCGTCCCGGTGCGGTCGCATCCGGGTAGACAAAGGTCAGCCGCGAAACTGCTCCATAGGTATAGCCGAGCGTATCAAAAAAGGCGGCATACGCCTCAACGTTGTACAACGTTTCAGCGCTCGTGTTCGTCACACGAACGCCCATATTAACTGTTTCACCTAATCCAGCAGTTGCAGGATTCGATGTGTATTCAACACTGAGGCGCGTTTCCTGCACGACAGCGATGGGCGATCGGGCGACAACTATCTGTGTGTTCATTCCAGTGAAATTGTTGCCAGAATTCAGATCGCCAGATGCGTCGATCGTTGCATCCATTCGGACTGCCGAGCCAATCGTCAGGTTCGGAGCAGAACGAGCGTACAGCAGGAATTTGATTTGTTGATTCACCGCCAATTCGGGGATTATCCACGTGACCGAATTGATCCCCAACTGCGTCCGCGACGCTCCCGCAGGCTCGTTCGCGCTCTCGATCGCGGCGCGCCCCAGCGGAACTCCGGCGAACACATCGATATTTGTCATTGGCAGAAAGCCGGTATTCTCGACTGTAATGGCGTACACAAGTGTATGCCCCGCCAGCACCTGTGGCAGACCTACGACATTGATCGAAGCATCGCCGCCTGCAAACTGAACCGTACCATTTAGCGCGAGGGGCGCTCCAGCTTGTGGATCGTTCGCAGTAGCAGTCAAACGCACTGATTCTACTATCGTGTCACGGATTTCGACCGTTGCGCGTCCGTTAGCGTCGGTGATCACGCTCGTCGTACTCAAGACGGCGCTAGTGCTGCTGGCTGCAAAAGTAACCGTAATTCCGGGTTTCGCGGCACCGCGCCCGTCACGTAAAGTAATGGTTGCGATGATCGGGTCTACACCGTCCGCCGCTCCACGATCACGGTCAAAGGTGAGGGTAGATGTAAAAGCGCTAACGGGTCCCGGCGTCGGGGTGCTGGTCGGCGTTAGCGTCAGGGTCGCCGTTTGGGTGATGGTCGGCGTATTCGACGGCGTCAGCGTGATCGTAGGAGTGGAGGTTTCCGTCGTCGTCGCAGTTGGGGTAAAGGTAAAGGTCGGCGTGAACGTCGCACTCGGTGTGTAGGTCAGTGTATGGGTTGGTGTGTTTGTCGCCGTATCTGTTGCTGTACTTGTCGCTGTGATGGTTGGTGTATCGGTCGGCGTGTCTGTTGGGGTAAACGTGAGTGTATGCGTCGAAGTGGGTGTCAGCGTATCCGTTGGCGTATTGGTCGGAGTGCTCGTTGGCGTGTCCGTTGGTGTGGGCGTAGGTGTATTGGTTGGGGTTGCGGTTGGTTCAATGTCGCAGCCAAGAGGTGGCACGTCGAGGAAATCATTGATGATGATCTCACTAGATGCAGTTTCCCCACCGGCGTTCGGTCCCGCCGCGTCATTCCACCAGTTGCTGCTGGCATACACATTACCGTCCCCAGCATAACTGCGGCTCACATCAAACCCGGGCGACGAATTACCCACCAAGCATGTGTTTTCTACAACGGCATCACGCAGTGAAAGTGCACCGCCGTCAACACCTGCCGTGTTGTCAGCGATAAGCGTATTCTGATAAATACCTGTGAATCCGTAACTGTTGAAGACACCACCACCGAGTTCAGCCGCGGTATTATTCGTGATTCGGCTGTCGTAAACCTCGACGCCGCCAAAACCACCCTTATAAATACCGCCGCCATTTTGGGCACTGTTTCCGATAATGACTGCTTCGACGATCTGCATGCTGGCGTAAATTACGCTGACTCCGCCGCCTGCTACTGGCGCAACATTGCCTGTTACGAGTGTATTGACAACGCGGTGGAGGGTACCGGAGCGATTGCCGTCAACATGAATCGCGCCGCCTTCGCCATTCGGTGTTGTGCCGTTGGAAGTCCCCATATTGCGGTTGTTGATGAAAGTGCTGTTTTCTATGTCGACCATACCGTAGAATGCGCTAACACCGGCACCCGTAATCGCGAAATCGCTGACGTGGTCAAGTGTGTTATCGCGTATGGTCACATTTCGTAGGATGAGCTCGCCCTGATTGACTTCGATCCCTGCACCGCCGCCACCATTCGGGTTGCCGCCCCGCACTGTCGCATCGTAAAGGGTCAAACTGCTGTTCGGGGCGAGGTGGATCACTCTGAAACGTTCGGCAGTGGAGTCGCGTTCGATGACTGCGCCGTTCCCGTTGATGATGATCTCGCAGGTGATCACCAGCCCATAGTCATACTGCATCGGTGTCGTCAGTGTGTAGGTGCCGCCGCCCAGATTGATCGTGACTGGGCGGAACACCGTGCAGTTCTCGTTCGCGGACCTGATCGCATTCACCAGTTGTTCCGCGTCGTTCGGTGGCACGTTGATGGTGTTGGGCTGACCGGTCGCGGTCGCCGTAGGAGAGGGAGTACCCGTCGGTAGTGGAGTCTCGGTAGGAGGCGTGAAATACTCCGTCGGCGTCATCGTCGGCGCGATGCCACTGGTCGCCAGATACAGCTCAAAGTAGTTCACATACCCGGTCGAACCGTTGGCATTGTCATCGACGATGTACAGACTCCAAGTCCCGTATGGGTCGATACCATTGAAGGCGCTCAACGACGTGGCATACGGACCAGCAGGCGCTGGGTCAGGGAAGATGTCGCCATCGCCCTCGTCATAGTCCGTCGGCAGGTAGGATGTATTGATGCAGGTATCCGCTTGGGGCATCGGCGATTCGCCCTGGTCATCGAGGGCATAATCATGATACCCGAAGGGAAGCGAACAGGTATCCGACATCACCAGCACCGCTGTGCCATCGGGCGCGACCAGCAGCATATCAACATCGTTGTGCGCGTCGTGATACATCCCCCCGACGATTAGATTCACGTCGGTGAGCTGCCCCGTCGTATCCACGAAGAACTCAACGGGATAAACGCTGGACGGTATGCCATCGTTGATCGAGATCGGACCGCCAACTCCGGGGTAAATCTCGTAATTCGTCGGGGTCGCTGATGAGGAAGGCGTTGGCGTGGCGGTAGTGCAGTAGTCGAAATCGATTGTGTCCGTATAGATCGCCACATTACCGGGACCGAAGATCGAAACCTCGTAATCTTCCACGATGCTGTTCGGTGAAAACGTAGTCACGACGATTGTGTGGCGGTTGTAGGCGGACAGGAACGCCGTGATTTGCGGATGTAAACCACCACCGCTGTTATCATCCGCTGCGATCGCGTTCGTCGTTGGATCGGCATCATCGAGCGGGAAGGTATACAGGTTGAAATACGGATCGCCGGTGGTGTGCGAAGTCAGCGTGATGGTGTAGTCCCCATCGAACGAGACATCAAAATTCACCAGCTCGTAATGGTAATTCGATCCGCCTGCTTCAGGCTCAAGATCAGTGTTCAGGCGGTTGTACATCGAGTCGCAATAATCGAGATACCCGAAATATGTACTCGGCGCACGGGTCGCGGTCGCGGTCGCCGTCGAGATCACGCCGTCGGTGGCGATTTGCAGCTCGACTTCTTCCATATCGAGGGCACTGCCGGGCGCGTCATCCGCGACATACAGCGACCAAGTGCCGTTCGGGTCAATGCCGTTGAGTGCGTTGAGACTGATGAAGTAAAGCGCCGGAGCCGGTACGGTGCTGTCATTCGGTTCAGCGTCGTTGGGGCGGTATGCTGCTGATGTGGACGTCTCAGGGATTGGCAGACACCACGCTTCATCAGGAAGCGGATCGTCCGCTTGATCGTCTAGATACAGCGTTGTGGACGACAGATCGCCATCCGCACACACATCCGACATGAGCATGACCGCCGTGCCATCTGGCGCGAGCAGCAACATATCAATATCGTCGGGATTGTTGTGCGTGACGTTAATGAGTCGGATATTGACGTCCGAGATCGTGCCGCTTAAGCCAGATACATTGAATTCGATAGGCGATGCAAGGCTCGCATCATCAAGACCCACGATTGAAACCCCGCCATAAAAGCTTGCAGGGGTCGCGAACTGGGCCGCGGGTGCTGCCGAAACGAAAACCAGTGTCAGCGCGCCTAACGCCAAAGCCGCACCTGACAGGAAGAATCGCATGAGTCGTTTGGACATAAGGATGTCTTTCCTCCTCGACTTGTCTTGATTGCTAAGGCGTAGGCGCTTCGCAGCGCGCAAATAACAAGTTGTTGGCTTCGTCTGTTTCGATCACCGCATTCTCGCTGTCGACGAAGGCATACACGAGATCGCCAACGAATCGCATTCGTCCGGCTGCGGACACCGTCACACGTTCTGACTCGCCTGCTGCTAAACCCTCGATTTCGGTAGATCCCAGCAGCAGGTCAATTCCCGCGTTGTAGGTCCCATTCGCGTTCAAGTCTTCAAAGAAGATCACACGGAACGGAGTCGCGACAACCCCGCCGACGCTGTTCTGCACTGTGACGCTGAGCGTACCGCTTGTCTCCAATGATGTGAAATCGATCGTCAGTGCACGGGTATCAAGATCCGCCAAAGTGAGGTCGGGGACGGGGCGTGGTTGATAACAGAAGTACAGGAACACCTGTGTCTGGGTGATCAAGGCGGGCGACGTGGCGTTCCATGAGACGCTGATGTACGGATCAACTGTCAGATAGGTACCGTCCGCTTGTTGTGCAAGCGTTGTGGTGTAAGCGCCCGGCGCGCCGCCGCTGCTGACCGTGAAGGGTGCTTTCTCATTGCTGTAGAAGAGGAACGCGTACCGTCCGGTTGGGAAACCATATGCTGCCGAGGCTGGAGCGCCGCCGCTTAGTGCATACATACCGTTTGCGTCCCAAAGGAGCGTCGGCGTGCTGGAAATATCCATCCAACCATTCGCGCCTGTCCTAAAATCGACGCACGTGTAACCGGGTGGGAGGCTGAGCGAAACTGCCGCTGAAAACTGAATGGTACTCGTGACGGGATCGCTGGTATTCACGCCATCGCTCATGGTGATCGTGACGGTTTTGCTCGGCGCGCCAAGGATCGCGTTTATGTCTTGATAACGCAGCGTGTCGAGTACCGCAGCATAAATGGTAGCGTCCGCCATGCCGCTGATCGTCAGAATGCCGCCACCATAACTGCTGATGAGCGGGGTTCCTTCGGTCGAAACTGTCAGTGTTTCGCTGCCGTCCGCATCAGCACCGGAGAGAATCGCCTGCGCGCCCGTCAGCACACTGTCATCCGCATCGAACACTGCGACGCCATCGGTGAGCAGCGCCGGAGTGTTATCCGAGGGGTACTGCACTATGAGATTTGGACTGCTGCCGGTCGAGTTATCGGCGTCAAGGTTCAGTGCGGGGGCGTTGTTCTGCGTTGTGAAGTGGATCGTCGCAGTCACGATAGCGCTGTCATTGGAGCCATCATTGATAACGACCTCGATCACACGCGGCGTTGTGCCCGGGTTAAGCGAAAGATTTGCATAGCTGAGCGTGTTCAGCACGGCAATGTAGTCGCTCACTGGAGCATTCCCGCTCAAAACGAGTGTCCCCGGCGTGTAGAGCGCAAGGACTCCCGTGCTTCCGGTTTGAACCGTCAAAAACTCCGAGACGCCATCCTGAAGATTTGCGATGCGGGCAGTGATCCGTGTGAGGGTGTCGTTATCAATATCAGTGATCGCTGCGTCGGTGATAATAGGAAGGGCACCACCTGCCTCGACATAGCTTGCCGCCACGTTCGGCGCGAACCCGCCACTATTATCTGCATCCAGCGTGACTGAAGCAGGATCATTGATGGCGAGGACGCGCACTGTTGCGATTACAAGATCACTGGTATTGGCTTCATCGCTCACCAGAATTTCAATCGTGCGGGTGGTAGTATTCGCATTCTGCGACGTGTTCTGGTAGCGCAGTGTACGCAGCACTTGCGCATACTGATCGGGTGAAGCGGAGCCGGTCAGCGTAAGAACACCGATAGCGGGATCGTAATTGAAACCGATTCCGAAACCGAGTGTATCCACGCTCAAGGTTTCCGCTGCACCGTCAAGCGGGTTCGTCAGCCGGATCGAGGCACCGGTCAGCGTTGAGCTGTCAACATCCGTAATGTGTGCGTCCGCATCGGCAAGCAGCGGTGGCATACTATCTTCGAATGAAGTCGTATGATAGTTGGGAGCGTTGCCCTCGCTGTTGTCGCTATCGAGATCCACAACTGGGTGCTGTGGCTCGACGCGGACGGTAGCGCTGTCGCTGTTGTCGAGCGGTGTGACATCCGCAGGCATGACATACACCAACTCGGCGGTGTTCGTATATTCGCCGTAGCTGTCGTAGCGCACTGTGATCACGATGAGCGCTTCGCCGCCGTTGGGGAGCACGCCCAAATCGCAGCGCACGATATTCGTGCCGCTCGGTGTCGGCTCAGTAGCGGTGGGTTCAGGCGTCGTCGTCGCCGTTGCAATCGCTGTCGCCGTCGGTTCTTCATTCGCGTCTTGCGTTGCCTCGGCGGGCACTGGTTCGGTCGTTGCCTCCGGCGGTTCATTCTGAGTAGTCGCCGTTGCCGTTGGTGTGAACGCCGGTGTCGGTTCGACGGGATTGAGCAGGCACACGCCAGAGTCTGCGCCGTTAGCCCACAGTGCCGAAACGAAAACTGCACCCTCAGGCAGTGTATCGACCACAATCACAGAGTCGGCGCTAATTCCGCTGTTCGACACACGAATTGTATAAGCGACCTCACCGAGTGGAGCGCTCGTAGGAGCAGCCTTCTCCACACTAACATCCGCACCAAATGGAGTCGCGGTTGGCGTTGGCGTTTCGGTCGGTGATGCCGTTGCGGTTGGAGTCGCGGTGGGTTCGCATATCTCTTGGCTGCTATCTTCCGCATCCGCCAACGCCCCATCAACGAAGATGCGCACCGTGTTCGGGCTGTCCGGTACGGTCTCGGTCTCGAAAATCACCTCACCGGGTACGATTTCGCCGGTTTCATTCTCTGCGGCGGCAGGCACGGTTCCAGACCCCGTTTGTGTCGTCCCGTACACATCCCACATAAAATCGACCGGATACAGGTTCAGGTTAATCACACGCCACACGCGAATCGTGTCCGGCGTCAGAGAACACTGTGATGTGAGCTGGAGAACGCCGGATGGGGTCGCCGTCGCAGTTGGCGTCTCGGTAGATGTCGCCGTTTCGGTTGCCGTTGCGGTTTCGTTCGGTGACACCGTCGCTGTCGGCGTTTCAGTTGGGGTCGCCGTTTCGGTTGCCGTTGCGGTTCCGCTCGGTGACACCGTCGCAGTTGGCGTCTCGGTTGGTGTCGGCGTTTCAGTTGGTGTTGCCGTTTCGGTTGCCGTTGCTGTTCCGCTCGGTGTAGCCGTGAATGTGACGGTAGCACTTGGCGTCATCGTCGCGGTTGCAGTCGCGGTAAACGTTGAACTCGGCAGCGTGGTTGGGGTAAAGGTCGGTGTGCTCGGGTGCGCTCCGCATGTTCCCGGATTACTTGTCAGGAACGGCACATAAATGACTTTGTTATTGATCGAATCGCCGCTGCCGCCGCCAGTACCGCTGGGACCATTGGCAGCACCCCACCAGTTGTTTACGGCACCAAGATTGCCGGTCTGGCTGTAAATTCCGGATGCTCCATTAATGGCGGTGTTTCCGGCGATACAGTTGTTGTTAACCGCGTTTGCGGGGTTTCCATTTTGCTGGTAGATCGCGCCTCCGCGTTCCCGAGCATGATTCGCGGCGAAGGCACTGCCGATCACGGTCATTCGTGCGCGGTTGTAGATTGCCCCGCCGAAGCGCGCTTCGTTGCTTTCAAACGTGTTATTGTAGGCATTAAGTACGCTTTGGTTCCCATTTTCTATGTAGATCGCACCGCCTTCTTCCAAGGCTGTGTTATCAAAGAAAATGGAGCGGCTAACGTTCAGCGTACCGCGTGAATACAAGGCGGCGCCGTACCGCGCATAGTTGCACTCAAAGCTGCTGTCGCTGATGTTCACCGTACCCTGATCGTTGTAGATCGCACCGCCTCGCTCGATACTGCTGTTCGCAGGATCGCCGCTGAACGTACTGAAGCTGATCGAGGCAGTACCGTTGCTGACGTACACCGCCGCACCATAGCGTGATCGGTTCGACGTGAAAGTGCTGTTCGACACAAACAGCGACCCGCTGATCAGGTAGAGCGCCGATCCTTCTTCGTTGGTCGTGTTCCCGGTAAAAGTCGCTCCATTGATGGTCGCGGCAGTATTCGCCCCTTCAATCTTGATCACACCGTATCGCGCGTGGTTGCCGCTGAATGTTCCGCCGGTGATGCTCAGTCCGCCAGCCGCCACATGGATCGCGCCGATCGACTCAATAGCCGTGTTATTCGACATTGAGGTGTTATTCAGGGTGAGCTGACCTCTGGAATAGATCGCACCAACGTATCTGGCGACATTGTTGTTTACGCTGCTGTTGATCAAACTGACTGTTCCGAGGTTGTAGATCGCGCCGGCGGTGTCGTTTCGCAGCGAACCGCCCGTCAGTTGAATATTTCGAAGGGTGAGCCATCCGTTGACCTGAACATTGAAGAACCGCAGATCCGGCGCATTGTTCAGGCGTTGGATCTGCGCTGTGCCGGATGCTGCCGCAATCTCGATTGCAGTAGTAATCGCCGGGAATGCGGCATAACTACTGTCGACGCTGTTCACTGTATAGGTACCGGTCACGCAAATCACGTCCAGACCTGCCCCATTCGCATTCGCGCTGTTGATGGCGGCACGCAACCCAACTACATCCTCCGAGGCAACCGTGAACGTGCAGTTGCTGGCGGTAGGCGAGGGCGTGCTGAACTGAGTGGGCGTTTCGGTGCTGGTCGGAACGATCGGCGATATGATCGGTTCTAGTGTCAAAGTCCCAGTCGGTGTCAACGTGGCAGTAGCTGACAGTGTGCTCGTGACGTCTTCGACCTGAGTTGGGGTCTCCGTGGTCGTCTCAGTAGGGGTCGAAGTTTCGGTTGGAGTTGGAGTTTCTGTGGCAGTTTCAGTGAGAGTCGGGGAGGCGGTGGGGTCGTCGGTGTTGGTAACTTCCTGAACCGGATCGGGAGGTTCGGTGACTTCAGGAGAACCCAGAGGTTCCTGAGCCATTGTGAGAATGAGTGGAGCGACCAAACAAATGACTGAGATGAGTACGAGAATTCGTAGTCGGTTCGTGTTTCTATTCACACACAAATTCCTCAGACTGATGTGCGCAACCAGTTCATTTACAATTTTAATGTTTTGGATCACCCCTCGCTGTAACAGTATTTATATTAAGCATCCTGTGCTTTGAATCTAATAGCAGGGAAAAATTACTAAACAATAAAAGAGTGGCTAAGGCGGTGACCCCAGCCGCCGACAAGTACGCCGCTCCCACCGCAGTCGCCAGCACCGACGGATTGCCCCGGGGGTGAAGTCATCTACGGGACACCACAAGGCGACGACAACGGGAGTCCTAACGAAAATGATCGAGGCAGAGATGAAGATAAGGGGCGTGACAATCCTCCCTAGTAGTGTAAGCGCATCGTCTGGGGCGGTTCGTTGTAACGCGAAAGAGTCGGACGCAAACGGCACGCCAAAACCGGTGGAAATTGCCACAAGCCGAACCACGAGAGTGCGTCGCTGTTGGACAGGAGGGAACCCCGCGCTGTACGATCTCCGCGAGGCGGCAGTGCGAAGGAGGTAGTGCACATTAAGCGATATCATCAGCTGCAGATCATCAATTCATGAGCAGCTTTAGGAGCGGAGGCTATTTTTCGGAATCGTGCCAAAATGCATTTTCAAATGTGGTGACATCATGGGTATCATCAGAGAAACATCCCGTGACTCTACAAAAAGAGAGTTTGCACGATTGAGAACCCTTAACCCATCGCAATATGTCCGCGTGCGTCCCCTGCTTGATAATTTGATTCGATTCAATGTCAGCATCGACGCTGTACTCACGAGGAACAATCCCGGCACCGTGTTCATCGATCAACCCGATACGCCGCATGTAGTACTCATCATGACTCCGGAGGGCACTTATCTCGCCGGAGACACACCTTCCGCTGATCAGGTCTTCGCGCTAAAAAACCATGTGGCTCATCTAATGGAGAATGACGATATCGAGGCATTGTGGCTGACCTGTGATCCCGCGTGGCAACCCCTGCTTGACGAGTTTCTGCCCCGCCCGCCCCTGCCTATCGCCCGACAGCATTATGTCTGTACGGTTCCCGCCTTTGATTGGCACACACATATCCCAGACGGTTTTGCTGTCCATCGCATTGATCCGGCGCTGCTCACCCGTACGGACTTAACCTTCCCCGACCATGTTCACGACTGGATCGAGAATAACTGGGGAACACCAGAAGACTTCTTCGCACACGGCTTTGGGTTCATAACCGAGGCACTGGACGCACACAAGGTCGTCAGTTGGTCACTCTGCGACTGTATCGGCGATAACGCCTGTGAAATCGGCATCCACACGCACCCGGACTATCGACGGTTGGGGCTTGCCGCCCTTACTTCGGCGGCAGCAGTGGATTATGCACTCGCTCAAGGCTTGAGCGGCGTCGGTTGGCACTGCAATACCGACAATATCGGGTCGCAGTACACGGCTTTGCGAGTCGGGTTCACCTTCGAACGTGATTATGTCAGTTTTGCTGCTTTTCGCCGGGAAGCTATTCATTGGGCAGAAGCTGGACGTTTGCAGGAAGTCGCGGGTGACTATCGCGCCGCTGCTGACCATTACATCCGTGCAGATGGGTGTGGGGATAAGCCTATCTGGGGAAAATACATCCCATTTTATGCCGCCTGTGCATTCGCCAAGTTCGGTGACTACCCCTCAGCGTGGACGTGGCTCCACCGCGCAGTTGCGCAGGGGTTTGACGATGTGGACACCCTGCAATCTGCCGCTGAACTGACTTCTATGCAATCTATGCCGGCGTGGGACAGGCTTCTTCAATCTATCGGCTGAAAATCCCGATCTGAACCCTCCAATAATGCTCAGGTCGGCATCGGTGTCACCGTCGAGCATTTCACGTTTCAGACACCAGACCCATGCTCGCTTCCCTCGTATGCGCTTTTGGATCGTCAGCCGCCCATCGGTGGTGTTGGGGAGCAACCAATCATGGACCCAGAACAAGCCATCTGCCAGCGCATAGCCCAACACCTCGACCGTGTTGACGGTTTCGCCCCATTGCGCAGGCGGGGTGTCGCGCGTGAACGTGCCGTAGAAACTCGTCATCAGCGCGGCGATCTCCGATTTTCCGCTGCCGGTTGTGCCGACCAAGTGCAGCGCGGGACGCATCGCAGCGTTTCTTTCCCAACGCTGCACGAGCGGGAGGAGCGCGAAGGCGGTCAATGCGCCTGCCATATTGGACGGAAAAACACCCAATGCGGCGGTGAAGGCGCTGAGGTTGTCCTGCCATGACGCATCGCGCAATCCATAGTCACGCAAGCGCGTTTCGAGTTCGACTCCGGGCGCAGATCGAAGGCAAGACGTATCTGCAAGCGGCGAAAGCTGTCGGCATAAATCCCAAGACGTTTCCCCGACACATGAAACGTGCCGCGCGGCTGCTTGCCGCCGCTCCTTTTATTTTGCGAGTCGCCACTGACAAGAACCCGCGTTCGTTCCCCTTCACCCGCACCTGATCCGCTTGCCTGATCCCGTTCCAGTGTGATTGAGTTCCTTTCGCTCCGCGTCGGCGCTGTTCCCTCTGACCGTGTGATGTGTCGATTTATTCTGCCCATTCTGGCAGGCGCGCCGCCCGAAAGAGGACAGAAATCGACCCGCTGGTCGATGTTTGGTGAAGCCATCAGGAGCGCGCCGACGAATCGACGTCTGGCTTCACAGCATCACTCGGCGTTCTCTTTTGCGCTGATAGATAAGTTGTTCGCTCATTTTGATAATTCCCTGTAAGGTCGGCAATTATCAGCGCGATTCGCATACTCATGGTATAGTCCAAATCAACAAAACATTCCTCAAACAATTTATTAAGTAGAGGGGGCGGTATGGCTAATGCATTTATCTCCTATTCTACCCTCGACGCTGACTTTGGCAGGACTCTCCACGCGGCACTAATCAACCTTCGGCGTGATGTCTGGATGGATTGGACGAACATTCAGATCACCAGCGAATGGTGGGAGCAGATTCAAGACGGGATAGAAACCGCCGACAACTTCGTTCTACTCGTCAGCCCGAATTCGATTGCCTCCCCAATCTGCCAACTAGAAATCTCCTATGCCCGCTCGCTAAACAAACGCATTATTCCCATTTTGATCGCTGAAACCGACGAGCGGGTCGCCTTTGCCAATCTTGTTACCCGCGACCTGAATGAGCTGCAGCGGGCGCTGCTAGGAAGCGACGACGTCCTGCTGATCGCACGAGATAACTGGAAGGTGCTTTCGGGTATTCAATGGATTGACTTCACCCGCGACACCTTCGATGTCGGCGTTCAGTCACTTACACACGCGCTCGATCTCGATCTGAAGTACGTGAGTGAGCACACCCGTCTGTTGGTGCGCGCCAAGGATTGGGATCGGCACGGTCGCCGCCCCAGCTTGATGCTGACCGGCATTGATCTGCTTCAGGCGGAAACATGGCTGACGCAAGCCGAAGCGGTGATCCCACCGCCGACTCCTGATCATGTCGCGTACATACGAGAAAGCCGTCGTCTGGAAGATGAGCGGATCGCACGGGAACGGCGGCAGCGGCGGCTGACGAACACCCTGATGGCGGCGGCTGGCGCATTCGTGATTGTCGCAGTCCTCACGGGGATCTACGCTGGCACTCAAACTCAGCAGGCAGCAGACGCAAACGCCACCTTGACGCCGATCACCGCGAATATCTACACCGGAGAAGCCCAGATTGTCGAAAATCAACAGCGTATCCAGTCGATTCGCCTTGCGGGCGAGAGCGGCGCTGCCCGCGAACGCGGCGAAAATGAACTCGCTGCGCTGTTGGCAATTCGCGCGTGGACGATGCAGCACACAGCACAAGCCGAAGCTGCTCTTCAGCGCGTGCATTTCCTATTAGCGCAGCGCGTGTTTGTCGGGCATTCGGTCGAGGTAAACGGCGCAGTATTCAGCCCCGGTGGGCAGTTTATTTTGACCGCCAGCAGCGATGGCACGGCGCGCTTATGGGATGCCAGCACAGGCGCGGAGATCAGACGTTTTGTTGGACACAACGGAAGCGTAACCGGAGCAGAGTTTAGCCCGGACGGAAGCCTGATCGTGACCAGCGGCACTGATGGGACAGTCCGGCTGTGGAATGTTGCCGCGGGGGACGAAATTCGCCGCCTTGACGGGGATGGCACGCCAATACTCGCAGTTTCAATCAGCGCTGACAGCCGGTATGTACTCACGGCGGGCGCAGACGGCACGGCGCGCCTGTGGGATAGTGGCTTTAGCGGAGAAGTTCGCCGTTTTGTCACCAATAGCGGTGCGGTCAACACGGCGGTGTTCAGCCCCGACGGACGTTATGTGTTGACCTCCAGCGACGACAGTACAGCGCGCTTGTATGACGCTGACACAGGTGAAGAAATCCGGCGTTTTGACGGGCATCGCGACCAAGTGAACAGCGCGAGTTTTAGCGTGGATGGGCAGTTTGCCCTGACGGCAGGTGCGGATGGCACTGCGCGGGTGTGGGAAATTCAGAGCGGCGCGGAAGTGCAGCGTTTGGACGCCCGTTTGGGGGTGCTGAACAGCGCCATGTTCAGTTCAGACTCACGGTACATTTTGTTGTGCAGCGACGATCATACTGCCAACATTTGGGATACGGTGACGGGTGCACAACTTCTCACCCTTGACGGGCATTCCGGCGCTGTTCAGACGGGAGCATTCAGCATCGACGGGCGGTATGCCATCACATCCAGCGCGGATGGCACAGCGCGCTTATGGAATCCAGCAACGGGGATCGAAATCCGCCAATTTCAGGCGGGGCGAAGTGCTGTCAACAGCGCTGCGATTAGCCCGGATGGGAGTATGCTGGCAAGTGCCGAAGGAAACGGCACGCTCACGGTTTGGGATGTGAGCGCCGATGCAGCGTTGTTGTCGTTCACTGCGTCCGGGCAGTTCAACGGAGTCGCATTCAGTCCAGATGGACGGTTTGTGGCAGCCGCGAACGCGGACGGAAGCGCCCTCATGTGGGATGTCCTCACGTCGGATTTGGTGCGTCGCTTTGAGGGGCATACAGACGCGGTGAACAGCGTGGTATTCAGCCCAGATGGGCAGTACCTCCTTACCGCCTCAACCGATCGCACCGCACGATTGTGGGACATCTCAACCGGGGTCGAGTTGCGCCGCTTCGAAGGACATGCCGATGCGGTCAATTTTGCGGCGTTCAGTCCCGATGCAAGCCGCATCGCAACCGCAAGTGCGGATCAAACGGTCCGTATTTGGGATACCGCAACCGCGACTGAGACCGGACGTTTCGAGGAGCACACAGGCAGCGTTTACAGCGCGGCATTCAGCCCGGATGGGCGGTATGTGCTGACTTCGGGCGCAGATCGTACAGCGCGGTTGTGGGATGCGGAAACGCGAACGGAGCTTAGGCGCTTTGAGGGGCATCAAAGTTCGGTCTTTCGGGCGCGCTTCAATGGCGACGGGCGGTATGTGGTCACGGCGAGTGGCGATCAGTCGGCGCGGTTGTGGGAAGTCTCGCAAGCGTCGGAAGTTCGGCGCATGCTTGGGCATTCCGGCACAATCTTTGATGTAGAGGTCAGCGCGGATGAGCAGTTCATTATGACAGCCAGCGCAGATGGCAGCGTGCGCCTGTGGTCGGTCAATCTTGATCCCGAACGGGTGATCAATGAACTGTGCAGTCGACTATCCCGGGAATTCAGTGAACAAGAGCGGCTGCTTTACGCCGTAGACGAAACCCCCACCTGCCGCACCTTTGGCGATGTATTCACGCCAATCTCCGCGATGGCTGCGCCATCCGAGACATGGACAGCAGCCCCTACACGAACATTGCCCATCTTCACGGCGATAGCGCTGATCCCGACGGTGGATCCGCTTCGGTTGACGATTACCCCCTCATATACCGCCGTACTGAGTCCTACAGCGAGTGTGACCCACACCCCATCGATCACGCTGACGCTGATTCCGATCACCCTTCAAATTACGCCTTACCCAACTCGCACCCTCTTGCCGAGTACGCCGATCGACAGTCCGACACCATCACCAATGGGTGCGGCTTCCAGTTCTGCGAATGCGATTACGGTGGTTGAGCCGATGGGAAGAATCTCACCATTCGGCGACAACCGAGGCGAGATTGGTGTCGGTGAGGTCGATGTTTGGACGTATCAGGGCACTGCTGGGGAAGAACTCACCATCATGTTAGTCGCCGAGACGCCCTCCCGCATGA
The DNA here is from genome assembly GCA_041753015.1 of Anaerolineae bacterium. Classification (GTDB taxonomy): domain Bacteria; phylum Chloroflexota; class Anaerolineae; order Aggregatilineales; family Phototrophicaceae; genus Flexifilum. The sequence continues at coordinate 26,318 of JBGSVJ010000029.1, forward strand.
GAGCGGAAGATCCGCGCGACCCCGACGGACTTGACACCTTTCTCGTCATCCGTGACCTAGACGGGGACGAGATCGCCTCAAATGACGACGTCAAAGACAGCGGTGAGACGAATTCGAGCATCGAACGCCTCATATTACGCGCGGACGGCACGTATGAAATTCAGGTTGGAAGCTCTGGCAACCTAACGGCGGGGTCTTACCGGCTGATCGTGGAATCAAACTTCATGCCGCTTGCGACGGAAAGCCCGTAAGCAGTGTAGACAGGATGCAGACCAGATTTTGCAGCGTCAGCGAGAAGCAGATTACGACGCAAGACAGGATAGGATTACACAAATGAAACCTAGCAAATGGGGTAATCCTGTCCCAATACTGCATACCGCCGCGCCGCCGTCGAGGAAGATCCAAAAGTACTCACATCTAACTGCTTCTCCATTGAAGAAACCTAGCGCGGTTACATACGTACCCACCCCCGGGATACCAGTGTTTCAATACCCTCAGCGGGTCGATTGGCAGCGCTGGCTGTCCGTCGCTGGGGACGGGGAACCGCTGCTGCTGGCGCGCGGGATGACTCCCGAAGCGACCGCCGCGCCGGTTTCGCTGGACGAGCAGATGAAGCACGCGGCGCTCAGTCTGAAAAAAGGGCACGGCGTGCCGCCGGTGATCCAAAAGGTGCGGGAGGTGGAGCGATGACCCTGACGAAGGCGAAAATGGTGAGCGAGATCGGGCGGCGCACCCGCCTGAAAAACCGGGACATTCAGCGCACGATTAAGACGCTCATTGAAGTGTGGACGGAGGAACTCGTTAGCGGCGGGCGGATTGAATTGGAGGGGTTCTGCGTGCTGGAAGTGCAGACGATTGACCGGGGCGAAACTCTGGGGATGCTCCGTTACGGACGCGCTCCCCGGTACATCCGGCGGGTGGTGATCAAAATGAGCAAGCGAGTCAGGCGGAAGCTCAATACGAGAGGATCGTGACACGGAATTTTCAGAAGATGGTTAGTTGATTCTCGAATATTTGCTGATAAAGAACACTTGTGCTATTGAAACATTTGTACTACTATAGAGCGACAATTCACCATTACACCGCACCACTGCCCGTGAATCCTTTATTTTCACCAAAAGGAGCAGCAGTATGGGAAAGATCGTTGTGTCGGAATTTCTGTCGACGGATGGGGTTATGGAAGCGCCCGATACGTGGCAGTTTCCGTTTCAGACTGAGGAAATGGGCGCGATCACGGAGCGCCAAACCCACAACACCGATGCCTTTTTGCTGGGTAGGGTCACGTATGAGATCTTCGCCGCTTACTGGCCGACCCAGACGCACAATGAGTTCGGAATTGCTGATAAGCTGAACAGCGCACCCAAGTATGTCGTTTCGACAACGCTGCAAAAAGCCGATTGGAATAACTCCACGCAGATCAAATCCAACGCCATCGAAGAAATCCGCAAGCTGAAGCAGCAGCCCGGCGGCAAGATTGGGATTATTGGCAGTGCGACACTCGTTCATGCGCTGCTTGACGCGGGATTGATCGATGAGATTCAGATACTGGTGCACCCGCTTGTCCTGGGCAAAGGCATCCGCTTGTTTGTAGATGGCGGACATCGTTCGTCCTTGAATTTGATAGACTCGAAGATTCTCTCCAATGGCGTCGTGTATTTGTCGTATCAGATCGAGCACCAAGCGTAGGACTTTCAACCAACAAACCCGACACCTACCACCTCACACACAAGCGTTTCTCTCTTGTTGAGGGGAACCTAATCGAAACGCAGCAGGCACGAGTTGGCAGACTGCTCCTCACTTACAATCGATTGCATCACGCAATCAGAATCACGCGGGACATCCGTGTGAAGAAAGGAAGTGATATGGCTAAGCTCGTGTTTGGAATGAACCAGTCCCTAGACGGCTATGTCGACCATATGGCGTTTGGGCCAAGCCCCACACTCTTCCGCCACTTCATCAAGGAGGCTCAGGAGCAGGCGGGCAGTATCTACGGCCGCCAAATGTATGAGATCATGCGCTACTGGGATGACGATCATCCTGAATGGGATGTAGAGGAACACGCCTTCGCGGCGGCGTGGCGGAAACAGCCGAAATGGGTCGTCTCGCGCTCGTTGCAGTCGGTCGGTCCAAATGCTGTGCTTGTCAAAGATGATCTTGAGAGCGCAATCCGCAAACTGAAGGCGGAGCGCGACGGGGAGATCGAAGTTGCGGGTCCGAAACTGGCGCACAGCCTCACCGAACTTGGACTGATCGATGAGTATCGAATCTACCTGCATCCTGTCGTGCTGGGTCACGGCACGCCCTATTTCGCCGGACCTCGCCCACCGCTCCGCCTTATAACGCATGATCGGATTGGCGAGGATGTCATCCGGTTGGTCTACATTCCTGCTTAATAGCCTGAATCATGAAAGAAAAGCCCGACTCTTGATCGGGCTTTTCCTACTAAAGGTATATGTCATGAGGCAGTCTCTCGCTCTGCTCCTCCGCCTCACGTGTGAGCGTTTTCGCTTCCATCTCGATCCACGCCCCCGGCAAGCCTTCGAGCTTGGCGACCTCTTGCGCGAGTTCCGGCGCATCGAGCAGTTCCGGCACGAGATATGATCAGCTCAAACCGCTGAAAAACCGAGACATCCAGCGCACGATTGAGACTCTGATCGCTGTGTGGGCGGAAGAACTCGTCAGCGGCTGTGTGAGTGTACACTCAATTTTCAGCTATCACGCGGTGGAAAATATCACTACAGATGCGTGTTTCGAGTCACATCCGCTCACATGGGAAAACCTTGAGCAGGCAATTCCGTCCCCGGCGATGGCGCGGCGAATGGGCATTGATACACGATTGTAGTGCGGTGGTTTTTCTGGAAGGAATTAGACCGGAGATAAGAGAGGGTAGCAGGGTTGAGAACCTGCCGCCAATTCGAACTCCACCGGTGTGAGATAAGACAACACCTGATGTAGACGCCCGATCATGTAGATTACCTCAAGACAGTGCTGCAACTCGCGTTGGGCATGGTCAAAATCCTCGTAGTCACCGTAATCGACGCGTTTCTCCTTAAGCGTGCGCATGGATTCCGCGCGGCGCGTGCAGGTAACGGTCGGTGTTCGCGCCGCTGGTCTACCTCTGGGTTATAATGCAGTATTATAATCCGTTCGCGCAGACGCACATGACTATAATGAATAGAAGAACGCTCACACAGCGCCGAACGGACTTGTCTCCAGCGGCGCTTAGACGAATGGATGAAACCATGACGAACTGGCACGAATTCACACAGCAAGCCTCTGAGCTTGCCGCGTTTGGCAAAACTCGTTTTCAAAGTGAAGTCGCCTACCTCGCCACGCTCCGCCCCGATGGCAGCCCGCGTGTGCATCCGGTGACTCCCATTGTGGGTGAGCAGTTGTATCTGTTCATGGAGCCGACTTCGCCCAAAGGACATGATTTGCAGCGCGACGGACGGTATATGCTGCACTGCTCGGTGGAGAATTCCAGCGGCGGAGGCGGCGAGTTTTATGTCCGAGGACGCGCGACCCTCTCCACCGATCCGCTGATGCGGGAACAGGCGGTGCGCGTTTCGCCCTACAAGCCGCAGGATCGCTATATCCTGTTTGTGCTGACCGTCGAGTTTGCCTTCATGAATGTCTATATTGACGGCAAATCCAATCCTCGCACGTGGAAAGCAGAAGGGTAGCATTCGCTCAACGCTCAAGAAGCGCGCCCATGCGCCCCGGCAGGGCAGCGATGGCGCGCCGGATGCTCGTATGAGCGTCCCATACCTTAAGCGCTCGGTTAACCCATGCGCTGATCGGCTGCCGCCCTTCGCGCGTTTGCATCGTGAACCCCGGTTGGCGGTAACGGTCGAGAAATTCGCGCTGCCACTCAATCACGCTGCCGCCCGTTTTGAGGTACATCTCAACCGGCAGACTCACAGCGGTGTCCATGACTCCTGCCTCAAAAACTTCGCGGCTGCCGTGCCGGGGCAGCAGACTTCCCGCCTGCCGCATATGCCCTCTACGAATTCGACGACCCCGATACCCCCTTCACATCGATCCGCTTCATCGATAACCAGACGGTTGAAACCGTGAGCGCCGACGGTGTTCAGCGCTGGAACAATGCGACCAGAGCGCTCGTAACCTAATCCGAAACGGCGTCAGAGCGCTTTGGGTATTGTGATATGGAGGGTGCAAATGAACATATCACTCTCTGCGGCAAATGGACTGATCGTAGTCCGCAGCTTCCAGCGGCTGCTGCCCGTGTGCCACAGTAGACCGTCTGTCCGTCTGGTTGCATGATCATACTGGAACAAAAAATGCGCTCGCCGATGGGGTCTGAAGGCGGGATATTTGATGACGACCCCTCCGAGGCGCTCACAATTCTCAGCCCGCTTATCTGCATGCCAGATTTAAACCTTTCGGCGCTCGTCCTCGTCATGTGGAAAAGGATGATGAGCAAGAGGTCGGCATGGACGTAAAGATCACCCAACTCGTCAAAGACTACGGGAAGTTCCGAGCACTGGAGTCAGTTTCGCTGAACATCGGCAGTGGGATGTTTGGCTTGCTGGGACCGAATGGTGCAGGCAAGACCACGCTGATGAAAATCATTACCACGCTGCTGCGCCCTACTTCCGGGCAGGTGATGGTCAATGGATGGGATGGGATGCGTGATCCGCACCCCATTCGACAGAACCTCGGTTACCTTCCCCAAGAGTTCGGCTTTTACAAAGGACTGAATGCCTACGAGCTGCTGGATTATGTCGGCACGATGAAAAACCTAGCCCGCTCTAATCGCCGCGAACAGGTGGAACGGGTGCTGGAGCAGGTCAACCTGACCAAAGATGCGAAACGCAAAGTGGGGAAGTTTTCCGGCGGGATGAAACAGCGGCTCGGCATTGCGCAGGCATTGATGGGAAACCCGACGCTGCTGGTCGTCGATGAACCGACCGCCGGACTTGATCCCGAAGAACGCATCCGTTTTCGTAACCTGTTGGCGCGTATCTCCGGGCAGCGTACCGTGATTCTGTCTACGCACATCGTAGCGGATATTGAAGCGGTCTGTAATCAGGTGGCTGTTCTGAACCGGGGGAGCCTTATCTTCACCGGCACCCCCGCCGACTTGATTACACGGGCGAGCGGTCAAGTCTGGGAGATCGAAATTGCCCCGGCAGACTACGAACGGATCGAGGAGCAGTACACGATTATTTCCAGCCGCGCTGCCGATCACCGAATGGTGCTGCGGGTGATTGCGTATGAAAATCCATTCGGGAGAGGAACCGCCATCAAACCGGGCTTAGAGGATGGCTATGTGGCGGTCATGGTACATACAAAGGCGCAAAAGGTGGTGGCTTATGCCTAGCCTGTCCCGACTGCTTACCGCGTTTCGGCTGGAACTCCGTCTCCTGTGCCGGAATTGGGGATACGCCCTGTTTTATCTGCTGTCGGCAGTGTGGATCATCGCCAATTATGCGAACGAGCAATTTCGGCAGCCCGCGAGCAGTACGCTGCACTCGATGAGCCAGGGGTTGATCCCCATGTTGATGCTGGTGGTGATCATCCTCTCAGGAGTCAGCGCCTCACGCGCGTCAAGGGTACGCATTGAGCCGCTCGAAGCGGCGTACCCAACCGGCACCGAGATCATCATGGGACGCTGGTTGGCGGTCATGGGCGCTTCCAGTTTCTTTCTCATCTTCCCATTGGGCGTGATCTTTACCCAGAGTACGCTGGAGACGTTTTTCAAGCTGGTGCCGGTCTTTTTGCTGGAAAGCCTGATCGCCTTCGCGTTCGTCTCACTATCGATCGAGTTAGTTCAGGTTACCATCGGGATCAAGCGCTGGATGTATCCCCTGTTTGGGCTGGTGTGGTTGGCGAGCGCAATTGTTCCCACTGCGCTTGATGCGCGAAGTTTTCCGTCAGCGCTGCTGCTAGCATTCGCCTTAAATGGACGACTGGACACGAACACCTCGGAATTGTGGGGGCGGCTAACGCTGGGTGATTTACCCCCGTTTTATGATCTTTTTTATCTGGGAGCGGCAGCCCTGCTCATTGGGTTGATCGGGCTGTGGGTTCACCGTATCCGGCATTATCGATTGTCACCGCTAAGTGCTGGGATTGTCACCGCCGCGCTGTTGATCGTTCTTTTGGGCGCACGGGGTTATTCGCTTCAGGTCGTGGATGCGTATGCGCAGATCGATGAGCAGACGGAATTCCTCTTTGCACCGGGGCGAGTTATTGCCCTGCCGGAAGAAATGCCGTACCGGTTCAGTCGCTATGACATCACGCTCGATCTTGGTGATTCTGCGCTTCCACGCTTTGAGGCGCAGATCGAGGTGCTCAATCGTGGCGAAACACCCCTCAATCAAATCGCGTTTTCGCTGAATAGTCAGTTGACGATCACCGATGCAGACCTGCCGTATCAGCGCGACGGTTCCGCTGTGACGCTCACTCTTCCTGCTCTCCTAGAAGCAGGCGCAAGCACCTCCTTTGTCGTTCACTACAGCGGAGCCTTATGGGACTACAGTGCCGTCATGTCGCAGGGATATCCGTTAGGTGCGGTGAATTTCATTCGCCCAGACGGTGTAAATCTGGGCTGCTCTGCCGCATGGTATCCGGTGCCGGGGAGTATCGTCGTCGGGCGAAACTCATTTGTCGAATTTGGCAGCACTCTTGAGGAGAGTATTTTCCGCAGTTATCCGGATTGTGTGCTTGACGAACCCGCATCCATGACCGTGCATGTGCAGAACGCCACAGGACTCGTGTTCGGCTCAAATCTGCCGCAGGTAGATGACACAACGTTCGCAGCATTGGCAAGTTGGGCGCATATGATGGCAGCACCGGCACTCGTGGTTGAACCGATCAGCAGCGGCGTCACGCTGATCACTGCCGCCTCGCTTCAGGATCGTTTTCGTCCATTGGTGACTGATCACTACCTGCCTACGCTGGAACATCTGCGTCATTTCTTTCCACGCATCGACGGATTGACTTTGTTTGTCACCAACAGCGGCTTTGGTAGCAGCTTTGATCCGGTGGCGACTCCCATAACGGACGGGCGAGTCGTCGTGGTGCTTCAACCCTATTATCTGTCGGCGGTGGTACAGAATCCCTTCAACGAGTTTCTGTTCAACCGACAGGCGATGGTAAGCAGCTTGTTCGGGGTGATCGGCGGCAGTTTTGGAATCAGCTACACGGATAACATCAGCTATTTTCTGTGGGCGCACGACACCGCGCATGGCGATCCTGCGGCAATGCAAACCCTTCTGGCGGAGGGGCTTTCTCAGACGGGTCCGGGGGTCTATGTGTACAGTTCGCAGACACCCGAAGAAAGGTACCCGTTAGCACAGCTCCTTTATCAGGTGTATGTTGATCAGGGTGAAGATGCAGTGATCGATCTACTCAACCGGACGCTTGACGAGGCACCGAGGCTGAATCGGCTACCCTTATCCGCCGCGCAGCAGTGGATTCAGGATGCAGCGTATGGCAGCTAGAAGTTACGTCTGGTACGAGCTGCGAATTGCCTTCGGATGGGCGTCCATCCTTCCGGCGATCCTGTTTCCAGCCTATGCGCTGCTCGGCTGGGCAGTCTGGGCAAGCCATAATCAACAGCCGACCTTGTCCGAGATTGCGGTGATTTGTGAGCTTTTGCTGCCGCTCACTGCCGGGCTGCTTGCCGCGCACCTGATGTCAATCGAGCGCGATGAGTTGTTTGATGATATCCGGCGCAGTTATCCCGAAATGGGGTGGCGCGTCCCGCTGATGCGCACGGTGATGAGCGTCGCGCTTGTTCTGTGTGCGGCGGCTTTCGGCGCGCTGATCTTTCGCCTAGCATACGGGGATTACCGTCTGGCTGATATTCTGTTCCCGGCGCTGCCGCCTGCGCTCTATATGCTCGGGTTAGCGCTGCTGGTGAATAACCTCAGCGGTAATGCTTGGACATCAGCCGCCGTGATTTTGGGTTACTGGTTTATCGAGTACATCACCAGAGGACAATGCACTGGCACGCTGTTTCTGTTTCGATCGACGATGCCCAATACGACGGATTACGGGTTGAATCGCGGACTGCTGACAGGATTGGCACTAATCCTGATAACCGTGAACGCGCTGTATTCTGGCTGGAGGAGGCGCGGACGTGGATGAGGACAGAACGCTCTACCAGCAGGTCAAAATGGGCGATCAGGAGGCACTGCGTCTCCTGATTGCCCGCTATCATCGTCCGCTGTTCGATTTCCTGTACCGCCTGATGGATGATCGTTCGACTGCCGATGATCTGACTCAGCAGGCATTCATTCGCCTGCTGACTTTCAGCGGCGACGCACCGGAGAATCTGCGGGCGTGGCTGTTCACGATCGCTCGCAATCTTGCCTATGATTATTTCCGCTCGGCACACAGGCGTCACGAAAACAGCCTCGATTTCGCGGACGGTGCCGATCTGATGCTGCCGGAAACCGCCGACACGCTGGAGCAAATGACCATCTTTGCTGACGATCAGCAGACGATCGCACGGCTGTTGCAAAGCTTGCCGCCGGAACAGCGCGAGGTCGTCATTCTGCGCTTTTATCACGATTTATCGCTGCAAGCGATCGCGGAGATGGTAAGTGTGCCGCTCGGCACCGTCAAGAGCCGACTCTTTCACGCCCTGAAAAAATTGAAACTCCAATGGATAGTGAGCGATGAATAACCATCCCCTCTCATCCGGGCTTGACCCCGAGCAGCAGACCGAACTCGGCGACCTGTCTCCCGTGGAAGCTCTCTTGCATGCGTACGACACGCCTGAGCCGGATAGTGAACATCTGCTGGCAAGTCTTCAGGTTGTGATCAGGCAGCAAGACGCTTTGATCCCATCGTGGACACCGCGCAGTCTGCGTGACCGGCTGCGGTTGGCGCATATGCAGGTTTCCCTAGTGGGGAGTGCGTTCTGGTGGGCAAGCGCGCTTATGCTTGGGTTAGGGCTTGTGCTGCTGGCGGTCAGTGACGGGACGATCGCCGGGCTTTACGCACTGGTAGCGCCCATTTTCGCAGTCATAGGGACGGCGTACATTTTCCGACCGGACGCACGCAGCCTCCGCGAATTTGAGCTGTTGAGCGCCGTGAGTCCACTGGAGATGCTGTACACCCGTCTCCTGCTGATTCTGCTCTACAACGCAGGGCTAGCGGTAACGTTAATCCTGTTCGCTTGGAGCCAGGACACCCAAATCGTCCTGTGGCGACTGCTGCTCATCTGGTTTGGTCCGATGGTGGGACTCATGGGGGCGGCGCTCTACAGCCTGCTTCGCTGGCAGGTGTTAGCCGGAATGATGGTGCCAATGGGGTTGTGGGCAGCACTGCTTTTCCTTGGCTGGCGTGAGGCTGTATTGCACAGCAGCGGTCCGTTTGTCTCGCTCGGAGATTTATCGCTGGCGGTTGTCCAGTCGAGCAATTTTCTTGTAGCCTCGTGTTTGGCGTTAGTGATGGGGGTGATTTTGATGTGGCAATCGGGGCGTTGGGCGGCTAAATGAGCTTACATCTCGATCAAGTGAGCAAGCGCTACGGCGGACAGATCGCACTGGATCGCATTTCACTCCAGATGGACAGCGGTATTGTCGCACTGCTGGGTGCGAATGGCTCAGGCAAAACGACGCTGCTGCGTCTGCTGGCAACCCTAGATTCACCAGATACTGGGCAAATAACCTGGGGAGAGAGAAATTACCCGGTCAGTCTGCCTGATTTGCGCCGCCGCATCGGTTACCTGCCGCAGGTGCTGGATCTTCCACCACATCTCACGCCGTATCATCTGCTGTGCTACCTTGCGCAAATGCGAAATACAAGCCTTACCGCCGTCGATACGCTGATCACCGGGTTGAAATTGGAGTCGATCGCGCACAAACGTATCGCGCAGTTATCCGGGGGACAGATTCGACAGGTAGGCGTGGCGCAGGTGTTTCTTGGGCAGCCGAAGTTGCTGCTGCTGGATGAACTGAGCAGTGGACTCGACGTGATTGAGCGGGAGCGCGTGTACCGGCTTTTGCCCCATGACGGTAGACTGACCATTTTCAGCACGCATATTCCCGATGAAGCGGAGCGAATCGCGAAGTCGGTCGTCATCCTGCATCAGGGACGGGTTTTATTCTCAGGAACCATCGCTAAGTTGAAAGCCCATGTTGGGGAGTGCTCGGAAATGACGCTTCCGACCGCAGAAGCACAACCGCTTCTGGATCAGGCAGGGGGAAGCCGAATTATTCATCAGGTTAGCCACGTGACGCTGCGCTGTACAGGAAAGCGCAAAACGAGCGATACGACTCGTCTCATTGAACCTTCTCTCGAGGATGCTTATCTGTTCCTGCTTTTGTGCGCAGCAGGGTAGGCTGCTTCTTGTGATCTTGGGGTGGGCAAATTTCCGGGACTATCCTTGAGCAGAATTCGAACTTCATTCAGACAAAAAACCTTACTGAGCCAATCGGAAAGGCTTTCTGTTCGAAAATTGGTGATTACGAAGGCGATGGGATTCGAACCCCGATAGGAAAGAAAAAAGCCTATCAAACATTGTTCGACAGGCTTTGGTACCGGGAGTGGACCTGAGGGGAGGAGTGCCGAAAACTAGGCAATTCTACGAGTTCCCCATTCCCGAATTTCCCCTCAATAAACACAAGGATCGTGAAGCATTGAAACAGATGATCACCGACCTACGCGCAGAAGGGTGGAGTTTGCGACAGATCGGCAATCACGCGGGTGCAGCAGTTGTTAAGTGTAGTGAGCAATGCCAAATCAGTGATCCGATAACGGAAGCGAGAGTCTCGCCAGATTGAGCGCCCGGTCTGCTTCGACGAGGTCATTCAACGCCGCATTTATGACCTCGGCACTGACCAACAGATCGGGAGTGGCGCATACCGACCACAGCCGATCCATCGCTCGACTGAGCGCCGCCGATGCAGTATCCAGCGCCGCTGCCGTCGCCCCGTAAATCGGATCGATGCGCAAATCATTTTCGCTGAATTCGATTAAGCTGTACGCGCCCGGTAAATTGTTGCATGAAATCGGCTGCCCATTGGCGAGGGCGTACCACAGCGATTCCAACGTGTTTTGAATACTCATCACACGATTGAGATTGCGCTCTGCCAACAGCGCCAGCCGGTTTCCCGCGATTAACTGCCCGACATCTGGCAGTGACGAATACCAACCTATTCGGCTAACCCAGTAATAATTCGGACCGATCTTGAACTGCACCCAGACGTAGGGCGGCGTTCCGTAACGTCCAGTCGCCTCCACGCGCGCAATCCCGATATCCGGTAGGGGATATGGAACACGCTGCTGCGGACCAATTAAGCCGATATAGATCGGTTCATCCGGCGTGATCACGAGCGTGACCAGTGACCCGCGCAAAAAGTTGACTGTGCGCACGCCATCGACCGGCAGCCCGAACAGGTTGCCCGTCCAGAACGTAAGCCGCGCCGAAACCCAGCCGTAAGTCACACCGTCAATCGTCGCTTCGGGGTAGCGGTCGGTCAGCAGATCGCCCGTGTAGGCGATCTGTACCCATCCAGCGTTCTGGGTACGTCCGGTCGCGCGGTAGGTCACGCCGTAGTCAAGCACCGCCAACCGCTCCCAATTTGTACCCGGTCCCGCACGCAGATTCGCGGTGTACTGGATGGTCACATACACCTCGTCTAAGCTGTCTTGTTGGGCATGACCCGCTTGCGTATCCCCCGACAAACCCATGATCAGGGTGAGCAGAACCAGAAACCGCTTCATGCGCCACCTCCCGGCGGAGTCGGAGTCGGAAAACCGTCACGTTCAGGGGCGGGCGTCATCACCGCGCCGCTGCCGTAGCTGCCCGGTTCCTGCCCCCATGTGATCAAGCTGTAGATGCCGCGCACCAGATCAACCACACTGCCGGTCTGCGTGTCCAGTACAAAGAGATGTTCTTCTTCATCCCCAACTAACTCGCCGATCCAAGTGACATAGCGCCCATCCGGTGACCAAAGCGGCGAGTGCGAGCCATGCACGTTCGGCAGACAATACACGAAGCTTATCCCCGTCTCGATCTCTTGGATGATCAATTGCTCACGGCTGGTCGTGCTGAAGATACGGGCGGTGCGTGTGCCATCGGGTGAAATCGCACCAACGGTTTCGACGCGCGCGCTGCGTGTGTCGCCAGTTGGGATCAGCACTTCATATTCAGGTTCTTGAGGATTTGGTGTATTGAAGCGGTAATACAGCCGAGCACCATAGCCAACCCATCTGAACGATGCCGTGTATTCTGAATGCTGTGCGAATTGGATAATTTCATCAGTGCCGAGCCGGTGCAGAAAATAGCGATAACCGTATCCCGTACCCGTGCCATACGTCGTTTCAAGTACGACCCACAGCCCGCCCGGCTGCTGTGAAACCACCTGTGCCGGGATTTCGTTGACGCGAATTGAAAAGCTGCTCGGCAGCAGTGCCGGGTCAGGATAGACATTCAGCACATCGCGCACGATCACCGGGATAATGGTTGGGGTCGCGCCAACCTCGATCAGGTCGTTCCATTCCAGCATGTTCGGCGCTGCCCAGTGTAAATTTTGCGGGAACGGTGTCGGCGGGTTGGGCGTGCGTAAATCCCACAGCACGCGTTGATCGCTGTTGTCCGGTCGCGTCACGTAGACGAGTTCATATGTCTGCGCGAGAATCCAAGCGCGGTCAGGCGAAAACTGGCAGTTCAGCCCATAGCCGCACAGCGGTGCATCTTCGTCCGGGGCGCGCGATCCGTCCTCCGGCTCAATTCCCCAGATTCCAGTATCGCCAAATGTGCCATAAATACGTCCGGAAGCTGCGTAATCGGGCGGAAGATCAGTGCGGGTATACAGCGTGTTTGTGCACATGTCCTGCAAACCCGCTTGATAATTGTCCGACGGAAGCGGAAATACCGTTTGCGATGGGGTGATGGTCAGCGTGGGACGAGCAGTGCCAATAACATACGGCGTCGCCGTCGATAGGATAGACACGCCTTCGGTGACTGCCGGATAGATAAGATTCTGCGCGGTGCGGGCGGCAAGCGCCGTGGCTGTGCCGGGAATTCCCGCGCGGGTATGGTCAAAGTTCAGCCGGTAAATCGTCAGTTCGCCGGGAAGATTTGAGACGGCGAGCAAACTTCGATCAGCGGTCATCAGCGCGGCGCTCGGCTGTCGCTCTGTCACGGTGCGGTAGATCGACAGGATCAGATCAGTCGGATTAAACGAGGTCGGCGGCGAAGTCGCCGGGAGTGATCCAATGCTGCGCACGCCGGTTTCGGCATCAATCCACATCACCTGTGTGATCAACGCGCTGCTGCCGTCACCTTCGGCGGTGACGCTGACGCGAATACTCCCCACCCGCTCGCAGATCACGGCGATCAACTCGTTCTGTGCTTCCGGCGGCACGGCGGCGGAGAGTTCCTGCCACAAGCGGATGTATTCGTCGCGTTCATCCGGGTTGGTGTACAGGTCGAACAAACAGGGCGGCGGCTGACCGGCAGTGATCGGTGTGGTATTCGGCGCAAGGGTAGCATAAGGATTCGGAGTAGCGGTCGCGGTCGGCGTGACCGCCAACGTAGCGACCACTTGATCGCCGCTGAGATCAGAGGCAGCGCACAGGTCAAGTGCCAGACGATTTAGATCATCCATCGGGATGAAATACAGGCGGCGCTCCCACAGACGCAGGAATGTTTCGCGCTGTTCTGGATAGCGCTGCTCGATGCAGACGGGCAGACCGCTCGGCGCGTAGTCCACGCCGAAAACCCGTTCATTGATCTGTTCCTGCGGCGCTCCACCACTCACGTAAACCGTGTCATCATCCACCCAGCCCACTTGACTGATGACGGGAGGCAGATCATCCCCGGCGATCAGCCATTTCGGTTCTGAGTCCCCCGGCTCAGTGAGCGCAATCGCGCCGCCCGGTGCGTACATGCCGGTCGGGTGATCCCCATACACGGTAACCATCCGTGTCCATGACGGGTTGAGCGTGCTGCTGCTCCGCGCCAACCCGAAGGGGGTAAAGACCGGATATGGGATGGAGTAAACTGTGTCCGTGTCAAAATCCTGCACCAGCGCGCCGCCGTTGTTCCAATAGGCGATACGGTGCGCATCCGGCGAAATGCCGTGAATCGTCGTGGCATCCTGCGCCAGTACCTCGCGCCGCAGCACGCTATTGGTGGCAATCTCCCACACACGCCACTCGCTGCCGGAAATCGTAACCATCGTGCCGGGGTCGCGCCCGAAATAAAAGCGGTCGAAGCTGAACGAATAGCGCAGGTCTTCGGCAAGCAGATCGACCGTTTCCGTGTCAAACCGTTGAAAGTCGCTCAGGAACGTTGCGCCGCTCTCATCGAATGCCAGCACGCGATTCTGCTGCGCACGTGAATATGTATTCCGGGATCGCAGCGAGGGAGTCAGCACATCGCGTTCTCTGCCAGATTCAATATCGTATACGGCGATCCGCTCATCACTACTGCGTTGTTCACGGGTGAGCAGTGTTTGCCCGTCTGGGCTGACAGTCATCTGCGAGACATAATTCCCGCTGCTCAACGTAAAGTAGCGGTATCCCTCTGTCGTCGTGATGTGCAGCAGCGCCAAGGTGCTCCCGCGACTGGGATCAAGCGGCTGAACGAAATCGACCAACCGGAGTTCACGCGTGCGATCCGTCGAAATATTGCCGTGCAGCAAGTTGAACAGCGCTCCGCGCGAGACCAAGCGGGCACCTACTATCTGCTGTTCGGTAGGACGGGTGCTGCTTCTTGCGGCGGACGGAAACGTGATGATCGTCTGCGTATCCGTATCCACCCGCATCAGATCGCCGCTTTGTCCCGCTCGCACATACACCCGCTGCCCATCGGTGCTCGTGTACACAGTGAGGGCATCGTCAGCATACGTTACAGTCGGAATTTCATACTGCGACTCCAGCGTGAGCGCATCCAGCACCACCAACCGCGAGGGCAGCACGGCGAGGATACTGTCCTGTGGGGTGAGGGCGAACCCAAGCCCGTAATCAAACATCAACTGCGACTCAACCCCGCCGGGCAGCGTAGACGGTGTTTCACCGCGTGCTGCCCCCAAGTGCCACACCCATGGGTAAAATACGCTGTCATTTTCCGATTGGCGTATCGAAGGCGGCGCGGCATATTCACCGTAGAAGATCAAGATTTCATCGTTGCTGGAAAACGCCAGCGGACCGAGCAAACGTTTTGGGATGCTAGGGTTAATGAGACTGGCAGCACGGGTGCCGGTCTGCGTGTCCCATAGTTCAACATTTTTATCGGTGAGGAAAGCGAGATAGCGCCCATCATGACTAAAACGCATGTCAATGATGTTGTAGCCGCCGTCCTCATTCGGGTAGGGTTCAAGCGTGAAGCGGGTCGCGTAAGTGGTCGCATCCATCAACAGGAGTGTGTTGTACGCGTCCACGACGGCGAACAGTTCCGCTTCTGGCGAGTATACGATACGCCGGGGAACGGCACGTCCGATTTCACCCTCGACGCTGAAGAATTCATCATCTATCGGGTTCAGGTATGCGAGTGCCTGCAAAGTCGCTTCCGGCACATCAAGCGCGGTTTCAGATCGCGCTAACTGTGTCATGCTGAGAAAAGCGATCATCACTGCCGTGATCAACAGCACCATCAAGAGCGTGTGGAGCAGCACTCGACGCATAGGTTCGCCCCTCGCTAGGAATGCGCAAATCAAATACCGCGTAGTCTAACTGTAACTGTAAAAGCCTAACGTATCATCAACGCTCATCCTACGGCTGTGCGCCGCCAGCAAACCAGCAGATAAAATACCAACAAACAAAGGGGATCATGTCATGAACCAGTCCAGATCGCGCTATCGCTTAACCCTGAGCGTTGTTCTCCCCGTTTTGCTGGTGGTGATGCTTATTATCCCCGCCATCGCTCAAGACACAGGTGATCCCGATGATCCGCTGCCGGGTGAAGTCATCACCGGGATTGTCGAGTTTGAAGGCAGTCGCGTGTATGCCGGTCCCGATTTCGCCTACCCGGTGATCGGTGAACTGGCAGTAGGCACGTCGGTCACTGTACTTGGGCGACGCGGCGACTTCTTCTATGCGTGGACGGGCGATCAATGGCTGGAAATCGCGTGGGGAACGGAGTCGGCATGGGTGTATGCACGCTTGATCCGCACCAGCATTCCGTTCAACAGCATCTTTCCGACCGGGCGGCGTCTCCCGCGCAACCGCGACGGGCGCGTGCCCCAAGTCTTTGATTTATCGGACGACATTTGCGATTCGTGGGCAGGCGAATTCACCCGTACAGGCGATTTCATGAACGGCGACCTCACCCTCACGGTGACATATCCCGCGCTTCCCGGCGCGACCGTGTACAGCGTGATCGTCATTTCACCGTTTGGCGAACGGCGCGCGTTCGACAGCACCACCACTACAGCCCTTGTTGTGCTGGACGATCTGCCATTGGGCGGCGGCACGTATACATGGCGTGTCGCACCGTACTACTCTTACACCAATAATCGTTGGGAATGGCAGCAAATCTGCCTGCTGCAAACAGGCGGCACCTTCGATGTGCCGGGCGCACCCGCAACACCCCGTCCCACTCGCCGTTACTACTGGTACGGATACGTGGGTCCCACATTTACGCCGCGCCCCACGCCGACCAATGTCCCATTTGTGCCGTGATTAGCCCGCCGCCTGCGGTACTCGCTCGCGGGCGGCTTCCATTTGTAAACGTGTGCGCCGGAACAACACCCGTGCATTGATCGCATTCGAGCGCGCTGCGTAAAAATCGACATACACCTGTATCCCACAGACATGGGTTGCCGCCAGTGATTCGTTGAGATCATCAACGGCTTGATGCAGAAAGCGCTCCTGAGGACGCAGCTCCGGTAAATCACGAATGTCGTCGGGGGTGATTACGAAGTATTCGACCACTTCAGAACGCGGCGTACATTCGACGATACCTCCGCGCACCACCAGATCCCAGAACTCGACCATTTGCAGTGCCAGCGCATCTTGCACGGCGATATACGCGAGAAGCCGGTCAATTTGTGCAAGCTGACGCTCCGGCGGGATGTAGACGACTGGCGGATAGTTCGGATCGGCGGCGTAACTTGGGCTAACGGGGAGCGCATCAATATCATAAGGATTGTATGCCAGATAGACGGGTATCCAGCCGATTGTGCCGAGATAGTTCACCTTTATCCACTGGTTGTCGGGCGTGCGTTCGATGGCAGGCAGCACTGCGTTGATGGGAAGCGTCGCGAGTTCCACCGACTGGAAGTCCGGCAGGACGCGCATCGGGCGGTCATCAATGATCTGTACCGTGTAGCCGGTGTCGATGATGGGCGAACTGCCTGTGACACCGGTAGTGGTGTCAGTAAGCGGAAGATCACCAACATCGAACGAGAGGCGGACGATACTGCGGCTGATCCAACCCGCTGGGCGCTGAAGCTGGAGCCATGTCCCGTCCGCGCTGCGTCCCACCGCTTGCAGCGCATCGCCGAAAAATACCGACGCGGCGACTGGCGCATCAGGCGCGGGCAGCGCCCGCACTAATGCACTGTCCACTGAGACATCTAGAGGAAAATCGGTTTGCTGCGCGTATAGTGTCTGCGCACACAAGGTAATCAGCACGAGCAGGAGCGAGAATGAACATGTAATCCGGGTCATGGCGCGTCCTCATTACAGGATATTTCTATAGTGTAGCGACAATCCTCTTGCTCAAACTGACGATTGTCTGCTGATGTACCGTTGCATGGAACGCAGGGATTATGGAATGACGACAAAGAAAATACAGGAGTGCGTCATTTCGCATTCCCGTTTCGTTTGTAACATATGCCTAGTTTTCGAGCCTTGGACCTGAGGGGCTACGTCTAGTCTCCTAGTCAGACGCGGCGGTTCGTGGTAGGCGTATCTCGCTACAAACGAACAATGCAGCGCCGCTCCGATAAACAAGCCTTCTTTAATGAAGTCTTTGAACTGCACCAAGCAGGTTTGAGTCTGCGGGAAATTGCCGAGCAGGTAGGACTGCACTGGACGCGGATCGGGCAGATCATCAGAGCATTTCAACCTCCTTTACAAGCGACTTAGCAAAGATATTTGCTTTCACACCAACTTCATACCGTGCAAACACTGGAGTCGAATAGATTTTTGTTCTAATCGCCGTATCCTGATGGTCTACCAGTTTATCGGGGGTAGACCAATCGGCAGCAGGAACGGATGCAGCACCCGCCCGATGACCACCGCAAAGCGATTGCTGGTTTCCGGCATCACATCGGTCATACGCGTATCCTTGCTAAACCGCGAACCAGCGCGGCATACGGTTCGTCGCGGTCGATCACCCGCTGAATTTTTCAGCAGAGTCGGGGCGGCGGTCTCGCAAATCACGTTAAACCTCTCACGCAGCGACGAGCCGATTCCACTCGAGTGGAGTAGTACGCTCAACCGAAACTTTCGGGGCACTGCTTCGTATTAAGCACAAGAACGCATCGACCCAATAGGGAGTAACTCTATGTCCCAGTATCCACTTCGAATCCCGCATGCTGGCGCTGCCCATACGCAGGCATCGCCGGTGCTCGTGCGATCGAGCAAGAGTTACGGATGGACTGATGTCGAGGTCGATCTCTTCGAGGAGCCGCTGTGGATGGAACGTTGGGAAGAACCGGTTGCGTCAGATATCATGATCAAGCTGATCCTGCGCGGTAATGTGCGGGTTGAAATGTGCGATCCTCAGTTGTGCGACGGCTATCATATCGAACAGGGTGATCTGTTCTTGAAGCCACCGGGCATAACTGCACCACCAATGCGCTGGCAGAGTAAAAAAAACGAATCGACTCAGTCCTTGCATGTGCGCCTTAGCTGTTCGCTGTTAAACCGAACGATCGAGGATCTGGTCGACCGCGACCCCGCATGTATCGAACTTTCTGGAGCAGCAGGTATCCAAGATCCGCTAATCCTCCATGTGGGATTGTCGCTCAGTCACGAGCTGATTGATCCGTCACCGATCAGTACACTCTACGCGCAGACTGCCTCGCTGATGCTGGCTGCGCATCTCCTGCGCTATTACACAACAACATCGCTGCCCATCCGCGAACGGGTGCAAGGGTTGAGTGAACGGCAGATCAAACGCGTGCGCGAGTATATACAGGCGCATCTGGCAGAGCCGCTGAGCTTGGAAATGCTGGCAGAACAAATCGGATTCAGCCAATATCACTTCACCCGGTTGTTTCGCCTATCGTTCGGCGAAAGTCCGCATCAGTATGTGCTGCGCCAGCGTGTCGGACTGGCACAGCACCTCCTCTATCACACCGACATGCCGATCTCGATAGTGGCGCTGGAAAGCGGCTTCGCGCATCAGAGCCATCTGACGCAGGCGTTTAAGCGTTACGTCGGCATGACACCCCGTGCGTTTCGCATGCGTGTCTAGTTCCTCGCACATTCCTGATAGGAATCGCAGCAATTTGCAAGATCGCGCCCTGCTTCGCACTTATGATTGAGTCAATCGTGTTTCAAGGCGAAGTTGATGCGGATCTATTCTCAGTCGCACAGGATAGAGGGTGAGGTCATTGCACATTGATGACCGTTAATCCGTATCACATTCGCTGCTGTGGTCACTGGAAAGGAAGCTTATGATTTCACCGATGCTGGTCGCCTTTGCATCACGCCGCGGTTCTACGGAAGAAGTCGGGACAGCAATCGCCGATAAGCTGCGCGTGGGCGGTCATGCTGTTGAAATGAAGCCAGCGCAGGAAGTTGTCTCTCTGGACGCGTATGGGTCGGTCGTGCTTGGCGCGCCGCTTTATGATGGTGCGTGGCACGCGGACGCGCACGCATTTCTCATACGCCATCAGGCGGCGCTTTCACAGCGCCCGATAGCGATCTTCACCCTTGGACCACTCGTCCCCGGAGAGAACGCGATCAAGAACTCACGAATGCAGCTTGACATGCAGTTGAAACGTCACGCATGGCTGAAGACGAAGGCAATCGGCGTGTTCGGTGGACGGTATGATCCCGCGCAGCTCACTTTTCTTGAACGGATGCTAAACGGTCAAACGCCGAAAGATGTGCGTGACTGGGATGCAATCCACGCTTGGGCGCAGTCACTTCCCGCACTGTTTATATCTATTTAAGAGAGGGTCAAGATGAACGCTCAATCTTTGTACGCGCTCCACTCGAACATATTCATGTTCGGGCTGATGGTGGTGATCCTTGTCTTCATATGGCTTCTCGTAAGCCGCGCGCGCAACTGGCAGTATGGAAGCATCACAAAGGCGCTGATGCTGGTCTTCAGCGCGATAACGGCGGTGGAGTGGTTGATTGGCATTTCGGTGGTCGCCGCACGCGGGGAAAGTGCAATCGCAATCTGGGTTCATGCGGCGATCATGTCCATCGCGATGATTGCGTCATTTCTGCATCTGCGCTGGAGCAAGCAGCAAGATGGTGTGCGCTACCGTCGGGCGATTGTGCTGATGCTGACCGTAGCGTCATTGGTTGCCACAGCAATCATTCTATTGTATGTGCTGTGAACACCCTCCATATGAACGCTGCAATGCGAAAGCGAGTTTTGTGGGCATTCACGGTATTGGTCGTGCTTACTGCCGTCGGTGTGGGGCTGCTGCGACTCTTCCTGCCGATCTTTCAGTTCCCACCACCGACCGGAACTTATGCGATTGGGACGCTCACCTACCACTGGGTAGATGCTGAACGGGCTGAGATCTTCACCGCTGCACCGGATGATATGCGCGAGCTTATGGTGCAAATCTGGTACCCGGCAGTAAAGTCGGATGGTCCGCGCGCACCCTATATCGACGATGGCAACGCGCTTGTTCCGATGGCACGTCTGCTCGGTGTGCCTGATCCCACCTTTCAGCATCTGCGCTGGGTAACGACCAACGCAGTCGTCGGTGCGCCTGTCGATGAGCGCGCGGGGCAATCTCCCGTGCTGATCTTCCTGCATGGGCGCGGCGGCTATCGCCAGCATAACACCGCACAGGTCGAAGAACTTGTTTCGCATGGCTACATAATTATCGCGATCGACCAGCCATATGCGGCAGCGGGAGTCAGTTTTCCCGACGGACGATTGATTTCGCTCAGCCCACGCATGATGCAAGGCGCATTCGGGCGTGGACAGATGTCAATCGACGACCCGCTCATTCCATATCTGGCGCAAGACGTTGTCTTCGTGCTTGACCAGCTCCTGCGACTTGACCAAGAAGCGCCGCCGGGTGTGCTTAGGGGGCGGATGGATCTTGAGCACGTGGGCGTCTTCGGGGTTTCCCTAGGTGGCATCATTAGCCTTGAGGCTTGCTTGCTCGACGCGCGTCTGAGTGCCTGTCTAGTCATGGATGCGTTTGTGCCGGGCGATGTTGTTCGGGAAGGTCTATCACAGCCGACAATGTGGATCAGCCGCGATGCCGAAACTATGCGCCGGGAGGGGTGGACAGAAATCGACATCGACAAGACGCAAACCACGATGGCGGCGGCTTTTGACGCGCTCCCCGGCGCCGGATACATCGTCAGAATCCCCGGAATCTATCACATTGAGTTTTCGGATGCGCGCTTCTTGGTTTTGCCGCCGCTTGGTGAGGTGCTTGGATTATTTGGTACGGTCGATCATGAGCGCGCCAGCGACTTTGTCGATGCCATGGTTCTCGCATTCTTTGATCACCACCTGAAAGAGTACCCCGCGCCGCTGTTGGATGATCCCGGTGCTGCCTATTCGGAAGTGCTATACGAGAGACGATGAATCATGAGGTGCGAGTCTCTTGAGCTTTTGAGTACGAACTAAACGCCAGCCAAGTCGTGGGGCATGCTTACCTAGAGAGCGATGCCGATCTAGAAACTCTAGGTAACCTCCGGCGGAGTCGGATGGTACGCACTCTGGCATCAGATACGAGCGAGCCTCTATCTCGAATCTGTGTGCGCACCTTGAAGCAGCTCTCAAGCATGTTGATGACGAGGAAACGCGCACTGTGCAGCTGCGGGCAGCGGGAAAGATCACCGACTCTGTTTGGGATGGTTTATGGAAAGAATGGCAGGATTGTCGAAACCGGCTGCATCAGACACTTGAATCTCTTGACAGAGGCGGGGCGTTCCACATCGATAACCTTGATGCGGCGCTTCAGATGATCACGAAGATTGGAACGCTGTATAATGGGCTTCAGCAGCAGGATCAAAAAGAACTGCTGCGCCAAATGGTTGAACGGGTTGTTGTCAATCATGAGGGCAACATGCTATTGGAACTGCGTTCGCCATTTGCGTATCTGAAAGACCTCACCGATGAGGTACGCGGGAGTCGCGGTAAGCGTCGTAGGAAAACAAAAACCCGTGGGGAGGATGCTCCCACGGGCTCACGTTCTATTGAAAACCTATCTGGTGGACCTGAGGGACTACGTCTCGTCTCCTAGTCAGACGCGCCGATTTGTAGTGGGCATATCCCGGTACAAACAAACGAGAATGCGTCGATCCGATAAGCAAGCTCTCTTTAATGAAGTCCTTAAACTGCACCAAGCAGGGTTGAGTCTGCGCGAAATTGCCGAGCAGGTCGGATTGCATTGGACACGGATCGGGCAGATCATCAGAGCATTTCAACCGCCTTCACAAGCGACTTAGCAGAGATATTTACTTTCACACCAACTTCATACCTCCTTGTGACGAGAACAGAATAGATTCTTTGTTCTACTTGTCGTATCCTGATGATCCTTTCAGTTTGCATTCTGTAACATGGTCGTCGAAAGGATCATGGAATGAGCGGAGCACCGCAAAACAAGCGCGAAAAGCCTCAAGAGCAGTTAACCCGATCTGTCCTTCAGTTCATTCGGGCGTATGTCGATGAGCATGGCTATTCCCCCAGCATGCGTGAAATCGGCGAAGCCTGCCAGATTGGACGCACCACCGTCGTCCGCTATCTCGATCGCCTCGAAGTGCAAGGTCATCTCCGGCGCGACCTCGGTGTCGCACGCGGCATCACGCTCAATAAATCTCAAAACTAATGTTCTAAAAGTGGGACAAAATGTCGGACAAAATGTCACCACTTGCATGAACATTAGTGCTAATCTGAAGTTGTGTCCGGCTGGATGCTGGATAGTGCAAAAAAATTTGTTGCTTACTTAGCGCTTGCTCGTCAGATGCAGCGGCATTTTGAGTGTTGCTGCGTCTGGTGAGGAGCCAAAGCGCGAAAGGAGAGGCTATCGAACAAAGCAAAGCATGCAACGTGTCGTGAAGCAGTTGAGCAGCACAAAACAAGATTTGAAATGGATTATTGAATCAAGAGGAGAGCAACACAATGGCATGGACAACGCCAAAAACATGGACGACGGGAGAACTCGTCACCGCCGCCGATTTGAACACGCATGTACGGGACAATTTGACTGCCGTATTTGCGCCCAGTAATTTTCAAGAAGCTGTCGGGTCGAGTACTGACTTTACTACCACGAGTACGAGTTATGTGGATATAACGGGAATGTCAGTGAGCATTACCACCGTTGGAGGCAATCTGCTGGTTGTCGTTATGGGGCACCTTTACACGACCAACATTTCATACGATGCGCCTCTTGCAATCAATATTGATGGAACTGACTATGATGCAGCTGGGAGTTATGTTCTAAATACCACCTCATATGCGGTCCATGTATGCGCCTTTCGCCGTTTCGTGGTTAGTGCCGGCGCTCATACAGTGAAACTTCGTTTGAGAACCTCTGGTGGCGGTACTACGACAGGTTTTGTTGGGGGAGTAAGGCGACGTTTGACAGTGGTTGAAGGTGTGCTATAGATGAAAGGTTTGGAACATGGAAATTGTAATAATTCGTAACACACTCAACTTGGAACTTTTGGATATGGAAATTCGTTCTGAACTGGATAACCAATTCCAAGGGGCAAGTTTCGACGGAGAGCAAGTCATGCTGTATCTGACCGATGATGTCTCCGATGAGCAGATTGCTGATGCGACGCGCATCACACAAAAGCATGACTCGTCGCAGCTTACCGCGAATCAACAGGAAACTGCAAACCGTGCCGCACGCCTTGAACAACTGCGCGTACAGAACACAGCACTGCTGGATCTGGTTTTGTACAGCGAGGCTGTAGTGCGGCGGAAAAACTGGAAGACCCAATAAGAGAGTATCATGGGGTCAAGGAGTCCAGAAACGATGGCACAGAAACGCCGCAAGTTTACGGCGCAATTCAAATTTGAAACGGTGATGGAGGTGCTGCGCGGAGAG
>JBGSVJ010000030.1:0-15505 GCA_041753015.1 Anaerolineae bacterium
AATGGATGCGCGCATTCGCGGACACAATCACCTGCTGAATGAACTGCAAACGCATCCGACGCTTGGAAAACTGCTGCTCGGCGTGATTCCGGCGAATGAAGCCGTATCGTATGCCCACCGTCAGCATCAGTGCATCTTCGCCTACGATCCGAAATCGCCCGCGAGTGTCGCCTATGCCAAGGTGATCGGCACGCTCGTGCAGCAGATGGCAATGGAGCGTGCATGATGCCAAAGAATCAGACCACACGTATTGATGATCTGCTCGCCTCAGTCACGCCGGATATGGTGGCGACAGGAGCGGCATCCCTAAAAGATGATGGGCTGCGCGTCGAACATATTCTGCTCGACCTGCTCCGCCCTGATCCCGTGCAGCCTCGGCGCGTATTGCCGGAGCGCATTCACTCCGAATTTCATCACCAACGGCTTACGCCTTCTCAGGCGCTGCGTGAGCTGGTGCAGATTGTGCAGGTAGCAGCACGCCAGCGCGGACGACCGTTCCACAACGTGTTGGAATTGCTTCCCACTAGTGAAAGCGAAACCGAGGAGGATACGGTTGGAGCGTTCTCACCTGAAGAAACGCTACTGCGTGATCTGGTCAACCTCGCCGTCACCATCCGCGATGACGGGCAGGTGAATCCGCTCACGGTGGTGGACGTTTCACAGGGTGCGACGCGGCTCTATCGCATCGAAACCGGTGAGCGCCGCTACTGGGCGACGTGGCTGCTGCGCGATTTCATCCCCGACTACATCGGCGATGGCATGATCCCGTGTATCGTGATTCCCGAAGCGAAATCTTCTGTGTTCCGGCAAGCAAAAGAGAACACCGCACGCTCCGGGCTAACAGCGGTGGCGATGGCGCGACAAGCGGCACTCTTGCTGCTCACGGTGCATGGGTATGAAATACCCGCGTATCCGGTCGGCAATGACTACTACCGTCAAGCACTCACACTGGATTTGCGCGGAAAACGTGAGCACACCGAGATGGTGTTAAGTGCGATGGGTGGCATGGGCAAGATGCAGTTTAGCCAGTACAAAGCCCTGCTCAAGTTGTCCGATGAAGCGCTTGAAATGGCGGATCGTTATCACCTTGAAGAATACCGACTGCGCCCTCTCCTGAGTGTTTCACCCGAGTATCACGGTGACATCGTGCAGCAGATCATCGACTTCAGTCTGTCTACCAAACAAATCAAAGAACTCTGCGAAAGCGATGGTTCATTGCAAGAAGAGCAAGATGAGCGCAAAGATTTGCCGCAAGCGGCGCTGAAGATCGCCAAAGTCACGCAGTCCGTTCAATCAACCTCCGCGCAACAACTGGCACGCGCCTTGATACTCCAAGAGGGAGATACAGCACTGGCAAAGGCGCGTTTGCAGGCACTGCGAAAGTTGGTGAATGAAGCCGAGCGTTATCTGGTCACGGACTAAAAGGTAAACGCGCGTTTACCTTTCTGAGGATGAGAAAATGAAAACACGCTCACGCGCTCCGCCCTAACAAAGAAAAAGCCCACTGTGAGAAGGCACGTGGGCGGTGGACTGTGATACTTTTGTGAACTGGACACTCACACTGTATCACAGCCTGTCACCCCGTGCAACTGCATAACCGCATTTTATCTGGCGAATTTCGCCTGACCGCTCCTTTGATTTGCTTGGAGGACAAATGCTTATCCACGCGCTCCCGATTTGCGCGGCGGCGGACTTCGTGTTGGTTTTTGCCGGTCACGAATTCGCCTCTGCAACTGCATCATGTCTGTCCGCCTGAAAACGGCAGACATCACTCCGATCTACTCGGCAGCTTTGCGCTGCATCGAGCAGGGTTGGAGTGTGATTCCGCTCATCGGCGGAAACGATGCGGCGCGTGGCAAAACGCCAGCCGTCAAATGGTCGCGCTATCGTAAAGCGCTACCGACGGCTGAAGAACTGCGCCGTTGTTTTGTCGATCAAGGCTTCAGCGCTTACGGTGTGGTGTGTGGCAAGCTGTCCAAGCTGGTTGTGCTCGATCTGGATGATGAGATCATTGCTCATGAGTTCGTCCAGCGGTTCCCCGAATTAGCGAAAACGTATACGGTGCGCTCCGGCAACCGGGGCACGCCGCATTTCTATTTCCGTATCGATTTCTCGGTGAAATCTCAAAAAGTGCGCGGCGGCGATCTCAAAGGCGAAGGCGGTTACGTTGTCGGCGCGGGGTCGGTCATCGCGAGAAAAACATGGACGGTGCTGCGCGATGCGCCCATTCTCAGCCTTAGCCGTGAGCAGCTTGAGCAGGTTCTCGCCTTCCTCAAACCTCAGCAGAGCGTTTTCAATGCGCGCCACGATATAAAGGAAGTGGTCACGGATTTCGCCTCTGTGTTGAGCGAGTATCAGAGGGAAGTCGAGCGCACCGGAGAGCGGAACAATACGCTGTTCAAGTTGGCGCTGAAACTGCGCGATCAGGGGATTCCTCAAGCGTGGACACAGCAGACACTCGCGGAGGATCATGCCTATCAGGGTGCGAATGATAGCGTTGCATCAGAACGCTTCGAGCGTCGGTTGTGTGAGGCTGAGAAAACCATCGCCAGCGCGTACAGCCGTCCCCGTCGAGCGGAACAGCAGTTCGCGGCGAAAGCTGACCAATCCGACCGAATCGACAATGGCATTCGTGAGGCACTGCTCAAGTATCCGACTGGCACGGCGTTTCTGCGCGTGTACGAAACGCTCATTACGAGAGGTTTCGTGTCAGATCAGGTATTTACGCGGTTGGAGGCCCTAGCAGTGCTGAAAGGCATCGTCGGGGATTACTCACTGCGGAAGGCGCTCAAGTTGAGCGTCAACGGCGAGCGGCTGATACCTGAAATTCCTCCCCCCGCGCCCCCCTCCGCTGCTGACGCTGACCCTGACGGGTTCACTGAAAACAAAGCGAAAAGATGCTTTGTTCCCCGGCAAAAACCAACACGAAGTCGATATGCACATCGTCCGCCGAAGGTCTATCGCTTCCCGTCTCCTGACGAGCTGCGACGCATCCTCGGCGTGAGTGTCACCGTGAGCGATCCGATCAGCGAGTCTGACCTCTCCAGCCCGAAAACCTACCGCGCCGCGTTAGAGCGTGAGTTCATCAAGCGGCGACCGGGGCAGTATCCGCAGGGATGGCTTGCGAGTCGGTTGGGAGTGAGTGTGCGCTCGATTCACAGCTATCACGCGGCGGAAAATATCGCGGCTGAAGCGTGTTTTGAGTCAATTCCGCTCACATGGGAGAACCTTGAACAAGCGATTCCATCTCCGACGATGGCGCGACGCATGGGAATAGATACGCGCTCATGGTTCATGGAAGATGAACGGCGTAAGCGTTATCCAGCGTCACGGGGATTGGCGTACAAGCTGATCGGGCGCGGTCGGCGGCTGACGCTCAAAAAGCGGACGTTCAGCACGTATAAATATGTTGATCCGGTCGTGGAAACCGCCGCTGATGTAACCGCCGCTTGGTGGGAAACTCCGCACCCGAAGCAGGAAAGCGAATGGTATTTACCGAAAGCAAGACCTGAGCCGATTCAGGTGGAACTCTCCGCACCCATGCCTAAGCCAACTCCGCCAATCAAGAAGAGGCAACCGTACTATCCGACTCCGTTGGAGGATGAGAACGACGAGCGTACAGCACAGCGAGTCTATCAAACTGTTGAACGTTTATCCGGCGCAAAAACCCTGAGTCTGAGCAATGCCCGCTTCCTCGTCGATCTATACGGGCGCGAAGTAGTGACTTCCACCGTGAAACGCATGGAAGCGCTGCACCACAAGGGGAAAATCGCCAATCCGACTGGATTTATGGTAACGGTGGCGCGGATAAACTGGCGCACACACAATCATGTGGAAGCGTTCACGCCAGCTCCGCGTATGAAAGGAGAATGCCGAACGAAGCGTAAAGACGCCGCAAGATCCTATGTGTAGGGGATTGTGCAGGCGCTGATCCTAAACCGGATCAGCGCCTTTTGATTCTCTCGATAATAGAACATCTGGTCAATGATCGAAACGGTTTGTAGGGCGTTTCGAATGCATTAACCGTGCTACTTGAGCATTGTAGCGCTGATCGGGTGAACGGCGCAAGCGGGGGATGCTGCCACGCCGATCATCCGGTTGGCGCGATCCCATGTGTAGGCGGTCGTGCCATTGTAGAGAAAACATCTTTGCCAACTTGCTACATTGTCTGAAGATACCGAATCGTCCTAGCCGCTTCCTCCCCAATAGTGCCATCTATGCTCACCTGAGCTTTATCAGATAAAAGTTGCTCAAGATAAGGTATAATAGATGGATTTCGTGCGTTATTTAAGGCAAGTACAGCAGCATACCTTATTCTAGGAATTTCACTCTGCAATTGGAAAACTAATGGAGCAATAGCGTCCCCAGAACCACTTATACCTAGTGCCTCAATCGCTGTTTCAAGTACTTTAACAGGCAAACTGCTATCATTAACGAGTGAAATCAATATTGATGCCGACTCAGGAAGTCGCCAAAGTGAAATTGCATCAATGGCAATAACCTTAACATCATCGTTTTCATCGTGCAGCGCAACATTTGACAGAGTTTGTAGTTGCTCTGTTGCACCGAGTCGCCCAATTGTTTGAGCAGATTTATATCGTATTTTCCAATTATGAGAATCTAGCAACCGAACAATACTCTGAACAACACTCTCCTCTTTAATTGGTTGTGAGACATATCCAGACCACGCACATACATCTAACAAAGCGAGGATAGCTTCCTCTTCGATATTTTGACTCAATAACTCAGCAATTTGTTCATTGTTCGTCAAACTCATTTGTTGCAACAGTTTTGCTTGCTCGAAGCTTAACAACTTTCTGCCCAAAAGCGAATTGATAAGAGTGTCAAACATAATTGTTATCCCCAACTGTGCTCTCGACAGTGTCCATAATGACACCCACTGTTTAATCCTGACAAAAAGGTGTCAAGAATCTGTCTTGCTTCTCTGCAGGTCGGCGCAGCTGCGGCTACTGGTGCCCAACGCTCAGTCAATTGCTGACACTGTGAATTAGCAGTTGGACGGAATTCAACACAACGTCGATAGCATCCACGCCGATCCCACCTAGATCGAGTCTCTGTTGTTGTATCGTCATAAGTAGGCGCTCGCTCAAGTGCTCTATTCCAAGGCAAACCGCCGGTACTGCCCACATGAATCGTTGAAAATTCACGCTTGACCTGTCGAAGCTATTTCGTAGGATTCGGAGCCTGAATCTTACCATTCCGAGTCTCATACCCCTTTGGTTGACGTTTCCCTGCTTCTCAACTTCATCCTGCTGTTGTTCATTCTGTGGTTCCAGCGCCGGAGACTACAGCGTTGGGTTAAACAGCTTGTGGTCACTTGGCAGCAGCACCACCCGCGCCGCTGGAAACCGCAGTCCCCGCGTGAGTGTCCGCATTGCCAATCTGGTTTGAAACTGCATCGCCTTCGTTCCCAAGCCGACATTCGCCCATACGCCGAGCGCAAAAGCCGGCGCGGACGCAAGAAAATCGTCAATACGCGCGGATTTGCGTGCCCCAATCTTCAGTGCGAGTACTGTGGCGTGACCGATGACACCCTGCATGCCCTCGTCGGATACGGTTTACACAACGGGATTCAGCGTTTCAAGTGCCAAGCTTGTGCCAAAGTCTTCACCAGTCGCATCAATACCCCGCTCTACTACCTGAAAAGCGATCCCAAGCAAGTCGAGTTTGTGCTGTGGTTTCTGGCGGAAGGCGTGGATGTGTCCGTGCTCGTTCGGTTTACCGGTCGTGCCGATGCCACACTTGCCCGTTGGCTGGAGCGCATGGGGGTCATAGTCAGGCGTGGCACAATCTTTTCTTTCGCAGCCTCGTACTCACGCTCGTGCAGATGGACGAACTCTACACCCGTATCCGCACGACGGCGTCCGCTGCTTGGCTTTGGCTCGCCTTCGACCCGGTCAGCAAAGCCATTCCGTCGCTCCATCTTGGTGGTCGCACCAAAGACGATGCCTTCGCCCTCGTCCATGATTTCCAGCTCCGCCTCTTGCCCGCTTGCATCCCCGCAGCCACCACCGACGGACTGCGCAGTTACTTCTACGCCCTCACCGCTCACTTTGGCGCATGGTTTCGCCCACCTAAAGCCCGTACTGACCACTGGCAGCCGAGCGCTGAGCTGCACTATGGTCAGCTGGTCAAACGCAAACGTCACGTCACCGTCACCCATACGCGCATGCTCTGGGGCAAACGCCACGCGCTGTTTGCGCGTTTACGCGCGGCGGGACTCCGCCCCCTCATCCAAACGGCGTTCGTCGAGCGCGTCAACCTGACCTTCCGTCAGTCGGTCGCTGCCCTCTCTCGACGCACTTGGGCATATGCTCAGACGGAGCAACACCTCCTGCTTCATTGTGAATGGTTTCGGCTTTACTACCATTTCGTTCGGGCGCACGAATCGCTGGCACGCGAGGTGCCCGGTCTGAAGCGGCGCTTTCGTGCGCGCTCTCCAGCGATGGCGCTCAACCTCACCGACCATCTGTGGTCGGTTCACGACCTGCTGCACTACCCTGTGCCGCAGGTTGCTTGATATGCCCAGCTAACAAAAACACCCCGCGGTGAGCGGCGTGTTCGGGCGAGGTCTTGCCTTTTTTCACCCCGTTGGCAGCGTTTTGGGCTGGTGCATGCCTATTTCGGCTACGACTGGAGCGCGCAAGCATCTCCGGAATTATCAACGATTCCCATTTGCTGCGCCCAAGAGGACAAGCGCGTGCTCACGTTTGTCGAGACAGATGGCTGCTTTGCCGACGGGATTTCTGCAGCGACAGGCTGCACGCTCGGTCATCGCACACTGCGGCATGTCGATCATGGCAAAACCGCTGTCGTGTTTGTGGATACCAAAACCGAGTTTGCCGTTCGAATCCACCCATCACCAGAATCGCGTAAACTGGCTGCCTGCTGCCAGCCCGACGCGAAAAGCCGCTGGCATGCTCAACTAGAAGCTTACCAAGTCTTAGCATCGACAGACCTATTTATCGCTCAGGAAGTGGCGTTGAACTTGTCCATCGGCGATTTGATCAGTCGTCCGGGCATGCGGGTGAACTGTTCGTTGTGTGGTGAAGAAATCATCAACGAGCGCGAGATCATCGTTGATGACCAGCCGCGTTGCCGAAACTGTGCAGGAGACACTTATTTTGTCGTGAAAAGTGAGGCGGCATGGTTATCGATCAATTTGGCAGAACCCTCGATTATCTGCGCATCTCACTGACGGATCGCTGCAACCTGCGCTGCATTTATTGTATGCCGCAGCACATCCGTTTTCAGCCAGCAGCATCGCTGATGACCGATGAAGAAATATACCGACTCACAGCCTTGTTTGCTGATCTTGGGTTCAAAAAGTTCCGTCTCACTGGAGGCGAGCCAACGGTACGGACGGGTATTCTCGAAATCGTCCACCATCTGTCTCATCTTCCCGGCGTTCACGATGTCGTCATGACAACAAACGGGATGCGGCTGGCGGCGCTGGCACAACCGCTGGCAGATGCCGGACTCAGGCGTGTCAACATCAGTTTGGATGCGTTGAACGCGCAGACTTTTCAGCGGATGACCAATCGGGGCGATTTTGAAAAGGTATGGGCAGGGATCATCGCCGCCGAACGCGCTGGACTGACGCCGATCAAACTGAACGCGGTCATCGCTCGTGGTTATAACGACGATTCGGTGACGGCGCTCGCCAAGCTGACCCTCGAACATCCTTGGCAGCTTCGCTTTATCGAACTGATGCCCTTGGGAGAAATGGCAGCATTTTCAGCGCAGCACTTTATGAGTGAAGGCGACATGCGAACCAGAATTGCCGCTGAATTCAAGGCTTTAGAACCCCTCACCGACGGTTCTCTCGATGGCGAGGCGCGGCTTTACCGCTTTCCGCAGGCTCTAGGAACGGTAGGATTTATCAGCAGCGTTTCGCAGCCATTCTGCGGGCAGTGTAACCGTGCGCGCTTGACCGCCGATGGAATATTGCGGCTCTGCCTGCTGCAAAATGGTGAAGTCGATTTGCTCACACCCATGCGCGCGGGCGCATCGGACGATGAATTGCGCGAATTGATCCGTACTGGGTTGTACAGCAAGCCATGGGGGCATCAGCTTTCCGATGATATCATCCCTGTTGGACGAGTCATGAGTCAAATTGGGGGATAACGTGACGACCTATGCTCAGATTGCGGTGCTAGCAGGTGGGAAATCGCGCCGAATGGGAACGGACAAGAGTTTTGTCCTGCTCAACGGTAAGCCGCTGCTTCAGCATGTGATCGAGCGGGTATCAGAACTTCAACTGCCTATTATGCTGATTGCGAACGAGATCGAAAAGTATGCTGGTTTTGGTTTACCGATCTTCTCAGACATCATTCCAAACGTCGGGTCACTCGGTGGAGTGTATACGGCGCTTCAGCAAACCAGCGCCGAGCATACACGGACACTCTGTGTTGCCTGTGATATGCCCTTTCTCAATCCAACCCTGCTGCGCTATTTGATCGACCAGAGTTTGGAATACGATGTGGTTGTCCCCTTTATAGACGGGACTGCTCAAGATACCCTGCTTACCGAGCGCGCATCATCGGGTGATCGCGCAGCCACATGCCCAGTATCCCCCATTCCTGCTCGATGATCTCCTTCTCGGCGGACTCCGGCAGGGGGATCGTCTCCGATTCGTAGGGGGAAATTGAGCGTATCCGGGCGCTCATCAATCTGCGCCAGCTCCCAGATCAGATTGGGGAGATCTAAGGCAGATTTAATGCTTAGTATCGGAAATCTCAAGCCGGACGAGAAAACGGAACTCGGAGCGGCGCGGGTGATGCGCATGTACGCTTCCGGCATGATAAGCGAGACGGCGTACTATGAATCCTCTGGCGCAGCTCTCGAAACGGGGCACGGAAACTTCAAGCAAAATATGCTTCCGCTGGAATTCGTTTCCTTTAGCGTAACGCTTCCTCCCATTGCTTTGCTGAGCACTTGAGCGACAGCTAATCCTAGTCCAGCATTGGCGGTTGGCATCTGCGGACGTTGGGAGCCTCGCCAAAATGGCTCAAAAATGTGAGCGACTTCCTCGGGGGGAATACCGGAACCGGTGTCCTTGATGGTCACAGCCAATTCTTTCGAAACCGTCCACTCTAACCTGACATGAATTTCACCCTCGTTTGTGAACGCGAAGGCATTCCACAAGAGCGCTTGAACGATGCGTTTGAGGATGGACTCATCGGCGGTTATGCTTGCAGGCACATCATCTGCAATCATGATCTGAATTTTCAGACCTTTTTGTTCAGCGCCTTTCCGGATCGGATCATACCAGAGGGGAAACTGCACACGCAGATCGAACGACTGTGGATGCAGTTCAAGCTGCCCAGCATCCGCCTTGACATAAGTCAGAAAGTCATCCAATACCGCCAGCAGTCGATGATTGTTGCGTTGAAGGCGTTCAACTGCCTTAAGCTGCTTCGGCGTTAACGGATCGTATGCCCCCGCAAGCAGCATATCACCCGTCGAAATCACAGTATTCAGCGGGACGCGCATGTCGTGCCCCATTTTTCTGAGCAGGGCAATCAGTTCAGCAGTTTCTATCATGATTCCTGAAAGGATTAACTGGCGTCCACAAATTGAGACACAGTAAGCAGCAATTGTTCATTGGAAACTGGCTTATTGAGAACGAGATCAACTTGTTTCCATGCCGAAGATTGGGTCAACATCTCTACATGACCTGTCACGACGATAATTCGTGTATTCTTAAACAACTCGGCTTTGCGGATTATACTGACGATTACCGTGCCCGAATACCCAGAAAGGTTGAGATCGAGCAGCACAATATCCGGTCGGAAGCGGGTCAAGGCGCCAAACGCCTCGTTTGCACGTGTCACGGAGGTTACTCGGTGATGGTTCAGTTCGAGTAAATCTGTGTACGTTTCGACAAGATCTATATCATCTTCAACGATAAGTATTCTAGCCATATGATGCCTCGCTGTGTGCTTTAATGAACTGTGATAAATATTTAAAATGAATAATCATATTTGAATAGGAAGGGGGCAGCTGCCCCCTCAACTCGATACGACTGTTTGCAGCTCACGCACAAAGGACGTGGCATCAATCGGCTTTGCAAAGTAGGCGTTGAATCCCGCCTCGATTGCTTGTTCCGCCAGTTCAGCCGTGTGAAAGGCAGTGATAGCGACACAAGGCACACTCGATAGAATGGGATGAGCGCGCAAATGCTTGAGAACTTCCCATCCATCCAGACCGGGCAGCGCCAAGTCGATGATGACTAGGTTAGGCGAAATCTCATCAAGGGTTTGCAGCGCTTCCTCACCGCTCACCGCTCCGATAGACGAAATCCCATAATGACTCAGCAGTTCTTGGACGAGTTCCATGCTGTCCGCTTCGTCCTCGATTACTAAGACTTTCCAGTTCTTCAGGCTCAAGGTGTTCCTCCGTTTTTAATCCCCGGCAGCGCGGCGCGAATGTCGTCTACCAACGTAAAAATGTTGATAGGTTTGGTCAAGTAACCGCTAAACCCTGCTTCAAGGGCTCGCTCTTTATCCCCCGCAATAGCATGGGCAGATAGTGCGATCACGGGAAGTTGCTCGAAGGTCTGATTTCTTTTGATTTCGCTGCGCATCGTCCAACCATCCATGACCGGCATAGATAAATCCGTCAGGATAAGGTTTGCGGGATACGTATCGAGCAGTTCGAGCGCGACTTTACCATTGAGGGCAGTTTTCACTTGCGCCCCGCGAAATTCGAGCGTTTCGGCGACAATTTCCAAGTTATCGACCTCATCGTCGACAACTAGGATTTGCCACGTGGTGACATCGTTCCAATCGATCATGTGCGATTACCCTAAACTGCCACCGCTGGCACATCCGATTCTTCGACCTGTTCGACATTGAGCGGGAGCGTGATAGTGAAGGTGCTTCCGCTTCCGACAGTGCTTTTTACCGCGATTTTGCCACCCATCCTGCGAACAAGATTGCGTGTGATAGACAGTCCTAAGCCGGTTCCTTTGTATGCACGCGAGTAGCTCCCGTCAAGCTGGCGGAATTCCTCGAAAATAACATTGACTGCATGCGGCGGAATGCCGATTCCGGTATCTGCGACTTCAATGATCCACACCTTTTCGGTGGTGTTGGCATCCATACGCAGGGATACCGATCCCTCTTTAGTGAATTTGAAGGCATTCGAGAGAAGATTGACAATGACCTGCTCAACACGCTTCTCATCACCCCACAGTTTTTCAGGGACGGTTGGAGTAACAGTCATCTGAAAAGCAAGATCGCTCGCAACCGCGAGGCTTTCCATTTGTGCGGTCATACGCTCGGCAAGCGCACGGGGAGAGAACTCCTTTTCCGTCATTTCCAAGCGCCCGGACTCAATACGTGTCAAGTCAAGCAGGTCATTGATCAGCGTCAGCAGGCGCATCCCGTTTTCCTTCAGGCGTGTTAATTTATGTGTCTGCTTCTCATTGAGCGGACCGCTCATACCTGCCAGCAGCATATCAGTGAAACCGATGATCGCGTTGAGCGGTGTTCTGAGTTCGTGCGACACATTGGCGAGGAACTCTCCCTTCACACGAGCGGCTTCCTTCGCCTTTGCGGTCGCGATGCGCAGATCGTTTGCCTGCTGCCGTAGGTCGCTCTCACGCTTCTGAATTGATAGTGTCATTGCGCTGAAGGCGGACGCAAGCTGTCCGATTTCGTCTTTGCGCCCCAATGGGATTGACAGCGAGTAATCGCCTGCCTGAATCGCGCGCGCCACATTCGACAGCTTGATGATGGGTGCTGTAACGCGGCTAACCGTCCACACAACGATGATGACAGCGACGATCAACGTAATAAGCGTGATGAGTGCAGCAATGTTTTGCGACTCGGTGGCGAGTGCAATCGCGTCTTGATAGTCCCGTTCGGTTGCAACAATGAGAGCAAGCCCAGCTAACCGCACCTGATCTGTTCCCAGAATCACGTCTTCCCCGTCCAGTCCGATTTGCCGTCCGCTCGTTTCGGGCAGGGCAACCGTGGTTTCGTTGAAAACAAGGCTGGGATCGCGGTGAGCAATTACCGTGCCATCCGAGTCGAGGATGTATACCTCGTCATTGCTACGCGCCGTAATGTCGCGCAGCAGTTGTTCTGTTACCGTCTGGAAACGAATTTCCGCGATCAGTACATAGCTCAGGTCGCCCGTCAAAATATCAATCACTGGCACGCCTAGGTTGATCAAGCGATCGCGTGCTCCGTCACTGAAATAGACCTCGCCAAAGGTTGAGGTTCCGGTTTCGGTCACTGCTTGAAAAGCAGAATCGTCAGTCCGGTTGGCGAGGGATGTAGCGGTCACGATTTCACCGCGTGTCAGGTGCAGCACCTCTTGCCCGTCGGGTGCGATCAACGAAAGCTGATAGTAAGCGGGTTGTTTGGCGAGCAGCGCCAACAGCACATCTTCTTGGCTTTCGGTAGGCAGTGTATCCAACCCGTAAACATCCACCAAAACCGACAGCTCATTCAAGCGTTCGTTAAAGAAACCGCGCAGTTCCCCAGATGCCTCGCGGGCAAGCTGCTGCTGAAACGAGATCGCTTCATTCTGAAGCGTCTCAAAGGCGCGAGTTGCTACCAACGCGATCGCCAGCAGTACTGGCGTAATAGTCAGGATGACAAACGTGAGCGTGAACCGGACACGTAAGCTGTTAAACATAAAGAGTCCCTCGACAAGGAATGCAGTGAAACATCATTGGGGTACTACTGCCTACCCGCCGATCTGTCCCGCTTGCTCGATCTGCTCAAAATAGCCGGGCCGAATGATCAGATTCGATTGACGAAGGACGCCAACAGGAATCTCAACCTCAAGTGCTTCTGCCGCTTCAAGGTTGATGGTCAAGAAATTCTCGGCGGTTTCAACGGGCAGCTCAGCGGTGCTTGCGCCGCGCAAAATACGATCCACCATTCGAGCCGCTTGGCGGTTGGTTTCGTTCAGGCTGGGACCATAACCAACCAAGTAACCCTGAATCGCTTCGTCTGTGACACCTGCGATCCCAATACGGAGATTAGTCGATGTCTCGCCGAGCGTTTGATAGAAACCCATATCGAATGGGACAAAGGGGGTGAGAAACAGCCAATCGACGCCTTCTGGTATATTCTGAAGCGCTGCAATCCCGGTTGCCGCATCGGGCGTGGGTGCGGGAATCACTTCGACACCCAGCATTTCTCCGACAGCCTGAACTTGTTGGAGGACTGTTTCCGCCTCACCGGTTAACGGACTATAGAGATACAGAATTTTATCCGTTGTGGGCACAACTTCGGTTAGGATTTGCAACCGGCGTTCATGTGGGCGATTTGTGACAATACCTGTCATGATGCCGCCCGGAGTCACCAAATCCGCGACGGCTCCTGTCGCTATCGGATCATCAGAACGCGCGAACACGGTTGGGATTGTTCCACCCGTTAACGTCTGAAGATACACGGCATCGGTATCGGTATTTGTCACAATGACATCGACACCTGCGCTGACCATCGCTTCAACCTGCGCGATATACGCGTCCATGTATTGCTCTGGTTGCACGTCCTCATACGAAGGGATCATGAAGGTGATATTTTGTCCTTCGACATAACCAAGCGTGGCAAGTTCATCTACAACAAATTCGTTCCCAAAACCAATGACTAGTCCGACGACATAGTTTTCCGAGTTACCTTGGGCGGACACACCGGAAAGTGTGAGGGTAAAGACGATGAGAAGGAGGAGTTTCGGAAGTCTGTGAGACATGGTGCGGTGCCTATTTCAGTTGATACGCTGCAAGAGTAAACCGTTTCATGATTGAGCCATTGTATCAGCTTGCAAGCATAGATAAAGGAGGTTTATAGTTTTTCATGGAAAATTCATGTTTAGCGTTTTATAAATGGGAGGCAAAGCATCGGTGGGCGCTGGATCGAGGCTGGATGATTCAAAATTCTCTCGAGAAAGGACGAGGAATCGCTACGCTTCCCCACAGGTACTGCTGAGATAAACCGTTGAGAATTCGAGCTTGACGGCTGTAGACCGATTCGTAGGATAGGCGTTCTCTTGGCCAAACTCTAGGATCCGTGTCTGCTTCGTGGTCAATCTGTCGCTGCTGGTCAATTTTGCGCTGTTGCTGCTTCTCTTCTGGCTGCACCGTCGCCGTCTGCGTCGGTGGGTTCACCACCTGCAAGCATTACGCAAACAACATCATCCCCGCTTCTGGAAGCCGCAGTCGCCGCGTGAGTGTGCGCACTGTCAGGTGAAAGTGGAGCTGCACCCCCTGCGCTCGAATCTCGACCTTGTGCCTTATACCCAGTTGAAGAGCCGTCGAGGGCACAAGAAGACGGTGCCGACCCAGGGGTTCGCTTGCCCGAACGCGTCCTGCTGCTATTTCGGCGTAATCGAGGACGCGCTCCATGCCCTCGTCGGCTATGGGCAGGACCATGGGATCCAGCGCTTGAAGTGTCAAGCCTGTGGCAAAGTCTTTACCAGTCGGGTTAATACGCCGCTGTACTATCTCAAAACGGCACCCAAAGCGGTTGAAATGGTGCTGTGGTTTCTGGCCGAAGGGGTCGATGTCTCGGTGCTGGTGAGCTACACCGGGCATGCCAATGCGACGATTGTCCGCTGGCTGGAACGAATGGGCACGCACAGCCGAGGCTGGCGTAATCTCCTCTTCCGTCAGCTTGTCGTGCTGCTGGTGCAGATGGATGAACTCTACACCCGTATCCGGCAGACGGCGCGCGACTGCTGGGTCTGGCTGGCGCTCGACCCCATCAGCAAAGCCATCCTGTCGCTGCACATCGGCAGTCGGAGCAAAGACGGCGCATTTGCGCTGGTGCATGATGTCAAGCTTCGCCTAGCTCCCGACAGCATCCCCGCCTTCACCACCGACGGATTGCGCAGCTACTTCTATGCCCTCACCGCTCACTTTGGCGCTTGGCATCGTCCGCCACGAGCGCGCATCAACCATTGGAAGCCCAGTTCTGCCCTCCACTACGGTCAGCTGGTCAAGCGCAAGGTCAGAGGGCGAGGTACGCTCACCCGGACGCGCATGGTCTGGGGGGAACGGGCAG
Organism: Anaerolineae bacterium; assembly: GCA_041753015.1. Classification (GTDB taxonomy): domain Bacteria; phylum Chloroflexota; class Anaerolineae; order Aggregatilineales; family Phototrophicaceae; genus Flexifilum. The sequence goes on from JBGSVJ010000030.1 coordinate 15,048, forward strand.
TGTTGTTTGCCCGCTTACGTCGTGTCGGTCTCCACCCCCGCATTCAGACCGCCTTTGTCGAACGTCTCAATCTGACGATTCGTCAAAGCGTCGCCTCGCTCTCCCGTCGCACCTGGTCGTATGCCCAAACTGAGCGTGCCTTGTGGCTCCATTGTGAGTGGTTTCGGCTCTACTACCATTTCGTCCGCCCGCACGAGTCGCTGGCGCGCGAGGTGCCCGGTCTGAAGCGACGGTTTCGTTCGCATTCTCCAGCAATGGCGCTCGACCTCACCGACCATCTCTGGTCAGTTCGCGACCTGTTGCACTACCCCGTGCCACAGATCGCTTGATATGCTGAACGAACAAAAACACTCTGCTAGCGGGGTGTTTGCTCCAAATTCTGCCTCTTTCCACCCCGTTGGCAGCGTTTTGGGCGGGTGAATGCCTGTTTCGACTACGATTGGCGCGCGCAAGCCTGT
>JBGSVJ010000031.1:0-13950 GCA_041753015.1 Anaerolineae bacterium
TCTCCCAATCGCACAATGAAATTCGGCGTGAGGTAGAGCAGCCTCGAATAGGGATTGCACATCACCAGTTCAGAAGGATATACACCGACGTTTACGGTCTCCAATTGTCCGGTCACCAATGAGTAAATGCGCAGATGCCCATGTCCATCATGTTGATAGAATGCCACTAATCCTGCATCCTCAAAGAATACCAAGTCCATCAAGCCATTGAGTTGGGGAGGGAATAATCTATATTCACTGAGATCATATCTAGAATACCCTGAACGATCACCATTTTGGATGTACAGGTAATAGGTTGACTGCTGGTAGCTGATAATGCGCCCCGCATAGCTGAGGCGAGTTTCACAGGGCATCTCAGCGGTGCAGTTGGGTTCGGGCACATCCACCACGACTGACTGAGCCGAGGTCGAAGCAGTGACAACCACAAGAAGGGAAAAGATCACAGCACTGATCGCCAAAGCGCGATAGATATCATGTTGTCCACTCATGTGCTCATTCCCTACCGCTTCAATTCGTCCGCGAAGGCGAAGGGTACTCCGTATTTGCCTGTTCGACGAGTTGTTTGCCAAATTCTGCGCTCCCCGCGCAAAAATGCACGCTCCTGAAAATCACCTTTGCTACGCTGAGGGAAATCTCTCGCACCACGTATCAAGGAGTTTTCGCGTGAACCTCTCGCAAGCAGTACAGGATTTGTTCAACGATATTCGGGATGTGGCGCAAATCGTCGCGCCCATCGCCGCCGTGATAGGGTTTGTGGCGCTCGGCATCATGTACCTCGGTTCCTCGTGGCCGATCCTCGCAAGCTGGAAACAGGAGAATCCGCGCGCCGCCAATCAGGTCGTGATCGGGCTGCTGTTCATCATCTTCGCCTCGTCCGTGACCGCGCTCATCACCTTCTAGCCGATGACCGCCGATTTCAAGTCGCACATTTTGCGCCGCGACGAGAAGGGCTTCGCGGGCATCCCGTTCAAGCGCCTGCTCGCGGGTGGGGTCGCCGGAGGACTGGCGTACACCCTGCTCCGGCTGGCGCTGCCCGATCTGGCGATTGTGTCCGGGTTGGTCGTCGGCATCGGCGCGCTGATCCTGACCGGGTCACAAGGCGGACTGCCGCTGTGGATGCGCCTGTGGCTCCGCCTGCGCGGGCGACTGCTCATCGTCAAAGGCGATCTGTCGCGGGAACTCGCGCGCATGCTCAATGTGCCGACTGAACTGGCAGCGCTCGACGGGGAGGCGGTGTTCGCGTCGCCGCTCGGCGTGAGCGAGATCGATCTGCGCGAGTGGGCGACGTTCATCCGTGCGGCGGATGTGGATCGGGAAGATGGGCTGGTGTTCGTGGATGCGCCGCACATTGAGGTTACCTCGTGAGCGAGCACACGTTTCTGATCGAGCCGTTCGATATTTTGCTGCACGCGACCGAGGACGGCGTGAACGCCCTGCAAGCGCGGTTTTCGACATGGCTGCGGACGCTGGCAGAACCGGCGCGGTTTTTGTGCTGGCAGATGCCCGCCACATTGGACGCGAAAATCGCGGCGCTCGACCGGGCGGCGGAGGCAGCGGACGATGCGCGGCGGCAGGCGCTTTTGGTCGAGTACCGTCGCCATTTCGAGCGGCTGAACGCGCACGCGGAGTATCAACGGGCGTTGTGCGGCATGGCGCTGTGGAGTGATCAGCATGGACGCTCACTCGCAGGCGGCTTGACTTCGGCATTCGATACCCCGGTCACCGAGGCGGCATTTCCGCCGCTCTTCAGTGGGCGGTATCAACTCGCGGACGCGCCGTTCTGGCATCTCGCGCCGAGCGGCAGACCGGGCGGTCGTCCGCTGTGGGCGATCCTGACCTCCTACGAATTCTCGCCCGCGTCGTGGAACTTCTTCCGCCCGCTGCCGCCCCTGCTCCGGCTGAATTTCCCGATGGCGCTGGCGGTCGATATCCCGAAAACCTACGAGCGCACCGCCGCGATTGATGCCGTCGAGAACATCATTCAGGCGTATCAGGTGCACCTCGCCGGCGTGCACGGAGAGGATTCGCGCTCGGTGCAGCGCATCGCCGACTGCCGCCGCGCCTTGCAGGAGATCAACAACGGGGACGCGCTCCACATGGCGCAGATCGCGGTCGCTGTCGCAGCGGACGATCTGGAGACGCTCAAGGAACGGGTGCAGGCGGTCATCCACGAAACGAAGGCGTGGTTTTCGCTCCGTCAGGAAGTCGGCGAACTGCTGGCGCGTTCTGTCGGGATGTTTTCCGCGAAACGGACGAAGGACATCAACCTGCCGCCGACGACGTGGCCCGTCACGTCACGCGAACTCGCGCTCATGTTCGCGCCGCTCGGCTATCGCAAACTATCGAGCACCGATGGCGTGCTGAGAGGGGAGGCGGTCGGCGCGGCGTATCCCGTGTTTCATAACTCATGGCGCGACAAACGCGCGACGCATGAAATCTGGGTCGGTCAAACCGGGTATGGGAAGACGTTCGCCGTCAACTGCTATCTCACGCGGGAATACGCCGAAAACGGCATCCCGTTTGACCTGCTTGAGCCGATGGGTCACGGGCGGCACATCGCGGAGGCGTTCGCGCTCCCGTGGTATGCCATCAGTGCGAAGGCGACCAAGCTCAACCCACAGGACGTGATGTTTCCGACGTTGCTGGAACAGAAATCGCACACCACGCGGATTTACGAGACGGTCTTGGGTCGTCCGCTCAGCGGCGGACAGCGTGAGAACCTCGAACGGGGTTTGCTCGGTGAAGCGCTCGAAATCGTGTACGGCGGCTTTGCGCGCTTGAGCGATGCGACACCCGATCTCACTCCGACATGTGATGTCGTCTGCGATGTGCTGGCGAGTCTGGGCGACAAGCCGCAGATCAAATCGATCGCGCGCGATCTGGCGGACGAGATCGGCGGGCTGTGTACCGGATCGGGTCCGTTCGCGGGCTTTCTGAATGGGACAACGAACCTTGACCTGACGAGAAGCGGGCGACAGTGGATCGAGCCGCGTGTGTTCAGTTTTCATGAACTCGAAGGCGACCCGATTTTGCAGGCGCTGGCGTATACACAGGTGCTATCCGCCATCCGCCGTGACAGCCTGATCGACGAACAGCCGCGCATCATCGCCGTCGATGAAGTGTATCGCCTGATGCGGCATCCGGCGCTGCTCGACTTTCTGATCGAAGCGGCGAAGACGTTTCGTACGAGAAGAAAAAAGGCTTTGATGGTTGATCAACAGATGAGCCTTTTTTTGGAGGGTCGGGCGCGCTTCATCTTCGAAAACTGCCCGATCCGCGTGATTTTTTCGCAGCGGCAGGGCATGAATGTGTTCCGCGACGATGCCGCGTTCGCGCATCTCAACCAGCAGCACCGCGACATCATCGCGCAGCTCCCCCGCTTCCATTCCGTGCTGGATATTCAGGACGAAGGGCTGTGGTACGTAGCGAATGTCCCGACACCGGGCGAACTCGCACGGTTCCAGTCCACGTAGGAGGCAGTATGGCGAAGAAGCCGACGCGCGAACCATTCGAGGACTTGGAGCAGCAGGCGTATCACGCCTACCGCGAGTGGCACGTCTGGTTGATGCTGCGCGAGCGGGAGTTATCCGCCCGGTTGAACAAGACCAAACCCGCGCCGAGCCGCGCGGATCGCTTGAAAGCGCGTGCCAAGTCGGCACAGGAGAAAGATCATGGGTGATATTTACGACTTCCCCGATCCGCTCGACGAAAGCTGGATCGATGACTGGCTGAATGAGGACGGGGACGATCCTGAACCGGAGACGCTTTATCCCGCTGATCCGGATATTCTGCGCGACATCACCGACGACGAGACAAGCGAACTCCCCGCCGTGAGCGTGACCGAACCGGGGAGTTGGGACGAATTGGTCGCGCTCAATCAGGGAAAACTGGAGGAACCGCTCCCCGTACCGGAGGCGGTCGCGTGGCGGTTGGAGACGGAACCGCTGACCACGCCGGAAGGGGATACGCACGGATACGCGCTGTACTGCACCCGCTTCCCCGACTCGGCTGATCCGGTGCCGGACTTCGACACGCCGCAGCGCGCCGAGCGGCTGGAGATGGCGCACTTTGCGAGTAAGGAGCAGGCGAAGCGGTTTGAAACCGAGTTCCGATCCTACCTCGTGCCGGGGCTGATCGACGGACCGGAACTTGCGGAGGAGGTGGCGAAGCTCGAAGGGCTGCCGGGGGAATGGGAGGACATGGACTATCGCAGCATTGTGGATTACATGAGCGAGAGTCGCGCGATGGTGCGTGAGGCGGACGATTGGCACTTGCATAATCCGAATGCAGAGCGGGAAGCGGAGGGAAGGTTAGCGAACCCGCAGACCGATATCGACTTCTGAAGCAGGAAGCCCGACGCAGTGTCGGGTTTCTTTTTGGTTGTATAATCACTGTATTGAACGATGAGGTGTGCCCCGTGAAGTTATTCATCGGTGTTATTGTCTCCATAGTTCTGCTTTTGCACCCCGCGCTCGCACAAGATGTGCCATTAGGAAGTGAAGTACCCTACATTTACTACTATTCGGACGCACTCAACGGACTCGTCATCGAGCGTGCTGATGGCACCGACAGTCGTGCGCTGGGCGTTGGACTGGTTGGCGAACTCCTCTACAGGGCTGAAGGTCCGGGTTGGTCACACGATGGGACATGGTTTGCGTGGCACAAAGCCACCTCCGGCTTTTGGAGTTGGTCCACCCCCGACAGTGCGTACGCAGTTCATATTGACGGCGAACGCACGTTATCCAGACAACTGGCGGATTTCACCTGCATCATCTCCATGGACTGGTCGCCCTCGCAGAACATGCTGCTAGTCTTGGGCCAACTGCGCGGGTCATCCAGCTGCAGAACAGATGCTGTTCATACTTATCGTCTCATTGATGCAGATGCTGGACGGATGATTGCGGATTTTAGCGTCAATACTGAATCTGACGCCGCTGCTGTGCCGACCTATCCTCATATTGTATGGCATGATACTGGGGATGGTGTCCGTCTTCTGGAATGGGTCGACCAATTGATCGATCACACGGACGAATATCCGATTCGTCCCCTTGAGGTAACAATGAATCGTGATGGTTCGGTTGTAGTGACGCCACTATCACTGACCTCGCCTACACTTGATGACTTTTCCGAACCGTATAACAACTTTAACCCACTGCCACCGCCCGGTTACTTCTTTTCTCAAATTGATCAAGATGCGCAGGCATATATATACTCTGTACCTCCTGCAATCGACTACGATGGGGGCGTGGTGGGTGTTTATCCTCATCCGTTTCTTGAATGGGTGTTCATTGGCCACGAGTTTTGCCGCGCTGGTTGCACGAATGTGGTCGGTGCGGTGACGATTTACAATCGGAATACTGGATACGCGCGCGAAATATCGAATTGCGGCGGCTTCAGCGCCTGCGTAGGCTGGTTACCCAGCACAGTCAATATCGAAGCCTTACTGCCGGGCAGTGCAACCTCAGTCCTGCCAGCGCCGATTTCAATCACCTATGCCGCCATTTCGCCGACTGCCGTATTTGGCGGAAGCCTGCTGCTCGATGGCTATCCGTATCGATTGGAGTGTAATTCACAGACCGGTCAGCAAAATCAAGTTGTGAACGTGGCGACAGGCGTGTTGGAATTCACGCTTCCATCGGCATTGCCTTGTGTGGCAGAGCCTTCGTCTCAAGACATCGTCTTCGCGCTAAGTCCGAACCGTACTTACTATGCCATCACCGATATGTCTCGCTTGACAACGCTTTATGCTGCTGAAGATGGGCACATCATCGCGCGGCTAAATTTCTTTGGCGAACATGTTGAATTTAGCGAAGACAGCCGATTTCTTACCACTATCGGCGCGAGAGCAACGGCTGTATGGAGCGTTGAACAGCTCATCCACGATTCACTAACTCTCACCAATTGACACTCCATTCAATTGCTCCCTCAGTGCCTTGCTTCCCCGCACCGTCACCCGCCGAAACCGTCGTGCAGGTAGTAGGCGATTGCTCTGGCGTTCAATCGTCTGCACTTCTAGCACGCAGAACCCTTCTAACTCAATCCGTCCGCCGCTGACCAACTCCTCCGTCCACACCTCGATCAGCGCCTCAATGACCGCCTGCACATCGCGGTTGCGAATCCGCGTGCTTCGTCCGATTTCGCTCACCATTTTCTTCTTGTTCAGGCTCACGGGGTGATCTCCTGCTCCGACTCGTGCCGCTCCCGTTCGCGTACCAGTGCGGCACGGGCGGCAGCTTCCAAGACTTCTTTGTGCTGTTCCTCGTCGGGCGGCGTATCCGCCGGAAAGTTCAGATTAACCCCACGCTCCAGCAGCAGCGGATCGGTGCGCTCCGCGTGCAACCGCGCTCGCCAGTCCTCGCGCTCATAAAACCGGGTCAAGCGCGCATTCAGAATCACCTGCGCCGCGTGTCCCGCCTCGACATAACGCGCGAACACGGTGCAGTTGCCCACCTGCGGCGTGATGACCTCATCGACGGTCAAGAGCGGGCGCTGCCGTAAGTGGCTGTTCGGGTCGTCCGCCGTCGCCACCCCGCTCGCCTTGCTGTAAAACTCCGCTGTCTCGGCATCGCAGCCGCCGTAAATCACCTGCGTCGCCAGTCCGGTGAACAGCGCCGCCGTCCCTTCTTGCCCATAAATCAGGTGAAACTGCCCCTTGGTTTGCGCGCCGATCACGATGGAGATGCGGCGCTTGCGCACAAGGTTGACATCCGCCACCAGCCCATCGAGCCGACCGAGCGTCGGGAACTCATCCAGCACGATGCCGACCGGGACGGGCAGCGCACCGCCGTGCCGCTCGCCGAGCGTGTCGAGGTCAAGCATGAGTTTGCGCAGCATCGCGCCGAGGTAAGAAGCGTAGACCGCGCGCATTCTGCCCGGACAGGTGAGCACGACGATCGTCTTTCCGCGCGTGAGCAGCCCCGCGTCGAAATCGCTGGCGGCGGTGTTGGCGCGCACGTCGGCAGATGCCCAACCGGTGAGCGCGGTCGCCAGTGTGGCGATGACGTTCGCGGCGACCTTGCCGTCGGTGTTCACCGAGGCGATGAAACTATTCGCGAGCAGCGCCGCGTCATCACGTTTCGATTTCAAGGTATTCGCTAACGTTTTCGGGTCGTTCATCGCTTGATAAATCGCGCCGAGGGTGTCGAAGCGGATCAGGCAGGCGGACAGGAGCGCGGCGGCGCTGTCCGACCAGAAGCGGTGATCGCCGTGCGCGGGTGGGACGAGGACTTCGGCGATTGCCCGCGCATCGGACACGGTGTGGATGTCTGCCGCGAGGTTGTAGCGCGGTCCGGCGGCGCTGGTCGGATCATGCACGACGACCAAGTGCCGGGTGATGGCGGCGATGCGGGTGATGTGCGCGGTCAGTTCGCCCTGCGGATCAGCGATGATGAGCGAATGTCCGGCGCGCATCCGGTCGGCAATCGCCGGGAGGATAATCGCCTGCGTCTTGCCTGATCCCGCGCTGCCGAGCGTCAGAACGCCGCGCGCGATGTCCTCTCCGCTTAAGCAAAACTGCCCGCGCCCAAAGTCGAGTCGGCGCTTGCCTGCGCCCCAGAACGCGCCGAGCAGAGTCAATCCGTCTGCATCGGGGCGGCGAAAGCGGCGGTATTCACGCGGCGTGCAGAAGTGCGACGATCCGAGCGCCCCACGTTTGGCGGGCGGCACACGCAGCCGATCCAGTCGTTCGCGCAGCCACCCGCCTTCGCGGATTAAACTGTGCAGCACGATGACACTCATCACCATGAGCAACCCGCCCATCATGCCGAACAGGAACAGGCGGTTCGCGTCGATATGCGGCGGCGCTCCGGTGATGGCGCGGATAAGCGCGTTCGTCGTGGATCGTCCCCGCCGGACTGCCAAATCTCCCACGAGGGTCACATACGCGACAAACACGGTGAGCATCACCAGCGCATAGCTGAGAACGGTTATGCCGCTCTGCAATTGGGATGGTTTGAGCGCTTCTTCCCCAGTGCGTCGAATGCTCGCACCCATCAACACGGCGGAGAGGATGACAATGATAGGCGTTATGCAGAGGAAAACGGGGAGCAACGCGCTGAGGAATTCGCGCCCGTTGGTGAACAGCCAATAGAGCATGATCAGGGTTTTCGCTTCTGCTTTTGCGCGGAATGCCAACTGTAGAACCTTTGAAGCGATACCTCCGATACGAATCGAGGGGTAACAAGAGCGATTGCGAAGCAAACTAGCCAAACAACCAAGAGTGGTTGAAACACGAGAATGAAGACAAACGCGGCTATCGTCGTGCTTCCAAGCCCCCAAGTGTCAACGTGTTCTCCGGTTAGGCGGGCAATGGCTCGGCACGAACGCAAGTACAGGATTTCTACGGTGTCCTGCGACTGAAGACATAGAAACGTTTTCCGGGTGATCACCTGCGTGACATAGATTTCCGCGTCAGCACTGGGTTGAAACATCACGTTGTATTCCGGTGCTCGACTTTGGCGTACATATAGGCTGATCAATTTCGCCTCACTCCGTTTCCCGTACTGTTTGAGGAGGAGCCAGACTGCCCACTCTCGAGCGGAAATGGCTGTGAACAGTATCCCCGCTGCGCCAATAAATCCGAAAATGACGAGAAGAAAGACCGATTGTGCGGCAACCTGTGCCATCGTTTGCAGCCTTGTGTTCAAATAAGTTCATTGCTTCACTGTAGTACGTCTTGCTGCATCATTTTGAACCCCAATTCACAGCGCTCTATCCTGAATATTGGCATCCAGTGCTGGAGTCATATCCGGGCGCAATCTGCGCCACTCTACCCCGATCGTCTGATCGAGCATGGTCGAAAAATGGTGTGCGGCGATCTCACGGAACAGCTTGTCATGCCCCTTGGAAGTATTGTTATAAACGGGTAGCCGCTCCGCCATGCTCGATACCGTGCCGGGCAAGACCACATGCGTATGCAGGTGCTCACGTGACGGTTCCTCGTCGGTCGCTTTCGTTTTCGCCGTATGGATGACATAGCTGTACTGTGGATTGTCCAGCCCGCGCGCCGTGTAGTAATCCTCGACCACCCGCTCGGTGAGGTCGCTGATAAAGGCGCGGCGCTGGCGCTCCGGAACAAGCGTCATCAAATCCGGCGCGGGCGAGACGACGAACGTCCACGCCATCACATGCTCACTTTGCAGCGCCTCACACTGCTTGAAGATTTCGCGGTGGTGTTTGCCCATCCCCCGGTCAATCCAGCGAATATACCCGCGATTTTTGGATAACCAGTTGTTGCGGCGGTCGCGATACTGAAAATAGCGCAGCATCGTGCGCAGCGCTCCGGGACCTTTGCCGTAACCCTGCCCGGTCGGGCTTTTGTACGCGAAGTTGACGATGATCACGGGCTTGGTCATCGCGGCGGCTCCAGTTCGCGCACCGCGCGGATTTGCGCCAGCAGCGCCTCCCCGTCGCGCTTCGCCGTGATGATCGCCTCCGCGAGTGCCTCGTCCGCGTCCGCCTCAAACAGCGCGCCCAGCAGATAAATCTGAATGTTCGCCTGAAACGTGAGAATGCTCTCAAGCCGGTCGAGCCGCGCTTGCAGCAACTTTTGAAAATGCCGTTTGCTGCCGACCAGATCGGACTGCGCGTCGAGGTATTCGCGGATCGCCTCACGGATGATGTCCGATTCGGTTACGTCGCGTCCGCGCTTGGCGGTGAGTTGTAGCAGCAGCCTGTGCATTTCTTCGGACATATTCAGGCTGCGTTTGATGTTTTTGACCGCCATGCGACCGCTCCATCAGGTGTGTTTTGGGTGATGGAATCGTCGCATACGGGGCTTAGTCGAGCGGCGCAATTTTGCGGTTTGCGGTGAGTTTTTTTGCGGACGCGCCTGCAAGGTGCGTCCGGTGGATGCGGCGGAGCGGCATCCACATGCCCGGCAGAACCCGACGGGGCTGCCGGGGTGCGCCACGTGAGTGGCGTACGGAAGCCCCCACCGGCGCTTAAGGTGGCGAGGTTTTCTCCTCGCTCACCGCCCCCGACCGCAGACACCCCCCTGAACACAGCGTCTTTGACCGCTTACAGGGTGTCATTTCGCAGAGTCGGCGGGGGCGGTTCGGCGCTGCGAAGTCAGCGCGGCGCTCCTGCGAGGGAGCGCCAGAAACTTGGCAGATTTTGAACGGAGAGGTCCGACCGATCCACAAAGAAGGCTGCGCGATCCCATGTGTAGGGAGGGGGTCGTCCCGTCGCCGAGTAGGTTGCCGTTGTTGTCGTAGTGAGCGTCGCCGCGCCGGCGCTCGTCTATTGGCTCTGAGTCGAGCAAAGGGTAGTTCCTAACAAACGACCCTTTTTAGACACAACTATTTGCAGATCGAATCAATACATGTTATGGAACTTAACGTGATTGTAGGGCAATGATTGTCTTGTACCATTAGGTATCAACGTTGTTTGGAAAGATCTTGACAATCCCTAAACCTAAAGCTTCTCCGCATACAGGACAAGTCTCTATAAGCCCACCGCGTTCATAGCGTCTGTTTAACTTTTCCCTTCCTAAGCCGTAAGCGCCAATGTAAGAATCTCCTGTATCAACAACTAAGCCTATACCTTCCCAATTGCAGTGTCTGCACTGAACGCTAGGGTGAAATTCTACCTTTATGGAGTTGATGAAATCACCGTCGTTTGCCAGCGTGCCAATTACTTTCTTGTCCAGTAGTTCCAAATCAAGGTTATCATCCCAATGCAAAAACTGCAGAGGACGTACCTGCAATGCAGGTGTACTTGAAACTATGGGATAAGGAGAGACAACTGCACGAAAATCACTCATATTTGGAACTAAAATGCCACACCACGTTTGTGATGTGAAATTATGACTAATCTTAATTCCGTCAGGCGTCATGCGAGGTAACTCATCTACTTTAGGTGAATACCAGTATTCTGCGCTTTCTGCAATAACCTTTATAAACATTATGCATGTTCCTCTCGACTTTGGCACATCGGAAGCATATGTGGTACGACCCACTCGCCCTCCTCAGAAGTCGCCAATGTCTGAGGTATAGCGCCGGCGAGAAGAGCGATTTGAAACTCAATTTCGAATACTCGCTCATCGCCCCCCAACCGCGGACATTCTCCTGAGTACAGCGTCGCTGAGCGCTAATGGGCTGTCGATTCGCGGAGTCGGCGGGTGCGGTTCGGCGCTGCGGCGCCAAAGGGAATTATGACGACAGCTCCTAGCGCAGTTCTATGGAAGCTAAGTCATGTACAAAGTCCGGCTTTAGCGACTCCTCTTCAACAAACAGAATGTAAAGTGGGTGGTGCTGATTACGCTCCCGAGCTGCCATTCGCATTATTTGAAACACCTCTAGCAACTTGTCAGGATGATTCGCTGCCAACACGTGAATATCGTCATAGACAATCACATAACCCTTTGCGGGATGCCAGCTTAGATCACGCAGTGAGTCCCAAAGCGCGTCCCAATTCTTTCCATGTGTGCCTGGAAATTCGATAGCCGCTGCGTATTCAGAGAAGAACGACAAGAGATCGGTTACCTTAACACCCTCGATATGAAATACCGCAAAACCGTGTTGCATCAACTTGTCGCGTATCTCAACAACCGACTCATGGGTCGTTACTCTGTATACATCACCTAGAATCTTTTGCTCTAAAATATCGTTTAATGTAGGCATTTGGATGCGTACTCATTTAGTAAACTGGTGATGGTTATCAGTATAGTTCAAGACAAAGCAGGAGCGACCAGAAACTCGACGTGTTCCCAACCCCGCAGTCTTACGCCACAAATCCCCGCTTCTCAAGTAGTCTACAATCGACTCGCTGTGCGTATGGAATCGAATGAAAAAGCCGCACTTGGGGTGCGGCTCTACGAGGACTATTCAGTTGTCGAACCGCGATCAGAATGGGATCGCGTCCTGTGCTTCTTTCGCGTCACCATCCGGTGCGCGGTCGAGCAGCACGAGGCGGGAGGCATCGACATCGAGACTGGTCTGCGGACTGCCGGACTGATCCACCCACGCACTCGGACGCAGCCAATCTGCCGAAATTTGGATCAGCGATCCGCGCTTGATGAACTGCTCAGCGACTTCGGCGAGGCGGTTCCATGCGTTAACGCGCACCCAAACTGTCTGCTTCTCACCCGCGCGATTTTTCCGGCTGACGGCGATGCTGAACGAGGCGACTTTCTGCTCCCCAACCGTTTTCACCTGCGGGTCGCTGCCGACAAATCCCGTAAGCTGAATGTGTAAACTGGTGCCCATTTGCTGCTCCTTGAGACTCCCCATCGACCTTGTGTCGATGGCTGACCCCCTCATGGCAGGCGCTCAAGGCGCGGTGTCACCGGAGGCGCTCGCCCGATTGCATGAGCGAAGCGGCACAAGCCCGGCGCAATCGGGCGAAAGCGATCCCGCGTGCGGGATTGACACCGTGCCGCGCCTGCCAGACTGGTCAGCCTGCATCGACACGTGTTCGGTCGCATGGGGCAAGAAGGAGGAAAGCGGCACAAGACATCTCAGCGGACACGGAGTGTCAGCGGACATGCAGTGCGGATCGGGGAAACTCGGCGCGGCGGCTGCATCGCTCGGCGGAATACGTGGGTGAAAACGGTGTGCGGAGAAAGCACGGAAGCAAGAGAGGTTGCGCAAACTTCACGCGCGCGTCAGGTGCGGATTGCGGCGGTATCGCGTGGATGGAATCAAGTCACGCGACTGACGAAAATGAATACTCCGATGGGGTATTGACGGCGGAGGTGAATTCTAAGATACTTTGCCTATGACATGTGAGGTGAAAGCATTATCTGATGGATGACTATCTTCCGCTCCCTGAGCAGCTTGACATCCTGTTTGAGGTGCGGCTGCATCCGGATGGGCGACCGTATACCCTGCACGAGATCAGCCGAGCGACGGGCATCAGTCATGGCACGGTCAGTCACATGCGCACCGGGCGGGTGGATAATCCCCAGTTCAGCACCCTGCGCGCGATCTGCCGCTTCTTCGATATTCCGCTGCGCTACTTCGAGACGCAAACCCGCGACGAGTGCTACACGCTGCTGGCAAGCAAACCCACCTCAGTCACGCCTGCACTTGGCGAGATTTCCTTCCGCGCGATGCAGCTTTCGCCGGATGCACAGGCAGAGATTCTCCAATTAATCCGCTGGGCGCATGCTGCCGAGGAGATGCGTAAGCAGGGGCGCGACGTGCCGCCGCTCCCACCGCTGGAAAATCTCGAAGGGGGTGAAGAATGACCGCACCCCACTTTGGCGACAAACTGCGCCTGCTCATGCAAACCAAATTCGACGCGGACGGCAAACCGCTCAACGCCGGCGCGCTCGGTCACGCGATTGGCATGTCCGATCAGGTGATTCAGAATTTCCTGAACGACGATGCGGATAATCCGCGCATAAAAACGATGCGCCTTGTGTGTCGCGTGTACGGCGTGTCGCTCGACTACTTCATGTGCGAGACGCTCGACGAATGCCGCGCGATGCTCGCCGCGCTCCACCCGGAACTTGCCACCCCGCTCCTGACCACGATCACCGAAGAAACCGAGCAGCTTTCCCCCAAAGGGCAGCGCAACGTTACCCGGCTGCTTGAGTGGGTCACCCAGATGCGCAAAGGAGACGCTTAGAGCTTTCCTTTATACCGCATGCCGAGCGCCAAGTACTCCAACATCTCCAGCACGCGCTCCCGTTGTTTGTTTGAAAGCAAGTCGAGGATCGCCGCCGCGCGTTCTTCGGGAGGGAGGGATTCGTCGAGAAAAAAGAACATGATCGGTTTGTTCAGCGCAGCTGCCCACGTCGGTAAATCAGGGACATCAATCGTCGAAACCCCGTTTTCGACATTCGAAATCACGCCCTGAGACATTCCTAACGTCTCTGCCAGCATCTTCTGCGTGATCCCGGAATCCATCCGGGCGCGCCGGATGCGTTCGCCCAGTTTCTTCTTGCCGTCGTCGGTCATCGTTTTTCCCTCGTTATCAGCTTCCTAAATATCGCATGTCTCAGCT
>JBGSVJ010000032.1:0-261755 GCA_041753015.1 Anaerolineae bacterium
CGTCTCTGCCAGCATCTTCTGCGTGATCCCGGAATCCATCCGGGCGCGCCGGATGCGTTCGCCCAGTTTCTTCTTGCCGTCGTCGGTCATCGTTTTTCCCTCGTTATCAGCTTCCTAAATATCGCATGTCTCAGCTTACCATATCGTAGTGAAAGTGTCGAAACGGACTTTCAGTATTCGTGATATTCCCCTCTTGACGACTCGCAAACCTGCGTTATAGTGGCATTAAAGACCATACATTCAGGATAGTTGGCAAGATGCGTGATCGTTCTAAGACAGTGACCATGCGTCTCATCGAACAGCAGCACGGACGCGCCAAGATTGAGCAAATCATGATTGACGCGTACCGTCAACAAGGCAGCGAAGAAGGCGCGGCGGAGGTGCTGGGGATCTCTCAGCAGACGTTCAATCAATGGAAGCACCGTTTACGCATTGCCGACACCATCGAAGCGATTGCGTTGACGATCCGTTACGGCGGAGAGCCGTGATGAAGCGCGGCATGAGCGCTGAAGAACGCATCATCGCGCGGCTGCTGCGGGTCGCGCACCTGCTGTCCGAACCGGAGGATGTGCTGCCATTCCCTCACGACACCGGCGACGAAAAACACGACGGCGATGATCCGGCGTATCGTAAAGACAGTCCAAGAGGAGAATCTGACGATGTCCCGTAACCGCCGTTCCAAACCTGCCCCACCCATGCCCGGTTGGGCAAGCTACCTGCGCACGAGTGACAAGGATGCGCAGAACCCGAAGCTCTCGCAGGAGCGCCAGCGCAGCGCGATTGAGCGCAATCTGTTCGGGCGGTCTGACCTGCCGATCTACGAAACGTATGTCGATAACCTGAGTGGACGTTCCGCCGACAAGCGCAATGATTATCAGCGCATGCTCGATGATGCCCGCGCCGGGAAGTTCTCCTTCGTCGCGGCTGAAAACGCCGAACGTTTTGGACGCAACGATGCCGAAGCGCTGTCCATCATCGATGAACTGCACGCCTTCGGCGTATCGGTGCGGTTCGCCGACTACCCCGACCTCGATCCAATCGATCCCGATGACCGTATCCTTGTCAGCTTGTCCTTCACTCTCGCGCGGCGGGAGTCGATCAAGATCGGACAGCGCTGTCGGGGTGGGATGTATGCCAAGCTGCGCAGCGGCGGATTCATCGGTAAAGCCCCCGATGGCTATGTCAATCGTGAGGAGAAAACGACTCAGTTTGAAATCCTGAATTACGGCAAGTACCGGCGCTGGATCGAGCGCGACCCGGAACAGTCGCTCGTGTGGCGCGAGGCGTGGGATATGCTGCTTGAAGATACCTATCCGTTGAAAGAGATTTGCGAGGTGCTCCATGCCAAAGGCTATCGCTTCCGCACCGGACGACCACTCGTCAAGATTTCGCCCAAGGGCAAGCGCACGGCGGCGGTCAACGGGCTGTCGCGGATTTTCCACAACTGGGTGTATGCCGGCTGGGTCGTCAGCGAAAAAGCCGATATTCTCCCGAAAACCATTCGCGGCGAGTGGGAAGCGATCGTCACGACCGAAGAATTCGAGCGCGGCTTGGCGATTCTGGATAGGCGCAATCAGAAGCGTTCTCGACATAGGAAGCATCACTACCTGCTCCGCGCGATGCTTTATCTGCGTCGTGAGGATGGGAGCGAAATCGCGCTCACCTGCTCCAAGCCGAACGCCTCACGCAAAAGCGGCGGCACGCCCTACTACTGCATTCCCAGCAGCCGGACGAATCTGCCGTGCGCTGTGGTCGAGGACAGTTTGGCTGCCGAAATCGCGCGTATTCAGGTCGATCCGGCGCTCGTTCCGCAGATTCGTGACCACTACACCCGTGATCTCGAGGAGCGGTTGGGCTACTCCCGACCGGAAGAGCGCCGCAAGCTCGAAGCAGCACTCGAAGACATCAAGCAAGAGGAGTCACGGGCAGCGCGGTTGTATGCCGCCGGGCGGATTTCCGACGACATCTGGGAAGAGCTGTGGCAGGACTGGTGCGACCGCCGCACCAAACTCATCACCAGTTTGGATAGCTTGGAGCGTACCAAAGAGACGCATATCAGCAATCTGGATGCAGCATTGGACATCATCAGCAAGATGGGTGTACGCTATGGTCAGTTAGACGCGCCGCAGCAGCGGCAGTTATTGCAGGAAGTGGTTGAGCGAGTGATCGTCAACGCGGATGGTGAAGTGATCGATCTGGAACTGCTCCCGCCTTTCGGCTATCTCCAGCACGTCAAGGAGAAGGTTGAGACGGCGCAGCAGGGGGAAATGAAAAGCGACGCCCATGAGGGTGTCGCTTGTTCGGATAGTGTCTCGTTAGGTGACCCCATCGGGATTCGAACCCGAGTTTAAGCCTTGAAAGGGCTTCGTCCTAGGCCTCTAGACGATGGGGCCATACCACAGGACGCAGTTTATCATCCTGTACCGTGAACGTCAAGACTCGGCTACAGCACAACCTCGTAAGTGACGACTTCTTCGCGTCGCCCCTTCACTTTGACAGGTCCTAGCAAGCGTGTGTTGATGTTCCCACCCACGATTGCTTGCGTCGCGCTGCTGATCATGATCTGCCCCTGTATCGCCATCCCTTGCAGGCGCGCCGCCACATTCACAGTGTCGCCAACAGCGGTGAAGTTCATGAGATTGGGCGCACCAACGTTCCCAACGACGGCTAAACCCGTATGAATGCCAAAGTTGATCTTCATATGATACAAGGGATCAAACTGCTGCTGGAATGCGGGCATGCGCTGGCGAATCAGCAGCGCAGTACGCACCGCACGCATCGCATGATCCGGCTGTTCGAGCGGCGTGTTGTACAGCGCCATCACGCCATCACCCATGAACTTATCGACTGTGCCGCCGCACTCCTGAATCGTCTGCACAACCATTGTGTGATAGGCGTTCAAAACGAGCAGAAGCCGATTCGGTTCCGACTGTTCCGCAATGCTCGTGAAATTCTCCAGATCACTGAAGAACACGGTGACCTCACGCAGCGTTCCGCCCAATTTGATCTGATCAGGATGATGCAGAAGCTGTTCGACAACGGACGGCGAAACAAACCGCTCGAAGGTATCGCGGATCATTTGTTGGGTGTTGCGAAGCTCATCCGTAGTCGTTTTCGAACGCAAGCGCGTTCGCATCCGTTCCATGAGTTCGCGAGGATTAAACGGCTTGGCGACATAATCATCCGCCCCTAAACGCAGTCCTTCAACGCGGTGTTCAATGTCGCTCATCGCGGTCAACATAATAACGGGGATATTCGCGGTGCTTTCGCCGCTCTTGAGGAGCGCGCAAACTTCAAACCCGCACATGCCCGGCATGTTGACATCCAGAATGATCAAATCGGGAAGCTCATCATTCGCTATCTGCAGCGCTTCGACACCATTCGCGGCTTGCATCGTTTCGAGGCGCATTGACTCCGCAATATCCGCCAGCAACTGGCGGTTATCCACGTTGTCATCCACGATCAGCACTTTCGCCAAGATCTTTTCCCTTTGGTGCTAATCCCACACAATATTACGCTGCCAATACTCAACTCACAAAATCACGGCGCGAACTGCGACGTAAAAACTCGTACCCTGCTCAGGCTGGCTCTTGACCCATATTGCCCCTTGATGCAGTTCGATCAGCTTGCGAGCAATCGTCAGCCCTAGCCCGGTGTGAACATGAATCGTTTGATCGTCAGAGTCCGAGAATGGCTCGAACAGCGCGGTCTGCTCTTCAGGTGACAGCGTTAGTTCAGGCGACAAGATCTGCGTGATCACCCACTCACCATCCGACAGCCAGCCGATCAGCGGCAGCGCGAAATGCTGTCCTATACCACTTTTCACTTGAACATTTTGCACGCTCACACGAACGGGCACACTTCCTGATTTTAATGCGAAGTACATCACATGCGCTAGAAGCTGAGGAAAGCGCTCCTCATCCGCCATGATCGGGTAAATCGTTGAGGGAATATCGGTTTCAATGTTGGGCGGCTCACCGCCGTTTAACACAGTGATTCGTGTGAGCGCCTGCTGCACCAACCCGTATAAGCTCATAGAGCGAAGCTGGAGCGTCATGTGCCCCGCATCCAGCACATTGAAGTCAAGCATATCGCGGATCAGCGCCAGTAACACCGTGCTGTTTCGGTGAATCACCACCATTCGATCATGCTGCTTTTCGCTCAGTTCACCATAAACACCGGTGACAAGCAGTTCGGTGTAACCGCCAATTGAGTTCAGCAGTGTGCGCAACCGGTGACCAAGCCGATCCAGAAAATCGAGCTTCGCTTGCGCGTAATCGCGCGAATCGCTTAACTGCTTGGTCAGGTCTACGCTGCGCCCGCGCTCAGTGGCAAGATCCGCCACAACTTGACGCAAGTCTTGATTGGCGACCCGCAGTTCATCACGCAGATCGCGTACTGGCTTGCCAAGCTGTGTGCGAAGTTTCACTACCGCGATCCAGCCTCCGGCGATGGTCATCAACAGCAGCCCCAACCCTGTCGAGCGCAGCGTGAGGATCATATCGCTGCCCAACGCGAGAACCACCAAACCTGTTGGAAGCCGCAGACTCGGCGCGTCCTTGTGGGGGGAGGTCAGGAGCGCCCAGAAGGTAAGCACCCCGTATACCAAGGCGACACTGAGCATGATCACGCCGCCAGTATCCAGCACGGGACCTGCTAAGAAAAGAGCACCGCTCCAAATCAAGACAAGGCTGATCAGGACGAGCACGGGAGCGATCACAACCGCTGCCTGCACCAACCGATCACCGGGGCGAAAATACGGGATAACGATGACCAGATAAGCGAAAACCGAGAATGTCAGCGCGGTTGCCAAAAGCTGCCAGACAATGTACGGCTGATCAGTTAAGCTCTGACCTCCTAGTGAGGCGAGCAGGAGAATCAAGCTCCAGCCGATCAACGCCAAACAAAAGGCGATGAGGCGTCGATTGGTACCGCCACCCTGCGAACGAACCAGCAGTGTGCAAAACAGAATGCCACAGCTAATCCCGAATGCTGCCAGACTGGTCACAAAACCGATCGTCACTGCCGCCGAAACCAAGGCATCCCCTTCGCGGTGAAGATAAAAGTGCACTCAACGGTTTGATTATAACAGGTATGAAAACGCCCGCGTGCGCGGGCGTTTGGAGCATCAGGGCTTGATGCGCGGTGTTTGTACCGCTGTATCAGCAGAATCCGGGTCAACTGGCGGCAGTTTGGCTGCCAGACGGTTTTCGGATGGAACTGCACCAAATTCACCAACCAGCGCATCAAGTTGACTTAGCGCTCGTTGATCCGTTTCTTCAAAGCCACATACATCACAGGTGGAAACTGTGACATTCGGCAAGCTGATGAACATGCCCTCATGCACCCGCGTGTACGGGATCTGCTTCGGTGTGAGTCGTCCAATTGCACAACGTGGGCACGAGTGTGCTGGCATAAGCATGTTTGCTGCCTCTCTTTCCACTAAGAACCAACGCGAACAGGAGTCCACGCGCCGATGAAGCGGATGTCTTGCAGCGGGAAGTAACGCAGCACGACTTCGCCGACGATGCGGTCGCGTGTAACCACCCCAAATACCCGCGAATCCCGGCTGTTATTCCGGTTATCGCCCATAAAGAAGTATTCGTTCTCGCCAAGCGTCCACGCGCCGTCACAACGCGCCGTGCAAGGTTCTTTAATATACGGTTCTTCGTAACTCACGCCGTTGATGTAAAGCACGCCGCTGCGAAGTTCGATCGTGTCACCCGGCAGCCCGATCAAGCGCTTGATCAGCAGCGGCTCCGGTCCAGCATCCCCCGGCGGATCAAACACCGCGACGTCCCCGCGTTCCGGCTGACCGAATAGATAATTGACGCGGCTGACGACCAAATACTGACCTTCATAGAAATTCGGCTGCATGCTTGGTCCTTCGATGAAGAACCGCACGCTCGCCAAATTGAACAACGTGTAGACGATGACGATCAAAAGGACGGTCTCAACGATTTCACGCAGCAGGTTCGAGCGGCGCAAACGGGGTCGGTCGAAGGATACAGCGGGTAATGGTTGAAGGGAGGTTTGAGCTTCCATAGAAGTGGAGCGAGCCGGACTGCTCACAGTGTCCTTTCCGTCGAGAAGCAGGTCAATGCCTCTTTGAAAGTAGCCTATTATACCTATCCCAACCGTATCTCACAATCCGCGAACCGCTGAATGCGGCTGTTCAGCAGTGATCCTTGTTTTCGCATTCCGCTGTGGTGGCATATACTGATATGGATTATCACCGATTTTCCAAGGTGTCGTGCGTTTAGAATTGAGGGTTAGCGCTTTGGCGGATGAACTCATTCTGGTGGTAGATGACGGGCAGGAGAACCGCGAGTTTGTGGTCGATTATGTCCTCAAACAGAACGGCTACCGTGCCATTACAGCGAAAGACGGGATGGAGTGCATGGACATGATCGCCCAGCACCACCCCGATCTGATCTTGCTGGATTACCAAATGCCGCGTATGAACGGGATCGACGTTCTCAAGGCGATGAATGACCGGGGAATCGCTACACCAGTCATCTTGATGACGTTTTACGGCTCAGAAGAAATCGCGATTGAGGTCTACCGGCTCGGCGTGCGCGATTACATTCGCAAACCGTTCACGATTGAAGAAATGCTGTTCGCCATCGAACGAAGTTTGAACGATGTGCGGCTGCGGCAAGAAAAAGAAGCCTTGACCGAGCGTGTGATCGCCTCAAACCGTGAGCTTCAGTTCCGTTTGCAGGAACTGAATATCCTTTACAGCATCGGCAAAAGCGTCACGGCGCTGACCGAGCTTCCCCAACTGCTGCCGCGCATCGTCGATGCGGCAGTCAAGCTCACCAACGCCGAAGAAGGTTTTTTGTACCTGACGAGTGGCAGCGGCACACGGATGATCTGTCAGGCGATCAAGCGGCATGGCAATCCACGTGCTGAATGGCTCAGTCAAGAGATCGATGATCGGGTTGCCGCTCGCGTCGTCGAAACCAAACAGCCAATCATCGTGACACCGGAAGGCGCAAAGGGCGGACGACTGCTCGCCACCGCCGCCGCACCGCTGGTCATCCGTGATCGGGTGATTGGAGTGTTGGGGGTGCGCAATGTTTCCGGTCGGGCACAGGCGTTCACACGGCATGACAGCGCCCTCTTGAGCGCACTCACCGACTACGCCGCAATCGCGTTGGAGAACTCGCGCAACTACGAGGCACTGCGTATCCGCAAAGAAAACGAGAAGGCGAAGATCCGCACGATGTTTCAACGGTTTGTGCCGCCGCGCGTCGTTGATCTGATCCTTGAGCATCCCGAACAAGTCCAGTTAGGCGGCAAGCGGCAGGAGATTTCGATCTTGTTCGCGGATATCCGCGGCTACAGCGCTTACAGCGAGAACCTCCCACCTGAAGCAGTGGTGGCAATGCTGAACGATTATTTGAGCCTCGCCGCGAATGTGATCTTGTCCTACGGTGGCACACTCGATAAGTACCTCGGCGACGGCATTATGGCAATCTTCAATGCACCCGAAGTACAGGTGAATCATGTATCACAGGCAGCACAAGCGGCGCTCATGCTCCAAACGGCTGCCCGCGAGATGAGCGGACAGCGTCAAGATCCGCTGGCATTCGGAATCGGGCTGCATGTGGGCGAAGCGGTTGTCGGCTACGTCGGGACAGACATGGCGATCAACTACACGGCAATCGGTGATGTCGTCAACGTCGCCAAACGCTTGCAGGAAGCCGCCAAACCGGGGCAAATCCTCGTAGAAGAAGCCTTCGCGCACCGCCTCAATGCGAACGGCGGCGCGCAGCTTCAGTCGATTGGCAGCATCACGGCAAAAAACCGCACGAAACCGATCGAGGTTTACGAACTGCTGGCGCAAACCACCCTTTAGGAGGGTTCGCTGTCGCGGTTGCGGAAACTCATCCGCAGCGGAGTCCCCTCGAAGGGATACGACTTGCGGATTTGATTCTCAAGGAATCGCTTATATGTGAAGTGAACCAACCGCACATCGTTGACGTGGAATAAAATCACGGGTGGGTTTGCCGCGACTTGTGACGCATACAGGATTTTCAGGCGGCGCGTCCCGCGCACAGGCGGCGTGTGAGTCGTCATCGCTTCGCGGACAATCCGGTTAATCTCGGATGTGGGGATGCGGAAATGGCGGTTTTCCCAGACCTTTTGCGCCGTCTCCAATACCTGATGAATGCGCTGTCCGGTGAGTGCGCTGATGAACAAGATCGGCGGGTCGGGCAGAAAGTCGAACTTACCCCGCACTTCACGCTCAAATTGGACAAGCGTCATACTGTCCTTTTCGATGGCATCCCATTTGTTGATCAGGAGCACGACGCTCTTGCCCGCCTCCATGATGTACCCGGCGACGTGCATATCTTGATCGGTGATGCCTTCGACCGCATCCACCAGCAGCAGCGCGACGTCGGCGCGTTCGATAGCGCGCATCGCGCGGATCACACTGAATTTCTCGATCCCCGGTTCGATTCGACCGCGCCGCCGAATGCCCGCCGTATCGATCAGTGTGATCGACTCGCCATAATACGAAATAGTCGAGTCAATCGCGTCGCGCGTCGTCCCGGCAATCGGGCTGACGATTACGCGCTCTTCACCCAACAGCTTGTTGACCAAACTGCTTTTGCCGACGTTCGGACGCCCAACGATCGCAATCTTCAGGTGTTCGCGTTCGGCGGGATCATCGATCTGCTTGAGTTCGTCGGGCAGCGCTTCGTAGACCGCATCAAGCAGATCACCAATGCCCAAGCCGTGAATCGCGCTGATCGGGTAGACTTCGCCCAAGCCGAGCGAGAAGAACTCGACCGCCTCAAGCGTGTGATTAATGTGATCGACTTTGTTAGCGGCGACCAGCACAGGCTTTTTCGTCTTTTGCAGGATCGTGGCGATTTCTTCATCGGCGGCGGTGATCCCAGCGACCGCATCCACGACGAGAACCACCACGTCCGCGTCTTCAACCGCCATCATCGCTTGTGCTTTGATCTGCGGGACAAATTCGGCGCTGCCTTCGCTGATCACGCGCTGTTCGCCGCGCGGCTGATAGACTTCGATGCCGCCTGTATCCACGACATTGAAATAAATCCCGCGCCAGTCAAATTCCCACTGCAAACGGTCGCGCGTCGTCCCCGGCACATCATCCGTGACCGCCATACGCTCGCCGACCAGCTTATTGAATAACGTACTTTTGCCCACGTTGGGGCGACCCACGAGGGCGATCAGCGGTTTACGCGCCATCTTTCCCTGCCTTTTTTGTGCTAGATGGAATGGAATACCATAGTGTATCAGACAAATGGGGTGATCACGGAGGGGCAGTCATTTCCGGAGTTGCTTCTGCGGTCATGCGAATGTCGATTGTCGCCGGAATCACCTGAATACTCACGTTCGCCAGCGTGCCATCGCCAATCGTAGTGAGCGGGGTCAGCGAAACGCTGTCGCCCGGATTCAGCGTACTGACATCGACGATCACGCGCACATCGGTTGCGCGCAGTGATTCGAGCGCCGCTTGCGGTCCAGTCAGCAGTACCGTCACCAAGTCCGGCACAATCTGAACATGCGCGTCCGCCGTCAAGCCGATCACCTGTACAGGCACGGCATCCAACTGGCGGGTGACGATCTGCGCTTCGATACCTACGCTCACGGTGACATTCCGATTCGGAATCAAGATCAAGCGCGGATCGGGGAGTTGAATCGGTATCGTGAGTTCAAAGTCACCTGTGCGGGTGCTGAAATCGACGGGCGGCGTGAACAGCGTATCGCCAATCGCATTCAACACATCAGGCGGACCACTCACATACACCTGCTGCGGATCATACCCGAACGAACGCAAGACGTATCCTTGCGGGAGATCGCCTTCAATCGGAACAAACACGCTCATCGGCTTAACATCGTCGCGCGGTTCAATGGCGACGGTGACATCAACGTTGGACGGCTCAAGCGTGACGCCTTCCACAACGTCGCCGTTGGCATCAACAGGTTCAAGACGCGCCGCACCCTGATACGTCGTTCGCTGATCCGTCAAATCGAGCGATACGCGCGCCGATTCGACCTGCTCCACTAAACTGAGCGGTCCTGTCACCACCGCCTGAAGCACGCTGAACTGCGCATCGTCGTAACGGTAATCGAGCGGTGGTTCAGCGGCGATCACGACTTCGACGGGCTTAAGCTGCGATTCTTCGACTTCGATGCTGACCGTGATCTGACGCGGCGACGTATCCACGACGAGCGCTTGACGCACCGTTTGGACTGCCAACGGGACGATATGCGTACCGGGAGAAAGATCGCGTACATCTACGCTCACGATCAAGTCGTCTGCTGCCATTGCCTCGCGCACGCTCCGCTGTGCTTGAAGCTGCACCGATGCGGTGATTTCGCTCTGGTCGGTGACGATGATGCCATCCGGGGCGATTACGCGGATCGGCACACGCGGACTGAGCCGCCACTGCTCGACAGGATCATTCTGCGATACCGCGATGATCCACACCATGATGGCTAAGATCAGTGATCCGGTAAACCAGATGGCATTTTCGATTAGGAGCGCGCGAAAGTTCTTTTGCATGATTTAGGTGTTGTTGCGCTCGCGCAGCCGGATAACCAGATCGTTCACCTGCTCGCGTACCCGCTGCGGGAGCGATAAGGCTTGTGTGCGGTCAGCACCATACAGCGCGTTCAAGATCGTGCGCATCCGTTTTGAGTCGAGTCGCGGAATCAAACGCCCGCCGTTGGCAATCGAAATGCGCCCGGTTTCTTCGCTCACGATCACACAAATGGCATCACTGACTTCGCTCAAGCCAATCGCCGCGCGGTGGCGTGTGCCCAACTTCGGCTGACCGAGGTTGCGCGCAGATGACAGCGGCAGCACTGATGCCGCCGACGCGATCCTGCCGCTTCGGTCAACAATTGCCGCGCCATCATGAAGTTCAGTTTTGGGCCAAAAGATCGTCAAGAGAAGCTGCGGACTCACATCACCGTTGAGCGGAATGCCTGTGCGAATGTATTCCTGCAAGCCGCTGCTGCGTTCGAGCACGATGAGCGCGCCATGCCGCCGTTCGCTCAAGCGTTCCGCCGCTTGGCAAACATCATCAATGATGCGCGCCCGCGTCGATTCCGGCGCTCCCCGGCTGATCAGAAATCCTGCCCGCCCCAACCGCTCAAGTAAGCGGCGCAGTTCTGGCTGAAAGATCACCGGGACGGCGACGAACAAGACGGTCAGCCCGCGTTCGAGCAACCAGCGCACCGCGACCAGATCAAACAAGCTGCTGACGACGACCGCCGCGCCGAACAACAGCACCAACCCGCGCAGAAGCGCCATTGCCTGAGTTCCACGCACAAAGAAACTGAGCGTGAAGAACACGCAAGCGACGAGCAGGATATCCAGCACGTCGCCCGCAGTGAGACTGGTCAGGAAGTAGCGCAAATCCACGCCGGGTTGTTCTCCAAACTAACCGCCCAACTGCCCAAGCAGTCTGCGGTAATCTTCGACATTCTCCGGGCTTAACTGGACAATCTGGCGGATGGTATTCGCCGCCTCTTTGTGCAGTCCGGCTTCAAGCTGAAGTTCGCCAAGCGCGTCAAGCTGCACGATTGCGTCGTGCGTGCGCCCCAACTGCTTGTAAATCTGTGCCAACCGTGAGCGCAGTCCCATGTCGTTCGGGTACAGAACGACCAGCTCTTCCAGAAGCTGTGTGATCCGGCTGATCTGCTTATTACGCGCATATACGCTCAACAGCTTGTCCAAGCGCCGGATCGCTTCGATCTGGTTGCCTTGACGGTAGTTCATATCGACCAGCATCCGGTGAGCGCGTTCGTCATCCGGCGAGATCGTGATAATTTCTTCGTACATCTTCTGTGCGCGGCGCAGATCAAGGCGCGCCTGTTCCAGATCAGCAAGGCGGTGCTTGATGCGCACGGTCTTGTCAACTGGTGCGCCAACCCGGTTCGCCAGTCGTTCCGCCGCTTGGAAGGTTTCGCGCGACATATCGACATTGCCAAGTTGGTGATGGGTATCCGCCAGATCAACCGTCTGATCGAGCACTTCCGACCATTTTTCTTCCGTCTCCAGCAGATCGATCAGGCTTTCGCGGATGCTGACATCCAGCGGAGCCATCTGCAAGACTTCGGTTAAGATGGCTGCCGCGCGGTCATTTTCACCACGTGCAAGATACGCTTTGGCGACCACATTGTATTTCTGGATGGCGGGACGCATACGCCCCTCACGCACCATGATTTCCGCCATGCGCGTATGGATCGGCAGATAGGAGGGCGAGAATTCGACCGCGCGGTGCGCTTCGTCCATCGCCAGCGTAAGCTGACCCCGCCGCAAATAACGGTCAATCGCGCCAACGGCTTCGCTGAGTTTGTCGCCGCGCTCCGCCGCGAGAATATCCAACACGCCCTTCACGCCCTGCTCTTCCATCGTTTCGGAAAGCTGGCGGCGGGTATCCGCGACGCGCTGTTTCCAATCCTTGCCTTGCAGCAGTTCGATAAAGCGGCGGTTGATGTTCGCCAGCACTTCATCGTTGACCGAGTTCAGCGCGTTGAGCAGTTCACGATACGTTCCGGTGAGTTCGGCGGCTTCGTCCGCGTCAACTGTGAGGTTGGTATCGACTGTTTGTAAGCTCTGGATCAAGAAGCGGCAGGCGTCGCGTTGGCGTCCGGTTTTGAACGCCGCTTGACCGAGCGCATGCAGCGCGCCCGCCCCAAGCTGTGGGTGTCCGACGACTTCCATCAACGGTTTGGTCGCTTCAGCGGAGCGGTCGCGGAGCATCAACAGCACGCCGATGTTCAGCTTCAGCGCGGGATGTCGCAAGCGCGGTTCTGCTTTTTGATACGCTTGGATCGCGCGGTCGTAGTCGCCTTGGCGGTGCGCTTCCATCGCGGCGAGTGCGTCCGACGCGGCATCGAGCGCGTTGCCTTCCATGATGTACGTCGCCAGCAGGTTGAGCGCGTGAGTCATCGCCTCGCCCACCGGACCGAGCGGATCGCTTTCGCCTGTTCCGATTACGAGCGATGTGCGCGATTGTGTCGCCCGCTTGCCCGTCTTGGCGTCACGGTCAAAACTGGCACTGCGCGCCGGTACGCCGGTCGCTTCGTCGGTCGGCGGCAGAATATCTCCGCCCGTTTCGAGCGCGCGAAGCGTATTCAACACCTGCGGATTGTTTTTATCGAGCCGCAGTGCGCGCTGCGTCGCCTTGATTGCCTTCTCAAGATCGTTCACGCGCTTGAAGTTAAAAGCGAGCGTCAAATACTCGCGGATCGCTTTCTTTTTGTCGCCGATGCGCTCATATGCTTGTGCGAGTTTGGCATGAATCGGGATCAATCCCGGCGTGAGACGCGTCGCCCGCTCCCAGTTGCCGATTGCCTTATCCAAGTCACGCTGACCGAGATAGACTTCGCTCACATTGATGTATTGTGTCGCGGCTTCACGCAGACGACCCATGCGCTCTAGTACATCGGCGCTCTTTTCGAGCGGGATCGGGTCATTCGGCGCAAGGTGATGCGCGCGGTTGTACACCTTCAGGGCATCTTCTAAGCGTCCCATTTCCAACAGCGCAAGTCCAAGATGGATATGCGCTTCGGGATCTTCGGGAAATTCTTGAACAGCGCGACCATAAGCAGCGACCGCGCTCATCCACTCTAAATCCCACGCGGCGTTATGCCCCGCATTCATCGCGTTTTCGTAGGCTTCACGATTTCCGGGCATCGACCCCTCACCTTGCTAAACCCGATCAATGTCGAATGCTGTACGGTGCTTGAGCTTATGCATCAGCCCATCAGCTTGACGAGAACCGCCTTTTGCGCGTGCAGCCGATTCTCCGCCTGTTGGAACACAACTGACTGGCGGCTGTCGGCAATCTCGTCGGTGATCTCTTGTCCGCGATGTGCGGGCAGGCAGTGCATTACAATCGCGTCGCGGTCTGCAC
Source organism: Anaerolineae bacterium (assembly GCA_041753015.1). Classification (GTDB taxonomy): domain Bacteria; phylum Chloroflexota; class Anaerolineae; order Aggregatilineales; family Phototrophicaceae; genus Flexifilum. Next base: position 13,917 of record JBGSVJ010000032.1, read on the forward strand.
AGTTGAGCAGTTCGCGGTTGACCTGATATGGTTGGAAAATTCGCATGCGGCGCTCGGCTTCATGTTCCTGCCCCATACTCACCCATGTATCGGTATAGACGACATGCGCGCCGCGCACAGCGTCCTGTGGGTTTTCATAAAGCTGAACTGTTCCGCCCGTCGTCGCCGCGATTTCAGCGATGCTGTCCATGCGTTCCTCGCTGAACGTATAACCGTTCGGCGCAGCAAGCGTAAAATGCCCGCCTAAGTACGCCACCGCTTGCCCCAGCGAAAACGCGACGTTGTTGCCATCGCCCACAAATGTGACGCGGATACCTTCCAGCGTACCGAACACCTCGTAAATCGTCAGCACATCGGCAAGTGCCTGACAAGGATGTTGAAGATCGCTCAAGCCATTGATGACCGGAACATTCCCCCACTCGGCAAGCTGTGTCAGATGATCATGATCAAAGACACGCGCCATAATGCCTTGTGTGAATGCCGATAGTGAGCGCGCAACATCCGCCACACTTTCGCGCTTGCCCAATCCAATTTCATCAGGACCGAGATTCAGCGCCGAGCCACCGAGATGCTGCATACCAACATCGAAAGAGACGCGCGTGCGCAGCGACGGTTTTTGAAACACCATCGCCAGCACTTTACCCTTCAGAAGCGGCGCATTACCGCCGTTCTTCCACTCTTTTTTCAGTTCAAGCGCGCGCGTAACCAGTGCGCGGATTTCTGCGCTTGAATAATCCGCTAGATCGATGAAATGCTGCATAACTTTCCCCTTTAGAGAAAGTATAACACGCCGCCGCATCTTTACCACGCCCCGCCTGACAATTCTGTTACAGAAAAGCAAAATCTAACCGCAGAGGACGCAAAGAGCGCAGAGTAAAAGGATTCATTCTCTGCGTTCTTTGACTTTTCGGCATGCTGCTTTAGGTGCGTTCGACTGAGAGCGGGATCGAGCGGACAAACAGCGGCACGCGGAGCACATACAGGCGGTGACGTTTTCCATCGGCAAAATGAACGGCGCTTCTGGGATGAAGAAACCGAAATAATGCGCGCTCGATGCGCACCGTTGTGAGGGTATACGGCGGCACGCCGCGCATATTCACATCAACGGTTTCAACCTTTGCCTTGCCCTCGATCACCGTGATCTTGCCCCGCTTGACGGCGCGGCTGTTGATCTGTGTGACCAGCGTAATCAAGATCAACACACTCAAAAAGACTGCGAGTACGATCAGCACAAACGAGGTCTGCCGCCGCGCGAATAATTCCAGTGTGCCACCGGTGCGAAAGAACTCAAAAGCGATCATTCCGGCGGTTGCCAGCGCGAAGAACACAATCGCATAACCGATCATCTGGCGGGTTTTGCGATCCCATTGGGTCAAGCGTTCGCGCTGGCGGTCGGATAGACTGCCGCTCCGGTTGGCAGCGAGGTCATCCTCGTTAAAGTCCAACTCGTAAATCGAAAACTGCCGCTGAGTCATCGTTTCTAGGTCACTTAAAAATATCCGTTGAATCGCGCCAGTTTTGCCCGTAAGCGGCGTTCGCCTTAAGCGGCGCGGTCAAATCCGCTGCACCTTCCATCACACTCACGACCAATTCAGCCGTTTCGTGCAGCGTGTTATCCGGCACTTCCAGCACAAGTTCGTCATGCACCTGAAGCAAAAGCCGCGCGCCAAGATTGCGGCGCTTGAGTTCGTCGTGCAAGCGGATCATCGCCCGCTTCATGATGTCCGCCGCTGTCCCTTGAATCGGCATGTTGATCGCTTCGCGTTCAGCCGATGCGACGACGTTCCGGTTGCCCGCAAACAAGCCGGGGAACTGCCGCCGCCGCCCGAACAAGGTTGTCAAGAAGCGCTGCTGCTTTGCCAACTCGATTGTGCCATCGATATAGCGCTTGACGCCGGGAAGCCGCTGGAAATACGTGTCGATGAACTCCCGCGCTTGCCCCAACGTCAGATCGCTGTCACGCGCCAACCGGAAAGGACCCATTCCGTACAAAATACCGAAGTTCACCCGCTTGGCGAAGATGCGCATCGTTTTCGTGACCGCTTCAAGCGGCACGTTATGGATCACAGCCGCTGTTGCCGCGTGAATATCCTGCCCCTGCCGGAAGGCTTCGAGCAGTGTTGGTTCTTGGCTGATATGCGCCATGATGCGCAGTTCAACTTGACTGTAATCGACCGACAGCAGTTTGTACCCCGGCGGCGCGATGAACGCCCCGCGCACTTCGCGCCCGATTTCTGTACGAATCGGGATGTTTTGCAGATTCGGGTTGCTGCTGCTCATGCGCCCGGTGCTTGCGCCCGTCTGGTTGAAGTCCGTATGCACACGCCCCGTCTGCGGGTTGATCAGTGCCGGAAGCGCATCGACATAAGTGCCTTGCAGTTTGCTGAGTTCGCGGTATTGCAGGATGAGATCGACAATCGGATGTGCGCCGCGCAGTTCTTCGAGCGTGGCGGCATCGGTCGAATAGCCGTGCGTTGTTTTGCGTAAGCCTTCGACCTTCAAGCCGAGTTTGCCGAACAGCACATCGTTGAGCTGCTTTGGACTGTTGATGTTGATCCGCCCGTAGCCGCCTGCCACCCCATCGACTTGATCCTGAAGATCGGCAAGCTGTTCGCTCAAACGAACGCTCATCTCACGTAGAAATGGCACGTCGAGCAGCACGCCCGTTTGCACCATTTCCGCGATCACCGGAACGAGCGGCATTTCCAGCGTTTCAAACAGATCACGCGACGTCGGCGGATTTACCGTCCCCCACAGCGCATCAACGGTTGGATCGTCCGGTTTCGGTTCTAAATCGGTTTTCAGAAGCGGCACAAGCTGGAGCGTAAACACCGCATCCGCCACCGCGTAGTTTGCCGCCGTTTCGATGGGAACTTGCGCCATCGTGATCTCATTTTTGCCTTTGCCGATCAAGTCCTCAATCGGAGTCATGTCTTGATGCAGGCGCACCCGCGCCAGCCGCTTTAAGCCGAGCGCATCACTCAGCGGATCACGCACCCATTCGGCGATCATCGTGTCGAACGTGATCGGGCTGACATCAACACCGTGCCGCTGCAACACCACGAGATCGTACACGGCGTTATGGGCGGTTTTCGGGATCGCAGGGTTTGTCATGGCGGGACGGATCGCATCCAGCACGGTTTCCATCGGAATTTGTGTACCGCTGTGATGCCCGACCGGAATGTAATAACCCGTTTCGCCATCGACTGAAAGCGAAATCCCGACCAGATCAGCCGCCATTTTGTCTTTGCTGGTCGACTCGGTATCGAAGGCGATCAGCGCGGCGCTGTTGAGCGCATCCACCAGCGCCGTGAGTTTTTCCGGCGTGTCCACGATGATCGTCGGTACAGCCGCCACAATTGGCGTTTCCGGCTCGACAAGCGGCTCGTCCATCGCAAACAGCGGAAGCTGTGCGCCAGCGTTCGGTCTGCTGCTGCCGTTCCCATTCGGGCGAACGCCCAACCGCCCAAGCTGACTGAACAAGCTGTTAAATTCCATCTCGCGGAACAGCGCTTCGACCGTGCCGCGATCAAACGCATGGGTGATGCACAGCGATTTATCCAACTGGATTGGCACATCACGCTTGATCGTCGCCAACTGCTGGCTCAGATAAGCATCGGCGCGTCCGTCTTCGAGCTTCTGGCGCACGCTTTTCGTGAGCGCGTCAAGGTTCGCGTAAATCGCGTCGAGCGCGCCATAAGCTTGAAGGAGTTTTGTCGCCGTGCCGTCACCAATTCCTTTTACACCGGGGATGTTGTCGCTGGTATCGCCGACAAGTGCTTTGTAATCAATCAGTTGGTGCGGCTCAAACGCGTACTTGGCGCGGAACGCTTCCACGTCGTAGACCTGATCAGGGACTTTCGCCTGTGGGACGAATAAGCGAACCGTCGTATGGTCGCTCAGAAGTTGAAGCAGATCGCGGTCGCCGCTGAAGATGCGGACATCAAGGTTATCGGATTCCGCTTGTAAGCTGATCGTGCCGATCACGTCGTCCGCTTCGTAACCGGGCAAGCTCAAGGTCGGCACATTGAATGCCTTCACCATGTCGCCAATGCGCGCGATCTGCCGCTCTAATTCATCGGGCATTTGTTCGCGTGTGCCTTTGTAACCCGGATACAGCGTGTCACGCCCGCTCATGCCATCATCAAACGCAACCGCCAGATAAAACGGTTTTTCGCGTTCGAGCACATCCATCAACATGCGCGTGAATCCGAATACGGCGGTTGTTGACTCTCCAGCAGAGGTCATGAACGAGCGTTCGCGGCTGGCGAAGTAATAACGATATGCCAGCGCATAACCGTCGATCAGGTAAAGCAGCGGGCGCGTAATGGCATTCATCGGCAGATTCTCCGTTCCCGAAGCGAACATGTGAGCGATTATTATAGCATGTCTGCCGGAAGAATTCGCGTGTTTTAGACCATGCGCTCAAAGTTGATGAACTGGTGAATTTCGTCCTCTTCGAGCGGGCGACCGGGGGCAACAACCAAATAGCTGTCCGCCCATAAGTCCTCAGAGAGATCGGGGTTGGTCTTCGTGGCAATTTCTGCGGAGCGTCGTTTCAGGTCGCGGATCACCTGATACGGCGGGTTTTCGCCGGGGATGTCAGCAAGCAGGTACACATAATCATCCTGCACGTGCAGGGTTTGAATACGCCAGTAACGTTCACGAAGCTGCGTATTTAAGCCGGAAATGATCGCGCGTGACACCGCCTCGTCGAGATGCAGATTCGGATTACGCAGCAGCCATACACAGGCGTATGGGGCGTAATTCGCGGCTTCCGGTGCATCCAAGACGCTGATTGCGGACGCGGGCAAACTAGCGACAGACGGCAGGACAGCCGCCGCTGCTGCTATCACATCTGCTTCTCCGCGCTCCGGCACAGTCTTGAGCGCCTCAAGCAAGCGGCGTCCTTGACGGCGAATGTCCTTCAACGGCGTTGTGCCGCCGAACACGAGCGATAAAATCAAGTCGTCAATCGTCTTGCGCGAATACAGCAGATAATCTTTTCCGGTCGATGGCAGTGTGACAAACCGAACGCGCGCTTCTTCGGCGTTCACATCCCAATCATCGGCGATCAACGCGCGGAGTTCGTCCACATCTTCGGACGCCATCCGCCCAGCATAGGCGATCAACCGCCCGCCTTCTTGATCTTGACCTTGCAAGGTGAGCAGAGTCGCTTCGGCGGTGAGTTCAAGCGAAACTTGTGTCAAACTCAGCGCCAACTGCGCGAGATATGTTTCTTGCGCAGCGGCGGCATCTTGCTCGCTCGCCGCTTGACGCGCCGCCATCTCGAACGCGGACAAGCGCTCAAATTCGGTATTGAAGTCCTCGACCTCAAAGCGCGGGAGATCATCTTCCATCATGATCGGCGCATGATCAGGGAAGGCTTCTTCCTGCTCAGACGCGTCAGGCGGCGGATACTGCGTCCATTCGTCGCTTTCGTCCAGCACAAACGGCGACGTTGACAACACAACGGGTGGCGGCAGTTCAGGCAGCGTATCCGGCGGCGGTGGGACAACAGACGGCGACGAGTCGGCGGGTGCGGTCGACGCTTGGCGCGGCGTGCGCGGTGTATCCCAACTGGTTTCTAAATCTTGTGGCGCGGATTCAAGCCGCTGTGCCGCCGAAAGAATCGTCGGCTCATCGGCGTACTGCTGGCTCAAGCTGATCGGGTCGCTTTGCGCCGGGACGGGTGACTCCGGCAGTGTTTCCGGCATCGGCGGCGCGGCGGCGGTCGGTACTTCGCGCGGTGGGCGTTCCTGTTTCGCTTTCTTGGTGGGTTTCGCCTTTTTGCGCTGCGCTTCGCTTTCTTTGATCCACGACGGCAGCGGTTTGATCTGCGGTTTTTGCGTCGATTGATAGCGCTCGATACTGGCGATCAAGTCTTCAAGCGAGAATTTGCCCGTCCAGTGAGTCGGATCTTCGCTCTCTTGAAGGATGAGCGCTGCGGGGTTGTACTTATCGGGCGGCGGCGTTTCCGGGAGCGTGTCCGGCATCGGCGGCACAGCGCTGAAATCGTACTCCGGCAGATCACGCGGGGGAGGCGGTGCAGTCGGCGCAAATTCCGGCGGCAGTTCGTCCTTGTCGGCATCTTCAGGTGACCAGAACGACGGCACATCATCAAATGTGATCGGCGGCGGCAGTTCTTCCGCGATTTCTTCTTCGCCGCGCATCAGCGCCAGCACATTGCGGAAACTGACCTCAGATGCACTGCTGATCAAGTCGCTGACCGTTCCGCCTTCTTCGATGGATGGCATTGGCGGTTCTTCCGCTGCCAACTCATCAAAGCGGCGCGGATGCATCGGCGGCGTATCAGAGTCCGTGTGGCGCGATTCCTGAATTTGATCCAGCAGCGGATTCATCCCACCGCGTAGAATAAAGTCGACAAATTCCTGTTGGCGTGTGGGCAGTGATCCCCGGTCTTGATCCGTTCGCATCGAATTAACGAGCGTATCAAATTGGCTGCGCGGCTTCTTCGGCGGCGGATTTTCGGGCGGGGGGTCCATTGAACTCAGAATCTCTTGAAACGCAGGATCAACCGTTCCGGCGGGCTGCTGCGGCGCATACGGCGCGGAAAGCGGCACGACAGGCGTATTCTCGTCCATCGCGTACATACTTGGCACGTTGGGGCGCAGCGTTGGGCGGGTTGAGGGCAGCGGCAGCGGATTGTCGCGCACATCTGCGACCGCTTTATCCAACACCGGAATGATATAACGCGCACTAAACGGCGTGTTCACCGAGTTTTGTAGACGCAGCAGGCGAACGACTTCCTCAAGTTGGCGCGGGGTTGCCACAATCGCAAGCTGTGGCGATACCATGCGCAGTCCTTCCACCACTTGATCGATGCGCGTGCCGGGGAGCGTAAAATCAACGATTGCCGCTTCGACGGGATTTTCGCGCAGATAATCAATCGCCGCGTCAGGCAAGCTGAACAGGCGAACTTCAAACAGTCCAGTTCCTTGGAGCGCCGTGCGGATGCTCGAAGCGAACGGGATGTTAGCAGTGAGAAAGAGGATTCGCGTAACCATAAGAAAATTGTAATGCGACTAGGTGGATACGCGCAACCGGGGATCGCCCCGGAAGGAGCAGGAAATTCCTGCTCCTACGGCGCGGCGTTGACAGTTACCGAGAAAAAGCCGGTATTGTTGACCTCGCTCACTTCGGTGACTTGGCTGGAATTATCAGCACGCGCGGTCACGCTGAAAACGCCTGACGAAGTGAAGGTCAAATCGAGTTGAAGTACGATACTCTGCCCCGGATCAAGCCCACCAACCACGCCGAGCGAAAGCTCAGTACCACCCGGCATCACTTGGATTGTGTTGGCGAACTGCCCCGATGCCCCCGTGCCAGTATTCGTGATCTGCACGGTGTACGACGATGTAACGGGTGTGTTGCCCGCGTTCAGCGTCAGCGTTGACGCCCCTGTTACGCTCGTGACCACCAGATCAGGCAGCCCCGGCGTCACCGTAATGCTTGGTGTGACGCTTGGCGTCAGCGTTGGAATGCTCTGCGTATTTGTGCGTGAAGGCGTCAGGGTGATGAGCGGCGGCAGTGGTGTTGCCACGATCGGAATCAGCGTACAGTTGCCGAACACCTGCACAACCGCATTACTCACCCACCCAGTATTAAAGCCATCCCGCACCTGCCACCATTGATTGGTGGAGATTCGTCCGGTAATGGGCAGCACCGACCCGGCGGGAAGTACGCGGATCACCGGATAAATCGTATCGGGACCCGTCCGCAAATTGACATTGGATGCGACTACGATACGACAGGTCGGATCATTGGTCACAGGGGGCGGCACGACCACCGTCGACGGAAGTGTTGCGGTTGGCGGTGTTGCTGAAGCGCGCACGACGATACGAATAGTCGCGGGAGCGCTCTCGATTGCGGAGCGATACACCCGCACCTCTGCCGTGATCGTCCCGGCTTCACGCGGGGTATAGCGGAACACATCCGAGTATGTCGGCACGCCGCTCGACTGACTTGGAGAAAGCGTGCTGACAACTTGACCATTGATGAAAAGCTGTGCGCGGGTCACACCGACCGCATCCGTTGACGTAAAGGTGATGGCAACCTCTTGGTTTACCCCCACCTCCGTTCCGTCCTGCGGAGAGATAATCTGGACAGCAGGACGCCCCCCACCCGATTGAGTCGGCGTAGGGGCATCACTACTGGAGAGATTACAAGCACTCGCCGTAAGCAAAACGGCGACACACAGGACAGCACAGATGAGTCGTTTCATCGCATTTAGGCAATTGGCTCTTTGTAAATGACGAAACGGGACATATCGTCGCCCTTGGCTTTGCATGTGGTCATGTCCACTTTGAATTCACGACCACCGCTCACCCAGCGCAAACCTTCTTGGAGCAACCCTTGCCCCATGAAGCAAACCGCGCGGTCGGTCTTGCGCCCCCAACACAGCGCACAGGTTTCCATCGTGTAAACGATCTTATCGCCGCCCTCTTCGTAGACGTTGGAAACTTGGTCGGAGAACTGCGAGAAGATATTCGCCATCGCGGGAACACCCACGCGCAGTTTCGCATTCAGCGGCAGCACCTTAAAGGCAAGGTCGCCCACGCCAGCCAGCGCGCCGAACGACCGCAAACCGCCCGCGAAGATTGCGCGCCCAGCGCGGAGCGCCAAACCACGTCCACCACGCGGACCGAACATCTCTTCTAGGGAGACGTTCAACGCCGTGAAATCTGCGAAATCAAACTGCTTTTCGAGATTATCCGGTGGATAGTTATTGATGTACTGCGATAGCTGCGCCAGATGCAGAATGCCGTTCAGACCATTCTGCCCCATGATCTCTTCCATCGCTTCGATGGCGAGACGGGCAAATTTGTTGGGATAGTATAAACCGCTCTTAGCAGGTGGCATTGTGCCGGCTTCCTCCCGTTGTGCGTTCGGCAGTTGCCCTCAATCCATGAGGCGCAGACAGGCATGTGTTGGGATTGTACATCCAAGTATATGCTGACTGCGAAAAGATTCCCAAAATAGTTCTAGCCCGCAAATACAACCAGCGGATCAACATGGCTGGTGGGCGGTTTCGATCCCGGCAAACGTCCCTGCATACTCCAAGGACCTGTCCACACGATCTCGACATCCACCACTTGCCCCCGCCATTCATGGTCACTGTCCTCGAAGAATACGAGTTTATTCTGGGGCGTGCGACCGCGCCACTTTCCCTTATGCTGCTCCTCCACGAGCACCTGCACGGTGCGTCCTAACCAACGCGCGTTGATCTCAGCCGAGTTGCGCGCATGAAGGTCTTCAAGCGCATCGGAGCGGCGTTTTTTCTCCTCCTCCGAAACATCATCGTCCATACGGCGTTCGCTGACGGTATTCGGTCGAGGACTGTACCGCGCAATATGGATTTTATCCAGTTTCAAACGTTCAAGGAGATTATATGTGTTTTGAAACTGGGCATCCGTTTCGCCGCAGAATCCCACAATGATATCCGAATTGATCGCCACATCGGGAATGCGCGCCCGGATTTTCTCGATCAAGCGGTCATACTGCTCGACCGTGTAACCGCGCTTCATGCGTTCCAAGACTTCATTATCGCCCGCCTGTACCGGCACTTCGATATGCGGCATCACGCGCGGCAGTTCCGCCACCGTATCCAGCAGTTTATCCGTCATCCAATTCGGATGGCTGGTCAAGAAGCGAATGCGCTCAATACCGTATTCTTCCGCTACACTGTGAACCACGCGCAGTAAATCCGCCAAATCAGGACCATCGGGAACGTCCATCCCGTAGCGATCAACGATTTGACCGAGCAGAGTCACTTCTTTCACGCCCTGCTGCGCCAAGCTGCGCACATGCGCGACAATCTCACCGATGCTCCGACTGCGTTCAACGCCGCGCCGGAACGGGATAATGCAGAACGTACAGGCATGGGAGCATCCGTACACAATCGGCACATGGGCGGCGATCAGCGTGTTCTGCTCATGCGCCGGAAGGATGAGTTCACCATCCTGAAGCTGATCGCGCAGATGACGCGCCCGTGATTCCTGTTCGATCAGGTCACTTTCGCTCGACCGCCCACTCAGGAATTCGACCATCGGCGCGGGTTCAGACGGCGGCATGAATACATCCACATAGGGAAGTTTCTTCCGCAAGTGCAGCGGATCGCGCACGCCCACCATACAACCCATCACGCCGATCACCGTTTCCGGCTGCTGACGCTTGAGCTTTCCAAGCATACCTAAGCGCGTCATCGCCTTATCTTCGGCACTCTGGCGGACGACACAGGTATTCACAATATGGATATCGGCGGCATCCGGGTCTTGCGCTGCGCGATAGCCCATCCGCTCCAGTTCAGAAGCGAGATGCTGCGAATCGGCAGTATTCATTTGACAGCCGAACGTCCAAATGTAGTACTGCTGCATGAGATTACGCCATTAAAACGAACAGATCGTCCACATTTTACTTGCAGGCGCGTCAAAACGTCAATTGCATGGGATCGGTATGAGAGTCACGCGGGTGAACGCGCCTTTGCCACCGCATGGCACACGAAACGCCAGCGTATTCGATTCCCATGTGATCACATCGGTCACGTCGAGCGACAGCGGTGTTCCGGTATACGCCGCCAAGCGCGCACCATTCATGTACACTTCTGTGCCGAAGGGCGCTGTTTCGACGTTCAGCAGATAGTTGACGCAAACATCCATGATCTCCAGTGTGAACCACTTTTGCAGCCACGCAACCCACCGGTGATCAAAGCGTTTATCCGGCTGCCAATTGTGCAGCGATGCAACCGAGACTCCATCCTGAAACTCATACAGGGTGGGCGGTTCTGGCTCAAAGTAGTCGCATGTCCAATCCAAGATCAGGGAGAGCGAAGGGTACGTCGTCATTCTCGTATATACCGGGTATAGTTTACTGGTCGCAATGCGTTCTCTGCTTAGGATACCATGCGCTCAACAATTTTGTTGTATAACCCGATCAGCACGTCTCCCGGCAAACAGCGGCTTCCGCTTTCGCTGCTGGCGATTGCCGCTGTATTGGAAGATGATTACGACTTCGTGCTGATCGATGGCAACTTGATCAGCGATCCGGCTCAAACAATTCTCGAAAAAGCGCGCGAAACAGGCGCAAAACTCCTCGCCGTCACGGTGATGGCAGGTCCACAGCTTCGCCAAGCCGTTCCCGTGTGCCAGCAGGTGAAAGCCGCCCTGCCCGATCTGACCATCTTATGGGGGGGATACTTTCCGACTCAGCACAGCGATGTTGTCCTCAACAGCGGCTATGTTGACTATGTAATTCAAGGACAGGGCGAAGCGCCGTTCCGCCAGTTTGTGGATGCATTTTTCAATGGCGGCGCGCTCCACGATACGCCTTCGTTGGTGTACCGGGAGAATGGCGCAGTCAAGGTGAACGTGCGCGCCCCGTTCGTGTCGCTCGATAATCTCCCACGCTACCCATATACAAAGATCGACGTACCAAGCTATATCAACCGGAGTTATCTCGGATCACGCGTGCTTTCGCATCACACGAGCTTCGGCTGCCCATTTGCGTGCAGTTTTTGCGCGGTCGTCGCCATGTCCAAACAGCGCTGGTTGAGCGAAAGCGCCGCCCGTGTCGGTGAAGTCGTCGGTCATCTGCATGACACCTACGCGATTGACGGGCTTGAGTTCACCGACATGGATTTTTTCGTCAACGAAGCGCGCACCGCCGAAATCGCTGACCGGATCACGCGCTACGGGATCAACTGGTGGGGGCTGGGTCGCGTCGATACGCTGATGAGCTACAGCGACGCCACCTTTGAGAAGATCAAGCGCAGCGGCGCGAAAATGATCTTCATGGGAGCGGAAAGCGGCGACGACGAGACGCTCAAGATCATGAACAAGGGCGGTAAGAGCGGCACCGAGCAGACGCTCGCCATCGTTGAACGCATGAAGCATTACGGGATCGTGCCAGAACTCTCGTTTGTGCTCGGCAACCCACCCGATCCCGAAGCGGACATGGACAAGACGCTGCGATTTATCCGCAAGGTCAAAGCGATCAACCCGGCGACTGAACTCATCCTCTATATCTACACGCCCGTACCACAAGACGGAAACGCGATGTATGAGGAGACAAAGCGGCTCGGCTTTCACTTTCCGACCACGCTTGAAGGTTGGATCAGTTCAGAATGGGGATCATTCGCACTCCGGCGTGATCCGGGAACGCCTTGGTTCAAGGATAAAATTCGGCGGCGCGTGCGCGATTTTGAATCCGTTGTCAACGCCTACTACCCGACCGTGACGGATATGCGTCTGCGCGGGAGCATGCGCGCCATGCTGAAAACCATTTCAGGCTGGCGCTACAAATTGGAGTGGTATGATTATCCGTATGAGCTAAAAGTACTTCAACGGCTGATCCATTATCGCCGCCCCGAAACGACAGGATTCTAGACGTATGCTCCAAACGATTATTCCCGGCTTGTACACCTTCACCGGTTTGCTGATGGGTCGCGTTTACCTAACCGACGATGGAAACGGTGAACACTCGCTAATCGACACCGGACTTCCGACGGCTGGCAAGAGCATCCTCAATCAACTCTCGGCAAGTGGGCGCGCACCTTCCAGCGTAAAACGCATTCTAATTACGCACGCTCACCCGGATCATGTCGGCAGTCTGCCGGAGTTAGCCAAAGCAACCGGCGCGCAGGTGATCGCGCACGAACTCGAAGCGCTGTTGATTCGCGGTGATGTTGGGATGAAAACCATCGACCCCGCCATGCTCACACCGCTTCAGCGAACGTTTGTTAAGCTCCCGATGAAAGACACCGAACCTGTCCCCGTCGCACGCACCGTCAAGGATGGAGACGTGATCGCGGAGGCGTTCGGAGGCGTTCAAGTTGTGTTTACGCCCGGTCATGCGCCGGGGCATATCAGCTTTTGGCAGCCAGATAAGCGCGTCTTGTTTATTGGGGATGCGCTGATGCACGTCGCAGGTGTGCGCCGCCTTCCGCCGGGGCTGTTCGTCGATTACGAGCAAAACACACGCTCGATCAAAGAGCGCATCGCCCCGCTGGATGTCGAAATCGCGTGCTTCGGGCATGGCAAGCCGATTACAAGCGGCGCAGCGGCGCAGATTCGCGCCTTCGCGGCTAAACTCTAGACGCGTCCGCACCCGCGCGCGCGATATTGCAAGGCGTTAAGCCAATCATGTATACTGACCAAACTTGTTCTTTTCGTCACAATACACGAATTTGAAGGGAAACGCCCCATGATCGGCAAGCCGATCCGTTTGATTTCCTTTGTCCTTGCCCTTGCAGCGGCGCTGTTTATTTCTGCGTGCGGCACGGTGGCTACACCGGAATGGGCGGCTGACGCTCAAGCGACAAACGTCGCGGCAGCGGAAACATTCGCTTACGAGACATCAATCGCGCCGACGGCAACGTTCACCAATACGCCTGTGCCGCCGACCGCGACGGCAACTCCCCCTCCGCTCCCAACCAACACTCCCTCGCCAACTCAGACAACTTTACCCGCGACTGAGACACCTGTTCCCGTTGAACCCACCACCGAAGTGACCGCTGAAGCTACCGAAGCCGTCTCAGGCGATTCTGCATCCGCCGTAAGTCCTGAATTCGCGGCTGCTGCCGCCGCTGCTGATCCGGCACTCGGCGCGACTGCGTTCCAACTAATGCGCCCGATGCCCGATGGCGCGGTGTGGTCGTGTAATCTTTGCCACTCAGTCACGCCGGACGAAATGATCTTGATCGGACCCGGTTTGTGGAATGTCGCCCAGCGCGGTGCAGAAATCCCCGGCTATAGCTCGGCGCTCGACTATATCTACACATCGATCACGCACCCGAATGACTTTATTCAGGTGCGGCGCGATAACGGCATGGAATTCACCCCGAATCTAATGCCGCAGCACTACGCCAACCCCGAAGTGCTGCCGCCGGAAGAATTCGAAGCGATTGTTGCGTATCTCTATACGCTTCAGGATGTCCCGGCGACACCTGAAATCCCCGGCGGTGCATCCGAAGAAGCGACAACCGAAGCCGCCGCCAGCGGTGGTGGTGAGTCCGCACTCACCCCTGAATTGATCGCCGCTGTAGAAGCTGCTGATCCCGCACTCGGCGCAACGGCATTCCAGCAAATGCGCCCGATGCCCGATGGCGCGGTGTGGTCATGTAATTTGTGCCACTCAGTCACGCCGGACGAAATGATCTTGATCGGTCCCGGTTTGTGGAATGTCTCAGTGCGCGGCGCAGAAATCCCCGGTTATGACTCGGCGCTCGCCTATATTTACGCGTCGATCACGCACCCGAATGACTTTATTCAGGTGCGGCGCGATAACGGCATGGAATTCACCCCGAACCTGATGCCGGCGCACTACGCCAACCCCGAAGTGCTGCCGCCCGCAGAACTCGAAGCGATCATGGCGTATTTGCTCACGCTCCACGATTAAAACTGCCCCCTCACCCCGGATAATATCGGGGTGAGGTTTTCTTCCCCTACGGAATCATCTGCATCGTGTCATCTTCGCTGCTGTCCACGCGCGGCAGCACCGCTGATTCCGGCTGCGGACGCGGCTCGGTCGGCAGCGTGAAATACACCGCCGTGCCCACATACGGCGTGCTCTTGATCGTAATCCTGCCGCCATGCGATTCGATGATTTCACGCGCAATCGTCAAGCCCTGACCTGAACCCGGCACGCGGATCGCGCGTCCGCCTTCGGTCGTCGGCGCGCCGCGATAAAAGCGCGTGAACACCTGCTCCAATTCTTCCGGCGCGATGCCAACACCCGTATCACGGATACGCAAACGCGCCATGCCGCGATCTTCGCCTTTCACCTCGACCGCGATCTTGCCCCCCGGCGGTGTGTACTTGATCGCGTTGTCGATCAAGTTGCCAACTGCCCACCTCAGCCGGCGTTCATCACCGTACACGGTCAGTCCGGCGCGTTCGATTTGCGCATCAAGACTCAAGTTGGCGGCGGTCGCCGTGCTGCGCCACTCATTGACCAGTGCATACACCAGCTTATCGAGCGTGATCGGGCGATCAGATTGTGCAGCGGTGCGATGTGAAGCACTGATCAAGTCGCGCATTTCGACAAGCATCTTTTGCAGCGCTACGGAACGCCGCTTAATTTCGTGCGTGAATTCCGCCATGCCATCCGAAGCGCTCACCTGCACCGCCGAATCATCGATGGGTGCGCCGATTTCTTCTTGCATGCGCGCCAACAGTTGCTCACGGGCGCGTTCGCGGCGTACTTCATCCGTTGCATCCCGAAGGATCAACACTGTACCGACGCGCTGTTTGTTGATCGCCATGATCGCGGCGGCTTGTACGCTCAATGTGCGGGCGCGATCAGGATCGTCATTATTGAGTTCAAAGCGGCGCGGCTCTCCAAGCGCGAAAATTCCCGGCGCAAGTGCTGTGCCGAGCGTATCCGTCACTGCCGATGTAAGCGCGTCGATCCTACCCTCATCAAGCGCGCTGCGCAGTCCGCCGGGCAGATCAAGCAGGTTTTTCGCCGTGTCGTTGATGAACGTGACCTGACCGCTTAAATCTTGCACGACGACGCCATCATGCAGCGCTTCGAGGACACTGGTGAGGTGTTCGATTTCACGGCGCTGGCGGCGTAAGGAAAAGCGCAGTTCATCCTGCCGCTCTTGAACCGAATCCGCATATTGATCGAGCGCATAGCCCATCCGACTGACCTCATCGGTGGGGAGCATTCGGGTGCGCGCGGTCATGTCGCCAGCGGTGAGCCGTTCCGCCGCTTGTGTGACTTTATTCACACGGCTGATCAACCAGCTCATTACGATAAAGGTGCTGATCACCGCGCCCGCCGCCAGCGTCGCCAAGATCAACCCAGTAAGTTGCGCGGCGACTGGAGAACTGCCTCCACCGATAGACGCTTGGCTGACCGCGGCGTACACAATCACGATTACCATGATCAACGCAAGACCGAAGATCGGCAGAATCAGCCGCCAGCGTAGGGAAACCATTCGTTCAGGGGGGGAATTTGACATCGTCTCGCTGTCCTAATCCGTGATCCGTAAATCGGCGGATGCGGCATATGATCCATCAGTTTAACATTAACGGGTATTACGCGCCTTTTCATCGTTCGATGCCGAACTTTCACGAGGACTTCACAATTCTCTGCTACCCTTAACCCGTTTGTCGCAGCGCAGACGGGGACGAATCGCCATGAAGATTATGAAGCATCACGTCAAAAATGTGGAGCTGAACGGACGAGCCGATTTGCACATGCACACGACAGTGAGCGATGGAATCGCAACAGTCGAAGCCATGCTTGAACATGTCGCCAAACGCGGCGAATTGGATGTTATTGCCATCACGGATCACGACCGGCTTGAGGCGAGCCTGTGGGCATACGCCCATCGGGATCGTTACCCGTTCGAGATAATTCCGGGTTTGGAAGTCACCACCCGCGACGGGCATGTGCTCGCGCTGTGGTGCACCGAACCAATTGCAAAGGGCATGTCACTCGCGGAAACATGCAGCGCGATCCACGATCAAGGTGGTTTCGCGGTTCTCGCGCATCCGTTTGAACCAACCATCGCGCCAAAGGCTTCATGGCGCTACTTTCGGCATCCTCAGGTGTTAGTGGAGTCGGGTGTGGATGCAATTGAAGTGTTCAATGCGGGTGCTTTCACACCGGGCAACAATTGGCTAGCCGGACTCGTATTTAAGAACAGCCCACTTCCGTTTGTGGGCAACAGCGATGCTCATATGCCTGCCAGTATTGGCACAGGCATTACCCACTTTCACGGGAAGACCGCTGACGACTTGCGGACTTCTTTAAAGCATGGCTGGACAGCCGCCGAAGGTAAATCATGGGGACTCACCGTCTATTTGAAGCTCTCTCTCATTATGATCCCAAAGAAGCTGAACGGGTCTTTGGAGACGAATGCGCCATCAACCCGCCCGACCCTGACATAACGCTTGCGCCCGTCCAGCGGATCGCCATATTCGCGGAAGCATTTTTGCCCAAGGTAGATGGCGTCTCAAAAACCGCCTACCTGACCCTCCGCTATCTCGAACAGACCGGGCGCGAAGTCATTGTATTCGCGCCCGATATTGCGCCCAACTCGGTCAGCCAAAGTGATGTTGTCCCGCTTCCGTCGCTCGGTTTTCGGGCAGCGCCAGAAACGCGCATGGCGCTTCCGCATCCGGTCGTGGTGCAGCGGCTCAACGACTTCAAGCCTGATCTGATTCACCTGTTCAGTCCGGCTCTCTTATCCGTGAGCGGAATGCTGTATGCGCGTCAAAATCAGCTTCCCGTCATCGCCAACTATCAAACCGATCTGCCCAATTACGCGCACGCCTACGGTATGCCGTTTTTGCATGATATCGTGCGCGATTGGCTGCGCTATATTCACAATGGCAGCCACTTGACGCTTGCACCGTCCAATTACACGATGCAGCGCCTTCGTGAGCAGGGGTATCATCGTCTGCGCCGTTGGGGACGCGGTGTGAACAGCCGCCGCTTCAACCCGAACCGCCGCAGCGAAGCGATGCGCGCCCGACTGCTCAACGGACGCGATCCCAACTCGCTGCTGTGTATCTACGTCGGGCGGTTGGCGAATGAAAAGCGCGTCGATCTGCTGCTTGAAACCGCGCGCACGCCGGGGATCGCGTTGACGATCATCGGGGATGGCATGACGCGCGCCGAACTCGAAACGCTGTTTGAAGGGACGAACACCTACTTCACAGGGTACATGGTCGGGGATGATCTCGCAGATGCCTATGCCAGCGCCGATGCGTTCATGTTCACAGGCGCGTATGAGACATTCGGGCAGGTGGTTCAAGAAGCACTCGCTTCCGGTCTGCCGTCGATCATCATCAATCAGGGTGGGATCACCGATCTGGTACAGGATGGCTGGAACGGGTATCAATGCCCCGCCGATCCTGCTGCCTTTGCGCGAGCGGCGCGCACCTTACGCGATGATCCTGAGCTTCGGCACGCGATGTCACTGAATGCACAGCGCGCCGGGGAAAATGGCTGGGATACGATCCTTCAGCAGTTGGAAACGTACTACGCCGAGGCTTACATGATGAATCAGCGCTTGCAGCAGATATATCCGCCGCTGACGCAGCGCTTTCAGCAGTTTTTTGCCCGCTTCAATCAAGTTAGGAAACCGGATGTCCACTACACCGAAGACAGTCGCTATCATCGCTCATGACAACAAAAAGGACGACATGATCGCCTTTGCGAAGGAGCACATCAACGTCCTTTCAAGGTACCGCTTGATTGCGACCGGGACAACCGGGCGAATGGTCGCGGAAGCGACCGGGCTTGATGTGAAGCGGCTTCTGTCCGGTCCAATCGGCGGCGATGCGCAGATTGCCGCGCAAGTGGCTGAAGGCAACATCGAAGCGGTGTTCTTCTTTATCGATCCGCTCGGCGCGCACCCGCATGATCCTGATATCAATTCGCTGCTGCGCATCTGCAATGTGCATAACGTCCCGCTGGCAACCAACGCCGCTACCGCCAGTTATATCATCAGCACGCGAGCGCTGTAGCGGAACTCTGGTTACACGGGGTCAGGCAGCATCCAGCGGACATGGACGGATGTATATTCACCGCCCAACTCGCGCCGAAGTATCGCCGGATCATATTCGACGGTGAACTTGGTTCGCGGCGGCAGAAATCGTTTGGCAAGCCCATAGACGAATCCGTATTCCAGATCGTCGGGCCAAGGGACGTAAAAATCGACTTTGATATGCTGCGGCGCGACAACCTCACCCCGAAACCATCCCACGTTCGTCCCGCGTGTCATCGCTTGATACCCGGGACCGAGTCCGATGATCGCGTTTTCCAACGCATTAATCCCATTTGCTTCTTCAGGGGCGGGGGAATACATGCCCATCGCCGTGCCGATGCTCACAAAATCCATCATCGCACTGTCCCGGTCAGCAATGGCGTTTATCAAGTCGATCACGACTTGCCCAGAGTACCATTGATCCACTTCAACACTGCCTAGCCCTAATCGCTCAAACAGATCGGAATAGCTGTCGAAGTTAACCGAGGCACGGTAGGTGATGAGTACGCTGCCCAGCAGTTCATGATCGGGATGAAAGAGCGTGTAGCGTGTCATATCATGCTCGCTGCATATGCGACTTGAGTATCATCTTCGTCATTGTTAATAATACAGAAGTCGCGGCATTCGAGTCAATTTATTCATCGGATGGGACAACGATGAACGCTGGCGGGATGTGTTTTGCGAGATAATGCTGTGTTTCCGGGTGATAAAATGCCACGCCTGCGCGGTACGCATCCCCGGCGCGGATCGTCAAGATGACCGTATTTTCGGCGTGACGTTTTGCGACTTCGGCGGCAATCGCGTGATTGGTGGTCATATGGACATATTGGCGGCTTTGAGCACTTAATCCTTCACGGCGGATCGACTCAAGCGCGGCGATCACCGTCCCGTGATAGAGGCGTTCAGGCGGTTCTGCCATCGGGTATTCGATAGGCGGCGCGTCACTGTGACCATACAAGGCGCGTATGCGATCACCGCTGATTTCATAACGGCGTTTCCCATGTGAATCGCCTGCGACCACGGCTTCCAAATCTTCGCTGGTGAAGGCACTGCCGAACTGCTGAATCACCTGCGCCCACACTTGATCAAGCGGCGCGAACCCATCTGAATCCAGACTCAACCCAAAATTCTCCGGTTGATGGCGCAAAATCAATGCGAGAAACCGCGATAAACGGCGGCGATCTGCCATGATCAGCCGCGTTTCTGCGCCAACCGGATCGCGTAGCCGGTGATCGCGTCCGCCAGCGCCGCCTGAAGCAGCGCGAAAATCAGGAGCGCCACACCGAGAAAAATCCCGTAAGGCGCGAGTGCCCAAATTTCGCCAAAGTGCGCCAGATGCAGGAATGCCAGCCCCCAGTCACCGAGCGCGCCAAGCGCGAACAGGATCAGCCACCCGCCCAAAAAGCTCGCATCGGGCATCGCCCCGCTTTCAAAGCTGCTCGCACCCGCAATAACTAGCACGACCACCCCGATACGCACGATCATATATACCGCCTGAATCAGAGTCATCGCCGTGCGCCCGCGTGTGACCGCCGAAACGACGAGTCCGAGCGATGCGTCAACCCCCGCACCTGTGAACGGCAGCAGCAAACTCGCGGTCATCAGGACGGAAAGCAGCACGATGGAGACAACCGGCGCGACTTCCGGCGTGATCCGCACGGAGAGCAGATCAAGATAGCGCCCTTGAAACGCGGTCAAATCGTAGAGCATCAGCCCGATCAACAGCAGACGCGCCAGTGTGATCACGCCGAATAAGCCGCGCCAGCGATAAAACAGGCTGATCCAGCGGGCACGCAGCGTGAGTTCCGCGCCGTTCGGCGTCGTCCGCATTTGATCCCATTTACCGCGCCGGACGTACTCCGCGACCGTGCCAGATGTCCATGTGAAGGCGATGATGCGTAGGGAAATCTGCATGAATAAGAGCGGATAGTACAGCACTGCGTTGGTCTGATCGACAGCATTTTGTCCTGCAAGCCGCCCACTCACCGCCGCCACAAACACGCCGAGTAAGAGCAGCAGCCCGCCCACAAGCACCATCAGCAAGGCACGCGCATAACGTGTCTGCCAGCGCGGGCGTTCCGCGCTGCCAAGTTCCTGCCGCAGCATGGGGTGATCGCTTCGCGCCCATGCGGGGATTTGCCCGGTCAACCGTTTGATCATGGTTCATCCTCAAAGAGTCCGCCGATAAACCCTTCTAATCGACTGAAAGCATCCCGCCATTCGGCTTCGGTGATCTCGACCCGTTGGTTATACCGAATATAGTGAATAAAGGTGCGCGGAACAACGCCAATCAACCGACTGACAGCCACCGCATACGCGCCGACTTGCAGCGCATAGCGGCTGGCGTGACGCTCCATCGCCGCGCGCGTCTGTTCGTCTTTCGGATGCGTATCGGTTTTATAATCGACAATCCGCCATTCGCCATCGGGCATATGCAGCAGCAGATCGAGTTTCCCGTGTATCTGTCGATCTCCCGCGCGAAACGCGAACGGCAGTTCCCGGTACACCTCGCGCGCTTCCGCGATCCATTGAAAGATTTCGCTGCGCCGCACACGCTTGAGCAGACTCAGCGCATCTTCAACCGCAGCGGCGAGTTCGCCGGGGGCAGTGATTCCGCGCTCCCATGCAAGGCTGCGGGTGAGCGTTTTCAACGCCATGTCGTCCGCGTTCGGGTCACTCACGCACAACGCTTGATGCACGATCTCGCCAATTCTGCGCCCGAAGTGCCGCTTACTTGTGATCGTCTCAATGTGCGAGGGCGCTTCAAACACCATGCTCCGCCGCCAGCGCAGCGCATACACCGCCCGCTGCACATCTGACGCCGCTAAGTGTGCCGCGCCCAAGTCTGCGATCTGGGTTGCGGAAAGCGATCGCGCGGCGGCAGCGATCTGGCGGGGGATGCGCGCCGTCAGCGGCGGTTGAACCGGATCAGCATCCGCTGATGGTTGATCACCTACCCTGTCGTCGGATAAACCGGACTCAATAGTCAGCAGCGGCAGTCGCAGCCGCGCCGTTCCCCACGCATACGGCAAGTCTCCTTCGGTATCAATCCCGTGATCGGCTAATTTCAACGCATCGTAGAGCCATGTCATCACGCCGCCGCACGTGATCTCTTGCTTACTGCTGACTTTGAAACTGCCGCTCAAGAGCAAATAGTCTTGTGCGCGCGTCGCCGCCACATAGAGCAAGCGCCGCCGCTCCGCTTCACCGCGTTCGCCGTTCAGCCGCCGCGCGAGTGCATACGCATACGGCGGTTGTCGATTATTCTTGTCGTCACGGATCGCGCTTTCATGTAGATGACACGCAATCCCCACCACCGGATCGACAATGAGCGGCGCGGTGCGCGATCCCGCCGATGCGAAGTTGTACGAGAGATCAACCAGCACCACGAGCGGGAATTCTAAGCCTTTACTTTTGTGGATCGTCATCAAGCGGACAGCATTTTCGACATCCAGCGTGACTTCGCCTTCGCGGGTTTCGCGTTCGCTCAAGTCGGTCAAGGCGCGGGTGAACACCCCTAATCCGATTGCGCCGCTTGCCGCCGCCTTCGTGAGCAGTTTTTCGACGTTGCCACGCCGACGCGCTCCATCCGGCAGTCCGGTCAGAATCGCCAAATACGCCGTCGAATCGAGTGCGCGCTGGAGCAGTTCCGCCATCGTGACGCGTCCCACCCACCGCCGAAGATCATTCAAACACTGCGCGGCGAAGATCACGAGCGGTTGTTCGTCGTCGGGGACAAAGCCCGGTTCATGCGCGGCATGCTCCAGCGCCGTGATCAACGGCACAGGCGATGCGTCGTCGCTGAGAATCAAGCGCAGCATGAGAAGCGCGTCATCGCTCAAAGCGAACATGGGCGAACGCAGCACCGACGCGAGCGCGAGATCGTCCGCCGGATTATGGAGCACTCGCAGCAAATTGAGCACATCCCACACTTCCTGACGGTCATAATAGCCGCGCCCGGAGATCGTAACGTAATCGACGCCGTGCGTTTTGAGCGCTTCTTCGTAGGCGGTAACATGCGTCATCCCTTGAAATAGGATCGCAATATCACCATAGCGGATCAGGCGGTGCGTTTTCGCGTCACGGTCGAAGATCATCCACTGTTCGACGTTGACGATCTCATGAATACGCCGCGCGACCGCGTCCGCTTCCCATAGGCGGGCATCGGTTTCTTCGCCTTCGTCCGCCTCTTTGAGCAGTCCTTTATCGTGCAGCGCGATTTCGACCGCGCACCGTGTTTCCGGTGGGGTGCGTTCGGCGCGCATCGGATCAAACGTAACCTGATATTCCCTGACCGCGCTCCGCTCATCACGGGTGAGGATTTGCCCGAATAGATCGTTAAATCCATTGACGAGCGTCGTATGCGTGCGGAACGACTGCCCCATCAGAATTTCTAAGCCGGCGGGGGTCGCTTTGAACGCGGCGCGCACACGCTCGAATACGCTCACGTCTGCGCCGCGAAACGCATAAATACTCTGCTTGGGATCACCAACCAAGAACAAGCTCCCCGGCTGATTTACGTCCGCCAGCGCGGTAATGATCGCCCATTGATCGGCATTCGTATCCTGAAATTCATCGACCATAACATGGCGAAATTCGCCGCCGCGATAACGTTCGCCTACATGCGGGAAGCGTTCGAGCAGGTCGCGCGTTTTGCGTTCGAGATCGTCGAAGTCAACCGCGCTCAGGCGGTCTTTCGCGTCGGCATAGGCGGCGCGCATCCGCGTGATCGCGCGATGCCACAGCGGAATCAATGCGGCAGCGCGCTGGCTGTCCTCGCCGGGGGGATCGCCGATCACTTTTGCGAGTGCTTCGGCGTATTCGCGCATCGCTCCCAAGTGCGCACGCGATTCTTTCACGCCATCCGTGCCGCCCCATAAGCTCGGTTTGCCACCCTTCAGGTTGATCGCCTTCACAAGCTGTTTCAAATAGCCGACTTGGGTTTGCGGGTCAGCCGGCTGGCGCAGCGCATCGAGCAGCGCATAACACGCGCTCCATACATCCAACAGCAGATCATCGCCTTGAGGAAAACCGCCGTCCGGCGCCCAGTGGGCGTGATCCCAAAATTCGGCGTCTTCCAGAAAGTGAACGAGCAGTCCACGCGCGTTTTCTGACCACAGCGCCACCCAATAGGCGACATAATCCGGCAGCAAATCAGGGAGCGTGCGGCTGGCGTGAGCGTGTTCGATCAACGCCTGACGAATCGCAGATGCAGGATACTCCCCAAATAACAGCGCGGCGGAATCATCCTCGCTAATGAGGTCGCGCATCACCTGATCGGCGGCGCGTTCGAGCAGCACCGCCGCGTCATCTTCTTCCAATACGGTGAACTGCGGATCGATTCCGGCTTCGGCGGCGTTGGCGCGCAAAATCGACGCGCACAGCGCATGAATCGTGCCGATGCGTGATCCTTCCATTGATGCCCATAAGCGCTGCCAGCGGGCGCGCGTTTCGTCGTCCAACGCGTTTTGGGCGCGGGCTTCGAGTTCACGGCGGACGCGGGCGCGCATTTCGGCGGCGGCTTTCGTCGTGAACGTGATCGCCACAATCGCATTCAGCGCCCATTCCGGGTGAACATCAAGTAGATGCAAGAAGCGTTCGACCAGCACAAACGTCTTGCCCGATCCTGCCCCCGCGACGACGATCACATTCCGGTCAAGCGTCGTGATCGCGGCTATCTGTTCCGGTGTGCGGGTACTCATGACGGGAGCGCCTTTTTACGGTGAGTGATCGCCATGCGGCAGAACTGTTGATAATCGCACCCGCTGTCGCATAAGCCTTCGCGGGCGGCACTGGCACGGGCGGCGAAGTTTCCAGCGCGCCCCGCCGCAAGCTGACGGGTCAAATGCGCGATTCCCTGCTCGATCACGGCGCTGTGTTCGTTCATTTTCAGAACGCCGCTCGTCTCTTCGTTGCTGACATGCACAAACAGCCCACCTGCCAGATCAAGCGGTTCGACTTCACTGCGGATCATCTCCTGCGCCGCCAGCACGTAAATCATCATTTGGAACACGCGCCCACGTTCGATTTCTTGGTTCCGTATCGGTGTCGTCCCCGTCTTGTAATCGATCACGATCAGCGTATCGCCGTCGTCGGTGTGAATGCGGTCGATCCGGTCGATGTAACCGCGCACGCGGATCGTGACATCACCTATTTGCAGACGGATCGCGCCGTCCGCGCTGAAGGGCGTTTCGAGTTTATATGGGCGGCGTTCGCCATCAAGTTTGAATTTCTTACCGACAAATCGATCATCGAGATCAGCTTTCACCAGCCGCTTGACCTGCCGCACGATCGCCGCCGCTTCTTCGCGCCACAACACCGAGCGCGTGAACTTGAACCGCTCCGGCGCGGTGGGTAAGAGCGCCGCCGCTTCTTCGTCGATGATGCGGAAAGCATCCGAAGCGGCGGCGGGCGTGATCCGCTCGATGCGCGCATACACCTTTTCTAACAGCGCATGTACGATATTCCCGTACTGGCGGTTATCCATCCCCATTTCAGGGTCTTGGCGCTTCTCCAATTTGAGCAGCCGCCGCGAAAAAAACCGGAACGGACATTTGCCGTAATCCGAAAGCTGCGATGCGCTCCATACTCGATCCGCGCCTAACACCTGCTCAAGATGCGCTTTCAATGCCGGATGTGTAATCACACCGGAATAGCGGTCATGGGCGTGACCCGCTGACAGCCGCACGCGTTCGACCTGCCACCCGCGCTCAAGCTGACTCCAGCGCTCCGGGTGCGCGCTTTTCAGCCATGCGGCGGCGGACGCACCATGCTGAATATCAGCGGCGGCGATCATGGCTTCGCTCATATCGGCGGCATCGTCCGCGCTGACCGCTTGACCCGGCTGGAAATGAATCTGCGCGCTGTCCGGCAGTATCGCCGTCACACCGCGCCACAAGTGACTTTCCAGTACCGGCGAACCGTCCGCCGTCGTGAAGCGGCTCAGGGTGAGCGAATGCGATGCCAAGTTGATCAATTCATAAAACAAACCGTCATCGTCGCCTTGATCCTCGGTTGTCCTGAGCGGCACACCGAGATCACAGAAGCGGCGGCGTTCACCGTCGAGCAAAAGCGGGTCTTCCGGCGTCGGCGCGGGGAACACGCCTTCGCTCAAGCCGGGGACGAATACATGCGCATGCGGGAGTCCGCGCGCGTCAGCAACGCTCGTGATCAGCACGCGCCCATGACGCGCCGGAGCATCAGTATCGCCGTGTGTGAGCGCGGCGGCGATCACGCGCTTGATCTCCGCCCAGAAGTCCACCCATGTGATCTCGGCTTCGCGCTCCTGATCGATGGTGTCGATCAAGTGATGCGCGGCGATCAAGCGGGCGAGAAGCTGTTTCAAGTCTGACATCGCCGCAAGGTCACGCGCGATCACATCGTAAGGTGATGCGCTCGCCCGGATGCGCGGCGGTACTGCCAACGTAAACGGCGGCGCATCAACCGAGTCCGGTTCATCAGGCGCATCGTCGGGATCGTGCTTCGCGTCGTCGTCCCCGATCAGCGTTTCGAGCCAGCAAACAAAATCCGGGAACGAGGCGCTCGGCGGCGGCGTGATCCCGTCAAAGAAGCGGGTCAGCCGTGCGCGCAGATCAGCAGCGGCGGCTTCGTCCAGCGGCGGTGCGGCGGTGATTTCACGGTCTTCGTCGTCATCCGCGTCGATACTTTCTAGCGGAAGCGCGCGAATACAGCCGATCAGCGCCTCGCGCCCCAGCGTCACATATGCGGCGCGGGCGTGCTGGTCGAGTCGATCCACTTCATCGGGCGCAAACCCCGCATTCGTGTATGGCGATGCCAGCACATCGATCAAATCACGACGCGGAAAGTCCGACGCGTGCAGGTCAAGCAGCGCGACCAGCGCCGCAATCGCCGGATTTTCGATCATCGGCTCGCCGCGCATGGCAATCGGAATCCCGTAGCGGCGGGCGGCGGTGCGCAGCGGCGCGTGATAACGCTCCATATCGCGCACGGCGATCACCATGCTGTCCGGCGTTTCGCCATTGAGCAGCAAACGCTTGACACGGCGCATGATCGCGGCGGATTCGGATGCCGGATCGGGCGCTTCGATGCGCGTCACCACATCCGTTGAAACATGAATCGGCTTCGCCGCCGGATGAAATAATCCCTCTGCCAGTGCTGCCAGCGGCTCACCGCCGGGGCGTGGGATTGCGTCGGTATTAAACAATTCCCAATGCAAATCGGGGTAGACATTTTCTTCGCCGCAGCACGTGAGCAGCCGTTCGAGCGCACGCTTGAAGCGCAGTCCGACCGTATCCTCACGATCCGGCACGGTCGTGAGCGTGGTCAGTGATGCGCGGGTGCGGGTCGAAAGCTGGACGAGTAAGCGCGATTGCAGCAGGTTAAATTGATCGTAGCCGTCGCATACCAGCAGATCGACCGCTGTGCCAAGGGTTTCGTCTTCCGCGAGTGCGCTCAACGCCAGCCAGCCCTCCCCCTCCCGATCCACCAGATCATGCTGGATCAAGATTCGCTGGTACGCCTCATAAATGCGCGCCAGTTCAACTGCTTTCGGCAAATTTAGGCGACGCGCGGCATCGCTGAACGCATCGACATCGATCAACGACTGCTTGAGTTCGTAAATGAAGTTGAGGAGGATGCGCGCCAAACCGGGGGTGTGCGCGATTGGCGCGAAGATCGGCAGGTCGCCGCGTGCGCTCAAATCACGGAGGATTTCCCCAATCAGCGTCATGCGCGCCGGGTCGCTTAAGCGGCGCTGAGGCTTGCCCGCCATCATGAGTAGACGTTCGTACAAGCCATAAAATGTGAACGTCTCGATATTAAAAAACACCCGCTCATCGGGCGTGAGCAGGCGTCTGCGAAAATCGAGAGTCTGTCGACTGGTTGCCAGCAGCACCCATACCATGCCAAACGGCGACCGCTCTTTTGCTTCAAAGATGCGCGCAAGCACCGCGTCGGTTTTTCCCCGACCTACAGGCGCGAGATAAAATTCCATTGGAGCGCCTCCGTTGCTATTAGCGGAAGAGCGCTTCGACGATGGGCTGAATTTGCGCCGGATTCATGCGCGCATCGGCGAGATAGTTGGGTCGCAGATTATCAAACAACGTGCTCAATGGTGTGATCGGCACAACCGGTTCACGCGCCTTCAACGATGTAAACGGCTGCTCTTTCGTGAACACGACGATCCCGAACATCGGCACATCGGTGAAGCCGCGTTTCGCCAAGAATTCGCGGATTTTTTCGATGTCCGCTACGCATTCACGGGTTGGCTCGATGCCTGCGGGTTTCCATTCATTCGTGCGCGGGTCTTTCACCAACCAATTCGGACCTTCGTTGGCGAACTCACCTTGATTATCGAGAATGCGAAACACGAGCACACCGGGAACACCGACCAGTACCGCATCGACATAGCCGACTTCGCGCTTGCTGATATTTCGGATCAGTGTGTAGCTGTCATCGAGCGCCCGCGCAAGCGCTTGCCCTGTCATCATGGCGAGATCGTTATCGACCTTCCATGTGCGCGCCCGAATGAACATCATGAACGCGCCGATCAACAGCGCAATCCCAATCAGCAGAATAAGCATGCCGATCATGTGCTGCATATCGAGCTGCGATCCAATCGGAACGAGCGGAATCAGACGAATCAACGTGCCGAGCGCGGTCACGAATACGCCAGCCGCGAAAACGACCAGCGCAAGCGTCATCAACTGCTGACTGCGGCGGGTAAGCGCCTTCGATGGCGCGATGCTCTGCATAGTCTATTTATCCTGTTGAGTTGGCGCGATACGAGTGACGGGCGGCGGCGAGGCAGCGCGCGCGCGCCGAGCCGCAATAACTTCTTCAAGGATCTTCTTCAATTCATGAAACCCGGGTAGGGGTTTATACAGCAGCTTATCGGCATTCGCCTGAATAATGACCTGTTTTTCTTCTTCCGGCGAAAGATGATACGCCGTGATGAGGACGATCCCAATATTGTGCAGCAGCGGACTCTTGCGCAGACGATCCCCGACGGCGGGTCCGCTGATATTACCGGGAAGACGAATATCAAGCAGCGCAAGCTCCGGCAGTTCGGGCGGCGGTTCACCGCGATCTGCTTCCTCAATCCATGCGACTGCTTCTTCGCCATCGACAAACGCCGCGCCTTCGATGCCCCACATTTCAAACATCGCCAGCAGGACTTCGTATATCCCGGGCTCGTCTTCCACTACCATCCACGTCGACATGCCGCTGATCCCTTCCTCAATGTGGGTCTGCGAGGCTTCAAGCATTCATCACACCTGAACGATTCCCTCACGGTATTATAGTAGATTTCAAACACGGTTTAAGCAAACATTTGGGAGTAGAGTCCGCAGTGTTGGATATACTTAGGATAATGGATTGTTGGCACACTGTGATATACGGTATTTGTACCGTTAGACAGCGTTAGCGGGGGTGATACCTTGAAATGGCTCCTAGCCGAAGATGAAGCAGATATTCGAAATCTGCTTGCGATGATGTTTCAAGTCTGGGGATACCAGCCGGTCGCCTATGAAAATGGGCAGAAGGTCTGGGATTGGCTAGACCAAATCGAGGGTGGAACTGGTGATTCGATCCCCGACCTCGTTTTGATGGATATACGCATGCCGGGAAAACGCGGCAACGAACTCGCCAACCGCATGCGGACAATCGAGGCATTCAAAGAAACGCCGATTGTGCTGATGACCGCCTATACTTTGAGCGAAGGCGAACGCGCACAGATGATGCGTGAAGACGGCGTTGACCGGATCATCAGCAAACCCCTGCCCGATTTTGACCAACTGCGCGATCTGCTCAATAAGATTCACCACGAAAAGAAAACGACGATTACAGCGCCAGCCGCAGACTCAGCGCAAACGCCGGAAATAAGCATCAAGCCCGAATCAAACGGAAGCGAACCCTCATGAACGACCGCGATCCCAATGATGTCTCTGGCGCGCTTGAGCGTGTTGACGCGCTTGGGTCAGCCTCCGAGCGTCTATTCAGCCGCGTGTACCGCACGTTGGGGCTGCGCCGCCAATTCGAGACAGAGTTGCGCAAGCGCGACGATTTCATTCGCCGTCAGCATGGCAAGATCGCGCAGCGTGATGAAGACATCGAAAAACTCAGCGCCATTCTGGCGACGATCAGCGAAGGCGTGATCGTGCAGGATAACGAAGGGCGCGTGATCATGGTCAACACGGCGGCGCGTGATCTTCTGGGGACGATCAAGAACTTTTGGGAAAGCGAACTCGGCGTGCTCTACAACCGGTATCGCAGCGCCCAAACGATCACACTTGGCAGTGAACTCGTCCCGATGGGCGATCCGCAGCGCGTCAGCGTCAACAATCGGATCGTCGGCGCTCAGGCGGCGGTGCTGGCGGATGATCACGGACGACGCATCGGAACAGTGATCTTGCTGCGCGATGTGACCACCGATGTGCTTTCCGAGCGCTTGAAAGATCAATTCATCACGGCGATCAGCCATGAACTGCGCACGCCGATGGCAGTTATCAAAGGCGTGAGCGAAGTCATCACCGCGCAAACCGAAAAAGGGCAGCTCAATACCCGTCTGCTCGAAACCCTCAGCCGGAATGTCGATGTGCTTGACCGGATGATCGTCGAGCTGCTCGATATTTCCGAGTTGGCGACTGGCAGTTTTGCCGTCCGGCGTGATCCGGTGCAGGTGGAAGAACTGCTTTGGAATGTGATCAAGGGTCAGCAGCCGGAGATTCGGCGTGCAAGTCTTGATGTGTCGTTTATGGTGTGCGACTCAGAATACCTCACGCTGTTAGGGGATGAGCCGCGTTTACGTTGGGCATTCGGGCATTTGCTTCAAAATGCCGTGCGCTACACCGAACACGGCGGTCATATCATTGTCACCGCTCGGCTGCATGACAACCAGCAGATCGCGGTGCAGGTGGTCGATACCGGGGTCGGGATTGCCGAAAAAGACATTCCGCACGTCTTCGACCGTTTTTATCGGGGTGAAGCGCGCACGCCAGCCGGAAAGTTGATCGACCCACGTGGGTTAGGTCAGGGGTTGTTTATCGCACGCCGCGTCACCGAAGCACACGGGGGTTATCTCGGTGTGCGCAGTCAAACCGGACAGGGGAGCATTTTCAGCGCTTATCTACCGCGCGCGCAAGAAACCGCCTGATATATTCGTTGCGAGACCTTCGTAAAGACGGGTACACTATCCTGAAATGCGCGCTCCGCGTTCGCATGAGATATTCTGGAGTATATCCGTGTCCTTTTCTGGCGCTTTTACTTTTATGCTTCACAGCCATCTCCCTTATGCGCGTCTCGCCGGGCGCTGGCCACATGGCGAAGAGTGGCTGCATGAGGCACTGATGGAAACCTATATCCCGCTGCTGGATATGCTGTATACACTGCGGGATGAGGGCGTTCCGGCTCGGTTGACGATCGGGTTTACGCCGGTACTCGCGGAGCAGCTTGCCGATCCGCTGGTACTGGATCACTTTGATCAATACATCGACGGGCGTATCGCTGCTGCTGAAGCGGATATGTCGTACTACGAAGCGCCCGATACCGCGCATGGGCATCTTCGCTACTTGGCGGAATGGACGCGCGATGTTTACATGCGCGTGCGTGCTGCATTCCGAGTCCGCTTTGAACGCGACATCATCGGCGCATTCCGCCGCCTGCAAGACAGCGGCATGATCGAGATCACCACCAGCGCGGCGGCACATCCGTATCTGCCGCTCCTCGGCAAAGACAGCAGCATCTACGCGCACATTCAGCAGGGACTCAAGACGCACGAGCGACTGTTTGGACGTGCGCCAACCGCGTTTTGGCTGCCCGAATGCGGCTATCGCCCCGCATACATCACCGATGACGGAATCACCCGCCCCGGATTTGAGCACTTCTTAAGCCGCGCCGGAATCAAAGTTTTTTTTACCGAAACGCATACGATCACGGGCGGTGATCCGGTGGGGGTTGCCACCGGAGATGTCGTCGGACCTTACGGCGTGATCAAGCGCCGCTACGTCCTCCCCCCCGAAACATATCCCCCTAAGCGCGAAACCACCACCTTCTTACCCTACTACGCCGCCGATACGCTCCACTATACGACTCATGAGGGCAATTCCGGCGTTGCGGCGATTGGGCGCAATGTGCGCGTCGGTCAGCAGGTGTGGAGCGCGGATTGGGGCTACCCCGGCGATTTTGACTACCGCGAGTTCTATCGTAAGTCCGGCAGAAGTGGTATTCAGTACTGGCGCATCACCAGCGACCAAACCGCACTGGGCGACAAAGACTTGTACCAACCGGAATGGGCGCGCTGCAAATTCGAACAGCACGCGGAACACTTCGCGCATCTCGTTGGCGATCAAATCCGCGCCGCCAAAAAACGCGGCGTATACGGCATCGTCAGCGCCAATTACGATACGGAGTTGTTCGGGCACTGGTGGTTTGAAGGCGTCGAATGGCTCGGTCAAGTGCTGCGGCATCTAGCGGCGAATCCCGATGTCGAAATGACGACCGCCTCCCAATTTGTGACCGAGCACCCCCCGGTGGAAGTCCTCGCGCTGCCGGAAAGCTCATGGGGCGCAGGCGGGACGCATTTCATCTGGGACAACGGCGAGAATCATTGGATGTGGAAACCGATCCACGAAGCCGAAGCGCGCATGGAAGCGCTTGCGAACCGCTTCACTGCGCCGAGCGATGACGAAAAAGTGGTGCTGACTCAGGCAGGGCGCGAATTAATGCTCCTGCAAAGCAGCGATTGGCTGTTCTTGATCACCACCGGTCAGGCGAAAGAATACGCGATCCAGCGCTTCAGCCAGCATCACGAGCGCTTTGAAAAATTGGCGGACAGCATCGATGCCGGAGCACCGAACACGACGCTCGCCGCCGAATTGTGGGAGCTGGATAAAGTCTTTCCTGATCTGGATTACCGCTGGTTTCGTACCTACACTGCTGAGGCGTAACCCGCCTCGTTGAAGGGGAACGTTGAAATGGAATATCGCTACATGGGCAAGACTGGCTTACGAGTCAGTGAACTGTGTCTTGGCGCGATGACCTTCGGGCGCGAATCGACCGAAGACGAAAGCATCGCCATGATGAACATGTTCGCGGATGCGGGCGGCACGTTTATTGACACCGCCGACGTGTATTCCACCGGATTGAGCGAAACGATTGTCGGGCGCTGGCTGCAAGGTCAATCCCGCGATCAGTACGTGATCGCCACCAAAGTCCGCTTTACGATGGGCGGCGGCGTGAACGATGTCGGCGTCAGCCGCAAGCACATCATGGCGGGCATCGATCAAAGCTTGAAGCGCCTTCAAGTCGATTACATCGATTTGTATCAGGTTCACTGTTGGGATCGCGGTACGCCGCTCGAAGAAACCCTCAGCGCGTTGGATTCACTCGTCAAAAGCGGCAAAGTCCGCTACGTCGGCGTGAGCAATTACAGCGGCTGGCAGCTTCAAAAAGCCATCGACCTAAGCCGCGCGCACGGGTGGGAGATTTACGCTTGTTTGCAGCCGCTCTATAACCTGCTCGACCGCTGGACAGAATTTGAACTGGTGCCCGTCTGCCTCAACGAAGGCTTGGGGATTATCCCTTGGAGTCCGCTGCGCGGCGGCTGGTTGAGCGGCAAATACAAGCGCGGCATGAACGCACCGATTGGGAACACGCGCATTGATGAAGCGGCGCAAAAGGGTTGGAGCGAACGTTGGGACGTGTACGCCAACGAACGCACATGGTCGATCCTCGACATGCTTTTCCGTGTTGCCGACGAAACCGGAAAATCGCCCGCTCAGGTTGCACTCCGCTGGCTGCTGCAAATGCCGGGCGTCACCGCGCCGATCCTCGGAGCACGCACCCGCTCCCACTTGCAAGATAATCTCGGCGCTGCCGGGTGGACACTCACGGAAAAACAAATGAGCGATCTCACGCAGATCAGCATGCCGCCGCAGCATTACCCATACGACTTCATCACCAACGCCAACGACAATCGTTAACCGTGCGGCACGGGTGGGGGTGCATGAGCGCGCCCCCACCCTACAAAGGGAAAGCGCATCATGAATGTTTTGTTTACCAGTGCCGAAGTCGATCCGTTTGCGAAAATTGGCGGTTTAGCCGATGTCGTCGGGTCGCTCCCTAAAGCACTGCGCCAGCAGGGGATCGATGCCCGCGTTTTGATGCCCGACTACGGTTTTATTGATAAAGAGCGGTGGGGTGTGCGGCATGTCCTAAACTTTGAAGTCCAACGTCGCACCGGAGTCACCCACTGCGAATTATTCATGACCGAATACGACAGCGTGCCGATTTATTTCTTACGCGCGCAGCCGTATTTCGGCTTTGAACCGGTCGTCTATCAAGGCTGGGAGATGGATGTCCCGCGCTTCACCTTGTTTTCGCAAGCGGCGCTCGCTGCGTGTGATGCGCTGTATGCGCAGCAAGGTTGGATGCCCGATGTCATCCATGCGAACGACTGGCACACCGGGCTTGTCCCGTTTTTGGTCAACCGCGCCAAGTATGAACAGGCGCACTGGGCGAACGTGGGGACGATTTTCACGATCCATAATCTCGCCTATCAAGGGGGATATGTCGGCGGCTGGATGTGGGAATACGGCATTCCCGGACGCGACGATCACCCTGAATTGGTGCGGTTCGGCAAAACTGACAATTTAATGGCGGTTGGGATCGGTTATGCCAACGTCGTGACCACTGTGAGTCCGCGCTACGCAATCGAAATTCAGTATCCGTATCAGGGCTATGGACTCGATCAACTCCTGCGCACCCGTGTGATGAGCCTCGTCGGCATTCTGAACGGGATCGATGTCGAGCGCTGGGATCCTGAAACCGATCCGCAGCTTGTCTCGCACTTCAACGCCGATAACTTCACGGCGGCGCGTCTGCCGAACAAGCGCCAGCTTCAACAAGATGCGGGACTGCCCGTGCGCGACGATGTTCCGCTGATCGGCTTGGTCAGCCGCCTCGTCGCTCAAAAGGGCATGGATCTTGCCGTCGGTCCACTCCGTCAGATACTCTCCGAAACAGACGCACAGTTTGTCGCGCTCGGCGCAGGCGAGTACAGTATCGAGAATGCGCTGTTCCAGATCAGCGAGGATTTCCGCGATAAAGCGCGGGTGTATCTCGGCTACAGCGCCGCGCAAGCGCAGCGAATTTACGGCGGCAGCGATTTATTCTTGATGCCCAGTCGCTATGAGCCGTGCGGCACAAGTCAGATGTTCGCCATGCGCTACGGCTCACTGCCGCTGGTGCGCGAAACGGGCGGGCTTGCCGATACCGTCTCCAATTACGACAGCGCGGCGGCAGATACGGGAACAGGCTTTGTGTTTGAGTGGGAAACGCCGGATGCGGTGCTTGGCACGCTCCGGTGGGCGCTGGATACTTACCGCCACAGTCCGTATGCGTGGCGTCGCATGCAAGAACGCGCCATGCGAACAGACTTCAGTTGGACAAAAAGCGCGGGCGAATACATCACTTTATACCGGCAGATTTCAAAGAAGGGATAAATCAGAGGATGAAAACGAAAGCGGTCATTCTCGCAGGCGGCGAAGGTACACGGCTGGCAACGCTAACGCAGAAACGCGCCAAACCTGCCGTGCCGTTTGCAGGTAAATACCGGATCATCGATTTCACGCTTTCAAATTGTGTGAACAGCGGCATTTTTGACGTTTTGATTTTGACGCAGTATCGCCCACACAGTCTCAATGATCACATTGAACGCGGACGCCCTTGGGATCTCGACCGCTCGTTTACAGGCGGCGTGCAGATTTTGCAGCCGTACAAAGGGCGCTACGACACCGACTGGTATTCCGGCACTGCCGATGCCGTGCAGCAAAATCTCAACTTCGTGCGGCGCGGTCGCCCGGATTATGTGCTGATCCTCTCTGGCGATCATATTTACCAGATGGACTACGACACGGTGATTCAGTTCCACCGCGATAAGCGTGCAGACGTGACGATCTGCGCGATCCCCGTGCCGCTTGATGAAGCAAGCCGCTATGGACTGCTCGAAATCGACAACAATGCCCGCGTGACGAATTTCATCGAAAAACCGCCGAATCCCACCATCAACCTCGCCAGCATGGGCGTGTATCTGTTCAACTATGATGTGCTGGAACAGCTCCTGCGCGAAGACCGAGAGACGGGCAGCAGCGATCACGACTTTGGCAAAAACATCATTCCGCGCATGGTGCGCGAGAATATGAACTTGTATGCGTATATCTACGGCGGTTACTGGCTCGATGTCGGCACAATCGAGTCGTACTGGGAAGCGCATATGGATTTGCTCAACATGCCCCCTTCGCTCAACCTTAATGATCGTACATGGGTCGTGCACACGCGCAGCGAGGAGCGCGCTCCAGCGCAGATCGCTGTGGGCGCGCAAATACGCAACAGCATGATCTGCAATGGGGCGATCATTAGCGAAGGCGCAATAGTTGAGCGCTCCGTCCTCTCACCGGGGGTTTTTGTGGGACCCAACGCCGTCATCCGGGAATCGGTCGTCTTGACCGATGCGTACATCGAAGCAGGGGCAGTCGTTGAGCGGGCGATCCTCGACAAAATTGTGATCATCGGCGCGAACGCCCATGTGGGCGCGTCAACAGGCGTGGGCGATTTAGGGATTGTCTGCGTCGGCAAAAACGCACATGTTCCGGCAGGCTTCACCGTTGGACCCAACTCGATTTTGGGAACAGACTTGCGTCCAGAGGAATTCGACGCGTTTCCAAACAAAGTGGTACCCAGCGGCTCACGCGTGGGTTACAAAGGCAAGAAATAGCGATGACAACAGCCGCCCCTCTTGGAGAGGGGCGGCGTTCATAAACTCAGGAACTATTCCGCGTCGTCCGACTCTTCGCCGGTATCCATCGTTGAAACGACAGAATTATCGCCGCTGAACGGATTTGGCACGTAGCGATCAGCTTCCCAATCGTTATGCCATTCTGCCCCGTTGACCAGATAGCGGAACTGGTATTCCTTCCCCTTTTCGAGATTGATGACGAGTGTAAAGCTACCGTCTTTCTGCCGCTTCATCGGCATCGATACTTCGCTCCACTCGTTAAAGTCACCCACCAGATGAACAGATTCGCCTTGAACACTGGCAGGCAGCGAGAATGTCACTTTGCAGACCGATTTGGTCTTGAGGAACTGCTTCTTCAGCATAGTCGTTCACATCCTAACCGTAAGACTGGCACAGAGACGCCGCTCCTGTGTCGAGCACAAACGCCATAACCGGAGTTTGTAGCACAATCCGAAAGGAATCTAAAGGGTGATCGCGTGAAATATTGCACAGACTCTCGCAGTCAACCTTCATGAAGTGCGTCAAAAAGCGCTATTTTTGTGTGATTTTCTACAACCTTGCCGACTCTAGCAATTCGGGCTATGCTGGCATGCGCACTGGACTTTGAGGAGCCATAATGGTCAAACCCGTTGCCGTCGTCAGCGTTGTTCCGAACTTACCGGACGCGCTTAAAGGACTTCATGATCTCGCGTACAACCTCCGGTGGGCATGGGATCACGATACCATCGCCTTATTTCGCCGTCTCGACCGCGAACTGTGGGAAAACACGGGACACAACCCTGTTGCTATGCTCGGCATGATCAGTCAAGAACGCCTCAACGCGATCTGTGACGATCCCGCCTTCATGGCACATTACCGCCGCACGATTGAGAGCTTGGATACCTATCTCAAGGATCCGAATACGTGGTATGCCACCAATTACGGTGGAACGGACACGCCTGTTTACGCCTATTTTTCGATGGAATTCGGGATTACCGAGTGCGTTCAGAATTATTCCGGCGGTTTGGGCATTCTGAGCGGTGACCACATGAAAAGCGCCAGCGACCTCGGTCTGCCGATGGTCG
Organism: Anaerolineae bacterium; assembly: GCA_041753015.1. Taxonomy (GTDB): domain Bacteria; phylum Chloroflexota; class Anaerolineae; order Aggregatilineales; family Phototrophicaceae; genus Flexifilum. The sequence goes on from JBGSVJ010000032.1 coordinate 51,277, forward strand.
GCGTCGGGCTGCTGTATCAAGAAGGCTATTTCCGCCAATACTTGAACGCCGACGGCTACCAGCAGGAGCGCTACCCGATCAACGATTGGGCAAACCTGCCTGTCACGTTGGTTCGCAACCCCGATGGGTCGGTGCTCAAGATTAGCGTTCCCCTGCCCGGTCACGATCTCTATGCACAGGTCTGGCGGATGCAGGTCGGGCGTATCCCGCTGTTCCTGCTCGACTCGAACATCTCCGATAATCCCCGCGAAGAAGATCGCAACCTCACCGACCGTTTGTACGGCGGCGATAAGCGCACCCGCATCCGTCAAGAAATCCTGATGGGAATCGGCGGCATTCGCGCGCTTGAGGCGATGGGACTTCACCCCGATGTTTGCCACATGAACGAGCCGCATTCTGCTTTCCTCGCGCTTGAACGCGTCCGCTTATTCATGGGTAAGCACAAGCTCAGTTTCTACGAAGCGCGCGATATTCTTGTCGCGTCGAATGTGTTCACCACGCACACGCCTGTTCCGGCAGGTCTGGAGCGTTTCGGTTACGATTTGATTGACGAACACTTCCCGCCGTATTGGGAATCGCTCGGCTTGAGTCGTGACCAGTTCATTTCACTTGGGCGCGAAAACATGGGCAGCTATGAGCTGTTCTCGATGGCGGTTCTGGCGCTCAATTTGTCCGGTGCGGCGAACGGCGTTTCGGCGCTGCACGGGGAAGTTTCACGCGGGCTGTGGCAGTGGATGTACCCCAATATCCCGCGCCACGAAATCCCGATCAGCGCCGTCACCAACGGCATTCATGTGCAAACATGGGTCAGCGGTGAAATGGCACAGTTATATGACCGCTACCTGAATCCGATGTGGCGCAGCGAAGAATATCGCGCTGATATTTGGGAAGAAGCCGAAAACATCCCGGATACCGAACTTTGGCGCACGCACGAACGCCGCCGTGAACGCTTGATCGCGTTTGTGCGCAATCGTGTGATGGAATCGCTCCAACGGCGTGGCGCTCCCCAAAGCGAAATCGCCAATGCGGGCGAACTGCTCAACCCGGACGCGCTTACGATTGGGTTTGCGCGCCGCTTTGCGACCTACAAGCGTGCGACTATGTTGTTCCGCGATCCGGAACGGCTGGCGCGCATCCTCAATAACCCTGAAGCGCCTGTTCAGATCATCTTCGCGGGCAAAGCGCACCCGCATGACGCCGAAGGCAAAGAATTCATCCGTCAGATCGTCCGTATGTCGCAGCTTCCAGAATTCAAGCATTCGCTCGTGTTCGTCGAAGATTACGATATGCACGTCGCGCGTTATCTTGTGCAGGGTGTTGACGTGTGGCTGAACAACCCGCGCCGCCCCAAAGAAGCCAGCGGCACCAGCGGCATGAAAGTGATCTATAATGGCGGTCTGAACTGCTCCGTACTCGATGGCTGGTGGGACGAAGGCTATGATCCTTCCGTCGGTTGGGCAATTGGCGGACGCGAACACTACGCCGAAAGCGACGCCGATATACAGGATTATGTCGAAAGCACCGCGTTGTATAACCTGCTCGAACGCGAGATTATCCCCAGCTTCTACGAGCGCGGGCGCGATAACGTCCCGCGTGGATGGGTCGGCAAGATGAAAAGCGGTCTTCAGCGTCTCGCGCCGTTCTTTACCACGCATCGCATGGTGCAGGAATACACGACCAACATGTATATTCCCGCCTACCAGCGCTTGATGGAGATGACCACGCCCAATCTTGAGCGCGGACTCGATTTCTCCCAATGGCGCTATAAGCTCGGCACAAGCTGGGAGCAGGTGCGCATCGAGCAGGTGAATGTGGCGGAGCATATCGTGACGGTTAGAACAGAAGTCGAAGTCACGGCGACCGTCAGACTGGGCACGCTTACACCCAAAGATGTGCGCGTTCAGTTGTACTTCGCACCGCTGACCACGCGCGGCGAACTGGGCGAAAACGGTGAAGCCGTTGATATGCAGCCTCAGAACGGCGGCAATGGGGTGTATACGTTCGCCGCCAAAGTGAGCTATGTCACCAGCGGTGATCGCGGGCTTTCCGTGCGCGTAGTTCCGCATCATGACGCGCTGATCAGCGATTTCCAATTGGGGATCGTGCGCTGGGCGCAGTAGTAAAGCCGAATGAACCGCAGGGGAGGCAGAGGGCACAGGGTGAAAACGCCCTCTCTGCGCCCTCTGCGGTGAATTACTCCTCGGTCTATCCGCGAAGGATCGCCGGAATGTCCTTCAGCTTTGGCACATTGCCCGCCAACAGCACGCCCGCCCGGAAGACGCGCGCCGCCAGCCAAATCGCAAATACAACCGTCAGCGCCAACAAACCAATGCTCAACGCGATTTGCCAGAACGGAACTTCGCTCACGACCAACCGCGCCGTCATGCTGATCGGCGATGTAAGCGGAAATACGCTCAAAAACACCACGAGCGGCGCATCCGGCGTTGTGGCGAACAACGATAGGAAGTAGAACGGCGCAAGCGCGGGCAGCATGAAGACCACCGCGTACTGCGGACCTTCACGCATCGAATTCGAGATCGCGCTGATCACGCTGTAGAACCCGGCGAACATCAGATACGCCAGCAGGAAGTAGATCAACAGGAGCGGCAGCATGTCGATTGGCAGCTGCAAGTTCGCCAGCGATCCCAATACGCCAACCGCTTGACCGATTGCCTGCGCTTGCTGTCCACCCGCAAGATTGACCAGCAGGATCATCCCACCGATCCAAACCACAATCTGCACCAAACCGAGTATGCCGAGCGCGAGAATCTTCCCCGTCAGCAGATGAAGCGGTCGCACCATTGACACAAGGATTTCGACGAGCCGCGTTTCTTTCTCCTCGATCAATGTCTGCATCAGATAGCCGTTGGTCATGAACAGCGTCACCATCAGCGTGATCGCAAACGCATACACGATCAAGAACGAGGCATCCTCATTCACCATGCCATCGACTGTCGCCGTAAGGCTCAGGTTTTCTTCGGTATAGATCGCCGGATTCACGATTCGGAGCGCGATTTCGGGATCAACATCCTGCGCGAAGTACTGGCGCGCGATACTGGCGAGCGCATCGTCACCGAGCGCGTTCATCTGGAATTCCGGCACAGCAGTAATCACGTCGCCGGTTTCGAGATAATCCTCAGCGATCAGGTAATACAGATCGATTGTACCCGCTTCGATTGCTGCATTCCCATCATCCTGTGTGCTGAAGCGCTGCCATGTATCCGGAATCGTGACCTCCGCGAACACGCCGGAAAGATCGATCAAACCCACATTGGGCGACATCGTCGGGTCAAACTGGTTGGCGAAATCCTGTACCGCCTCCGGGTCTGTGCTGTCCATGCTGGTATTCTGCGCAGCAATATCGCCGATCAACATCGTCCCGAAGAACAGCAGCACCGGAATCCCAAAAGTGGTGAACAGGAATCCCGGACGCCGGAAATTCCGCTTCAGTTCATAGAAGAATACCGTCAGCGTATGCGCCATGATTAGCGTCCTCCATTGTTGTCTGCCGCACTCGTCGCGGCGGTGGTCGCCATCGTTGGAGCGCGCCGCAGCGCGGTGAAAATCTGTCTCAAGCTTGGACGTTTCCCATACAGCAGCAGCGCCCACCGGAACACGCGCGCGGATACCCAGATCAGGACGATTGTCGTCACCAGCAAGATGACCGCGCTCAGAATGAGATGCTCAACCGGCATACTTCCCCATGCCATCTTCATGATTACTGAAATCGGTGAAGTGAAGGGGAACAACGTCAGGAACGTCACAACCGGACCATCCGGGTCGGTGAAGAAGCTGATCGTCAAGAAGAACGGAACAGCGGTCACGAGCGAGAGAATACTCGCATACTGGCGGCTTTCTGTTTCAGTCCCCGTCACCGCGCCGATCCCCGCCATCAAACTGGAATACAGGAAGTAGTTCAGCGTGAAGAAGATCAAGCCGATGATGATCATATCCGTTGGGACGCTGACGCCCTGCAAAAATTCGAGCGACTGTCCAAAGGTCAGCAGCATCGCGCCAGCGAATAACCATATCGCCAACTGGAGCAGACCCAACGCCCCCAAGCCGACGATCTTCCCCAACAGCAGTTGGAACGGCGTCACGCTGGTGATCAGGATTTCCATCAGACGGTTGGATTTTTCTTCCACCACGCTGCTCATCAGATACGTGCTCGTCGTCTGCGATCCCATCATGAACACGAACACGAAGATGAACGGCATGAACAACACCACGAAAAACGCGCTCGGAGAGATCACCCGCCCGGTATCAAGCGTCAAAATCTCGGTGTTGACTGGATCGAGCAAGCGCTCAATTGTCGCCTCATCGAGATCGCGCCCAAGATTGGCGATCAAGAAGCCGTCAAACGCGTCTTGCATCGCGTCCGGCAGATTCGTGCGGCTTACGACATGCACTTGACCTGACGCGATGTAATCCTCTTGCACGACGAAATACGCGCCGATGCTGTTCTGCTCCAACGCTTCGCGCGCCGCTTCCTCGCTGGGGTAGGCGCTGAATTCCTCCGGCACATCAACAGGATCCGCCAGCACGCCCGAATGATCCACGTATGCAACCGCGCCGATGCGCTCGGTGTTCTCTTCCGTTTCGACCAAAACCGCCACAATCACGAACATGATCACGACGATGACAACCGGAATCCCGAACGCCGTGAACAGAAATGACGGCTTCTTCACGTTGTTGATGAACTCTTCGCGGGCGATCAACCATGCTTTGTTCATGATTTACTGCGCTCCGTTTCGCCCCTGCTCCACGACTTCGATAAAGATGTCGGTCAAACGCGGCACCGCGAGTTGGAAACGGCTCAGCGCAATATCCGGGCGCTGTGCCATCTGTGCCAGCACATGATCCGGCTCAACGCCTTTCTGCAAAAAGAGCAGCATGCCGTGTCCGCCGTCTTCTGCCTCAATCCGTTCAACGCCGGGGATCGATGCAAAATCCCCCTCACCTTCGACGATCACCGCCGGGAGCGCGAAACGGGCGCGCACTTCGCCCACACGACCGTAAAGCGCTTGCGCGCCTTTGTTGATCATCACCAGCCGATCCGCGAGGTATTCCACCTGATACATCTGATGGGTACTCATCACGATCGCGCCACCTTTGGCGCGGAATTCCTTAATCACTTCTTCGATCAAGAGCGTGTTCACCGGGTCAAGACCGCTGAACGGCTCATCGATAATGATCAGATCAGGATCATGCAGCAGCGTCACGGCGAGCTGTACTTTTTGCTGCATCCCCTTGCTCAGTTCGCTGACCTTCTTCTTGGCGTATGCTGACAGGTCAAAACGTTCGAGGTATGCCAGACTGCGTTTACGCGCTTCTGCACGCGTCAACCCCTTCAGCGTACCCAAATACGTCATCACATCCGCGACGGGCACGCTGCGATACAGTCCGCGCTCTTCGGGCAGATAGCCGATGCGGTTTTTGGTTGCGTCGTTGATCCGTCCTCCAAGAATGTCGATTGTGCCGGTGTCCGGCTTGAGGATGTCGAGGATCATACGGATGGTGGTACTTTTCCCCGCGCCGTTGGGTCCCAGCATGGCGAAAATCTCACCGCTGTAGACTTCAAAGGTGAGGTCATCGACCGCTCGGAAACTCCCATAGGATTTAGAAATGTGTTCGACCTTGATCGCCGTAGTGGACGGCATGATCGCCTCTCTCCTTCGTGTTCTGTACACGCTGCTTGGAAAGTCTTACGACTTCACACGTTGCCCCATGTCCCTACTGATGCTAAACTTTTCATAGGGTGGGCTTTAACCGGAAGACTCCCATGATCAATTACGTATTGCTTGGCTGGCAGGTTGCACACTCGACACATGGCTTCGGGTGAAGAGGTTCTCCCAAATGAAACGTCAAATCTTGGTAGTGGACGACGAAATCGGCGCGCTAACATTGATCGGGATCATGTTGGAGCGTGGTGGATTCGACGTCCAAAAAGCGCGAGATGCGCAGCAAGCCCTAACCGTGCTGGACGAATATACCCCAGATCTCATCATTCTCGATGTCATGATGCCGGGAATGGATGGAATCGAGCTGTGCGGCGTGATTCGCCAGCGCGAACCGCTTCGTAAGACGCCTGTGCTTATTCTGTCAGCACGCGGCGACGCGGAGAGTATTATTCGCGGCATTGAAGCGGGGGCAAACGATTACCTCCCGAAACCGATCCTGCATCACGACCTCGTGTCGAAGGTGCGGTCGATGCTTGGGCAGAACTCATCAGAGATGTAGTGATCCTATCCCCTGCTCGATGCAGATAGAGCAGGGGAGAATCCTTCTTCGTGTCGCCTTGCGTCCTAACCCCCGTATAGCGCGCGGTAAATGTTATAAAAACCATAGATGCGCTGGACGTAGGTGCGCGTCGAACTAATCGTGATCGTGGTTAGGAATACATCGTGTTCACCGCCGGAGATCTCCAGCCATGAAATCGCGCGCCCCGGTCCGGCGTTGTAACCCGCCAGCGCTGCCGTTGCGTTGCCGCTAAACGTGCGCAGTTGTTCGCCTAAGTAGTATGCACCGAATTCGATCCCCGCATACGGTCGGAACAAATCCGCATGTTGATAATCAGGAAACTGAAGCTGTTCCGCGATATAGTCCCCGGTGGGCGGAATCACCTGAGTCAGCCCTTTTTCGCCTGCCGCCGCCGTCGCATACGTATCAAACAAGCTTTCGTGACGAATCAACGACAGCAGCAGCAGCGGATCAACACCGTGCCGCTGACCGGACATCCGCACCAGATCGCTGTAGTACGCCGGATAGCGCATCCGGGCGATGTAAAAAGGCGCGTCGAGCGTACCGACATTCGCGGCACGGATCACATTTGCCGCCGCAAACACCGAATTCTGGAAGGCGGCAAGATCACGAAAATACACCGCTAGTTGGTACGACGCCAGCGGATTCGCGGCATTGGCATCGATCAAATCGCTGAATTCGGCGCGTGCCGCTTCATATGCGCCGACCGTCCACAATTCTTGTCCGCGAATGATGCGCGAATCGGCGGCAAGTTCGGGCGAAAGTGCTGAAAGATCGCCCGTCACAGTCAAGCCGAACGTCGAAACCAGCCACGCTTCAGCGGTGGCACGGTCAGCCGCTTCGTCAAACTCAAAACGGAATGCCGGGGGTGGTGCGAACGGTACGCCCCCCGTGATAATGTCCCGCGCCCGTGCCGCGAAATAGCTGTCAGGCGCGGCTTGTGCTGCCCGCTGGAGGGCATCTGACGCGACAGCCGAATCGCCGCGCTGGAGCGCCAACTGCCCGGCGGATAACAGGGCACTCGCCGCATCTTCGCCGCTCGTTTTGTTCGCCGCTTCCAAATAAAATCGCTCCGCTGCACGCACATCGCTGACTGCCAGCGCCGCACTCGCGGCAAGCAGCAGACCGCTCGCCGCTTGTTCGGTGTCCGGGTAGCGATCCGCCAGCCGCTCGAAGATGATCCGCGCCTGTGCCGGATCGTTATTCGTGCTGTAGAGATACCCCGCCCGCCACAGCGCTTCCGCCGCTTCGGGCAAATAGTCGTATGTATCCGCGATGCTTAAATAGAACTGAATCGCCGCCGGAATATCCCCACTCAAGAAGCGTGTGCGCCCCTGTTCGAGCAGCGCCTCACCGAATACGGGCGAACTCGGAAATTGGTCGAGGATGGTTTGGAAGGCGGTCAGCGCCGCCGAGGTACTGCCGATCTCGCGGTAGGCGCGCCCCAACAGCAGGTACATTTCCGGGTTGATGCTGACGGTCGCCGTTTGAATGCTGTGCGTGTTGAACGCTTCAATCGCCGCTTGATAATCCCCATACAGAAACGCCGCGCGCCCGCGCAGATAGTAGTTAATGTCTACGCCGCGCTCGATCAGCATCGTTGAGGCGGTGAACGCCGACGCCGTGTCCGAATAATCATTCAACACGCGCAGCAAGCGCAGCATCGCATTTTCGACATCACCCGCGTTCAAGAGCGTTTGCGCGGCGGCTAACTCGATGCTGGCGCGATACGGTGCGTTTTGCGCCGATGCGAGGATTGCGTCGTACTGCGCGACCGCGTCCGCCGTCCGCCCCGCGCTGATCTCGACCTGCGCGACGCGCTCACGCAGCGCAAGCTGAGACGCCAAACTCCGCGAGGCATTTGCGGCATTCACGTAATTGTTGATTGCCGCGTCAAACTGCCCAATCGCCACCAGTCCATCGCCGATGCGCTCATACACATAGCTGTCGATCAGCCCCGGTCGCCGCTCCAAATACACCGAAAAATCATTGATCGCTTCGATCCAACGCCCCAACCCCATGAACGCATCGCCGCGCAGGAAGAACGCTTGCGCCAAGCGCGCATCATCGGGGAACTGTGCGATGAAAAGCGACATCGCATCAGCGGCATCGGTGAAGAAACCTTCGCGCAGTGCCGAAACGCCGAGGTTGAACGCGGCTTCGGCTCGGAGCGGTGAAGGCACGCTCGCCCCTTGTGCGAGGATCAACTGATAAGTTTCGACCGCATCCTCAAAATAGCCGTTGATGCGAAACCGTGTCGCTTGGTTGAGCAGGTCTTCGGGGGGCTGCCCCAGTGTTGGGATCGGCGTCTCGGTTGGTGTCGGAGTCGGCACGAACGCCTGCGCCGTGAGCGTGCTCTCAAAGCCGATCGGGGTGGGCGGGTTTCCGGTCACGATCACATACGCAACCGCCCCATCAGGCGAACATCCGGGTGTCAGGGCAAGCGCGATCAGCGCCGCCGGGAACAGGAGAAATCGCAGTCTGATCATCATAAGCGCGCATTTTACTCGTCTGTGCGTCTGTGACCAGTCATAAAAGCCGATCCCCCCGCATCGTAGGGGGATCGTCAGTTTATGAGGCGGTGCGAATCACACGCCACAGGGTTACATCAGTCATGCCATTGGTGACACCGGGACGCGCATAAACAGCGACCTGCTCCGCATGAAATTCCGCGTATGCCGCCCAATCGATCCCGATCAGCGGCGCGGTATCCGTCAGAACATAAATCATCGCATGCGATTCCAGCAGTTCGCGCATCTGATCTGCCCCCGGCGCGTCCGCGCAGATCATTTCACGCCCATCGACCGCATAAAAGTTCGCGCGGCGGCAGCCATCCGGGAACATGCTCGCGACGATGGGTACATCCGCCGGAACGGTCTGCGGGAATGCGATCACCGCCTCGCGCAAGCCGTAACCCGCGCTGTGATCGGTGATATGTTCGGCGCGAACACTGTCCGGCAGCGGCATCGACGCAGGATCGACGGCAGCGGCGCGCAAAAACCCGATTGTCGAAAGCACAAGCACGCCGATCACCACCGCATCCAATACGCCGAACGCGGTTCGCCGTGTGCGCGCATGATGCGCGGCGGACAGCGCCCCCGCGCTTACGATCACCAACAGCGGCAGCGCGGCGGCAAAGTGACGCGGCAGCACCTCCCGCGCCAGCACAATCATCAAGGCGGCGGGCAGAAGCGCAGCAATGAGAAGAATCAGCCCGCGAGGGCGACTATAGAGTGCGAGCGCGATCACGCCGCCCACGATCAGCGCCAGCCACAGCGTCCCGTCAAATTCCCACAGCAGCGATACGAATCGCGTACCGTTTCCAACTGCCCCCAACCCTTCCGCACCGCTGCCGCTGCCCGAAATCCAACCGAGCGCGATGTCAAACAGACTGCTCCCGCGCAGCAGCAGATACGCGACCGGCACGACGAACAACGCAGTCACAACACCCGCCGATACGACGAGCAGAATCACACGGCGGCGCAGCGACATACGCGAGAGCAGCAGCACGATCAGCGCGACCGAGAGCGCATACGGCGCGGCGGTGAACTTGAACAAGATCGCCAAACCGAGCATCAGCCCGGTTAGGAGCGCATCGCGGAGCGCGGCTGTGCGCGCCAACCGGAGCGCCGCCAGCAACGCGACGACGGCAAGCGCTCCAGCTTCGGCATCGCTGAACGCCAGCCGTTCGTAGAAGAACAGATACGGCGTGAATATCCATACTGCGATCGCAAACACGGCTGGAGCGCGCCCGAACTCACGCCGAACCAGCGCATAACCCGCCGCCGCACCGATCAGCGTGACGAACAGGGTTGCGATACGCCCGGTAAACGCGGGTGCGATCTGCGGATACAGCGCGGCGATCACCCAATGGTTGATGATTTTTCCGTCCCGAATCTCCCAGAACGGATTGCCATTCCATACTTGTACTGCGCGTGTGAGGTGGAGTCCTTCGTCATTGTGGAGCGGGAGCGCATCGAGGGCGGGCAAGCGAGTGAACCAGAAGATAAGCAGCAAAGTCACGGCAGCGAGAAGGTTTGGCAGCACAAGGCTGTCAAATCGACGCAAACGGCTCTCCTAATTGAACTTGTTTTCTTCGCGTGACTCTATCTCAGTTTGCGTGCGTGTGTCTAGGAACTTCACAAAGTCTTAACGAGGAGGCGGTTCAAGACTGCCCGCCAAGTACGGAATTCCATATCCGACCGTGAGTGATCCCGCTTCACCGAGCGCTAAACCTAGCGCGCGCGTATCGCCGTTGTCATACGTCCACCAATGATCGGCGGAGGGCAGGATCGCAACGCCGAAATCATCAACCACCAGCGCCGCCAGCGAACGCTGCACAAAATGCGGGTGCGTCGATGGCATGTTCGGCACGGTTTGATCAGTACGGGTGAGCGTCACCCGAAAGCGCGACGGTTTGCCCTCCGCGTAATACAAGTGCATGAACTCGATGAAAGCGTTCAGCCCGCCGCCCAAGTCGGTATGAAAGCGGTACTGTCCGCCTGCCCACTGCGGCGGACGATCTTCGAGTAGATAACCCGCCGCGCCGAATGCCCCACCGACGACAGTGATCAGGATCAGACGAAAGTTTTCTTGTGGGCTTGCGTTTTGTCCGAACACGGCTATTCTGCCTCAGCAATCGGCAAGATTTCCGCGCCAAAACGCTTCATCATCCATCCGAGGATAACGGCGATATTGTAGGCATCATCACCGCCGCGATGATGCGTTCCTCTTAACGGCAGGTTGAGAATAGTCAATGCCTGCGCCATACCGACCTGTTTCTTCTTGTTGACGCGATCAGCAAATAGTCTCTTGATGTTGACATGCTGCGCATCAAATGGGTATGGAACGCCAAAACTTGCACACTGATCCTGAAACATGCGCAGGTCATAAGCGCCCCAACTGCCCCACAGCAGACTTGCCGAGGCGTACTCGGATTCGAGCAGCGCGCATGCATCAGCAAATGCCACACCTTGATCGACCATTTCCGGCGTGAGTGAAGTCAACTGCGTGCAAAACGGACTTACGCGGCTGCGCGCCGGTTTGACGAGAATGCTCCCCTCTTGGCTGATTTGCAGCGTGTCCAAATCCAGCGCGCAAATGCCAATCTCAATGATTTCGCTTTGCTGACCGGGCGGCGGTGACGATTCCCAGCACGTCGATTCGACATCAACGATTAGCATCCTGCGTGATTGGGAATTCATAGGAGTTTTTCCAATTCGGCGGGGGTGGTCACGGGCATTTGACAGGCAAAGTGGCGGCACACATACACGGTTGACGATCCTGCCTTGCGCGTGCGGTAGCTCAAAAGCGGAATCACCGAATCGCCTTCCACATCAACGGGCGACAGCGCCGTGATCACGTTCGGGCGAAACTCTGCATGAATCGTGTCGATCAACGCGCCGGTTTCGGCATTTTGCGGATCACCCACAATCGCCACTTCTGCGAGTCCGCTCACGAGCGCGTCGATTGCGTTCAGCCCTTCCCCGAATGCTTGAGGATATTCGCGCATCGCGTTCGCCAGCGGATTCAGCGTGCGGCGTGCGGCATCTTCATAATCCGCGTGTCCCGTATAAGCCATCAAGCGGATCAACGCGCGGGCGAACAGCGCATTTCCGCTCGGCACGGCGTTATCCTGCAAACTGCGCGGACGCACGATCAGCGCTTCGTGTTCGTCGCTTGTATCGAAGAATCCGCCGTCATCGGCGCGGAAATGTGCCAGCGCGTGATCGGCAAGTTCGCGCGCCGCAATGAAGTATTTCTCGCTGTAGGTGAGTTGATACACCTCGATCAGCGCGTCGATCACGGCGGCGTAATCTTCAAGGTAGCCGTCGCCTTTCGGCTGACCGTCTTTGTACGTCCGGTATAAACGTCCGTCCGGTTTGCGCAGTTTTTCGAGCAGAAAATCCGCCGTTCGCACTGCTGCCGTGCGATAATCAGTGCGTTTGAAGATGCGCGCCGCTTCCGCCAGTGATGCCAGCGCAAGTCCGTTCCACGCCGCGATGATTTTGTCATCCAATGCGGGCGGAATCCGCTGCACACGCGCCGCGAACAGCTTATCCTTGATCACTTCCAATTTCGCGTGCAGTTGATCAACCGTCAGGTTCAGACGATCCGCGATCACCGCGTCGTCATTCGGCACAAACAGGATATTGTGACCCTCAAAATTACCGCGCGAGGTCACACCCCAGTATTCAATCGCAATTTCCGCGTCCGCGCCGAGCAGGTCTTCAAGTTCTTCCCAACTCCACACGAAGAACTTGCCTTCTTCGCCTTCGCTGTCCGCATCCGTCGCTGAATAAAACCCACCTTCGTGGGAGGTCATCTCGCGCAGCAGGTAATCGTAAACTTCTTCAGCGATGCGGCGGAAAAACGGATCGCCGGTGATCTGCCATGTGTGCAGGTACAGGCGGCTCAACTGAGCGTTGTCATACAGCATTTTCTCAAAGTGCGGCATGAGCCACACCGCATCGACGCTGTAGCGCGCAAAGCCGCCGCCAATTTGATCATAGATACCGCCGCGCGCCATCTTGCGCAGCGTCAGCAGCACATGATCGAGCGCCGCTTGATCGCGGGTGCGCGCCCAATGACGCAGCAGAAATTCAAGATTCATCGGTTGGGGAAATTTCGGCGCGCCGCCGAATCCGCCGTGAGTCGTGTCGGCATTCTGGAGCATCTTACCCGCCGCGCCGTCCAGCAAATCCGGCGTGAAGTTATCCGCAAAGCCGCCTAAGCCAAGCGAGTCGCGTTTGAGCGCATCAGTCAGCTTGCCCGCCATCTCTTCCATTTCGGCGCGGCGGGTCGCATACGCATTGTGCACCGCGTTGAGCACTTGTTGAAACGACGGCATCCCGTAGCGCGGCATTTTCGGGTAGTATGTCCCGCCGTAAAACGGGCGACCATCCGGCAGCAGAAAGACGGTCATGGGCCAACCGCCGCCCCCGGTCATCGCTTGAACGGCATTCATATAGATGTCGTCCAAGTCCGGGCGCTCTTCCCGATCCACCTTGATATTGATGAATAAGCGGTTCATCAAGTCCGCCGTCTCAGGGTCTTCAAAGCTCTCATGCGCCATCACATGACACCAGTGGCACGCGCTGTAACCGATGCTGAGGAGGATCGGTTTGTCCTCGGCGCGGGCGCGGGTGAGCGCTTCTTCGCCCCACGCGTACCAGTCCACCGGATTATCGGCATGCTGACGCAAATACGGGCTTGTCTCCGCCTGAAGTCGATTCATTCCTTCTCCTAACATAACTGCTTATTCATTCCGCTTTGTTGCGGTTCAAGCTGACCAATACCCGGCGATCCAGTTGAGCAGTTTGCGGCTCACATCCGTCGTCAAACGGGCGGCGGCTTGCGTGTGATGGCTGGAGAAGGCGAAAAGATTGGTGTGGTGCTTGTGCGCCGCGCAAATGAGATAATCGTTCTCCCAGCGCGCTTGATTCCACAAAAACGCGACTTCGCTGTTTTCCCGGCGCATCGGTTCGATCCAGTGCGCGCGATCCATATCGCTGAGGCTGCGAAGCTCAAATGACAGCGCCAGCATGCCTCCGAGCGTGTACGTGAACTGCACATCTTTGGATGCCGCATCCACCTCGACAATCACCGCCGCTGATCCATCTTGCGCGGTCATCAGCGCTGCGCCAGAACGCACCCGTCCGCCGAACTGCCGCACGCGGATCACCGACAACAGCGGCATATTCGCAAAGCGTGCGGTGAGTTCTTTGTCCAAGTCCATCGCGCCGTCAAAAAAATGCTGCAAGATCAGCGGCGCACCAGCGGGCGGCGCGGGACTTCCGCTGTCACCACCCGCGCTGGACTCCGTCTGTTCAGCGCGAGGGCGGCGTGCAATCGTCGCTTTGGAAGGCAGCGTATACTCATCCCAATTTGTGGGTTTTTTCGGGTCGTCCATGTTTGTTTCTACCTTTGTACACGTCCGATTATATGCGAATCCGGCTTTGTTCTAGTCCTCCCTCAAGGAAACGTTTATACGAATCTAATGCGTTCCCCGTAGGATAAACGTAACTTAACTGCCAGAAAAAGGCATCCAGAATGGCATTTCCACCAAACCAGAGTCCTCGTAACTCTAATGAGAAACCACCGGAACCGGGTCAGCAGCCTCCGCCGCCCAACCCGCTAAACCAGCTCCCGCGCTGGCTCATTCCGGTTATCTTGATTGTGCTCCTGATCTGGGCATTGAACAATGCACCTGAGATCAGCAACATGCTCACGCCAGAATCTCCAGTTCAAATCCCGTATTCGGCGGTGTACGAATTGGTGAACCGCTACGGCGCGCAGATGAACGAAGCCGGAGAACTCGTCGCCGGTGCAGTGACGATTCAGGCGGTAATCGACAATGACTCGATTGCGCTGGTGTTCTCGCAGCCCGTCCGCTACCCGATTCCGGGGTCGGCGCTGCTTTCACAGGGGATCGAAGCGCGTGACGCGACCAGTTTCACCGCGACCCTTGTTCCACAGGCTGATCCATCACTTGTGACCATGCTCCGCGAGCGCGGCGTGACGATTGTCGGGCAGTTTACGCAGCCTAACGCGCTCCTGACGATTCTGCTCAACTTTGCGCCGTTCCTGCTTTTGATCGGCTTCTTAGTGTGGTCGGCGCGCAACGCACAGCGTCAAATGGGCGGGGTGTTCGGGTTTGGTCGCACGCAAGCACGGGAATACACGAAGGAAAAACCGAAAATCACATTCGTGGATGTCGCGGGTCAAGAAGCAGCGAAATCCGAGCTTGTCGAAATCGTGGACTTCTTGCGGGAACCGGATAAGTACATCGCGCTTGGGGCGCGCATCCCGCGCGGCGTGCTGTTGATCGGACCTCCCGGCACAGGCAAAACGCTCTTGGCGCGCGCGGTCGCTGGTGAGGCGGATGTTGCATTCTTCAGCATCGCCGCATCGGAATTTGTCGAAATGTTCGTCGGCGTGGGCGCAAGCCGCGTCCGTGATCTGTTCGGCAAGGCGAAAGCCGCTGCGCCGAGCATCGTCTTTATTGACGAAATTGATGCGGTTGGACGTCAGCGCGGTGCGGGACTCGGCGGCGGCAACGATGAGCGCGAGCAAACACTCAACCAAATGCTTGCCGAAATGGATGGCTTCGACCAAACCGAAAGTGTGATCGTGATGGCGGCGACCAACCGCCCCGACGTGCTTGACCCGGCGCTGCTCCGTCCCGGTCGCTTTGACCGTCAAGTAACGGTCGCGCTGCCAGATCGGCGCGGGCGCGAGGATATTCTCAAGGTTCACACGCGTGGAAAGCCGCTCGCGCCGGATGTTGAACTGAAAGACCTTTCCAAAGCGACGATTGGTTTTTCTGGCGCGGACTTGGCGAACTTGGCGAACGAAGCCGCGCTCGCAGCGGCGCGCAATAATCGCAAAAAGATCACCGCGCGCGATTTCTCCGACGCATTTGACCGGATCGTACTCGGCACGATGAGTCCGCCGCTTTCGCATGAACAGGAGCGCCGTGTCGTCGCCTATCACGAAGCGGGGCACGCGCTGTCGGCGGCGCTCACCCCCGGCGCTGATCCGGTGTTTAAGGTGACGATTGTGCCGCGTGGTCAGGCGCTCGGCGTGACGGCAATTCTACCGGACGACGACCGCCGCAATTACTCGCGCACCGAACTTTCCAACCGGATGATCGTCTTGCTCGGCGGGCGTGCGGCTGAACAGGTCAAGTTTGGCGAAATCACGAGCGGCGCATCCAACGATCTTCGCCGCGTCACGCAGTTGGCGCGCCAGATGGTCGCGCAGTTGGGCATGAGTGACCGCATCGGTCAGGTGAATTTTGGGGATGATGAGCGTCAGCCATTCCTCGGCTACTCACTCTCGCAGGGGCGCAATTACAGCGAAGAAACCGCCTCGCAAATTGACGCCGAAGTCCGCCGGATTGTGGACGAAGCGTATGATCGCGCGCTTGATCTGTTGAGTCACAACATGGACAAGCTCGATATGTTGGCGAACGACCTGCTCACCAATGAAATTGTCGACCGCGCGCGTGTGATGGAGATCGCGGGAGTGCCGGACGAACCAAATGCTGAAGTGATCATTCCGCCGCCGCCCCCGGTCAGTGAACCGCAGGATTAAGCATCACCGCTTTGTGCAAACAAAAAGGGCAGCCCGGTAACACGGACTGCCCTTTTGTTGTTTGAACGCTGTTCCAGCATTAATCCTTGAGATGCTCGCGTGCGTAGGCGATTGCCTCTTCCATTGACGCGACGATGTGTCCTTCCCGCGCGCCGTAGTGCGGCTGTTTGATAGCCTGTGCAACCAGTTCGACCATCTCGCCTTTGCCAACAAAGACGTGCCGAATGTTCTTTTCGCTGTGCCGAATGTCTTCCGCCATCGCCATCACAACCAATTCGAAGCTCGGTTCAAAGCGGGTTATGTCCGTAATACGGAAAACCGTTCCCTCAAGCCGGCGCACGATGGCGCTGGTGGTTGCAAGTATTTGCTTAGGTTCCTCGACCATATCTGGTGGGGGAATAATCGTCACAATGATAATTGGCTCATCGCCAAGCTGCGTCACTTCAAAAGGCATGATGGGGACTCCAATGAGTACGTGTTCGCCAAACTGAATTGTCACAATATATCAGATAAACCTATGGCTTTATCACGTAAAACATATATATCCTGTGAAAAACTCATGAATCGCCCCGAGTTTTGGGCAGCAAAAAAGGCACGGTTTCCCATGCCCTCTCTGCGATGAAGCTGGTCAGATGCGCTACACTTCGTGATGCTGCATATGCTTCTTGCCTTCCGCGATGATCGGCGCGGCGACATTGCTCGGCACCGGATCGTGATGGCTGTAGGTCATCTCGTAAATTCCGCGTCCGCCCGTCATTGAGCGGAGTTCGTTGCCGTAGCGCATCATTTCGGCAAGCGGCACTTGCGCCGTCACCACGCTCTTTGCGCCTTCGGTTTCCATCCCCTGCACGCGACCGCGCCGCGTATTCAGGTCGCCCAGAATATCGCCCATGAGTGCTTCCGGCACCATGATCTTGACGTTCATGATCGGCTCAAGCAGTACCGGGCTTGCCTGTTGGAATGCCTCTTTGAATGCTTCGCGTCCCGCGACTTGGAAAGCGATGTCCTTTGAATCGACCGGGTGCTCTTTCCCGTCATACACCGTCACCAACACATCGCTGATCGGGTATCCCGCAATCGCGCCCGATTCCAGCACCTGATGAATCCCTTTGTCAATCGACGGGAAGTACGAACTACTGATCGCGCCGCCGACGACCGCAGACTTGAATTCATAGCCCTTACCGGGGTTCGGCTCGATGCGTAACGAAACTTCACCGAACTGACCCGATCCGCCCGTCTGCTTCTTGTGGCGATACGTTGCTGAACCCCTGCCCGTGATCGCTTCACGATACGGCACTTTCGGAACAGCGATGTCCATATTTGCGCCAAACTTCGCCGCGCGGCTGATGGCGATGTTCACATGCAGTTCGCCCATGCCTTCGAGGACTGTTTGTTTGATTTCGCCATCCTGCCGCCAGCGCAGTGTCGGATCGGATTCGCTCAACATCGTCAGAACTTGGCTCATTTTGCCCGTGTCAGCGGCGGTCTTAGGCAGCAGCGCCACTTGGTAAAGCGGTTCGGGGAAGGACGGGCGCACGATCTGGAACGGATTGTCGCGTGAACTGATCGTGTCACCTGTCTTGGTCTGGGAGAGCTTCGAGACAACGCCCATATCTCCGGCATGCAGCACCGGCATCGGAATTTGATCTTTACCGCGCATGATCATCAACCCGCCGAAGCGTTCTTCAGCGCTGCGTGTCGAGTTGTAATAACGATCATCGCTGTGAACTGTGCCGGAGAATATGCGGAAGTAAGTCAGCGTGCCAACAAACCGGTCATTGCTCGTCTTGAACACGTATGCCGCCAGCGGACCTGCATCGCTCTGCGGTGCATAGAGAAACTGCTTTTCGCCCGCCTGATCCATATACTGCACTCGGCGCTCTGAAGGCGGACCGACATACACAACCAACGCTTCCATCAGCGGAACCGTGCCGATGTTCTTCGTGCTGGAAGTCGCAAAGACCGGGACAGTTTTCAGGTAAGCATCGCGGGCGGCTTTCCGCATTCCATCGCGGATTTCTTCGGGGGTCAGGTTGCCTTCCGCGAAGTATTTCTCGATCAGCTTGTCGTCGGCTTCCGCTGCCGCTTCGATGAGCACTGTGCGCGCGGCTTCGGCGGCTTCGAGCATTTCCGGCGGCAGTTCAGACCGCTCTTTTCCTTCTGCCAAATATGCTTTCATCGTCAGAAGGTTGACCACACCCCTGAAATCGGCTTCTTCACCGATCGGGATCATCACGGGGATAAATTTGTATTCTGGAAATGCATCCTTGAGCGATTGCAGCGTACGCTCAAAACTGGAATTTTCACGATCTAACTTGTTGATCGTCACAACGATCGGCTGCTGGTAGACTTCGGCGTACTCCCACGCGAGCTGGGTGCCCACTTCGACGCCGGAGGTTGCGTCAACGACCACAAACACCGAATCGGCAACGCGAATCGCATTCTTGACCTCGCCCTGAAAATCGGGATAGCCGGGGGCGTCAAGCATGTTGATCTTAACATCGTTAAATTCGATCGGAACCAGCGAGGTTGTGAGCGACAAACCACGCTCTTTTTCTTCCTCGTCCCAGTCGCTCACGGTGTTCTTCTCTTCAATCCGCCCCAAGCGGGTGATCGCCCCCGTGTTGTACAGCATCGCTTCGACCAGCGAGGTTTTCCCCGATCCTTGATGCCCCACGAGAGCGACGTTGCGTAATTTGTCGGTAGTGTACTCTTTCATAAGAAGCTTCCTTCGTGAACGTTGCGTGTTCAGGAGAATTTTAAGGAGGCGCTAAGGAATTGTCAAAAGGGCGTCTGGGAGGTTTAACACGTTACAACATGACACTTGTCATCACAGCCTCCCCAACCGGATTGTGAAAACCTTAATGCAAGTGGATAGGAAATTAAGCCCTATCTGCTTGCATCGCACGAGAGTGCATGCTAGGATTAAATTGTTGACAGCTAAAGGAGACGAATACAATGATTTACATGCCTCGTGAAGAAGGTCAGGGTCTCGTAGAATACGCGCTCATTTTGGTTCTCGTCGCCGTCGTGGTGATCGTGATCCTCGCGCTGCTCGGTCCCGCCATCGGTAACATCTTCTCGAACATCGTCAACACGCTCTAATTCGTTAGAGTCGTCCTTTTTTGAAGCCCCCGGCATGCCGGGGGCTTCGCTTTTCTGTCAGCTATCCCCCGCGTTTGTGATCAATGTCACGACTGCCTTGACAAAGATAAATCTGCTTCGTATACTGCCGCCCGATCTTTAAGGAAAGGGGCAGCGTCCACCTTGTGGTGATGGCGCTCATTATTTGCTGTGTTTTTCCGCCGCGCTAGTGTGCTGCACAACTCAAAGCCTAACTCGGCAGCCTGAGGCTATTCAGAGCGCGCCGAGTTTTCTTTTTGTGTTTTCCATGAAGATCATATCGTTCGAGTAGGGGCAAGGAAATGTCATGCTGGATAATAATCTTATGACCGGGGCAGGCGAAGACTTTGGCGCACTGCTTGAAGAATGGTTCTCGCAGGAACAACCAGAGCGTGGTGACATCGTGCCGGGGATGATCGTCGCCGTTGATGCCCAAGGCTTGATCGTCGCTATTGATGGAATGAAACGGGACGGAGTTGTGCAGCGCCGCGACTTGGAGCGTATGGGGACGGATACCCATAACTACATCGTCGGCAGCGAAATCGAAGTGATGATTTTGCGCATGGAAGACGAAGATGGCAATCTCGTCTTGTCGGTATCGCAGGCGCAGCAGACGGAAGACTGGAAGCGCGCCGAAGAACTGATGGCACAGGATCAGATCTGGGAAGGCATCGTCACCGAAGCCAACCGGGGCGGCTTGATCGTCCTGTTCGGCAACCTGCGTGGGTTCGTTCCTGCAAGCCATGTGCTTGATCTGCCGCGCGGCTTGAACGAAGACGAGCGCAAGATGCGCATGCAGCGCCTTGTCGGTCAGAAGATTCCGCTGAAGATCATCGAAGTCAATCGCAAGCGCCGCCGCTTGGTCTTCAGCCAGCGTGATGCCCAGCGTGGCAACCGTGAGGCACGTAAGGAACTCCTGCTCGAACAGCTCAAGGAAGGCGATGTCCGTAAGGGTGTCGTCAGCGGGCTGCGCGATTTCGGCGCGTTCGTGGACTTGGGCGGCGCTGATGGACTGATCCACATCAGTGAACTGGCATGGCACCGCGTTAACCACCCCAAAGAAGTCCTCAAGGTGGGCGACGAGATCGATGTTTACATTCTGCGGCTCGACGCCGAAGGCAAACGCATCGGCTTGAGCTTGAAGCGCCTTCAGGAAAATCCTTGGGCGATGGTCGAAGAACTGTATCATGTCGGTCAGTTGGTGGAAGGCGTCGTCAGCCGTGTGACTCAGTTCGGCGCATTCGTCAGCCTCGAACCGGGCATCGAAGCGCTGCTCCACACCAGCCAGATCGCCGAACCCGCACCGGAAGATGCGTCGCTGGTCGTCCATGAAGGACAGCGCCTGCTCATGCGCGTGATCAGCATCGAAGCGGATAAACAACGCCTCGGCTTGAGCCTGAAAGAAGTGTCGGCGGAAGAAATCGCCCGCTGGCAGCAGACCAAAGCCGCCGCCGCTGAAGTCGATGGCAGCATCGAAGTCCCGGCTGCGTCTGAACTCGATGAAAGCGTCGAAGTTCCTGCCGCCGCCGAAGTTGACGGTAGCGTTCCTGAGGCGGTTTCGGTAGAATTAACAGACCAGCCGACAACTGTCGAAGCGTAGTCGCCCGAACGGGCAAGAAACTCTAAACGAAAGGAGGTGGATAGCGTATGGCACATGTAACCCTGCGTCCGAACGAATCGCAAGACTCGCTGCTGCGTCGTTTTCGTAAGCGTGTGACGACAAGTGGAGTCCTTAGCACGGTGCGCCGTAAACGTTGGCACATCAGCAAAAGCGAGCTGCGCCGGATCGAGAAGAAGAAGGCGATCCGTCGTTCGCGCCGCCGCCAGCGCAAGAATTCGCTGCGCTAACCCTGCGCGCCACCTCTCTTGAGCTTACCGGACGGGAAGTACACACCGCCTTGAAACCGCTGCCCGAACTGGGCAGCGGTATTATTATTTGATCAGCCGTACAGCACAGAAGGATAGATATGGCGAAACAGACAGACGATAAGCTCGAAGTAGAAGGTGTGGTGGTTGAAGCGCTGCCCAACACCCAATTCCTCGTCGAACTGGAAAACAAGCACCGGGTGTTGGCGTATCTTTCGGGAAAAATGCGCAAGAATTACATCCGAATTTTGCTCGGCGATCGTGTCCGGCTCGAAATGAGCATGTACGACCCGACGCGCGGACGCATCACCTACCGCTACCGCGACAACGCACCCCGCATGAGCAGCGACGAACCAACCGTCTAGATGAATGGTGCATCAGGGTTTGATCCCCCAATGCACCGCCATCGTCGCAAACATAAACGTGCGGTACTGCACATCGACAAACCCGGCTTGGCGCATCATCCCTGCCAATTCGTCGGGCGTTTTGAATGCTTGTGTGCTTTCCGGCAGATATTCATAAGCATCGGCATTCCCGCTGATCATCCTACCCAACAGCGGGATCACAAACTTCAAGTAGATCAGGATAAACGGACGCAGTAGGTTATGCGGCGGCGGTGATGTATCCAAAATCACCACGCGACCACCGGGTTTTAGCACACGCAGTTGTTCCCCAAGCGCGCGCGAAATATCACTGACATTGCGCAGCAGATAACCCGCCGTCACCGCGTTGAAAGTGTTCGCTGGGAACGGCAGATTCAGCGCATCTGCTCCGCTCCATAACACGCGCTTGCCGAGCGGCGCTTTCTGCCCTTCGATCATCATCCCCAACGAAAAATCACCGCCCACCGCTTCGATCCCCGGCACGGTCTTGATCGCCTCAAACGCGATGTCACCCGTCCCGGTCGCCAGATCAAGCAGGCGATCACCGGGGGATAAGTTCGCTTTTTTAACGACGAATTTGCGCCACTGCACATCCTGCCCCATCGTCATCAAGCGGTTCATCAGGTTGTAGCGAAACGCGATCCGGTCGAACATGTTTTGTACGTAGGCGGCGCGTTCGCTGCCTTGTAATGCTGCCATGAGTTCTATCCCTTGAGTCCGTAATCTTCCCACGCCCGCGGCAGCGGTGGGAGTTTGTTCATTGGTATCGTAGACGCGCTTTGTAATGCCTCATCGCGCGAAAGATCGGTCGCTCCGGTTTCCGTGATCCGCAGCGCTTGCGCATCGTCGGCGGGAAACTCGTTGATCACCGTCAGTTGTTTGAGATGTGGAATAATACCCCAAATCGCATATCCCACGCGTGTCATTTCCTCTTTGTGAACAGTGCGTACATGCGCAACCGCTTGATCAGCGCTCAAGTGCTTGAGATCGCTCAAGCGGGGAATCACCGTTTTTAACAACGGGATGAGCAGGCGCTCGACCGCACGGCGCGACCAGAACAACGCATTGGCACTGGAGAGCTGCACCGGAACAATCGCCCGCTCACGGTGCGCAATCGCCGTGACATGAAACCGATGCACTGTCTCTGTCACGAGCGCGCCCTCTTCAACCCACTGCACCGGATGCGTTTCGCCTGTGAGCGTTCCTTCAAACGCGACTTCTGCATCGGCGGGAATCGTGACCGCTTGTGTGAGTCCGTTCGCCTGTGGGATCACCCGCCCGCGCAGCCATGCAGCGAATACAGCCGGATCAAAGCCTACGGGGAGCGGCAAATGCGCGCTCCACAAAAACGCGGGATCGACGCCAAGCACAACAGCGGCAGGCGCTCCGATCAGCCGTTCTTCAGCATCTTTGTGAATACGAATCGCCAGCGTATCGCGGTCGATCACGGCGGCGCGGGTGGCGTAAATCGCGTTTGCGCGTGATTCTTTGTCATACGCGATGATCAACGCATGTGTGAAAGACGTGTGCGACTCATCAGCCGTGATCTTGACTGCTGGAAATGCGAACAAATCCAGCGATTCACGATGCACATGATCATAAATCGGGGGATTGCGCACAACCGGGTTAGTGGTGATGCCGATGCTCTGCGCGATGTTCATCAGTTCAGCCAAGCGCGAGATAATGCCCATCGCGCCCTGCGGTATCTTGAAATCGAACAGTGCTTCTGTCCGCGTGCGCATGTCGTCCAGCGTGCGCACGTGCAGCGCAAGCGCCATGTGATCGGCGGTGCAAACCAAGTTCGTCACCACACGGAACGCGCTGCCGTTCACCTGTTCAAACATGAGGGCGGGGGATGTACTGAGATGATGTTCCGCGTGTGCCGCCACTGCCGCAAGTTCAACCTCAGGGCTGACGGGCATTTTCACACGCGCAAGCTGTCCTTGTGCGTCCAGTTCAACCAGAAACGCACGCAAATCACGAGCGGGCATGGTCTTTTTCTCCATGCCCTTATTATACGAGGTCGGGTTAGACGCTGATGAGCGAAAAATCAGGTGTTCGGTAAACACACCGGGCGCACACCATCCGAGTCGGCGTCAAAACCAGACGGCAGGGTGACGCGCACATCGGTTGGCTCTGAGAAGAAGGTGTAGAAGTGATAGCGCTCAAGCACCTGCTGACCGCGCACACTGCGGACATACGCCAAAAAGTCTGATGCCAACGATTGAACACTCGCATCAATGCTGCTGCTGCCAAGCGCATACAAATACAGTGGGCGGATCAAGGCGGACGGGTACTGCTCAAGGTCAACTTCGTCGGTCAGCGGGTTGACCGGGCGTTCGTCGCCGCGCAAAATCGGCATCACCCGGATGTATTCGGTGGGCTGCGTCCGCATCCATGCCGTACTCACCCAGTAGAGCGATCCGGGGGTGCTCAATGTCAAATCAAGGCACTGCTCATTCGATTCGCACGCCGTGTAATTGGTGTTCGGCGGGAAATATTGATCATCGGTGATGTCGGGATCGCTGTAACGGGCAACATTGATCAAGACGACTTCGGTGGTGCCGCTGCCGGGGCGTGCCAAAATGCGGATAGAGCGGTCATCTCCGCCGACTTCCGACCAGTTGCGGATTTGTCCGGTGAGAATGCTCCCAAGCTGGCGCGAAAGCAGCGCGGCGAGATCATTGTTGATGTCCGTCACAACGGCGATCACATCGTAACCGATCACCGCTGCACATTGGATCGAAACGCCCGCACTCAGCAGCGAATTGTACTGGTTATCGGTCATCGGTTCGCTCATCGCCAGCACATGGACACAGCCCCCACGCGCGGCTTCTTCGACGCCGCGCACCGACCCGATCCCCCGGATCGTGACGCGGGCATCATGCTGAGCTTCAAACTCCTCTGCCCAGTCCGCCGCCATCGTGATCCCATCACCTAAGATCGTGTTGCTGCCGACAATACACAATTCCGGGTTGAACAGATCACGTACCCGCTCGACCGTTGCAGCAGCATCGCCAAAATCTGCTGCGACACCGAGCAGTGATCCAAGGAGAGTCGCCACAAAGATGATTACGCCTATGCCGATCCGGGGGGCATTACGCTCTGATTTTGCGGGTGGTGCGGGTTTGCGCGGCGGTGCGTTGGCTTCACGCAGTCGCGCTGAGAGGGAACGCTCGTTCTTGTCTTTGTCGGATGTGTTCATGAGGCATTTTCCTTCCGCAGCAATGGAATCGTCTCCAGTGTAACCGCCAGAAGGTTAAGCCATGATGAAATGATTTGACTCCCCCACAGGACTGGGGGAAGTCTTATTCTGGCTGAACGCGCCGCGCCTCGATAACCAGCCAATCGCCCTGCTGACGGCGGCGGTACGGCTCAAGCCCGGTCTTGCGGAGCGCCGCTTCGACATCGTCGCCTTGCTCCGCGATGATGCCGCTGAAGATCGCTGTTCCACCGGGGCGCACAGTATCGCCTAAATGCTCGTCGCACATTTGAATGATGATCCGCGCCAGAATGTTGACGACGATCATATCAAACCGCCGCGCCGACGTGATCACATTTTCGAGGCTGCCTTCTTGGATCACAATGCGATCATCGACGCCGCTTTCGCGCACATTGTCGAGCGCGACCGTCACCGCGACCGGATCAGTATCCAGCCCAAGCACGTAACTCGCGCCCAGCTTGGCGGCGGCGATTGCCAGAATTGCCGAACCTGTTCCCAAGTCGAGAATCTTCAGCCCCGGCTGAACATATTCTTCCAGCGCCTCAAGGCAAAGCTGAGTCGTCGGGTGCGTGCCTGTTCCGAACGCCATGCCCGGATCGAGCGAAATCTCGACTGCGCCTTCAGGAATTTCGATGTCAATCCAGCGCGGGCGAATAAACAGCCGCTTGCCAATCCGCACCGGATGATAATGCACCTTCCACGCTTCCGCCCAATCCTGCTCATCGACAATCTTGTAGATGGGTTCGGGCATCGGGTACATCATGTTCAGGTAACGCAGCCCTTGTTCGAGTTCTGCTTTGGCGGCTTCGACGCTGGCATCGTTCGGGAGATATGCCCGCACGATCAACCGCTCGGCTGGTGGGATTTGATCCTCATCCAGCTTATCCGGCGGAATGCCATCATGTTCGACCGCCACTCCCTGATAACCAAACCGGTTGAGCAGTTCGGCGGCGGCTTCGGCGGCTTCGCCGTCCACACTCAACGAGATTTCAACCCACTGTGCCACGCTGTTCACTCCTTACATAAAACAGAAAAGGCGACCTTCGGGTCGCCTTGTGCTTAACTTAGCCTTGTTCGCCGTTGAAGAAGTCCGCCATCCGGTCGAGCAGCCCTTTATTGCCCTTCTGAGACTGGACATCGCGCCCCATCGTCTTGGCAAGCTGTTCAAACAGGCGGCGCTGTTCTTCAGTTAGTTTGGTTGGCACATCAACATACACGTTCACCAGTTGATCGCCGCGCCCGCTGTTCGTTCCATCGCTGCGTAAACGCGGAATGCCTTTCCCTCTCAAGCGGAAGACTTTCCCATGCTGCGTTCCGGCGGGGATGATCAACTCAACCATGCCATCAACAGTAGGAATTTCAATCTTGTCGCCCAATGCTGCTTGCGCCACATTGATTGGGATATCCAGCACAATATCATTTTCCTTGCGCCGGAAGAACTCGTGTTCCTTGACATGGATCACGACGAACAAATTCCCAGAGGGTGCGGTCGAATCGCCGGAGTCGCCTTCGCCGCGCATCTGAATTTGCAGCCCTTCGCGCACCCCCGGCGGCACATGAATCGACAGCATCACCTTATTGCGAACTTTTCCCACGCCTTTGCAGTTGTGGCACGGCGTCGGCACAACTTCGCCTTTTCCGCCGCAGCGTGGGCAGGTGTTCACCTGCACCATCGGACCTAAGAACGTCTGCTGAACGCTGCGCACTTCCCCAGTACCGTTGCACTGTGGGCAGCGCATCGGCTGTGTTCCGGGTTCAGCGCCGCTGCCCCGGCAAACATCGCAAGATTCCAGCCGTTCGTATTCGACCTCGCGTTCGACGCCGAACACAGATTCCTCAAAAGTGATCGTCAGATCAGCCCGCCGATCAGCACCTTGACGCGGACCGCGCCGCTGGCGAGCGCCGCGAACGCCGGCAAAGTTGTTGAAGAATTCTTCAAAGATTTCTTCAAATGGGCTGTAGCCCGCCGCGCCGCTGTAGCCGCTCGCGCCCTGCACCCCCGCATGACCCAGCCGATCATAACGCGCCCGCTTATCCTCATCAGAGAGAATCTGGTACGCCTCGTTGATTTCTTTGAATTTCGCCTCGGCTTCGTCGTGCTTGCTCACGTCCGGGTGAAATTCCTGTGCCAGCTTACGGAAAGCCGTCTTGATCTCTTGCTGAGTCGCCGTCCGGGGAACGCCCAGAACTTCGTAGTAATCTCTCGCCATGTTTGGTGCAGCCCGTTCAACCGCCGATCCACGGTAGTCTAATGCAGCCTTTGGAAGTGAACAATGCCCGTTCGTCTATCCCTAAAACGCGAAAAAGCGAGGGCAAGATCGCACTTGCCCTCACTTCATCTGTCCAATAGATTTGGTTATGCTTCGGTGAATTCCGCGTCAACCACGTCTTCGCCGCTCTTGCCTTGCGTCCCGCTTCCGGTCGAGCCGTCACCTGTGCTCGCGCCCGCCGCACCCGGCTGTTCGTACATCTTCGCGCCGACCTGCTGTAGGAACTGACCGAGCATATTCGTCGCGCTCTGGATAGCCGCCACATCGCCGCCTTCGATCACCTTGCGCAGTTCGACGATATGATCGGTGATTTGCTGCTTGGCGTCCGCCGGAATCTTGTCGCCGCTGTCTTGCATAAAGCGTTCAGCGCGGAAGATTTCGGTTTCGGCAGCGTTCGTGGCTTCGGCGGATTCGCGGCGTTTCGCGTCTTCGCCCGCGTGCTTCTCCGCTTCCTTAACCATCCGCTGAATTTCGGATTCGCTCAAACCGCTGCTGGCGGTGATCGTGATCTTCTGTTCGCGTCCGGTCGCCTTATCGCGCGCGCTCACATTCAGAATGCCGTTCGCATCAATATCGAACGTCACTTCGATCTGAGGGATGCCGCGCGGAGCGGGCGGGATGCCGTCGAGAATGAACCGACCGAGCGACTTATTATCCGACGCCATCGGGCGTTCACCCTGCACGACGTGGATTTCCACCTGAGTCTGATTGTCCGCCGCCGTCGAGTACACCTGCGATTTCTTCGTCGGGATCGTCGTGTTGCGTTCGATCATCGGGGTCGCCACGCTGCCCAGCGTCTCAACACCGAGCGTGAGCGGGGTCACGTCGAGCAGCAGAATGTCCTTCACGTCGCCGCGCAGAACACCCGCTTGAATCGCCGCACCGACACCGACGACTTCATCCGGGTTCACACCCTTGCTCGGCTCTTTGCCGAAGAAGCTCTTGACCGCTTCGACAACGGCGGGCATACGGGTCATACCACCGACCAGCACAACCGTATCAATATCCTTGACTTCAACGCCCGCATCGCGGAGCGCAGCGCGGCACGGCTCAATCGACCGCTGAACGAGACTCGCCGCCAAGCTTTCGAGCTTGGCGCGGGTGAGCGTCATATTCAGGTGCTTGGGACCGCTCGCGTCCGCCGTAATGAACGGCAGGTTGATATCCGCGCTCATCGTCGTCGAAAGCTCGATCTTCGCCTTCTCTGCGGCTTCCTTCAAACGCTGTAGCGCCTGACGGTCACTGCGGAGGTCAATCCCCTGATCTTTCTTGAACTCATCCGCGAGGTGATTGATGATCGCTTGGTCAAAGTCATCGCCGCCAAGGAAGGTATCGCCGTTGGTGCTGCGCACTTCAAACACGCCGTCGCCAACTTCGAGGATCGAAATATCGAACGTGCCGCCGCCGAGGTCATATACGGCGATCAAGCCGCTTTTCTTCTCACCCAGCCCATACGCAAGGCTCGACGCGGTTGGCTCATTGATGATACGAAGCACTTCCAAGCCCGCGATGCGTCCAGCGTCCTTTGTGGCGTTGCGCTGCGCATCGTTGAAGTACGCCGGAACGGTGATCACTGCCTGATCGACGGTTTCGCCCAGATATGCTTCAGCATCTGCCTTGATCTTTTGCAGGATCATCGCGCTGACTTCCGGCGGGCTGTATTCTTTACCACCCATGTGAACGCGCACGTCACCATTCGGGGCGGCGCTCACCTTATACGGCACGTACTTGATCGCCTTCTGTACTTCGGCGTCTTCAAACTTCCGTCCCATGAAGCGCTTGACGGAAAAAATCGTGTTTTCCGGGTTGATCACCGCTTGATTGCGGGCAACTTTACCTACAACGCGCTCACCCGTTTTCGGGTTCACTGCGACCACCGACGGGATTAACCGCCCACCTTCAGAGCTGGGGATGACGACAGGTTCGCCGCCTTCCATGACTGCGACAACCGAGTTCGTCGTGCCCAGATCGATACCAATAATCCGACCCATCTTGCCTGTCTCCTCTTGTTTTTTCCTATCCAGCCCCGATTTACCGGTTCACGCGGACAAGTGCCGGTCGAAGGATACGATCGCCAACAATGTAGCCTCGAAGCTCAACTTTCGTCACCTGACCGCTGGGAACACCATCCACGTCTTCCATCCCAATCGCTTGATGCAGATTCGGGTCGAAGGTCATTCCGGTCGGGTCGAGCGGCATCACGCCAAAGTCTTCTAGCACCTTGACAAACTTGCGCTGAATCGCGCTCACACCCGCATACCAAGGGTGAGCGGTCAAATCTTCGGGTGCGTTTGCTAATGCGCGATCAAAATCATCCAGCACCGGCAGCATTGCTGCTAACACATCTGCCGACGCATTCTGATACGTGTCTTTCGTTTCGCGCTCGATGCGCCGCTTGAAATTCGCAAACTCGGCACGTTCCCTCTGCCAACCGTCACGGAATTGGACGATCTGCGCTTGCAGCGCCTCGACCTGTTCCGCTGTAAATGCGGTTTCGCCGTTCGCGCTCCCCTGCTGGGGAGCGGGCGACGAGTCGGCTGCGGACTTGTCACCGTTTGTCTGCATGTCGTCCTTGCTCACGCAGCGCCTCCTCCCTTTCTTGACACAAAAAGCATGCGGTTGCGCACCGCACTCCGACGTATCTGAAGCGTAGTGTAGTCGGGCTGTAATAGAATCGCGTTAAAACAACGGAAGAAACACAAAAAAGACATGAACCGCAGAGGGTTTGTCGTCACATTCTGCGTTCTCTGCGGTTATAGGTTTTGTTATTCGGAATCGGGCAGTGATCGGGGATGGTCATACGCGGCACTGAGCATATTCGTCATCAAGCTGGAGACATACCCCACCGCGCTGATCGCCCGTCCATAATTGATGTGAGTCGGTCCGACCACGCCAACCGCCCCGCTCAACTGACCGGGAATCCCGTAGCGGCTGATCACCAGTGTGAGATAGCGGAGCTGTTCCCATCGTCCTTCGCCCGCGATGATCACTTGTACAGAATTCGTCGTGCTTGACGGGGATAGAATTTCGTCAAGGATCAGATTCAAGTAGGCGCGTTCTTCTAACACGCGGATCACCTGCTGCGCGCCTTCGCTGTTCGGGAACGCGCCGATAATCTCACTCAATCCGTCGCGGTAGATCATGCGTGTGCGTCCGCTTCCGGCGCGCTCCATCAAGTCCGCGACCACATCAACGATTTCGCGTTCCAACTGCGGCAGCGTGATCCCCTTCATACGGACATCCGCCGCGTTCAAGCTGCCACAAACAGAGTTGATCAGCGCCGCGATTTCGCTCAAGCGCGGCTGTGGCACAGGCTCGGCAATCGTGAGCATTTGCTGATGTACCGAGCCTTCTTGCAGAACCAAGACGAGCAGAATCAGCCGCCCTTGAATGCTGATCAATTCGAGATGTTTGAATAGACTCGTCTCCCCGATTGGAGGCGTGACCAGCGCGGCGCTCTGCGAGGTGCGTGCCAGTACCGTCGCAATGATTCGCATCCAGTTTTCGGTCGCAAGTGGGGTGCTTTGCAGCTTTTCGGTGATGTGCGCTTGATCCGGCAAGGCTAATTCGGTCGGGCTGATCAACCGTCCCACGAAGTAGCGGTAGCCATTTTGCGTGGGGATACGTCCGGCGCTGGTATGCGGCGCCGTGATATACCCCAATTCTTCCAACGCTGCCATTTCGTTGCGGACAGTCGCGGAACTGTACGACAAACTGAACGTTTCCACGAGATGTTTGGAGCTAACCGGCTCCGGGTGCTGCGTATACGCCCGCACGATCAATGACAAAATCTCTTCTTGACGGCGGGTAAGTTCAGGTAAACTGGTATCGTCTGGAATCATGGCGCACTTCGTTTTTTTCGGAGTCGTGACACTATTGACATCGAACAGATGCCGTGACTAGCATATCATGCAACGGTATGACGGTAAAGAAAGAAGGAGCTTAAACACGCGATGGGCGCGAATACATTCGATATCACCGACAAGAACTTCGACAGCGATGTGCTCAAAAGTGAAAAACCCGTTTTGATCGACTTCTGGGCGGAATGGTGCGGTCCGTGCCGCATGATCGCCCCGCTGGTTGAGCAAATTGCAGAGGAATATCAGGGGAAGATCCGTGTTGGCAAGCTGGACACCGACGCCAACACCGAACTCGCCATGAAGTACGGGATCATGAGCATCCCGACGCTGCTGCTTTTCAAGGGTGGGAAACCCGTTGCTCGCATGATGGGCTACCAGCCGAAGGATCGTCTGCTCGCGCAGATTCTCCCTCACCTGAGCTAGACCGAAGTGCAATAACGCAAAGCCGCAAAGAACCACAGCGCCGCGCTCTGCATCTTCTGAACAAAAAGCAAGAGGGCAGGAGAAGACCTCCTGCCCTCTTGCTTTTTCTTTGCGCCTTTGCGTTAACGTTCCGTTCTTGCTTTTACTTCCCGACCACTTCCTGTGCCAACGTCAGTGTGAAGTGGAACGTCGTCCCCACATTGATCGTGCTTTCCGCCCAGATGTCGCCGCCGTGCTGGCGGATAATCCCTTGTGTGATCGTCAAGCCTAAACCCGTTCCGGGCTGTGCGCGGGCATCTTCGTTTTCCGAGCGGAAATACGGCTTAAACAACTTGCTCAAGTCGTCCTCGCTCATGCCGATCCCGTTGTCGCTCACGCGGACATGCAGCATCGCCGGAAGCGGACGCCCTTTTCTGTCGCGCAGTTGGGTATCAACCGCCGCGCCGACGGTGATCGTGCCGCCAGCCTTAGTATATTTGTGCGCGTTGCTCACAAGGTTAGTCAGCACCTGAATCAGACGATCATGATCGCCGTTGACCATCGGAATCCCGTCTTCAATCTCCACCGAGATTGTCTGATCTTTCTCGCTGATCGCTTTGCGGAATGGATTCACCGTCTCCTCTATCACCTCACGGAAATCCATCGGCTTGATCTGCATACGCATGTTATTCGTTTCGAGCTTGGTGACGTCGTTCAGGTCGCTCACCAACGTCGTCATGCGGTCGGCGGTGCTGCGAATCGTTGCGATGAATCCCAACCGCTGTTGATCGCTCATCGCCGCCGCCATCGATCCGAGCATCGCATCAGAATAGCCGCGAATAACTGCGAGCGGATTCTTGAGTTCGTGCGCCACAAACGAGACGAATTCGTTCTTTGACTGGTTGGCGCGCGTGATTTCGGCGTACAACTGCGCATTAACGATGGCGATACTCGCGTGTTCGGTCAAGCGGGTGAGGAAGGGCATATCCGCCAAGCGTAAGCGCGGTTCTCGATTGGTTTCCAAAATCAGAAGTGCGTTCACCACACCGCCGGAGAGCATCGGCAGGGTGATCTGACTGATCGCACCGCGCAAGCTCGGTATGTAATCGCGGTCGATGTTCACATCCGGCACAACTTCCGCTTGACGGGTGCGCAGCACGCGGCTGGAAATCCCGCGTGTTAGCGGCAGGACATCGCCTTCCGTACCGTCGGGTAAATCTTCATGCTCGTAGCCTGTCGCGTAGATTAGATGCAGCGCGGGCGGGTCACCGGCAACAAGACCGAGCATTCCGGCGGTTGCGCTGCTGTTCTCAATCGCCCATGTCACCGTGATCTCCGCGACTTTGCGTAGATCAAGCGAACGGGTGAGTTCAATATCGATGCGTTCGAGCGTTTCAAGTTCGCTCACACGTTCGGTAAGCGCGAGGTCGGTTTGTTGGAACAGACGCGCGTTCTCGATGGCGACGGCTGCCTGACCCGCGAAAGTCGTCAGCAGTTCCACGTCGTCCGCCGTGAATCGCCCTTCGACTTTGTTCAGCACTTCCAGCACGCCGATCACACCGTCCGGCGTATTCAGCGGCACGGCAAGCACGTTCTTAGTATTGAACGCTCCTTTGGTGAGTTCACCGCTCCAGCGCGCATCCGATTTCACATCGTTGACGATGATTGGTCTGCCAAGTGATGCGACTTCACCGACTAAGCCTTTTCCGGCAGTCAGACGCACGCCAACAAGGTCAGCGCCCGACCCGCCGATCACCACGCGGAACACGAGATCGCGTGAGCCGTCGTCTGCCGTGAGCAGGAGCGATCCGGCTTCGGCATTCAAGATGGTTGTCGCGCTGCCGGTGATCAGGTTGAGCAGTTCTTCCAGCTTCGCTTCGCTTGCCACGATCTGGCGGCTAATGTCGTTGAGCGCTTGAAGCTGACGTGCGCGGGCGTTCGTCTCACCGAACAAACGCGCTTTATCAATGCTGGTCGCCGCGAGTGCGGTCACGTCGGTGAGAAATTTGACCTGCTCATCGCTGAACTCAACGCCCTCTTCAGGAGTCCCCACCGCAAGCACACCCAACACACCAGAACCCGCGTTCATCGGTACAGCGACGAAGGCGCGCATCGTCGGGTCTTCAAACTGCGGATAGTCGCCGCGTGTGCCGCGCCGCGCCATCTCGGCGGCGTAGTTGGTCACGCGCACCATACGCCCCGTGCGGATCACATCGCTGAACAAGTCACGCCCCAAACTCCAGCGGCGGTTTTCGCGCGAACGGTCGCGTTCATCACCTTCAAGGAAAAATGCGTGATAGATTTCATTGGATGCCGGTTCGCGCAGCGTGATGTATACGTACGGTGCATCGATCAGCTTGCTCATCTGGTTCACGATGAGTTCGAGAAGCGCATCAAATTCGACGTTGAAGTTTGCCGCTTGCGAAACTTGGCTCAACACGTCGAGTTCGCGCACACGGCGTTCTAACGAGTCAATGACGAGCGCACGCTCAATTGCAACGCCGACTTGCGTCGTTAAGGTCTGAATGAACCGCGCTTCTTCAAAGGTGTAGGTACTCGTCCCACTGCGGGGCGCACCAATACAGACGAAACCATTTAAGCGGTTCGAACCGCGCAACCCTGCCATCACCCGCGCCCGCAGAATTTGCAGGCGCGATTTTTCGCTCACAACTTCGGGAGTCCATGCCGCTTGAGAGTCAAATGTCAAGAGATCATCCGCACCGCTCAAATAAGTGATGAGCGGACTGTCCGGCGCAAAGCGCACATCCGTACTTGAACCAGCATCCGCCGAGGCGGCGTAATCCCCACTTTGGCGATCTGGCAAAAACACAAACACACTGCTGGGATGTACTGCCTCGTCAAGCTGATGATGATAAGCGCGCACGATATCCGACACGGAAACCAGCGAACTCACCTGTTGGCTGAAGGTTTCCAAGTACTGCTGATTTTCAATGCGCCGCCGGAAGTAAACCGCGTCGATACGCCGCTGAATGGCGTTGCGCACCGGAAGGAAAAGCACCGCCAACCCGAAGATGATCGCCGCGATGAATACCGGATCGTCGGCTGCCACCATGCGGCGAACCAACAAACTCGAACTCAGCACGATGAGGAAGTACCCGATGACCAGCGCGAACAACATCAGCCCGTAGGTGAAGGTTTGCGTCAAGATGCGATCGGTGTTGGTTGAGCGATACTGTATCACCGCGTAAGCGATGCTCAAGATCGGCAGAATCAACAGCGGAGTCGCCGCCGAGACGTTGAGCGGCACAAGATCGCTGCCGAACAGACTGCGCGTCAGTCCGTTGATGAAGAACAGCAGGGCAAAGATCATCGCCAGCCCAAACCCGATCAACATGGTATTGCATTGATCGCGGACGATGATTGTTTGTGCGTGACGGCGTCGATTGATGAGCATCACGACAAAAACGACCAATCCTAATGCCGCCCAAGCAACCGCAAGCACTGGCGTCCACAACTGAAACGACGGATTCGGCGGATTACGATGAACTAAAGACAGCGCCACAGCGACAAACGCGGACGCGACAAACGGCATCCAGCGCACACTGGGGGTGCGGTAGACAAGGTTGTGCTTGACCGGGAACACGAGCGCGAATGACATGACCGCTCCGCCAATCAGCGTGAGCGCGACCAGCCATACCGCATCATACAAATATGTAGTGTCGAAGTCGAAAAAGCCGCCGAGAAATACCGCTGTCAGTGCCGCCAGCACCGCCAATAAGCGCGCTGCCGTCTGCTGCGGACGCATCACAAACGCGAAAATACCTGCGCCCAACACCACCAGCCCGGAGAAGAAGCTGATCGCAAAGGATGCGAGGAAGTCATTACCGGGGAACTCCCCCAGCGCGTAGGTGACGCGGCAGTTGGCAGCCCCGTTTTGCGGCGCATCGCATAATTCCCGCCCGTAAATCGGCACGGCGGCATCAGTCACGGGACGTTCAAATTCAACGGTGACGATTTGCCCGACGCTCAAAGTACCGAGGAGCGCATTGAGTCCCGCGCCTGATTCGATCCCCTGATCCAGCGGCTGCCCGTTGAGCGAGGTCAAAACGTCAAGGCGGCGGATACCCGCGTTGTAGCCTTCCCATTCCCCGGCAGCCACGGGAAGCGCGCCGTTCACAACCAATGTGCGCGCCGTGCGGACGCCGAGGAACGGCTGTTCACGCCATGCGAACGCGCTGATCGCAAACAGCAGCAGCATAATCACGGCGAAAACAAACGCCGAGATCGTCAGCGTTGTACTGATCAGTTCGTCGAGGCGGTTTTTTGAAGCGGGATCGCTCCTACCACCACCAGACACAACTGCGGCGTTGTTCGGTTCAGAAGCAGTGGTCATCACCCATCCTCAGGAATATCCTCGCCACAGGAAAGAATCATTACTTGTATTCCGGGAATTTTAGCATGTTTCATGCGGATTGCTTTGTGTGTTTTGCCGAGCTTCGTGCCATCCGGTGCGCGCTTCTGCTATAATGAGCACAGGTTCTTAGCATTGTTTTAATGATCAGGCTGAGGGGAACGCATGTCAATTCGAGTACTGATCGCCAAGCCCGGTCTAGATGGGCATGATCGCGGTGCGAAAGTGATCGCGCGCGCCCTGCGGGACGCGGGTATGGAAGTGATCTACACGGGGCTGCGGCAAACGCCAGAAATGATCGCTGAAGCGGCGCTTCAGGAAGATGTCGACATCGTTGGGCTAAGTATCCTCAGCGGCGCACATATGACCCTTGTGCCGCGCATCCGCGAAGTGATGAATCAGCAGGGGTTGACCGATACGCCGCTGATCGTTGGCGGCATCATTCCGGACGAAGACAAAGTGGCGCTGGCGAAAATCGGAGTCACGGGGGTATTCGGTCCCGGAACAAACACGGAAGCAATCGTCAAGTTTATCCATGACATCATCCCGGCACAGGGGGGCGCATAGCTTGTCCCTGATCTCCGCGTCGGATCGTGTTCAGCAGGTTCTAAAAGGGGATCGCCGAGCGCTCGCCCGCCTGCTAACCGAGATTGAAAATGAAAAAACGGGTGTCGAGGCGGTGCTGACCGAGATCTATCCCCACACGGGCAAAGCGTGGGTGATCGGCATCACAGGCGCTCCCGGCACAGGCAAAAGTACGCTGGTGACAGCGCTGGCGAAAGCATACCGCGCTCAAGGAAAAACGGTTGGCATCATTGCGGTTGATCCCACCAGTCCATTTACAGGCGGCGCAATTTTGGGCGACCGCATCCGCATGCGTGATCTTTCCGGTGATTCGGGCGTGTTCATTCGCAGCATGGCGACACGCGGCAGTCTGGGTGGTCTAGCGCGCGCGACACGCGATGCAGCGCGGGCGTTCGATGCGGCAGGTTTCGAGATCATCCTTGTAGAAACTGTCGGCGCGGGTCAAAGCGAAGTCGATATCGCGCGCATGGCACACACCACGCTTGTTGTCGAAGCGCCGGGTTTGGGTGATGACGTACAGGCGATCAAAGCGGGCATCCTCGAAATCGCGGATGTGCTGGTTGTGAACAAAGCAGATCGCGCCGGGGTAAATATCACGGTGCGAGCGCTCAAAACGATGCTCGAATTGGGGCATCCGTCCTCGCGTGCCGCGCTGGCATCTCATCACGGCGTTTTGATGGCGGTCGAACAGCCCGCCGCACCGCACAACACGGACGCACCGATGTGGATACCGCCCATCGTGCAGACCGTCGCCAAAGAAGAAACGGGACTCGACGAATTAACCGCCGCGATTGACCAGCACCGTGCATTCCTCAGTGATCAAACAACCTTTGATGCGATTGAATCGCGTCAAATCGAAATTGAGCTTTATGAACGACTGCGCGAACGATTGATCAAGCGCTTAATCGAGTCACTTACGGAGGACGCGTTCGCAGCAGCGGTGCGGCAGGTGCAAACGCGCAAGATCGCGCCTCAGCAGGCAGTGGAACTCATTTTACGCAGCACGGAAGGACGCGGCACCTAAAACAGGGACATGCCGCGTTTTTCTTTGAGGGACAGTGAGGAAAGGGAGAGCGAAACAGACAGATGGACGCCAACTTCACCCACAGTGCAGAGATGCAAGTTGAGACCGGCAAGGCAAATATGGAACGCATAACGACGACGGGTGGCGCATACGGACGCATCATCGTAATGGCGGGCGTGGCGTCCTCCGATTTGGGACAGCAGATCGCGGATTATCTGAAAATCCCACTGGGCAGTTACACGCGCACGATTTTCCCCAACGAAAACATCTTCATCCGGTTGAACGAAAGCGTGCGCGGGCAGGATGTGTACGTGATTCAGACCATGTGCAGCCCGCTCCATGAGAACATCTTTGAGATGTTGATCATGATCGATACGCTCAAGCGCGATTCGGCAGGGCGAATCAATGTTGTAATTCCGTATTTTCCCTATGCGCGGTCGGACAAAAAAGATCAACCGCGTGTAGGCATTGCTGCCCGTATGTTAGCGAACATGATCGAAGCGGCGGGCGCAGATCGTTACATGACGATTGATCTGCACGCCGGACAGATTCAAGGGTTCTTCAACATTCCGGGGGATGCGCTGACCGCATTCCACCTGATGAGCAACTACCTTAAATCGAAGAGCATTCCCGATCTGGTCGTCTGCTCAACTGATCTCGGCTATGCAAAAAAAGCGCGCAATTGGGCGGAAAAGCTCGACACGCCGCTGGCGATCATCGAAAAGCGGCGCACGGGGAACGACAGCAAATCGGAAGCGCTGACGATCATCGGGGATGTGCGCGATAAAAACGTATTGTTGGTCGATGATGAGGTACTAACAGGAGGATCGGCGGTCAATGCGATCCGGTTGGTGCAGTCCGAAGGCGCGCGCGATGTCTATTTTGCCTTCACCCACGCGATCATGGCTCGCGATGCCTATGATCGGCTGGCTGCGTGTGATTTAAAAGAAATCATCACCACGAACACCTTCCCGATTCCAGCGGAGCTTCGTCTGCCCAATATGACCGTGCTTTCGGTTGCGCCGCTCTTGGGCGAGGTGATCCGCCGCGCCCACGAAGGGCGCAGCGTTGGGGAGTTGTTTAACGAGTGACGCTGTTCACCGTAGAGAGCGCAGCGCAAGATGACTCTGCGCTCTCTACGATTCAAAGCCTCTGTTAGATCAGCGCCAGTGAGGTGAGAATTACGCCCGCCAGAAACGCTACCGCGCACGCGGCGAGCGGAATCAGCGCCACCAACAAAATCAGCGGCAGACCACCCTCTTCCTGTTCATCCATGCCTTCACCTATTCTTTTTGCGCTCAATGATCACGAATGAGAACAATTATACACAACCGGAAGCCGAATCCATGAACGCTGATGATTACGAGATCAAGCCTTTTCCCCCGCTTCGCCGCCTGACCGTTGACGGCGGTCGGTTGGCATCGCGGCGGCATGCTATTCATGGGCTGATTGAGGTGGATGTGACTCGCCCGCGAAGGTTGATTCAGGAAGAAAAAGACCGGACAGGCGAAGGATTTTCATTCACAGCATTCGCCGTCTACTGCCTCGCCCGCGCCATTGAAGAACACAAACACGTCCAAGCTTACCGAACAGTGCGCGGGCGACTGGTGTATTTCAAAGACGTGGATGTGAATTTGATGGTGGAAGTGGAAACAGATGGACGACGCATTCCTGTCCCGTACTTTGTCCGCGCCGCCAATCAAAAAACTGCACGGCAAATCCATGACGAAATCCGCGCCTTTCAATCCGGCTATACGCGCAGTAAGGAAGTCAAAGGACTGCGTCTCATGGTCGCGCTACCGGGGTTTGTGCGCCGCATATTCTATGGGGCGGTATTTCGCAATCCGTTCTGGCTGAAACCTGCTTTTGGCACGGTCGGATTAACGGCTGTTGGCATGTTCGGCAAAGGCAGCGGTTGGGGAATCCCGTTCTTATCGCACAATCTGGATGTCACCCTCGGCGGCATAGCACGCAAACCCGGCGTAGGCGAGGATGACCGCATCGAAATCCGCGAATACCTGAATGTCACCATCAGCTTTGATCATGACGTGATCGATGGCGGTCCTGCTGCACGCTTCACCGAGCGCTTTCGAGAACTGCTGGAATCAGGGTTCGGACTCGATCAGGTTACGAGAATGTAAAAGCGATTCTAACGGGACATTGACCTTGATGTGTTATAATCTCAAACTGCAAGTGAGGGTGCTGCTCCAAATTGATGGGGACTTGGTGAATGAGGCTGTATGCTTAATAATCTGATCAAGCGGGTTGCTGGCAACCCGATGGATCGCGCGATCGCGAAGTACCGCAGTGTAGTTGAGAAGATCAACGGGTTTGAAGTCCCGATGCAGAAGTTGTCTGACGCAGAACTCCGCGCCAAGACCGATGAATTCAAAGAGCGCCTATCGTCCGGCGCAAAAACCGAGGATATTCTGCCCGAAGCCTTCGCCGTCGTGCGCGAAGCCGCGCGCCGTACGATTGGGCTGCGCCATTACGACGTGCAGTTGATCGGCGGTATGGTGCTCCACGAAGGGCGCATCGCCGAAATGAAGACAGGCGAAGGTAAGACGCTCGTCGCTACACTGCCGCTCTACTTGAATGCGCTCCTCGGACTCGGCGCGCACCTCGTCACACCCAACGACTACCTGAGCAAAGTCGGCGTCCAAACGATGGGACCCGTGTATCACTTTCTCGGTTTATCCGTCGCGGTGATCCAAAACAGCGGCACAGGTAATCCTGATGCCGGATCGTACATGTTCGACCCGCTCTTTCCGTCAGAAGACGCGCGTTTCCAGAACCTGCGCCCTGTGCGCCGCCGCGAGGCATACGCCGCAGACATCACCTACGGCACGAACAACGAATTCGGATTTGACTATCTGCGCGATAACATGGTCGTGGATGTCAGCCAACTCACGCAGCGCCCACTGTTCTTCGGCATCGTGGACGAAGTCGACAACATTCTAATCGACGAAGCCCGTACCCCGTTGATCATCTCCGGCAACGCCGATGAACCCTCGGCGTACTACCGCCAGTTTGCTCAACTCGTCAAAGTGCTCA
Source organism: Anaerolineae bacterium (assembly GCA_041753015.1). Taxonomy (GTDB): domain Bacteria; phylum Chloroflexota; class Anaerolineae; order Aggregatilineales; family Phototrophicaceae; genus Flexifilum. The sequence continues at coordinate 91,798 of JBGSVJ010000032.1, forward strand.
AGCCGAGCAGTGATAAGAGCATTGCCGATAAAGAGCCAGACGGCGATTATGTGGTTGACCTGAAAGATCGCACCGCATACTTGACTGAAGCGGGCGTTGAGAAACTCGAACGTGCGCTCGGTATTGATCACCTGTACGGACCGGACAACGCGGACAAAATCCCCTACTTGGATAACGCACTCCGCGCCATGACGCTGTATCACAATGACAAAGAGTACATCATCCAAGGCGGCGAAATCATCATCGTTGATGAGTTCACCGGACGCCTGATGTACGGTCGCCGCTTCAGTGAAGGCTTGCATCAAGCCATTGAAGCCAAAGAAGGGGTGCAAGTTCGCCGCGAAAACATGACGATGGCGACGATCACCTTCCAGAACTTCTTCCGCATGTACAAGAAACTCGCGGGCATGACCGGTACGGCGATGACCGAAGCGGAAGAATTCGAGAAAATCTACAACCTCGAAGTGATCCCGATCCCGACGCACCGCCCGATGGTTCGCCGCGACTACGAAGACCTCGTGTATGCGACCGAAGAAGTCAAGTTCCGCGCGATCACCGAAGAAATTCAGGAACGGCATGCCACAGGGCAGCCGATTCTGGTCGGTACGACATCGGTCGATACCTCTGAGCGGCTGGCGAAAGCGCTCAAGCGCGTGGGTATCCCACACGCCGTCTTGAACGCCAAGCTGCACGAAAAAGAAGCGGAAGTGATCGCCCAAGCAGGTCGCCCCGGCGCGGTCACGATTGCGACCAACATGGCAGGTCGCGGCGTTGACATTCTGCTCGGCGGCAACCCGGATGGTTTAGCGCGTGAGCGTCTGCATCAGCAGGGCGGCGATATCACGCAGATTACCCCAGAAGAATTCCAAAAACTCGTCAACGACATCCGTGCGGAATGCGAAGCAAACCGCCAGCAGGTGATCGCGGCGGGCGGGCTGTTTGTGCTCGGCACGGAACGGCACGAAGCGCGGCGTATTGATAATCAGCTTCGTGGACGCGCTGGACGCCAAGGCGATCCCGGCGAATCGCGCTTCTTCCTCAGCTTAGATGACGAACTCATGAAGCGCTTCGGCGGCGACCGCGTCAAAGCCGTGATGAATTGGGCAAAACTGCCCGAAGATGAACCGATCGAAAACCGCATGGTCACGAATGCGATCGGGCAAGCGCAAGTGCGCGTCGAAGGACACAACTTCGATATTCGTAAGCGCGTCCTTGAGTACGACGATGTGGTGAACAAACAGCGCGAAGTCATCTACCGCCAGCGCCGTGAACTACTCGACAAAGAAGATTTGGTCGATGACTATCTCGGTCTCTACGAAGCCTTAGTCGCGGCGGCGATGGATGAGTTCGCGCCCGAAGACGGCGATCCCACAGATTGGGACTTGGAAGGGCTGTACCGCAAACTGCTCACGATTTTCCCGGTGCCGCAGTCGATCACGCCGGAAACGATGGCGGGCAAGTCCTACCCTGATCTCGAAGACATGCTGCTTGAGGGTCTGCAAACGGCGTACGATGCCAAAACAGATTCGCTGGGCGAAGAAGTGATGAAGCGCGCCGAACGGCTGGTGTATCTCAACGCGATTGACAGCCATTGGCGGCGTCATCTGACGGATTTGGATATTCTGCGCGAAGGAATCGGCTTGGTGTCCATCGCGCAGCGCGACCCATTGGTCGAATACAAACGCGAAGCCTTTACCATGTGGGAAGAGCTTCAAGGGCAGATCAAATCACAAGCAGCGCGTGATCTGTTCCGCGTCACCGTGAGCAGTGCCCAACAGCCGATCCGCCGTCCGGTGGTTCAGGCGGTACGACCGGGCGCAACCGTGACGAGCAAACCCGAACCTGTCCGCAGTGCGGCGAAAGCTGCCCCGGGACGCAACGATCTGTGCTGGTGTGGCAGCGGGAAGAAATACAAGAACTGTCACATGCGCTCCGATCAGGATGCGCAGCGGGGTGGCGTTCCAACAGGGGAGCCGACCAAGCCATAACTTGGAATTGATGGATGGGGTATGAACGGGACTCCGCCTACTCATGCCCTTCCTTCAGGGAGACCTGTATGATTACGCAAGACGCTTCATCACGTTCACAGTCCGATGATGTTGACACTGAGCTAATCGCCTTTGTCCAGCAGATCGCCAATTCGTTTGTGAAGTGGGATCTGATTCGCTTCTTCAATGAGAATCCGCACGCCGTCGAACATGCTGAAGTGTTGGCACGCTACAGCAGCCGGGACGTGCGGGACATCGAACCACAGCTTGAGGCGCTGGTCGAAAACGGGATTCTGCGTTCGCGGATGGTTTCGGGAGTCAAGGCATATACCCTGACGCCGGATCAAAGCGCGCGCGCACTCGTCAGCCGCTTCGTTCAAGCGTGTGATGACAAGCAGTTCCGATTAATCGCTATTCAACATGTCATGCAAATCGCCGGAGGACGGGCGCACTAACGCGCCGACTGTCCGGGAGGGCTGCCTTCGTGACCGCACCAGAACTCAGCCAGCTCTTGATGCTGTACACATGGTTCGCGCTGGCAGCCCTGCTTTTCTTCTTCGTGTTGATCGCCCGCTTCTATGAGAAGTTTTCCGGCGAAAAAACGTATTTCCGCTGGCTGGTTTTGCCCGCTGTCTTTTTCGGCATTGCGACCGTGCGCTATGCGAGCATCGATATGGTCACCAGTGACCCCGTCGGCGATGTAGCCATGGCGCTCGGCGGTATCCTCCTGATCGGGCTTTCCATCCACATTTATCGCCGGATGACGAGCGGACGCATCCATGAGCGCCGTCCCCCTCCCCCGGAGCAAAAATGACCGCGTCAGCACTGCTTGAAGTCATTGGTCAAATCGCCATCGGGGTTTTGTTGGTTGTGTTGGGGCTGCTCAGTAAGCGATTGGGAGCGGCGACACACGCCAAGCCCCGCTATACCTTGTTCTATTTCGCCGCAGTCCTGCTCTTTGGCGGAAGCGTGATTCGCGTGCTGAATACAATTTACGGTTGGGCAACACCGAGCGTACTGCATACCTCACTCGAATGGGTCGTGATCTACGCCGGATTCCCTGCCGCCGGAGTCACGCTCGGCGTGATTATGAGCTGGCATTACTGGAGCTGGTTACTAGCGGAACGCGACTAAGCTGATTACACTACGGCTCATGGACGCGATACTGCTCACCCTGCCCAAAATTGAACTCCATCGCCATCTGGAAGGATCGTGGCGCTTGGAGACTTTGTGCGCCATCGCGCGCGAGTACTGCCTGCCGATCCCGTCGTATGATCCTGATGAAATTCGTCCGCATGTTCAGATCATGCCCGACGAACCGCATACCGCCGAACGCTTCTTAAGCAAATTCCGTTTTTTACGCCAATTCTTCCGCTCCGAAATGATCATCAAGCGTGTGGTGCGCGAAACCATTCTCGATGCCGCTGCTGACGGCGTGCGCTACATGGAGCTGCGCTTTACACCCCAAGCGCTGAATAACATCATGCGCGTGGAATACGACACGGTGATCGAATGGGTGTGCGAAGAAACGCAGTCCGCCGCCCGTGACGCGGGAATCGAAGTACGACTGATTGTCTCGATGAACCGACACGAAGGCGCATCGAACGCCGAAGCAGTGCTGGATGCGGCGCTCGCATTCCGTGATCGCGGCGTCGTCGCGCTTGATCTGGCAGGAAACGAAGACGGCTACCCTGCCGAACCGTTTCGGATGGTGTTCCGCCGTGCCAAACGTGAAGGATTATTCGTAACCATTCATGCGGGCGAATGGGCGGGCGCGGACAGCGTCCGTGATGCGCTCGAACTGCTCGATGCTGACCGAATCGGGCATGGTATCCGCATTCTCGAAGACCCGGCGCTGGTCGCGGAAGTGGCGCGGCGTGGGATTCCGCTCGAAGTCTGCCCGACGAGCAACGTAGACAGCGGTATTTGCCCCCATCTGCGTGATCACCCGCTGCCGCTGCTGCTGAAAAGCGGGCTAACCGTCACCATTAACACCGACGATCCGCTGATCAGCGGCATCAGCTTGACGGATCAATTGGCGCAAGTGATGGAACACCTCGGTTGGGCAATGGAGGATGTGCGCGCCGCACAGTTGAACTCCGCAAGAACAGCGTTTCTGCCTCAAGAAGCGCGCGCCGCCCTCGTACAAACGATGCAAGGTTGAGAATACGCACACTTAGAAAGCAGATGATTCCTTATGTTTACGCTCGGTGATTTCAAAATTCATCTCATCAATGATGCCTTTACGATGGTCGATGCAGGAGGCGTGTTCGGTTTAGTGCCGCGCGTCTTGTGGCGAGACATGATCGCGCCTGATCCCGAAAATCGCGTGCCGATGGCGTATCACGCGCTGCTCGTGCAAACCGGGACGCAAACCATCCTGATCGATACTGGGTGGGGTGATCAAGTCCCGGAAAAGCAGCAGCAGTTCATGGAAATGGATCGCTCACGGGGTGGGATCATGGGGGCGCTGGCACGGCTCGGAGTCGCGCCGGAGCAGATTGACCTTGTGATCGATACGCATTTGCACGCCGATCACGCCGGGGGGAACATGTGCCGTTCGGCAGATGGTACGCTCATCCCGGCATTCCCGAACGCCGAATATGTCGTTCAGCGGCGCGAACATCAAGACGCATCACACCCCAACGAGCGCACCCGCGCAACATATCTGTCCGAAAACTTTGAGCCTCTCCTCAAAACTGGTCAAATGCGTTTGCTTGACGGCGATACGGATCTCGCGCCGGGAATACGCGGCGTGTGTACACCGGGGCATACGCCGGGTCACATGAGCATAATCGTGCAAAGCGGCTGCGAGTCGCTGCTGTTCGTGTGCGATCTCGCCAGTTATGCGATCCATTTTGAGCGGATCGGCTGGATGACCGCCTATGATCTTGAACCCGTCGTCACGCTCGAAACCAAGCGTATCTGGCAGAAGTGGGCAGCCGAAAATCGCGCGCTGATCGTGTTTCCGCACGACAAACTGCGCCCGATGGGGCGGTTCGCCTTTGACGACAAAGGACGCGGCGCGGTAACGCCTGTCATCGAACCTTACGCCTAAGTGTCCACATTTTCATATGTCGGATCGCAATATGTTTTTTCGCCCGATGTCGTTATTCGGTAGGTTGGGATATTGTGATCGCCCTGTTTGATTCCGATGGGGCAGGGGGATCAGCATCCGGTCAAAGGGGGGTCAGAATAGATCACAAACCCTTAAGTTTTTCTTGATCCTCCGCAAATGATCCGATAGGGTAGGGGGCAAATATCCCAAATTATCCCAAGCATTTTCGAGGTTTTCAGTGTGAGGGAATTTCAAACTTGCGAATTAATGACTCTGATCGTAATAACAACCCCTCTCCATGAAGGATGATAGAGAGGGGTTGTCGTCTCTACTGGCGGCTCTGCCATTCTTCAATGGCGGCGCGCAAAAAGGCTTGCGCCAGCACATCCTCAACCTCCGAAATCGAATCGTAGAACTTGCCATCGACTTCGATCACAAGGTCGCCTTTCGGATTCGGGCGAATGTGGATGCTTCGTCCGGCAAATTCTTCGGACTGCTCCAGCTTGTACTGCAAGTATGACTCCACCGAGCCGCCGACGTTGATTTCCGGGATCGGGTCACCGGTTGGCTTGGGCACGCGGCGAAGTGGTTTCGCTTGAAGCGGCGTTTGCGGCAGTGTGAACTTGGGTAGATCGCCCGGTGCAGCAGCGGGAGTCGTCCCGGTCGCGCGCGGCGGCGGCGTAGTCATCTTATTCACGGGTGGCAGCAAGTCCGCGTCTGTTGGCATTTCATAATCGCTTGACGCATTTTCTGCGATATCTTGTGCGGCTGGCATCATCATTCCAACCGGTGGCACTGTGCCCGTGCGCGGCGGCGCAACCGAGACGTTGCGCGCGAGCTCGCCAACAACCGTATTGAAGCGGCGCTTAAATTCCGCGTCTGCCAGCGCTGGCGGATTCCGGTACACCTTGTCACCGATCTGGATGAGAATTCCACCATCTACCACATCGCGCAAGACCGTCAGCACTTCGACCGCCTCAAGCGTATCACCGTCCGCCAGCCTGACCGAAAATGTCCCCGTTCGCGCCTGACGCTTAGGAGGAGCTTCAACTGCTGGCAGTTCACCCGTAACCAGCGCATCCAAATCGGGGAGTTCAGAATCCATACCTGATGACTCGGTCGAGTAGTTGACGGGAGGGCTGTAAAGCGCCGCTGATGTGCCCGTGACGGCGGCGCGGGCGCGTCGGCTGCGGGCGCTCACGATGAACGAAAGGGCGGCGAGCAGCGCTAGCGCCGACCCGCAAAACATCACGATCAAGGAGAGGGGGATCTGTCGCAAGAAATCAGAGACACCGGGTTCCATACACCATCCTCAGCCAGTTAAGGGTTGGCACGTCGGGCAGTAATGCGTCCCGCGCTGTGCAACGCGACTCTTCTCTATCGGGCTGCCGCATGTCAAACACGCCTGCCCGCTTCGATCATACACTGCAAAATGATTCTGAGCGCTTCCAGCAGTACCATCGGGTTTGCGATACCAGTTGATGCTTGCCCCTTCGCGCTCAATTCCGTTTTCCAGCACCACGCGGATCGCACGATGCAGCCGTGCCGTTTCGTCCGCTGTCAAGCTGTTCGCCGCACGCAGCGGGTGAATCATCGCCATGTGCAGCGATTCATCGGCGTAGATGTTGCCGACCCCCGCGACAAACGCTTGATCAAGCAGCAGCGCTTTGATGTTTTTGTGATGCCGCGCCAGCCGCGCCGCCAACTCCGCGACCGTGAAGGCATCCGAAAGCGGTTCGGGTCCCAGATGCGGCGCGATTTCCTCAATCGCAGTCACCAGCGAGACAAACCCGAATTTGCGCGAATCAGAAAAGCGGAGCTGCTGCCCTTCGTCAAGCTGAAAGCGAACATGCACCCACCGATCCGAATCGTGGATTTCGTTGTCCGCCGCGACATACAGCCGCCCCGTCATTTTGAGATGAACCACAAGAATATCGTGATCCAAGTGGCAGAGAATGTATTTTGCGCGGCGGCTGATCGCGCGCACCGTCTGCCCGAAGATGCGCGCTTCAAAGGCGGCAGGATCAGGATACCGGATTGCTTTCGTCCAATCCGACCAGACACCGCGAATCACACGTCCAATCAATGGATCACGCAAGCCGCGCACAACCGTTTCAACTTCTGGAAGTTCTGGCATATTGTCTGAAGCTTCGCTGGCGAATGCTTAACACGTTTACCAATTATAACCCAAAGTATCCCGCATGATGGCGGTTTATCCTGTACAATTGTGCTAGGCTTATGTTCAGCCTTTCCGACAAATCTACGCGAGAATTTTGACAGTTTCCATGTCTGACAACCCGTTTGTGCATCTTCACGTTCACACCGAGTTTTCGCTGCTCGATGGTTTGAGCGACATCAATCAATTGATCGAGCGCGCCCAAAAGACGCTGAATATGCCCGCGCTGGCAATCACCGATCACGGCACGATGTTTGGCGTGATGGACTTCTACCGCGCGGCGAAGAAAGCCGGAATCAAGCCGATCATCGGCATGGAAGGCTATCTCGCACCGCGCACGATGCGCGACAAAGACTCGAAGCTGGATGCCAAGCCGTATCACCTGCTGATGCTGGCGCAAAACGAAACGGGTTATCAAAACCTGCTGCGCATCGCCAGCGCGGCACAGCTTGAGGGTTATTATTACCGCCCGCGTATCGACCGCGAATTTTTGCAGGCGCACAGCGATGGCTTGGTTGTCACAACAGGGTGTCTCGCCGCCGAAGTGCCGAGCCTGATCCTCAAAGAGCAGTACGAAGCCGCCCGCAGACGTATTCACGAGTACGTCGATATTTTTGGGCGTGACCGTTTTTATCTTGAGCTTCAACAGCATGAGATCGACGAACTCAAGCCCGTCAATGAGTGGCTGATCGACGTTGCCGAAAAAGACCGCCTGAATCTAGTGGCGACCGCCGATGTACATTATGTGTCGGCAAGCGACTACGAAGCGCATGACACCCTGCTCTGCATCCAGTCGAGCGCGGTTAAGACCGATACCAACCGTCTGCGCATGTCGGATAACAGCTACTACTTGATCGAACAAGATTTGATGTGGCAGTGGTTCGGGCATATTCAGGGGGGCGCGGCGCTCAAGAACTCGATTACCATCAGCGAAATGTGCGATCTTTCGCTGGATACAAAAGGGTATCACCTCCCGATCTTCACCGTACCGGATAGTTTCACGAGTGCGTCATATCTGCGTCATCTTGCGGAGATCGGCTTACGCTGGCGCTACGGTGACCGCGCTGACACCGATCCGAAGTTGCGCGAACGCCTTGATTACGAACTCGGCGTGATCGAAAAGATGGGCTTCACCACCTACTTCTTGATCGTCTGGGACTTGTGCGAATTCGCACGCGCTGTTGATATTTGGTGGAACGTGCGCGGTTCAGGCGCGGGGTGCGTGGTCGCGTACTGCATCGGCATCACCAATATCGACCCGATTCAGAACAACCTGCTGTTTGAGCGCTTCTTAAATCCCGGTCGCGTCTCGATGCCCGATATTGACATGGACTTCCCCGACGACCGGCGCGGCGAACTGATCCAGTACGCGGTTGGGAAGTATGGCGAAGACAAGGTTGCGGCGATCATCACGTTTGGGACGCTCGGCGCGAAGCAGGCGATCCGCGACGTGGGACGCGCGCTTAATCTCGATCTCACGCGCGTGAATGAAGTCACCAAGCTGATCCCCACCGAGCCGAAGCCAAAAAAGGTCAGCGTGTATGTCGAAGAAAATCCTGAGCTGATCAGGATGCGCGACTCTGACCCCAATATTCGCGTAATGCTCGAAACTGCCGAAAAGCTGCAAGGCTTGGCGCGTCATGCGTCTACACACGCCGCCGGGGTGATCATCTCCGACAAGCCGCTTGAAGCGTATGTTCCGCTCCACCGCCCGACGAAAGAGAGTAAGACCGTCCGCGATGAGGACATCGACGGCGAAAGCGGCAGCGGCAGCATTTCGCTGGATCGCGTGACGCAGTTCCCAATGGAAACCTGCGAGTCAATCGGCTTGCTCAAGGTGGACTTTCTCGGCTTATCGACGCTGACGATCATGCGCCGCGCTTGTGATCTGATCCGCAAGCATCACGGCGAAACGTATTCGATGGATAACATCCCGTATCGCCCGACCGGAGACGAACGCCTTGACGAAATGCTTCGTCAAACCTTCGTCATGATCGGGTACGGGCATACCGTCGGCGTATTCCAAGTCGAAAGCTCCGGTATGCAGCAGATGCTCCGCGAAATGCGTCCGTCTAAGTTTGAGCATATCATCGCGGCGATCTCGCTCTACCGTCCGGGTCCGATGGACTACATCCCGGAATTTAATGCGCGTATGCACGGGACGAAAGAGATTCATTACCATCACCCGCGCATGGAAACGATCCTCGCTGAAACTTACGGGATCATCACGTATCAGGAACAGATCATGCAGATTGCCAGCGATATGTTCGGGTACTCGCTCGGTGATGCGGACTTGATGCGGCGCGCGGTCTCCAAGAAGAAGAAAGACGATCTGCATAAGCACAAAGCGATCTTTCTCGAAAACGGTCCGAAGGTCGATCCGACGATCACGCCGGAAGTCGCGGAGAACATTTTTAATGATATAGAATTTTTTGCGAACTACGGCTTCAATAAATCACATGCTGCCGACTATGCTGTGATAACAGTTCAGACCGCATTCTTGAAAGCGCATTACCCCGCCGAATACATGGCGGCGCTCCTCACCGTCTACTTTGATGCGCCCGATAAAATGGCGATCCTGCTGGATGAGTGCCGACGTTTGCAGATTCCCCTGCTCCGCCCAGACATCAACTACAGCGCGCTTGACTTTGACATTCAATACGATGGACAGGATAGTCCCGCGATTCGATTCGGCATGGCAGCCGTCAAGAATGCCGGAGTTGGCGCACTTCAGTTGATCCTCCATGAGCGCGAACGCAGCGGCTTGTTCACCAACCTGCAAGAATTCTGCGAACGCCTCGACTTACGCACGGTCGGCAAGCGCACGCTCGAAAGTTTGATCAAAGTCGGCGCGTTCGATGATATGGGATCGCGCCTCGCACTACTGGCAGCGCTCGACCGCATGATCAGCTACAGCACCGAATTTCACCGTGCCCGTGAGGTCGGTCAGGCGAGTTTATTTGGCGAGTCGCCCGTCGAAAGCGCGGGCGATGATCTCCTGAAAAACCTGCCGCAGTCCGAGCCAACCGATCTGCGCACCATGCTCGACTGGGAAAAAGAACTGCTCGGCATCTACGTGAGTGAACATCCGATTGACCGCTTGTGGGCGCGTTTGAGCAGCGGCGGCGACTTCGACACGACGCAAGATATCAAGAGTTGGGACGATTCGCGTAACAATGTCGGCGTGCGCGTGATCGGACTGGTTGCCGGTCTCCGCAAGATGCCCACCAAAGCAAAAGAGATGATGTGCATCGTCTCAGTTGAAGATCGCTTTGGAAGCATCGAAGCCGTCCTGTTCCCCAAAAACTGGGCGAAATATCAGGACATGCTCGAAGAGAACAAAGTGTATTTGTTCATGGGCAAAGCGGATCGAACGCGCGGCAACTGGCAGATTATTCTGGATCGCGTCGAACAGGAATTTGATGATGTCGGCAGCGCCGATGCTCCCATCGAAGTCGCACAGGATACGCCTGCATGGATGAATGCCAGCGAAGAAGCCGATACGCCCGCACCGCGCCGTATGGCGTACCCTGCCGCAAACGGCGCATCGAATGGGAACGGAAACGGTTATCACCCGGAAACCGTCGTCCCAGAGCCGCCAGCGACCGCCCCTTGGGAACCGCCCGCTGACGCGCCGGAATGGGCAGTCGAAAACGCCAACTGGGATGATGATGACGATCAACCGCCGCCGCGCACGCTCGTTATCCAGATGCAGCGAAGCGAAAGCGAAGTACGCCGTTGGAAGCGTCTGCTTGGCTATTTGACCGAGTTCCCCGGACGCGATCACGTCCAACTCATCCTGATGACCGATGGTGACGAAGATGAAACCATCGAGTTTCCCGAACTGCATGTGAACTGCTGCGACGAACTGACCGCAAAACTGGGCAAGGTCGGCGGAGTCACCTACAAGATCATCGCGGGCTGAAACGTGCCAATTGGCAACACACGTCACCCGCTATACAATACGCTCGGCTGAAACTGCGGTTTGATCAGGAGCATATTCGCCGTGCTAAAACGCATCGCAGTCATGACGAGCGGGGGTGACTCGCCGGGAATGAATGCCTGTATTCGCGCCGTCGTGCGCACAGGCATGGAATATGGGTTTGAAGTTTACGGTATTCGGCAGGCATATACCGGGCTGCTGAATGGCGATTTTGAACTGCTTACCAGTGTTGAGGTGAGCGGCATTTTGCAGCGCGGCGGTACGATCTTGCAGACCGCCCGTAATGAGGAGTTCCGCACACCTGCCGGGCAGAAGAAAGGGCTTCGCCGCCTCAACGAACACAACATGGATGCGATGATCGTCGTCGGAGGGAACGGCAGCCTTACCGGAGCGCTCAAGCTCCATGAAGCAGGTTTTCACGTAGTCGGCGTGCCGGGGAGTATCGACAACGATATTTTCGGCACAGACATGGCAATCGGCGTTGATACCGCGCTGAACACCATTCTGGACGCGCTCGACCGGCTGCGCGATACCGCATCGTCTCATCAGCGCGCGTTCATCATCGAAACAATGGGGCGTGGAAGCGGTTATCTAGCGCTGATGGGGAGCATCCTCGGCGGCGCGGAGATTGTGATCACGCCGGAGCATGAGCCAACAATGGCGGAAGTTGCGAAATCATTGGGGGATGCGTATGTGCGCGGCAAATCGCACGCCATCGCCGTGATCGCGGAAGGCGCATCGTACACCGCGACCGCGCTCACCGACTACTTGAGCAAAGACCCAGATGTTGGGTTTGAAGTCCGTCTAACGATCCTCGGTCACATCCAGCGCGGCGGCAAGCCTTCCGCCTTTGATCGCCTACTGGCGACGCGCATGGGGGTCAAAGCCGTGAACACGCTCCGCGAAGGCACAAGCGGCGTGATGGTCGCGCTCGCCGGACGAAAGATGGATACGATTTCGCTTGAAGAAGCGATCAGCAAAGTGCGCCCGATCAACGAGGATTATTTCCAGATGGCGCGGTTCTTATCGCGCTAGTTTGAGCACGACGTGTTTCCGTCCCCATCTTGATTCTGCCGGATTGAGACGGGGATCGGATTCACGGTTATTCCGCTTCCCCGCCTTCTGGCATACTGACCAACCCTAAACGCGGACGCAGCAAACCAACCAACGCCATCGTTGGCACGCGCAAATCAACGCCGCGCTGCCCCGCGCTGACCAGAATATGCTGGTGATCGGTCGCGGGCTGGTCGAGATACACCATCCAGTTTTTCTGCATCAACGCGAGCGCACTGATTCCGCCGACCTTGAGTCCGGTCAAGGCTTCCGCGTCTTTATGCGCCGCCATTCGGACTTTCTTTTCGCCAGAAAGCGCCGCCAACTTCTTCAGGTCGAGCCGCCGATCCGATGCGATCATCACGAGAAACGGCTTGTTTGGGTTCGATTCGGGTTGGACAACCAGCGTCTTGTAAACCAAGTGCGGCGGAATCCCCAACACTTCCGCGATCACCTCTGCGTCGCGGAGTTCGTCGGAGAATTCCACCACTTCATACGGGATTTTGTGCTGGTCTAGCACCCGCATCGAATTGAGCTTCACTGCCATTGTTTAACTGCCTGATGGATTGCTGCTGTCACCGGATGTCGCGCTGCTGGCAGGCGAGTCATAGGGTGAGGGCGGGTAAACGGTTGTATCCGAAGTATCGGTTGGCGTTTCGCCGTAAGCAGGTGATGATGTGAATGTGCTCGTGTCGGTCGTCGTGGTTTCGGTCACTGTCGGCGCGTATACAGGTGGCATGGTGGGCGATGCGGGCGGCGCAACCGTCGTCACCTGACTGGTCACACTTGCCGCGGTCTGTTCACGAATGACCGCCATCTGAGCGGACGCGGCTTGCAGCGCCGCCCCACCCTGAGCGGACGAAACCTGCTGCGCCGCCGCCGCCGCGACTGCCGTATCGAGCGCCGGGAATGATTCTTGTGTCTCCATGCGCCGGGCATCAAGACGGAACCGCTTCACCTTCTCGATGTAATTGTCGATGCGGGGCATCTTCTTTTCCGGGTCTTCCACCAGATACGGACGATCCAGCATATCGCGGATCAAATCGTAGTAGCCGGATTCGATCTGCCGGAAACCTTGAAACGTGCGATCCGGCTTGAGCAAGCGGTGAAACGCCAGCAGCAGCGCCGTATGCAGTGAAATCAAGGTGATCAAGAGCTGCGCAAACGGGCTGTTGCCCACATACGGCAGCAGCAGCGGCACGAGAATCGTGCCAACGGTTGTCCAGATCAGTGCGTAGTAATGGAAGAACTTCGCTTGACGCACCTGCTTATTCCAATAGCGGAGCGCTCCCGCCATTTGCGAGAAATTGCGCTGCACCTGCTCCAATTCATCCGGCGTCAGCTTGTTCGACTTGATCTGCGTCTCGTCCATCACCAGCTTGACCTTCGGGATGGGTTTCAGATAGGCGCGGATCGTTGGCACTAAGCTGAGGAGAACCGCCAGCAGGTACACCGCCATTATGATGAACCATGTGATGTCTTGCGTTTGTTGTTGAGTGAGTTCGGGCACGGGAGTTCTCCTCTGCGCCAGTAGACTAAATCACACTGGTTTATACTGCTGTAACGCCCGCCGCGCAACAAGTTTCGGCAGGAATTGATTGATAAGGACGATCATGCGGTCAAAGAGGCGCAGCGTCACTGTGCCGTGATTGCGTTCGACCGCGCGCGCGATCCGTTCCGCGACGTATTCCGGTGTCATCATCGGCAGACGCGGCGCACGATCCGCGTAACCCGCCGCGCCGAGCCGCCGCGCATTAAATTCCGTTGACGTGCGCCCGACGAGCAGATCGCTCACGCCGATATGATCCGCTTCCAGTTCATAGCGCAGCGCCCGCGCCAAACTGCTCACGGCGGCTTTACTTGCGCTGTAAGATGCCGTGTACGGGGTGATCATATTCGCTACCACCGACGAGATGATCACGATATGCCCGCCGCCCGCTTGACGCATCAGCGGAACCGCCGCCCGCACCGCGTAGATCACGCCGTCGATATTGGTGCGAAACACCGCTTGAATTTCGTCGAGCGGAGACTCGATCAGTGAACCGCGCTGACCGATGCCCGCATTGGCGATCAGAATATCGAGCCGCCCAAACCGTTGCACGGCGGCATCAACCGCACTTTGTACCGCCGCTTGATCGCGTACATCGGCGGCAAGCGGCAGAATTTCACCATGCGGCGCAGGCAGTGATCCGACGGCGCTGACCAGCGATTCGAGCCGCTCAAGCGTACGCGCCGTCACCGCGACATGAACACCGCGCCGCGCCAATGCCAGCGCCGCCGCATACCCAATTCCACTTGACGCGCCTGTGATCAGCGCGGTTTTTCCTGACAAATCCATCATGTTAGATAAATGCCGGTTCTTGGTACACGCCGAATACCTCGCGCATCACCTGTGTGATTTCACCGAGAGTCGCATATGCCTTCGCCGCTTCGATCAAGTGCGGCATCGTGTTTTCTGAACCTTGGCACGCGGCGCGCAGCGCATTCAACGCGGCGGCGACTTTTTCGTTATCGCGCTCCATACGCAGCTTATTTAGGCGCGCAACCTGCCGCTCGTATCCCTTCGGATCCATCTCCAAAATCGAGATCGCGGGATAGTTTTCGGTGACGTACTGATTCACGCCGACGATCGTCCGGTCATCCGCATCAACTTCTTTTTGATGACGATAGCTCGCGTCGGCGATTTCGGTTTGAAAGAAGCCGTTTTCGATGGCGGGAAGCACGCCGCCCATTTCTTCGATCCGGCGGAAGTAGTCATAGACGGCTTGTTCGGTCTGATTGGTGAGCGCCTCGACAAAATAGCTGCCGCCAAGCGGATCGATTGTGTTGGCGATCCCGGTTTCTTCCGCGATCACCTGCTGTGTCCGCAGCGCCAGTGTTACGGCGTGTTCGCTGGGGAGCGCCAGCGCTTCGTCCATGCTGTTGGTGTGAAGCGACTGCGCGCCGCCGATCACCGCCGCCAGCGCTTGAACCGCCACGCGCACAAGGTTGACCTCCGGCTGCTGTGCGGTCAAGCTCACGCCAGCCGTTTGGCAGTGGAAACGCATCAACCACGAACGCGGGTCTTTCGCGCCGAATGTCTCGCGCATTTCGCGCGCCCAGATGCGCCGCGCCGCCCGCAGTTTGGCGATCTCCTCAAAGAAGTCGTTATGCACGTTGAAGAAGAAACTGAGACGCGGGGCGAACTCATCGACGCTCATGCCGCGCTCAATCCCCCACCGGACGTATTCCAGCCCGTCCGCCAGCGTGAACGCGAGTTCTTGCACGGCGGTGCTGCCCGCCTCACGGATGTGATAGCCGCTGATGCTGATCGTGTTCCACTGTGGCATATGGCGCGTGCCGAACTCCATCGTATCAACGACGAGGCGCATTGACGGGTGCGGCGGAAAAATGAATTCTTTTTGTGCGATGTATTCCTTGAGGATGTCGTTTTGCAGCGTGCCGCGCAGTGCCGCCATCGGCACGCCCTGTTTTTCCGCCGCCGCGATGTAAAACGCCCAGATGATCGGTGCAGGGCTGTTGATCGTCATGCTCGTGCTGACTTCGCCAAGCGGAATCCCGTGCATGAGCAGTTCCATGTCGAGCAGCGAACTCACCGCCACGCCGCACTTGCCGAACTCCCCCATCGCTTCCGGCGCATCGGTGTCATAGCCCATCAAAGTCGCCAGATCAAATGCGACTGACAGCCCCATGTTGCCCTGTTCGAGCAGGTATTTGTAGCGGGCATTCGTTTCTTCAGCCGTGCCGAACCCGGCGAACATGCGCATCGTCCACAGCTTACCGCGATGCCCGGACGCATGGACTCCGCGCGTGAACGGATACTCCCCCGGCATTCCCAAATCGCGCTGATAATCCAAGTCGGCAACGTCGAGCGGCGTATACAAGCGCTCAATCGGGACGCTTGACTGCGTCATAAATGTGCGGCGGCGCTCCGGCATTTTGTCCAAAGTAGTCTTAAGTGTGCTGCTCTCCCATGCTGCACGCCCGCGCGCGAGATCGTCTAATGCTTGTTTATCAAACAATTTGCGTACTCCTGAATTTCTTTGCCGCTGTCGTCCTGATTATAACGTACCCTTTGCGCGTTTCGCGTTGGAACAAAAAAAGAGCCACCCTATGGGTGACTCACGAACAGACAGCAACTGAAAATCCGAAGCGGTTCTAGCGCTGACGAGACTGCCTACCGTACAACATTCTCGACCGGAATCCAGACCGGACTGGCATCGCACGCGATCCAGACTTTGGCAAACGACTCGCCAAACTCGCTGATATACCATGTCCCCGGCGGCAGATTGAAACCCGCGTATGTACTGGGATCGGCGGCATAATAAGCCAGCGCGCCCGCCGGAACATTGTAGACCGATGCGCCAACCGGGAGCGGATAGCGGCAGGCATTCGCGCCTTCAGTATCATAGGTCAAATCGTCGATTGTCGCACAGCCACCCTCTGTGCCGCCGCCGATCACGAGTTGATCGAACTCTCCGCTGACGCTCGCGAACGAACCATACGGACCGGTAAAGTTTTGTGAACTCACGAAACTACCATCCAAATAGGCTTCTACCAGCAAGTTATTGTTAACGGAAGCCCAGATGAAACTGACGTTTTGCTGATTGGCGGCAAAATTCACCGTCAAGGGAGATGAGCAGGCTCCAAATAGGTGCTGTGTCGGCAGCGGTCCACCGGTGAAAATTGACCAATCTGTTCCGCTGAAACTAACCCCCGGATACGACAGCGCGCCGGAATCAGTGCCGGGAGTATCAGTTTCAAAGTCGATGATGGCTGCTGCAAGCACCGGCAGGGCAAGAAATACGACGCTCACAAGGAACAGTGCTAGGGAAGCTTTCTTCAGCATATTGATCTCCAAATACTGCATGTAGACAGATTATCATATCAGAGGCATAAGATAAAACTAGACTGTGATACGTAAATTTTGACTAATCTGGGCTGCGGCAGAGCCCAAGCACATTCACCCTTTGCGCGTTTCGCGTATCTCGTATATCTTTGCGGTAAACCACACACCGTGAGTGCTCCGCCATGCAGGAAATCAAGCGTTCGACACAGCAGTTCTTACGCGCCGCTCAAACCAGCGACGCGGACACCCGATTTGACCGCCTGCTCATTCCGGTCATGGTGGCGATTGGGATCGGTTACACACTGTTTCAAATCCTTCAGCGCGACTTCGTTGAAGCGATCATTTTCGGCGCGTCTGTGGTGCTGGTGATCGTGTTGGCGGGCAGCCGATCCGCGCAAACAGCAGTCCTCGGTCAGCGCTTCAACCGCCGCCACGCCACCCATGTGATCTTGATGTGGGGCGAATTGGTCGTCTTGATGAATCTGCTGCGGCTTTTGGCGACCGCCAGCCCACTGGATAAATCGGCTGCCTACTTCACTGCCCTGCTGATCGTCGTCATCGGCGTAACCTTCATGCTGACGCGATCCCTACTCGTTTTGACGCAGCGCGGCTACCGCTTTTTCAGCGTGCAAATTCCGATCTGGGAACAGATTCTCCTAATCATCAACGAGGCGATGGCGATTTTAATCGTCAGCGCCTTTTTAGCGCGTCATCTCACCCGCCTGCTCATGCCTGATGTGTTCACGATCCGCGCCGACCCGCTGTATGTTACCGTCGTCGGAATCGCGGTGCTTCTGTACTACATCGGGATGCAGTTGATGTGGATCGGTCGCATGAACGAATGGTTGAGCCGTAACACCGTCTGGGTGCGGCTGGCGCGACTGCTTGCGCCGTTCGGGCTGCTGGCGATCACGCTGCTGATCAGCACGCGGTTGCTTGAACGCTCGGACGCACGCACCGCGCTGCTGCTCGGCTCATCCGATTCGACGCTGCCTGTGCTGGCGATTGCGCCCGTGATCTGGTTGATCGTCTTTGTGGTGATGATCTTGGTGTATTCGAGCCGCCGGGGACTCCGTCAGCGCTTCTTCCCCGATGCGATCTTTGAGTGGCTGCCCGACCGCTTGAGCAAGCTGTTCCGCACGATCAGCGATGTCGATATTCTGCTGATCGTCGCCGCACTTTCGACCGCGATCCCGGTGTATTTGCTGCTCGTCGCTGGAGACAGCTCCGCGATCGTGAGCTTTTTGCGGACACAAGTGCTGCAAAACCTCGGCGCATTTGTCGAAACCAATGAGCAGGTGTTAGCCCTCTTGTTTGCCATGCCGTTTTACTTCGTGATCGTCGGCTTGATGATCGTCTATGGCTACGTTCTCACACGCCCCGGTCTTTCCGCGCCGGAGCGCGATGAACTGGTCGAACGCCTGCCGATTGGCTTTCTGATCATCCTGATCATCACGCTGTATCTGTTCGCTGTGCCGTTCAGCCAATTCTTCACCGAGGGTCGTCTCCCCCGCATCCCGCAGGACTTAGGGCGCATCCTCGCCTTCAACGTCGTGATCCCGTTGGCGATGCTGTACGCGCATTACTTCCTGCTCGTGCGCCTCCCGTATGGGCGCGGTCAGCGCCGCTGGCGCGAAAACGAAGCCGAACGCTTGAATATTCAGCTACACGCCGTTGACCGCCGCCTTGATGACATCAACCGCCAGCTTCAGCAGTTGGAGCAGACATGGAATGATGTCCGCTCCGGTCAAAGTAACCTGAACCTGACGCAAAGTTTTGACACCCTGTATCGCTACGTCCGGCTCAACAGCATGCGCGACGATACGAATATTCAGCGCCTCAGCGTGATTTCGGATCGCCAGCAGCTTGCAGAGATCAGCGATGCGCCGGTATCGCTTGCGGTTGCCCGCCTTCCGATACGGGTGGTCAGCATCGGCATCCCGCTCTTGATCGCCATTCAGATTTATCAGTGGGCAGTCGTCAACAACGGCTTGCAGCAGATCATCGAAAACCCCAATTTGAGCGTGTTTGACTTCTTCCGCGTCATCCTTCAACAAGCACAGTTCTAGCGTTACGTTTCGTCCTCCCCCATCGTCGGATAGGCATAGTTACCATGACTATGCTTTTTTTGAATCTCTTAATGTTAAGAATTCTTTAACTCCGCATATCTATCTGTTAAACTTGAACTTGTTAACCCTCAGATAGAAGGTGAAGATTGGATACCGCACCGACGATGTCACGCACAGACGAATTGAAGTCGCAGGTTAAAGAAGTTCAGCCTGACGATACAATGGCGGAAGCGACACGAAAAGCGCTGCTGCCGGACTTTCTCGACATGCTGGATCACGAGGCGGGAAGCCGCACCGGTGATGACATTGAAGATGTTCACGATATGCGCGTTGCCACGCGCCGCATGCGGAGTGCGCTCCAACTGCTTAGTGACTATTTCAAGCCGAAAACGGTGCGCGAACACACCCGATCACTGCGCAGGATTGCGCGTTCATTAGGGGCAGTGCGCGATCTCGACGTACTGATTCTCGATTTGCAGGAATTCCAGAAATCGCTGGATGACGAAGGACAAGCAGCCTTTCAGTCGATCATCGAACGCCTTGACGGTGAGCGCAGCTACGCCCGTCATCACCTGATCCGTCTGCTAGACAAAAACGCGTACCGCCGCTTCACCGAAGACTACGCCAAATTCCTGACCACGCCGGGTAGCGGGGCGCGCCCCGCCGACAGCGATACACCGTCGCAGCTTCGCCATCTGCTCCCCACGCTGATCTACGAACACTTGGGGACAGTGCGCGCGTATGATGCGCGCATCGCGGACGCTGATCTGAACACGCTGCACGCACTCCGCATCGAGTTTAAGCGACTGCGCTATCTGGTGTCTCTGTTCGCGGATGTGTTGGGAACGTCGATCAAAGACTTCGTGAAGGAACTCAAGGTGATTCAGGATCATCTAGGGCGCTTGAACGATTTGCATGTTGCGCAAGAACGACTGAACGCGATGCGCGAAGACCTTGACGCAGCCGAAGCGGAAGCGCTCGGCAAGTACATCGACTCGCTGCAAGTGGAAGAAGAAAAACTGCGCGCCCAAGTCGATGATATTTGGCGGCGCTTCAACAGCAAGACCGTGCAGCGTCAGCTTGCCACCGCGATCGCGGCGCTCTAATGCGGCTGGCGGGAACGGTGGATCGTGCGCACGATCCACCCCACTCCCCCGGCACTCAAGATGATCACCGCGAGGATCGCGCTGAGATAATAGCGCTGCCATTCAAGCGGGCTGATCAGCGCGCTAAACAGCATAACGCCCGCCCACACCACGACGAACAATCGAATCGGACGATTATCCGATACGCGGATCAGGGCGAATAAGCCAAGCGCCGCCAAAACGCCCACCATCACCGGCAAGACCCCATCGATCAAACCAGCGAGTCCGCTTGAGTCATAGCGCGCGATTTGATCGCCGATATACCCCGCCCATGTCTCGATCTCATAGTACTGCGGCGTCCATCCGAACGTCTGCCGGACGAAACCCGCAAACGCATCACCCATCGACGGGTAGCCGCCGAACGCCGCCGCTTGACCCGTCAGCAAATTCGAACGCAGTCTCAGCAGTTCCCCCGCCGCGCCAAGTGGATCACTCCACCATGCCGGGTTGAGGAGCAAAAACACCCCTCCGGCGATCACTGCCGCTGCGATTACGCGCGCAATGCCGCGCTGCCGGATCAGCACATCGATCCCGATCACGCCGAAGACCGCCCCAACCGTGAATACTGCCGGATGTTTGCTGGCAATCGCTAACCCTGCCGAGACGCCAAGCGCAATCGCGGAACGCCAATCACGCCGCCGAAGCCACCAAACGCCCGCCGCCACCGTGAGCAGCGAAAACGCGATCAATGAACCTTCCATCATCGCGCGCCGCCCGTTGAGCAGCAGCGCGGGATGCAGCGCATACAGGATCACCCCCGCCGCAGCACCGCCCCACCCGCCGATCTGAAAGCCGAGATAGAGAATCGGGATCAATCCGGCGATCAACAACAGCACCGACGGATTCCGCGCCGTTTGCAGCAGTCGCTCCGATGGCGCGTGTCCGGTAGATTGGTTGTAATTCCAATCCGCGCCCCAGTCCCACTGCTGATTCAGGTCTTCAACCGAAAACCCGCTGACATGCCATGCCAACCCGAACAGGGTTTTGCTCACCGTTCCATTGAGCAAGCGAAGCTCTTGTTCTTGCGCGCTGATCGCCGGCTGACGGTACAAGATTGAGCCGAGATCAGGCTCGATGAACAGATACGCGTAATCGCGGCTCATGAAAATCTGGGTTGATTCATCGCCGTGAAACGGGGTGATCACCGTGCCAGCGCCGATGTACACAGCACACACCAGCGTCAGCGCGATCAGCAGCAAGATGCGAGGGTTAACAGTAATTTTGCACATTCTCGATGTTTTGGATGCAGGATAGGTTCATGATCGTACCAGTAGACAGCGCAGACCGAAAGAGAGTTCGACATGGCTAGACGTTTGATCGCCCTTGGCGGAGTAAGTATGCTGCTCCTGATTCTTGTCATGCTTGCCGTATCGATTACAGCCGCGTCACCGGACGCGCAGCAGGGTGCAGCGCGCACCGCTGCGGCGGGCACTGCCCAAGCCGCCGCCACACGCATCGCCGCGACAGCCGGTGCAGCCACGACGAATATTGCCGGAACAGCAGGTGCGGCGACCACGCGCATCGCTGGAACGGCACAGGCAGCCGCCACGCAGTTAGCAGCAACGCTGGTTGCTGTCAGAACACAAGCGGCGGCGCAGTTCGGTACGATCGCGCCGACGATGACCGCTATCCGCGCCACACTCGACGCCATCCCGGAGACCATTCCAACACAGGTAATGGCATTCTTTGAAGCGCTCGATGCGCAAACATCAATGGAGTATAACCCGGAAACAGGCACAATTACGGTGGGAGCGACAGCGACGGAGAGCCAGTTGAATATCGCGGTCGATGCGGCAGTGGTCGCGCTCGGCTACGATCCGAACAGCATGAACGTCGATCTTCTTGCGCCGAATCTGGTCGCGATCACGCTGATTGATGCGTCTACCGGAAACACCTATGTTGCGACGTATGCGATGGGGATTACGGGATCGCAGTTTTCCGCCACACTAGTGGGCTTGACGATCAATGGGCGCACCGTACCCGCCGACCAGATTCCTCCGGTTGTAAACACAGCATCCGGCGTCATTCTTGAGTCACTGAACGGCGTTTTTGAAGCGCTGGGAATCGCCTACATGCCGCAGTCGATCACCATTGATGATGTGAGTGTTACAACGGTCGTGATGTTCACGCTTTAGTCCGTTTCTAATTCGCGCTTTGAGGCGGAGCAGCGAAGGCTGTTCCGCCTTGTACTGTGATGCTGAAGTGACGTTAATCACATTCTCTGAATGAACAGCCGGTCGCTATACTTATCGTTGACAGTATAGTGGAGACGAAAATCCCATGATAAAGAAAGTATTTATCTTGTGCATGGTTCTGCTGCTGCTCGTTCCCTTACTGCTAATCAGCGCACAACCCTTCACGGTGCAAACTCCAGCGACACTAACAGCTTTTTGGCGCAGTTTCCCGCTGACCGCGACCGCCCTCATGCGAATACCGGGGATATCCGCGACCATGACGGCACTCGTGCAGGATCTACAAGCGACCTCCAACGCATCACAGGGGGGCGTCAGTGACAGCCGAGCCACATTGGAGGGATTTTACGCGGATAACACCGCTACGGCGCTCAAGCGCGAGTCTGTGGGAACGCTAAATGCCCAGAATACACTCACCGCGCCGCTTGAATTCGATTTTGCTGCCACAGTGACCGCTGTCCTGTCAGAACCGGACATTCTCCCTGATGACGTGTCACCTGAAGTGCGCGCACTGCTGGAAGCAGTGTCGGAAACGAGCGCGGTACGGGTCGATCCTTCAACCGGCGATATTGATGTTACCCTTTATCTTTCTGAGGAGGATGCAAACCGGGGCGCTGCGGAGTGGATGAGGGAGCGCAATGTCAATGGGAGCGATACCCCGTTCGACTTCAGAGCACCGGGACTCGTACTCGTCACCGTCGAAAGCACAATTAACTCGTCCGCGCCGCCTCTGATCGTGACCTACAGGATTGAGGCTTCTGGGTATGGTAGTTTCACCTTGATTTTCGAGGGAGCAACGGTCGACGGTCGTGCGGTGGATACATCGCTCGTGTCTTGGCGGGTCACCTATGCTTCAGAAACCGGGCTGGTGGCTGCGGCGCTGCGTGATTTCATCCTCAGCGAAGTCGAATATTCGATTTCATCGGTCACCATCAATGAAGATGGCATGCTGATCGAAATCGCAATTCGCTAATGTCAGCGGGCAGTCCTTCCGGAAGGACTGCCCGAACCCGCAGTATTTACGTGATCGTGATCAACAACTTGCCTTGTTCAACCGTTTGCCCCGGCTGCACGCTGATGCGCTGAACCGTCCCCTCGCGAGGTGCCCTCAATTCGTTCTGCATCTTCATGCTTTCCAGTATCACGACGGTTTGCCCCTGCTTGATCGCATCGCCTTCCGCAACCAAAATCGACACGATCAACCCGGGCATCGGAGACTTGATCGAAACTTCCCCGCTTCCCCCCGTTGATCCCGCCGAGCGTGTGAGCAGCAGTTGGGCGCGCTCGTCCAAGACTTCACCCGTCAGCGCCCGACCGTGCATCGAAATCTGCACATTGTTATCGCGTTCCTCGATCACCAGTTCATAACTCTTGTCCTGAATGATCATCGAGAACAGTGAGACATCGAGCGCGCGAAAATCGATCTCACGCGGTTCGCCGTTGACGAGCACACGCCCGTCCTTATCGACATCAATCTCAAAGCGCTTGCCGTTGATGGTGGTGATGTATTTCATCGGTGGATTCGCTCCCAACGGCTCAACCATTTCCAGTTGCTGGTATCGCGTTCCCCACGTGTGACCACCTGCCCCGCAAGCTGACGATTGCGGTGTGCGAACAGCGTCGCGGCGATGGCGGCTGCTTCCAATTCTTCATCGGTCGCAGGATGTTCAAACACATCCATGCTGAAGCGTTCTTCGACAAACTTGGTGTCGATCTTGCCCGCGATGAAGTTGAAGCTGTTCAACAGGTTTTGGTGGAACGGGATGTTATGGTTCAAGCCCATGATCTTGAATTCTTCCAGAGCGCGCCGCATACGCAGCATCGCTTCCGGTCGGTCGTCACCCCAGCAGATCAACTTAGCGATCATGCTGTCGTAATACGGCGTGATCTCCGCGCCGCTGTAAACGCCGCTGTCTACGCGCACGCCGGGTCCCGTCGGGACGATCAGCGTGCTGATTCTGCCCACCGAAGGGATGAAATTGTTGTACGGGTCTTCGGCGTTGATGCGGCACTCTATCGCCCAGCCTTTCGGCTCAAGCACGCTTTCGGTCGGTCCCATGCGGCGACCGCGCGCGATGCGGATCTGCTCCTTGACCAGATCAACACCCGTGACCAATTCTGTCACCGGATGTTCGACCTGTAGGCGTGTGTTCATCTCCAAAAAGTAGAAGTGCTTGTCTTTATCGACCAAACACTCAATTGTTCCGGCGTTCACGTAACCGACGGCTTCCGCCGCGCGGATCGCCATTTCACCCATGCGCCGGCGCAGATCAGGATCAACGAATGTGCTGGGCGATTCTTCGACGAGCTTCTGATGCCGCCGCTGAATGCTGCATTCGCGTTCGCCTAAGTGGATCGTGTTGCCGTGCATATCCGCCAAAATCTGAAACTCAATATGGCGCGCACCTTCGACCAACTTTTCGATGTACACCGTGCCATCCCCGAAGGCGCTTTCGGCTTCACGACGCGCCATATTGAGCGCATCGGGCAGGTCTTCGGCGCGGCGCACCACGCGCATCCCTTTACCGCCGCCGCCCGCCGCCGCCTTGACGATCAGCGGGAAACCGATATGAACGGCGGCGTTCAGAAGCTCGTCATCGCGCAAACCGGGGTCAGTCCCCGGCACGACAGGCACACCCGCCCGTTTGACGGTTTCGCGCGCTTTTTGTTTGTCGCCCATCGTGGCAATCGCGCTCGGCGGCGGTCCGATGAACAAAATCCCTTCGTCGATTACGGCTTGCGCGAAGGCTTCACGCTCGCTTAAAAAGCCGTAGCCGGGATGTATCGCGTCCGCACCTGTGCGTCGCGCCGCTTCGAGAATCTTATCAATGCGCAAATAGCTTTCACGCGGCGGCGGCGGTCCGATATGCACCGCTTCGTCCGCGTAGCGCACATGCAAGCTCGAACGGTCGGCGTCCGAATATACCGCCACTGTGTTGATTCCCAAGTCGCGGCAGGCGCGGATGACGCGCACGGCAATCTCCCCGCGATTGGCGACCAGAACTTTATTGATTTTTCGCTGCTGTCCCAATTCCATCGTTTCGCCTCCGCGCTACAGCGGAATATTCCCGTGCTTCTTCGGCGGATTGCTGTCGCGCTTGTTTTGCAGCACTTCCAGACCGTTGATCAAGCGGGCGCGGGTTTCGCTCGGTTCGATCACGTCATCGACAAACCCACGTTCGGCGGCGATGTACGGGTTCGCCAACTTTTGACGGTAATCCGTCGCAAGCTGAGTTTTGAGTTCCGCCGGAGCATCTGATTCTTTCAGATCGCGGCGGTAAATGATCTCGACCGCGCCTTCAGGACCCATCACGGCAATTTCGGCGGTGGGCCACGCAAGGTTCAAATCACCGCGAATATGTTTGCTGCTCATGACGCAGTACGCTCCGCCGTATGCTTTGCGCGTCGTCACGGTGAGCTTGGGAACAGTCGCTTCGCAGTAGGCATACAATAGTTTCGCGCCGCTAGTGATGATCCCGTTGTGTTCTTGCTGCGTACCCGGCATATAGCCCGGCACATCGACGAAGGTCACGATCGGAATATTGAAGCAGTCGCAGAAACGGATGAAGCGCGCCGCTTTTTCGCTGGCATGAATATCCAACACTCCTGCCAACACCATCGGCTGATTCCCGACGATCCCAACCGCATGCCCGCCGAGCCGCGCAAACCCGACCACGATATTCTGGGCAAATTCCGAGTGGATTTCGTAAAACACCGCATCATCGACAATGCGATGGATCACATCGCGCATGTCGTAGGGTTTGTTCGGGCTGTCTGGGATGAGCGTATCCAGTTCAGGATCAGCGCGCAGCGGATCGTCCTGCGTCGCGTGGAACGGCGCATCTTCCATGTTGTTCTGCGGGAGATACGTCAGCAGTTCGCGCAAAAGCATCAGGGTTTGCGTCTCGTTTTCGCCCACCACATGACACACGCCGCTCTTGCTCGAATGCACGCTTGCCCCGCCGAGGTCTTCCGCGCTGACTTCTTCGTGCGTCACCTGTTTGACGACATCCGGACCTGTCACGAACATGTAGCTCGTGTCTTTAACCATAAAAATGAAGTCGGTCAGCGCCGGGCTGTAAACCGCGCCACCCGCGCACGGTCCCATAATCACGCTGATCTGCGGGATCACGCCGCTGGCGAGGGTGTTTCTCAGGAAAATGTCGGCATAACCGCCGAGGCTGATCACGCCTTCCTGAATACGCGCCCCGCCGCTGTCGTTCAACCCGATCATGGGAGCGCCTGTTTTTATCGCCATTTCCATGATCTTGATGATCTTCTCGGCATGGACTTCGCTCAGGCTTCCACCCATCACGGTGAAATCCTGCGAATACACGTACACGAGCCGACCGTTGATCGTCCCCCATCCGGTGATTACACCATCGCCCAAAAAGCGCTGTTTATCTATCCCAAAATCACGCGCGCGGTGCATCACAAACCCGTCAATCTCATGGAAACTGTTGGGATCGAGCAGGATGTCCAAGCGTTCGCGGGCGGTGTTACGCCCCGCGTCATGCTGACGTTGGATGCGCTCCGCGCCCCCTCCGGCGCGGCTTTGTTCGCGCATGTGGCGAAGCTGGCTAATCTTCGGATCAAGCGTCATTGACGTTCTCCATATACAGCAGCAAGCAGTAGCAATAGGATGAGTACAGACATTATCAACAAAAATAAAAGGCGTTCCTGATCATAATCGGCTTGCGCGAACACGATCAGCCGAAGCAGCGCATACCCGGTATACGCGCCGATCACCGCGAGTGCAATGCGCCGCCGCACCCGTGATGACTGCCGCAGCACCCATGCGCACGCCGCAAACACCACCCCCCACACGATCCCCATGATTGCATCCAGCACAGACGGCACATGGATGACAGGGGCGATCGCGGCGGGCAGCGTCAACGCCCGTGCTGCTGCGCCCCCTTGCACCAGAGTCAAACTGATCAAGCCTAGCTGAAGCAGACGGGTGAAGCGCGCACGGTCGGCACGCGGCGGCTGACGGTCACTCATGCGCGTCAGTGTAGCATTTAATTAACATGTTTTCACATCATGTGGCATGGTCGCCCCGCATTTTGGGATAATTCCGACAATCATTCAGCCTTATGGTGTAAACCCAAAGCGGTTCAACAGTTCCGTCAGCGCGGCGTTGTACCCACCTGCGCTTTCGTTTTGGACAATGATCGTGTGCGTGTTTTTGAGTACATCGTCAATATCTGGCATCAGACTCCAATCGGTTGAGTGGTATTCAAAACCACCGTGCCAAATGGGGACGATGACTTTCTTCATCTGGTACGCCCAATTGATCTCCTGAAGCGTCATTGGGCTTTTGAGTGTGTTCGGACCAATCAGCAGCACCAAATAGTCGCTCTTTTCGATCTTCTCCTTCAGATAATCCTTCCAGTTTGTCCCCGGTTCGATAGAAAGATCGACGAACGGCTTCAAGCCGATCTCTTTCAAGCGCGCAAGCACCAACAGCGCCAAAGGGCTGCTCTCGGATCGCTTGTACGAGATAAACACAGAAGCGGCGGTGGTAGTTTCGTCTACCCCTGTTTCAAATATCACTGGCATCAGGACAAACGTGCGCTGCCAAGAGGCTTTTGCGTCGGTTGTCTCTTTCAGATATTCCCGACGCAGCAGCAGTTGAAATTCTGGGAAGAAGTTAAGGTTGGGCGACTCCCAACGTTCGCGCAGATAGCGCCGTAAAAACGGGTTATCCGGTACAAAGATCGAACTCTGTGCGTCGCGCAGTTCGGAAAGCGCATCGGCATCCATATAGTCGGCTAATTCGGCGCCGCCAGCCCCACGCGCGTATTTGTCAAAAAGGATGCCTTCCGTCTCCCAGAACCCCTGCACTGCGCCTGCGCCCAACTCTTTAGTCAGCATCACAGCGCGCAAACTGACACTCGAATTATTCGGTAGAGGGGTTTTCTTGATATCGCTAAGCCAGTCATTGAATCTGGCATCTTTCTTACTCACCATGCTTGTTCCTTTCTGTCCGCCATGATGCGCTAAGGAGTAAACCCAAACCGGTTAAGCAGTTCCGTCAGCGCGGCGTTGTACCCACCTGCGCTTTCGTTTTGGACGATGATCGTGTGCGTATTCGTCAGCACATCATCAATATCCGGCAGCACCTTCCAATCGCTTGGGCGATACTGGAATCCGTTGTGCCACACCGGGACGATGACTTTTTTGGCGGCACGCGCCCACATGATCTCCTGCTGAGTCATGGGCGAATGGAGCGTTTCTTTGCCCAACAGCAGCACCACATACTCGCTGCCTTCGATCTTCTCTTTGAGGAAGTCTTTCCAGTTCGCGCCCGGCTCAATCGACATATCGACGAACGGGATCAATCCGGCTTCTTTCAGCCGCGCCAGCACGAGCAGCGCCAGCGCGCTGCTTTCGGATCGCTTGTACGAAATGAACACATTTGAGGGGTCGGTCTTTTCCAGCAGGTCGAGTGCGGGTTCACCGATATTGAGCCATACTTCCGCGCCGGATACTTGATTTAGGGTGGCATAGCCGCGCATGATCATCACGGTGAATTCAGTGAAGTTATCAAAATCCGGGCAGCCCCAGCGCTCACGAAAATAGCGTTTGAGGCGATCATCGACCGGCACAAGGACGGTACCGCGATCCTCCGCTTTCAAACGCGCCAGCAGTTCGGGCGTGGCATACCGCGCGGCATCTTCACTTTCGATGCTGTCACGGTATAGACTAATCATCTCGAAACCCCATAAAGTTTCGATTGCCCCCGCCGCGAGTTCTTTCGCCAACACGCGCACCCGCGCCATCTTGTTACGCGGGAGCGGGTACTGCATCACATGATCCAACCAGTCTTGAAACGCCTTATCGTCTGCCACGGCGCTGCCCCCTCACCGCCAAAATGCCAAAGACGCTGAAAACGCTCAGAAAGCTGAACGCACTGAACACGCTGAAGGTGCTGAGGATGCTCAACACGCTCCCCGTACTGCCGATGCTCAACACACTGCCAGCACTGCCAATCGATAGGATGCTCCCGGCGCTGCCAATGCTCAGAATGCTGTTGGTGCTGCCAATCGACAGGATGCTCTGATTGCTGGCAGTACTTCGATAGTTTCCCCGCTCGTCAAAACCAGTCATGCCCCGCATCCTTTGCCGCTTTGCTTTCGCTTTTTCCCTACAACATCACATCCGGACGGTATTCCCCGAACACATCTCGCAGCGTGTTACAAATCTCCCCGAGTGTGACTTCGTTTTCCACGCATTCGATGAACAGCGGGATCAAGTTTTCGCTCCCGCGCGCCGCCGTGTCGAGCCGCCCGCGCAGTTCCGCAACTTTCGCATTGTCTCTTGATGCGCGCAGCGCCGCCAGTCGATCCCGTGCTGCCGCTTCGACTGCAGGATCGACTCGAAGGAGTTCCGGTTCGGTTTCTTCGTCCACTGTGAACTTGTTCACGCCGACGACGATCTGCTCACCGCGTTCGACGGCTTGCTGATAGGCATACGCCGCGTCTTGAATTTCACCTTGAATATACCCCGCTTCGATTGCTGCCAGTGCGCCGCCCATCTCGTCAATGCGGGCAATGTAATCCCCGGCGCGGTTACGAATTTCCGTCGTCAGGTGTTCAACGGCATAACTTCCCGCCAGCGGATCAACTGTTTCAGAAACGCCGGTTTCGTGCGCGATGATCTGCTGTGTGCGCAGCGCCACTTGCACCGCTGCTTGAGTCGGGAGCGCAAGCGCCTCATCCATGCTGTTCGTGTGGAGCGACTGCGTACCACCCATCACCGCCGCCAGTGCTTGCAGCGCCACGCGCACGACGTTATTCACGGGCTGCTGCGCGGTCAAGGTGCTGCCGCCCGTTTGTGTATGAAAGCGAAGCCGCCAGCTTTCGGGGTTCTTTGCGCCAAAACGGTCACGCATGATGTGTGCCCACAGCGCACGCGCCGCCCGGAACTTGGCGACTTCTTCCAAAAATTGATTGTGCGCGTTAAAGAAGAAACTCAACTGCGGCGCGAAGTCATCCACATCCAAGCCCGCCTCAACCGCCGCTTGCACATAGGCGATTCCGTTGGCGAGCGTAAACGCGACTTCTTGCACGGCGGTGCTGCCCGCCTCGCGGATGTGATAGCCGCTGATGCTGATCGTATTCCAGCGCGGCACATTCGCTTTGCAGTACGCGAAAATGTCCGTGATCAAGCGCATCGATTGTTTCGGCGGGTAAATATACGTCCCGCGCGCGATGTATTCCTTCAAAATGTCATTTTGAACCGTGCCGCGCAGTTTGGACGGATCGACGCCTTGCCGTTTTCCCGTCGCGATATACATCGCCAACAAAACCGCCGCCGGAGCGTTGATCGTCATGCTTGTGCTGACGCGATCCAGTGGAATGCCATCGAAAAGCTGCATCATATCGCGCAAGCTGCTGATGCTCACGCCGACCTTACCGACTTCGCCAAGCGCCATCGGATCGTCGGCGTCGTAGCCAATCTGCGTCGGCAGATCAAACGCGACCGATAAGCCGCTCTGCCCTTGTTCGAGCAGAAAGCGATAGCGCTTATTCGATTCTTCCGCGCTGGCATACCCCGCGTATTGGCGCATCGTCCATAAGCGGGTGCGGTACATATCCGGGTAGACGCCGCGTGTGAACGGGAACTCCCCCGGCGCGCCGAGATCACCTGCGTAATCAATCGGTGCGTCATCCGGCGTAAAGTCACGTTTGAGCGGAATCCCCGAAGAGGTGACGAATTCCGGGGGCGTACCGTCTGTTTTTGAAGTTGGGGGCATAACGGCTGTCCTTAAATCTCAATACGCTTTCAGAATCACCTTGTCTTGCTTGATAAATTCACCCAAAGTATCAGCAAAAAAGATTGCATCCAAGCGTTCGGTTAACAGCGAGAGTACCGCTTCCTGAGCGGGCCACACGGCGCGGTCTCTCGCGATTGTCTGAAGGCACTGAAACTCGACCTGTGTCTTCGTCAGGTGTTCAATCACCTGCGCCCGTACGTGACTTTCGGGAGCACGCATCGCCTCGCCAATGAAATGCGCGATTTCCTCTTTCCAATGCAACCCAGTCGCGCGAATCACGCCGATCTCAATCACTAATCGCTCTTGTTCGTCCGCGAGCACCACATCATTCCATGTGCGCGTGTGCAGCGACGTATTCAAGAATTCCTCTTCCTCATCGTCATCATCAAACATCTCTGCCGCAGGTTTGAGGACAAATCCTTTTTCCGCCGCCCGATCGATCAATTCTTGAATGGTGGGAACATGCGCTTTTGTGCAGAAGAAATACAGATAAGCTCCCATGAAAGAACGCTCCTCTACCCGAACGATAGATCACGCGCATCACAGCAGATTATAACGCGTGCAGACGATGACGACACGCCGAACACACGGTATAGTGTGGGGAGGGTTCAATCGTGCCGCTCTGGAGACAGGAACGCCGCCGTTATGATCATTTGTGAAGCGTTTTTCGTGATCTTTGGATTGTACGCACTGCTTGCCGGGAGGATTCGGATCAGCGGAAAACACAGCGTTGTCGGTACGCGTGCCCGCGTCATCGGGCTGATCCTGATCGCGCCAGTCATCTTGGCGTTTTGCGGCGGCATCATCGTGCCCGTGTCTACAGGATCACCGCTTCGCGGATCGACTTATGTGGACATGCTGTATCTAGAAATCGCCGTAATGAGTGCTGCTGTGATCGCGGCGATTGTGCTTTCGACCACCGCGCCAGAGACTCCCGCCGCAGTCGTCGGAATACCGTCCGGTTCATTTCCGGTCTACAGCGCGCCGCCCACGCCTACCGTGATGACGGTGCAGGAAGTCGCCGATTATCTGCGCGTCACACCTGCCGAAATCTCGCAGTTGATCGAAGTAGGACAGATCACTGCGCGTCAGATCGGGCTTGAATACCGGATCAGCAAGGAATCGCTCGATAACTTCTTGAACAAGCGTTAATCGCGCAGAGGGGGACTAAACGCGATCACGGGGACATCGACTCCTGCAAAGTTCTCGAAAGACAAATCGCGGATGTCGAGATTCAAGCGGCGGCGCACGTTTTCGAACAGCACGACATAGCTGTTGCGAAACTGCGGTGCGTCTTGGAGTTCCAGCGCGGTGATCACTTGCCCGATTGATTCGTCTTCGCCTTCCACTTCGACGAAGTTGCCATACGGCATTTCATCGAGCGTGACTTCGGTTCCGTGCAGTTCATAAGTTGTGCGGTACTTCTCGTACACCATGAACCGGAAATAACCGAGCTTGCCGAGGATCACTTCCATCGCGTCAAAGTCACTGACTTCGACTTCCGCCTCAAATCGGGTCGTGCCGTGTTCCCCCGCCACCCGTTCCCCATCTTTGAACGTCAGCCGTACACGGGTATCCTGCCGCAGCCGCAGCACGCCATTTTTAGCGCGCAGTTTCTCATCCAGTGTGTCATAGCGCACGTTGCGCTCAAACACACGCGGCGCGCTCAGGTGAGCGCCTAGTGTTTCTAGTTTCGCCCGTACCTCATCCAGATCGGGCACGTAGAGTTTTGCTTCTGTCTCGGTGTATTGATTCGCCATGCTGTCCTTTTCAGCGCACGACTGCGCTTGTACCTGTTATTCGGAATGTTCCCCCTCTCCCCGCTTGCGTGGGAGAAGGGGTTGGGGGATGAGGGGTGTGGTTCTAACTCACCTGCTTGAGTGCTTCCGGCAGTCCGTTCCGCACCGCATTCACAAGCTGGGTATATGGTTCAGCCGCCGTCGTCATCGAGACGATCATACTGTGATAAAACGTTCCTACCGCCCGTTCGATCAGCATCATATCCACGCTCGGATATGCGGGGAGATCAGGCGCGTCCAACAGCCGATCAAATCCGTGCCCGGTCAGCGCGGCAGCAAACGCCATCCCCCGCGCTGCCGTGATCGGGTACTGAATCGGTTTGCTGTCGAATGCGCCCCGGTAGCCTATTTCCAGCGACCACGCATCCATCCGCCGCTGAGTCAGCGTCGCAGCCGAATCACACGCACGCGAATCGTGATAGCGCACCGTCACCCGGTACGCCATCACGATCCCCGGCTGGCGCGCGATCACCTCCAGCGAAGGCAGTTTGACCGCCTCCGCAACCGCGCGCATCAGCGGTAAATGGGTGCGAACCACGCCCGTCATCGGCTAATCGATCCGCAAAACCACTTTGCCGAACAGATCACCGCGCATCATGAGTTCATGCCCTTTGCGGATTTCATCCAACGGCAGTGTCGCGCCGATCACAGGCTTGAGCTTACCCGCGAACACCAAGCGCATTACCGTTTGATAATCCTGTGTCGATCCCATTGAACTGCCGATCAGCGATAGATGCTTTCCAAAGATGAAGCGCGTATCAAGCTGGACATTATAGCCGCTGGTGTTGCCGACGATCAGGATGCGCCCGCCGCGTTTGGCAGCGCGCAAGCTGTCCGGCAGTGTCGCTTGTCCCACGTTGTCGATCACCACATCCACGCCCTGCTTATTCGTCAGCTTATACAGCGTTTTCGACCACGCCGGATCGTCCGCCCGGTTGATCGTCACATCCGCCCCAAGTGACTTGGCATGATCGCATTTTTCGGCACTGCTGCCGATGACGTACACCGTGCAGCCTGCCAATTTTGCGATCTGAATACTCGCAGTGTTCACGCCGCCGCCCGCGCCGACGATCAACACGCTTTCGCCGGGTTTCAGCCCACCGCGTGTGATCATCGAATTCCACGCCGTCACGTAAACCAAGCCCGCCGCCGCCGCTTCTTCAAACGTGACATGATCCGGCATCTTAAACAGATTGCGCGCCGGAAGTGTCACATACTGCGCCGCGACACCCGGCGCATGTTCGCCCATGATCGGCGCGTTTAGGATCGCGCTTTCGTCGCCCGCCATCAGCAGCGATTCCGCATCGATCAGCGTGGGGTTGATACACACCCGATCCCCGACCGCGAACTGAGTCACGCCTTCGCCTAGTGCGTCGATTTCGCCCGCCCCGTCCGCCGCGACCACATGCGGCAGATGGAGTTCCAGCCCCTTCCAGCCTTCGCGCACCCACAAATCAAGGCGGTTGAGTGCCGCCGCGCGCATCCGTAAACGCACTTCGCCGCGCTTCGGCTCAGGGATCGGCAGGGTATCGATCACGTCAAGGACTTCAATGCCGCCGTGTCCGGTCAAGACGGCGGCGCGCATCGTTCCGGTCATCAGCGCAGCCCCAATTCGTTACGCGCGATCACCAAGCGCTGAATTTCGCTCGTGCCTTCGTAAATGCGGGTGATGCGCGCATCACGGTAATAGCGCTCAATCGGCAGTTCTTTGCTGTAGCCCATCCCGCCGTGAATCTGCACCGCTTCATCGGTGATGAACATAGCAGCTTCGCTGGCGAACAATTTCGCCATGCTCGCCTCGGTGGTGTAGCGTCCGCCGTTCCGCTTGGTACTTTCTTTCGCGGCGCAGGCGTTGTAGATCAGCAGGCGCGCGGCTTCGAGACGGGTTTTCATATCCGCGATCTTCTGCTGGATCATTTGAAGCTGTCCGATCGGTCCGCCGAAAGCTTGACGCTCACGCGCATACTGCACAGCCGCTTCGTAAGCCGCTTCTGCGATCCCAAGCGCTTGAGATGCGATCCCAATGCGCCCCGCATCGAGCACCGCCATCGCAATCTTGAAGCCGTCGCCGCGCTTGCCGACCATGTTTTCGACCGGGGCTTGATAATCCTCAAACACCAGTTCGCTGGTAGCGCTGGCGCGGATGCCGAGTTTCGGTTCTTTCTTGCCGCGAATAAAACCGGGCTGATCCGCCTCAACGATGAAGCATGACACGCCTTTATGCTTCTGTTCGGGATCGGTCATCGTGAACAGCAGCACGTAATCCGCGACAGGTCCACTTGTGACCCAACTTTTGCGCCCATTAATCACGTAATGCGTACCCGCCTCATTGAGTACGGCGCGACTTTGCATCGTTCCGGCGTCGCTGCCGCTCATCGGTTCGGTCAAGCTGTACGCGCCGATCTTCTCGCCGACGGCAATCGGGCGGAGATATTTCTCCTTTTGCGCTTCCGAGCCAAATTGTGTCAGCGCGTTGCAGTACAGTGAATTGTTCACGCTCACGATTGTGCTGTGGCTGGCGTCCACTTTGGCGACTTCAATCATCGTCAGCACATACGCGAACACATCCATGCCCGCGCCGCCGTATTCTTCCGGCACTTCGATCCCCATCAAGCCCATCGCACCGAGCTTCTTCACGGTATCGAGCGGGAAATCACCCGTTTCATCATGTTCAGCGGCAATCGGCGCGATCTCTTTTTGTGCAAAGTCGCGCACAGTGCGCTGAAGCATTTCATGTTCTTCAGTCAAGACAGGCAAAAAAAGTTTTGTTGAATCGTGCTGCACCATTCGTAGAAACCTCTCAGAAAGCGTAAACCGATCTTGTGGCTGTAATTATAGCGCGCGAACCCCTGTGCGTAATCCTGCGTATCCCCCATCAAACACTCGCGTTCAAGACACGATATAATGATGCGCGTCAGCGTGGAGTAATCAAATGTCGCCTATTAAGATTAATCACATTGCAATCGTAGTGGAAGAAGTGGACGCGGCGCTGAAATTCTGGCGCGACGCACTTGGGCTGCCCCTTCAGCATGTCGAACACAACGAAGGTGAAGCGGTTGATATCGCGTTCCTCCCCGTCGGTGACAGCGAAATCGAGTTGATCGCGCCCTTCACCGAAACCAGCGGGGTTGCCAAGTATCTTGCCAAGAAAGGTGCGGGCTTGCATCACCTGTGCATCGAGGTGGACGACATCGCCGCCGCGCTTGCGCAGCTTACCGCGCAAAACATCGAACTCATCAACGATGCGCCGCGCACCCGCCCGGATGGAACACGTTACGCTTTTGTCCACCCACGTGCGACAGGCGGCGTCTTGTTGGAATTGTACGAACTTCCTGCCGAGAGGAAACATTCATGACCGCGTGGGGAGAACGGCTCGCCGGGGTGCTGCGCGGCGGCACGAGCGACAGCGGCTTTCAACAGGCGATCACCACCGGGCGAATCGCCAAATTCGCAGAAGATTATCCGCTTGCGCTCGAACGCTTCGAACATGCGCTGGTGCTGGCGCGGGCAGCAGAGCGAACGATGCTGATAGCCGTAACACGCGCCGCGCTGCACCGTTCCGAAACGCTGGCACGCCTTCGCCGGTTTGACGAAGCCGCGCAGTTTGTGAACGAAATGCGCACGCTTGGCGGCGCATCGAACATGCGCGTCGCACATCTGGCATACATGGATTTCGCCGCTGGCATGGTCGAACAAGGGCGCGGTGATATCAACGCCGCCCGCACCGCTTACGAATCCGCGCTCAACGCCGCGAAAGCCTCCCCCAACGCGCCGTTTATGAATGGCGCGGAAGGTCGCGCGCTCGGCAGTTTGGCGGATTTGTATCTGCGCGATGGTAATGCCAGCTACGCCGCTCACCTGCTGCGCGATGCGCTCCCCAAGTTAGGTGCATCCAGCGATCTCGAATTGAGCGGTTATTTCTTCGGGCTGCTCGGTCAGGCGATCACGGTGTTGGGTCAAGAAGCGGAAGGGCTGCATCTGATTCAGCGTGCGCTCACCTTAGCGGAGCAGTTCCATTACCGCCTGTACGAACGGCATTGGGGCGTCGTCTTAGGTGTGCGTGCGCTTGACGAAGGACGTTTTCTTGATGCCCGCGCCCACCTCCAACGAATCGCCCGTCTGTTTGATCCTGATCATCCGACGCCGACGTATGTCCTCACCCAAACTGTCCTCAGCCGCGCATCGATGTATCTGCGCGATCAAGAAAATGCGCTGGCGTATGCCGAAGCGGCGGTCAAGGGTTTGGAACAACCCACGTCCTCGCCTGTTGATCCCCCCGTGCTGCTGGTCGATCCCGGCAATCTCGACTCGCTGGCACGCGGCGCATTAGGGGCAGCCCTCCGCGCCGCCGGACGCAGTGCCGAAGCGCTGCCACACCTGCAAGCCGCTTTGAGCGCACAGCCGCAAGATCATGTCACCCGCGAACAAATTGACGTACTGCGGGCGCTTGCCGCCGCGCAAGCCGACTGCGGCGACTTCGTTTCGTCGATGGCGACGTATGCCCGCGCTATCGAAGGCGCCCAGAAGCTCGACGATCCGCTGGGGGTGGCACAGTGCCGCCGTGACTTGGGGTTAATCCACCAGAAAAACGGGCAGAATGCGCAAGCGCTCCACGAATGGACGACAGCGCTTGCGATCTATGAAGACAAGAGCGCCTACTCTCAGATCGCGCGTTTGTACTGCGACATCGCCAACTTGCGTAAAGCGATGGGCGCGTCCGCGCGCGCGCTGAAGGATTACGAGGAAGCGCTCTTGATCCTCAACAAAGTCGACAGAGCCGATCTTGCCACGCGCGGGCTTGTCCTCTCGAATGCAGCGAACGCCTACGCCGAAACAGGCGACGCGGAATCAGCAGACGCCTTTTACAGCGAAGCGATCCAAATTGCCGAGAAAACCAACGACAAACCCGCCGATTCGACGCGGTGTGGTAATTACGGCTGGTTCTTGATCCTCGTTGGGCGACCGCGCCGCGCCATCGCCACATT
Organism: Anaerolineae bacterium; assembly: GCA_041753015.1. Taxonomy (GTDB): domain Bacteria; phylum Chloroflexota; class Anaerolineae; order Aggregatilineales; family Phototrophicaceae; genus Flexifilum. Next base: position 129,837 of record JBGSVJ010000032.1, read on the forward strand.
GGAACGCGCACTGCGGATCAGTCAGCAGTTGGGCATGACCCTGCAAGCCGCCGTTCAAACCGATAATCTGGGGCTGGCATACGACTCATTGAGTGAGTATCACAACGCGGTCACGCACCACCGCGCCGCCCTCGCCCTGATCGACCCCGCCGAGCATCCGAATTGGGCTGCGTCGTTTAAGGTCAACCTTGCCAACACCCTACTTTCGTTAGGTGAACCGCGCGAAGCCCTAACCCTGATCGACGAAGCGCTGGCGCAAGGGCGCATCAGCGAAGATACCGATCTGTTGATCGCGGCGCTAACCGCACAAGCCCGCGCCGCACTGATCACCGATGACTTGGAGGCGATGCGCACCCCACTTGATGAAGCGATCTTGTTAGCGCGCCGCGCCGAAGCGCGGCGGCGGCTGGCGGACTTGCTCTACTTACGCAGTCAACTGCGCGCCCGCACAGGTGATCGCATGGGGGCGTCGAGCGCATGGGATGAGGCGCACAAGTTCTACACCATGCTGCACATGCCGCAAGCGAAGATCACGCCAACATGGTTGGAGAAAGTCCCGTAATGGCACGTTTTTGGGCGGTCAGCGCGCCGCTTTTTAGTCATACCGATTGGGGTGGGTTTTCAAAGACCGTTCAAGAATTGCAAAGGCGCGGTCATGAAGTCACATGGGTGAGCGAACCGCCGTTAAGCGCGGCGGTGACGCGCCTCGGTCTGCCGTTCGCGCCGATCCGCCGGACGGGGTGGTTGTGGCCCCCACCGCCCGTCCCCGATTTGACCACGATGCCGCCGCAAGAAGCCGTGATGCTCCGCTACCGCCGCGCGCTTGATACATGGCTCACGGTTGATCTGGTGGCGGAAGGCGTTGAAGCCCTGCTCCAGCTTGCGGAGGAGCACGGCAAGCCCGACGCGATCCTGACCGATCCGTTCTTGACTGCATCCGCCATCGCCGCCGACGCGCTGCACATCCCGCTGATCGTGTGCGGCTGGACGGCAAACCAAGCGCTCGACGAAGACGGGTTGTTTCCGGTTCAAAAAACGCTCGGCGCGGACAGCCGCCAGCGCGTGCAAATCCTACTTGAGCGCTTCGGCGTATCCGGCGAAAACTTCTCCGAAGGCGCGACCCCATCGATCCTCAGCCCGCACCTGCATGTGAGCTACTTTTGCAGCACATGGCATCAAGAAGACGAATACAACTTCAACCTGCTGCCGCAGAATCGTTTCGTCGGCGGCTTGGTCGATGCGCCATCCGATCCGCCTCCGGCATGGCTGCAAGCGATCCCACCGGACGCACCGCTCGGTTTGGTCACGCTCGGCACGACGTTTGCGGGCGAGTTGGGATTCTTCAGTTGGGCGGCGCAAGCGATGGCGCGTTCAGGCTTGATCCCGATTGTGGCAATCGGCTGGCATCCGTACACCGCCGACGAAAAAGCCGCGCTCAAAGCGGCGCTCCCTCCGGCGACTCGGCTGCTCAATTGGGTCGATTTCGCGCATGTGCTCCCACGCACGCGAGTGATCACGCATCACGGCGGTATGGGAACGACACACTGGGCGGCGCGTTACGGCGTTCCACAGGTGATCGTGCCGCACGCCGCTGATCAGCGCGGGCAAGCGCGCCGCGCGGCTCAAGCGAAAGTTGGCTTGAACCTGACGGCGCATGAGGTCAAGCAGGGAGCGCTGTTCACCGGCATTCGCGCGATTGCGACCGACGAGCGCGTTCTCGAAAATGCCCGTGCGCTCGCTGACGAAATGCACGCTTTGGGCGGCGCTCCCACCGCCGCTGATGCGATCCTCAGCGTGATCGGTACCTGATTGCTACTGCTTCGTTCCGGCGATCATGATATAGACATGGTGAAAAGTCGCGTCGGCAGTTCCGGCGCATTTCATGTGATAAAACTCACTGGCAAGCGGCGGCGCTTGGATCATCATCACTTGCAGTCGTTCGATTACGTCCGGCGTGCAGCCCTGCCGCTCCGCCCAAGGGATCATCTTCGCTTCGCGGCTGAGAATTTCGCTGTGATCGACCGTCAGATCGGCGTCAAGGAACATCCCGCGCCAGCTCAGCTCATCATAAGCGCGGTGATGGCTCGGATCGCGCAGCACTTCAAAAGCTTCGATGTACGCCGCTGCGTGTTTGTCTTCCGGCAGCACATGATCCTGCACGACAAAGCGACCGCCGGGTTTGAGCACCCGCGCTGATTCGAGTACAAAGCGGTAAATATCCGGGAAGTGATGCGCGGCGATCCGGCACGTCACCAGATCAAATGTGCCGCTGGCAAACGGGAGATTTTCGGCATCCGCTGGAACAAACGCGACATTCTGCGCGCCTTTCGACATGATGAATGCCCGCGCTTCTTCCAGCATCGGGATCGCGTAATCGGACGCGATCATCTGCCGGACGTGCGGCGCGATCTTGAGCGCGGTATGTCCGCCGCCCGTCGCAATATCGAGCGCGAACCAATCCGGCTGAGGTGCGGCAACTTCCAACAGCCGATCGAGATCAGAGCCTTTGCTATGCGTCTCGCTTGTGACGTACCCATGCGCGTATTGACTGAAACGTTCCCGGCTGTGCGCCTTGGGATCCTCGTTTCCCATCGTTGAGCCTTTCTCTTTTGTCGCTTGATAGACGGAACGGATACCGTAGTATTATACGCCAAGCACTTCGCGGGATAGTGCCACGCACAACAACAGTACGCCCGAACGAATAGGAAGATAAACACACTTGAAATTCCGCATTTCGTATCTTCTGTTTCTACTTGGCTGTGTCTTGCTAATCATTCTGGCGGTGCAGCTTGTCTTTCCCGGGTCGGTCACCATCAATGAACAGCTTGGCGAATCGACCGTTACCTTTTCGGTAGACCGCAGCGCGGTGTTCGCGCCGGGGGACTGCATCGCGGTCACGTGGAATGCTGAGAACATCAGCGAAATCTACTTCAACGAGATTCCAACAACAGGCGTAAACAGCGAACGTTTCTGCTTGAATGCGGACACATTCCCAACACTCCGAGTCGTTTACCCCAATAACGCCGCGGTGCAGGAATTTACTATCCCGATCCTGTTCTTCGTTGATCGCGTTGAGCTTTGGATTGTGATGATCGGCGCAGTCGCCGCATGGATTTTCGGCGCAGTCCTGCTTATTTTTCAGCGCCGCGCCGCCAGCGATGATGCAACGCATATGCCGCACCGAATTTCCGTCTTCGGTGTGATCGGTGTCATCATCGTTGTGACTGCCGGGTTGTATCTAGCCGGAGAACTGGTGCTCCGCCTGTATTTCTCTGCCTTTGGCTCAGAAGACCAGAGCATTAGCTATGTGTATTCGCGTGAAGAAATCAACCGGGCGCTGCCGCTCAATATCGCGCTGCCGACGGTCGGTTACGGGTTATCCCCTTTCAATCCAACGGTGAACTCACTCGGCTACCGGGGCGAAGACATCACGATCCCTAAACCCGAAGGTGTTTACCGCATCGTCGCGCTCGGTGGCTCTGCCACGTTCGGGTTCGTCCCAACCGAGTATACGTATCCGGCACAACTTCAGCAGATCCTCCGCGAGGAATATGGCTATACGAACGTCGAAGTCGTCAACGCAGGTGTTTCCGGGTACAACACATTCGACATCATGGCGAATTTCATCACCCGCGTGTTGGAGCTTGAGCCTGATTTGATCCTCTATTACGAGGCAATGAACGATATGGGATCGCGTATTGTCGATCCCGACTGCTATCAGGGTGTCAATGCCCTACGCGGGCTTGATCCGCGTGGGATGGTCGCCACCGACAGCACAAACAGCCCGCTCAGCCCAAGTGTGTTGTACCGCTTCATTGCGATTCAGCTCGGTTTGATGCCTGATCCCCATGAGGGTGTTGTATTTGTTGGGACGGTCATCCCGTGCGGCAGCGGCGAAGCACGCACCGAAGGCGAAAATGTTGCTAGCAATCCGCCGGTCTACTACCGACGAAACTTGACTTCGATCATCGGAGTCGCACAAGTCAATCAAATCGAGGTGCTGTTCTCGACGTGGGCATATCATGAATCATCCGACGAGCCAACTGATTACTGGCGCGCGGCAATGGTCGAACATAATCAGATCGTCACTGACCTTGCAGACCAGTTCGGGCTGCTGTATGTCGATTACGCCGAGCTTGCCGCGCAAGACGACAGCGCTTGGAGTGATGATTTCCATATGGGCGTCGAGGGACTCCGGCATCAAGCGGAAACGTATGCTGCTTATCTCGTCGAAAACGGAATCATTCCCCGCCCATGACACTGCTTACGGCAGAACGGATCAAATCGCGCGCCGTCGAACTCGGTTTTACACTGGTGGGTATTACCCGTGCCGAGCCATCCCCGTATCTCGCCGCGTATGAGCGCTGGATCGCTGCCGGAATGCACGGCGAAATGGGCTATATGGCGCGAGCGGATCGGGTGGCGCGGCGGCGCGATCTCAACGTGATCCTTCCCGGCATCCGCTCGATGATCTGCGTGGGGTTGGATTACGGCACGCATCTCCCCGCCGACCTGCTGACCGATCCCATGCGCGGGCGAATCGCCTCGTATGCGTGGGGAATGGATTATCATGATCTGATCGCGCCGCGCCTAGAAACGCTCGCGGAATTTATCCGTACCGACTCCGCGACCGCGATCCATAAGGTGTATGTCGATACGGGCGCGATTCTGGAGCGATCACACGCGCATACCGCCGGATTAGGCTTCACGGGCAAAAACACCCTGCTGATTCATCCCCGGCGCGGCAGTTATTTCTTTCTCGCGGAACTCCTGACCGATCAGGAAGTCGATCAATACGATGCGCCATCGACTGCGCCGACGATGTGCGGGAACTGTACCCGATGCCTGAATGCCTGCCCGACGGACGCCTTCCCCGCGCCGCATGTGCTCGATGCGCGCCGCTGCATCAGCTATTTGACGATTGAGCACAAAGGCGAGATTCCACTGGATTTGCGTCCACTGATGGGAAATTGGGTGTTCGGCTGTGATGTGTGTCAAGAGGTCTGCCCGTTTCAGCGGTTCGCGCCCCCCACGCGAGAAACCGCTTTTCTCCCCGTTGATCCCGACCGAGCCGCGCCGCCGCTGCTCGACCTGCTTACGCTTACGGATGCCGCGTTTGACCACCGCTTTAGGGGTTCGCCGCTGGCACGGATTAGGCGCGAACGCTTGATCCGCAACGCGTGTATCGCTGCTGGAAATGCTGCCAACAGCACACTTATTCCCCCAATGCGTGTCCTGCTCACCGATCCGAGTCCGCTGATCCGCGCCCATGCCGAATGGGCGCTATCACGGTTGGCTTAGGACATGCTAAGATTTGCGCGCCGATATGCGTCTAAAGTAGGACAACAAGTCAAGGAGTCTCAATCATGGAAAAGAAAACATTCACCGTTCCGAACATCGGGTGCGATGGTTGTGTGCGGACAATCGTCAACGAACTGAGCCAGAAACCGGGCGTCAAGCAGGTGACAGGCAGCGTTCCCAACAAGCAGGTGACGGTGGAATGGGGCGATCCCGCCACTTGGGAAGCGATCAAAGACGCGCTCAAGGAAATCGATTACCCCGCCGCCGAACCCGCTTAATCAAGTAAGCGCGTTTCTGGGGGAAACGGTTTCGTTTTCCCCCATCATGATTGCAAAAAACTTAAGCACTGGCTGAGAGATGCCAAGAATTATGATCTTGTGATGGCAATTCGGGTTGCAGTTGCTTAACATGCCATGTTTAATATGACATATTCCACAGAGAAATTTTGTAATAGCAAGAGGTCAGATGATCAACGCTCCGACCAGCGCCCTCATAAACAATCGCTACCGGTTAGATCAGGAGTTGGGTCACGGCGGCATGAGCGCGATCTATACGGCTCACGATCGACTGACCGGGCAGGATGTTGCACTCAAGCGAATTTATATCCGCAGCGGTGAACGCACCTCGATCAGCCTGAGTACCGAAACGACCGAAAAACGACTTGTGCTAGCACAAGAGTTCCGCACATTGGCGACATTGCGCCACCCGAACATTATCCGTGTCTTGGATTACGGCTTCGCTGCCGAAGGGCAGCCATTCTATGTGATGGAACTGCTGCGCGATGCCCTCACGATCACCGAAGCCGCCGCAGACTCAACAACCGCGCACAAACTCGATCTGCTGATTCAGTTGATGAATGCGCTGACGTATCTGCACCGTCGTGGAATTTTGCACCGTGACCTGAAACCGGGGAATGTCCTTGTCATCAACGGCGTGGTGAAAGTCCTCGACTTCGGGCTGGCGGTCGAGCGAGAAACAATTGAGACTGACGGCACAACCGCGTTGGTGGGAACACTCCAATACATCGCGCCTGAAGTTTATCTTGGTGAGCCGCCGTCTGAAGCCTCGGACTTATACGCGGTCGGCGTGATCGCTTACGAAATGTTCCTCGGCGCACCACCGTTTGACATGAGCGATCTGCGCGCTTTGCTGAACCGCCCCGTCACGGTTGATCTACCCGACGAAAGCCCACAGCTTGCCATGCTGATCACACGTCTATTGGCAAAACGTCGGGTAGATCGCCCCCAAGACGCAAAAGCCGTCCTTGAAGCGCTTGGGCAAATTGCCAACCGTCCGGTTGAGGACACAAGCGCACGTGAGAGTTTCATTCAATCGGCGCGGTTCGTGGGGCGCGAAAGTGAACTTGCCCTGCTGCGCGGCACATTCAAGGCGATGATCGGCGGAAGCGGCAGTTTTTGGCTGATCGGCGGCGAAAGCGGGGCTGGCAAAAGCCGCCTGATGGATGAAGTCCGCACGCTTGCTTTAATCGGCGGTGCGCTCGTGATTCGCAGTCAAGCGGTGAATGCGGGCGGCGCGGCATACCGCATTTTTGAGGATGTGGTGCGCCGTCTCGCGCTGAGTATCGCGCCAGATCATGCCACACTGAGCGTTTTGAAAACGATTGTGCCTGATCTTGGCGTGCTATTTAATGATCCGATGCTGCCTGATCCGCCCGCGCTGGAATCCAACGCCGCGCTGACTCGCTTGATCAACGCGGTTAGTCAGTTGTTCCTCAGCCAAACACAGCCGCTGGTGATCCTGCTGGAAGATTTGCAGTGGGCGGGCGATGGGCTGGTAATTCTTGACGGGGTGAGCAAGCTGGTAGACGGTCGCCAAATCTTGATCATCGGCAGTTACCGGAGCGACGAAGCGCCCGAACTGCCCACACGCTACCCCACCGCGAAAGTGATTCCGCTCATGCGCATGAGCGAAGCCGAAATCGAGCAGATGACCAAAGCAATTCTTGGGGAACGGATGGGACAGGAGCGCGTCGCGGAACTGCTCAACCGCGAGACGAATGGAAATCCGTTCTTCGTCGTCGAAGTCCTGCGCGTGCTGGCGGAAAATGCCGGTCAGCTTGATCTCATCGGCACGGCAACGCTGCCGCAAAGCGTATTCGCGGGCGGCATCCTCACGGTCGTGCGCCACCGCCTCGAACAGCTCCCGCCGCGTGTGAAGCCGCTCCTACGGCTGGCAGCCGTGATCGGGCGCGAGGTCGAGCCGGAAGTCTTGAGGCACGCCATCGAGCGTGACCCGTCGCTGATCACGCCAGAGGTTGACCTTGAGGAATGCCTGAACATGTGTTTGTCGCGGGCGGTGCTGGCACTCCAAGATGAACGGTGGCTGTTCGCGCATGACAAACTGCGCGAGATCACGCTGCAAGAAATCCCTGCCGATCAACTGCCCGCGCTGCACGAATTGGCGGCGCATGCAATCGAAGCAGTTCACGGCGATACGCCTGATCGGGTGGCGGCACTGGCGTATCATTGGGGGCAAGCAGGGAGAGCTGACAAAGAACTGCATTACGCCGCGCGTGCGGGTCAAGCGAACGTCGAAAACGGCGCGTATGCTCAGGCAGTTGTCCACCTCACCCGCGCGTTGCAGTTGATGGAAAAACGCGCGGATATTCCCGCGCTCGACCGCGCCCGCTTACTGCGGTTGATCGGGCAGGCGTATTTTTACAGCGGGCAGATTCAGCAGGCGATTGAGTATTTGTATCAAGCCGTCGCTTATGCCACCCGACCCATTCCGCAGTCAGGATTTGGCTTCAAAGCCGCTACCGCAGTGGAGATGACCCGCCAGCTTTCACGCCGGATTCGCGGTGTTAAACCGCAGATGCGCGTTACTGCACAAAAACGCGCCGCACTCATGGAAAGCAGCCGCGCGCTGTTCCTGCTCGGCGAAATGACCGTATACACAGGCGACACCTCTAAAGGGACATACATCGGGATGCGCGCCTTGAACGAAAGCGAACGCGCCGGTCCATCGGATGCGCTGGTGCGTCACTTGACCGGAACAAGTTGGGTCTTGAGTGCCAACCCGCGTATGCGATCCATGTCGCGGAAGTATCTCGATCTCGGTATGGAGGTCGCGGCGCTGGTTCAAGATGATGCGGCGTCATCGTTCGCGCACTTTATCGCCGCACTGCTCGCCATTGGCGGGAGCGAATGGGCAGAAGTCGAAAAACATGCTGCCCCCGGCGTTGAACTTGCGCAAAAATCCGGCGACTTGCGCACCCTCGTTTCGATACGCGGCGTACAAGCGGACGCGGTCTTTTTGCATAACGGCGATCTTGAACGCGCCATCGATATGCAGACAGAGAGCTATCAGTGGACGCTGCAAGGCGGTAGTGTAAATCAGATGGCGCTGGCACAATCGCGCCGCGCTTACCTGCTTGCCTTGAGCGGTGAATGGAATGCTGCTCATGCGGACGCCCGCGCCGCCCTCGCATTGGAAAACCCACAGCATTTGACCTTCCTAAATGCCCAGTCCGCGCTTGTGATCAGTGCCCTTTTTCGTGAAGATGTGATCGCAGCGCGGGAATTTTTGACAGCCATGCTTGAGCGGCTTGAAGCGATGAGCAGCCTGAACATTTACGCGATGGTCGAAGGCGCAGCAGTGTGCGCGGACGGTTGGATCATGGCAGCAGAACGGAATCGCGACTATCTGCCGCAAGCAGAGCGCGCAGTCGCGCAAATCCAGCGCGCCGCCGTGAGTTATCCACTTGCCGAACCGCGCGCCCTGTTATACGGCGCATGGCTGGCACACTTAAAAGGCGATGCGTCGGTCGAGACAGACGTGGAGGCGGCGCAAACGCGCGCTCAAGCGCTTGGGCTGGTCTACGATCAAGGACTGGCGTGGTATGTCCACAGCCGTGTTACCCCCGACGCTGAAAAACGCCGGGAGTACGCGCACCAAGCGGTCAAGCAGTTTTCGCGCTTGCTAACCCCTTATGATTTGCGACGGGCAACACGCAGCGGCGGCGGTGACCAAGGTACGCTTTCCACCAGCCGGGGATAGAACATGCCGTGAAAGCCGAACGGTATCCGGTAGGGTAGATACGCCCGCGCCAACTCCTCGAATGTCTGCCCATCCAAAACGAGCAGATAGGAGTTATCAACGGTCGCGTCGTACACCGTCGCCAATACCACGCCGTCATCTTCGGATGCGCCGCCGGGTTTGGCGACAAAAATCGGTTCACTCGGATACTGCTTATCAGGATGCCATATTTTCGCATCTCCGGTGGTCACATCGACTTTGGAAAGCTGATTCGTGAAGTCAATCGTCCCATCAGCGACGCCAACGCCATACGCATAGCGGTAGGGCTTCGTATTGTACTGAGCGTAATTGATGCGCGGCAGTTCAAACTGCACCGCGCCAATCTGTTCGGCGGTGATTGTTGTGCGCTTGCCCGCATTGAGCGGAATCCGGTAGCGGTGGATATACGAGGGCGTTTGCATGAAATGATCCGAACGCAGCACGTCCAAGTACAGCGCCCGCCAAACCTCATTCGTCTTGTACGCGGCGAGATCATGCACGATCTCATCTCCATCGACATAGCTGTTAATGTGATGGAAGGTATACATCGGATCGGATTCCGCTTGTGTGACGATCTCGCCCGTTTGCAGATCAATCACCGTGAACACCGTCGGGTCACTCCCGTACCACTGGAAATTGAAAATAAATGGATTGCACTGGAACGCGACCGATAACGCCCCCGTGACCGGCGGGAGTTTCATCGGATTTTGCGTCAAAATCGCATAGCGTCCGGTATAACCGAAGCTGTGCATATACGCGGGCGACCATGTCGGAATCGACGCGAGTTTGGTGCGCGTGCGTCCGGTGACATGATACAGGTCGTAAGTACAGCGCAAACTGAACTTGATCATGTAATTGATGATCGACCCGTCCGACGCATAATGCGGGTGCGCCGTCTCCATCGTCACATCGATATTGTCATCGTATTGGAACGGCTCAAGCGTGGACAGGGTGAACGGTTCGATCACATACGAGGAGGGAAGTTCCGTTAATGCCAGATACTCCCCGGCTTGGTTGTCAAACTGAATGTTACAGTTATCAGTAAATTTAGGATAAAACAACTGGTAGATGCGCTTCCAGAGCGGCGGCGGCGGCGTAGCGACTCCACCGTAGTTGATTCGCCCGTTGGCGTTGTCATCCTTATAGGCGTTGCTCTGCAAAAACGCATTGGCAAACGAAACGCTCCCCCCGGAAAACGTGTAGCGGTGCATCATGCACAAACCGTCAAACCAATGCGGATAAGCGGCATGCGCGACCTCAAACTGACCCGGTCCATTGCGGAGCAGCGTCCCGGTCAGCCATTCCGGGATTTTGCCCTGCACAGTAAGCTTTTCGACGCTGCCTGTTTGCGTCTGCGTCTGAAGATTTGGCGCGAAGTTGTTCGTGGGCATCGAATTATCCTGACATGCGAATAGGCGCTGTGATATAGCCTACTGCATTTTTAATTCGATGTCGTGCGTGATGACCGGAGCAACTTTCGCCAAACGGGGACAGAACATCCTATGCAAGCGGAACGGATAGAGACACCTGCCGCATGACTGCGGCAGGTGCGAGTTGTGTTACATCGCATCATGGTTGACTGAACGTTACTTCATAGGTGATCGTGTAGTGGTAGCTGTCCGCAAATCCGTTGTTCTCGAACACCTCGGACACTCTAAGCGGTTCACCTTGTGAGCCAGACGCCCAAGTAATGACAAAACCGCTGTCATAGTTTATAGAATACTCGCCAAATCGATCATCTCCGCCTATCCCGTTCGGGTCTGCTTCGCTCAGGGTAAACGCGACGTTCACACCTTCATTGGGCATCAGGTTGATGAGGATCGGTGTAAAACTGGTTGCCCCATACACATCACCCGCCTGCATACTCGTTTGAGCCGTCCAGCGCCCCGTGACAGGACTACCCGTTAACCGACTAGCAGAAGTGCTGCGCTGCAACTGGAAGATCATGGAAACTTCATCACCGAAAGGATTAACATCCGTGACGCGATCTTCCTGCTCCTCGCGACACCGAATTTCGACGATTTGCAGTTCAACGATGTAGGCGGGCGGCGGCGGCGGTTCGGTCGGTGCGGAGGTTGCAAGGGGCAGCGGCTCAAGCGCTTCAATCGAAAGCGCCATAGCGATAAGCTGCGACTCATATGCGCTCATTGTGCCGGTAGGTGCAGCAGCCATAATAGCACCATAGCCGTCGTCTATCTCGACTAGCACAACCAGGAGATCGCGCATGATTAGGGCGGCATTCGTGCGAAGCACGGAAACAGATCGTCCGTTCAAACTGAGATCTTCAAAGTCTTCCGGGGGCACTTCCGAGCCGGCAAAAGCGGTACTCAGGGGGGCAAGCTGCACTTTTGCTTCGTCAATCGACGTTTCTGCGCGCCCAATCAGCGCGAGCATCCCTGCGGTTGCCGGGTTCATCATGGCATCCCACGCAGATATATCGGGGCTGAGAAGCTCAGGTTGGTTGGACACCATCGCCATTTCGCCCGCGCTGTCGGTCATCACCGCCCACCCGCTCGGATAGCGGAAACTGAGCGGTAGTGATGTGCCAACCGTGTACGTGGCATCCAGACCAGTGCCGGAAAGCTGCGTTGCGACCAGCGTTTGTTGAAATGCGCTGCTGAGCGTGGCGTTATACTCCGCTGTGAGTGTAGGCGCGTGCTGAGTGGCGGTCAGGGCTTGGTCAAATGCGGCTTGCAGCGTCGCAGTCGCGGCGAAATTCGCGTTTGCTTCTGCTGTTTGGGTGAAGAAACTCTGAACGGCAGCTTCGAGTGTTTGTTGTTGATTGGTTGGATCCATTTGGGCATTGCCGGGCTGCTGCCCGGTGATGAGCGCCAATAGCCCGAGACTGATGAGGACACTGAGCGCGGCGAATCGGACAAAGGAGGTCTTCACAACATAGGCTCCTGTGGAGGGTGATGAGGTTTTCTGCCTCTAATCGTAATTCAGATCACGAGAGATAGAAATTAAGAACCTCTCCCGAAACGAAACTGAAATCTGAAAGTTATGCCTACTGCATTTTTAGCTCGATATCGTGCATATCGTGCATTGTCCCTGCGTGCCTCATGCGCTTTCCACAATACACAGGTTGGCGAGGCATGTGATCAGCAGTGTGGTGGGTTTTTCAACTTGAGTCGCGCAAAAATGACGCGGCTTACCCAGTGATGATAGGCAGTTATGCTCATGCTTCGAGAGCGCAGCGTAGTTAAGGTGAACAGAACTATCTCGACGACGGATTATCCGCATGTCAATTTATACCGACGACGAACTCACCGAGCGGCTGGAAGCAGCCTCACTCCGGTACATCTCACCTGATTCCAAAGGTTATACTCGCAAGAAGCGTGGGAAAGGTTTTGTGTATTTCAATACCAAAGCTGAGCGCATCACCGATCCGGCGCTGATCGAATGGATCAAGGCGCTGGCGATTCCTCCGGCGTGGAAACAGGTGTGGATTTCGCCAAAAAAGAACGGGCATCTGCTGGCAACCGGGCGGGACGAAAAAGGACGCAAGCAGTACATCTATCACCCGAACTGGACGGCGATTACCAACGAGAAAAAATTCGAGAGCTTGATCGAATTCGGGGATGTGCTGCCGGAACTGCGGAGGACGGTTCAAAAACACTTGCGCGCCGCCGAACTCACCCGTCAAAAAGTTCTCGCGCTCGTCGTCTCGCTGCTCGATCAAACCCTGATCCGCATTGGCAGCGAAGAATACAAGCGCGATAACGAAACCTATGGGCTGACCACGCTGCAAGATGATCATGTGCAGGTGCGCGGTGCAGAAATCACCTTTCAATTCATTGGAAAGAGCGGTAAAGCGCACACACTCACGCTGAAAAACAAGAAACTGGCGGCGCTCGTCCACAAGACGCAGGATATTCCCGGTCAAACGCTGTTTCAGTTCGTCGATGAAAACGGCATCCCGCACGCAATCGACTCGTCGCATGTGAATGCGTATCTGAATGAAATTACCGGAAGAGCATTTACAGCCAAGATCTTCCGAACGTGGGGCGGATCGGTCAACATGGTGCGCGAACTGTGCTTGAGCGACGGCGAAAACACCAAGACCACGAAGAAGAAGTGTATACGCGAAGGCGTGAAAGCGGTTGCGCGTATTCTCGGCAACACGACGAGCGTCAGCCGCGCTTATTATATTCATCCCGGCGTGATTGACGCCTTCATGGAAGATCGACTGCGTCCGCTCTACGACGAAAAACTGGCGGAGATCAAAGCCGATGATCCGGGCTTGAAGGTTGAAGAGCAGGTCTTAATGGCACTGATGCTGACCACAAAAGAAGCGGCGGAATCGAGTTAACGCGGCAGCGCCTCCCCGATTCCATCGTTGTGACTGACTTCACACTACACGGATTCTTCGCCCGCGTCTTTCACTTTCTTTTCGGAGCGCTTCTTGCGTCCAGTTTTCGCGGTGGCGTGGGTGATCTCCCCTTCTTCGATGAGCTGTTTCAGGTTTTTCAGTGCTTCAGCCGCAAGCATGCTCGGCTCAACACCCAGCACCTTTGCGATACCTACACCGATCGCCCCCGCTGGCGGAACATACTCTAGTTCGACGCGCACTTCGGTTTCGCCCTCCGTCGCTGACGACATGAAACGCACCGATCCCGCGTGTGCGATTGGACTTCCCGGCGCAGAACGCCATGCAATGACTTCACCATGCTTTTCATTCACCAATTCGACGGCAAGCGTTGTTTGCACGCCGCCCGGCAGCTCGATCACCCATTCGCCATGCTGAGGATCACCGAGATTAACCTGCTCTACCGGGTCAAGAATCTGCTCCAGCGTTTCCGGGTCTTTCAGCCGCGCATAAATCTCATTGGCTGCGGCTTGGATCGTGATTGCTTCATGAACATGAACGCCCTGCTCATGCGGCACGCTTACCTGCTGCGGATTGGTTTTGACCGCATTTGTTACGCCGAGCCGCCGATACAGTGGACTGTTCCCCATCGCGCCTTTCACCGCAACAAACAAGCCAGCCGGAACTGCCACCCATGCTGTCCCACGCTTGAATAAGCCGAACGCAATCAGCACCGCGCCGGAAAGGATATACAGGGCGCGCTCTGGTTGGCTCATGTTGATCGGACTGATCGGCAGGCTAAGACCACGCATTCCCTTTGAGCTTTCCGGTTTTTCGGGTTGATATTCCATGAGGGTGTCGCCTCTCCAATGCTAAACATGCCTAATCATCTATCGGCAGGGCATTATCTCGTAACGGCTGAGGTGGAGAAACGACGATAGGCAGATCAGGGGATTAGCGAATAGCCGTTCAGGTTGTTCGGCTTGCCTTAAGTGAGCGTTAGTCTCATACATGTCACGAATCACAGCCAACGGCAACGGTCAGCATTGGGGGCGTATAAATGGGCAGTTCATTTATGGTCGACCGTGAGCGCGTGCCGCTCACACGAGCAAGTATCATCTTGGGTTTCGGATTGGGCGGCTTTTTTGATGGAATCGTGCTGCACCAGCTTTTGCAGTGGCATCATTTCGTCAGCGGCGTGGTTTCGAATACCACCGTGCCCGGATTGGAACTCAATACGCTGTGGGATGGTATTTTTCACAGCGCGATGTATGGAGTCACGGCAGTCGGGCTAATTCTCGTTTGGCGGGCGATCAACCGCGTGGGAGCACCATTTTCGCCGCGCGTGGCATTCGGCGGCGTTCTGATCGGCGCGGGCGGGTTCAATCTGTTCGACAGCATCGTGAATCATTGGATTCTTGGCATTCACCACATTCGAGAGGTCGAAGACTGGCTGGTGTATGACATCGGCTTCTTCATCACTGGGTTGATCCTGCTAGGCGCAGGGGTATTTCTCATCCGCCGTGCCGCACCATGATTCGCCTACACAAATAGTCAGCCCCATAGACAGAACCACATTGGACTTGTCCAGTCCCTTTTTTCGCGTAGAGACCAGCGCTATAGTCTTAGTGTATCGGTTCACCTCGTCAAAGAACCTACCATTAAGGATCAGTGATGACTTTGCCCGTCGCAGTACAGCTTTACTCCATCCGTGATGCGCTCACGGCGGATTTTGCCGCCACCCTCAGCCGCGTGGCGGACATGGGTTTTGCAGGAGTTGAGTTTGCGGGTGTTTACGGATCAAGCCCAACCAGTGCCGCCGCCCTGTGCGCCGAACTTGGGCTGTCGATTTCGTCCGCGCATCTTCCCATGCCCATCGGAAATGACCGCGAAAAATCCATTGATATCGCCAATGCGCTCGGCATCAAAACGATGATCTGCGCTTGGCTGCCACCGGAACGCTTTACGTCAGTTGAGTCAATCGCTCAGGTGTGCGACGAACTCAACGCCGCCGATGAAGCCGCCCGCGCCGCCGGTCTGCGCTTCGCCTATCACAATCATGATTTCGAGTTCCGGCGTTTGGCGGATGGGTCACTTGTGTTTGACCACATGCGCCGCTTGCTCAACCCAACCGTCAACTTTGAAACGGATATTTACTGGGTCAAGTTTGCGGGAGAAGACCCCGCCGCCGTGATCAGCAGCGTCAGCGACCGCGTGCCGCTCGTCCATGTGAAAGACGGCTCAGGCGTGCGCGATGATGGCTTCCTCGCGGCAGGTGAAGGCATTGTCGATATTCCGGCGGCGGTCAAAGCCGCGCAGCATGCCGAATGGTTGATCGTTGAACTGGATTGGTGCAAGACTGACGTGCTCGCAGCAGTCGAAAAAAGTCTCGGCTATTTGAAAACACAGGGGCTGGGGCATGGACGGTAAACTCCGAGTTGGTATTATGGGCATGGGCAACATCAGCCCTGCCTACGTGGAAGGCGTGCGCGCCTTCGATATTCTCGAATTGACCGCGTGTGCTGATATTGACGCCGCGCGCGCGCAGTCCACCGCTGAACATCACGGTATTCCCCACGCTTACACGCCGGATGATCTACTGGCGGACCCCAACGTTGACCTTGTGATCAATTTGACCGTTCCGGCGGTTCATGCCGAAGTCAGCCGCAAGATTCTCGCGGCAGGCAAACATGTTTACAGCGAAAAGCCGCTGGCGGCGACGCTCGAAGATGGGCGCTCGATCCTCGATTTGGCGCAGCAAAAAGGGCTGCGCGTCGGCTGTGCGCCGGATACATTCTTGTTTGCGCCGCATCAGACAGCGCGCCGTCTGATCGATGACGGCGCGATCGGGCGTCCGGTCGCGGCGGTCGGCTTCATGATGGGGCATGGACCGGAACGCTGGCATCCGAATCCCGATTTCTTCTACGCTCCCGGCGGCGGTCCGATGTTCGACATGGGACCGTATTACATCACCTGTTTAGTGAACCTGCTCGGCGCGGTCACAAGCGTGAGCGCGATTGCGCGCCCGTCGTTCCCTGAGCGCACCGCCGGAGACGGTCACAAGATTCCCGTCAACGTTCCGACGCACTACGCGGGAACGCTCGATTTTGTCTCCGGCGCAGTCGGCACGCTGATCACCAGCTTTGACATTTGGGGACATCACCTGCCGCAGATGGAGATTTACGGTGAAACCGGATCGATGACAATTCCTGATCCGAATGGGTGGGATCCGCGTCATGTGAATGTGTTCGATCCAAAATCGAACGAGTGGGTTTCACAGTCGCTCCCTTACGCGGATATTTGGAAGCGCGGGATCGGGATTGCGGATATGGCATACGCGATCCACAGCGGACGCCCGCACCGCGCCAGCGGCGCATTGGCGTATCATGTACTGGAAGTCATGCAGGCTTATGAGGCGTCCACCAAAACGGGTACGACGGTCAAGATCGTCAGCCACCCGGATCAACCGAAAACCCTGCCGCTCGATTTAGCGCCTCGCACGCTTGACGCGTAATACCCTCTAAATTTAGGGGAGAGGGGGGGTTCCTCTCCCCTTAGCAGTACGCTCCCGATTGTTGCGCAGAGATGAAATCCGAATATGCTAACATTGCGGTGCGCTTACGAACTTTCGTGACATGGGGGAACAATGCGAAAACTGCTAGGAATCATCGTACTACTGGTCATGTTTGCCGTCTTTGGGAGTACAGCCGTACTCGCCGACTCTCCGTCTTGGACGCTCATCAGTGTCGATTCGATTGGATGCGCTGCTAGTACAGTGGATTTCACCATGACGCTTACGGGAGTTACTTTCCCAACGACGCTCCGTTTCCGCACGATTGTCGATGCCGGGGGCAACCGCTACATGGATGAGGATGCAGGCACCCCAGCTAGTAACGGCAGCTATGGTTGGAGCTTGTATAACAGTGACAGCGCCGGTCCGGTCACAGCCGCTTTCCCGCTGCCAAACGATACGCCGATCACCGTCCAGCTTTTGCTGGTCGATGGTTTTGGCGGTCCTACAGTCGCGGGCACGATTGTCACGATTGACCGGTGCAACGGCGGATCGGTGGTTTCGATTGAAGTCTTGGGAGCATCATCGGGGGCGTGTACCAATCCACTGCCAACGAACGCGGTTATTCACAATTTGCCACAGGGTGCGCCCGCTTTCTACGCGGCTGATCTGAACGCTGCGACCGGATTCGCAGTTCCGGCGGGTGACTGGTATGTAACGCAAACCAGCGGCGATTTCACGCAGTTGTGGATCGCCTGCCAAGCCAACAATGTTTGGGTTCCGTCAAACGCTGTCGCCCCGTAGTTCGAGCGCGATACTGGTATTATGAATCAAAAGGCACGCTCAAAAGGCGTGCCTTTTGATTCGTCGCCTGTGATCCTACGATCAGTGATGCGCGTCCGCTTCTTCTTTATAGACCAATTCACCCGTCTTGAGCGAACGCGACTCCGGGTACAGCTTTAAGAAGCGCGCCCCCAACGTGAACGCCAGCCAACTGTACGAGACGATGCCGATGGCGACGCCCCATTCAACCAGCGCGGGTTCGTAAGTGTTGACCGGGAAGACTTCCGCGACACCGGGCGACCAATCGAGCGGGATCACGAAGCCGGAGAGTGTCATATTCCAGCGGTTGATGACCAACCCGGCGATCACCATCAGCGCCGCCAAGATCAGCGCGTTGCGGTTGCGACGCAAACGCCCCCACAAGAAGAAGATCGCCGGAACGAGCGCGCCGAATAACACCTCACCAAACCAGAATGTGTAGTTATACGGCGTATACTGCGCCAGCACCTCCGCGCCAAGTCGTTGATCGGGGACGTGGCTGTAATAATTCGTCGCCGCCCAACTCCACAGCTTGAGGTACAGATACGCGAGACACATCAATCCCGCGAACACTGCGACAGCACTTAACACGTCCTTCGGAACTTGTTCACGCCCAAGCAATTTACCGGAAAGGATCGTCACCAGCAGCGTGAGCGAGATGCCGCCCGCAATCGCGGACAGGATAAACAGCACAGGCGCGGACGGGGAATACCAGAACGGGCGCGAGGTCAAAATGCCATAGGTCGCACCGAGCGAGGATTGATGCAGGAGCGACAACGCCATGCCTAAAACAGCCAGAACAGGCGTGAAGCGGTGCATCAGGTGAGACAAGCCGACAAGGAATTTGCTTTTCCGCAGCGGCGTACTTTCGACGATCACCGGGAACAATTCGACAACAAGCACGGTCGAGTACAAGACCACGCACATTGTGATTTCCCACAGAACCGAATGCACGTTCCAGTAGATAATCGGGTGATAGAAGCGGTCAAAGCGCCCGATGTCGATGAATAGCGCCAGCATTGCGGACGAATAGCCGAGGAAACCGACGAGCACCGCCGCGCGGGCAATCGCCAAGAATTTCTTCAGTCCGAAAATGTAGACTGCTGCCGACAGCGTAAACGCACCCGCACCGAGCGCAATTGAGGAAAGGTCAACCGTGATCCACAAGCCCCAAGGGAGTTCGTCGCTCAGATTCGTCACGCCCAAACCGTTGAGCATCACATGTAAACCACTGATCGCGCCGATGGTCAGCCCTGCCAGCAGCAGCAGCAGCCACGCGATAAACTGCGGCGTAAACCGGCGCGTCCGCTTGACAGCGGGCGGCGCGGTCACGATTTGTTGGGGTTGAACCGTCGCAGCCATTAGACCAATCCCTCCGGCGGAATGTAATAAACACGGGGTTCAGTGCCGAGGTCTTCGCGTAAACGGATCGTCGGGTGCGTATCCAACATGCGCGAGACAGGGCTGAGCGGATCATTCAGATCACCGAAGAAACGGGCGTTCACCGGGCATACATTGATGCACGCAGGAGTTGCCGCTTCATCAATGCCCGGCATCAAGCCCGCCGCGAGACCCGCATCAATGCGGTGACGGCAGAACGTACACTTCTCGACCACACCACGCGGGCGACGCGGAACTTCCGGCGTATTCCATTCCGGCACACGCTGATTCGCGTCGGTGCGTTCGGTAAAGTTGAAACTGCGCGCACCGTAGGGGCACGCCGTCTGGCAGTACCGGCAGCCGATGCACTTATCGTAATCCATGATCACCAGTCCATCGGCGCGCACATAGGTCGCCCCAACCGGGCAAACTTCCGTGCAAGGTGCGTGACGGCAGTGCAAGCATGGGCGGGTGACATGGAATGTATCGCCAAGCGGTGTCACATCCTCAACATGAATGTTCCAGCGCATATCGTCGGCGGTGTCGTTAGTGGCTTGGCACGCCCACACACAATAATCACAGCCGATGCACTTACTCAGGTCGATCACCATACCCCACGAATGGGTGCTGTCACCTTCACCGTGACCGCCGCCTTCCGGTTGGCTTTCAAGGATTTGACGCGCAAAGGTATCGAGCGGTTGGGCAAGAGTCGCTGCGAGCACGAAACTCGCGCCGCCGCCGATCAACAGCGTCATGAACTCATTACGGGAAAGGAGGTGGAGCTTGCGCTCCCCCTCCGCTATTTCCGGCTGCGCTTGTGGTGCAGTCGTAGGTGTTTTCTCTGTCATCGTTCCCCCTTACGACTCGGGTTTCTCATCGACATCGGAAGGCAGCGAGGGTGCTTCTGAGTCCGTGCTGCTTCCCTCATCTACAGGTGCCGGCTCCGCATGGCTGGAGGCTTGGTGAACCACCGCTGCCGTGCGCTCCCGGTTGCCACGTACGATAAAGATTGCTGTTATTGTCGCACCAAAACCCAGCCCAAGAATTAAGCCTTGCAGCAGTTGGACATAGCCGCTGACTTCGCTTTCGCGCACGGCTTCGGCGATTTCGTCGTTCGCTGCTTCGCCGGTGCTGGATTCACCTTCCACGCCTGCCTCGGTTTCAGGACGCGCGGAGACGAGGCGATCCCATTCGCCGCTGGCAACGAGTTCCTCATGACAGGTTGTGCAGGAGACAGTCGTCACTTCCATGGTGTGACCAGTTGTCACTGGAACCGTGCTTGCGCTCGAAGCAGCTTCTGCGGGCGAAAACTCGATGTCCATATGGCAGCTTACACAGTCAAGCGGCGTTTGAGCCTGATTGATGTGCTGCTGATGTACAAGGAGGTCATCGGTATCGGCGGCATCGTGACAGTTGATGCACAGTTCGGTCGTGGTTTCACCCACACGGATATGCTGGCTGTGTGGTGAATGACACGTCGAGCATCCGAGATCGCCGATGTTCGCGTGCCCACTCGACTGCCATTCCACAAGTGTGTTTTCATGGCAGTTGCCGCACACGAGCGCGACGAGTTCAGGATATTCTTCGGTAGACTGAACGCCATGCGAACCATGACAGTCGGTGCAAACGGCGGCGTCAAAGTTACCAGCACGCACCGCAAGTGAGTGATACCCCGCTTCCAGTTCGGCAAGCTGATCTGTATGGCAGTTCGCGCAGATCGACACGGCGCGCACCGTCGCATCACGACGGCTGGCGGGCGGCGGATCGTCGTGCGGGAACGTGTCATCGCCGTGACAATCGACACAACCCAATGTGCCCGTTTCGCTGTTCACGCCATGTACGGACGCCGCGATCATATCCGGGTCAACATACAATTCTTGAAAACTGCCATCGGGAAGCGGGAACACACGCAAAATTTGATTGTGGCACAGCAAGCAGTAGGAATTGTCGCCTGTGACCGTGACAGATTCGCCGGATACCTGATACAGCGGCTCTAGTGCTATCTCTGGCGTCGCTTCAGGGGCGACTTCAGAGGTTGCTTCCGGCGCGACTTCTGGCGTTGCGTCTTGCGCGCTGACCAGCAGCAGGGGTGATAATCCCGCCGCGATCAGGGTCAAACCAACGCCAACAAAAAGGATGATCCATGAGCGTTTAGAGTTGTACATGACGTATCGCTCACCTTCCCGGAACTGGAGCTAAACCGAGTGCTTCAAACACGGCATCAAGAACAGCATCAGCGTAGGCGTAATTGTGGATACCATAACTGCCGTCGCCTTCAACGAAATCAAGCGCTTGTGCGATCCATTCCGGCGATTCGTCGGTGAGAGCGGCGCGGGCGGTTTCGATACGCCCTTGCACATTCGCCTGAATGTCTGCGATCAGCATCCCCAGTATCTCCGGTGATGCGAGATCAGCATGACACCCGGAGCAGGTATCGCCTTGGAATTCTTCGGTCAGCAGCGTACCGGGAATGATCGGGTCGAAGGTGTGGCTGCTCCGCATGCCAGAACCAACCGGAACAACTGCCTCATGGCAGGAGATACACGTTGGACCATCGGGCGCGTGGTGCGGATTCTCAACCGGTTCGATTCCCTCGATTACCGGCAGTCCTTCATTCATCTGCCGCAGCGGGTGATGCACGAAATCGTCAAACGGCTGTGTGTCCGTGTGGCAGGATAAGCACAGCGTATCCGAGTCGGCAAGCATGTCGTTCGGCAGATCATTTTCGACATGGGGATAGTGGCAGCTTGAGCACGAAACACCATACTGCGCTGTGTCAACCGTCGGTGCGGGCGGCGCTTCACCTTCACGATCACCTTCTTCAACAGCGGCGGCGAGTCGTGCCTGAACGGTCGCGTCAGCGCTGTGGCACACGAGACACGAATCTTCGGCGTATTCGCTTTCGAGTAAAGCAGTGAGCGATCCCGCATGACCAGAAATCAGCCACTCGTTGTACTGCATGTTCTTGTGCGCCGCGTGACCTGACGACAGCCACCAGTGCGTCGGATCATCCTGCGCCACGAGCGTGAAGTATTCGGTCAACTCCGCGCCGGGGAGATAGCCGTATGGGTACGGATAACCGTCCGGGCTAACGCCTTCTGAGTGACACTGACCGCATGTTTGCGGGTCAATCGCCGCGTTGATGCTGGCACGGATTTCGACCAGTTCTTCTTCGTCGGGTCTGCGTCCGGCATCGCTGGCGATTTCGGCATGTTCTTCGCCGGGACCATGACAGGCTTCACACTGAACACCATCTTCTTCCCAGCGCATGCGTTCGAGATTCAGCCCGGTCGTATGGCAGTAAGCGCAGCTTTGATCCCAGTCATACGCGGGATCATCCCACGAATCCGCGAGCGCAAGCGGCTGCCATTCGGCGGCGGCAACATTCCATTCAGCCGGAAGCACGCGGTAATCGTCGTCTTCCAGTTCAACAAGATACCGCTGCACATACTGCCCCGACCCCACGATTAACGCGACATCGTCCACCGTGAATGGGCGCGGCGCATCTTCGCCGGGGAACTGCACCATACGTAATTCTGAACCAGCGTCAAAATCTGCAACGATGGCATCCTCATCATCCTGCAGCGTAAGCGCATGCCGCGATTCATCATGGCGGCGGGCTACGTCGCGGTGACAATCCGCGCAGTCACCCGCACCGATGTAATCCGGCGGCGAGTCTTGCGCTAACAATGTCGATGCTCCTAGACCCAGCAGGCTGAACCCGCTCGCGAGAAGCACGACCCCGATCAGAACAATTATTTCCACTCGTGTCATGGGCTTTGCTCTTCCATGCTTCCACGAAGTACATACGAGGTAAGCAAATCGGCATTTGAGGACAAAAACGGGTGGACGATCTGGCTTGTGGACATGCGATATGCCCAACCGCCGCTGTGGTCGGCGTCGGTTTCCTCATTCACCGCATGCGGGCTAAGGATTTCGCCGGTAATTTCCAGCGGTCGGGCAGAATTACTCCATTGAGTATCGGTATGACAGGACATGCACGCGCGAAAATCACCTTCACCACTCACGTACACGACAAACTGCGGCACAGTGGTCGCATAGGATTGGAGTTCCGCCAGCATCGTCGGAAACGACACGAGGGCGAGAAGCAGCGCGCCCAACAAAGCACTGATCCCACCCGCCAGCGAAAGCGCAAATCGCAGTTGTTTTCCTGTAACGCCTAACTTCATGAAGTCGATTACCACAACCATTGCTTTGTGACCCGATTTTCTCTCGCACAAACGCGGTCATCATCATTCAGCGGGATGAAAACTAGTCATCCCGCCGAATGATTCACCTTAATCTGCTAATTTCAGCCGCATCGCCAACAGCGCCGCCTGTGTGCGATCAGATACATGGAGCTTCTGCAAAATGTGCTGAACGTGCGTCTTGACCGTTGGCAAGCTGATCGTCAGCGTCTCTGCGATTGTGTTATTCGTACAGCCCTGCACCATCAACCGCAGCACTTCGCGTTCGCGTTCGCTGAGAGGCTCGATCATCATCTCCAACGTCGAATCGGGTTCAGCGGCGGAGACATCGACGCTGTGTGCCAGTGCCGCTTGCAGCAGCGTGCGGTCGATCAAGTCATCACCCGCCGCCGCCGCCCGGACTGCGCGCACAATCTGATCAGGATCGGTTTCTTTGGAAAGATAGCCCGCCGCCCCGCCGCTGATTGCCCGCGCTAAGTACGCCGGATTTGCATACGTCGTCAGAATGATGACGCTGGTTTTTGGGGATACGCTCTTGATGTGGGGGAGGCTCTGCAAGCCGTCGCCATCCTTCATGCGAATATCCAACAGCATGACATCCGGTTGAAGTCGTTCAGCCAAGCGAACAGCTTCGGTGCCGCTCTCGGCTTCTCCCACGACTTCGATCCCCGGCTTGTCCAAGAGTGCGCGCAGCCCTTGGCGCACAATGCCGTGATCATCAACAATGGTGACACGAATCGTTCTATCAATCGTACTTGGCTGCATCGTCACTGCCCCCCAGCGTGGTATGCGCCAGCGCGAATGGAACATGAACATCAACAGTCGTGCCAACTCCCAGCGTGCTCGTGATTTGGCATGTGCCGTTGATCAGGCTGGCGCGTTCATGCATTGTCGTAATACCTAAACCGCGTCCGTCGCGTGTTACTGATTCCATATCAAAACCAATTCCGTCATCTTCAACTATTAAATGAATGCCGTGCCCATTGTGCAGCCGAATTTTGACAACACTTGCCTTGGCATGTTTACGCGCATTATTCAGCGCTTCTTGCGTGATGCGGTAAAGCGTGACCCCGACCGTTTTTTCCGGCTCGTAATGCAGCGTTTCGATCATCAAATCGAGCTGCCAGCCCGCCGCGCGTGCCGTTTGTGTCGCAATTTCTTCAATCGCCGCCGTCAGCCCAAGATCGTCTAGTGCTGCCGGACGGAGTCCTTCGATAATGCGCCGCCCTTCGATAATCGCTTCACTCAGGGCTTCGCAGCCGCTGTGAATATACCCTATCACTTGTGGTGCGTACTGATGACAAATATCCCTTGTATTATTCAAATAGAAGCGTGCCCCAACCAACTGCTGAATCAACCCGTCATGAAGGTCATAGGCAACTAGCTTACGTTCTTCCTCCTGTGCGTGAATCAGCCGCTCGATCAGGCGGTGTTCCTGCCGCCGCTTGCCTTCAAGTTCGTTCGCCATTTGGATGAAGGTATGCGTGAGTATCCCAATCTCATCACCCGGCGGACGTTCCGGCATCGGGGGTGCTTTGCCTTCGTGACCAAACGTTTCTGTCATCGTCTGCAAATCACGGACAGGCTCAACCAAAATGCGGCTGATCAGCAGCGCCAACCCTAACGCAATCAGCACAGCAAGAATCACGAACAAGATGACGACGTGATAAAAGTCATATACTGAAGTGTAGAGGACTTCGGTGGGTGTATGCCGAAAGATAACCCAATAATGATTCGTATCTACCGAGTCCGGCGTGGGATAGATGGTGTCGAACGCATACACACTGTCATCCGTCTGGAAATAGTCGCGTCCGCCGGTCAGCATCGCTGAAAGGTCTGCCGCAACCGCGCGCGTATCAAATCCTTCTGGATAGACAAGGAAGCGCCCCTGCTGATCGATCAGCGCCCACGAGTCAGCGCTGGTCTCGGTGGGCAGTGCGCGCAGCACCCAACCCGCGTGCAAATCGATGACCAATACACCATCTGTCAGCCGAATTGCATAATGAATGTAAGGTGCGCCGATTGCATCTTCGGATCGAAACGGCGATACATAGATTCCGTCAACGGGCAGCGCCATCGTTTCCTGAAAGTACGCCGTACTGGAACGCTCTCGAAGGCTCTCAATGAAGTTGACATGCTGCTCTTGCTGCCGCACGCCGACCCATTCTTGTCCACTGTTGTCCAATACACGGATCGCGCGGTACATCGGTCGCACGGATGCCAGTACGAGTAAATCTTGTCCAACTTCCTGCTGCCACAGGTCGATTTGCTCCGGTTCAGTCTGTTGGCGAAGCATGTTAAGACTGCGCAGCGCGCTCAAATACAAGGCGTCTCCCTGCACTTGACGCAGCGCGCTCATGATGTTTTCTGCCTGCAAATGCACTTGATAAATCGAGCGTTCCAATGCTTGAGCGGACAGCGCGCTGTTGGTGAAGAAATGCCCATATATGCCGCTGGCGATCAGTGGAATCAAGGTGACAAGCAGAAAACTAACGATAAGTTTCCCCTGCAAACTTCCCAGACGCTTTGGCACAGATACGCTCCCCGGTATATTGTCCTATTGTTGCGCACTTTGGTGATCGTGATCCGTGATACCCATCACCCAGTAATGGTGTGTTCTTTCCTCCATTCAAATGGGTACAATTGACTAAGCTAATGGCAGCACATACTCCATACCGTATAATGACACATCTTGAAAGGTCTCACATGACAGAACTCAGTTGGGGCAAAACCGCAGACAGCGCCGCAGCACAGAAATCCCGCTCCGGCGAACGCCTAAAGTTCATAATTGGCGGCGCGCTCCTGTTGGGCGCTGTGGCATTTTTGATCGTTTCTGGTACGATGAGTGGTGCACGTTACTTTATTACAGTGAATGATCTGTTGACCTCACCTGAAGAATACATCGGTCAATCCGTGCGCATTTCCGGCGCGGTTGATGGCACCACGATCGTCTACGACAGCACCAATCTGATCATCGACTTCACAATCGCTGACATCCCTGAAGAAACGACCAACCTCGCGCTGACGCTGCACCAAGCCGTCAATGATCCGACTGCTGCTCGCATCAGCGTTCATATTGAAAATCAGGTCAAGCCTGACCTGCTTCAGCATGAAGCACAGGCGATTCTCACGGGGGTTTTGCAGCCCGATGGCACATTCGTCGCCACTGAACTCCTCTTGAAGTGCCCAAGCCGATACGAAGAAAGTGTGCCTGAACAGGTCGAAGAAACCGGTGTTTAGTAGGCTCACCTGTGGAGATGTAATGTGTGTTAGTAGTTAGGGGGGGAATACCCATATGCTCGCAGAAATCGGGCTAATCAGCACGCTGTTTGCTTTTATTGCTGCCTTGTACGCCATCGTCGCCAGCGTCTATGGTGAACGATTTGCGCACAGCCACGCCCTCGTCACGAGCGGGCGCAACGCGGTCTATCTGAATTTCGTCTTGATGACCGTTGCGACGCTCAGCCTTCAAATCGCATTAATGACAGAGCAGTACCAGATCAGCTATGTATGGTCGGTGAGCAGCCCGTCGATGCCGGATTTCTTCCGATTTACGGCGTTGTGGGGGTCACAAGCCGGATCGATCCTATTCTGGTCATTCTTGATGAGCGCATTCACTGCCGCAGCGACATTCCTCAATTGGAAATCGCAGCGCCGCTTGATGCCGTATGCCATCGCCTATATGATGGCGGTTGTCGCCTTCTTCGTCGGCGTGACGCTCTTTATCGAAAATCCGTTTGACCGCTGGTGGATACTGCCAACAGGTGACGTGGTCGCATCCGCATTCATCCCGGCGGGCGCAGTCGCACCCGGCGCGGTACAGCTTGCACAGACCGCCAACGGCTTAAACCCGCTCCTTCGTCATTTCGGCATGGCAATTCACCCCCCGATGCTGTACCTCGGCTTCGTCGGCTTCGTGATCCCGTTCGCGTTTGCGATGGCAGCGCTCGCCAGCGGTGATTTATCGACCAACTGGATCAAGGTATCGCGGCGGTGGACGCTGATCGCGTGGATATTCCTCACCCTCGGCTTGATCCTCGGCGGACGGTGGGCGTATGACGTACTCGGCTGGGGCGGCTACTGGGGCTGGGATCCGGTCGAAAACGCCGCGTTCCTCCCTTGGTTGATCGGCACAGCATACTTACACAGCGTCATGATCCAAGAGAAGCGCGGGATGCTCAAAACGTGGAACATGTTCCTCGTGATCGGTACGTTCAGCGCGATCATTTTCGCCACGTTCGCCACCCGCTCCGGTTTGGTGGACAGCGTTCACTCGTTCGCGCGGTCGGAAATCGGCTTCCCGATGTTCGCCTTCTGGTTCCTCCTGACGCTCGTTTCGGTCTGGTTGATCGTGTGGCGCAGCAGTCGCGGTGAACTGAAAGACGATCACCAATTGAAGAGTCTGTTCAGCCGCGAAGCACTGTTCGTCCTCAACAATTTTGTATTCATCGCGCTGTTCGTGGCGATCTTCTGGGGCAGTTTCGGCGCACCGATCATCTCCGAATTGTTCATGAACACGAGCATCACGCTCGGCGCGGATTACTTCCTACAGGTGACGCCGCCGCTGTTCATCCTACTCTTCATCTTAATGGGTGTCGCGCCCGTTTCGGCGTGGGGTGCGGCATCGCTGGTGCGTATGGGGCGGGCTGTGCTCATCCCGCTGGCGCTGACGGCAGTCTCAATAGGGTTCTTCGTAGTCGGTGGCGTCACGGATATTGGCGCGTTGTTCGGATATGGAATCGTGCTGTTCGCCGGATGGGTCGCTGTTGTCGAAACGGTGCGCGGCGTTCAAGCACGCCTGCGCGTACATCGTGAAAACCCGCTCACGTCGGTGATCGCCCTTTATACCCGCAACCCGCGCCGTTATGGTGGCTATTTTGTCCATCTGGGCATTACGGTTATCGGCTTGGGTGTGATCGGATCAACGCTGTTCCAGCAGGAAACGCAGCAAACCCTCGCCGTTGGCGAATCACTCAGCATTGGTGGCTACGAACTGCGTTATGACGGATTCCTCGCCAACCAAATCGCGGAAGACGGTCGCATCATGGACATCGCCGAACTGACCTTGTTCCGCAATGGAGTCGAAGTCGCGCATGTGCGTCCGCGCCGCGATTTCTTCCCGGAAGCGACGGATATGAACTCGATGACGATCGCGGGTGCGCACAGCACCGTCGAAAACGATTTTTACGTCCTCCTCGTCAACTGGGAGCAAATCAGCGCCAGTTCCGCGACGTTCAAGGTGTACATCAACCCGCTGATCAACTTGGTCTGGTGGGGCAGTTTGATCTTGATCGTCGGGACGCTGCTGGCTGGCTACCCGCGTGAAACCATGCCCGTCCGCGTGCGCGAAAAGCTGCACGCCGTTCCGCAAGGAGCATAAATTCATGCGGTATCTTGTGAAGTCGTTCCAAGTTCTAATCGCCCTGATCATGGTCGTATCGATTGCCCGGACTGTGTACGCACAGGACGGGACAACCGGGGCGGTTACGGATGATATGGTCAACGCAATCGCGGCAAAACTCTACTGCCCGGTTTGCGAGAATATCACGTTAGACACCTGCGGCACGGCAGCCTGCGCCGACTGGCGGTATGAAGTTCGCCTTCAGTTGGAACAAGGCATGACCGAAGAGCAGATCGTCGAAGACTTCGTCCGCCGCTTCGGGGATCGGGTCGTCGGTACACCGCTCGATCCTGCTCTGCGCGCGCTGTCGCTGGTCACACCTTGGCTGATCATCGCCGGGGTGTTGATCGTCACAGCGTATGTGATCACCCGGCGAAATGCCGCCGCGACGCCTGCGCCAGCCCCGGAT
Source organism: Anaerolineae bacterium (assembly GCA_041753015.1). Taxonomy (GTDB): domain Bacteria; phylum Chloroflexota; class Anaerolineae; order Aggregatilineales; family Phototrophicaceae; genus Flexifilum. The sequence goes on from JBGSVJ010000032.1 coordinate 159,216, forward strand.
GCGGGATCGACAGGCAATCGTTATCAAGACATGTTCGAGCAAGACATTTCAGGCTCGTAAGAGGGTTTAATGGCTACGAAAATTGGGTCAACACCCCAAAACGGAGAATTCGAGCAGACACCCACACCGCTGCCTGAAGCACCCGCGCCACAGCGGGGCAAACTCAGCATTGGATCAATGGTTCTGCTTGCAGGGATCGTGGTTGCGGCGCTGGTCTTCGCGCTCGCGCTTGCCCGCCAGAAGCAGGAGCAACCGCGTTCCGGTATCGCACCAGATTTCCCTATCGAGACGTTCAGCGGTCAATCGTTCAACCTTTCTGATCTGCGCGGAAAGGTGGTCATGATCAACTTCTGGGCGAGTTGGTGCGGTCCGTGCCGCGATGAAGCCCCGGAGCTTCAGTCGGCGTGGGAGTATTACCAAGACAGCGATGATGTCGTGTTTTTAGGGATCGCCTACGCGGATAACGGACCGCGTTCGCTTGCGTATCTTGAGGAATTCGGCATCACGTATTTCAACGCACCGGACCTCGGCACGCGCATCAGCGAGGCATATCACATTCAAGGCGTACCGGAGACGTTCATCGTCGACCAAAACGGTGAAGTCGCCGAATTCATTTATGCTGGCGTGACCCGCGACCGCCTGATCACCATCATTGACAGCATTCTTGCTGAGGGAGAATCCTCATGAGCGGCGGCGGTTTTGTCGTAACAGTTTTTCTGCTAGTGATCGGCGTCGCTTGGCTGGCGCTTCCCTTCCTGCTCCGGCGCTCGGCTGGTGAATATGAAGCCGGAGATAAAGGGCGGGATCGGCTGAATTTAGCGGCAGCATACGAACGTACGCTGCTGATGGTGCGTGATCTCGACGAAGATTTCCAATTGGGCAAGCTCCCGGAAGAAACCTACGCCTCAGACCGTGCGCGCTTGGTCGAACAAGGTGCGTCCCTGCTCGAAGCGCTGGAGCAGATGGGTGGCAAACCGAAAAAGGGCAAACGTAAACACGGCGATCATGAAGAAACCGCTGCCCCACCCGCCGCTGCCCCACCCGCCGAGCTTGATCCGGTAGAACAGGCAATTGCGGCGTATACCCGCGCCCGCGAAAAGGCACAAGGACAGTAAGAGACACCATCATGACCCATTTTCGACGTTTTTCGCCTTTTCTTATCGGGCTGCTTGTGCTGATTTTGGCGGCATGTGAAGGTGGATTGGGCGGCGAGCCGCGCATTGTCGCAACGCTCCCGCCCGTCTCCAGCGGCGGCAGTATCGACTCGATGAGCGACACCGACATTGCCGCCGTGATGACGCTTGGCAGCGAAGTTTGGATTGACCACTGCGCCGAATGTCACGGCTCGATGGGGGAAGGCACAGAGCGAGGCGCTCCCCTGCCCGATCTGACCAACCTCAGCGATGAGCGGATTCTCGAAAGTATCTCAAACGGCGTTGGCGACGAGATGCCCGGTTTTGCCGATGAATTTTCGGCAGAAGAACTGATGTCGGCAATGACCTTCGCGCGGATGATGTCGCAAGCACGCGCCACCGGCATGATTCCGTCACCAGACGCGACCGAAGACGCAGTCGATTCGGCTGCCGTCGTTGAACCAGTCGCAACGGCTGACCCGAATGCGACCGAAGAGGCGCGCGTGTTGGGCGTCGTCACTGGGCAGATCAGCAGCGGTACGGCGGGCGCAGTCATTCCAGAGGGCTTAGAAGTCTCGCTGCATGTGCTCACATCGGAAACGGCTGAAGAGACGTTCACGACGCTGGCAGATGCAGGGGCGACCTATCGTTTTGAAGGCGTGCCATTCGATGCCACATATGCTTATGTCGTGACCGCGCCTTACGGTGGTATCCAGTTCGTCAGCGAAATCGTAGCGGCTGATCCGGCAGCCCCTGAATTAGTGCTGCCGCTTACGATCTACGAAACGACGAGTGATCCGGCTGTCCTGACGATCACTGCGAACAGTGTGCAAATCATCGCGCTTCAGTCCACGCTGCAAGTGATTCAGATTCTCTCACTCACGAACACGTCAGATCGCGCATTCTTGGACGTCACCGCCGGGGAATCCGTGCGTGTGCGTGCTCCGTCAGGTGCGGTGTTCGGCACGCCAATGAGCACGCGTTACGGGATGTCGGTCGATGGCGCGGTAACGTATGACACCCGCCCGGTGATGCCCGGACGCGAACACTTGATGCACGTCGCCTACACCATGCCGTACTCAAGCGGCATGTCGGTCACGCAGAGCTTTGATTACCGCGCAGACGGCACGTTTGACGCGATTATCGGCACAGATGGATTGACTGTCGGCGGGGACGGAATTAGCAATTTGGGTCCGGTTTCGACGGGCAGCGGTACGATGATGAGCTTCGGCGGTGCGCTCAGTCGTGATGCGGGCAGCACCTTTGCCTACACCGTGAACGGCACGCCTGCCGGCATCATCTCCGGGTCTACGGAAACCACCGCCGGAAGTGCCAGCCCGATTGCGTATGTCTTGATCGGCGCGGGCATTTCTGCGCTGCTCATTGCAGGTTTTCTCGCCATCCGCGAACGGGCAACCACGAGCAAACCGCTTGTGCAGCCTGCCGCTTCGCCCGCCAGCGGAAAGACCGCGATCACGACCTTGATGGAGCAGATCGCTGATTTGGATGCACAGCATCAAGCGGGCAAAGTCAGCGCGCGCGATTACCAAACAAAACGCGCCGAACTCAAGGCGCAGTTAAGCCAACTCATGAATTCGCAGAAGTAAAGATTAGAGGTACAAAAAACATCATGAACATTGCACAACGGCTTGAACAGCACGACGCGGCAGGGCAGTCCACTGCCCAAGCAGCAGCGCCGCGCGCCACGCTGGTACTGCGCTTGCTCACCGTGCTGACGATCGCGGGGTTTGCGGTCGGTGCGTACTTCGGGCTGATCGCAGCGGGTACGGACGTGACTCAGGGAAACGTCCAGCGCATTTTCTACTTCCATGTTGCTGCGTTCAGCGCGTGTTCGGTCGCGTTCGCAGCGGCGGTTTTCGGCGGCATCGCCTATCTTAGAACGCGAAATCCCCGTTGGGATCATCTAGCGCTGGCTGGCGTTGAAGTCGGTTTCTTCCTGTCGTTGATCACCCTATTCACAGGGATGGTGTGGGCGCGTCCGATCTGGAATACATGGTGGACGTGGGACCCGCGCCTGACCTCCGCCGCGATCATGGTGCTGACCTATGCCGCCTACCTGATGCTGCGCGGCGCAATCGAAAACCCGGACAAAAAGCGCTCGATGGCGGCGGTGTACGGGATTTTGGCATTCGGCACGGTGATCTTCACCTTCGTGATCATCCGCATCCGCCCAGATACGATTCACCCGACCGTGATCGGCAGCAGCCCCGGTAATGCTGAAGGTGGTTTTGCGATGACCAGCGGAATGACCACCGCGCTTGGGGTCAACAGCGCTGTATGGAGTGTTTTGATCGCGCCGGTGCTGGTCTGGTGGCGCATCCGTCTTGAAAACCGCGTCGAACGCACGAATCAACTGCGCGCCGAATTGTAACCGCCTTAGGAGAGATCACCTTGCCTGATACCGACGCATACCTGTTCTTAGGGGTCGCAATTACGTTCACCATCTTGGTTGGCTACTCCGCTTCGCTGCTGCTGCGCTTCCGCCAGTCGAACAAGATGTTCGATACGCTGGAAAAGATCAAGCGCGAAGGGTAATACGGCAGCGAATTGCCTGTTATTCAAAAGGGGATCGTCCGCACAGACGATCCCCTTTTGTGTATAGGGAAATTGGTTTGGGCAAAGTTGCAAAAAACATTGGTTGCTTAAACATTAGCTATTAAACTTGTATCCTCGCGCCCAGTGCGCCTTTTCCTCTCACCTAAGTGCATCACCAAGGATTGTTTATGCCACAATCACATCCACGCCAGCGCAGACGGGTCCTCCCGCGCTTGCGCGCACTCCTCATTCTGGCGGCGTTGATCGCCATCGGCATCATGATCGTACCGGAAGCAAGCGCGCAGACGACGGACTGCACCAGCATCATACCGGTCAGCCTGTCGGGTGCTGCTTATACACAGAACTTCGATACACTGGCGACGAGTGGGACGACAAATTCAGTGTTTCCGCCCGGCTGGTGCTTGACTGAAAGCGGTGGCGGCGCTCGTGACAATGAGCAGTATGCCGCTGGCGATGGCGGTTCAAATACGGGCGATACCTACAGCTTCGGCACGGGTGCCGCCACCGAGCGCGCGCTTGGCGGGCTGCAATCCGGTACGCTAATTCCGGTGTATGGCGCGGCGTTCGTCAACTCCACTGGCAGCACAATCGCAGAACTAGCGATCAGTTATCGCGGCGAAGTCTGGCGCTACGGCACTGTCACCCGCACAGACCGCTTAGACTTCCAATACAGCACGAATGCGACCTCGCTCACAAGTGGTACATGGACGGACTTCGACCTGCTCGACTATTCCGAGACTTCCGGTGCTACCACTGGCGCTGTCAACGGCAACAGCACTTTTACGAATATCAGCAGCACGATCACCGGGCTGAACATCCTTAACGGCGCGACATTCTGGATTCGCTGGACTGACTTCAACGCCAGCGGCGCAGATGATGGTACGGCGATTGATGATTTTTCGATTACGCCCGGCGGCGGCTCGGTGAACGCACCGGTTGTGCCCTCGTGTCCGGTTTCTGCATCGTTCACGACAGGAACGGGCGGCAGCGTCAACGTAAGCGCCTCTGACGCTGATGGCACGGTCACGTCTGCATCGATCACCAGCGGCGCGGTGGCGGGCATCACGCTGGACAGCATTGTTCCGGCGGGCGCGGTTGGCGGTACGCTCACCGCAGTGGTGAATGTCGCGGGCAGCGTGGGCGTGGGCACGTACCCGATCACGATCACGTTCAGTAACAACGATGGCACTCCGCAGACCGCAGACTGCGCCATTTCGATTTCGGTCAGCACGCCAGTTACGATCCCCCAGATTCAAGGCGCGGGTCACACGTCGCCATTGAATGGTCAAGTAGTCACGAATGTGCCGGGCATCGTCACCGGATACTACAACAGCACCGGTTTCTTCCTTCAGGATGAAACGGGCGACGGCAATATCGCCACATCGGACGCGATCTTCGTGTACACGAACGCCGTGAACGCGCTGACACTCGTCAGCGTTGGAGATCGCGTTCAGGTATCCGGCACGGTGAGCGAATTCGGCTTCTCCGGCGGCTTGAACCTCACGGAAATCACTAACCCCACTGTCACCCTCGTGTCGAGCGGCAACCCGCTCCCCGGTGCGGTCGAAATCGGGAACAGCGGCACATGCGGCACAAGCACACGCCTCGCGCCGACCGAAGTCATTGACGATGACAGCTTTGCGAGCTTTGACCCGACGACGGACGGGATCGACTTCTACGAATCGCTGGAAGCGATGCGCGTGTGCGTGGTCAATGGGCGCGCGACCGGTCCAACGGGTATTTTCGGCAGCACCCGCGAAATCTGGGTCGTACCGAACAACGGCACATGGGCGACGAACGGCAATTCACGCGGCGGCGTGACCGTTCAAGCGAACGATTACAACCCGGAACGCGTCCAGTTCGATAATCATGCGCTGTTGGCGCTCGGCTTGAGCGATTTGCCGCTGATCAATGTCGGCACGGTTTTCACCGGCGCGGCGTATGGCAACTTCCATTACAGCTTCAACAACTTCGAGATGGTGCTCCAACAGGCAGCACCCGCCGCTGACACATCCGGCGCTGTTGCGCGCGAAGTCACCCCGCTTGTGGGCGGTGGCAGCGCATACACAGTCGCCACATACAACGTCGAAAACCTCGATCCGGGCGATGCAACCTTCGATGAACATGCGGATCGCATCGTCAACAATCTGCGGTCACCAGATGTTTTGCTGATCCAAGAAGCACAGGATAACGACGGCGAAACGAACAGCAGCACCGTCGATGCTTCCACGACATTCAGCACGCTGATCACGGCGATCCAGACAGCAGGCGGACCGGCGTACAGCTATGTTCAAATCAATCCGGTCGATGATCAGGACGGCGGCGCACCCGGCGGCAATATCCGCGTCGGTATCCTGTACCGCACCGATCGCGGGATCACGCTGGCAAGCGGCGCAGCAGGCGGATCGACCGACGCAACCAGCGTCGTCTGCACAAGCGGCGTGCCATCGCTCAACTATGCATACGGGCGCATCGACCCGACGAATGCAGCATTCAGCGCCAGTCGTAAACCACTGGTCGCGCATTTGTTCATCAACGGGCGACCATTCTTCATCGTCAACAATCACTGGAATTCGAAGGGCGGCGATAATGCGCTGTTTGGTTCGGTGCAGCCCCCGGTCTTGAGCAGCGAAGTTCAGCGCATGCAGCAGGCAGCGATTGTTCGCGGCTTTGTCGATGACTTGTATGCGTGCGATGCGAACGTCAACGTGATCGTGGCGGGCGACCTGAACGACTTCTGGTTCTCGAATCCGGTCAACCTGCTCGAAGGCGCAAGCCCGACGATGATGTATACGGCGTCGGAAGTGCTGATCGGCACAGCCGCCGAGCGTTACGGCTACGTGTTTGAAGGCAATTCGCAGACGCTCGATCAAATCGTGTTCAGCGAAAACATCTCGGCGGCGTTCAGCCCGGCGTATGACGCGGTTCACTTCAACGCCGAATTCGCGGATCAAACCAGCGACCACGATCCGAGCGTGCTGTATATCACCGTTCCGGCAGCGTCGGCTGACTTGTCACTGAGCAAGACGGTTGCGACAAGCCCGGCGGTCTTGGGCGGCGGTGCGTCGCTTCAACTCGCCCCCGGTGATACCGTCACCTATACGATCAACGTGTACAACGAAGGACCGGACGCCGCCACCAATGTGACGGTGGTCGATAATGTCCCGGCTGGCTTGACGATCACAGGTGTGACGCCGAACCCTGCGTGCGGCTTCGTCGGTCAGGTCGTCACCTGCAATTTTGCGAATGTTCCGGTCGGCGGCGTGGGTGTTCCGGTCTACACGATTACGATCACTACAACGGCGGGCGCGGATGGCGCGGTCGCTGCCAACAACGCCGAGATCACCGCCAGCGGCACGGCTGACCCCGATTCGACGCCAAATGACGGCGTGGGCGACGATTACGCGACGGCGGCGGGCTTCTCAATTGGCGAAGCGGATTTGCAGCTCACCATGTCGGCGGCGGGCAGCACCGATTATGCGGGAACGCGCACCTACACTGTCAACCTGTTCAACGTAGGGACGGTGAGCGCGCCAAACGTGACCGTCGTCGCAAACATCCCGGCAGGTTTGATCATCACAGGCGCGACCCCGGCAGGATGCGGGTTCGCCGGTCAAGTCGTCACCTGCACGTTTGCAAACGTGGCGGTTGGCGGCGCAGTGACGCCCGCCTACGTCATCGACATCACCACGCAGATCGACGCGACAGGCGCGATTGGCGATGCGAATGCTCAAGTGACCGCCAGCGGCGTTGAAGACCCCGACTCGCTTCCGAACGACAACACAGGCGACGATTACGCGACATCGGCAGGTTTTGCCGTTGCGGCGGCGGCAGATCTCTCGCTCACCAAAACGGGACCCGGTACGGCGAACTTCGGTGACACGTTCGATTACGTGATCACGCTAACGAACGACGGACCGGATGCAGCAGCAAATGTCACCGTATTCGACAGCGTACCCGTTGGCTTGACGATCACAGGCGTTACTCCGGCGGAGTGCACAGCGGCGGGTCAAGATGTCACCTGCTCATTCGCCGGCGTCGCCGTCAGCACGCCGATCACGATCACCATCACGGTTCAGGTGACGGCATCAGGTGACATTGCAGCGAACACGGCTCAGGTCACGGCAAGCGATCAATATGATCCGGATTCGACCCCGAACGACGGCACAGGCGATGATTACGCCGAAGCCGCCGGATTCACCGTCGGCGCTCCGGCAAACCTGACGATCACCAAGTCATTTCTGCCGGATCAGATCGTCGTCGGTGAGCCGAGTCTGCTCACGATCACAATCACCAACCCGCTCGGCAACCCGGCGCTGACCGGGCTAGCGTTCACGGATGATCTGCCGCTCGGTTTGGAATTCAACTCGACCGCCGTGTTCAGCGACTGCGGCGGCACGGCGGACAAGACGGATGCGGACACGCTAACCCTGACGGGCGGCACACTCCCGGCGGGCGCAAGCTCGTGCTCTATCGAAGTCACCGTCGTTGCAAACGGCGCGGCGGATGGTGTCCTCACCAACTTGACCAGCGTCGTCACAGCCGATGGCGGCATCACCAGCACGGCGGGCGCAGAGGCAGAAATTACTGTCGGTGATGTCGTCGTCCCGCCGACCGCCACCCCCGTCGTCCCGGTTGCGACCATCGTTCCGGCGGAGACGTTCCTCTGTAATAACCTGCTCGCCCGCTCGAATGGCGCGATGACCGGCAGCGGCGGACGCGGGAATATTCAGCTCAACGGCGTGTTTGGCGATACGTTCTGCCGCATCATCGTGGCGGACGCGCGCGTGATCACGTATTTGGCGGAAGTCGGCAATGCGACGCTGATCAACCTGAACATCGTTCAAGCGGTGGATGTGTTCGGGCTCCTGCCGAGCGGTACGCCGGTTGTTCCGTTCGTCACGCCCGTAAATATCTGCTTGCGCGGCGCGGGAACGGTCTATTTCCTCAGCGCAAGCAGCCGCAGCACGCCCGTTCCGCTCACCAGCACGCCGGGCAGCACAGGCTACGTATGCGTGAGCGTGCCGAACGCCGGAACGCTCGTCCTGACGGGTCAAGCGCTGCCGTCCGCGCCAGCCCCCGCCGCGCCTGCTGCGCCGCTCACGGAAATCCAGCTTTCCGGCTGCCAAGTGACAACGCTCTACATGGCGCGTCTGCGCTCGACGCCGGACGCCAGCAGCCCCGCGAACATCATCGACAGCGTGCCGTATGACCTCACGCTGAACGCGACGGTTTACGTACCGGGTTGGTATCGTGTGATTTACGGTTCAAATCAGGGATACATCAGCGAGGACTTGCTCTCCACGAGCGGGACTTGCCCGAACTAAGCTTGTAACGCCGTTCCTCCCCCTCTCTTGCGCAAACGCCGGAGAGGGGGAGGAGTTGCTTATGTTCCCGCCGTCATCAGCGCGATCACCTCCTCAAGGCTCGGATTTCCCGCACGTTCGATCATCGCTTGAAGTGCCGCTTCACCCTGCTGTGCGATGATCAAATCGCGCGTTTTGGCGATCACGCGGCGCGCATCCACCACAATCGACGGGTGATCTTGCGCGGCAGCAATACAGGTGATCGCCGCCTCCGTTTGACCGCTGCGAGCATACAGTTCCGCCGCTTCTGAGACGGTGTCCAGCAGGAGCGGGATGAGTTCATGCGCTTGTGCCAGCGCCGCCGCTTGGCGTAGTGCCACCCATGCTTCGGTGCTGCGCCCAAGCTCAAACGCGACCAACGCCCAACTGTTCAAGTAGCTGCATTCAAGGCGCGCGTCACCAATTTCTCGGCAGAGGCGGTGGGTTTCCTCGTAGAGTGCTTCGGCTTCGTCGAACTTGCCGCCGCTGCGCGCCGCATCGCACAAGCTGATCAGCGCCAGCACCAACCCGCGACGATCGCCAATTTCGCGGTAAATCGCGCACGCATCGCGCAAGAATTGGCGTGCAGTATCGAGATCGTCCTCAAAATATGCTGCTTCACCGAAGTTATGCAGATTGCGGGCGATCCCGCGCTTCTCCCCAACTTGGCGGTTGATCGCTAAACAAGCGGCGAAATATTCACGCGCCGCCGCATAGTTTCCGAGCCGCATTTCAGCAACGCCGCAGTTGTTCAGCGTTGCCGCCATCCCACCGCGATCCCCCGCTTCGGTATACATGCGGTTGCTTTCTTTGTAGTATTCCAACGCTTCCGCCAATCCCCCCGTCTCAGACGTAACATTGCCCAAGTTATGCAGCGCTGATGCGATCCCGCGTGTGTTGTTCAACTGGCGGTGAAGCGCCAGCGCCGCGCCGATATTTTCGCGCGCCGCCGTGTGATCCGACACAAACACCGCCACCGTACCGCGATTCATACGGGCTGAAGCGATCAACGCCGGATCGTTCAGTTTGACGGCGGTTTCGACCGCTTGTTCCGCGTATTCGATAGCAATTGGATATTCACTCTCACGCCAGTAGGATCGACTGATGCCGAGCATCGCCCGCACCGCTCCCGCCGAATGATCGTCGTTCAGCGCCAAGCTCTCTTGAAAGGCAGCCCGCATTTCCGGGTAATTCGCCCGCCGTTCCCACACTTCCCCCACAAACAAGAGCAGCGCGGCGCGTTCCCGTTGAAAACGCGCTTCGCCTTCGGTCAAGGGCAGCGCTTGACGCAGCAGCGCCTCCGCCCGGTCGATCTCCAGCGTGTAATTGACGATACGCTCAAGCGCGATCACGCTGAATTTCAGGACTTTTTCCGGTTCTCTGGCGATGGCGTAATGCTCCGCCAGCGCCTCCGCATACCCGTGATCGTTCGGGTACGCCGTTTCGATCAATTGGGCGGCGCGTCGGTGAAGTTCGCGGCGTTCATCTTCCTCAAACCCTGCCTTGAGCGTTTCGCGCAGTTTGTCATGGGCGAAGCGCCAACCGCCGTCCACCGGATCAAAAACTGCCGCGTTCACGCACGCCGTCAGCCAAGCATCCGAGTCAAACCCGTGCTCCCGCGCTTCGTGCCGGATCAGCGTGAGGTCAAGCGCACGCCCCAATACCGCCGCCAATTTGAGCGTCCCTTGCGCCCAAGCCGGGACACGACTTAAGCGGCGCTGAAGGATCGCGCGCACGCCGCCCGCGAACACCGTTTCGGGCAGGGTATCTTCACCAATCGACTGAAGCGAGCCGCTTTCTTCCGCCAGCGTGCGCACCACCTCGATCATGAACAGGGCGTTGCCTTCGCTCTCGCGCTCGATCAACTGGAGGACGTTCGCGCGCTTTCCCACCTCGCCGAGCATTGCCGCGCTCAACGTGGTGATCGCCGTGCGATCCAGCCGCGCCAAGCGCATCTGACGCGCATCCGCGTACTGCGCCGCCATCTCCGGCGCTTCGTCGTCACGGTACGTGGCGATCAGCAGCCACGCCTGAGCCGCCGTCTCGCTGATCAGCCGCCTGATTACTTCGGCGCTTTCACCCGCCCACTGCAAATCCTCCAGCAGCAGCACAACCGGGCGCTGCTGCCGCTTGAGCAGATCGATCAAGGTGATGGCGAGGCGGTTCAACGCCTGTTTGCCTTCCAGCGCGGATACATCCGGGATCGGGCGGTTGAGGAGCGCTTCGACATCTGGCACGAGCGGCTTGAGGATGCCCGCTTCGGCATCGCTTAACGACGCGGCGATCACCAGACGGCGGGCGATATCGCGCAGCATTTGAAACGGGAGTCGCCCGTCCGCGCCTGCTTGACCACGCAGCACCATCGCCCCGGTGATCAGGGCGCGGATACGCACTTCATCCACCAAGCGCGATTTACCGACGCCGCTTTCGCCGCCGATCAGCCATGCCACGCCCTTCCCCTGCTGAAGTGCCTCCAACGAGTCGAGCAGGCTGGCAAGCTCGGCATCGCGCCCGACAAACGCTGACGCATGCAAAAAGCTGTCGCGGATCGCCTCGTCTTCGCGCGGAACAGGAATACCAGCCGCCTCACACAGCGCGATCATAGCGGCATGCGCATCCTGATAACGGTCGGCGGGGTCTTTCGCCATCAGCCGACCGATCACCCCCGGCAGCCCATCAAGCGCGGTGGGTTCGGTCTTCGCGCCGTGCTGTGACCATTCCGCACTCACATCCACGCTGGCGGAGGTCGGATCATCGTCCTGATCGAGAATTGGGATGCTCGGCGCAGTGTCGCTAGAGTCATCGACGCTTGCGGGAAACCCCGGCGCAGCAGGCGATACAATCGCTGTCAGGTCAGGCGCTTGAAACAAAATCTCATAGACCAACCGTGATGGGTTGGCGATGTCAAACGGGTGTTTTCCGGCGAGCAGTTCGTATGCCATCACGCCAACGGCGAACAAATCCGACAGCGGCGAAGCCGTGCCGCCATTCAGGATTTCCGGCGCGAGATATGCCAGCGTTCCCGCCCCGCCTTCAGCGACGACCCCGACAGCCGCGAGTCCAAAATCCAGCACTTTAACCACGCCCGTTTGATCGACCAGTACGTTGCTCGGTTTCAGGTCGCGGTGCGTGATCCCGCGCCTGTGTAAATAGGCGAGCGCTTGCAGCATTTGAACCAGAAGCCGCACGCGACCGCGCACAGAGTCGCGGCTCGTCTGCGCTTGTTCGACCAATGCCAGCGTAAAATACGGCTGGCGCTGATCATCAAAGCCGTAATCGCTCACGCTGATCACGTTGGGATGGCGAAGCGATGCCAGTGTTCCGAATTCGCGCGCGAGGATCAAGCGCAGATCGGGTTTCGTGTCGAAAAGCGCGGCAGCAGCGCTATCCGGCAGATGCACCCGCTTGAGCGCTAGCGTTTCGCCCGTCAGCCGGTCAAATGCACGGTAAACCGCCCCCATACCGCCCGCGCCAAGTTTTTCGTAAAGCTCGTATCGTCCGCCCAGCACGAGCGGTTGCGTGTTTGCAGCAGCCATGATCCGTTCATCCGTCTTTTCCCCGACAAATCTAGTATAGAGGGCGATGTTTCGCGGCGCGATGCCCGCCGCATTTCGCTCCTGTTTGGTGATTTCTGATGAACTTAGGCATGGCGATGCTGCGAAGTCTCGCGTAGCAGGAAAAAACTAACCAAATCTCGACCACGCTTTTTATCCATTTTCGACAACGAATCCGCCGTCAAGAACTACTACAATGTCGGTATTCGCGCACAACAAGACTGCATGTGACCTGTGTTGTGCATTTCGACCAAATTGCAAAGGTGTCCAACTGTGCTGCGTGAATTTCTCGAACTCCCCTACGATCAACTTGAAGAAATGAACCTGAAGGCGAAGGAGCAGCGCGCCAATCGTGTGCCGATGGATACGCTGCGCGAAGAGCGGATGCGCTACCTCCGCGACGAGAAGCGCATCAAGGCGGTCACGGTGTGCTTTACCGACCTTGAAGGTCGCCTGCACATGCTCGACTATGACAAGAAGTTCCTGCTCAAGTCGGCGGATAACCTGACCTTTGACGGTTCATCGGTGCGCGGGTTCTCGCAGCAAAAAGAATCCGACCTACGTTTAGGCATTGACTGGTCATCGTTCTACTGGCTGCCGGCGGATGTGTTTGGACCCGGCAAGGTGCTGGTGTTCGGTGAAGTGCTGGAGCGCGATGGTTCGCCATACATGGCGGATATGCGGTCGGTGCTCAAGGCGTATGCCGAAGCGCAGTTCCGCGCCAACGGCTTCACCTTCAACCTTTCCAACGAAATCGAAGGCTTCTTGTTCCAAGGTCGTCATGCCGAGCAGACATTCGTTTCGACGGGTGAATTCCAGTTCGTCAACACGGGCGGCTACTATCATTCGCTCCCCGGTGACGCGCTGCGCACATTCATCGACACCGCCGCCGAAGTTCAGCGCGCGATGGGTTTCTTGAACGAAAAAGACCACCCGGAAGTCGCGCCGTCGCAGTTTGAGATGAACTACTCGTACAGCGATGCGCTTGTCGCCGCCGATCAGGTGCAGTTGTATAAACTGCTCTGCCGTCAGGTCGCCAACCGCCTTGATCTAACCGCCAGCTTCCTGCCCAAGCCTGTGACAGGCGTCAACGGCAACGGCATGCACACCAACATGTCGATCTCCCAGAACGGGACGAATCTGTTCTGGCAGGCGGACGGACGCGAACAGATCAGCGATTTCGCGTGGGATTTCGTGTACCGCATCCTCAATCACGGCTTGGATATCTGCTTGATCCTGAATTCGAGCGTGAATGCCTACCGCCGCCTTGACCCGCACTACGAAGCGCCGAATCAGATCAAGGCGTCACCGATCGATCGCGGCAGCATGGTGCGTATCCCGATCGGGAACGAACGATCTGCACGCGTCGAAGTCCGCTCGATTGCGCCGGACGCGAACCCGTATCTGGCGATTTACACGCTGTTCCGCACCGGTTTGGAAGGCTCGATCCTCCCCGCTGCCCGCCGTGATGAAATCGTCACGCTGCCCGACAACATCTACGACGCGATCAGTGATTTCAGCGGCAGCGATCATGTGAAGGCGCTGCTCGGTGATGAAGTTGCCGATCGCTTTGCGATGCTCAAGCGCAATTCGGCGGATCGCTGCCCGCGTTTGCTCGGCACGAAGATCAAGCCCTACGAAGTCCAGTTCCACCACGAAGTCCAGAATCAATTCCTGTGGAATGAGTTCTAAACCGACGAGCTTTCTCCAATTCATGCAGCAAAAAGGGCGTTCCTGTGAACGCCCTTTTTTATCTTCCTTCGACCTCAGGCATGTGAGGACAAAAGGAATTTCATGGGAATGCCCTTGCGTGGACCCAAGACTTCGACGCCGAATTTGCGCCCCGGATTTGGGAGCGGTGCGCCGTAAATTTGCGCATCGGGATCACGTTGATTTAAGCGGAAAACCGTCGTGCGCAGCAGTGCCGCCATCACAATCATCAAATGCGCCTCCGCCCACCCCGCACCCAAGCAGGTATGTGCGCCCAACGTGAACGGGGCGTACACCTGCGCCGCCTTCGGTTGATCCGGTCGGTCGTAGCGATCCGGGTCAAAGGTATTCGGATTCGGGTAATACTCCGGCAGGAAATGAGTGATCGTCTGCGCGACATACACTTCTGTGCCGACCGGGAAGTGATAGCCGCCAAAATCGAACGGCTGAACGACGGTGCGCGGCGTGAACGGCGCAATCGGGTAATAGCGCAGCGTTTCGACCGCCGTGTTATGCAGCACGTTCATCTTGCGGAACGCGTCGGCGCTAAAATCGCCGCTGTCAAACAACGCATCGACTTCTTTCAACACGCGCGCCAGTAAACCGGGGTGCTTGAGGATCGCGTACAAGAAGTAGCTGGCTGTCGAAGAGACAGTATCCATTCCAGCGAAGTATCCGCCCGTGATCGACCCGATCAGCATACTTTCCGGGATCGGTTCGCCGTTCTCGTCCACCGAATTCAACATATCATCGATCAAATCCGGCGCACGGTTGACAGGCGGGTTTTCTCGATGCCATTTCAGAATGTCGCGGGAGTAGCTCAAGATACGTTCACGCGCACGGACATACTTGGGGCGGCGCAGCAAGATCGCCGGATGTGACTTGAGGATATGCACGCGCATCGCCGTGAGCGTGAGCGTATACAAATCGTCAAAATGGTCGCCAATGGGGAAGTTGAGCATCACCGTACCAAGCTGATCGGTGATCATGCGCTGAAATGTTGGAAAGAGCGCCACATGTTCGCCGGGTTTCCATTCCCGTGCCGCTTCCGCCGTCATGCGGATTACGTCGGGGATGCGCGCCATAAACGCCCCGCGTGAGAACCCGCGCTGCTGAAGCTTCCGATGATAGCGGTGCGTCGGACCATCCATCGCCACCATGATCTTAGACGATCCCATTTCGCCCGCAAGCCCGCCGAATAGATTTTCGCTGCTGAAGTGTGTATCGCCTTCCCGTGCGAGAAAACGATTGGCTTCAATGCCCCCCATCACAGTATAGGTCTGCCCCAACAAGGTGATGCGAAATACTGAGCCGTACTGGTGATACAGCCGAACGAAATACCCTAGCGGATCAACCCGCATTTGGAGCGCATTCCCTAAATACGGCAGTCCGTTCGCGTGCGGTGGGAGCGCGCCGGAGGTCATCACTTGTGCTTGCGCCATCCTCATCCTCAGGGTTATCAGGTGTTACGGAAATCCTACCAAGCTTTTCGGTAATCAGATAGAGAAAAACACATGAATATCCGGTGAACATATAACTTATCGCGGCGTGATCGTCGTTTAGGGGTATAATTCGGACACCAAAATGAACCGAACAACCGATGAACGCACATATCGTTTCCTCAGCCGAGACCGCTGCACACTCCGCGACTCAAGAAATTGAGGTGATCCCTTGAAACTTGAGTCGATTGTGACCTATATCCCCACCGACCGCCGCCACAGCCTAGCACGTGGCACACGCCTACCGGATCGGGGTTTCGGGACCGCTTTGTTCGCGGATATTTCCGGCTTCACGCCCCTAACCGAAGCGCTGACTGTCACGTATGGCGCGCGGCGTGGCGCGGAAGAACTCACACGTCAGTTGAATCGCGTCTATGACGCGCTGATCGAAGCAGTGGATCGCTTCGGCGGGAGCATCATCAACTTCAGCGGCGATGCGATCACCTGCTGGTTCAACGGCGATCCGCAGTCCCCGGACGACTCGGCGCGGCGGGCGCTCACCTGTGCGTTGGCGCTGCAAGCGGCGATGGAAAACTTCCGCGCCGTCCCCCTACCCAACGGCGATACGGTCACGCTCTCGTTAAAAGTATCGGTCGCTACAGGTTCAGCGCGGCGGTTTTTGGTTGGCAACCCATCGGTACAGATGATCGATGTGCTGGCAGGCGAAACACTCGACCGCATGGCAGAAGGCGAGCATCTGGCGAACAAGGGCGAGATCATCGCGGACATCGCAACGCTGGCATTGATCAAAACGCCGTGCGCGGTCACGGAATGGCGCGGCGGAGAGGATGCGCAGTTCGCCGTCGTCAGCGGTATGGAGTCACCTGTCCCGCCGCGTCCGTTTGAAACGCTGCCGCCGGATACAATCCCGCTGGCGCTGGCGCGCCCTTGGGTGCTGCCTTCGCTGCTTGACCGCGAAGACGAAACGCTCACCGAACTGCGCCCGACGGTTGCACTTTTTCTTCGCTTCGGCGGCATCAACTGGGATGACGATGACGCGGGCGACCGCCTTGATGCGTATATCTTCTGGGTACAAACCATCCTTGCCCCGCTCGACGGTACACTGGTGCAGGTGTCGATTGGCGACAAAGGCAGTTATATGTACATGGCGTTCGGCGCGCCAATCACGCATGAGGACAACGCGATCCGCGCCGCGAATGCCGCGCTGACGCTGCTGCAAGCGCCGGATTATCTCGAAATCACGCCGCCGCAAATCGGCTTGAGTCAGGGGATCATGCGCACAGGCGCGTATGGCGGCAGCACCCGCCGCACGTATGGCGTTTTGGGCGATGAAGTCAACCTTTCCGCCCGATTGATGACCCACGCCCAACCCGGCGAGATTCTCGTCAGCCAGCGCGTCCAGAAGGCACTCGGCGATCCCTACACATTTGAGGAACTCGCGCCGATCCGCGTAAAAGGCAAATCGCAGCCGCTCCCGATTGCCCGTTTGACCGGGCGCGCCAGCGGTATCCACCACCGGGGATCAACATTTGCACGACGGCTGATTGGACGCGAACCCGAACTTGAAACGCTGCTTTCCGCGCTTGCGACCGCGTCTGAAGGCAAACCCGGCGGCTGCGTGATCGTTTATGGCGAACCGGGGGTCGGTAAAAGCCATCTCGTGCACGAAGCGCGGGCGCGGATCACCTCCAGCGTGAGCGTCAAATGGATCACGTTTGCTGCCGATGAAACCCGCCAAACGTCACTCGCGCCTTTCCTTCAAATGCTGGAGCAGTACTTCCAGCAGGGGTTAGCCGACAGCGACGTTCAAGCGAAAACGCTGTTCGACAACACGATCGAAGCGCTCTTGATGCGCATGGACGAATGCAGCATCAACGAAGCGCTGATTGCGGAATTGGTCGAGGCGCGTTCGTTCCTCGGCGCGTTGTTCGATCTGCGCTGGCATGGTTCGGCGTATGAGAGCTTCGATCCGCAGATGCGCTTCGACCGCTCGATTCAAGCGATCAACACGCTGTTCCGCGCCGAAAGTGCTTGCCAACCGCTGATCCTGCATGTGCAAGATGCGCAGTGGCTTGACTCGGATTCGCTCGCGCTGATCCTGATGCTGATCGAAAGTGCGGAGAAAAACGCGATTACGGTCTTGATCGACAGCCGCGTGCGCACGGAATTCGTCCTCAGCCCGTCCGCAAGATCGATCCGCTACATTGAGGTTGGCGAACTCCCCCGCGCCAGCGTTGAGCCGCTTGTCGAGATGGTGCTAAAAGCCCCGGTCGCGCCAGAAGTGAGCGAGTATCTGTTTAGTAAAGCGGCAGGCAATCCGTTTTTTACCGAACAACTCGCGCTTGATCTCCTCGAACGTGGGATGATCACCCGTGCCCATGAGGGTGATCGCTGGTCGCTGAATCAGCAAAGCGGAATTGAAGACCTACCCGTTTCACTCAACGCGGTACTGGTCGCACGCTTGGATCGTTTGCAAACACCGGTACGCATGATCGTGCAGATCGCGTCGGTGCTTGGGCAAACCTTCGAGATCCCCGTGCTCGCGCAGATGGTCAAAAATGATGAGGACTTCCGCGAAAAAGTTCAAGCGGCGGAAA
This sequence comes from Anaerolineae bacterium, assembly GCA_041753015.1. Taxonomy (GTDB): domain Bacteria; phylum Chloroflexota; class Anaerolineae; order Aggregatilineales; family Phototrophicaceae; genus Flexifilum. The sequence goes on from JBGSVJ010000032.1 coordinate 177,592, forward strand.
ACGAAGCGATCTGGGTAGCGAACAGCGAATGGCAGGTGCTTTTCCGTCATGCCCTGCTGCGTGACGCGGCATACTCGATGCAGGTTGACGAACGACTGCGCGAACTCCACGCTTCCGCCGGGCGCGCAATTGAGGTTGTCCACGCGGCTGATTTGACGGATTACGCGGCGGAACTCGCGTTTCATTTCGAACGCGCGGGCAGCTTTGAGCAAGCGGTGATCTACCTCGTCAAAGTCGGCAAACAAATGGCGCGCCGCTACGCCAACCGCGAAGCGCATACTCATTTTCAGCGTGCTTCCGTGCTCGCGTCCGAGTCGCTGGTGTCGCCGTATGAAATCGTGCCGATTTACGAAGGACTCGCGGACTTGTACGAGTTGGGCGGCGCATATCAACAGGCGGTTGACGCTTACAATATCGCGCTCGATCAGCTTCAAAACATGGATATGATGTGGCGGACGCGCTTACTGCGTAAGAAAGGTCAAGCACTGCTCCAGTGGGGTCAGCTTGCCGACGCGACCGCCTGTTTTACGCAAGGACTAGCGGAACTGCAAAACCAAAGCGGACTCGACGCCGACGAAGCGTGCCAGCTTTACATCGGATTGAGCATGATCGCCTACCGCGAGGAGAAAATCGATCAAGCGCTCGAATTGGCGATGACAGCGTTGCGCATGGCAGACAAGAGCGGCGAAAAACGCAATACCGCGCAAGCACGGCAGACGCTCGGCATTTTGTACTGGAAGAAAGAAGATTTCTTTAAGGCGATTGAGGTGGATCATCAAAGCCTTGCCGTGTGGCGCGAACTCGGCAACTTGTACGGTCAGGCAGCCGTTCACAACAATCTTGGCTTGCTGTACCAAAGTCTTGATGACCTCGCCGCCGCCGCGCACCACTTTGAGCAGTGCGTCGCCGCGTTCGAGAAAGTCGGCAATTTGCACGGGCTGGCGTGCGCGTATGACAATCTGGGGCGCGTACAGGCTCAGTTGGGTGATCAAGAGCAGTATTTCGTTTGTCTTGAGAAAACGGTCAGCATTTTGGCGCGGATCGGCTTAAACGAAACACAGGTCTACGCCAGCATGTGGCAGTCGGGGACATGGTGATCGTTTAGACGGTCAGACTCAAAAGCGCTGCGGCACTGCTCACAGGTTGAAGCAGTGCTAGCAGCGCCACGATCACAATGATGAGCACGACAAACAACAGAGCGGCGATCAAAATGATGCTGCGAAGCGACATTGCAAAAACACCCGCCTTGTTTGCGTGCGCCGCCGTTACACCCGCACGACGATGATTTCAGTCTGCGGCTTACCCAGCCACTCGATCCCGTGATCGGTGACGAGCACATCTTCTTCCAAGCTCACCAAGCCGTAGCCGGGAACTTGCACGCCAAGTTCGAGCGTGTAGCAGTTGTCCGCCTCAACAATACCGAAAGGCGTATTGCCGTAGCGCTCCCAGCGCGGACCGAGCAGCGTCGCGCCGTCATGCACTGTGCGCCCGATCCCGTGACCAACCGCATGTTGATATTCCGGATAGCCCGCCGCGACAATCGTCTTGCGCGCCGCGTCATCGACAACCCAGCCTTCAACACCGGGTTTCAGCACTTCAGCCGCCGCCATGATCGCCGCGCGCACTGAATCAAAAGCATGCTGAATAGGCGCGGGAATGCTCGTCTCTCCGGCGGGCTGCAAATACCACACACGCTGAATATCGCTGATGTACTCGTTCAGGATCACGCCCTGATCGATGCGGAGAAGCTGCCCCGACTTGGTCACATACTGCGCTGACGGAGAGACATGCCCCACCGGTGAGTCCGGTCCGGCGGTGACGGTCGGGCAGTAGGCATGATCCCATGATGGGACGACGCCCTCTTTGGCATATTCCGCATGAACAAACTGAGCGATCTCAAGTTCGGTCAGCCCCGGCTTGAGGTAAGCCGTAATCCGGTTGATGATGTCATCCGTGAGCGCGACAGCGGCACGAATGCGGGCGATCTCCCCCGGCGTTTTGCGTCCGCGAAGCGGATTCAGCACATCTTCCGCCGAAATCAGCGGGTACGGCTTTCCTTCCAGATAACGCTGAAGCGTCAAATACATGCCGTGCGACAGACCATCGGCGGCGGTATCGCTCTCCGAGTAGTTCACGGCGATCTGACGCGGTTTGAGCCGATCCAGCACCTCGACCAGCGCGGGCTGGATGCTTTGATCGTAAGAGATCGTTTCATCCCACACGCCCATCCGCTGGAAATTCACGATCTCATAGCGTCCAGCAATCGCCACTTTGTGACCCTCGCGCGTGATGATTAACGCGGTGTGCCATGTGACATTGGTGGGCGAAATCAGCGGCAGCGCGGGATCGGCGTTGTGTTCCGTCTCGCGGACAAACGTCAGCCACATATCGACGTTCTTTTCGCGCAGAATCTCAACCGCTTGCGCGATTTTTTCCAGTTGCAGTGTGTAATCCATCAGCAGACCATCCCCTATTTATCGTAGTGAACGCGGATCAAAGGCATCACGCAGTCCGTCACCAAGGAAGTTGATGCCCAACGTTGTCAGCATGATAAACACGGCAGGGAAAAACCAGTAGTACCACTGATTGATGTAGGAATTGGCATCACCCATGATGTTGCCCCATGTCGGGGTGGGGTTACGCACACCTAAGCCGAGAAAGCCGAGATACGCTTCGAGCAGAATCGCCGAACCAACGCCGAGAGTCGCAGAGACCATAATCGGTGCGAAGCAGTTGGGCAGCACATGGCGCAGCACAATCCGCCAGTTGCCCGCGCCGATTGACTTGGCAGACGTAATATATTCCTGCTCTTTGACGGACAGCACCACCGAACGCACAATACGTGAGACGCGCATCCAGCTTGTCAGACCGATCACGAACACGATCACGATCATCGTGGCGCTGTACTGGCGTCCCATAAACGTGAAGTCGGGGAATTCCGTCGGATCGGAGAAGATGCGCAGCGCGATCAACGCGAGAAACAACTGTGGAATACTGAGCATGGCTTCTGCGAAGCGCATCAACACCGAATCGACCACACCGCCCAGATAACCGGACAGCAGCCCGATCACCGTGCCAACAAACATCTGCACAATCACCGCCGTGACGCCAACAAACAGCGAAATCTGACCGCCGTACACCACACGCGCCAGCAAATCACGCCCGATGACGTCCGTGCCAAACAAATGCTCGGCGGACGGCGCTTGCAGCGCCCGCGACGGCATATTGAAGGTCGATTGTTGTTCGGGGATGAGCAGCGTCCCGACCAAGACAAACATAAAAACGAATACCAGCAGTCCAATGCCAACCAACGCCATACGGTGACGGCGCAAGCGCGCAAGACTACGCGAAAGGTTCGATCTGCCCTTGTCATATTGGAGGGTCGCTACAGCAGATGATGTACGAGATTGAGTTGTTGTATCAACAGCGCTCATCGCGGGTCGCCTCCTTTAGAAACGGATACGTGGGTCAAACCACGTATACACGATGTCGGTCAAAATTTGAAAGACGACGACCATGACGCACAGCAGCATCAGAATCGCCATCATGACGGGAATATCGGCGCGTTCAAAGCTTTCGATGAACAAACGCCCCATACCGGGCCATGCGAAGATACTCTCGGTAACGACCGCACCAGCGAGCAAGAACGGTAGATCAAGCCCGACAAGCGTCACCAGCGGGAGAGCAGCATTCTTCAGCGCATGGCGTCGCACGACGCGCCCTTCCGAAAGTCCTTTCGCGTGGGCAGTACGGATATAGTCCTGTCCCAAGACTTCCAGCATGGAAGAACGGACAAAACGCACATAAGACGCAAGTTGAATAGCAACCAGACAAAAGATCGGCATGAACATATGCACGATCAAATCCCCAATCGAACCATCCCCCGTGCCGCCGATGGGCAGCGCGGGTAAACCCCATCTGGTGAACTGCACCCCAAATATGTAGATCGTCATCAATGCGATAAAGAAAATCGGCATTGAGTAGAAGAAGAACGACGCACCTGTGATCAAGTTGTCAACAAGGGTGTACTGCCGTACTGATGAGTACACGCCGACGCCAACCGCCAAAATCAGCGTGATCGTGTACGCGGGAATCATCAATGTGAGCGTGTTGGGCAAACGCTCTTCGATACGTGTCCATGCGGGGCGACGGGTCACAAACGAAACCCCGAGATCACCACGCAAAACACCCTGACGAGTCCCCGGTTCCATGACGGCTCCATCGCCCTGCACGTCAACCAGCATCCAGTCATTGCCGATCAACCAGACGACGTACTGCTCCAAAAGCGGGCGATCAAGACCGAGACGGCGGCGCATCTCTTCACGCGCTTCGGCGGTCGGGCGCTGGCGACTTTCCGCAAATACAGCAAGCGGGTCACCAAGCGAGTTGGTCAGCGCGAACAGGACAAAGCTGATGATGAATAACAGCGGAATCGCTTGCAGAAGCCGCCGTATGATGTAGGTCGTCATGTGAGATATATCCGGGCGTTAGCCGTGATGAATAGGAAAAGACGGGCATTTCTGCCCGTCTTCTCTTGAGCGAACGGAGCGATTAGCCGACCAACTGCCAGTTGAGAATATCAAACCACTGGTTGCCGACACCCGACCCGATGCGCGGTTCGCTTGCGAAGCGATCCGAACGATAAGCATAGTTATCGCCGCGCGGGAACAGATTGATGAGCGGCGCGTTGTCGCGCATGATTGTCTGAATGGTGAACGCTGCTTCGAGACGTTCGGCGGGATCGAGCGAGGTCAGTGTCACCTGCGCGGCAGCGTCCATGTCGGGGCTGCAGAAGCCGGTGAAGTTCTGACCACCCTGATTGGCTTCGGTGGGGAACTGATCGCAGTTCAGCGCTTCGTACACCGTCACGTTCGCCGGGTTGGTGAGCGCGGTGTTGTTCGCGTACTGGGCGATGTCATATTCGCCGACCGCGTTGATACCGCTGTTTGCCCACGAACCGAAGAATTCGGATGCCGGGTACGCTTCGAGAACCGTGCCGATACCGACGGCATTCAGGTACTGCGCCACAACCTGCTGAATGTTGACACGCCAACCAGCGTTGGTGGTGCTGTAGCGGAGGACGAGTTCAACACCGTCACGATCACGCGTGCCGTCTCCGTTGCTGTCAACCCAACCGGCTTCGTCAAGAAGGCGGTTGGCTTCGTCGGGGTTGTATTCGGTCACGCCGAGATCAGGATCTTCAAACGGCGAGCTGGAGTAAATGCTGTCGGTCGGGCTGGTTGTGCCAGCGAGCAGCGTATTCACGATTTCCTGACGGTCAATCGCATAACGCATCGCAAGGCGGACGTTAACATCCTGCAGCGCGGGATGACCAGCGCGCGGAACTTCTTCGGTACGGACGTTCAGCCACAGGCTTTCGATGTAGCCACCGAAAACCGTCACCATGCTGACATTTTCCATCGCGCCGATGCGGGGCTTGTCGCCTTCGCTGACGTTCGGGACGAAGTCAAGCTGACCGGCTTCAAGTGCTGCGTACTGCGAATCGGTATCCGGGAAGAAGCGGAGGACGATACGACCGATCGCCGGTTGACCGAGCGTGTAGTTCGGATTCGCTTCAAAGGTCATCTGTTCGCCGCGACGCCATTCGGACAGCACATACGGTCCGCTGAACACAGTCGGGTCTTGGTTTTCGGGCGCGAATTCAATCGAGCCTTCAGCTTCGTAGACGGGGCGGAAGATGTGCGCCGGAAGAATGGTGGACAGACCGGGCGAACCGGCGATGTCTTCTGGGAACGGCTTCGGTGCATTGAAGGTCAGGCGGAAGGTGAGCGGGTCGATCAATTCGATTGTTTCGACCGCATCAGCAATCGCAGTTCCCTGAAGGAAATTGTTCGCCGGGTCTTCCAGCACGGTAAAAGTGAAAACAAGGTCTTCAGCTGTCAGCGGGGTACCGTCGCTCCACATCAACCCTTCCTTGAGGCGGATGGTGTAGCTCATGTAGTCTTCGCTGACGCCACCATTTTCAACGGTCGGCACTTCTGCCGCCAACACCGGCACCATTTCCAGTGTGTCGGAAACATCCCACAGGCTCGCCTGCACCAAGTCATTTGCCCACTGCGCAAACGCCATGCTGCTGTAGAAGCCGTTCATCGAGTCCGGTTCCTGAGCGAAACCGACTGTAAGGGTGGGAACATCCTGTGCGGTGACGGGAGTCAGCGCCAGCCCCAGTGCCATTGCTAGGACGACAGCAATTCCGAAAAACTTCCGGAGGTTGGACATATGTGTTGCGCTCCTCAAGTAATAAGCAAATGCTCAACTTAGTACACGCTTGGATTGAATCGGGTTCAATCTATTACAAGCGCGCACGTAAGCGCAAGATTTTACGGATCACATGGCTTGTTTGCAAAATCAAAGATAAGGATTGGATAAGAAACGGTAAAACTTCAAGCGGAAATGGCTTTATTCGGTGCTTTCATCGGGGAAAACTTGTTCCTTCCGAATGAATCGGAAGGAACAAGCGCATAACGCATTCACAAAAACGGTTTACTGTGCGGCGACCCACGCCATCGTTTTATCAGCTAAACGATCAAGCGCTTCGACCGACATCAAGATGTGTTCCTCTTTCGTGTCTTCGATCTTGTTGTGCGAAATCCCGTATAGGCTTTGCACGAACAACATGATCGTCGGAACCCCCGCCCGTGCGACTTCCGCCGCATCGTGGAGCGGACCGCTCGGCAAACGGTGTGAGACGCCGCACACATCGCGGATCGCTTCGTCCGCAAACTCGATCAACTGCGGGTGGAACAGGATCGGGTGGATCTCCCACAGCTTGCTCCATTCGACCGTGACTTTTTCTTCCGCCGCAAAGCGGTCAGCGGCTTCTTTCGCTTCCGCCAGCATCCGGGCGAGCGCATCCGCGTCTAAATGGCGCTGATCGAGCGTCATATCACACTGACCAACGACGGCGGTCACGATCCCCGGCTTGGTTTCGACTTTACCCACCGTACACACACCGCCGTTGCGCTTGGCGATCTCGCGGATTTCGATTGCCAATTTCGCCGCCGCGCCGAGCGCATCCCGCCGCTGGTGCATCGGCGTTGAGCCGGAATGCGCCGCCTGACCGACAAATCGAATCGCGTGCCGTTCGACGCCAAACGTCCCTAAGACCGCGCCCATCGGCAGATTCATACTTTCCAACACTGGACCCTGCTCGATGTGGAGTTCAAGATATGCCGCTGCATTTTTCAACTGCGCGCCGGCTTCTCTTGCACGATCCAGATCGATGCCAACGGCGGCAAGCGCATCGACCAACGTGATCCCATCTTTGTCTTTCAGATTGCGCAGTTCATCCGGGTTCATGTAACCGGAGCACGCGCTTGAGCCGAATAAACTGCGCCCAAAACGCGCACCTTCTTCGTCCGCCCAGCCGACCAAGCGCACCGTCACGGACGGTTTGCCCTGTGCCGCGATCCGGCGCAGCACTTCCAAGCCCGCCAGCACATTCAAGCATCCATCGAGCCAGCCGCCGTTCGGCACAGAATCGAGATGCCCACCGATCAGCACGGCTTTTTCGCTCTCGCCGCGCAGAGTCGCCCAAATGTTGCCCGCCTGATCCGTCTCGACTTCAACAGGCAGTTCAGCGAGTTTCTGCTTATACCAAGCGTTGGTTTTCGTCCACACGTCAGTGAATGCGACACGCTGCGCGCCGTTTTCGTCGCCAGTGAGCGCGCGCAGTTCCTTCAGTTCGTCAAGCGTGCGCTGAGGGTTAAGCGTCGTGGTCATAAGACTACTTCCTGAAAGGATGCGAAAAAAAGGATGCGCAGAGATTAACAAGCAGCAGGTTGAATCGTCAACTTGATCGGAGCACAGCCGGGTTGATCACGTTTTGCGGTTCGCCCGCCGCGAACGCCAGCACATTGTCGAACGCCTGACCAAAATACATCTCGTAGGTATCCAGTTCAGCATAGCCAAGATGCGGCGTGCAGATCACATTATTCATCGTCAGCAGCGGATAATCCGTCTGCGTAATCGGTTCATTTTCGTAGACATCAACCGCCGCGTATCCCGGTCGCCCTGCCTTGAGTGCACTAAGAAGTGCTCCCGGAGCGATCAGTTCAGCGCGACTGGTGTTGACGATCAGTGCGTCGGGTTTCATCGCTGCTAAATCATCATGAGTGACGATTCCCGCCGTCTCTCGAATCAGCTTGATGTGCAGGCTCAAGACGTCGGCACGCTCAAACAGATCACGCTGACTCGATGCGATTTCAAACCCGTCTGCCCGCGCCCGTTCGAGTGAGCCTTCGCGCCCCCACACGAGAACACGCATCCCGAATGCCCGCCCGTATCCCGCGACCACGCTGCCAATCTTGCCATACCCGAAGATTCCGAGCGTTCGCCCGCGCACCACCCGCCCGATCCGCGTTCCCCATTTGCCCGCGCGCATCGAGTCGACTTGATCGGGGAGATGACGCATCGACGCGAGGATCAGCGCCCATGTGAGTTCAGCAGGTGCATACGGCAGCCCATCCCCGACAGCGACGGCAATCTTGTGTTCGGTACACGCTGCGACATCAATATGCGTTGTGCCGCGTCCTGTTTGGCTGATCAGCTTGAGGCGCGGCAGCCGTTCGATCAAAGCGCGCGGGATCGGCGTGCGTTCTCGCGTCAAAATGAGTGCATCCGCTTCGTGAAAGCGTTCGACCAGTTGATCGAGATCGCGGACGGTATCGGGGTAAACCGTCACGTCAATTCCGGCAAGCTTTGAAAAGCTGGATAAGCCCCGCACCGCGTTCTGCGTATCGTCGGGGATCACAATGGTCTGAATCATGGGCATCGTCTCCGTCAGCCGCCGCTGAGATACTGCTCACGCATCACGCGCTTGAGCGTTTTCCCCGCCGTATTCCGGGGGAACTCTTGGAGGATAATCACCTCCCGCACACGCTGGTAACGCGCTTCCACGCGGGCGTTCACCCATATCATCAGATCATCCGGGCTAATCTCGCCCTTCAGACGCACCATCGCAATCGGGCACTCACCCCATTTTTCATCCGGCACACCGATCACGGCGACTTCTGCGACCGAATCGTGCTTGAGGAGGATTTCTTCAATATCACGCGGGTAGACGTTCACGCCGCCGGAGATGATCAAGTCTTTTTTACGGTCAACGAGATACAAAAACCCATCTTCATCGACATAGCCCATATCGCCGCTGTACAGCCACCCATCTTTGATCGCGCCTTCGGTCAAGTCGGGGCGTTTGTAATAACCTGTCATCATCAGCGGACCGCGCCCGATGATCTCCCCAACTTCACCCGTTGGCACATCCCGCCCTTGATCGTCCACGATACGCATGTCCATCGTCGGCGGCGGCACACCCACCGAACCAAGCTTGGTCGGTAGGTCGTTCTTATCAAGGATCGTCATGAAGCCTTCGGTCAAGCCGTATAACTCGATCAAGCGGTTCGGGAGGCGGCGCTGAAGTGCTTCTTTGTGCGGCAAATGCAGCGGCGCACCCACTGAGCCGAGCATTTCCAGTGATCCACACGCCGCTTCGCCAAAATCCGGCTGATTCAGCAGTTGGATGATCTGCGACGGCACCATCTTGATGTGAGTCACTTTTTCGCGTGCGATCGTGTGGATCGCGGCAAGCGGATCAAAATACGGGGCAAGGATATACGTCGCGCCGACGAAGAACGCAGGCATCAGCGTCAACCACGCGCCGTTGAAAATGATCGAGCCGGTATGCAGGATCACGCTCTCCGGGGTGATGCGGTACGTCATCGTGAACAGCATCCCGTACAACACGCGAATTTCATGCGTGTGCATGATTCCCTTCGGCAGTCCGGTCGTGCCGCTGCTGTAAAAGATGTTGTACAGGTCATCCGACGCGACCTCGATTCCGGTCGGATCGTGATCAGGCGACTCGTCGGTCAAGGCGCTGTAGGGGCGATAGCCGGGAATTTCTGCGTTGTCGATTAGGAAATAGCGCCGGGGGGCAATGAGCGGGAGTTCCGCTTTGAGGGGGTCAAGGTGTTCAACGAAGCCGGAGTCGGTGATGATGAGCGCCGTATCGGAGTCGTTGAGCAGCCGGGTTAAGCCCTGCCCGCGTAAAAGATTACTCAACGGGACGACAACCGCGCCGATTTTGGCGACCGCCCAAAACACCTCCAGCAGTTCAAGCGAGTTCGGCAGGATCGTGGCGATCTTGTCGCCTTTTTGAACCCCTTCGCGCATCAACCCATGTGCCAGTCGATTCACCCGGCGGTTGAATTCCGCGTAGGTCAAGCGCACATCACCAAAAACAACCGCTGTGTGATCCGGGCGGTAGCGCGCGTGGCGGCTGAGTATGCTTCCGAGATTCATCCGTTCCCATCCATCCGTGCAGTAAGCCAATCAGCAATCGTCGGGGGGAGAATGCGCTGAACTTTAGCGCTCACGTACATCCCGATATGCCCGACCGGGAACGACACCGCCGTATAATCGCTGCTGCTGATCGTCCCTTGAAGGGCAAGACTCGACGCGGGCGGCACGAGATGATCTTTTTCGGCATATAAGTTGAGGACGGGCATGGTGATCCGCGTCAAATCCACCCGCCGCCCGCCGATTTCGACTTCACCCCGGATCAGCTTGTTTTCAATATAGAAATTGCGCACGAACTCCGCCCACGCCGCCCCCGCTTGATCGGGACTGTCAAAAATCCACTTCTCCATACGCAGAAAATTGGCGGAATGGCTGGAATCGTCAAAGGTATCGAGCAGGGAGAGATACTTCTGCAAGCCGAGTTCAAACGGCTTGAGCATCAAAAAGCCAAAGTTCATCACGTCGCCGGGAATGTTACCGAACGACTCGACCATCGTTTCCGGCGAGATCGACGGTGCGCCGCCGTTCGCACCCATCCACAAATTGAGCAGTCCATCCGGCACATGAAAATCGACCGGGGCGACCATCGTCACCAAGTTGGCGACTTTTGCCGGGTTCAACGCGGCGTAGCACAGCGTAAATGCCCCACCCTGACAGATGCCGATCAGGTTAATGCGCGGCTGTCCGCTCACGCGGCGGATGTGCTCCACGCAGTCATCCATATAACCGTTGATGTAATCGTCCAGTGTCAGCCAACGATCATTACGCTGCGGGTAACCCCAGTCGATCAAGTACACATCTAAGCCGCGATCCAATAAGCCGGACACGAGCGACCGATCTTCCTGTAAATCGATCATGTACGGGCGATTGACCAGCGCATACGTGATCAAGATCGGCGGCTGAAGTGGTCGCTCCACGCGCGGCGTATACCGGTACAGCGTGACCAACCCATCTTGATAAACTGCTGTTTTCGGCGTCACACCGTAGGCAATATCCGCCTCACGCACACGGCTGAGGGCGTACACGCCATCGACCGCGCGGCGGCTCAAATCGATCAACTGCTGCGCGATCTCATCTGACGACAGCGCGAGCGGAAAGGCGGGAATACTCATGTGTCACCTCCGTCTGAAGGCGTCGACTCATGCGATCCGCTTGCGCCGTTCATTTGTGAGCGCAGCGCCGCGATTTCGCGCTTAAGCGATTTGACTTCCTTGCGGAGTTCGTAAATTCGGCGGTGTGCTTCGTCGATTTCGGCACGGGTAGGGAGATCAAACAATTCCATAAAGCGCTCATTGACGGTGCGCTGGCGCTGGCGGTACTGCGTGACGGTTTCGACCAACCGCGACTGAGCGCGCACATAATCAGCGGTCAAAAACGACTGCTTGAAGCTGTTATCCGCGACTGCGCTCCAGCGGTTGAGCAGATCGCGCACGCTTTCGAGCATTTCGCCCGATTCCATCAAGCGGATCAGATCATGGATGAACTGCTCGAAAGCGCTCACCCACGTATCCGCGAGGATCGCGTTGTACTGGTAGAGCGCCTGCTGCATGTCGATCCACGCGCCAAACGTCGCGCGCATCCCGTCATCTATTGCGCGGGTGTGGATCGCGGTCGGCAGGCTGACCAATTCACCGAAGGTCTTTTGGTATGCTTCCCATGCCAGCTCACCCGCGCCGGGGCTGATCGGCGTTGGTCGGTCAAGGTCATCCAGCCAAGGTCTGCCAAACGATTGGCTTTCGTGAAGGAATGCCGCCCACAACTGCTGATACGTGCCGCTCGTGTGCAGTCCTTGGGTCGCGGCGTGCAGTGTCTGCGACTTAACCCAAGTCATCTGCTCATGCAGCGCGAAGCGCCAATCGCCGCCGCTTTGCAGCACGGGGTACACGCTCCCCCAGATGCGGAGCGTCATTTCTAACAGGCGGACGACGCTGGTTTGGCTGACGAACAGCTTTTCGGCGGCTTCGCGTGCGGTCGGATCAGCATCGAAGGCAATCGCACGAATGCCCTGACGGATCGAATCGGTGGATGCATCAAATACGGTTGCCCCAAGTGGGGACGATCCACGATAAAAAGGCGTTTGCGCTTGCTGCGCGATCCGCCCCCAAATATCAATCATCTGCGCCTGTGCTTCTCCCCAAAGTTTGAGAAGCGCGGCGTTCTGAGCCTGCCAGTCCATAAAGACAAGTCCCGAAAAAAGCGCCGTTCGACCAGACCAACGGTTGGCAAAACACGCCGAATGTCATCTATACTCTTGATGGCAAAGATGATATTTATCAGAGAAGCATACGAGCATCGGTCAGCCAAATACAACCCGCATTCAGGTAGCCAAATCCCACCTAAACATGTGGGGAAGATTTCGTTTTTGTGATCCCTATGAGCGATAAAATTCGTGTTGTCTTAATAGATGATCACCCGGTCTTCCTCGAAGGACTCACCGCGCTTCTCAACACCACGAGCGATATTCATGTCGTCGGAACTGCCGAAAACCGCGCGGGATTGTTCGCACTCCTGCAAACGCAGCATGTGGATATCGTGGTACTTGATTTGCTCATGCCTGACCCCGGCTTGTCGATCCTTGACGAAATCCGGCGGCGTGGGATCAAGGTGCGCACGCTGATCTTAAGCGGCTGCGAGGAACTACACGAAATTCGCGCGGCGATGCAGCGCGGCGCAGAAGGCTACGTGTTCAAATCGCAATCGTTCCGGCAGATCAGCGAGTCGATCCGGCAGGTTGCACAGGGTCACTTGATCTACCCGCAGAGCGCGCAGTCGCTCTTGCAATCCCCCGCCAAAAAAGATGAGCTTTCTCAGCGCGAAATGGAAGTGCTCGTCTGCATTGCGTCCGGGCTGACCAATACCGAAATTTCCGAGCAGTTGGCGATCAGCCGGAACACGGTCGGATTCCACGTCAAAAGCATTTTCGCCAAACTCAATGTGAACAACCGCACCGAAGCGACGATCTGGTATTTCAAACACCGCTCATCATTTGAGTGATCAACCACGACAACGCTCTTACTTGATCCCGCTTGACGCGAAGCTTTCCACAAAGCGCCGCTGAAACAGGATGAACAAAATGCTCAACGGCGCGACCACGAACACCGTCCCCGCCATGAGCAGGCTGTACATCGATCCTTGATCGGCGGTGCGGATCAATCGGCTCAACGCAACCGTGAGCGGTCGCACATGCTCAGATTGTGTGACGACGAGCGGCCACAAAAACTCGTTCCAGTGCGAACTGATCGACACGAGCGAAAACGCGATGTATGCCGGAATCGCCAGCGGGATATAAATACGCCGCATCAGTTGAAACCAATTCGCTCCGTCGATGCGTGCGGCTTCTTCCAAGTCAATCGGAATTTCGCGGAAGGTCTGGCGCAGCAGCAGCGTCCCGAAGGCTGATCCCCAGTATGGGAGCATCATCGCCCAATGGGTATCGAACAAGCCGAGATCGCGCACGGTGGCGAAGTTCTGAACCAGCAGCACCCCCGGCGGAATCATCAACTGCATCAGGAGCAGGATCAGCAGGATATTGCGTCCGGCGAACTTCATGCGCGCGAAGGCATACCCCGCCATCGTGACCGTCACCCACTGCACGACGAGCGTCCCCACGACAAAAATGATGCTGCTCAAATAATGTAGATGCCAAGGTGCGATGTTCCACGCATTCACATAATTTTCGAGCGTGATCGCGCTGCCAAAAAATATCCCGCCCTGTGTGATCGCCTCGGCGGGCGGGCGAAAACTCATCAAGAGCGTGAAGATCAGCGGCGTCAACCAGATCAGCGCGATCACCATTGTGAAGAAGGTGACTACGCGGCTGCCAAGTGTCGGTTTAGCGGTCATTTTCACGCCCTCCACGCTCGAAGAATGCGAAATTCGCCACTGTGACGATCAAGACCAGCATCGCCAGCAGGATCGTCATCGCGTTGACGTAACCCCAGTTGCGCCGTTCCCCGATGTTTTGGTAGATGAAATACAGAATCAAGTTGCTGCGGTCGCCGGGTCCGCCGTCCGTGAGTGCTTGCAGTTGATCAACCGTTTGAAAGGCGAATGCAAACCCAATCGTGAGCACGAACAGCGTTGTCCGCCGTAAGAGCGGCAGCGTGAGATACATAAACTGCTGGCGCGCACTCGCACCGTCCAGATCGGCGGCTTCATACAGATCACGCGGGATGCCCTGCAAGCCTGCAAGGAAGAACAGCATGTAATAGCCCGTTTGACTCCACACGTTGATGATGATGATCGCCCACAAGACGAGATTCGGATTACCGAGCCAATTCACATCGTCCCAACCGAGCATCCTCAGCACTGCCGCCGCCAGCCCCACCTGATCCGCGAAGATGAACGCCCAAATACTCGCCGCACCGATCACGGGTAACAGAGAGGGGTACACGAAGCTGAATCGCCATAATCCCATCGCGCGCAGACGGCGGTTGAGCAGCATGGCAAACATCAACGCCAGCGGCACGCCGATCGCAACGGTAAACACGCCAAACAAAATTGTGTTGCCGAGAATGCGCCCAAACCGCGACCCGATGTGATGCGCCGGATCAAACAGGTCGAAGTAGTTCTCCAGCCCAACAAACGTCGGCGGGTCTTGCGCCAACCGCGCCGGACGAAACAAACTGTCATGAATCGCGCTCACCGTCGGCTTGAGCGTGAACAGAAAAATGATCACGAATGTCGGCGCAATCAGCAGATAGGGCGCTAATCTTGTGAGCAGCGGCTTGCGTAAGCGGGTGTTTTTGACACGCACAGATGAGGTTGTAACGGCGGCATCCATCGATAAGTCTCCCCAAAAAGGCTCAGGGACACGTCACCGTATCCCTGAGATTCAAGACTATCGTATCGCAGTGTGGTTATTCGGCAAGCAGGGCGTCGATCTGCACCTGTGCCGCTTCGAGCGCGGCGGCGATATCGGTGATTTCGCCCGCGATGATGCTGCTCAACGTGGTGTTGATGACGTTCTGAACGTCAATCGAACGGTATGCGGTGAATTCTTTACCCGCAAACGCGAGTTGATCACGCGCGCTGGCATACTGCGGATATTCCGCGACCAACTGCATGAGCGCATCGGTTTCCCATGCGCTTTCGACCGACGCGATGTAGCCCGTGCGCGCCGTCCAATCCGCCTGAATTTCCGGCGACGACAAGAAGCGCACCCACTCCCATGCGGCAGCTTGTTCTTCGGGCGTGCTGTTGGCGAAGATGTAGAGATTGCCGCCGCCCGTCGGAGCGCCGTAGCCCGTACCATCTTCACCTGCCGCGCCGAACGGCAGGAATGCCGTGCCAACGTTGAAGGTCGCTTCGTTGAGAATGCGGGTCAAGCTGCCCGTCGTGTGCGCGAGCATCGCCGCCTGACCGCTCGTGAAGATCGTCGGACCATCGCCCCACGAAAGCGCGCCTTCGGGCATCACGCCGTAGGTGCCGCTCAGGTCGAGCAAATACTGAAGCCCTGCCGCCGTCGATTCGGTATTGAAGAACACTTGATCGAAGCCGTCGCCGACCATCGGTTCGCCGCCCGCAATGTTAAAGGCGCTGAACATCCAGATCGGGAAGCCTTCCGACGGATACCAGAAGCCCCAGCGGTCTTCCGTCGTTAATGCTTGCGCCGCCGCCGCGAGTTCGTCACGGTTAGTCGGCACTTCGATTCCTGCTTCAGCGAGCAGGTCAGCATTGTAGTAAAGGATCGGCGTGCTGCGCTGGAACGGGACAGCCCAAAGCTGACCGTTTTCATCCACGCTGTTGAGCAAGAACGCGTCGAAGAAACCATCAACATACGCCGCGCCATCATCAGCGGCATCGACGAACTGCTGCGCCGGAACAATCGTTCCCGCTTCGATAAAGCTCAGGAGGTCAGTCGCCAACATCACGGCGACATCCGGACCTTCGCCTGCGGCAAGCTGCGACTGAATGATCGTGCGGTTATCGGTGTAGCTCCCCTGATACACGACGTTGATCTGAATATTTGGGTGCTGTTCGCTGAACATCGCCGCGTATTCTTCAAAAATCGCCTGTGCGTTGTTGGCGCTGGCTTCTGGGAAATAGAAATCAAGGGTGATCGTGCCTTCCTGCGCAAATGCAGGAGCGACCGCCACGAGCATGAACAGGACAAGACTGAGGAACATCACATGCTGCACACGACGAATCACGCTGTTTACTCCTGTGGTATTTTGGAGAGGTGCCGATTCAACAGATGAACCATGTGCCATTGAACCAGCACACGGTTATTCACTTGTCAAAGCATGCTTAACCAAGCTTTAAGGAAAGCCTACCACAAATCCGAAGAATCGCATCTTCGGGCGCAAACGTCAGCGCTAGGCGTCCGGCACAAACAACTGCGCGACTTTCTGAGCAGAATCGCTGTCTGTGAGAATCGTGACCACATCACCCGAACGCAGCGTCGTATCGCCTCGCGGGACGATCAAGCGACCGCGCCGCGTGACCGCAGCCACCGCGCTGTCTGACGGAAAGTCAATATCGCGGATTTTCTTCTCGGCAGCGGGTGATTCATCGGTCACGATATATTCAAGCACATGTCCGCCCGTGAGGGTGGTGAGTCGCACACGCTGCGCGAAATGCTGATCCTGCAATTTGCGCGTGATCGCAAGGTTGTACGCCAACACGATTCCGTGCCGCCCGAACAACCCGACAACTTCTTTTGTTCCGCGCTTCACGACCGGAACGCGCCCGACATCCTGCTGACTCATCACGCGGAGCGCATCCCACACTCGCTGATCATGTGAGACGGTGATCACCTGCCGCGTGCAAATGTCGCATACGTTCAGGGACGCTTCTTGAGCAGGCACATATGCGCGCTGCAAGTCCTTAAGCGTCACGATACCGGACAGCAGCCCGGCGTCATCCACCACACACAGCGCATTCATGCGATATTTCCTAAACCCGTCGCGGAGTTCAACGAGGCTCGCCGTTTCTGAAATCGTCGGCGCTGGCTTGAGCATCACCTCTTCGACCAATACCCCTTGCATGAGGTCAGTCTCGCGCCCTTGCGGGAGGTGAATCCCCTGCCGAATCAGGCTTTTCATGTAGATTCCGTGCGGTTCGAGCCGTTCCGCCAAATACACGCAGATCACCGCCGCCAGCATGATTGGCAAAATCAGGCGGTAGTCATTGGTCAGTTCAAACACCATCATGATCGCAGTGATCGGAGAACGCACCACGCCCGCCATCGTCGCAGCCATCCCGACAATCGCATAAGCTTGAGGATCACCGAGATTCGTTCGATCAATAAACAGCGAGAGCACTTGCGCGTAAAGGCTGCCGATCAACGTTCCGACAAACAACGCCGGAGCAAAGATTCCGCCCACGAATCCGCCTGCCATGCTGACAGAGGTCATCAGGATTTTGAACGCAGCGAGCGCCAGCAGCATCAAAACCGAAAAGTGGAGTTCGCCGCTCAAGACGCCGCTCATGGTTTCGCGCCCGATCCCCATGATTTGCGGTAGAAAAATACCCACCACACCCACCAATGCCCCGGCAAGCGCAGTGCGCGCGGGGCGCGGCAGATGAACATGTTTGTGCCATAGATCATGCTGCCAAAAAACGGCGCGCACGAAAATCACCGAAACGACGGCAAGAATCAAACCGAGCGGAATAAACAGGGCGATTTCGAGAACGCCGCCGAGCGCATGATTAAAAGGTCCAAGCTCGGCGTGTGGTTGAATCGCCTGCGTCACAGCGGAGGATACGACTGACGCCAGCACGATCACGCCGAATGAGCGCGTTTCAAACGCGCCGTTGAGGATGACCTCAAGCGCGAAGAATACGCCCGCGATTGGCGCGCGAAATGCCGCCGCAATCGCAGCGGCAGCACCCGCCGCGACCAAAATCCTTGTTTGATCTTCATGTGTGCGAAACATGCGCGCAAACCACGAGCCGAGGTTTGCACCAATCTGCACGCTTGGGTCTTCGGGTCCTACGGATGCGCCAGCCCCAAGCGAAATCGCTGACGCCAGCGCCTTGAACGGCATACGCTTATAGCGCAGTCGCCCACCCGCCAGCGCGACCGCCTCCACAATGCCCGCAACGCCGTGATGACGTTCATGCCCGATAAATCGATTCATGATCCAGCCGACCAGCGCACCCGCAAGCGCAAGCGTGATCACGATGGAAACCGTGCCAAGTGCGGGCGAGATCGCGGACTGCATCTGCTGTGTAACACTTGAGAACAGCGTAATCGCCTGTTGAAACACCCAAATCGCGAGTCCAATCAACAATCCAAGCAGCGCGGACAGCGCCAGCAGTACCGCATTTTCAGAGGTACGCATGCGCGCCGCCGCCATTGTCAGGAAGTCAGCGCTAACCTTTAGTCTGCGGCTTTTCACCGGGGAATAACCTTTCGAAATTCGGGGTCACGGTGCGCCGCATTGTACGCCCTAATCACAGGAGGAAAAAGCCTGATTCCGTGTAGTTTTCAGAGGACTCAGCCTACAAGAAAACAGGGCTGGCGAAAGTCGCCAACCCTGTCTGAGTTTCAGGCTGCTCAAGCTTACGAACAGCGCGATTGGAAGTGCGGGATGCTCATCCACCACTTGTCGGTGTCGATAAAGTTGGTGGGGATGGTCTTTTCGGCGGGGATCAGCACCTCTTCGGAGATGCGTTCGCCGCGTGACACCTTGAGCGCCAAATCGGGGCGGCGCGCGCGTCCAAGATAGTTCGAGTACGCGTTGCGGATGAACGGCTCGTTCGGGCGCTGCTCGTAAGCACGATAGTAGTGGCGTCCGGCTTCGTCGTCGTAGTCGGCTTTGTAAAGCATGTTGCCGTAGTTCAGGCGAATCGCGTATTCGTCATCCGACGCTTCTTGGCTGTTGCAGATGCAGTAGTCGAGCATGAAGCGGTACAGCTCCATCGAGGCGAATTCGTCTTTTTCGTCATCCGATTCCGCCAATCCGTCCGCAGCCATGCGGAGCGCGTTATATGCTTCGTCCGCAGTCGAGGTCGCTTCAATACGACGGCGCGCATACGGCAGCAGGTTTGCGTAATCTTTTTGCTGCATTAGTGCACCCATCGCGGTCACGAATTTACGCTGATCGGTCGGGTCTTGCATGAACGCATCCAACACGGCGGTGAAGTCGGTGGTAGGAGCAGACGACGGATCGGTTTTCGCCATTTGCAGACCTAGCCCGATCTTGAGCAGCGCCATTTGATCGCGGCGGATCGTGTTGTACGGCGGTTGATCGAGAATGTTGAGCAGTTCGCGGGCGCGCTCGTACAGCCCGATCTTCTCACGCGCCACGATCCATGCGATGTAGCGGAACGCATTGTTGACAAAGATTTCAGGCGGCGTCGTGTAACGCAGCGAGACTTCAAACAGCGGTGACAGGTCGATTGGCGCTTCGTTGGAGACGAAGGTCGCGGCAATATCGCCCATTTCCGCGGTGGTGTAACGACCAATCTGCGCGGCAATCTGCGGGTTGCGCTCGACCAATTCGAACGCAGTCTGCGCGTGCTGAAGTTGTTCATCGAGCGTCTTGGCAGCTTGCACTTCCAAACGCAGTTGGCGAAGCTGTGCACGCATCTGCTCCGGCGTACTGTCGGGTTGACGCGAAACATTTTCTTCGCGCGTATCCGGCTCAGCAGTGGGCGCGACATGCTGCTGCGCTTGTTCGTAGAATGTCGCTTTCGGGCGTTCGTCTTGAGTTTGACCGAAAAACAGCGGCGGCTGCCCTAAGTAACGCGCAAGTGCAGGGGTAACCACATCCGCCCACAAATCTGACGTTTGCTGCGAAAGCCGTTCCAGTTCGAATTTCAGGCGGCGTTCATCGCGGTCAGCCGCGAAGTTCTTGCAGGTCGTTTCCAGCGTCTGGAAAGCAAAGCGTTTATCCACGATTTCTTGGCTCGGTAGATAGAAGCCGAAGTAAAAATCGGGCCACGTGTAACGAAGGATGCGCGCCTTGATTCTGCGGCGGCGTTCCGTCTCGCTTGGGGCATTGGTAACGATGGTCGAAATATCAGGGCGTATTTCATTGACGAATCGCTTGATGGACCGCGGAGTCTGCGCGGTCAAGCCATTCACCAGCAGCCGAACATTGTCTTTTAGGAGGGCAATGACTGCGTTGCCGTCGCCATCATCTTCCTCGTCTTCTTCTCCGTCGAGCAACCCATCGAGATAGCGGCGCATGCGTTCTTCATCGACTTCAGGCAGCGTGATGGAGTGCTGGATATATTTCTCAAGCGCAAAATCGGGACTTTCCAGACCGCCGGGGCGTGCACGGATCGCCCGACGCAGATGTTCAGGATCAACCGCAAGGATAAAGAAAACATTGCGAATGCTGCTGAACTGTTGAACAGCGGTCAAGACTTCCCAAACATAGTCGATTTCGCAGCGGTCAAGGTCATCGACAAACACGACAAGAGCGCCGGATGTGTCTCTCGAATATGTCCTGCCAATCAAGAGCTGCTGAAGGATGTTGTCGAAGTCATAGACATTGCTGAGGGTTTGAATCAACCGCTGAAGCTTAATCGAAATTTGCACCCCGATTTGGTCACGCTTCGTTGACTCCCCGAGATTTTCCCCCATGGTGAAATACGGCATCTGCTCAGCCAAAAGATCGAGCAGTTGGTCATCGGTTCCACCCGCGATGCCGCGAAGCATTTCTAACCCAACCGACGCACGCGCCCGAAACTTCTGCTGACGATAGAGTATTTCGTAACGGTTCGCGTTGTAGTGGGCAAACTTCAGACGAGACTTGACTTTTTCTTCTCTCTGAGCAGCTTCATCTTTCGCTTCAGCGATAAGTTGGGCACCGTCAGGCTCTTTTGTTTCGAATTTTTCAACAGCTTCCGCTGCGGCGAGATCAAGCTCTTTAGCAGTTTCATCATCCGTCTTGGCACGGGCACGTGCTTCAGCGCTTTCCCTTGCTGTCTTTACAAGGGAAAATGCTTGAGCAGCCCGCTCTGCTGCCTTGACGCGCGCTTCCGCTTTGTCAATGTCCTCTCTTGTCTTGGCATTAGCTCGCGCTTTTGTGGCTTCTTCTATTTCTTTTTCAATTGCGCTTGTCTTGGCGCGCTCCGCTGCTTTTCTTGCAATTGCCACCACTTCGTCGCGAATGATCCCCAGTGCGCTGCTCTTGCCCATGCCCCAACGCCCATAAATCGCAAAGGTTAAGGCGAATGTCGACTGCGGGGCGGTCAAAGCTCGCGCGATGGTTCTTGCAATACCGGACAATTCCTTGCGAATGTCCGCCTTGTCTCCCCAGAGTTTGTCCTCTGTGGTATTGCTGATTGGCTGATCATGAAAGTAACGCGGCATTATTCCTCCAACTGCATAGAGACACCCGTAGGTGGTAAGTGGACACGAATTACAGGGCAGTGCGTCCCTTGGGGGTCAGATAATGATTGTCACCCCCATACCATTTCTCGACATATCCTTGAGCGATTAGCTCATCTAGTTTCGCTTTCACATGCTCCGCTTCGAATTCCCTTGTCAGATACGTCACAACATGGGCTTCTCTGACAGGTCTCTTCAACTGATCAACGGCTTGCAGCACCGACTGTGTAAGGCGCTTTTGCTGTAGCAAGGCTGGATTCTTCGCCAGAAGCAGTTTCCCTTGGGGCTGCCCCTCAGCGACCCAGTACTTTGGCTTCATCTTTGACGTATCAAGTTTCCGTTCGACGTACGCAATCAGTTCCTCTACGTCAACCCAACCGTCTTTGCTTGTGTCCGCATTCCCTGTTCGTATACCCTCTACGAGGTGATACGTGAAGTTGGATAACTCAAACGCATCCTCATTCTCATAGGAAAGCTGATGCGCTTCGCATGATGGGATCACAACGCGCCCCGTCCCGCTAACGGCATCTTTCAGCTCATGCGGTAGGATCGCTTGACTCTCAGTACCGCGCGCACCCGGTCCCTCATAAAAGGCACCGCTGTGACAGCAGTCTAAAATGACAAACTGCCTCTCTGCCCGCGACGCTTTCATCCGGTCGCGAATGAATTGTGCCGAAATTCCGGTCGCAGCAAACGCGAAATCATCCGTTTCACGAACGATGATATGATAGCCCTGCGTTTCTTGGTCAAGCTCACCATGACTGGCGATAAACAGCAGCACCGTGTCGTCGCGTGTCGCATCTGCGAACAATCCATAAATCGCACGCGCGATTTCGGTTCGGGTATGCTGTGGATCATGACCCATCACCGTAACTTCGTCGTAATCCCCAATGGCAGGGTCGTTCAGTAATTCAGCGACAGCCTGCGCGTCCGCCTCTGCTTTCTTTAGAGATGGCCAATGCGAATACTCGAATGTATTACATCCTATTAAAAGCGCACGCTTTGCCATGAATGTTCATCGTCCGTGTGGTTATTCGAGAGCGCTTTTCATCGCGGCAAGCCAACGTTCGACATCTTGCGGATTGGTATCCGCTGTGACTTCAAGATCGGCAACAGCACCACTTTTGGACTGAAACTTCATTTTGATGGTGCGGCTGCGCTTTGCCAAAATCCAGTCTTTCATGAAGCTGAGGAACTGCGCCACAAACGTTGGACCAAACGTGACGAGAAGGACGCCGAGGATTTCTTCTGCTCCGCGTGAGCCGGGGATATCATCCGCTTTTGGCGCTTCCACGCTGTCTGCCCCTAACTTATGCAAATCTTTGCGGAGGAATTCCGCCAACTGCCCGATGTAATCATCAACCGAATTGTCATCATTCGTTACTTGGAGCTGAATCGACGGCATTAAACACCTCCACATATCGAATCTAGATTTAACTATAATCAAACTTCGCTCATACGTCAAACGTCGCTAATCATATGACGAATGATGTAGTATTTACTTGGGGTTATTCGTTAAGTAATCGTAAAGAACCCAAGCATTCGCATCGTTTTTCCCGTGCCACCAATTGTTATAGATCATACACGCGTTTCGTGCAGATCGACTCATTACGACTTAAATAGGATACTTGTCACTTGGAGGGGTCAAACATGGCAAACATTGCGACTGGGTTTATTCGGCTGATCCCCAAGCTGCCAATTCGTGAGTATTTGAAGGGAGGCGAAATCCTCACGCATCTGCTGCCATGGGACGGCATGAGCTATCACGTCCCCATCTTTTTCCGACAGCACGAGGTCACTTTTGTGACGGATATACAACTTGGCGGACGTTATTTTGCAGCAACCGGAGTCCGGGATGTTTGGGACGAATACGCAGAACTCCTTGATGCGATCTGGTGGCGCAATTTCAACGACGGTGGCGATCACGACACAATCGGGTGGATTACGGAAAAAGAAGATTCGATGCAGCGCCCGAATCACGGCGCGATTCGCTGCCGCTACGGATTTGACAGACTCCAAATTACGTGGAAGCCCGGCGGAGTTCAACCTGATACTTCGGACTACGCGTGGGAGAAGTCACCGGATTCTTGGACGCTTCGAATAACAGGAAGTTACTACGCCGGAAATGACCGGTGCAGTCTGCTCATGCCCAGAGAACCAATGATGCCAACACAAACAACCGCGACATGTGGGCTCGAATCAGAGATTTCGTACTGGAGTCTTGATGAGTTCGAGCCATCCGCTATTCAAGACATCCTCACCGCTTACAACACTAATGCCGCGCGCATCGCTTTTTATTGGCGTGATCGCTGCGTCCGTTTGAGCGAACCGGCTCATCACACCAAATGGAGGACGTATCATATGGATGATTGGGACAACTGTGTTGACCCGAACTGGTTAGCGTACACACCGCCTCAGGCTCCCTCGTAACCTGACTTGACGACCGCCGCCAACTCACGGATATGTTCCGGCGTAGTGCGGCAGCATCCGCCGATCACTTTTGCCCCCGCCGCGATCCATTCGCGCGCCTGCTGGCTGAAATCGCCGCATGACTGCCCGTGCCACGTTTTCGTCTCGGCGTCGTAGACTTCGCCGGAATTGGGATACGCGAGCACCGGCTTACAGGTTTCGCGCGCCGCCGCTGCGACCAACGCTGTGATGTATTCCGGCGGCGTGCAGTTGATCCCAACGGCGGCAACTTGAGGGTGATCGCTCAAAACGATGACGCAGTCCATAAAGCGTTCACCGCTGCTGATGTGCTCGCCATCTTTCGCGCTGAAGCTGATCCACATGAATACACCCGGAAATTCGGTGATCAGCCGCGCCAATGCCTGCCCTTCCGTCCAATTCGGAATCGTCTCGCACGCGATTAACTCCGCTCCGGCATCGATCAGCGCTCTCATGCGCGGACGATGAAACGCGATCAGTTCATCAACCGTGAGCGCGTAATCGCCGCGATACTCTGAACCATCATGCAGCATCGCTCCGTAGGATCCAACTGATCCGGCGACAAACGGACGTGCGCGCCCAACGTGATTTGCGGGATCGCTCCAGAAAGCATCCCGTGCTTCACGCGCCAGCGTCACCGACAGCCGGATTAAGCGTTCGGCTTCGTCCGCGCCGATCCCGCGCTGTGCGAATCCTTCAAACGTCGCTTGATAACTCGCCGTCGTCGCGCAGTCCGCCCCCGCCGCGAAATAATCGGCATGCACGGCGCGGATCAAGTCCGGCTGTTCGATCAATACACGCGCCGACCACAACGGATCATTCAAGTCACAGCCGCGCCGCTCCAATTCCGTCGCCAGCGCGCCATCCAGCAGCACCACGCGCTGATGTTCCAAAATCCGCGCAATTTCATCTGCCATATGCTTTCCCCCTATTAACCCGTCAAAACGAGCATATCGACCGTCTCCCCCGTGAGCGTAACCGCATGCTTGAGCAAATCAGCAGTCATGCACGAATGCACGGGAATTACGATCAGAAGATCGCCGAGTTTCACCCGGTTGAAAGTCTCCGCATCGCACTGGATCACGCCGTGTTCCTGACTGAGCGACTTCACCCACGCGCCGGGGATACTTTCGCTCCACCCGTCTTCTGTCGGGAATGCAACTGCGCCATACGTAGTGCGCCCCTGCTGATCGACAAATGAGTCTTTCGACAGATGCACGCCGCCGCCGTACACCACGATCTGCAAACGCTCGGCGTGTTTGGAGACAACAGGACACGCGACCGCGACCGACACTTCTCTTTCGGATGCAGAGCCGTTGATCACCTGCATCAAGTCGTTATAAACGAAGTTACCGGGGCGAATTTCGTCTAAGCCGGTGAAATCGTCCACGATATTGCATGACGGCGTATCCCCCGGTGAGACTTTCAACCCGCTGTGTCCGCGTTCGGCAAGCGCCGCGCGCACGCCGAGCAGCCGCGCGACCGACTGCGCCCATGCCGCCCTGAGCTGTGCCTCGCCCCGACTGCCATACGATGAACCGTTGTGTGAAAGCAGCCCGCGCAGCCGGATCAGCGGGTGATCGCGCAGTCGTTCCGCCAGCGCCGCGATTTGATCCGATTCGCTCCAAACGATGCCCGTGCGCGGCGTGCCGGAATCAATCTCGATCCACACATCCAGCGGATGCGTGAGGCGTTCGCGCAGAAAATTCGCTGTTTCAAGCGACTCAACCAGCAAGCCAAGCGTGATCCGCGCTGCCAGCGCGTTGATCGCATCAATTTCGCGCCAGTTGACCGGAAACGCAACGGTAATATCATTCCAACCGTGATCCGCGAAGTATGCCGCCATCCGCGCCGACGACGCGGTGATCGCTGTTACGCCTTCGGCGCGGAACCACTCACCCACTGCCGCCGATTGATGCGTCTTGAAGTGCGGGCGAAGCTGTGTTCCACTGCGGCGGCATTTTTCCGCCATCCGCGCGATATTGCGCCGCGCCCGCCGCTCGTTCAAAAGCAGCGTCGGCACGGTGATGGACTCTAAAATGCGGCTTGTTTGAGCGTATTCCATAGACTCTCCTCGATTTCGATCATGCCCGTCGTTCTCACCTGCTCCGCGATGCGATTGCCCCGTTCGCCCGGAATGAGAATTTCGTCAACGCCGGGGAGTCTGCGTGTACTCTTCACCCGCCGCATGAGCACCGACACTCGCCGTGTGAACTCCGCCCTATCGCCCAAGAGTTCAGGATCAAACGCGATCATCAGATTACCCACATCGGTCTTCTTGCCATGCTCATCCGGTGATGTGCCGACGAGGGGATGCGTCAACACCTCAACAATCAGCGAGAGCGCCGCGCCTTTATAACCGCCAAACGTGCGGATCGCGCCGCTCAATGCGGCTGCCGGATCGATTGTTGGCTGCCCGTTCGCATCATATGCGACATCCGGCGGGAGTGTCTTTCCGGCAGTTTTCGCTTCGATAATACCGTACCGCGCCATCGCCGCTGTCGCCATGTCGAAAACGATCGGCGTGTCATCACTGGGAATCCCAATCGCCAGTGGATTTGTCCCCAACAGCGGTTCAGTTGCCCCGTGCATGGCGACATATTCCATCGACCCGGAAAAAGCGAACGCGATTAAGCCGTGTTTTGCCGCTTCATGGACGTAGTACCCAATCGCCCCGGTGGATGTGTTCGTGTTGTTCGTCCCGACGATCCCAATTCCGTGTTCGTGAGCTTTCTCGATCACCACCGTAAGCGCGTAACTCATCGCAACCATACCAACCGATTTTCCGCCGTCGATCAGAGCCGCGAGTTTGTGATCGCGCACAATGCGCGGCGGCTGCGCTTGAGCATGACGCGGCATCCCCGCGCCGATCAGCTTGACGACGCCCTGATTGTTGCCGCGTGTCTGCGCGTACATCAGCACTTTACGAATGGTTTCCGCTTCATCAGCGGGGTAACCTGCCCGTGCCAGTGCGCGGAGTGTGACCTGTTCCAATTCTGCCAGCGATACCTGCATGTGTCCGTTGTCCTTATTTCCAAGTGAGCGCAATCGTCCTATATGCGCGGTATTTGCGCGACATCGTGGGATTAGCCAAGAGACGTGGGAAGATTGAAACGCGGTACGAGCACTGGCACCCGAAATGTGAGAATATCCGTAATCGCATCGCTCACAGCCGTTACCACTTGAATCCCATACGCTGTATAACCCCCTGTATCCGCCTGTCGATACAGCCCGAACGCGATCTGCCCGTTGGCACGGGTGGGGATCAAGCGCCAGCGCCCCGCCGCCGCGCCGCTGAAAATCGTCTTGGCGACCAAGCGGCGAATCTCGTCTGCGCCGCGATACCACGACGGAATCGGCGGCATGCTGAACGTCGCATCATCGCGCAGCAGCGCGATCAGCCCATCCACATCGGCGGACTCCCATGCGCGCACGTAGGCATCCAATTTCATCTGCAAGGTGGGATCATCTGGAGAAGCGGACATCCCTCCGGTGGGATCGGCTGCACGGTGCGCTTCGATGGTCACACGCGCCCGATAGAGGGCGCTTTTGACCGCTGAAACAGTCGTCTCCAAGAGTGCGGCGATTTCGCTCAAATGCCAGTCAAGCACATCGCTTAACAAAATGACGGCGCGCTGTCGCGGCGGCAGCACATGGAGCGCCGCCACAAACGCGATCCGGATATGCTCACGGGCGATCATCTGCTGTTCCGGAGTCGCATCACCGACAGGCAGCAGTTCATCCGGGTATGGATCAAGCCAGATCGGATCAGTGACGGAAGACGGAATTGACGCGTCAGCACTGGCAGACTCGCCCAAAGTGACGGGAATCACGCGCCGCCGCTGTTTCTTGAGTGCGTCCAAACAAGCATTGGTCGCAATCTTGTACAGCCATGCGCGCAGTGAAATATTCTCGGTGAAGGTTTCGCGGCGTTTCCATGCGCGCAAAAATGTCTCCTGCACCATATCCTCCGCGTCGTGGAGCGTGCCGAGCATCCGATAGCAGTGAACACGCAGTTCGCGCTCGTACTGCTCGACGAGGGTGCCAAATGCTTGTTGGCTGATATGCATCAGCGTCACCGGATTATCTCCTCAGCTACCTATTGGGGCGTCAGCGGTGGATAGGTGATCATGCTAGAGTCGTCTAGGGGAAGTATACCGATTCTCGAATCGAGCGCATCCTTTTAGAGTCCCGCGTCGTTACATCACAGTCCTCACTGATTTCAAGGAGTTCTGAGACGATGCAGACCGACGGCAAGGCAGTCAAAACAAAGGGAACGTTTCGGATGTCCGTCGCCGTGAGCATCCACATCAAGGCGACGCCCGAACACATTTGGGCGATTTTGACTGATGCAAGTGCTTTCCCGCGCTGGAATTCGACGGTGAAGGAAGTATCGGGGGTCATCGCGTTGGGATAAACGGTCTCGTTGAAAACAACGGCTGATCCGAAGCGTACATTCAACTTGAAAGTGACTAAAGCTGATCCGGGCAAGATGTTAGTGTGGCAAGACGGAGCAGCGCCAATGTTCAAAGGCGTGCGAAGCTATACGATCAGCAAGCGTGCCGACGGCTCATCAGATTTTACGATGGTCGAGACGTTCACCGGCTTGATGCTGCCGATGATCGCCGGTTCGCTGCCGGATTTCCGCCCTGTGTTTGAGCGCTACGCCGCCGACCTGAAAGCCGAAGCAGAACGCACATCCTAGACCTTGTTCTTGTACGCGAGATTTCGACTAGAAAGGACTGTAACAACATGACTCAGCCCGACTTCAAAGGCTCTGGCACGAAGGACGACCCTTGGGTGTTGAAAACCCCGCCGCTCACATCCGAATACACGCTTTACAAGGATGAAAGCCACAACCCGCCGATCCTCGTATGCACCGTCGGCGCAACCGTTCTGCATTACGATCTGCGCTGCATCGAAGACCTACACAAGATGCTGAAAGAACACGGCGATTGGATCGACCTCGGAAGCGCCGATGAGCAAAAAGAGCCGAAAGAAGGCACGGTCGAAGCGTGGGGACGTTCGCCCAATAACCCAGTCGGCGGTTGGTATGGCTTGAAGAAGGGACTGCGCGGGCGCTTCGGCATGTATATTCCGCCCCTGCTCGAAGGGCTTGGACTGGCGGAGCTTGAACACAACGCGAGAAACAACCGCATGCGCGCAAAGTAGGCAGACTCTAGAGCATGCCTCGTCCTCCCGTTATGGTTTTGAATCAAGAGGACAGGGCATGCCCTGTCCCCACCAAATCCGAGAGAACGAATACCGTTTCAGGGATTACGTTTACCGCTTGACCGGATACCCGGCGCTCTGCCAGCCAAACATACCGCCGCGCAGATTGATCGCTTTGTAGCCCGCGTTCCGCAGCATCCGCGTCGCCATTGAGCTGCGCGAACCCGACGCACACACGCACAGGATGTCTTTATCCTTCGGCAGATCATTCATCCGCTGCGAAAGCTGATTCAGCGGGATCAAGTGTGCGTTCTGCAGATGTCCCGCGCGGAATTCTTCCGTCTCGCGCACGTCGAGAATATACAGCGGTTCGCCGCTGCTGATGCGTTCGCGCGCTTCGGCAGCATTCATGTGTGATGCGCCGCCGTCACCACCGCCACCTAACAAACTCTTGAGCAGATTCATGGAGTCTCTCGTTGTATGCTACTGAACCGTCGGATAACCTTGACTTACCCAATCATTGATTCCACCAAGATCGTGAATATCAGTGTAGCCCGCTTCCGCCAAAATCTGAGCTGCCTGCGCGCTGCGATTTCCGCTGCGGCAGTAGAGCACGAGCGTTTGCCCCTGTGGGATTTCGTTCAGGCGATTGGCGATCGTCTCGACGGAAATATTGATCGCCCCGGCGATATGCCCGCTGGCGAATTCTTCCGGCGTGCGCACATCAATCAGCAGGTGATCCGCCGCAGTGCTGATATACTGCGATTGATAATCCGAAGGAGAAATATCGGATACTGCCGCGCCTTCAGCCGGAGCGGCGGGGGCGCATGAAGCGCTGAACAACATCACGCCCGCCAGCGCGATCACAAGGATCAGCGAGAGCCGCCAGCGGTGTGAAATAATTGAAGTTCCCAGATTACGGTGCGCCATAGTCGATACCTTAATTCATGGTTGGAGTCAGATAATGCTAACCGGACAAGCGTCCGTTCAGTTCCAAGCAGTTGCTAATTGCTTGGCATAAGGAAAACTTATGTAGGTGGTCTGAGAAGCGGCTGAACCGCCGGATAATGCTGGCTGAGGAACGACAAAAAGCGCCGCGTGATCGGCGATGTCTGCGTATCACGATTCCACACCAGCTTCAGTTCACGCACGAGCGGCTTGCCTTCTACAGGAACAGCATGAAGCAAATGCTGTTTGAGTTCGCCTTCGATCACATACGGCGGCAGCACTGCGACACACGTACCGGCGGCGACGGCGCGCTTCATCGCCTCAAAGTTATCGAATTCTGCGGCAACATGCGGATCAATCCCCCCACGCTTGAGCGTGCGTTCCAACCAGATGCGCGACTGACTTTGCTGCTGACGCATGATGAACGACTGCTCGCTGAGTTCGTTTAGATCAACCCGATCCCGCTCCCAAAACGGATGCTTAAAGCCGACAACGAGGATTTGTTCGATCTCGTCAAGCACGAGATGCCCCAAACGCGGCGGCAGCATGTCGTCAAGCTCCCCTTCAATTACGCCGAGGTCGCTGCGATGCGCGAGTACATCATCAATGATCTTTCCCGTCACCCCGGTATTGAGCACGACGGTAAAACTCGGATGCTCCGCGCGGAATTCTTGCATCCACAGCGGCGCGAGATACGCGCTTACGCCTTGTGTCGCGCTGATCGTGATCCTGCCGGATGTAAGCTGTGCGACATCGGTCAGCGCCGCTTCCGCACGCGCGATCAGGTCAAACACTTGGGCGGCGGTCGCTTCGAGCACTTCGCCGCTTGGCGTCAGCGTCACGCCGCGCCAACCGCGCTCAAACAACGTCTGCCCTAACCCGGCTTCCAGTTCTTTGATCTGCTGACTGACGGCGGACTGTGTGATGTAAAGGCGTTCGGCTGCCGCGCTGAAACTCCCCTCCTGAGCAACGATGTGAAACACATGCAGTTTGTGAAGATCGATCATGCAGTCTCCCAAAAAGACATAAGCGCGGCTTATGCTCTAGTCTAAACGATTGATGCTAACTTGGAAACACACTCCCCATTACAGTAGAGACGCTTTCAACCGACCGTTCTAACAGATGAAATCTCGTGATGTCACCCATTCTGCTTGACTTACTCTTAGGCTTTGCGATTGGCGCGTCGCTCGGCATGCTCGGCGGCGGCGGTTCGATCCTGACCGTTCCCGCGCTCGTGTACTTGGTCGGGCAGTCGCCGCAAAGTGCCGTCACAACATCGCTGGCAATCGTCGGCGCGAACAGCTTAATGGGCGCATATTTTCATCGCGCACAAGGCACACTGAACTGGCGTGTCGCGGTCGTGTTCGGCGGCGTCGGCATGATCACGTCGTACTTAGCGGCTGGCGTCTCGAAGCAGATTCCGCCGAGTCTCCTGATGGTCGCCTTCGCAGTGCTGATGCTCGTGGTCGCGGTACTGCTGCTGCGCGGAAAAGGCACCGCTCAATCCACCGAACAAGAAACCATACAGTTGTGGAAAGTCGCGGCGGGTGGTGCAGCGATTGGGGTGGTGACGGGGATTCTTGGCGTGGGTGGCGGCTTCTTGATCGTTCCGGCGCTGGTCATGCTGATCGGGCTGCCCATGCACCATGCCGTCGGCACGTCGTTGATCATCATTGCCATGAACAGCGCGGCGGGCTTTCTCGGACATCTAGAAGGCTTCACGGTTGACCTTACGCTGATCGCCGCATTTGTCACCGCCGGGTTGGTCGGCACATTCGCAGGGGTTCGGCTCGGCAAACGCTTGAATCCGATTGTGCTGCGCCGGGTGTTCGCGGTGTTCGTGATCGCGCTGGCGCTGTTTCTACTCTACGACAATCTCCCTAAGTTGATGGGTTTAGTGGTCAGTTAAGGAAAGGAAACTCCATGTATCTTCAGCAGTTTTTCATCCCCGGTTTGGGCTGCGCATCGTATCTGGTCGGCTGCGAGGGCGCGGGTGCTGCGGCGGTAATCGACCCTGACCGCGATATTCGCAAATATCTCGATACCGCCGCCGAACATGGCATGACGATCACCCACATTATCGAAACGCACCTGCACGCCGATCATGTCTCCGGCAATACCGATCTCGCTGAACGGACGGGCGCGAAAATTTATGTTCACGAGGCGGCGAACGCAGGCTTTGAGCATCAGGCGCTCAAAGGTGGCGACGTGATCACGCTCGGCAATGTTGAACTGCGGATGCGTCACACCCCCGGTCACACACCGGAGAGCTTGACGATTCTGGTGGTCGATAAAACACGCGCCGATGAACCTTGGATGGCGATGACGGGCGATACCCTATTCGTTGGTGACGCCGGACGCCCCGATCTGGTCGGCATCGAAGCGGCGCGCGGGCTGGCGGGTCAAATGTTCACCAGCTTGAAGGATGAATATCTAACGCTCAACGACGGCGTGATGATCCTCCCCGGTCACGGCGCGGGATCGCTGTGCGGCAAGTCAATCGGATCGGTGCTGTCGACGACGATGGGCTACGAACGGCAGTTCAACCCGGCACTGCAAATCCATGACCACAATGACTATGTTGAGTTTGCGATCTCCGGTCTGCCGGAACAGCCGGGAAATTTCAAACGCATCAAGCAGATCAACCGTCAAGGACCGCGTCCGCTCGGTGATATTCAGCCCAAGGGCTTGAGCACACAAGACGCCGTTTCGATCTTCCGACAGGGCGCGGCGCTGCTCGATCTTCGCCCGAAAGCCGCGTTCAAGGCAAAGCATATCCCCGGCGCGGTTCACATGGAAGCGGACGATCAACTGAGCAACCGGATCGGCTTTGTGCTGCCGCCGGATATTCGTATCGTGTTGATGGTTGAAAACGAAGAAGACTACGTGAAAGCGGTCTATAACCTTGCCCGCGTCGGCTACGATCAGATCGCGGGGTATCTGGCGGATAGTCTCGCCCAATGGGAAGCGCTCGGCTTGCCGACGACGGCGGGCGAC
This sequence comes from Anaerolineae bacterium, assembly GCA_041753015.1. Taxonomy (GTDB): domain Bacteria; phylum Chloroflexota; class Anaerolineae; order Aggregatilineales; family Phototrophicaceae; genus Flexifilum. Next base: position 210,767 of record JBGSVJ010000032.1, read on the forward strand.
GTGCGCGACATCGACGCACAAGAATTAAGCGATCTGTTGGCGAAGGAAAATCCCCCGCTGGTAGTCGATGTGCGCGAAACATGGGAATACGCACAGGGGCACGTCCCCGGCGCGCGGTTGATTCCGCTCGGCGAATTTGCACACAAAGTCGGTGATTTCGACTTGACTCATCCGGTCGCGGTGATCTGCGCGACGGGTAGTCGTTCGCAGTCAGCGGCGGCGCTGCTCGGTCAAAAAGGCTTTGAAACGGTGTACAACATCGTTGGTGGTACGCTTGGGTGGATGCAAAACGGGCTGCCGCTCGAACGCAGCTAACGCAAGAGACAATCAGCGCAGCGGAGGCAGACTAATTCACGCTCCCGCTGCGCTCTTTTCTGTAAATTCCCCGTTCAGACCACTGCTTATGGACTCGCTGGCAAGAAACGAAAAACCTGTTACCTTGTGATGAATCGTTCGAGAACTCTCGATGAACGAGTGAGCAGGCAGGATAAGCCCGTGAGATTTGACCTTTCTTACTATTCACACCTTGTTTTTGACAACAGCTTGACCGCGACCCATCACAGCGCCTCGAAGATACACGTCAGCGCACCGAGCGAACTAAAATCCGTCAACAACCGCCTCCCTGTGACCCACAAACATTGGATCAGCCCGCCGAATGCGCTGGAACTTTCGTGGCGGTCGATGCGCGGCGGCGAATGGTCAGCCGAAATTTTGGTCGATGACTGGCGCGGACGGGAAAACCGCGCCGGAGGCGATCACCTGTGCATGTGGGTCTACAGCGAAGATACGATTGTCGGTCACGCGCTCCCGCTCCTGCACTTGGGACTCCGGTCTGGCGGCTGGGGCGGCTCGGTTTGGCTGCATCATGTGATCGATCAACTGCCCGCGCACCAATGGGTTTACCTAACGATTCCGTTCACGGCGTTTGGTACATCGACCAGCACGACGGATTATGGCGAACTTAACCGCGTCGGTTTCCGGCAGAGCATCGACGATCAAACGACGCACACACTCTACATTGATGAAATCAAGATACGGACGCTTGAGGCAAGTGCGCCCGTGCAGCCGCCGACCGGACTCTCCGCAACGGGGTGTGAACTGCATGTCGATTTGATGTGGAATCCGATCACCGATCCGAACGTCGAATACGTGGTGATCTATGCGTCACACGATGGCGAGACATTTGCGGCTGTTGGTATTCAAAATCCTACGTTTAACCGTTTCGCCGCCCGTGTGGATCAACACGATGATTATTATTTCCGCGTGACCGCCGTCAACAAAGCCTATCAAGAATCTGAACCATCAGCAGTGGTCAGCACGCAGACGCGCCCGTTTAGCGATGACGAACTGCTCACGATGGTGCAGGAAGCACATTTACGCCATTATTGGGAATTCGCCCACCCGGACGCGGGACTTGCGCTCGAAACTATCCCCGGCGATCCGAATCTGGTCGCGCTCGGCGCATCCGGCTTCGGCGTGATGGCGTGGCTCGTCGGCATCGAGCGTGGATTCATCACCCGTGAGCAGGTGATCGAACGGATGCACAAAGCGCTGCACTTCCTCGAAACCGCTGACCGCTATCACGGCGTCTGGTCACATTTTATGGATGGACGCACCGGCAAGACGATCCCGCTGTTCGGCAAATACGACAACGGCGGCGATCTGGTCGAAACCGCGTTCATGATTCACGGCTTGCTTGCCGCGCGCCAATACTTCGACCGCGACACCGACGACGAACGCTGCATCCGTGAGACGATCACGCGCTTATGGGAAAGCGTCGAATGGGATTGGTATCGCAATCCCGCCGATCCCGCCTATTTGTACTGGCACTGGTCGGCGGAGTACGAATGGCACATCAATCACCGCTTGATCGGCTGGAACGAGGTGATGATCGTGTATTTGCTGGCGGTCGCGTCGCCCACGCATCCCGTTCCGGCGGAACTCTATCATACCGGATGGGCGTCGCAGTCAGAACTCGCGCGCGAATACCGCGAAGGCTGGGGACGCACAACGGCGGGCGGCAGCTATACCAACGGCGAAACCTATCACGGGCTGAAACTCGATGTCGGCGTCGGTTCAGGCGGTCCGCTGTTCTTCCTGCATTATTCCTTCCTCGGTTTTGATCCGCGCGGTATCCGTGACCGCTACACCAACTATTTTGAAAACAACCGGACGATTGCGTTGATCAATCACCGCCACTGTGCCGCAAATCCGGGCGGATATAAAGGTTATGGGAAGGATTTCTGGGGGCTGACGGCGAGCGACGGCGAGTTTGGCTACCATGCCCGCGAGGCGAATCCAAAGGACGACGACGGCACGATCGCGCCCACCGGAGCGTTAGCGAGTTTCCCGTATACACCCGATGAATCAATGGCGTTTTTGCGTCACGCTTATACGCGCTACCCTGAACTATGGGATATTTTCGGCTTCCGTGATGCGATCAACCCGACGAATGAATGGGTGTCTCCGATTTCGATGGGCTTGAATCAAGCGCCGGTCGTGGTGATGATCGAGAATCACCGGACGGGGTTACTCTGGCGCTTGTTCATGCGCAATCCCGAAATCGCGCCGATGCTGGAAAAACTCGGCTTTGTCGAGGACAAACGATAAGACCACGCTGGGGCGCAAAGAGAGCGGCGATCATGTTCTTCTTTGCGCCCTAGCGTTGATGTTTTTAATTATTGCCCTGTCACCTGTGACCAGTACGCCGGGGTGATCGCGTAATCACCCGTGCTTTCGACAAAGCCCATCGCCGCGACCGCGTTTTGCATCGCCGGATGTGCCATGAATAACTCCCACACAAAGCCGTCTTGAGCATTCGTCAGCATCAGCAGAATATCTCCCTGATCGATGCCGATGTGATCGCGCGAGTACCAGCTTTCATCCTCGTTGATCGCGCTCACAAAGCCGTATTCGCGCCACACATTCGCGCCGTATTCAGTGAGCATGGCGCGCATTCCTTCAAACGCGATCTCCGGCGTGAACGGCAGGCACGCGGCAGAAGCATACGGCGCAATCGTGCCGTCGTGATTATTTTCCCACGCGCCGTAAGCACGGTAGCCAGAAGGACCATCGGACGCACTCAGCCCCCACACACCGTCTTGATACGTCAGAAAATCGGCACTGCGATCCATCGAAAATTGGCGGTTGCGTTCACATGCCCGCGCCGTGTTATTCCAGTAGTTCACATAGCGATCTTCCATGCCCTGAAGATTCAGAAACGCCAGCGGATACTGGTATACGAACATCGGCTCACCGGCTAGATACACATACGCACCGTCACGATTGACCGAACGATCCCATGAGCGCCATGTTCGATCCTCAACCGGATGCGATGGCGATCCAATCGCCAGCGCGTACAAGATCATGCTTTCGTCAAAGTGATCCCATGCCGCGCTGAGGAATCCGCTTTCCGGTCGGTAGCCCATCTTCACCATGTAATCCATGCCGAGCATCCAATCCCACTCGACATTTTCGTAAAGCTGGTTGGCGAGCGCCTCGATTTCTGTGCCTTCAAAATACTGCCCTGCCACCAGCGCCCCCGCGACGAGCAGCGCGGTATCAATCGACGAGACTTCGCTTTCCCATTCGCGTTCGCCCGTTTGCATATCGACAAAGTGGAAGAAGAAGCCGTGTTCGCCTTGAACGCCGCCGTTCAGGAACGTCTCAAGCGTGGTTTGAACGCGTGCATACCCTTCGTCGTAAGTGATCCACCCGCGATCGATGCCAATGGGAATCGCCGCCAAGCCAAAGCCCACCGACGCGATACTCGCCGGAGAGTCCGACGTACTGCGGTCTTTGATCAAACCGTTTTCCGGGTTCGCCTCCAACCAGAAGAAATCAAACGTTTGGCGTGCGACTGCCTCAACGAAGGCTTCGTCATCCATCGCCAACAGTTCATCGACTTCTTGACGGTAGCGGTCAGCGTCGCTCATGCTGCTGAGTCCACGCAGTGACGCGCCGCCGATGTAAAACGGTTCGGTCAGCGGGGTTTTTGCGCCGTCATCATAGAAGAATGAGAAATACAAGCTGTATAGGTGATCGTCGGTGAGCGCGCGCATCGCACCATCAAGCGGGTACGACAGCGTATTCCAACCGGGCTGCGCCGGGGTATCGCTGAACACCCCCGCCAGCCATGTGAATCCGCCGCCGGTCACGTCCGCCATGCCCAAAAAGAAGCGGTTCGGGTTGAGTGCGTTGTCTTCCGGTAGATACACTTCAAGCGTGAGCGAGGTCGCATCCGCCCAATCCGCCAGTTCCGCACCTGTGAACGGGACAGCAAGTTTGGTTTCGTCGGATGATCCGCCCGGTGTGACCATCAGTGCCGCCGCGCCATCGATTTCGGTTACGGTCACGGATGATCCGCTGTTGTCATCCCCGATGGTACTGACATCGAGGTTTGCCCATGTTTCCCAAGGGACACCGTCCGATTGTGCTGTTACGACAAGAAGTGAAAACAAGGAGACGAAAACGAGGAGAAACCGCACTGCAAGTCGTGTCATTTTCATAAGAAACATCCTCTAGCTGAGTGATTACGCCGCCAGTGAAGGGTTCAAGAGTGGGTTGAGTCCCTCCTGTTGAACCTTTCACGTGGCGCACCTCAGTATAAACGATCTATTCTCTCGGTCGCTCTGGGCTGTTTTCCTTATTTAATGAATGGCGGTGCGTTTGCCTTTGACCTGAACCGCAAACGCCTTGTCTGGTCCGGGAATCGGCGCGATATGCGTCTTGAGACGGTAATCAGGAGTAGGCAGCGCTAATTCAACCTGATGAAGCAGCGTCCCAACCACAAGCATGATCAGCGCTTCACCCATGCCCGCGCTCAAGCAGGTGCGCCCGCCCAACCCATAAGGCGCGAATACTCCCGGTTGTTGATGCTCACTGCGCGGCTCAAAAAAGCGTTCCGGGTCAAAGCGGTACGGGTCACGGTAGATATGCGGCAGAAAATGCGTCACGCCGGTGGCGATGAAGACCATCCGCCCTGCTTCGATGGTGTGACCGCCAAACTCAAACGACTTAGCAACATAACGCGGGAGTGCCCCTGCTACTGGATACATCCGCAGCGTTTCCATACATGCGCCGTACAACCAGCGCATCCGACGCATCGCGCCCATCGTCAAGTCACCTTCCGCGAAGGCGTCATCCAATTCGGCACGAATCCGCGCCAGAAGCTCCGGTGATCGCAAGAGTTCGTACAGCAGATAGCCGCTCAAGCGCGGCGCATAGGCGACTCCATTGACGAACGGGAGATGCACGTAAGCAAGCAGATCATGCCCAGTCAGGGGTTTCTGGTCGATTGTTTTGCTTTCCAACAGCAGATCGACGTAGTCTCCCTGCTTATCTGGTGTGCGATCCGCCGCGCGATGCTGATCGACGATGCGCTGCAAGAACGCCTCAAAGCGGCGCTTCGCCCGTTGGTAATCCGGCATTTTGAGCAGAAACCGGGGCTGAAACGCCACACCCGATCCGATCAAGCGGTTGGTGAAGAAGATGATCGACGCCAACTCGTCCCCGATCTCGGTGCTTTCGGTGGAGCGGCTGACGATTTCGATGCACAGGCGGCTCATCGCCTCTAAAACACGCACCTCTTGACCGGGCTTCCACCCGTCCGCGGTCGCACGGATATACGCCAGTGACTCCGGCAGGTGTTCCGCCAGCGCCTCGCGGGATAAACGCGGCTTGATCATGCGGCGGTAATAGCTGTATTCCGGTTCATCGAGTGTGGGTAAATAAAGCTCGCTGCCCGTTTCATCGACCAGCGTACCGTAGATCGGGCGGAGTTTGAGGTATTCATCCCCAAGATTGATCAAAAGCTGGTTGGCGTCGGGTCCTGCTAATATCATGATCTCGCGTCCGGGAACGCGCACGCGGTACACTGCCCCGTAGTCATGATAAGCGCGGGTCATGAATCCGATGGCATCTTGAGTCAGTGCCAATGTGCTGCCGAGAAATGGAAGTCCTTTTACCAACGGAATCGCGGAATGAGGCATTCGTCAACCGATCCTTTGATCGAACTATCCATCGCATTATATGCAGATCGGTTGTTTCTGCTGCCAGACTCAATCAGTTCGTCGTCCACACGGGCACACCGCCGAGAATATTCTGAAGCTGCTTCGAAAAATCGCGCATCTTCAGCGGCTTTCCCAAGAAACCATCAAAGCCAATCTGCCGCATTGGATCGATTTCACTGGTGTGCACCACGCGCGGTCGTCTTTGTCTACAGGTATCGTAGTGGCGAGGTACTTAGGGATTGCTGCCATCTGCAAGTGCCGAGCGGATAACGGCACTTTGTAACCGCTGATAGTAGGCTGCCATCGCTTCCGGTGTGTACGGCAAACGCTTCTCGATCCATGTTTGCATGAGCGCCATCTGGGAGCCGATCAAATAAGCCGCGAGGACATCCAACGGAATTGTAGTTATTTCCGACGTGAATGCGGACTGTAAGTGACTGAGCAGACGCTGCGTGTTACTTTCGCGCAGATAGAGGAAAATTGTCTGCCCGTACTGCCCGAAGTACACCATGCGGAGAGTCTCACGATGATTCCAATGATAGTGATAGAGTTTAGTCAACGCATCCGACGGTTCGGACTGCACAAGCGCTTCCACGCTAAAGAGGTCTTCTTGGGCTGTGATACGTGCGATTTCCGCTAGATGAGCATGAACGAACAGTGCATCTTTGCTCTGGAAGTGTAGATAGAAAGTCGAACGTCCTACATTGGCGCGTTCAGTGATGTCTTGCACGGTGATCGTGTCGTAAGTTTTCTCGTCGAGCAAAGCCCTTAGAGCGTTCTGCAGTTGCTCACACGTGCGTTGTACCCGACGATCTACTGTCATCTCACCCCTGCTCATTTCTGGACAATTCTGCGTATTTGTCCTTTATCAGACAAACCCGCCTGCCTGATGATTGTCTCGTTGATCCCTTACGTCTACGATTCAAGCAATATCTTGACACATCTCTATTCTAGCATTGCGAGGGATTAACATGCAGGTTTTCCATTTTGCGCCGGGATTGTTGAACGTGTGGATAGCGGTCGCCGTGCAGATCGTCGCACCAACTGTTGTTGTCGCATCCTATCAACGGCGCAACCCGGATGCGCTGCGCCGGGCAGTCACCTTGCCGCCGATGTCATCGACTGAACGTATCGGATATTGGGCGGTGATGATCCCCTATTTCTCGATGTACGGCTACGCCATATTAGTCCCGTTCACAGCGAATACCCTGTTGTTGATGCTCGGTCTGATCGTCTTTGTTGTGGCGCTGCTTATGCGCATACGCGCGTTCATCGACTACGCGGCGACGCCTTCAGACACGCTTATCACGCGCGGAATCTACGCTGTTTCGCGCAATCCCGGTTATCTAGCGGCGGCGCTGGCGCTTTTGGGGATGGGGCTGATGGGTGGATCATGGTTGATGGTGAGCGTCGCGCTGTACTTCTTTGTGGGCTATCAGTGGGTGTCGCAGTTGGAAGAACGTTTCTGTCTTGCCCGTTACCCAGATACCTTCCCATATTATCGTGCGCGGGTTGCCCGTAACTTCCTCGTTTTCTAGGGGTGCAATCTGAGATGACACACCCAAAAAACGTGCCTGAGAATCGAAAAAGAGAGGGGATGCTGTTGGCAAACCCTTCAGCCCCCAACGACAACGAGTCGAAGCCAATGCGAGGTTAGAACCGACCCGGTCTCCTTCAGACTTAACTGCTTACCAATTTTCGCCAGCTGAACTAGTTCGTCGTCCAGACGGGAACACCGCCGAGAATGTTTTGAAGCTGCTGCGGAAAGTCGCGCATCTTCAGCGGCTTTCCTAAGAAACCATCAAACCCGATCTGCCGCATTTGATCGATCTCGCTGGTGTGCACCGTATAAGCGATCACCGGAACAGACAATCCTAAATCTTGCTTAATCATGGTGAGCAGGTCAACCCCGCTCAGATGCGGCATTTCCAAATCAAGAAAGATCACATCTACCTGTGCAAGTTCAGACAGCACCCGGTTGGCTTGACGCGGGTCTTGTATTGCAGTGTAGGTGACGTGGTTGACCTCTAGCAGATTTGCCAAGACTTTTACGCCCACCTCTGAGTCATCGATGATAACGACGTGTATGTCGTCCATAAAATACGTTTCTCCCGCAGTTCACACTATCTCTAATCGAATCGCCTTACTCAACCGCTTGGCTTTGTGCAGCCGAATCAAGCACGGCATGAATGGGCAGCATCACATGGAACGTCGAGCCTTGACCAACGGTGCTTTCCAGCCACAGCTTGCCGCCGTGCGCTTCCGCCAACCGCCGTGAAATCGGCATTCCGAGTCCGGTTCCGCTGCCGCTCCGTAGTCCAGCATCTGTTTGTTTGAATGTTTCAAACACTGACTCGTGATCTGTATCCCGGATTCCCGGTCCGGTATCTTTCACCCACAGATGAACCTGATCGCCTTCTGCCTCCGCCCCGACTGTGATTGTCCCCGCTTCGGTAAACTTACAGGCATTCGAAACGATATTCATCATGATCTGACGAATGCGCCGCCGGTCTCCGGTAATACGCGGCAGTCCGTCGCCAATTTCGCGCACGAATTGGACACTTTTTGACCCCAACAGCGGCTGACTGCTCCGTATCAAGTCGTCAAGTTCTGCGTTCAGGTCAATATCGGATTCGATGAACAGCCGCAGCGAACCCGACTCGATCTTGGAAATATCTAGTACATCGTTGATCAACGCCAGCAGGTGATTCCCCGCCTTGATCACATCGCCTAAGGCATTTTTCTGCTTTTCGTTGATCGGTCCAAAAAAGCCATCATGGACGAAGGCACTGAAATTGATGATCCCGTTAAGCGGCGTGCGCAGTTCATGGCTCACGACGGCGAGAAACTGCGACTTCACATTGTTGGCGCGCTCCGCCTCGATCTTGGCGGCTTCCAGCTCTACGGTTTTCTGTTCCAGTTCCTTCGTGCGTTCGAGGACGCGGATTTCCAGCTTTGCTTCTGATTCGCGCACCTGATCAAGCGCCTGCTGAAGCGCACTCTGACGGATTCGTTCGACCCCGTCACGATGACGCATCGACACCAAAATAAGCGCCAGCGCTGTGGTAGGCAGTCCGATCGTCGCAAACACATCCGCCGTTGTAAAGCGTGGAATGATAACCGGGACAAGGAACATGACCCCTATGTTGAGCATGCCCACCCAGAACGTATCACTCAGCACCAGAAAAGAACTGGAGAGCAGCATAGGCAGCACTGACCACGCGAACAACGTGCGCACACCCTCTCCTGTAAGGGCGGGATCATTGGCAATAAAGAACACATACCACACCGATAATTCCAGCACGAGGATCGCGGTTGCAAAACGGACATATCCCATCCGGCTCAGCGCATAAGCGGAGAATGAAATCCCCGCCAGCACGAGAAGCGTAACGGTACCCGTCCATAAAAAAGCAACAACGAGGAGTGTTGCTTCGGCAAATGCAAGTGCCGCCGCTAGAGAACCATTGCGCCGCTTTACTGGGTCTTTTACCCCGGCTGATTCAAAGATTTGCTGCCAAACTTGCCTATATTTCGTGTTGGGCACAACAGCCTGCATATATCCTCCACCGGAGTACTAGAACGATTTTTTAACTATCATGTAGAACTACAGCGGATTCCATACTTTCTCACCGTTCAAAATACGCTTGAGCATATCGGGAAACGTCGCGTGATTGATCGGCTTGCCGATCACGCCATCAAAACCCGCAGCGCGCAGCGTTTCGACTTCTTCATTCATGACGCTCGCCGTTAAGGCGACGATCAGCGTTTTGGCGTACTGCGGGGAACTACGCAAATACTGGAGAATTTCAAAGCCCGTATGTGGGCGCATGTGAATATCCAAGAACACGACATCCGGAACATAGGGTAAAGCCACAATCCGCGTTGCATAATCCGCGCTGTCCTCAAAAACCGTCACCACGTGCTCGGGATAACCCATTTGAAGTGTGAGAATGATGTTTAACACCTGACGGCTTAGAGCGTCGTCCTCGATGTATAGAAATGATTGCATTCCCCATCTCCTTCGCAGTTCACACGAAACGGAACCGAAGTGCGACATAATTCTTCATTGATACTAAGGCTAAATTGAAGAATACGTCAATGAAGATCATGAGGGGTGTGGTCAACCCGTCCAGGTCAACGGCGATAAGCCCCACCGTGTGCGTTTCGTGCTATCCTGTGAACATCGAAGTCGGGCATTGTGCTAACTGGGGTTCATGTAGTGGTCGGGGCATCATTGGAGCTGTTTACGCTGGGCGGCTTAACCATTCGACACAATGGTGAGCCGGTGCGCCTGAGTACGCGCAAGGGAGAAGCACTTCTCGTTTACCTATGCCTAGAACGCCGCGAACACTCACGCGAACGGCTGGCAGATTTGTTGTGGAACACTGCCTCACAGGCGCGGGCGATGGGGAATTTACGCACTGCCCTGGTCGATCTCAATCAGTATGTGAGCGATTATCTGATCATCACACGCCAGACGTTGATGATCGATCCGCAAAGCCCCGTCTGGGTGGATAGTCAGGTACTTGCCGATTCGGTCACTGCCAGCCGAATCGACACATCAACCGCCGCAGTGCGCCGCTTAAGCGCCGCCGTTGATCTTTACAAAGGTGAGTTTCTCGCAGGATTTCACCTCCGTGACGCTGAAGGCTTTGAACAGTGGCAAGTCTCAGAAACCGAGCGTCTCCGCGTGATGGTCGCAGGGGCATTAAGTCAGCTTGCCGAAACAGCGCTCGAAAACGGCGATCACGCCGACGGGATTGCACACGCACAGCGGCTTTTGAGCATTGATCCGCTGAGGGAAAGCGCACATCGCACGCTGATGCGCCTCTTTGCGGCGTCCGGTCAGCGGAGCGCGGCGCTCTCTCAGTATGAAATGTGCGTCCGGGTGCTGCGCGATGAACTCGGTGTTGCGCCGGATGACGAAACCACGCAGTTATACGCGCATATTCAAACCGAGCAGGTCACAACCACCACGCAGCAGCGGACAAAACAGGTGCGTCTGCCACCACCGCCAACGCCGTTTGTTGAACGCCCGCTCGACTTGCAGCATGTGATCGAACGGATGCGCCAACCGGGATGTCGACTGCTCACGATTATCGGCATGGGTGGGACGGGCAAAACGCGGTTAGCCATGCGCGCCGCCGAAGAATTGGCAGACGATTTTCGCGATGGTGTGCAGTTCGTCTCGTTGGCTGCCGTGCAGCAGAGCGAAATGCTGGACATTGAGATCGCCAACCAGATCGGGCTAACGATTCAAGGCAGTGACCCCCGCGCCGAATTGATCGCGCATCTTGCCAAGCGTGAACTCCTGCTCGTGCTGGATAACTTTGAAACTCTGGTCGAGCGTGCTGCGTTGATTTCGGAACTGCTCCAGCATGCGCTGAATGTTCGCATCCTCGTCACGTCGCGCATATGGCTGCGCTTGCAGGAAGAATGGTCGCTCACCATAGGCGGCATGGACGTGCCTACGTCACCAAGCGAAGCCGCCGCTGAATATGGCGCGGTACAGTTGTTCACAGCATGCGCGCGGCGTGTGCAGCCGAGTTTCACGCTCGAAGGCAATCTGGAAGCCGTGATCGATATTTGCGAAGCCGTCGAAGGGCTGCCGCTTGGAATCGAATTGGCGGCGGCGTGGCTGCACATTCTATCGGTGAGCGAAATCGTTCAAATGATCAGCCCGAAATTCCTTGCGACGACCGTCCGCAACGTGCCGGAGCGTCACCGCAGCGTCGAGGCATTATTTGAAGACTCGCTCCGTCTGCTCCCGCCGGACGTCGCCGCCAAGCTGATGAAGCTGTCTGTTTTCAAAGGCACATTTGACCGCGAAGCCGCCGCCGCAGTCGCAGATTTAACCCTGCCAGAACTCGCGCTCCTGCTTGAACATTCGCTGATCTTCCGATCAGATGATTCCTATTACGGCATGCACGAACTCTTGCGCCAATTTGCGTTCGAGCGTCTGCCCGAAGCACACACGATCCGTGATGCGCACTTGAATTATTACGCCGCGCTGACCGCGAACCCTGATTCACGTATTCACGGGCAGCAGCAAACCTTGTGGCTGGATCGCTTTCAGCAGGAGCATGACAACTTGCGCACGGCGATCAGTTGGTCGCTCGAATCTGGGTCTGCCGCAGCACTCGACATTGGGCTGAAACTGGCGGCGTCGATCTGGGAATTCTGGCTCATGCGCGGACACATTACCGAGGGGCGGCGCTGGCTTGGACTCCTGCTTGATGCCACACAAGGCACGATCAGCAAAGCGCGCGGTGAGGCAACTCAAGGGGCGGGGTATCTCGCGTGGATACAAGGCGAACATGACAAAGCCGAAGCGCTCCACAAAGAAGGCTTGGCGATCCGCGAAGCGATCAGCGATAAAGCAGGCATGGGCGGGTCACTCAGCAACCTTGGGGTGATCGCATGGAATCGCGGCGATTTTGCCGCCGCGCGTGCCTATTATGAACGCGCCTATGCGGTGCGCCGCGAAGCAAATTATCGGCTCGGCATGGCGTCTGTGCTGAATAATCTTTCCCTGCTGATGCAGGAACAAGGCATATACGACGAAGCAATCGGGTACGCCGAAGAAGCATGGGCGTTGTTCAAAGAAACTGAGGACTTACAGGGGATGGTTCACGTCCTGTACAACCTCGGATCGATGACTTATGAACGCGGCGATCCCGAACGCGCACGTGAGCTTCAGCTTGAGGCGCTGCAATATGCGGAACAGCTTGGCGATAAGCGCATCATCGGCGGACTATTGCAGAATCTCAGCCATTCGTTGATGTCGCTCGGCAACACCGCACAAGCCCGCACCTACTTGGTGCAGAGTTTGGACTTGGTGACTCAGGCAAAAGACATCCAGCATATCGGTTTGGCTCAAGAGGCGATGGCGCGGTTGGCGCTGATCGAGGGACGGTTTGAGGAGGCACAAACCGCCGTTCAAGCGAGCATTAAAGCGCTGCGCCAAAATCAGGCGACTCATTACCTCAGTCAAACACTCCTCACACAAGGGGATATTCTGCGCGCACTGGGCAAGCGCAGCGATGCCGAAGCCGCTTACCGGGAAGCGCTAGGAATGCTGGTGAAGATCAACCGCCCACAGCCGATCGCCGAGGGGCTGTACTGCCTTGGTCGACTGCTGTGCGAAACAGGCAGTCCGGAAGCAGCAGTGATCCTGATCAGCGCGGCGGACAGCATCGCCGAGCGCTACAGGCTGCGCTTCCCGACACAACGCGACAAGATCGAGCGCGCCGCGTTGAGCGCAAGTCTTCCGGAAGACGTTTACAACCGCGCCGCCGCGCAGGGCGCAGCGATGACGCTTGAGGAGATCGCCGAATTCTTGGGTGAATCGCCTCAGTAGCCGACTTCGCGCTGCACTTGAGCCAGCGCTTGCAGCGCGGTCAGGTTGCGCATCGTCGTTCCATACTGCAAGTTTTCCGCCGTAAACGTCACAGTGGATGCGGGCGCTCCCGGTGGAATCGACAAATGCACACCGTCGCCATCCAAGCCGCGATTCGGCAGTGCCAGCAGTGCGGTATTTAAGTCCGTCAGCGGAACGCCGTACTGCTGCGCAAGCTGAACGATGATCGCGTTGTATTCGATGACGCGCTCGTTAAAGTCGGCGCGCGGCGGGATTGTGCTAAGGATCGGCACAACGCCGTGCGCGATGCTGATATCAAGGATGCGCGTCAGGTTGGCGCGGTAGGTTGCGCCGTCGTGAGCGGGCGCGTCATTTGTCCCGATCATGATCAGCGAATAAGCCGGACGCACGAGGCGGTATTCGCAGTCGAGCAGAAGCTCACCCGGATTACATTCCGCGTATTCAGGATGATTTTCGACCACGACGCTGAATGTGCTGAAACCAGATCGAGTCGAAATCGCCCGCCGCTGAAAGGCGTTGCCGTAGCCCGTATCAGCGTTGAAGAAATTGAGCGTCGGCAGCAGATAGCCATAATCACCAAGGTTGTACCCGTACACGATCTCGCGCAGAAAGTACGGCGTATCGGTCAAACTGTCACCCACCGTGCTGAACACATTGGCGCGGTTGCCCATCGCCTGACCGTTCAGGTAAATCTGGCGCGCCCCACCGTACACCACCGACACCGAAATGCCGCCCTCTGGCGTAGGCGGAACGAAATACGGGACGGGCTGTGGGCTGGCGTTGGCGGGGACGCCGTTCAAATCACCGTCCAGCATTTCGACATAGGACGCCGACACCCAACCGCGATAGCCTTCTTGGAGTTCGACCAACACCCATGCACTGTCCGTCGTGCGTTCGCTGACGATCAATTCCGTTCCCGCCGTCAAGTTGAGCAAAACGCTCGCATCAACATTCGGAGATTGGCGCAAGCGCAGCCCACCCGAATCCAACCGGACGCGCGCATTCGGTTCCGATTCAACCGTCAGCGTGAATGTCCCCACCGTGAGCGCTTGTGCGTCAAACGTGAGCAGCAAGCCGTCGCTCGCCGCCCAACCGATCCGTCCTTCGCTGTCCGCGCCGTGCAGCCAAGCACCGTCTTCGGTGCGCATATCCACGCGCAGCGCTGACAGGTGCGACAGATCGCCATGCACGCCGTCCCCTGCTTCGTTATAGAAGGGGTGCGCGTCATCGCTGACGAGCGCGATCCGATCAGCGATCACCGATTCGCCGCTGATTGGCAGTGCCGCGAGATCGACTTGGTATTCACCGGGGAGAAGCACGATCCACCCCGTGAAACCATCATCGAAGCGGACTTCCAACCATTGGCTGTCTGACGAGCGCCCAATCGCCTCCCACGTCGAATCGATATTGACGGAACGCGTGACAGGGAACAGTGTATTCGGCACTGCGCGCACGTATGTTAAGCCGTCACCCACCGCGAGTTCGCGCGGAATCATCGAAATGATCGGCGTCGGGGATGGTGTCGGCGTGTCAGTCGGGATCATCGTCGGCGTCGGGCTTGCCGTTGGTGTAAGCGTTGCGGTAGCGGTCGGCGTTGCGGTAGGTGTTGGCGTTGGTGTTTCCTGAGTCAGCGTGCAAGCGCTGATCAGCAGGGCACTCACACCCACACAAATCATCGCCCGCACGCCGCTGGCGTGAGTTATTGTCATAGGGTCTTTCGAGGCACAGCGCGGTTAGCCCACCGCGCTCATGATGTCATACAGAATTTGCAGGGATTGGAGTTCGCGGTAGGTGCGCCCGTACTGGAGTTCATCGCCGCCGAACTCACTGCGTGTTTCATCGCGTACCGACAGGTGATAGCCGTCTGCTCCCGTGCCGTGATTAGGATAGTTGTACAGCGCGGCGCGGAAATCAAGCAGCGGCACGCTCAAGGCGCGGGCGACGGCGCGTATCTCCTCGTTAAACAGCTGCGGTAGGTTATTCCCGTTGAATACATCGGCGGTGGGCCACGTCCCCAAGATCGGGATCACCCCCGCGCGTGTGAGCGTATTCACGATGGTCGTCATGTTGCGGTTGAATTCGTCAGGGGTCAGGATTCCGGTATCCGGCAGCCCCATATAGATAAACGCGAACGACGCCCGCGAGCGCCGAATCTCGCATGCGAGTGCATGTTCGTTCGGTTGGCAAATATCGGCGGGCGCGAACAGCGGGTCAAGCACATTGACGGTCGCAAAACCGTTCTGCGCGGACGCATTAAAACGGCAAAATGATCCGGTCGCGCTGAAGTTATCAACGATCCCCTGAAGATGCGTATACGTGCCGAGTGAATATGCCCGCCACTCAAAATTGCACAGGTAAACCGTTCCGGCACTGTTGCTTTCGCCGACTTTCATCAGCACCCAAGGATCATTCCCAAGCTGGCGACCGCGCGCCCAGATATTGCGCACATTGCGCCACACCGCATCGGTCATGTAGACCGCCGGATAATCGATCACATCGGGAATAGTGACGACGGCGGGCGCGGAAGCACCCGGATCGCCGCTGGTAGTCATCGTCTCCGGCGTGACACGCTCATTCGAGACGGGGATTTCTGTGCTCACTTGGACGGCGCGCTCAAACGTGATGAAGCCAATCGCTACCCAACCGCGCACGCCAACCGACGGCGCGAAAACCAGCAGCCAATCGGCGGACTCGTTGCGACCTTCGACGATGAAATCAGTGTGCGGCTGAAACTGCGCCAACCGCGCACTGCCGCGTTCCGGCAGTTCACGCACGTTCAGCACCGTTCCGCCCGTTGTGCCGCGAATCGGGTCTTGAGCGATCACAAACGCACTGCTCAAAAGGAGCAGCACGCTGATCAGCCCAAGCAGGATGAGCCAATTCCGCCGTTTGATCATGTCCCCGCTCTCGTAAACCAGCACTTTGCCGCATCGATTATAGAGCAATCGAAATCGGATGCCTAGTCGGGACAACCCTAGCACGCGGAGTTGATGCGCTATAATCAGGCGAGATTTTTCTGCTCGGAGACAAAATGCTCAAACAACGGCTTTTCCTGACTTTGACGGCTGTCGGTTTGCTGTGCTTGTTGACAGTCGGCTTTGGCGTTCTTGCGCAAGAGACCCCCGACCTCACGCCGCCCACCCTCGGCGACTTCGACCCCGCCAACTTAGAAGGAGTCGATCCCGCCGATTTCCCGATTCTTCCCCTCCTGACCGATCATGCCCGTGCGATATTTGAGCGCGGTCAAGCGCGGGAAACCCCGCGCGATCCGCATGTGTTCTCCAAAGTCGGGGACTCGATGACCGCTTCGGTCAACTTCCTCACCGCCTTTGGTGATGGTGCGTATGATCTCGGCGATTACCCCGAACTTGAGCCAACCGTTGCCTTCTTCTCCACTAGCAGCGGCGATCACAATGCTTTCAACCGCGAAAACTTCGCCAACTCGCTCGGCTTTTCAACCGCCAGTGCGTTGGACAGCACATGGGCGGTTCAGGATGCCTGTGAGCCGAACGAAAGCCCGCTTGCGTGTGAGTATCGCGTCGGCAATTCGGCATTCGCGCTGATCATGTTCGGCACAAACGATGTGATGGCGTTCGACGCGATGCTGTTTGACTTCTTCTTGCGCCAAGTCGTGCTGGAGACGATCGCGGCGGATGTCGTGCCTGTGCTGTACACCATGCCGATCCGCCCGGAAGCGCCAGATCAAAGCCGCGTGTTTAATCAGATCATCCTGAAGATCAGCCGCGATTACGATCTCCCGGTGATCAACCTCGTCGCCGCGCTTGAGCCGCTCCCGAATTACGGTGTCGATCTCGAAGATACGCTTCACCTCACCGAGCCAGAGCCGCCGGGGAGCGTCGCCATATTCACCGAAGCAAATCTCGGTGCGGGCTATACCGTGCGTAATCTGGTCACACTGCAAGCGCTCTCGGCGCTCTTAACCGAACTCGAATACCTGCCCAGTGAGAGTTAGCCATGCACAAATCTCTTTTCTCCCGTGTTTTTCTCTTTCTCGTGATCGGCGTTTTGCTGATCAGCGTCTCGGCTGCCGCGCAAGACACTTGTGAAGTCGCCGCCGCTGTGCTGACCACGCTCATCAGCGTGTGCGGCGACAGCGCCATCGATGCCTCCTGCACCGTGAGCGGCGATGTGATTCCGCTCGATGAAATCACACTGACCAGCGACGGACAGCCGCAGATCATCCGTTTGAGCGGCGGAATCACGCTCACGTTGATCAACAGCCGCGTGACCGCATATGAACTCGCGGAAACGGCGGGCGTGGAGATCACGAACGGCATGGGTTACAACGTCAATTTACGCGGCGGCGCGGGTTCAAACTTCGATGTCGTCGGCATTTTCCGCTTTGATGCGACCCTGCTTGCAGATGGGCAGTCAGCCGATGGGCTGTGGCTGCGCGTTCAGCTTGAGGACGGCACAACCGCATGGGTGAGCACGAGCCTCGTCGCCGCGAATCCCGCCCTCGATTCGCTGCCGTTTGTCGATCAAGACTCATCCGGTTTGCTCGGTCATGCGATCAGCTTGATGCCGTTTGATCCCGCGTGCGCGAATGGTCAAGCGGGCACGTTCGTGAGCGCTCAAGGCGAGTCACCACAGCGGATCACGCTCAACGATTTGCCGGTCAGCCTCACCAACGGCGCGCTGTGGATGAGTGTTGGGGATACGGGCACGATTTTCTATGCCCTTGCCGGAGAGAGCACCGTCGGTGCCGGGGACAGCTTGCGCACCCTTTCCCCCGGTGACGTGATCGCTCCCACTTCACAAGAGGCGCCGATGCCCTTCCCATCGTTGGAGACGCTCGAAGCATTGGGGATCACGCCGGAAGTCTGTTTGATCGCTGCCGCTGAACCCGTCGATGCGCTGGCAGAACCCGCCGCCGATGCAGACGTAATCGCCGCGCTCACCCTCGGTATGAGCTACCCGGCACAGGGACAAACAACGGTTGACGATGTGCTGTGGCTGAGCGTGCTCGACGGGTGGATCGCGGCGGACAGCGTGCGGACGCTCGGCGCGTGTGACGCGCTTCCCGATCCGAATGCCGTTTCTGCCCCTGTCGTAGGTGACGGAGCGAGTGCGCCACCCGAAGCGATCATGATGGAATACCTGAATGCTCGCCTTGCCGGGGATGGTGGGCGCATGGTCACGCTTTCGTGTGCGAGTTGGGACTCGCAAGCGGCATTGCAAGCGACCTCATTCCGTGCCATGAGCGCCGAACTACTCAACGTCGCGTGTTATACGACTTCAGAGAGCGGCGGCACAGCCATCGTGCAGTGCGACGGCGCAATCCAAACCACCTACAACGGTCAAACGCGCCAATGGGAGATCGGCGCTTACAGCATGACTCAAGAAGACGATGCTTGGCGCGTGTGCGGCGAAGCCTTCTAATCCCATCACGCAAAGGCGCAAAGAAACGCAGACTCCTCTTTGCGTCTTTGCGCCTTCGCGTTGATGTTCTTTCGGTTACGGCTGCACGTAAGTGGCGGCGGCGCAGTCCGTACACGTGACGTTGGCGACCGCACTTCCCACCGCGAGATCAGCCACCCAATCGCGCAAGCGCACGCCGTTGACTTCAGCCGTGTAAAAATCGTTGTACGGCAGGAAGCAGTGCGAGTTTCCGCCTTGTGTGTAAGATCGGAAGCTGCCCGCTTGACGGCTGATATCGCGCAGATTTGCTGTGAGCGCTTCTGGATAGCCGACCCCGCTGAAACCGACACTCTGGAAGAAGGTCTGCGCGTTATCCCATGCCGTGTTGTACTGCGCCACACGGATATTCCCAAAACTGCGCGCCGCATTGATGTAGAACCGTTCAATCGAAAGATTGCGCCCGGTCGCGCCGTAGTAATTCGTCCCCCACAGATTCCACGTCGATTCGGGGATCGACCGCCAACCGCCGCCCGAATCACCGAGCAGGACGGCACGTTCGTTCGGGTAATGGCTCATGATATCCGCCGCCCAATATGCCGCCCCGGCTGATCCGGCGCTGCACCCGGTGATGAACACCGAATCCGGGTCTGGAATATTCGCGTACACCCAGTTGAGCGCCGCCGCCGCATTGACCGCGCCGTTGTAGCGCATCTCGTACCACGTGCCTTCAAAATCGTAGCCCTGCACAGCATTTCCGGTGTGCATATCGCCCGTGCAGTAGTTGACGAAGATCATGTCGTAGTTGACGAATGGATTTTCCGGGTTGCCCAAGTCGGTGATCCCGGCGACATTCAGCGCCGGATTATCGCCCGAATCATTCGGCAGTACAGCGTCGTCAAACGTGGTCGTCGGGGTGTAGCATGTCTGACCGTTCCAGCACATGCCGCCGCCTTGAAAATTGATCAACAGGTCTTGACCGGGGTTATCCCGGTAAAAAAAGCTGTACGGTGCGCCATGCCCGCACGTCGTCGCGCCGCCGGGTGAGATTTGATGCCACATACCGGGCGGCAGTTGATCGCGGGTCGGCACATCCTGAGCCGAAACGATCCCGCCAAACAACAGGGTCACACACACAAACGCGATACTCAAGAGGCGTCTCATCGGCAGTCCTCACATCTCACACGGTCAATTGCTGCTAATGCGTAACTATAACCGATTCTCACGCAGAAGGATGCCATGCGAAACTCCACACGCGGCACGAATCAAGCGCCCGCAGTGTCTGATCGTCGCCCAAAATCATCAGCGTACACTGTGATCCCTGTTCGCCAGCGGTGTACGTGAGCAGGTGATAGGCGATACTTGTGCCATCGGGCGACCAGCGCGGATTCTGCCCTAAAAATGCGCGGGTGATCGCGCCTGTGTCCGCCACTATCACACGGATCACATTAACTCCGCCGAAATACGGATCAGGCATGTGCTGTTCAAACATCAGCCGCGCGCCATCGGCTGACCATTCCGCCGCGCTGATCGCATCCTCACTGGTGAACAGTGTTTCCGCCGCGCCCGTTTCGGTGTCCCATCGTTCGAGCGTGTACAGTTCCGCGTGATCGATATAGGTCAGGTAGCGCCCATCCGGTGACCAACTCACACCAGAAACAGCGGCATCCAACGCCCGCGTTTCGCCTGATGCGACATCAATCACGTAAACGGCGTTTGTGAGACCAATGTAGGCGATCTGATCCCCACGCGGCGACCACTGCGGCGAATTTCCCGGTGGATTGGGCGGATTCGGATCAGCGCCATAAGTCGTGATTTGGCGAACCGTGCCATCGTTTAGATTAGCGACGAAGATATGCGATAGCCCATCGGCGTAAGCGTCAAATGTGATCGCACCGCTGTCCGGCGACCAGTCGATCACGCCCAGATCGGGATACACGCCCTCAAGCGCGGTTTCGCGCCCATCCGACCAGAAAATAATCGTTTGTTCGCTGTAGTAGGCGAGGGTACAGCCATCAGGCGACCATACCGCGCGCCTGCCCTGCTCGTGGATCAGCGTAATTTCCCCGTTTGGATCATCGGCATCACGCATGACGAGCGATCCATCATCACGGTTGTACACGAGCATCCGCCCGTCATAGCTACAGCTTGCCTGAGCGATCACCTGAACGTAACCGACAACGAACACCAGCAGCACCAACCACAATTTACGCGACATGGGCGTTTTCTCCATTTTGAAGTGCAAGTGCAGGCGCGTTCCATTCGGGGGTGAGCGCCTGTTGAATCACCATTCCGGCGGCAAGGATTACGTCTTCGCGCCCACGCTCACCGACGATCTGCACTGCTGTCGGTAAACCGTTCGGCGCGACTCCGGTCGGTACGGTCAGCCCCGGCAGTCCGGCAAGATTCACCCACTGTTGATACGCAATCGTCGTGAACGGCGCGAAGAACTGCCAGTTATGCTTCGGTGCGGTCGTCGGGAAAATCGGAGAGACGATCACCCCACCCTCGCCGATCCATTCCATCACAAGGCGGTTGATCGCTTCACGCCAGCGCACGCCGTTGAATACGCACGCGGATACGCTCGAAATCAGCGCCGCCTGCCAGTAATGCACCGATCCGTAAGCGATGGTCGGGCTGCCGTTTTTGTGATTGCGCATCTCTGCAAAGATGCTCGGCTGCATGAAGGCTTGATCAATCGCTTGGCGCGCATCTCGATCCAGATACGACAGCCAGCCAATCTGCGCGAAACGCACGCTCAACGGGATCGTCTTTGCGAACGGGATCATGCCCACGCCGCGCAGCGCTTCGACCGCGCCTACGACACCGCGCCGAATGCTTGGCTCAGCGAGTGCCAGCCCGCCGTTGAACCAGTACGCGACCTTTTGCCCTAGCAAAATCGAGGGGTCAGGCGGGGTGTACGGGCGATCCGTCAAGACCGCGAATGCCAGCGCCGCATCTTCGACGCGCCGCGCCAGCGGTCCGACCGCTTCAAGATCGGCAAGTCTGCCCGTCACGTGCGGATAATGCCCGGTTTCGTCGAGCGTGGCGCTCGTCGGGCGAAGTCCGACAATTCCCGTAAACGCGGCGGGCATACGAATGCTGCCCGAAATATCCGATCCCATGCCGAGCGGTGAGCCGCACGCGGCAATGATCGCCGCCTCGCCGCCCGTCGAGCCGCCGACAGTGTGCGCGAGATTCCAAGGGTTGTTGGTGCGTCCGTACAGCAGATTATTCGTCTCTTGCGCCCAACACACTTCGGGCGTGTTGGTCTTACCGAGCACAATCGCCCCGGCTTGGCGCAGTTTAGCGACGACGGCGGCATCGCTCGGCGCGATCCGATCACGGCGGGAGAGCATCCCGCATGTCGCCGGAGCGTCCGCCACATCCAGCGAATCTTTGATGGTGATCGGCAGCCCGAACAGCGGCGGCAGGTCGGTCAGAGTCTCGCGCTGTGCGTCCGCTTCTTGAGCTTCCTGCCGCGCTTGATCGAATAATGGGGAAACGACGGCGTTGAGCGAAGGATTTACACGCTCGATCTGGGTGATATGGGCTTCTACAACATCGGTGACGGAGAGCGCACCGATCCGAATTTGCTGGACGAGTTCCGACGCGGAAAGCTGTGTGATGGAGGACAAGCTTGAGCCTCGCTTCGTGAGTCAGACACGTAACATCTGAAATTGTAGGCGCTGACCTCCCGTGCTGGCAAACTACCTAGCGATATAGAGACAGCGAACGTGCAGCCCTTCTTCAACAGCTTGGCTGACACCGTTCGCGTCGCCCATGCGATTTTCCCATACAAACAGCAGATCGTCGGCTTCAAAGCGGGCGCGAAGGTCGGTGAGAACATCCTTACGCCGCTGCGCGATCTCATAATCTTGCAGGGTGACATCGTGCGCTGTGAAGGTGTACCCGCAAGCGGTCAGCGCAGCACCTAACGGTGTGCGGCTTGGGAGCAGATTTTCGACCGGAAAATCCTGTTTCGCGACCCAAGGCTCACGCCCGTAGGCGTACAAGAAAGCGAGGCGACCGCCGGGGCGGAGCGCCGCGCCTAGTTCTCGAAGCGTGCGGTTGGTGTCAGTGCTGAAGTAGATCGAGTCGATCAAGATGATCGCATCATATGCCAGCGTGGGAAGTACAAGCGCATTGATATCGCCTTGCATGAATGTCAAACGATCCGCTTTATGGGCGGTGCGTACCTTTGCCTGTTCAATCGCGGCGGCGATGTAGTCGATTCCGGTGATGTGCGCGCCGGTGCGATCCGCGATGTATTCCGTAATCATTCCGTTTCCGCACCCAATTTCGAGCGCGACTTGTCCGGGCTTGAGTTCTAATCCATCGATCAGCGCGTCAATCTGGCGCATGTCCGCGAACCCATGCTGACACAAGTTCTGACCGAAAACACGCGTACAAAACTCGGCGTGCGCGCTGCTGAGGGGCGCAAGCCGGTAAAATGCTTCGTAGAAGTCCTGCATGAGTTGCTCCAAGGTGGGGTGCGAACTATCTCAATTCTATCCTGCGCTCAAGGTCAGCAATGTGATCCGCCTCATGCAGGGCGATCACACGCGCCCGCCAGTAGACCGATTCGCGCCGCTGTTTGCCTTCTTCACGGATTGTTCTGTGCCACTGCGCCTCGTTCAGTGATTGCAACACGCGCAGCAAGACGGCGCGCCGCAGTTTGAAATAAGCGATCAAATCCGAAAACGGGAATAAGTCACGGCGGAGCAATTGTCCCCAATCACGCTCGGAATGAATATCATGCAGAAGCGGTTCATCCAACAGGAGCGCAAGGTAGATCGCTTGCGAGGATATTTCGTCGGAATTAATCACATGCGCGAGGTCTTGAACGAGGGAACGCTGCCCCTCACCGAGCGGTGACGTATGTTCCGCATCGGGGAGGAGCAGCCCGAACCGCTCAAACTCATGCGGCGATACTTCGAGCAGCGCCAGCACCGCTTGAATGTTCGTCGGCGTCGTTTGAGTCGAGATGGACGGTTTCATGATCGCGCTTAGGCATCCCCTTCGTCACGTTCATTTTCGTATCCGTCCATCATAGCATGATCAGCGTGCGCTCAAGTGGTTTACCCGCCCGCCATCGCGCCGATAATGCGAAACGCCTCTGTTCCCGACGTAACCTGTGCCGGGACGGGTTCGTCGACGGATTCGTGCGAAAGGTCTTCACCACACGCGAAAAAGCGGATGAACGGGCGGCGCTCTTGCGTCGTCATGTCGCGAATCGTGCCGCGCAGCATCGGATACGCTTGCTCCAGCGCATCCAAGATCGCGCGCGGGGTGACGGGTTCGGGTACGGCAAGCTCAACAGCCCCGTTCACCTGCGCCAATGTGCGTAAGTGAGTCGGCAGTGTCACGCGGATCATGACAGAATTTGCACCTCAACCGACAGAACGGGCGGCAGATCATGAACAATCGGCATCCAATGATCGCCTGAATCGGCGGAGACGTACACCTGCCCGCCCGTCGTTCCGAAGTAAATGCCGCACGATTCATGCTTATCGACCGCAAATGCGTTGCGGAGCACGTTCACATAGCAATCGCGCTGCGGCAGTCCTTCCGTAAGCGCTTCCCATTCGTTACCCCCGGATCGGCTGCGATACACGCGCAGTTTGCCATCCGGCGGAAAATGATGCGAATCGCTGGTGATCGGCACGACATAAATCGTGTTCGGCTCATGGGCGTGAACGCCAATCGGGAAGCCAAAATCGCTCGGCAGGTTGCCGCTAACTTCATGCCAAGAATCGCCCGCATTTTCAGAGCGCATCACATCCCAATGCTTTTGCATGAACAGAATATTCGGGCGAGATGGGTGCATAGCGATGCTGTGGACGCAGTGCCCAACCTCCGCTTCGGCGTCAGGCAGTTCATTCCCGGAGTTGAGACCTTGATTGACCGGACGCCAAGTTACGCCGCCGTCATCGGTGCGGAATGCGCCAGCGGCGCTGATCGCCACGAAAATCCGGTCGGGGTTATCCGGGTTTAAGACGATGGTGTGAAGACACATCCCGCCCGCTCCCGGCTGCCACAGATTCGATTTGACGTTTCGTAAGCCGGAAAGCTCGCGCCATGAACGCCCGCCGTCATTCGAGTGAAACAGCGCGGCATCCTCAACGCCCGCATAGATCGAGTCGGCGTTCGTCGGCGATGGTTCGATGTGCCAAACGCGCGTAAACTCCCAAGGGTGCTGTGTGCCGTCGTACCATTGATGCGTTCCCGGCACGCCGTCATAGGTGAAGGCGTTGCTGACCGTCTCCCATGTTTTGCCGCCATCGTCGGAGCGCTGGATCACCTGACCGAACCAACCGCCGGACTGCGACACATACAGCCGATTTGGGTCAGACGGCGTTCCGGTGATGTGGTAAATCTCCCATCCGGGAAAAAGCGGACCTTCAACCGTCCAGTCTTTGCGCCGTTCATCCGAGCGCAGAATGAACGCTCCTTTGCGCGTGCCAACCAAAACGCGGACTTCACTCATGTTCATATCCCCCCTGAAGATGCGCATCGTGATTGTCCAAGAATAGAACTTTTGTTCAATTTCGTCAAGTAGTCAGGATCAGGAAGACCGATTCTCGCCACATCGTTTGATCAGTCGATCACGAACATACTTTATTGAAACATTTGACAGAACCCGCGATTTCATCATGCTTGAGGATACGCCTAAGCATCATTGAAAAGGGGAGTTTCTTTGAAGCGCATTGCTTTTATTATGAGTCTGCTGCTCAGTCTACTGTTGGTTCAGGGGACATTCGCGCAAACCGGGGATAACTGGACGATCCTTCATTACACGGCAGTCGATAACGATCTTGAAGCCGCAGCCTTCAACGATTATTACGAAATGCAGTCCATCGGCAGCGGAGACGGCGTGAACATCGTCGCCCAGCTTGACCGTGCCGACGGTTACGATACCCGCTTCGGGGATTGGACGGGGACGCGTCGTTTCTATATTGAACACGTTGATCCGCTGCCAGACCTTGACAGCGATGGGATGCGCGATGCAGTTCTCGATTATCTGGTCGAATCAGGCGCGGGTGATGCCGATACGCTCCGTCCACAGGTCGATTCCGCGACGGATGCGGTGATCAGCAGCATTTATACCAGCACCGCAGGTATCACTTTCGATCAAACGCCTATCGAAGACCTTGGCGAAGTCGATATGGGCGATCCGCAAGCATTGTTTGATTTCATCGTCTGGGGGGTTGAGAACTATCCTGCCAATCACTATATGATCGTGATCGGCAGTCACGGTGGCGGTTGGCGCGGGATCGGACCGGATGAGGGCGACAACGCATCCATGCTCGACCTGCCTGAAATCGACGATGCACTCGCTCAGGCTCGCGCAGTGCTGGGAATCGACAAGTTTGACATCGTCGGATTCGATGCGTGTTTGATGGGCGTGACCGATGTCGCTGTCATGCTCGAACCGCATGCAGACTATGTTCTTTTCTCACAGGAAGTCATTCCGAGCAGTGGATGGGAATACGTCCAACCGATCAGCGCCATGCGCGACAATCCCGATTGGGATGCGTTCCAAGTCGGCGCGAGTTTTGTCGACACGTATATGGATTACTACGCCGGACCCGGCGCGCGGACAAAAGTCGGGCTTTCACTCGTGCAAACAGATCAAACCCCCGCGCTTCTTGAGTCGCTTCAGTATTTCGCGCAAGTCGTAGAAGCCGATCCGGTTGCACTGCTGTCGGCGTTGGGAACAGCGCGCAACAACAGTCAGGCGTTCGGCACGTCGTTAGGTGACCGCGCCGATACCTATTCGTACGTCGATCTCCGCGACTTCATGATATGGTTCAGCCTACAAACGACGATCAGCGAAGATGCCTTTAATGCCGCACAGGAAGTAATCGCCGCGTTCGATGCCGCCGTCGTTTACTCGCGCGCAGATGATCGCCTTCCGCGAGCAAGCGGGCTGGCTGTCTACCTTCCTACCACGCCGGTTGTGTATGCCGCCTACGGTGAGCAGTACCCGGATTATGCGCCACCCGCATTTGCGTTCTGGCAGAACTACCTGAATCAGTTCTACGCTGCAATCGTCGGCGCATTGGATGGTAGTGCCCTTCAAATTGACATCGACACAGTCTTCACGTTCACTGGGGTTGGGAGCGTGATCGATAATCCCGTCGTCAGTTTTAACGCGGCTGGTTTGGGAGTCATCGATCTCTCGTATACCATCACGTATTTGCAGGACGACGGTACGCGCATCATCGTCGATACCTATCCAATCGCGTACACAGCCACCCTGCCCACAGGCGAACAGATTATCGAATATCCCAACGAACTCACGCCGAGTTATTTCGTGTGGGGCGTAGAAGTTCCGATCCTCAGCGACGGAACCAACAGCGTGCTAGGTCTTGCCCAATCCAGCAGCAGCAGCGGCGGCGAAGCCTTCATTCAAGGGACATACGTCACCGCGACGGGCGATGCTCCCGCTTATCTCGTTTTTGACACGACCACGCTCACCTACACCGGAATGTTGGCAGTTGTTGAAGACTCCCCCGCCGAAGTGCAGCCGAGCATAGGTGATCAGTTCATTGTGGATTTGATCACGATTTCGCCCGAAGGCGAAACGGCTGTGATTCCGCTCACCGATGCGCCGCTCACGTTTGGCGTTCAGCCATTCACGCTCACCTATCAACCTGCTCAGTCCGGCATGTACGAGATCGGCTTGAGCATGAGCGATCTGGCGGGCAACCGCATCTATCGCAGCGCTGAAGTAACCGTCGATAACGAGCAGGTGGACGGCGCTGTACGCGGCTACACTGATATTTCGGATGGCGTGTACTTCCAATATCCGCGTGAATGGGGCGATTCAAAAACGCTTGCGAATGATGACGGCTCAATCACGACAATGGTCAGCAGTCAGTCGGGGGATCACGCCATTTTCGTCGATGTCTATGCCGACACCGACGTTGAAACTGCCCTCTACGCGGTGATGGATGCATATCCTGTCGAATACGGCGAAGTCAGCGAGATCACGTTTGCCGGACTACCCGCTCTGTATGTCGAGTTTGCCGCCGCTTCGGACAGCGGCACGATCGTAGGTGCGCTGGTCTGCGCATTCAATGAAGCGACGAATTCCGCCGTTTTGCTCACCGTGCAGAGTGCACTGACTGCGAACGATCTGTTGAACCTCCTCGATCAAACCTTCATGCTGTTTGAACCGCTTTCCCAATAACCCCGCAGTCCTCCCTCCTTGCGTGTGCAGGGAGGGAACTTTTAAGTCCAGCGATCTTGTTAGCACATTAGAGATAGATTAAAATCGCGCACGGTGTTTGTCCGGTTCATCACCTACGCATTTGGACAAACCCATCCCCCAACCTCATGTCATAGGAGACTCCCCCATGTCAGTTAATCAACCTTTGCCCAATATCCCTTGGGAAGAACGCCCACAAGGCTCGTCGTCGGTCATCTGGCGTTACAGCCAGAATCCGGTCATCCCGCGTGACCTGATTCCCACCTCAAACAGCATCTTCAACAGCGCAGCCGTCCCGTTCAACGGCGCATTCGCGGGGGTCTTCCGCGTGGACGATCAGCAGCGCTTGATGAACTTGCACGCGGGGCGCAGCGCCGACGGGATCAACTGGCAGATCGACCATGATCCGATTGAATGGAAATTCGCCGACAGCGAACATGCGAAGTTTGTCCACCGCTATGATCCGCGCGTCACATGGCTGGAAGACCGCTATTATGTGACGTGGTGCAACGGCTATCATGGACCCACGATCGGGATCGGGTACACCTACGATTTCAAAGAATTCACGTTCGTAGAGAATGCCTACCTGCCCTACAACCGCAACGGCGTGCTGTTCCCGCGCAAGATCAACGACAAGTACGCCATGTTCAGCCGCCCAAGCGATACCGGGCATACCCCTTTCGGTGACATCTTCTATTCCGAAAGCCCGGACATGATCCACTGGGGGAAACATCGCTTCGTCATGGGTCCCAAAAGCTGGACGTGGCAGAGCACCAAGACCGGCGCAGGACCGACGCCGATTGAAACGCCCGAAGGTTGGCTGCTCATCTATCATGGTGTGCTGACATCCTGCAACGGATTCGTCTACAGCATGGGAGCGGCGCTTTTGGATCTGGATCAGCCTTGGAAGGTGATCTATCGCAGCAAACCCTATTTGATGTCCCCGCAGATGCTCTATGAATGCGTCGGTGACGTTCCGAATGTGGTTTTCCCGTGCGCGGCACTCCACGACGCGGCAACCGGACGCTTGGCGATCTACTACGGCGCGGCAGATACCGTTACGGGGCTTGCCTTCTGCTATGTCAATGACGTGATCGACTTCTTGAAGCACAACTCGGAGTTGTAAGCGGTTTTTTTCCTCACAACGTATCCGGGATGAGTATCAAACCCGGATACGCCGCCGTATCCCACCACCTCGTGCTGCAAAGCACATTTGTTCGCTGTGTGCAATAATACGCCAATGAACACCAATCGGTTGAGGTGCTGATGATTTTCGAATTCGTGGGCGAGATTATATACTGGCGCGGACCTGCTCCTTTTTACTTCGTGACTGTTCCTGATGAGCAGAGCGAAGACATTAAAGCGATCTCAAACCTTGTCACGTATGGTTGGGGCGTGATTCCGGTACAGGTTCGCATCGGCAGCACCGAGTGGACGACCTCCCTGTTTCCGAAAGACGGACGCTACCTTGTCCCGATTAAAGCGATTGTCCGAAAAGCGGAACACCTTGAGAAAGGCGATTTTGTGACACTTACGCTCGAAGTACAGATGTAATCTGCTCCCGACCCGATTTATTCGGGGAACGAAATGCCTGTGATCTCTCCACAAAGGCTTAGCAATCTCTCTTGCAGGAGCGTGTCGCTCGCTTGCGCATTGTGGGGCGATTCTGTGCCATGATAGAAATGGCGACCACTGACCCGCGCTTGGCTGTCGCTGCTTACCGCAAGCCACGCTTGCGTTTCGTATCCTTTTTGAAGATCATCCGATGCGCCACGCCCGCCCATTTTTGTAGGAACCCAACCGGGATCGACTGCGTTAGCGTAAACATCTGACCATTTGCGTGCAACTGCCATACTGAGCATCACCACATACAACTTCGAGTCCGAATAGCTGATGCCGCCGTCTTTTTTGACGTTGTCTAAGCCTGCATGCCCGTCTAGATGCATATCCGAACTCAGGTAAATCAAGCGCTTGGGTTTTTGTATCAAGCACGTAAGGACATAGGGCGCGATTGTGTTGACCGCAAGAATTTCCTGTGGGGAAACCTGATCCACACCCGCGTTATGGATCACGGCGTCAAATTGCCCCAACGCATTCGCTTGAGCGGCAGCGTTTTTGGTTTCGTCAAGGTTGGACAAATCTCCAACAATGACGTGCGCGGCGCTTGGTACATATTGTTTTGCGGTGCGTGCGCGTTCCGCATTGCGCGCATGTAAGACAACTTCGTGACCTTGATCCGCTAACGAAATTGCCGCCAGT
The DNA here is from genome assembly GCA_041753015.1 of Anaerolineae bacterium. Taxonomy (GTDB): domain Bacteria; phylum Chloroflexota; class Anaerolineae; order Aggregatilineales; family Phototrophicaceae; genus Flexifilum. Next base: position 241,014 of record JBGSVJ010000032.1, read on the forward strand.
TGCCCCAAACCATCGGACGCGCCAGTGATGAGTACTCTTGCCATATTAATGATCTCCAACAAGTCATCATTTCGAGTGGTTCATGAGTTTGGATTGATCATATTATAGCGTGCTGGACCATACGCGTAGATCACTTGTCTTTTGCTTGATCGATCGCTCCTTTTAGGCGAAGGCTGTTGCTCACGACAAACACCGAGCTAAACGCCATCGCGCCAGCAGCGAGCATCGGCACAAGCAGCCCTAACATGGCGACCGGGATCAGCACGATGTTGTAGCAGAACGCCCAGAACAGGTTTTGATGGATCGTCCGCATCGTCCGGCGGCTGAGCGCAAGCGCACGCGGCACACTCCGCAAATCGCCGCTGATCAGCGTGAGATCAGAGGCTTCGATTGCCACATCCGTTCCCGTGCCGATAGCGATCCCCACGTCGGCTTGCGCCAGCGCGGGCGCATCGTTGATACCGTCACCAACCATCGCTACCCGCTTGCCGTCGGCTTGAAGTGACTTGATCATCTCGGATTTCTGGTTAGGCAGCACATCCGCCATCACCCGATCAATGCCGACCTCACGCGCAATCGCGGCGGCGGTCTTGGCGTTATCCCCTGTGATCATCACCACATCGATTCCACGTTGGCGAAGCTGGGCAATCGCCTCTGCCGAACCTTCTTTAATCGTGTCGGCAACGCCGAGCAACCCCGCAGTCACGCCATCAATTTCAACAACGATGACCGTACGCGCCTTCTCTTGAAGCAGCGCCACCTGATCCGCATGATCCGCCGCAGCGATATAACGCGGGCTGCCGACGCGCACGCTTTTTCCGTCGATATTGGCGCGAATTCCCAGACCACTTTCCGCCTCAAACGCGGCGGGTTGTGTGAGCGAAAGTTTGCGCGCGTTCGCCGCGTTCACGACTGCTTGCGCAAGCGGATGTTCGCTGGCACGTTCCGCACTGGCGGCGATTCTCAGCAGAATATCGGAGTCTGTACCGTTCAGTGGAATAATATCGGTTACGGTTGGTTCGCCGCGTGTGATTGTGCCGGTTTTGTCGAGCGCAATCACTTGGATGCGCCCCGCATTTTCGAGCGATTCGCTGTTTTTGAACAGAATCCCCATTTCTGCGCCGCGCCCCGTCCCCACCATGATCGCCGTCGGGGTCGCCAAACCGAGCGCACACGGGCAGGCGATCACCAGTACGGCGACGGCATGCACCATCGCTTCGGTGAAGGTTGCGCCGCCAACCACCAGCCAACCGAGAAATGTCAGCGCCGCCAGCGCGATCACGACCGGGACGAAGATGCCCGATACCTGATCGGCAACGCGCTGAATCGGCGCTTTCGATGCTTGCGCGTTTTCGACGAGGCGAACGATCTGCGCCAGTGCCGTTTCTGATCCGACTTTGCGCGCTTCGATGATCAAACGCCCCTGCTTGTTGATCGTCGCGCCGATCACCGGGCTGCCGACCGTCTTTTCGACCGGAAGGCTTTCCCCGGTCAGCATCGATTCATCGGCGGACGATCGTCCCTCGATCACGATACCGTCTACGGGTAGTTGTTCACCGGGGCGCACGACGAGCGTATCCCCTGCCAGCACTTGATCGACTGGCACGCTGACTTCTTCCCCGTCGCGCAGCAGCGTTGCGGTTTGTGGAGCAAGGTTCATCAGGGCGCGGATCGCTTGGCTGGTTTTGCCTTTAGCGCGGGCTTCGAGCAGTTTTCCGAGCGTGATCAACGTAACAATCACGGCGGCAGTCTCAAAGTAGACATGATCACCGATGTTCGGTATGTTGAACACGATCCCGATCAAGACAGCGATGCTGTAGATATACGCGGCAAGCGATCCCATCGCAATCAGCGTATCCATGTTCGCCGTTCGGTTGCGGATTGCCTTCCATGCGCCAACGATATACTGCCGCCCGACGATGAACTGCACCGGAGTCGCCAGTAAGAAGAACACGAACGGGAACCCTGACCACGCCAGGAAATTGAAAGGCGAAGGCGGCAGGGGCATGTTCATGGCGGCGTGTCCTGCCGGGAGACTTGCCATATACACGTCACGCGCCATACTCAAAAGAAAGAGCGGCAGCGTGAAGACCACGCCGATTGTGAGCATCCGCTCCTGCCGCGCGACTTCCGCTTGGCGCGCGGCGCGTTCGGCATCTTCGGGAATGGCGGCGGCGCTGGTATCGATCACGCCGTAGCCAGCATTTTCGACCGCGCGCACGAGATCAGCACGGCGGGCTAGACCGGGAATATAAGAAACGGTCGCTTTTTCGGTCGCAAGGTTGACGGTCACATTCAGCACGCCGTTGGGCTTCTTCAAAGCGCGCTCGACGTTGCGCACACACGAAGCGCATGTCATCCCGGTGATCGGCAGTTCAAGCGACGCTTGAGCAACATGATAACCTGCGTTTTCAACCCGGCTGATCAGATCAGGCACACTGACAGCAGCAGGATCAAACGAAACGGTCGCTTTTTCGGTCGCAAGGTTGACATTGGCAAGATCAACCCCTTCGGCGCGGGTCAGCGCACGTTCGACATTACGCACGCAGGAGGCGCACGTCATCCCCAGAATGGGTAGATCAACCTGCTGGAGTTCAGGTGTTGTCGTATTGGTCATGGGTTGTACTCAATCGTTCAATGGCACAATTCTTGTCGCCCTAATTCTAACGATCATTCTTGGCGGCAGTAGTGCCGTGCGACATGAATTATGCTTATGCGTGTCATACTTAAGAAGGGGTCGCATGGACATGTCTTACCCGATGGTGATGCTTCTATGATCGAACGCGCGGCGCGTTTTTGCGCGTTGGTAACATGCTTCTTGATTCCTGTTTGGCTTAGGCTTCCGTTTCAGTTGCCATCACGACTGGCAGATGTGTATGTGCTCCGCTTCCTGATTCTGTTCCCCGCGTTGGCGACGATTCTCCTTTGGGCGCTGACGGGCTTTCAAGGGTGGAACAAAGGCGGCAGAGGGCGGCACATCAGCCTTGCCGCGCTGATCCTCCTCGCGATCTGGGGCGCAGCCTCGACTCAGTGGGCATTTATGCGCGCGCTCGAGCCAGAAGTCGGCATCAGCGCGGCAGTCGGATTAGTCGTGACGGCGCTGTTCGCGGCGGCAGTGAACAGTCTCGCAGTTACACCGCGCGCTGTGACCGGAACGCTGGCATTCGGGCTACTGTTCCTTTCGTTGATCGTGATCGGGCAAGCGGCGAATCAGAGTTGGTTAGGGCTGAGTTTTCTGCGCGAGTTTGAAGTTGAAGCAGGCATGATGGGCATTTCGGTTTTGCGCGCCGAAGGGCTGGAGTACATCCGCCCCTACGGGTTGATGCCGCACCCTAACATGACGGCGGGGGCGCTGGTGATCGGCACACTCGCGGCGGCGGCGTGGATCGGGTCAGCGCGACGGGCGATCCGGTTTGCGGCAGCGCTCGTGAGCGCGCTCGGCGTGCTGGCACTCCTGCTCACATTTTCGCGGGCGGCGTGGATCGGGCTGGCAGTTGGCGGGGTCGTCCTCGCGCCGGTGCTGATCCGCCGCGCATGGAAACATCCGGCTTTACGAAGCGCGATTGTTTTGACGGTCGGCACGGGGCTGGTGGCGGGCGGTTTTGTTCTCGCGCAGTACACGCCGCTGGTCTTAGCGCGCACGGGTCAGATCGAAGAATCGCTTGAGATGCGGTCTGTAGCGGATCGACTGGTGTATATCGACTTTGCGATCCGCTCGATTGCTGAACGTCCTTTTCAGGGCGTGGGGATCGGGAATTTTCCTTGGCGGACAAGTTACTTTCTTGTCGAGACATTTTACGATCTGCGCGGCGATAACGTTCACAACATTTATCTGGCGGTGTGGGCGGAGTTGGGGACGATCGGGTTGGTGTTGTTCAGCGGCGCATTGTTGGCGGGATTGGTCAGCGGATTCGCAGCGGCGCGAAACGAATCGCGCTCACAATCGATTTTGGACAACGGGCTGATGCACCGCGCCGCGCTGATTGCGATCGTATTGGCGCTTTTGACGATAGGATGGCTCGATCATTATCCGTATTCTATTTTGCACTTTCAGATCGCGCTCTGGGGCTGTCTGATGGTTAGTGCGTATAATCGTGGGTATACGCAGTAATGGCAATTCTCCATGATTCAGGGCTTCGGCTTGTAACGCTGGTTTGGATCGTGTTCCACAGAACGAATACGGGCTTCTTCGTGCGGTCTGCCCGGAAGCACCCAATTCCTGCGGCGCTGCTCCGGCAGCGGAATTTCGCGCATCGGCACATTGCGACCGGGAAGCGTTCGCGGTGCGCGTCCCGCACCTGCGGGGCGTGCTGATACCGTTCGAATCCCGTGCGGTGGCAGCCGTTCGTCATCCTGATCCGGAACATGAATGTGATAGCTAATGTTCTGTGCGGTGCGAGGCTGTTTCCTGTAGCGTATGGCGTAGCGAACCGCGTGTATCTCCGCGAACGCCTCCGCGACGCCGAAACAAACCACCGCAAGCACCAATCCGCCAAATGGAGCCAGCCATATACGGAAAAAAGCAATCAATTGGTCATTGCTTGAGATACCGCTCACCCCAAGCAGTGCAAGCGATTCGACAAGCGCGATGAAGCCACCAAACACAGCGAGATAAAGAAAGCTCACAGCGCCAAGCATTCGGAATAACAGAATCATGGAGGACTACCCTAAGTAGCTATAACGCTTCAAATCAAGATTTGCGAATTTATCATAACATCTTCAGTGAACAAGAATCAAAAAGGGGCACGACGAACGTCATGCCCCTTTGATTTGCCTATTTTTAGTTTTACGGATAGATACCGCGCGAAATCACCGCATCGGCAACGCGGCGGATCGCCAAGATTTGCGCCGCAGTACGCATCGGTACACCGAATTCTTCGGCGGCATGCTCCGTCGCGTAGTAGCTGCGCGTCATCGCGCGTGTGAGCTGGCGGTAGACTTCTTCTTCGTCCCAGAAGAACGACTGCAAGTCCTGAACCCACTCAAAGTAGCTGACGATCACGCCGCCTGCGTTCGCCAGAATATCCGGGACGACATAAATCCCGCGATCATTCAGCACATCGTCGGCTTCAGGCGTCGTCGGACCGTTCGCGCCTTCGACGATCATCTTGGCGTGAATGCGCGGCGCGTTATCACGGGTGATCTGGCTTTCCATCGCTGCCGGAACCAACACTTCGCACGGCAGTTCAAGCAGTTCGCTGTTGGTGACGCGCTCTCCAAGACGGCAGTCATCCAATACGCCGTGCTCCGCCACATAGGCGCGCACCGCCGGAATATCCAGCCCGTTCGGGTCATAAATGCCGCCGTTCACATCGCTAACGCCAACGATCTTGAAGCCGAGCGAGTGCGCGTAGCTCGCCGCGTGCGAGCCGACATTCCCAAAACCTTGAATGACAATCGGCACATCAGCGGGATTGTACGAGCCGCGCTGTTTGAGCGCTTCCAGCATACAGGTGATCACGCCGCGCCCGGTCGCTTCATTACGCCCTTGACTGCCGCCGAGGTGAACGGGTTTTCCGGTCACAACTGCTGGCACGCCATAGCCGATGGTCATGCTGTACGTGTCCATGATCCACGCCATGATCTGCGGGGTTGTGCCCATGTCCGGCGCGGGAATGTCACTGTGCGGGCTGATCAAGGGGATAAGTTCCGCCGCGTAACGACGGGTGAGCGATTCAAGTTCACGTAGGGAGAGGGTCTTGGGGTCAACAATGACGCCGCCTTTCGCGCCGCCGTAGGGAATGTTGACCAACGCGCACTTCCATGTCATCCACATTGCCAGCGCGCGGACTTCATCAATATCGACCGCGAGGCTGTAACGGATACCGCCCTTCGACGGTCCCAGTACCGTGCTGTGATGCACACGGTAGCCGGTGAACATCTCAATCCGTCCATCATCGCGCTTCACAGGAAAATTGACCGTCACTTCACGACGGGGATACTTCATAAATTCAGCAATCCCGTCGGGAAGTCTGAGGTAACGAACCGCCCGGTCAAACTGCGCAAGCGCGTTCTGGTACGGGTTCGATTTCTGCTCCAGATGGTGATTGGTGCGGGCAACAACCATGAGTATTGGGACTCCTTAGTCAAAGTCACTTTTTAAGAAGGTACATCCTAATGATGACCCCTTTTCTCTTCCTTATTATATGGGATTGCTCACGATAGAAAAGTGAATAATTGCCAAAATTGTGCGGAGTCGCCAAAAATGAGCCGAATACACTTGGACAATATGCACAATGAAAAACCCGCTGCGCATTTAACTCACGCAGCGGGTCTCGTTGAGGATTTTAGTGCACGCCGTTGACGGGTTGGAAGTAATGACGAAGAAACTGACCGGTATACGAGTGGGGAACTTGCGCAATCTCCTCTGGCGTGCCGCTGGCGATCACGTAGCCGCCGCCGTCTCCGCCTTCCGGTCCCATATCGATCACCCAGTCAGCAGTTTTGATGATGTCGAGGTTGTGTTCGATCACCAAAACCGTGTTACCTGCGTTGACCAACTGCTGCAAAACTTCGATCAGCCGCTTCACGTCTGCCGCGTGCAGCCCGGTGGAGGGTTCGTCCAAAATGTACAACGTCTGCCCGGTCGCGCGGCGCGAGAGTTCGCGGCTCAATTTGATACGCTGTGCTTCGCCACCGCTCAGAGTGTTGGCGGGCTGCCCGATGCGAATATACCCAAGCCCTACCTGCTCCAGCGTGATCAACTTGCTGTAGATCGACGGCACATTCTGGAAGAAGACATGCGCTTCGCTTACGGTCATATCGAGCACGTCCGCGATGCTCTTGCCCTTGTAGCGCACTTGCAGCGTCTCGCGGTTGTAGCGCGCTCCGTGACAGACATCACATGGCACATACACATCGGGGAGGAACTGCATTTCGATTTGCAGAACGCCCTGCCCTTCACACTTCTCGCAGCGCCCGCCCTTCACGTTGAAGCTGTAGCGTCCGGCGGCGTACCCGCGCATTTTGCTTTCCGGCAGTTCCGCGAACAACGTGCGAATCTGATCAAACATTTTAGTATACGTGCCGGGATTGCTGCGCGGCGTCCGTCCGATCGGGCTTTGATCGATATTGATCACCTTATCGACATGCTCAACACCTTCGATAGCATCATGCGCTCCGGCGCGTTCGCGCGCACCGTTGACCACCTGAGCCAAGCGCGCATACAGCACATCGACCATCAGCGATGACTTGCCGCTCCCGCTCACCCCGGTGATCACCACGAACTTACCGAGAGGGAAATCAACATCAATATTGCGAAGGTTATTCTCGCGTGCGCCGCGCACCGTGATCACCTTGCCGTTTCCTGCTCGGCGCGTGGACGGAATCTCGATTCGCAGACGACCGCTCAGATAAGCGCCTGTCAAGCTTTCTTCAACCCGCATCACTTCTTCCGGCGTACCGCTGGCGATCACATGACCGCCGTGTTCGCCCGCCCCCGGTCCGAGGTCGATCAACCAGTCGGCGGCGCGCATCGTTTCTTCGTCATGTTCGACCACCAGCACCGTGTTACCGAGATCGCGCAGGTTCATCAACGTGGCGATCAACTTGGCGTTGTCGCGCTGGTGCAGCCCAATCGAAGGCTCATCGAGCACATACAGCACCCCTGTTAAGCGGCTGCCGATTTGGGTCGCAAGCCGGATGCGCTGTGCTTCGCCGCCGCTCAAGCTCCCCGCCGAGCGTGCCAGCGTCAAGTAGCCAAGCCCGACATTAAACAGGAACTCCACGCGCGATTCGATCTCGTTCAGAATCTGCAGGGCGATTTGCTGTTCACGTTCGGTCAGCAGCGCTTCGCTTTCGCCGCGCCCGCGCAGATCACGCACCCAGTTATCGAGCGATGAGATCGGAAGCTGCGTGACATCCCAGATCGAACGTCCAGACACCGTGACGGCGAGCGCTTCGGGACGCAAACGTTTTCCCATACAGGTCGTGCAGGGAATCTGCGACATCGACTGCTGAAGATACTCACGCATATCGTCGCTTTGCGTCTCGCGGTAGCGACGCTGCATGTTGTTGAGCACACCTTCAAAGGTGGTGTGATACTCACGCGCCCACCCCTGCGAGTTGGTATAGCGGACTTTGATCTTGGTCTTGCCCGTGCCATATAAGAACAGGTCTTGATGTTCTTTCGAGAGGTCTTTCCAAGGCACATCGAGCGGGACGCCGTAAGCCTCATGCAGCGCGCGCGACATATTGCTGGCGATGCTGTCTCTGTCTTCAAAGTTCCAACCGCTCGCTTGAATCGCCCCGCCGAGGATCGACAGTTCACGATTCGGGACGATCAAATCGCGGTCGAACTCTAGCCGGAAGCCCAACCCCTGACAATCCGGGCATGCGCCCTTCGGCGTATTGAAGCTGAACGAACGCGGCTCGATCTCCGGGATACTGCCGTGACCATTCACACAGGCGAGATGTTCACTGAACAGCGTATCGCTGCCGTCTGCCACATTGTTGATGATCACCAAGCCGTCGCCCATCTTGAGCGCGGTTTCTACGGCGTCCGTCAAGCGGGTGATCGCGCCGCGCGCGTCTTCGCTTTCGGGGTCATCGTAGGTGCGGATCACGAGACGATCCACCACGACTTCGACGTTGTGGATGCCGTAGCGATCCATCGTGATGTCTTCGTCAAGGTCGCGCACTTCCCCGTCGATGCGCACGCGCTGAAACCCTTCGCGGCGGATCTCTTCAAGAACTTTCTCGTGCGTTCCCTTGCGACCACGAATCACAGGTGCGAGGATTTGCACGCGCACGCCTTCCGCCTCCGGTATTCCCTGCGCGAGCGCCTGTACTTCGTCCACGATCTGCTGTGCGCTCTGCGCGACGACTTCAGCGCCGCACACCGGGCAGTGCGGAGTACCGATGCGCGCATACAACAGGCGGAGATAGTCGTAAATCTCGGTGACCGTCCCCACGGTCGAGCGCGGGTTGTGACTCACGCCCTTTTGATCGATGCTGACGGCAGGACTTAAGCCTTCAATCTGATCGACATCCGGCTTTTCCATCAAGCCTAAGAACTGACGCGCATACGCGCTCAGGCTTTCAACATAGCGGCGCTGACCTTCTGCGAAGATCGTATCAAATGCCAGCGAGGACTTACCCGACCCTGATAATCCGGTGATCACCACCAGCCGATTACGCGGGATTTCGACATTGATGTTCTTCAAATTATGTTCGCGCGCGCCGCGCACGATGATCATGTCTGCGCTCATGCAAACGCTTTCGCGGGAGATAGTCGATCATGTACAAGTGTTCTGATTGTACCCGTTTTGAGGAGATGGGTACAGGGTGATCGTACCCCTGTATGATGTGGGGATGGTGAAGTGTGAATAGGAATTGCGATGAACTTTGAGATACCTGCATCTATGATCGGATGTGTAGGGGATACCTGCGCGAATAGTCAGGGGCACGAAAGCCGAAAACTGGCACAATCCAAGTAGGCATCGATCAAACTTAAGGACGACATTACGAAGGAACACATGATGAACGAACATGAAGAGCAGTTCGTCACACCGGCACGCTTAGAAGCTTTCAGCGACGGGGTGATTGCGATCGCGATCACGCTGCTGATTCTTGAAATCCATGTACCGGAAACCCCCGAAGGCGGGGCATTTTGGACGGAAATCGAACGTATTATGCCGAGCCTAGTGGCGTTTGTCGTCAGCTTTTTGACAATCGGCGTGATGTGGATCAATCATCATCATTTATTTCGTGTGATTCGCCGCGCCGATCAATGGCTGATGATCCTCAACACGCTGCTGCTCATGATGATCACGTTCATCAATTTTCCGACGATCCTGATCGGACGGTATTACAACACCTCCGACTATGGCTCGGCGGTGCTGTTTTATACCGGAACGTTCGCGGTGACGGCGCTCATTTTCAATTTATTGTGGCGATACGCCTCTTACAAGGGGAGGTTGTTAGGGCAACACGCGAATCCGCTGATCGTGATGGGAATCACGCGGAACTACAACATCGGGCTGATCGCGTATGTGCTGACCTTTTTTGTGTCATTTCTCAGCGCGGGACTGGCGATTCTGCTAACTGCTGCTCTGGCGATCTTCTTCGTACTGCCGCTCCCGTCAAGGCAGCGCCCTCAATGAAATCACGAAGGGCGCAGCGGAAATCTCTCTGCGCCCTCTGCGGTGAAAGTGCTTTCGTTTACCCGCCGCTCGTTGGCGCAGCCGTCGGAGTCATCGTGCGTGTGACGGTCGCGTTGCTGGCGAGAACGGTCATCGTTCCCGGCATATTCGCCATTTCCGTCCCCAATTCGACCTGACCCATCCAGCGCACCACTTCAACATATGTGCGACCGGGGCGCATCATGATCGATTGGTTATTGCCGTAGAACAAGCGGAGCGCGTCACCGGGTTCGCTGTAGCACGGCGCGGTGATGCCAGCCGCCGGGGTCGGTGTCGGAATATCAACCGGGTAATCGCGGCAGCGGCGTTCCCAACTGCCAGCGTAATACTGCCCGTCGCGCATCACAATCGCACGTCCTGTTCCCCACAGGTTGATCTGCTGACTGGCGGAGCGGCTTTCTTCCTCAAACAGATCGGGGCGTTCTTCGTGCGGCACTTCAATGATCACGATGTTATCCGCCCAAAGCTGTTCACCATCCGCCGCGTCGTAATGCGCCACGCCATCGGTAAAGCGAATAAAGCGCTGTGCGGCTTCGTCCCACTGCCAGCGCACATCCACTTGACCGTACCAGTCAATGAACGTATCGGTCACGGGTTGACCGCCTGCATCCGGTTCATCCGCGAAGGCGAACCCACGCGCCCGATAACCGGTATTCACACCGCGACGGGTGGCGCGTTCCCAGATCAGGTTGGTATCAACATAAAGCGTATGCTCGAATGGCAGTCCGTCTTGCGGGAAACGACAGAATCCCGCTTCTTCGCAGTTATCCCCCACCGACGGCGAGACAATCTGAAGCGCCCAAGGCGCATCGAGCAGAAGCGACTGCACCGGAGCACTCGCGCCGCTGTACGCGAACAGCGCTTGATACATCGGTACAAGATTCAAGTCCATCAAGCGACCGGAGCGCACCGGACCGACATGATCGGGAGCATCGCTGCGGAAGATCGCCGCGAACCGTGTCACGCCGCCTTCGACTTCATATTCATATACGACATCGGCGCGGTTTAAGCCGCTCTGAGGGCGCACAAGCGGCGGGTAGTTCGACACTTTGACGATCAAGTTGCGGCGTTCGCGCGCGGCTTGATCCGGGTACGGCAGTCCGGTCAGCGGACTGACACCTTCCGGGTACTGATAAGGTCCGTTCGGCGTCGGGGTCGGGGTTGGTGTGAGCGTAAACGTCGCGGTTGCCGTCGGCGTGAATGTCGAAGTCGGGGTAAATGTGGGGGTGAGGCTCGGTGTGTAGGTCAGTGTGGGGATCGGCGTATCCGATGGCGTGTAACTGACAGCCGGAGTATTCGTCGCAAAGTCATCCGGTTGAAGATTAGGGCGCGGCGTATTAGTGGCAAACGGGTCTTGTGCATCGGCGGTCGAAATGCCGAACACGAGCATGACGGCTGCTGCCGCTCCGATCACGAGCGAAATCAATCGACGCATAAACGTCCCTCTGTGCCTAGCAAAACGGGCACAAGTATAAGCGCCCTACACGCCGAATCGGAAGGGGCATTATAATGTGCGGGCATAGGGGTTCGCTGAAATGAGTACTATAGGGTGATACGGTCAGGATGAATCAAGTGAATGAAACACGGCGACTTCTGATCGCCTATGCACACCCGGACGATGAGAGCTTCGGGTTAGGCGGGTTGATCGCAAAATACGTCGCGGAAGGCGTCGAAGTCTCGCTAATCTGCGCGACCAACGGTGATGTTGGCACGGTATCGCCGGAAATGCTCAACGGGTACAACTCCATCGCGGAACTGCGCCTCGCAGAGTTGGACAAAGCGGCAGAAATCCTCAAACTGTCACAGGTATTCAAATTCGGTTACAAAGACAGCGGCATGATGGGATCAGAGACATGTGACGATGAATTGTGCTTGTGGCAAGCGCCGCAAGACGAACTCACCCGCCGCGTTGTTGAGGTGATCCGCGCGGTACGTCCGCAGATCGTCATCACATTCAACAAGTACGGCGGCTACGGACACCCGGATCATATTGCGATCCAGCGTGCGACGACAGCAGCATTCCCGCTGGCAGGTGATCCCAATTACCTGACGGGCGATCTTGCCCCGTATGCGCCGCAAAAGCTGTATTACTCCAGCATCGCGCGCCGCCAACTGAACATGATCATCCGCGTGATGAAGATGCGCGGGCAAGATCCGCGCGCGCTCGGCAAAAACCACGATATCGATCTGGTGCGCATCGTCGAAAATGCCGAACCGATTCACACATTGGTGGATATTCGCCGCTTCTACAAGGATTGGGATGCCGCCAGCGCGGTTCACAAGAGCCAGCTTGGCGGACGCATGCCGCGTATGCCCAAGTCACTCCGCCCGATCTTGACGCCGTATCAAGGGTTCACCCGCGTGTACCCACCGCCGCCCCGCCCGCGTATTGATGAACGCGACATGTTTGAAGGCGTCACGCTCGATCAGCCAACTCTGGAAGCCGTCCCATGAGCGCGTCGTCGGATCGCGCTGAGGCGGCGGCACGGATCGAAAAACTCCTCGACGCCATTGATCTCGTCAAATCAGACCGCCGCGAAGAAGCGCGTCAGCTTTTGCGCGATCTGATCCGCGAAGACAACAATTTTGAAGACGCATGGTTGTGGATGAGCGTCGCCGTCGATTCGCTCGATCAAAGTTCGCTCTCGCTCGAAAACGTACTGCGCGTGAACCCGCACAACTACGAAGCAGCGGGAGCGCTCTACCGCATCCGCATCCCGGAAATGCAGGTCGAAAAGCGGCGGGGGCAGCTCCGCTGGATACGCGATACATCAACGGCGTTGATGTGGTTTGTGATCATGTTGATCATTTTCGGCGTGTTGTTGACTATCCCTACCGGGTGATGCTACCCCCCGCCGGGAGCGACAAGCGGGGCAAACTGACGCACCACAAACCGCTGTCCTTCCGGCGACTGCACCCAGAAGATGAATGCCCGGTAGTGGGCTTCCGGTTCGTTGAACCCGGCAATGTAGAGAATCGAGCGCAGCGGATAACGATTTTCGGAGATGGCGGCGGCAGACGGGTACGCATTGTCGAGCACGACCGCGCGCACACGCGGCTCAAGTAGGCTGAACGACACATAGCCAATCGCCGCACTATCCCGCCCAACCGCGTCGATCATCGCCTCACCTGACGGCACAATCCGCGCTAACCGCGTCGTATCGCGTTCCCCGATCACAAGCTGTTCAAACTCGGCGCGGGTACCGCTGCCGTCCTCGCGTGTGATCACCGAAATCGGTTGATCCGCCCCGCCGAGGTCACGCCAGTTGACAATCCGCCCGCGATAAATATCCCGGACTTGCTCGCTCGTCAGGGCGCGGATCGGATTCTCAAGATGGACGATGACGGCGATTCCATCTTGTCCAATCGGCGCTGCCCAGAGCGGCTGCGACGGGAGATGTTCGGTGAAGAAGTAACTGGTGCGGTCGGCGTTTGCCTGCTGGTATACGGTTTCGTAGCTGCCACCGATCACATCAAACGTCACGCCGGGGTTGACGGTGGCGTATTGATTCACCAATTGATACGTCAGCGGCAGCAGCGGGGCGCTTGCATAAATCCGCAGCGGTTGATCGCTGACGACAGGAGTTTGATCGGTTGCAGCGCGGCTGGTACAGCTCACCAGCGCGAACAGGAGAGCGGAAAGCGCGCGTCCGGTTCGTCTCATCACTGATTATCCGCGAACGATCACCACATTCTTTCGTCACCCGCTGTCATAGCTGCCCCTGTGATGTCCCTAGATAGCGAGTCAAAAAATCCGCTGCATACGCTTCAAGACGGTCTTCCAGAATCGCCGCGCGAATTGCCTCCATATGCCGGATCAAGAAGCGGATATTATGTACACTCAAGAGATAATGTCCCAACAGTTCCTCTGCTTTGACCAGATGACGGAGGTAAGCGCGGCTGAAATTGCGGCAGGTGTAGCAGTCGCACGATGAATCGATCGGGTTTTCGTCCCGTGTGTGACGGGTATGCCGCATATTCATCGTGCCAGTCGGGGTGAACACCGCACCATGCCGTGCAATGCGCGTCGGCAGCACACAATCGAAAATATCAATCCCGCGCATCACCGCCTGAACCAGATCATCAGGCGCACCCACGCCCATTAAATAGCGCGGCTTATCGGCAGGCAGCATCGGCACGGCTGTATCCAGCGTCCGGTACATCTCTGCTTTCGATTCGCCCACTGCCAGCCCGCCAACCGCGTAACCGGGGAAATTCAACTGAGTCAGAAACTCGCTGGAACGGGCGCGCATATCCTCAAAAATGCCGCCTTGTTGAATCCCAAAAACCGCCTGAACACTGTCATCGGGATGCGCTTCGCGGCAGCGCGCCGCCCAGCGGCTCGTCCGCTCCACCGCTTGATCGACAACCGCGCGGTCAGTCGGCGTCGGGCATTGATCAAAACACATGATGATATCCGCACCGAGATTTTCTTGAATCGCAATTGACTTTTCCGGCGTCAAGCGGTGTTTGCTCCCGTCGATGTGACTGCGAAACGTCACGCCTTCGTCATCGATCCGGTTGATCTGCGCCAAACTAAATACCTGAAACCCGCCCGAATCGGTTAAGATAGGACCATCCCACCGCATGAAGCGGTGCAGTCCGCCCATCTCGTGAACTAATTCATCGCCGGGGCGCAGATACAAATGATAGGTATTCGACAAAACAAGCGACGCCCCGACTTCGACGAGATCACGCGGTGGCACAGCCTTGACGGTCGCCTGTGTGCCGACGGGTGCGAAAACTGGCGTTAAAATATCGCCGTGCGGTGTTTTGAAGATGCCTGCACGGGCGCGCGCTTGCGTTTTAACTACCTGAAAATAGAATGACATTCAGCGAGACTCTCATTTTTCTCGGTCGTGTTGAGCGATTCACCGCCCAGTGTGTGCATCATTATACTCACGGATTCATATGATCAACCTCTACGATATTCTAGAAGCGGCAAACGGACAGCTCTTTGGAGAACCGGGATCACACATCTTCACTGATTTTGCCTTCGATCCGAAACAGGCGGGTGAGGGGCGGCTGTATGTCGCGCTGCGCGGGGATCGCGCGGGCGCAGTCACAGTTGGCGGCGATCACCTGACGGCGATGCAGGAGGCAGTCGAACGCGGCGCGGCGGGTATTTTGTGCAGCCGCCCGCCGGAATTCGATGCGACAGGCTGTTCGATCATTCTTGTTAAAGATGCACAAGCGGCGCTGATGAAATGGGCACAGCGCATGCTGAACAAAAACGGCATCACCGTGATCGGCGTCGCGGGTTCAAGCGGAAAATCGGTCACGACAGACGTGATCCGCAGCGTGCTTGCACTCAAGTACCCGACTCTGCGCATGGTCGGCAGCGCCAGCGGAACACAAAACTTGGCGATGACGGTTGCGCGGCTCACACCTGAGCATAAATTCGCCGTGCTGGAGATGAGCGCCACCCAACCGGGTGAAATGGCGGAACTCGTCGCGGCGACCGCCCCATCGGTCGGTGTGGTCACGCATACCGGTTACGCCTACGCCGAACGTTTTGAAACGCTCGAACGGCTGGCGCAAGAAAACGCGATCCTCGTGGAAAGCCTCCCCGCACGCGGGCTGGCGATCCTCAACTACGACGATGACCGTGTGCGGGAAATGGCGACCCAGACGCGCGCCCGCGCCCAAACAATTGGGCTGGAAAACTATGGCGCGGATATGGTTGCGTACAACATCGTGCTGGACACCAACCGCACCGGCTTTGACCTGCGCGTGGGCGATCAGCGCTTTGTCGGGCGCTGGACGCCGCTCTTGGGCAAACATCAGCTTTACAGCGTATTGTGCGGCTTGATGGTCGGCATGCACTTTGAAGTCTCGATGAACGACGCGCTCCGCGCCATCACCGAGCTTCAACCGCTTCCCGGACGGATGAATCCACTGCCGGGGATTAACGGCTCACTCCTGATCGATGCCACCTACGACGCCGATCCCCAGTCCACGCTTTCCGCGCTCGACTGGCTGCGCGCCGTCACCGATCAAGAACACCGCGCCGTGTTCGTTTTGGGCGATATGGACAATCTCGGCGCGTGGAGTCAGCGTGGACATCGGATCGTCGGTCAGCGTGCGGCGGAGTTTGTCGATCTGTTCGTCGCGGAAGGCAAAGAAGCCGCTGTCGCCGGACGCGCCGCACTCGATCAAGGCATGGATCGCAAGCAGGTGTGGATCACACACGGGCTGCTCGATACCGTCGCCAACTTGAAAGAAGATCACCCGCTCGGCAAAGATGATGTCGTCTTGGTCAAAGGTGGACCTTCCGCGCGTATGGAGCTTGCGGTCAAGGCACTGCTGCAAAATCCGGCAGATACGGTCAAACTCCCCCGCGTCGATCAACTCGGTGATGGTGATCAGATCATGCGCCCGACGCGCCCGACATGGATCGAGATCGATCTTGATGCGCTAGCGAGCAATGTGCGCGGAGTCAAACGAATGATCGGCGATGAAGTCACGTTGTTCGCTGTCGTCAAAGCAGATGCGTATGGTCATGGCGCAACGGCAGCAGCGCGCACCGCGCTCAATAACGGTGCGGATTATCTCGCGGTCGCGTCCGTCAACGAAGCGCTTGAACTGCGCGACGCCGGAATCGAAGCGCCAATCCTCGTCATGAGCTACACGCCGCTTCAAGCGGTGCGCGCCGCCGTCCGTCAAAACTTGACGATCACCCTGTACGATCTCGAACTCGCGGCAGCCTTTGACCGCACAGCACGCGAAGTTGGAGGCAAGCTCAAGACGCACATCAAGATCGATACCGGCATGGGGCGGCTCGGCGTGTTAGCAGCAGAATCCGTGTCGTTCTTCCGCAGCCTGATGAACCTAAGCAACCTTGAGATCGAAGGCATTTACACCCACTTTTCGACCGCCGACAGCGACCCGGATTACGTCGCGGAGCAGGTCAAGCGCTTCAAAGGCGTGTTGATGCCGCTGCGCGCCGCCGGATTCACGTTTAAATATGTCCACGCCGCCAACAGTGCCGCGACACTGCTCAACCGCGCCAATCATTTCAACGCGGTGCGCGTCGGGCTGGCGATGTACGGACTTTCCCCGTCGGCGGCAGTCCCCGTCCCGTCACACTTCAAGCCTGTGATGACATGGAAGAGTGTGGTTGCGCAGGTCAAAACCCTCCCGCCAGATCATCCGGTCGGCTACGGGAACACCTATGTCACGAAGGACGAAGAGCGCGTCGCGTTGATCCCCGTCGGCTATGCAGACGGAATGCGCCGCGCGCCGTCGCATCAGGGGCATGTGCTGATTCACGGGCAAATCGCGCCGATTCGCGGACGGGTGAGCATGGAAAAGACCGTCGTCGATGTCACGCATATCCCCAACGTCGCCATTGGTGACGAAGTGGTACTGCTCGGACAACAAGGCGACCGCGTGATCACGGCAGATGATATTGCAGCGCGTTTGGGGACGATCAATTACGACGTCGTGACGAGTATTCTGGCACGCGCTCCCCGACGCTAGTTCAAGGGTAAAGCATGGCAGAAGCGGCGAATCCGTTTAAGGCATATTTCAACGAAACAAAGACACAGGAATTGGCGGGAAGGATCGAAACAGTCTACCCCGCCTTTCCATCTGAGCGGTTTGTCAGGCGGGTCGCGGCGGAGATCAACGCGCTTGAACTCAAGGCGCGCGTCAACCTGATCCGCGATGCGCTTTACGAGACGCTTCCGGCGGACTACCCCGCCGCGCTCGACATCTTGATCACGATTCTTGGGACTGAACTCCCCGCCGAAGATGGGATGTTCAACGATGGCTTCTGGATCATGCCGGTTGCGGCGTATGTCCAGCAGTACGGGCTGGATCATTTCGAGCCGTCGATGCGCGGGCTGTACGAGATCACGAAACGGTTTACAAGCGAAGAAGCGATCCGCCCGTATATCGTGCGTTATCCTGACCGCGTGCTGTCGATGCTCCACACATGGACAGCCGACCCGAGCGCTCACGTTCGGCGGTTGGTCAGCGAAGGCACGCGCACGCGCCTCCCTTGGGCGATGCGCCTGCCGATGTTCATCGAAAATCCATACCCCGTGTTTGAACTGCTCGAAAAACTCAAAGACGACTCGTCGCTGTATGTGCGTCGTTCAGTAGCAAACAACCTGAACGACATCGCCAAGGATCACCCTGATCTCGTCGTGAGCCGCCTCACAACATGGCGTAATGGTGCATCCGCCGAGCGCCAATGGCTCATCAAGCACGCGCTCCGTCATCTGATCAAACAGGGCGATACTGGCGCGCTCGGCGTGTTGGGGTACGCCGCCGAACATGGAATCAGCGTGGAATCGTTCGCGCTCTCGACTGATTCCGCGACCATCGGCGATACAATCACCCTCACGGCATCACTGGTCAACCGTGACAGCATTCCGCATGACGCCGTGATCGATTATCGCGTGCATTATGTCAAAGCGAATGGCAAGACCAGCCCGAAGGTCTTTAAGTGGGCAACCGTTCACCTTGAGCCAAACGCCGCGATCACGCTGACGAAAAAACACGCCTTCCGTGATGTCTCGATTCGTGTCCACCGCCCCGGCATTCACCCGGTTGATGTGCAGGTCAACGGGCGCGTGCTCGCAGAAACGCCGCTCACGCTGGAAGCGAAAAAACCTTAACGCAAAGGCGCGAAGGTGCGACTGCATATCTTTGCGCCTTCGCATCGTCTGCGTTTCAAGCTTTTCGCACTTAGCCTTCGTCTTGCCCCATCACCCGTTCGATCTCGCGCACAATCGCTTCTGCCTGTGTATTGAAACTGATGATCGCGCGCAAATTTCCCTCGCGGTCGATCAAGTACGAAAACGTCGAATGATTCAAGACTTCGCCGCCGTCCAGCGCCGCCAGCGTCGGAGCACCCTCCGGTGCGCCGGGCATCTCGTGACCGGGCGCGTGTTCCCCGTCCGGCGCATCGATCACCAGCCCGAACTCATCGCTAATTTGATTCAGCACCGCGTAATCGGCGCTGATCCCGATGAACGACTCGTCAAAATTCTGCACGTATTCCCGGATCATCGTCGGGGTATCGCGCAGCGGATCAATGCTGATGAATGCAAAATTCACCCGCTCGGTGAGATCACCAAGCAGCGAGCGGGCGCGCACAAACTCCGTCAGCGTGAGCGGGCAAAAGTCCGGGCAGTTGGTATACCCGAAGTACACAAGCAGATACTTTCCGCTCAAATCGGACAAGCGGATCAGTGATCCATCGTCGCGGATCATCAGAAAGTCAGTGAGCGCTTGCGGCGGATCGAGCGGTGTGATTCCGGCATCTGTGCCAATATCGGGGGTATTCGTCGGGCGATACGTCGCCGTCGGTTCGGTGATCGCCGAGGACAGCGAATTAATCGCAACCAGTCCCACCACCAGCAGTCCACCGACCAAAATAAGGAGCAGAACCAGCAGCGCGATCGGCTGACGCGGCGCGGATACCGGGGCGTTAGGCTCAGTCAAGGGGAGTCCTTTAAACCGTTTTGGTTAACTTTGTGAATATTTTAGCATTGTACCAATTTCATAACAAGTTTTCTAAGGTTTGGGCGGTTTCATGTCCTTCTGAGCGTGCAAAAGTTGCGTAAGTAGTTCGGCGGCGAGGCGCTGCCGGGCGCGTTTCTTCTCCGATCGGGTGAAGCTGCCAGTGCTGCGGCGGATATTTGCCAGCGCTGCCGCTTCGGTTGGGCGGTTGATGCTGTCGGTGATTTCTTCGTCATCTTCCCACAATGACGGGCGCTGCCACCAATGGCGGGCGGTCATGGTTGATTCCTTCAGTGAATGCGGCTACCCTCTTAGTGTACGGCTTACGTCAAACACGGCGCGGAGGGCTGCCGATGGTCACATTTGCGGAGGATGAGGAGTTCGTCAACGTGGGCGGCGTGATGCTGCCGAAGCGGTACGGGAAAGATGCGAGCGCGCAGGCAGCGCGGCGGAAGTTCAACAAGACGACGCGCAAGAATGACCGAGCGCAGTCGGTGCGGGTGGTGTGGGAGGTGCTGGAGGCACTTATCGAGCGGCGCGGTATCCCGCCAACGGTGCGCGAACTCTCGGCGGAGGCGCATTTGGCGGTGGGGACGGTGCAAGCGGCGTTGGATACGCTGGAAAAAAACGCGGTTATCGAGCGGCTTGGCGGGGCGCGGTCGATCCGGCTTCTGCTGCATTCTCGGCATTAATTTCACCCGATTGTGGGCGCGGGGGCTGCTGGCGGTGGTCGTCGGCTTCCGCGCTAAAACTTGAAAATTTGTACATTCCTCCGGCAGTGCGTGTTTTTGATGTGGTGGAATTCCCCCCGTGGTTTCTCGTCCGATAGGCAGGGGATTTTCGGACGTTTCGCATAGTCTACCCCGTGAAAATTTGAAAAAAGGCGGCGCTGACGCGCCGATTGCTCGTGAATCGGGTGGAGCTGCGGCTTGGCTGCTTCGAGCGTCGGGGGTATTCGCTTGGGTTCGGGCGGGGTGTCAGGTTTGCACAAACGCGGAGGCGCAAACGAGGAGCGGAGCGACGAAGTTCCGCCGAACGCGACGGACGAAGGAGGCGCAAAGAGCGCGGCGCGCGGGCGGAACGCACGCGGCACGCGCGAAGCTGCCGACCCCCACTGGGCAAGCGG
>JBGSVJ010000033.1:0-46744 GCA_041753015.1 Anaerolineae bacterium
CAGGTTCGGATGCCGCCAGCCGTCGCGGATCTCGGTGATCTTGTTCATCACACTCGCCAACCCAACCGTTTCCAGATAGCGCGGCTCGACCGGGATGATCACATCCGTCGCGGCGATCAACCCCATCTCCGTCATCAATGAGAACGAGGGGCGGGTGTCAATCACGATTGCCGCGTACTGGTTGGCAATTTTCCCCAGCGGATCAGCTAAACGGTACGGCGCACCAGCAACGCCAGTCAGTTCCCGTTCTGCGCCTTCGAGCATCGGCGAAGCTGGAAGCACATGCAGATCAGCATCCCACTCGCTTTGTACGATGCAGCCGCTCAAGACCTGTGGCGCATTCTGCCGATCCGCCATCAGGACGGCGTACAAGCTGTCGTTCACACCGTAGTCTTTGCGACCTGTGGTGACGAGGGTTGCGTGTCCTTGACTGTCGGTGTCGATCAGCAGCACGCGCGGATTAGCGGCATTGGCGCGGCGGAGCAGATGCACCAGTCCAAATGCGATCGTGGTGGCAGACGTCGACTTGCCGACGCCTCCTTTATGGTTGGTGAAAACGAAACTGCGAGTCATGCCATGTCCTTTCGAAGCCCAACAAACGGTCGATTTCGCTGTTGCTGGCAAGGACATCGCGGAGGTGTGGTACAGTGTCTCCGGAAGTCTTGCTGGCGAGAGCAGCGAGCTTCAAGGTGATTGGGGGAGGCGCTAACTCTCCCTTTCACCGCAAAAGCCGAGTTAGTTTGGGTTCGTTATGAATGGCGCGAGGAAATCGCGTTGAGGAAAAGGCAAACTATCGAGGAATTGAGCCATTTCACGGGGAGAACGATGTTCGAATCTGATCCAATCCTTCCCGTCGTTAGCAAGTTGAGAGAAGAAAGCCTTTCTGAACGTATTGGAAAGGTTTTTTCTTGCCTGAGTGAAGTTCGAATCCTGTTCACCCGTTTTGTTAAATCGTTAACACAAGCTGAACTTGGTAAATACCCCTCGGGTTTTGGTTTATCTATCACGTGAAAACGACCTCAAAACGGGTGGCTTTTTGTTTACTCCACTTAGGGGGCGAGACTTCTGTTTTAGTCGATGCCAACCGTTCATACTCAATGGAATGGCAATACTTGGTGGCAACAAAAACGTCAAGCTTCGATTTCTTTCGTTTGTTCTGCCTTCTCCGCTTGCCAGCGCACGAGACCAAGGGCGAATAGAGCAGGATAGTCCATCCCTCTGCCGTACGGTGATGTAATCGGCTTCAAAAGGATGCCCGAATTCGTGGCAAGCGTTGTTCAATTTGCACTTACTTGTGAGCGACGATCATGTACCGTTCATCAGTCACCTTGCTACCCCACAGATCGGTCTGCGCTGCCAAGTCTTGAATCGCGATCTGCGTCATCCCAACAGGGAGCGCTGAGACAATTTCATCTGCGTGCAAGCCCGCTCCCGTATGCCAAAATCCCTCAACGAAGAGAAATTGACCTTCGGGTCTGAGGAGATTAGCCCACCGTTGCAGCACTTGCTCCTTATCGGGAAGCGTCCACAAGAGATGACGACAGACGATGACTTCAAACTGCTGCGCCTCAAACTGAGGAAACGCCGCATCCATCACATGAAACTGAATCACATACCCGTGGCTTGCGGCTTTTTGCCTTGCGAGGGCAATCATGGCAGGGGACAAGTCAATGCCGATCACGTGATGACCGAGCTCAGTAAGGACGATACTCAACGAACCCGTTCCACAGCCAATATCCAAGATGGATGCTGGAGTAGAGGGCAAATGCGAATACAGCAGCGCCGTCCATGCAGTACGAACAACTTCATCACGTAAACCATGATCCGGCTCATTGTCGAATGAATCCGCCGCCTTATCCCATACGTGACGGGTTTCCTCAAGCTGCTGTTCGTATCCGTCATTCTCTTGAGCAGTCATCCGTTTTGTTCTCTTCTGTGACCACGATAACTTACACTTTAGTTGATTGACCAGACGCGGTGATCTTCGCTTCGATGCTCTCGCTTTCGTGCTAATGAACAGGATCAACATGGATGGTGATCTCGCCTAAATGCGAAAGCACGTTTTTGAGCGCCTTTTGGATGTTCTCCGATACATGATAACTTTCCATCAGCGAAAGCCGCTCATCAACCGTGATGGACAATTCCGCGAACAACCGATGCCCGACCCAGCGCACTCTGATCCGCGTGACTTCGCGCACTTCGTTGATGTGACCCAACTGATGCTCGATCTCATCGACAATGGCTGGATCAACCGCGTCCATCAGACGATACCAAATTCGCCGTGCCGCATCGCGGGTGATGAACAGGATGGCGACACCGATCAACAGCCCGATGATCGGATCGAGGATCGGTAAACCGATGAGTGTTCCACCTGCCGCGAACAGCACCGCTAGCGAGGTCAAGCCGTCAATGCGTGCATGTTCCCCGTCGGCGATCATTGCGTCCGAACCGATCCGGTGTCCAGTGCGAATTTGCAGCAGAGCGACCGCTTCGTTACCCAAAAAGCCGATGACGGCAGCAGTCGCCACCCAACCGACGTTCTGCATCGGCTGTGGGTTGAGCAGTTTTTGAATTGACTCCCAGAACACGACACCAGCGCTGACCGCAATCGAGAGGACGATGAAGACGCCTGCGATATCTTCAGCCCGCCCAAATCCATACGTATAACGCCGCGTCGCCGCTCGCCGTGCTAGATAGAACGCGACTAGCAGCGGGATCGAGTTGAGCGTATCCCCGATATTATGTACGGTGTCCGCCAGCAGCGCGACACTGCCGCTGAGGGCAACGATCCCCACTTGCAGCAGCGAAGTGATGCCGAGTGCCACCAATGCCAGCCAAACGGTGCGAACACCTTCTTGATTGGAGGTGAAAGCGGAGTCGGCATTCAACGATGCGTGTTCGTGACCGTGCAGGTGAAAAATCTGCGCGATCCAGCCGAATACGCCAGATGGATGTTCATGGTCGTGCGGGTGATCGTGGTGTGGGTGGGTGTGGTTATCAGCCATTGTTTTACTCGAAATACTAACCGTAAGTGCTTGATTTTAGTCTTGAAGTCTCCCTACAATGGCTTACTGCAAAAATCGGCAAGAAGGTGATCGCATTGTCCCACGAGACCACCGATTACGAAGACATTATCCGCGCGGCGGGACACCGGGTCACGCCGCAGCGCATCCATATTCTCGACGCGGTGTGTGCGGCGCAGGGTCACACGACGTTGGGCGAAATCTATGCGCGGGTGCGGCAGATCGATCCTTCGATTGATCGCTCGACGCTGTATCGCACGTTGAAACTGTTCGTCGAACTGGGACTGGTTGTCTCCGCCGATAAGCACGATGGCGAAACGTACTACGAAATCGCCAAACCACAGCACCATCATCATCTGATCTGCCGCAAGTGTGGCAAAGAATGGGAAATCGACCATGCGGTGATCACGCGCATGGTCGAACAGGTGTTGTCTGATTATGATTTCAGGGTCGATACCAATCACCTGATTCTGTTTGGTGTATGCGGTGCATGTGCAGCGCAGCCATCCGATAGCTGAGGCTTTCACTGCGCGCGATCAGCCGCCCAGCGGATGATACAGTTCAGGCTCTTTCTGAAAAGCGCCTTGACACACGGGACAACAGAAATAGTAGGTTTTACTTGCGTACACGGTGCTGCCATATGCCTGCCGGGGTTCAATCAGCGCGCTGCATACCGGGTCACGTACCAGATGTTCCGGTTGAGTAGTCATTGTGGGGAGCGCAACCTGCACGACTGTGCCCTTCTGGATCGCGCTGTCGATTTTGAGCGAACCGCCAAGACTTGAGACGCGCTCCTGCATCCCTATCAATCCGTAATGACGCCTAAATGCGAGATCGCCAAGCTGATCCGGGAACTGAAAACCCTGTCCATCATCGCGGATGGTTAGCAGGACTGCCGACTCCTTGTAGGCGAGTGTGACTTCAGCGTATGCCGCGCCGCTGTGACGGATCACATTCGACAGCGCTTCCTGAGCCGCACGAAACAACGTCAATTCGCGTGGCTCATCGAGACGGCGCGGCGTTCCTTGGATGTGCAGATGAACAATAGGCAGCTTGTCAACATGCATTTTAAGCGCCGCCACCAGCCCCAATTCTTCAAGCGCGGGCGGGCGCAAGCCGCCGATCAATTCCCGCAAGCTATTCACCACCTCGACCGCCTGCCCGCGTGCGGCGTGCAGCAGTTTGATCGCCCGTTCCGGGTCGGTATGCACCCAGTTTCTTGCCAGATCGATTCCCTGTGTCACGGCGACGGTGGATTGAACGGCATCGTCGTGCAGTTCACGGGCGATGCGCCGCCGCTCGTTTTCGAGGCTGTCCGCCAGACGCTCGGTGTAGGCACGGTTCTGATCTTGGGCGCGCCGCACATGCCCGACCATGCCTGCCATCGCTCGGTGCAGTTCACGAATTTCGGCAATTCCAGTGCATGCCTGCTCAAAGGAGTCAAGCTTGCCGCTTGTGAGCTGTGCCGCTTGTCCTGAAAGTTGGCGGATGGGACGGAGGACGCGCAGATAAAACCAAACATTGCTGGCGATCAGCAGCGATGCCGCGATGCAGCAGACATGAACCCAATCAATCTGATGCACCATCAGCCGCCGCTCCCATTCTCCAATTGAATGAATCCATGCTGCAAGGCGACCGTGACCGCTTCAGTTCGGGTGGCAACCCCCAGTTTCTCATAGATATTCTTGAGATGTCCCTGCACCGTCCGGTCGGAGATGAAAAGAATGCTGCCGATTTCTTTGTTTGTTTTCCCTGAGGCGGCGTGAGTCAGCACTTCGAGTTCGCGCTCGGTCAGCCGTTCGATCTGCGTCGTCATCTCATGCAGGTGCTGTTCAACCCGTGTCAGCGTAGCTGCGTCAAAGGCGCGGCGTCCCCCGGCGACTTCCTGCAAGGCAGCGAATAACTCGGATAGTTCAGCGGTTTTCAGAATGAAGCCGTCTGCGCCAGCATCAAGCAGAGCATGGACATAGGCAGGTTCGTCATAAGCGGTCAGCACCAGCACACGGACATCGGGATAGTCATGGCGAATGCGCCGCGTCGCTTCAACACCGGTCAATTCCGGCAGATGAATATCCATGACGACGACATCCGGCAGCAGTTCGCGCGTCATTTCGACCGCTTCCCGTCCGTTGGTCGCTTCGCCCACCACATCTACGCCTTGACTTTCCAGATACAGCCGCGTCCCCTGACGGACGATTTTGTGATCTTCTGCAAGCAGTACCCGCACCATCGCTGCACATCCTTTAACTCCGTTTCATGATAACAAACCCTTTGATGCGCAAAACGCGCCATTTGGCGTGTATGCTGCGCCGCGTCAATCGCTAGACTCGATTCAATCAACCATGAGGAGATGAATCGATGGAAACGAAAACGGTTAAGGTTCCGAATGTGGGCTGCAATGGTTGTGTGAACACCATCAAGAGCGAAGTTGGGGCACTGCCCGGCATCATCTCGGTTGATGGCAACCCGGAAACCAAACTGATCACGATCCAATGGGAGCGTCCTGCCGACTGGTCGAGCATTCAAAACAGAATGGCTGAGATTGATTACGCGCCGGATGAGGCGTAAGCCGCGCCAATAGAGAGGTTTGGTTATGAAAATTCGTATTGGCATTCTGGCATCGCTGCTCGTACTGGCGCTTACCTACGGCATGGTCACCGCTCAGGAACATCACCCTACGCCGACCGCAGACGCGGTAACGCCTGAACACACCGACATGGGACACATGGACTCCATGATGCCCGCCGCCAGTGAGTGCAATATCGAGGGGTTTGTATTGCAGCAGCAAGCCTATGCAGCGGCGCTGGCGGCATTTCCCGAAGCCTATCAGGAAGACCCGGAAGCCGCGCTGCGTACCGTCTACAACGTCGGTCTTACCTATCAGACGTTCGCCGTGAGTTGCGGTTTTTCACCGCCCGTAGCCGCCGATCACGACCATGAAGGCGATCATGCCGCCTCGGAAGATGAACACAGCGCTGAAGCACACCTAGAACTTGCCCTGTCGCTGGGTGATCCTGATAATGGTCGTCTGTTGTTCACAACAATTCAGCCGGAGACGGGGTTCGCTTGTTCAACCTGTCATCGCGTGGACAGTACCGAAACGCTGATCGGTCCCGGTCTGCTGAATGTCGCCGACCCGTCGCACGATCCATCACAACATCAGCACGGCGCTGATATGGAAATGATGATGACGGAAGAAGCGCTGCCGCAACGGACGATGGACGAGGTGATCGCATATATTCGCACCTCCATCCTGCATCCGAGCGACTATCTGGTTCCCGGTTTCCCTGATCTGCTGATGCCACAGATTTACGGGCAAATCTTCAGCGAACAAGAGATCGACGACATCGCGGCGTATCTGCTAACGCTGCATGAATAGAGTCATGCGAGAACGAAACGGACGGCTTGTTAACCGTCCGTTCACTGATTCCATATATAGGATGCGTGTGATTAGCCGCTCCTGCCCATCATGCCGCCCATACCGTGCATGTTCATCATTTGACAGCCTTCACTAGAGAACATCGGCATTTCGGCAATGTGATCGCGCATATAGGCGAGGTGTTCATCCGCCTGTTCCTGTGTCAGGGAGCCTGCCTCAACCATCTGCGCCATATGCGCTTCCGCTGCACCAATCATCGCATCATAGATCGTCTGAAGTTCAACGCCCTGTGTTTCGGCGATGTCCGCTAGCGTTTGACCGGATTGCAGCGCCTCAACCAGCGCGGCAGGTTCGAGTCCA
This sequence comes from Anaerolineae bacterium, assembly GCA_041753015.1. GTDB lineage: Bacteria > Chloroflexota > Anaerolineae > Aggregatilineales > Phototrophicaceae > Flexifilum. The sequence goes on from JBGSVJ010000033.1 coordinate 6,763, forward strand.
AGTGCTTCAGCAACGACAGCGAACCCTGCATGATCGTCGTTCCTCATCATTCCGCCGAAACTGTGATCCATCATGCCACGACTGCCCATCATCCCGCGACCGAAGCCGGATTCACGACCATGATGCATCCAACCGGGGGCAAATGGGGTCGGATCGGGATCGCCGGTCTGAGCTGCTGCCACAAAGACGCCCGCACTGATGAGCACAACCAGCACGAGGACAAAAATGAAAGATTTCCGCAGCATCGTTAACTCCTGTTATGAATTGCAGTCTTCAACTGCATCCAGAATGCCACGGGCGTTTGGCGCTCCGATGTCGCTTATATGAAGTTTTTGTAAAGCTCACGCCAGCGGCAGTGTGAAGCTGAAACGGCTGCCTTTTCCAAGTCCAGCACTTTCGGCGTGGATTTCTCCGTTTTGTGCCTCGACTAGGTGTTTCGCTACTGTCAAACCGATGCCGCTGCCACCGCTGCCGCGCGTCCGCGACTTGTCCACCCGGTAAAAGCGCTGGAAGATGTGCGGCAGGTCTTCGCTGGACAAACCGATCCCGGTATCCGTCACCGAGAAACCGATACAATCGGGGTGACGCGCCGCAGTGACCACGACTTCACCGCCTGTGCTCGTATATTGCAGGGCATTGCCGAGTAAATTCGTCAAGACTTGAGCGGTACGATCGCTGTCCGCACACACGGCAGGCAGCCCGGATGGCACATCCACGCGCAGCAGGATGTTTTTGTCGACAAATTGAGGACGCATCCGTTCCACGACGGGAAAGACAATCTCATCTGGTCGATGAGGCTGGAGACTCAGGGCGATCTGTCCGCTTTCCGTGCGGGACAGCTCCTGTAAATCCTGTACCAACCGCCCTAAACGGTCGGCTTCGCGGTGAATGAGCTGAAACGTCTCCGGCGTCGGGGGAAGGACACCGTCTTGCAGCCCTTCCATATACCCCTTGATCCCCGCCAGCGGCGTTTTGAGTTCGTGGGTGACATCGCCAAGGAGCCGCACGCGCATCGCTTCGGTACGCTCCAGCGACTCCGCCATATGGTTGAAGTTTTCGACCAGTTCGGCGAACTCATCATGTGTATCCAGTCGCAGTCGCTGCGCGTAGCTGCCCCCGGCAATGCGCTTGCTGAGTGTGACCAATGAGCGGATCGGACGAATGATTTGCTGGCTGACAAACCAACTCGCGCCGAGCGCTGCCACCAGCGCGGCGACACCGGCGATCACCAGCGCAGTGTTGACCGCCGCTCGAAAGCTGCTTTCCAGTTCGGCATCAAGTGCATCCATACGCCCCCCCATCATCCCGGAATTGCCAGCGCTCCTATGCATCATATGCTCGGAGAAACTTGCCGGGGCGACAAAGGCAGTCGCTATCGACAGCACAGTCAAGCCGATCAGCACCACCACGACGTAGGAGATGAACAACTTCTGCGAGAGTTTCATACGGGTTCATCCGCGAACTTGTAGCCCACGCCGCGCACCGTCACGATGAACTCTGGATCAGCAGGATTAGCTTCTAATTTCTGGCGAATGTGTCCAATGTGAACATCGACCACGCGCTCCTCACCGTAGAAATCGTAACCCCACACCTGTTCAAGAAGCTGCTCGCGGCTGAGTACCATCCCGGCATACGCCGCCAACGTCGCCAGCAGTTTGAATTCGAGCGCCGTCAGGTCGATGGAGTCGCCGTTTCGCCAGACTTCGTAACGCTGCGTATCGATCTTCAAATGCTTGAAGACGAACACCTGCCGCTCATCCTGACCCGTGCCGCGTCCACGCCGGAGGATGGCTTTGACGCGCGCCGCCAGTTCACGCGGGCTAAACGGTTTGGTGAGATAGTCATCCGCGCCGACGGTCAAACCCATCACCCGGTCGAATTCCTCCGATTTCGCCGTCAGCATCATGATATAGACATCTGATTCGCTCCGGATATGCTGGAGGACTTCTATGCCATCCATCTGCGGCAGCATGATATCGAGAATTACCAGTTCCGGGGTGTAGCGGCGGAATGCAGCTAGCCCCTGCACGCCGTCGCGCGCCACGTATACGGTATTTCCATCTGCTTTCAAATACGCTTCGACGACATTGAGAATACTCTCCTCATCGTCAATCACAAGAATGGTCGCCATTGCCGCACTGCCGTTCTACACTCGCCTGTCCCCATTATCGCACGAACTGCGCACTGCTCAGATCAAGCCGACGCAAAAGCTGGGCATTGAGCGCGACGACAATCGTACTGAGCGCCATAAACGCCGCTCCGACGGCGGGCGACAGGATGAAACCGATGGGGGCGAGGATGCCCGCCGCTAAGGGCAGCGCGATGACATTGTACCCTGTCGCCCAGATCAAGTTCTGGATCATCTTGCGGTAGGTCGCGCGGCTGAGTTCAAATATCTTGACTACATCCAGTGGATTGCTCTGCACGAGGATAATCCCGGCGGATTGAATCGCCACGTCGGTGCCGCTGCCGATGGCGATGCCGATGTTGGCGCGGGTGAGGGCAGGCGCATCGTTCACACCGTCGCCCACCATTGCCACTTTCTTCCCCTGTTTTTGCAGGTCAGCAACCTTCTGATCTTTGTGTTCGGGCAGCACTTCGGCGAACACGGTATCAATGCCAAGCTGGCGCGCGACTGCTTCCGCGACCGGGCGGCTGTCTCCCGTGAGCATGGCTACCTGAATGCCCAGCGCGTGCAGTCGTTCGACTGCCTGACGACTTTCCCCGCGCACGACATCTGCCAACGCGAATGCCGCTGCGGGCGCGCCGTCAACGATCAGGTAGACAACCGTCTGCGCATTGGCGTCCGCCTGCTCACGGAACTGCGCCATGTCTCCCGACAGTTCCAGCTTGAGCATTTCGAGCAGACGCGGACCCCCGACGTAAACCGTTTTCCCCTCCGAAATCGCTTTGATCCCGCGCCCTTTGATCGCCTCAAAATCGCCGATGGGTACGGGCTTCACGCCGCGTTCTTCAGCTTTTGCGCGGATGCCGCGTGCAATCGGATGCTCTGAATCCCCCTCAACCGCCAGCACCAGCGCCAAGGCGCGTTCCTCTGTCCAGCCCGTCGTGACGGTCATGCCGACAACGCCAAAGCGCCCCTCAGTGAGCGTGCCGGTCTTATCGAAGATGACGGTAATGATCGTGCGTGCTTCTTCCAACGCGCGTCGATCACGCACGAGGATACCGTTTCGTGCGCCCATTGCCGTGCTGATCGCCACGACCAGCGGGATCGCCAGTCCGAGCGCGTGCGGGCAGGCGATCACCAACACCGTTGCCACCCGCTCGATGACGTCGATATTGAAGCCCGTCGCCCAAGTCCACGCAATGGCTGTGAGGATGGCGACCCCCAGCGCGACATAGAACAACCAGCCCGCCGCGCGGTCGGCGAGGATTTGCGTGTTGGATTTGCTGGTCTGCGCTTCATTGACGAGCCGCATGATTCCCGCCAGTGCCGTTTCGTCTCCCGTCGCTGTGACGCGCACCCGTAGACTGCCGTCGCCGTTGACGGTGCCGCCGATCACGCGGTCGCCGGGCTGCTTCTCGATCGGTTGGGATTCGCCCGTGATCATGGCTTCGTTCAGCGCCGACTGCCCTTCGGCGATTTCACCGTCGGCGGGAATGCTCGCACCGGGACGCACTAATACCAAATCGCCATTTTTGAGTTCGGGCACGGCAACCTGTTCGATCTCGCCGTTCGAACTTAACCGCTCGGCGGTATCGGGCATGAGTTTCGCTAGTTCGTTGAGCGCGCCGGAGGCTTGACGCACACTGCGCATCTCTAACCAGTGACCGAGCAGCATTACATCAACGAGGAGCGCCATTTCCCAGAAAAAACTCACCCCTGAAGCTGTTACCAGCGCGAACAGGCTGTAACCGAGTGCAACCGTGATCGCCAGCGAAATGAGCGTCATCATCCCCGGTTTGCGCGTTTGCATCTCTGGTATTGCCATCTGTAGGAAGGGGACACCGCCGTAGGCGAAGATGATGAGCGAGAACAGCGGTGCGACCCACTCGCTGCCTGTGAATTGTGGCGCGGACAACCCGAACCACTCTTGGATCATAGGACTGTATAACAGCACCGGAACGGTCAGCGCGAGGCTGACCCAGAAGCGGTTGCGAAACATGATTTCATGACCTGCGTGCATTCCACCATGCCCTGTATGCGCTCTGTGATCCGGTTCGTGTTGATACATCGCGCCGCTGTGAGCCGTATGCTCGCCCGCCCCTTCGTGATGCGTTGCGTCAACCGCTGAAGGCGCATGAGGATGCTCATGTCCTTCATGGATGGTCTTTTCGTGCTCCATCGCTTATCCCCCTTGAATTTCGTTTTTCGCTTGCTGGTCATCCTAGCAGGGGGGGTATTCGAGCGCACACGTCATATGGCGCGTTTTTTCAAGCGACGAAAGCTGTCATGGCTTTGGGGATCTGCGCACAAAATCGACAGAAGATAGCTATTTACGCCTGCATCCTGCGGTCACGTTTTGAATCCATTCCTTCACTGTGTTTTCACCTGCCTGCTGGTAGAACTCGTTCACGGATTGTCGCTTGGTACCTGCACGCACGTCACGGCTCCGGAGAGCAAGGATAATTCCTCTGCCGCATTTGCGCCCGCTGCATCGACATCACAGAACAGGGCAAGTAAACTCATGTTGGGATACCTTTCTCGTTAGGGGTAACGTGAAGCTTAACCGCTTCTCGAAAGGTATCCCGCCTATCCAAAACTCGCACATGTTAACAGATAGTGTGTTAGGGCAAACGTATCAAATTTCGCGCTCGCCCAAATCAGCAGGTTGCCCCTTCTCCCGCGCAAGCGGGTCTTAGGGAATGAGAGGTTTTGATGCATTTGCCCAATAGATGGATCACTGACTTGTTGGCACAAACGAAAAGCGAGTGAGCAATGCATAATCTTGAAGATGGCTACGAGTTGTGGTTGAGGTATCTACTGGTAGACGATCCTACGCTGCGCGCCGCATATCGCGCTATCGCACAGCAGATTGTGTTTCCCGGCGATTCGCCTACTCTCAACGCTGCGCGAATGGAACTGCGGCGAGGGTTGAAGGGTTTATTAGGTGAGGATGTACAATTGGGCGACAGCGGTACGCTGCTGATTGGTACACCGAGCAGCCACGCCGAAATCGCCAAACTGGAACTCGGAGGCGCTGAGGGCTATACCATCCAACAGCTTGCTGAGCAGCCGAAGTGGGTGATCGCCGCTCAAACCGATCTAGGTGTGCTATATGGTGTATTTCACTTTTTGCGTCTGCTGCAAACGCGCGAATCGCTGGAAAAGATCCAGATCGTCACCACGCCGAAAATCCAACTGCGGATGCTGAATCACTGGGATAACCTAGATGGCACGATTGAACGCGGTTATGCCGGACATTCGCTGTGGGATTGGCACAAACTGCCCGACTATTTGAGTCCGCGTTACACCGACTATGCGCGGGCATGTGCCTCCATTGGCATCAATGGAACGGTACTCAACAATGTGAATGCGCATCCGTTGATCCTCACCGAGCCATATTCGCGCAAGGTTGCAGCATTGGCGAATGTATTTCGTCCCTATGGGATTCGCGTGTGGCTCTCCGCTCGTTTCAGCGCGCCGATTGAAAATGGCGGGTTGCTCACCGCCGACCCACTTGCGCCTGAAGTCGCGGCATGGTGGCGCCAGCTTGCAAACACGATCTACGCCTTGATCCCGGACTTCGGCGGCTTCCTCGTCAAGGCGAACTCCGAGGGGCAGCCGGGACCGCACGATTACGGATGCGCGCACGCGGACGGTGCGAATCTGCTAGCGGATGCGCTCGCGCCGCACGGAGGGCATGTGATCTGGCGCGCGTTCGTGTACGATGCTGATGCTGCGGAAGATCGCGCCAAACAAGCCTATACGCAACTTACCCCTCAAGATGGCAGATTCCGCGAAAATGTGCTGCTGCAAGTCAAAAACGGACCGATTGACTTTCAGCCGCGTGAACCAATACATCCGCTGTTTGGCGCTATGCCCAAGACGCCGCTCATGCTAGAGGTGCAGCTTACACAGGAATATCTGGGCTTGGCGACGCATCTCGCCTATCTTGCGCCGCTGTTCAAAGAAGCGCTCGATACCGACACTTACGCGCAAGGCATAGGTTCAACCGTCGCTAAGGTGATCGATGGCAGCCTTGACGGTCACGCTATTTCGGGGATCGCCGCTGTCGCCAATACCGGGGACGAACGCAACTGGTGCGGTCATCCCTTTGCCGCGTCGAGTTGGTACGCTTACGGGCGGCTGGCATGGGATTATGCTCTGAGTTCAGAGCAGATTGCGGCGGAATGGCTGCGCATGACCTTCAGCAGCGAGCCTGAATTTGTGCAAGCGGCAGCACGCATGATGATCACCTCGCGTGAAGCCGTCGTTCTCTACATGATGCCGCTCGGCTTACATCACATTTTCGCGGTCAATCATCATTACGGTCCCGGTCCTTGGGTTGATAACGCGGGTCGTCCCGACTGGACAGCGGTTTATTATCATCAGGCAGACGCGCGCGGCATCGGATTTGACCGTACCGCTAGCGGCAGCAATGCGATCAGCCAATATCACGCACCCTACCGCGATCAATTGGAGAATCGCGCCACTTGCCCAGAATCACTGCTCTTGTGGTTTCATCATATCCCTTGGGACTACCGGATGCAGTCAGGACGCGCGCTGTGGGACGAACTGTGCTACGCCTACAATCACGGTGTCGAGCAAGTGCGAGAGATGCGGCGCACATGGGATACGCTCGAACGCTATCTTGACGCGGCGCGCTTTGCGCATGTGCGTGATTTGCTGAGAATTCAAGAAGACGAGGCGTGTTGGTGGCGTGACGCCTGTTTGCTCTACTTCCAAACGTTTTCGGGAATGCCGATTCCGCCGGGCTACGAACAACCGCGCCATTCGCTGGACTACTATCGCAGCTTGACCCATTACTATGTACCGGGAATTGAAGAACGTCGCTTCCGGCGAGGCTGAGTTGGATGAAATGTTGAGACTAATTACGACCACGAAAGCGACGACGAATCGTTTCGTAGGGACACACACGCCCCTCAGACTCCGCGTGTTCAGCGTGGTTGTATTTAGCTAATCTGTGATGACTCCCTGTAAATCAAGTCTTTCGGCAAAATGACATTTCGCGCTGCGCATGCCGTGCGAGCCTTCGATCTGGATGGCAGCAGGCTCATCCGTTGAGCAGCGCGCTTCAGCATAGCTGCAACGCGGATGGAAATAGCATCCCTTCGGCGGATTAGACGGGTCTGCGACTTCTCCGGCAAGCCGGATACGATTGCGCTTGCCCCGGTCAAGGGGGTCGTTAATCGGGACTGCCGAGAGTAAGGTTTCAGTATAAGGATGTTTCGGCTTGCGGAATAGATCATCGCTTGTCGCTGTCTCGACTAACTTACCGACATACATCACAGCGACGCGATCACAGATATGCCGAATCACACTCAGATCATGGGAGATGAACAGATATGTCAGTTGAAACTCTGCTTGAAGTTCTTTGAGCAAGTTCAAGATTTGCGCGCGAACCGAGACATCTAACGCAGAAACGGCTTCATCAGCGACGATCAGGCGCGGATTGGTAATGAGCGAACGCGCAACCACAATGCGCTGGCGTTCACCACCGCTAAAGGCATGGGGATAGCGTGACATATATTCGGCACGCAAACCAACACGCCGTAACATCGTCGTTACGCGGTCTTGCATTTCGCTGCGGTTCACGCCATTGTTCTTGAGGGCTTCGCTGATGTTATCGAACACCGTCATACGGGGATTGAGCGAGGAATACGGGTCTTGGAAGATCATGCGGACATCCTGACGGAAGCGGCGCAATTGATCCCCTGTCGATACCGCTAAGTTATTGACCGTGCCGTCGGCGGTTTGATACAGAATATCCCCATCCGTTACATCATAGGCGCGCACAATACAGCGCCCGATGGTCGATTTGCCGCATCCGCTTTCGCCTACCAAACCGAGGGTTTCGCCATGCTTAATCTCGAAGCTTACTCCGTCAACCGCTTTGACACAGCCTGTGACCTGCGAAAATAAACCTGAACGAATGGGAAAGTGCATCTTCAAATTGCGGACTTCCAACATGTTCTCAGCGCTGCTGAGGGAGTAGTTTGTTTGTAATGCGACCTGCTGCGCCATACTAGACCGCTTTCCCTTCCGTTAGGTGTTCCGTTTCATAAAGGTGGCATTGCACCTCGTGATTTTCTGCCAATCGAGTCAAGCTAGGCACAATCTGCTTGCATTGTTCGATTTTTTCCCGGCAGCGCGGATGGAAGGTGCAGCCGGTGGGACGGCGGAAAGGGCTAGGTACCATGCCCTCAATCGGATTGAGTTCTGTGCGCTGCGCCGCAATACGGGGGATACTCTCCAAAAGCGCCTTTGCGTAAGGATGTTTGGGATTATGAAAAATGCTTTTAACGTCTGTCTTTTCGACAATGCGCCCCAAATACATGACAGCGACATCATCGGCAACCTCAGCGACAACTCCTAAATCATGCGTAATGAGCAGCAATGCCATGTTGTATGTTTCTTGCAACCCGCGCATCAGTTCCAAGATTTGCGCTTGCGTGGTGACATCAAGCGCAGTTGTCGGCTCATCGGCAATCAGTAAGGTTGGGTTACAGGAAATCGCCATAGCGATCATGGCGCGTTGACGCATACCCCCGCTCAGGCGAAATGGATATTCATCGATCAAGCGCTCTGGTCGCGGAATTTCCACCAAGCGCAGCATTTCGATGGCACGGTTACGGGCTTCTTTTGCGCTGACCCCGGTATGAATCCGAATCATTTCGATGATTTGATTGCCGATGGTATGCATCACGCTCAGCGATGACATCGGTTCTTGGAAAATCATGGCAATTTCCTTGCCCCGGATGGCGCGGATTTCATCGCCTTTTGCATCCAACTGAGCAATATCAATCGTTTCTTTTCCGCCGCTTGGCAGTGGGCGATGATAAAGCATTTGTCCTTGAACGATTTTGCCGGGACTGCGGATAATCTTGAGGAAGGCGCGTCCGGTGACGCTCTTACCACAGCCGCTTTCACCCACTAAACATAAGGTTTTTCCACGTTCAACCGTTAAATCTACACCATCGACAGCTTTTACAACGCCGTCTTTAGTAAAGAAGTGAATATGCAAATCCTTCACTTCAAGTATGTTATCCGTCATCACAAACGTACTCCCGATAATGTTATTATCTAATACGGATCGGCTGCGTCGCGCAAGCCATCCCCAAAAAAGTTGAACGCCAAGACGATGACGATCACCGCAATCGCTGGGGCGAGCAGCCAAGGATAATTGGCAATGACGTTAATCGCTCTTGCATCCTGAAGCTGCACGCCCCAACTCACAACCGGGGGACGCAGCCCAACGCCTAGATAACTCAGCGCGGTTTCCGAAATAATCGTGCCGGGGAGCGCCAATGTGAGCGACGCGATAATGTGACTGTAGAAAGCGGGCAGCATATGACCGAAGATCAAACGGAACGTACGAGCGCCGTCCAATTTGGCAGCCAGCACAAAATCTTCTTCGCGCAGCGCCAAGAATTTACTTCGCACTACTCGCGCTAAGCCCGTCCAACCAGTGATGGCTAACAGTAGGATAATGATCATGTAGACTTGCAGCACGCTCCAGTCAATAGGAACCATAGCCGCAATGGCGATAATGATTGGCAGAAGCGGAATTGACATGGTGAGTTCGATAAGCCGCTGAATGAGGTTATCCACGATACCGCCGCGCAGACCCGATAACCCGCCCAAAACGATTCCCAGTACAAAGCTGATGCTAACCCCAACCCACGCAACGCTCAGCGAAATTCGACTGCTGAAAATCGTTCGGCTCAGAATATCACGTCCGGTGTCATCGGCTCCAACAAGATAAAACGGTTGACCCGCTTCAATTGCTCCAAACAAGTGAATATCCGTTTCAAATATCCCCCACAGCTTATAGGAGTCGCCGCGCACAAAGAAACCAATTGGAATGATAGTTTCTTCATCAACCGAGAATACTTTCTTGAAGGAAACCGGGTCGCGCTCAAACTCATAACCATAGACGAACGGCGCGAAACGACCATCTTGAAAAAAATGAATCTCCTGCGGCGGCGCATAGACATACTCTGCGAGATAGGTGGTGGGGGCTTGTGGGGCAATAAAATCAGCAAAGATGGCGACAAGATAATAGATGATCACCACAATTGCGCCTATAACCGCTAAACGATGACGGCGAAATTTCCACCACATCAGTTTCCATTGCGACGCAAGTTCAATCGACGGCTCATCCTCAGGGGTGATAACTTGCGATGCTATAGGAATTTCCAAGTTTTCCTGATAATTGGGTGTTGTTTCCATTGTTGGAAATCCTCACGCTAGGCGAATACGGGGGTCCAAAAGCGCCAGCAAAACATCTGAAATAAACGTGCCGATCACCGTTAGTGCGCTCAGCACCAAGATAAAGCCCGCAGCGACATACATATCTTGATCCATCAGCGCATTGAACAAGATCGGGCCGGATGTCGGCAAGTTCAGCACAATGGAAACCACAACTTCGCCGGCAACTAAACCGGGTAATGACCAACCAATGGTGGCGATAAAAGGATTCAGCGCATACCGAAGTGGATACTTCCATAAGAGTCGTGTTTCCGAAATCCCTTTTGCGCGCGCCGCATCAACATATGGGCGATTGAGTTCATCCAGTAGATTTGCGCGCATGGTGCGAATGAGTCCCGCTGTAAAAGCCGTGCCGATAATGATCATTGGGATGAATAGGTGCTTGAGCAGATCAATCACCCGTTCGATACTCCAAGGAGCGTCGGCATATTCCGGCGAGAATAAGCCGATCAACGCATTGCCCCCATATTTATAACTTATATACATGAGGATCAGCGCCATTAAGAAATTCGGGACTGCCAACCCAATAAATCCAATAAACGTGGCGATGTAATCGCCAAGTGAGTATTTGTTGACAGCAGAGTAGATGCCGATGGGCAGCGCGACAAGCCATACAAAGATAATCGTTGATGCCGTGACCATAAAGGTTAACGGCAGACGTTCGAGGATGATTTCTCTGGCATCACGCCGGAAGGTGAGCGAATAACCAAAATCACCTTCGACAACTATATTTTGTATCCATTTAAAATACTGGATATATATGGGATCATTTAGACCATACTGCTCACGCATTTGTTCAATGATCGCTGGGTCAATGCGGTCTACGCCTTGAGCCATGAGTTCAGAGACAACATGGGTAACATAGTCGCCGGGGGGGAGTTGAATGACAGCGAATGCGATGATGGTGATCACCCATACGGTTAAGAACATATATATGGCTCGACGCACAAGATATTTTCTCACGCCAATTTACCCTTAATCGTTATACGCTTATATGGTGGGGTACACCATTGGTATACCCCACTAAATTTCTATCGGTGGTTACAAAACGCTTTACGGCATGAGATACCACTGTTCAGGGTAGGTGATCTTCTGAACGCCTTCAATCCAGCCCGCAATCCATTCCGCGGACTGATTGCCCAAACGGACATTGTAGGGTTGGAAGCCCGTACCCGGACGAGAGATACCGATGACCCAGAAATTATCGGCAGCTACTTCGAGAACCTCAGCCATCGCCGCGATTTGAGCTTCTTGCGTGGTTTGTTGGCTCACAGCCTCATACTGGTCACGCAGGGCGAGGATTTCTGGCGGCATTTCGACGGTCACGGCTTCTTGGGCGTTAGTGCGCCAGTAGAACCAACCATTGCCAAACATACCGAACAGTTCGCCCGGCGCATAGTAGCGCGGGTCAAGCATCCCCGTCAGACCGGCTCCGCCTTCGCCCGTGTAAATGGTCAGTTCAAGGTTGTTCTGCTCACGATTTTCGACGAACGTGTCATCAGCCATCGCATTCAGCAGGACTTCGACACCGACCACATTCCAGTAGCCGATCAGCAGTTCAGCGACTTGTACCCAGTTGCCACTGTACGAGAGGTCGTTGGAGACGGAGAACACAATCGAGAGGCGTTCACCATCCGGACGCAAACGGAAACCCTCGGCGTCGCGTTCAGGCACGACCATATCGAGATACTGATTCGCCAAATCGACACTGTATTCGATGTATTGGGTTGCGAGGCGTTCATTGAAAAGTGGGGAACTTTCCAGTGGCGCGACCTGCGCGGGAATTCCCTGACCGAAGTGAACAATTTCGATGACTTCTTCGCGGTTGATCGCGTGCGACATCCCGATACGGAAGTTGATATCGCCAAAAATCTGGGCAAGCACGGGGTCTTGCGCATTGCGGTTGAACTGAATCGAATTGGTGTTGCCCGCATCGTTGATGAGAGTGGATATCAGAATCGGCGCGCCATTCGCTACAGCATCAAAGAAGAACTCACGACCAGTCGCGTCTTTGATGTAGTCGAGATCGCCATTCGCCATAGCAAGGTTGCGCGCTTCGTTGTCCTGATAGGAAACACCGATCAATTCATCGATGTAGGGGAGCTGGTTGCCTTCGGTATCAACCTTCCAGTAATACGGATTACGCATCATGGTCATCTGGGTGTTGCCGCCGAGAACTGACGTCGGAATCCACGGGAACAGCAGCGGACGTTCCAGATTGTTGAAGTAGTTATTGGTGTCGTCTGTCGGTCCAGAAGCCTTCAGGTTGAAAAGACCAACCCAGTCCTCAACACCATCGGTCACAGCGACGATTTCGTCAACGTTGGGATTGTAGTCAGCATGGAATTGCATGAGATAGTGCTTCGGGAACCATGTGACATGCCGACCATTCCACTGCGCGAGGGTGTAGAGGAATGTCCCGTAAGGATTGGCGAAATGGAACACCACCGTATAGTCGTCGATCTTTTCGGCGCGGAATTCAGCAGCGCCATCACGAGGCAGCCAGTCGGCTGTCGGTCCGCCAATCGAGAGTTCTTCATTGAAAAGAATATCCTCAATGTAGAACATGATGTCGTCCGCCGTGAACGGTGCGCCATCTGACCAGCGCATACCTTCGCGCAGATGGAAGGTGTAGCTGCGAACGTCCTCGCTCACTTCCCAGCTTTCGGCGATATTAGGAACAACGCCAGAGAAGTCGGGCGCCCATGAAACAAGGTTTTCCCAACCCGCGATGTACCACATGCCGCCCCAGCCGGGGTTAGAGCCAGTAAAGCCAATGCGTGCCGAGCCACCATACTGCCCAACTTCATTGAAGGGGGTGACAACTCGCGGGGTCACAGGTAAACGTTCTTCGACGGGTGGCAACTCGCCAGATGCGACCATGTCGGCCAGCATCGGCGACTCGTTATACATGCCTTGCGCGGCAGTTGTCGAAATGAGAACCGCGAACATCGTTACTAGAAGCAGAAACAAGTGAAATTTACGCATTCGAGTCTCCCTATACATGAGATGCTTAGCAACATAGAAGAAACGGATAGCGACGTGATGTGCCTGTATTCTTGCGTTTCACCTCTTCTCACTTTGTTAGGATAAGCGCTCATCAGCTTATTGATGAGCAGATTCGCCTCGAAATATGCTTTTAACTGTGAAAGACGCTCACAGATTGGCGACAGAACAAATATGCGCTTTCGAGTGAATACGTGCGAGTGTAATGCCTGATTTAGGGACGTAACGTGAAATATTCATTGCGTTCATCATCAATTACTGTGTCTATGAAAGCGCCTACATCTCGATAGACAAAAATCCGTACATTCTAAATGCGCCCAGCTATGTAGGCGCTTACAAAAGCGTAGGTTCAAAACCTAAATTTGTCAAGGAATCTGTTGAGTTAATAAGGGTAATCACTTCAAATTACGTTTTCCTCAACTATGCCCCATTCCGAATTCAGTGAGCCAACCTGCCCGTTTTTCTCCCCGCTTGCTGCCCTGTAAAAACCGTCCTCTGGCATTGTCTTAGAGTTTTCGTTATACTTTATTCTCCTCCATTCACCTCCTATGGATTTTCGCAAATGTCTGCTCAAGTTGAGCATGGTCTAATACGCACTGCTCCCGAACAACAAGGCATTAATTCATCTGCGATCCTTCAATTTCTTGAAGCAATCGAACAAAGCGGGCAAGAACTCCATAGTTTTATGCTGCTGCGGCATGGGTATGTCGTCGCGGAAGGGTGGTGGTCACCTTATCGGCACGATAGCCCCCATATGATGTTTTCATTGAGCAAGAGCTTTACTTCAACTGCTGTGGGCATGGCGATCACTGAAGGATTTTTCACTGTAGACGATACTGTCGTCTCATTCTTCCCAGATGAAGCGCCGAATGAGGTCAGCGAATATCTGGCGGAAATGCGTGTGTGGAATCTATTAACCATGTCTACAGGGCATGATGTTCGTCCCTTTCCGTGCATGGTTGGGCAGCGAAACGGCAACTGGGCAGAAGGCTTCTTTAGAGTTCCCCTAGCGCACAAGCCGGGAACAACTTTCTTCTACAATACCGGGGCAACGTATATGTTGTCGGAAATTGTGCAAAGAACGACCGGTATGAACCTCCTAGATTTTTTGACGCCGCGCTTGTTTGAACCCCTTGGGATCAAAAATGCAGCATGGTTAGAGTCGCCTCGTGGAGTGAGTCTGGGTGGGATTGGATTAAGCCTAAAGACGGAAGACATCGCCCGTTTCGGTCAGCTGTATTTACAAAAAGGCGTGTGGAACGGAAAGCGTATTTTGGGCGAAGCGTGGATTAATGCAGCCACCTCCGCACAAGTCTCGAATGGCAATGCCCCAAACAGCGATTGGACGCAGGGCTACGGTTATCAATTCTGGCGCTGCCAACATGGGTTGTATCGCGGCGATGGTTCGTTCGGGCAATTCTGCATTGTCATGGACAAATGTGATGCGGTGCTTGCTATCACAGGCGCAGTTCGGGACATGCAGCAGGTGATGAACGTCGTGTGGGATGTTCTTCTGCCAGCTATGCAAACCTCGGTTACAGAACCTCATGCTTATCCGCAGCTAGTAGAGAAGTCAGCTGATCTTAGGCTCATACCTGTAGAGGGGCAATCGTATTCACCGAAAGCGCCGCAATTTTCTGGCAGATCCTATATTGCTCAAGCGAATGCTTTAGGAATTGATTCCCTTACGTTAGACTTTGCAGAATCAAGCGCTGTGTTCAAAGCGCGAACGATGCATGGGGAGGAACACATCACTTGTACGTATGGGGGTTGGTACGAGGGGCGGGCGTCTCTGTTTAATGAAATATGGCTTTCCGGCTCACTTCCGTTGGTTGCTAGTGGCGCATGGGACGGTGAATACACCTATATCATCGTGGTTCGGTTGTATGAAACCCCCTATGTGTATACACTGAACTGCCGTTTTGATGACGACAACTTAGAGATGGTCATACAAATCAATGTTTCTTTAGAGACGACAGAACCGCAGACCATCACTGCAGTGGTGAGCAAGGATTCATTGACAAATTCGAATTCATGATTTAAGGTGCCCTATGTAGGCGCTTACATTTTAGGCATGATCCACAATCTCAGCGGTTCGAGACTGAACTAAATGCAGCCATTCTGAAAGAATAGCCATGCAAGAGCGCAAAAAAAAATCTGGACAAGTGACAATATACGATGTAGCCCGTGAAGCTGGTGTATCCGATGCGACCGTGTCGCGGGTGCTGAACAATAAAGACAATGTTCGTGAACCTACCCGTGAGCGCGTTCTGCGAGCCGCAAAGAAACTAGGATACGTTGCCAACCAGCAAGCGCGTATTCTCGCTGGTGGCAAATCCAACATCATTGGACTGCTTGTTCCGGGTCTCGATACTGCCTATATTGCGGAAATCTTGCGAGGTATCGACAACGAATTGTCTCATGCAGGCTATGAGATGATTCTTTACACAACGAGAAGGCGGGATGGTGATGAAGCAAACTATCTCCAATACATTGTAAACGGCTTCTCAGAAGGTCTGCTTCTCGTTGTTCCGCTGCTCTCCTCCGATTACCTCAAGACGTTGAGCAGCCTTCAATATCCCTATGTTCTGATTGATGCGATTGATGAAACCAATCACAGCTTTTCGGTCGAGGCAACCAACCATCGGGGTGCTTACGATGCTGTCAAGTATCTCATTGAACTCGGGCATGATCGGATCGCTTTCATCCAAGGTATCCCCGAACTGCACACGAGCAAAGCACGTTTGGAGGGCTATTTATCCGCGCTCCGCGATCACCATGTACCGGTTTATCAGGAATACATTGTCGATGGCGATTTTATGCAAATGACTGGTTATAAACAAACGCAAAGGCTGCTGGCGCTACCTACGCCTCCTACCGCGATTTTTGCAGCTAATGATGTGATGGCGTTAGGTGCAATGGATGCCATACGTATGAGAGGTCTTGAAATCCCTCAGGATATTTCTTTAATAGGATTTGACGATATTCCACAGGCGTTTACAACTCATCCAAAATTAACCACTGTACGACAACCGCTGGAAGAAATGGGGCGTACTGGTGTCAGACTTCTGCTTGAACAGCTTGAAAACCCGGATCGCCTCCCTTGCCGGACAACATTAGACACCGAATTAATCATTCGAGATTCGTGCCATCCCCCCCCATAAAATTTGAGGACAGGACAGTTTTAACAAAG
Source organism: Anaerolineae bacterium (assembly GCA_041753015.1). GTDB lineage: Bacteria > Chloroflexota > Anaerolineae > Aggregatilineales > Phototrophicaceae > Flexifilum. Next base: position 23,379 of record JBGSVJ010000033.1, read on the forward strand.
CAAGGGTGTATCGGGACGAAAGTATAAGTCAGGGTCGTCGTCACTCAGCAGTAAGTTAGCTAACGGCATGACCGCTTCCCTGTTTTGAAGCTCACCCAAAGCTGCTGCTGCGCGCAACCGCATTGCAGTTTCTGGATGTTTCAAAGCTTTGATCAGCGGTGCGACGGCGCTCTCATCACCGATGCGACCAAGCCGAATCATACGCCCAATATTCACTTGGATACTCGTAGGCATACTCCAATAAGGTCAGTAATCGATCTACCGCTCGCTTATCGCCTAAAGTTCCAAGTCCACCGATAGCAGCGGAGCGCACTTCAGGATGCGGATCATCCAATGCCGCGACCAGAATATAGTAAATCCTGTCTTGGCGATGCAAGCCAAGCCTCTGCGCTGCTTCCGCACGAATGTGCCAGTGCTCGTGATTCTGCAAGCGCGCTATGAGATGGCTGATTTCTTGTTCATCCCCGTCTTTCCTCCACAACGTAACGGAGCAATCTATCCCAGCCGAATCGAAAGCCTGAACATCAATATAACTATGAGTCAAAATGCTGTATGGCAAACGCCAGAATATCCACCACTCGAAACTGCCGTCGCCCAGCGCAATCGGGCATATCGTCGGGTTGAGCACGGTCAATCCACGCCGCAGGTGCATCGTCAGCCATTACCCGCTGTGTGACAGCGCCGATTACCACTACAGCATCGGCATCCACACTGTGTTCGTCCACTTTCTTGATAACTGTGAAATCGCGCATTTCAGCGATATCTGGTTCAAGTACGAGTAGTAACGCGGGAAGCAACTTTATTGACCGCCTAACTGCGGACGATACTTGTCTACAAGTTTCACTAGTTCTTCCATAAATCTCTCGTATGTCCAATGCTGATATTCGACTAAAGGTGCGAGTGGAACGTGGAAAAACTTGATTTCGTATCCTCCTAACCATACGTACATCCACTCAACCTGCAAACCATCCCTTGTACCCAACATCTGATCGAGCCAATCCCCATTCTCGTCAGGTTCAGGATCAACATATTGAGAACAGAAGGCGTAGATCGGTGTCGCTAAGTTCATCTCGTGAAGTGTGCAAAAAGGTTCGCCTTCGCTGCGTAGACGACCCTTGAACTGCTTGCAGTGCACACAATCGGGTGTAGGTCCGCCATTAGGCATGACAATCCTTCAGAGGTTCATTGTGCAATGATAATTCGAAAGGATGTGAAATGCAGATAGATGTTGTACATCTTGATTGGCAACCGGTGATCCTGCTCAAGAGTTTCTGTGTTCCGTTTGGCGGTTTCGGCGGAATTTCGGTTAAGCGGGTATACGTTGCCTTGCATGGAAGCGATCTACTCTGTGCTGATTGGACGCTCGAAGCCTCAGAACGCCGCGAACTTGTGTGCGCCACCGGATGGACGTTCCACGATCCGCTCGTGCTTCCGCTTCGGCTGGAGGGACGCGGCGACCATCTGATCCCGTCCGGAACGTGGGTGCTGCCCTACGATGAGCGGCTGTTTACCCTCTACTCGCGTTTGCAGTGTCTGCTCGACCTGCTCTACGAACACATCGATCACCAGCGCGCTGTACGAAGCCATCCGCCACAGCGACCAGCCTGCGCTCTATAATCTCCGCTGCATGTTACCTCCCCGATGAGCGTGATCGTTGAACGGTGCTTGCTCCTGTGGCGTCATGTTTGCGCAGATCAGTCAGACGTATCGTCGGCAAAGCGTGGAAGATGTCTTCTCATAAAGCCGGTATGCTTTCCTATGCATCCTGTTCCGGAGTGCTTCCATGTTCTGCAAGAATCTGTGCCTGACGTTCGCATGTTTTCTGATGGTTGCCCTGCCTTCTCAGGCACAGGTCAGCCCCATTGCTACAGATGACTTCATCCTGTTTGTCTGGAATGACACGCTGTTCGCGCAAGCGCTCGCAGACTCGCGCATCATCACCATGCAGGAGCACTTCACGCGTGTGCAACCGATGCCGCCATCACAATATGGGGACGTGGTCGATGTTCCGGATACCCTTGTCACTCACTTGCCAGACGGATACGGATTCTATCAAGGGGTTTGGTCCGCTGAGGGGACACGCTTTGACTTCTTGGCGATCCGGCATGCTGAGTACCAAGTGATAACCGTTGAAGATGGCATACAGCGCACGCTGGTTGACGATGAAGCGGCAGCAGAACGTGGGTATCTCGTCCCTGTTGGATGGGATACGGATAACAACCTGATCTTGCTGGAGCGCCACATGCTGCACAACTTGGAACAGGTGAGATTGTGGCAGTATTCGGAGTCCGACTCCAGTTTGAGGCTGCGACAAGTGATCGAAACACCACCGCTTCAGGGTAACAGCATAAGTCTGGCGGATGGATGGGTGTACATCGGCTTCGATACGGCAAGAAGCAGCGGCTATGTGATCAATCTCCATACCGGACAACTGCTCTTTTTTCCAACGGGCTTCGGCTTACAGGATCCGCCAGCGTCCGTTTTTGAGACTTATCCAGTAGAAGTCATTGGTGTAGTCAACACATCAGCATTGCAGAATTGGATGGCAGCACCATCGGGAACAGATGACACTGGTTTTATAGAGGCCGTGTTGACCCCACCATTCCTATATTGGCCACTACCGGACTATGCGCGCAGTATCACCTGCTACCCGGACTCCGCATGGACGGACTTGCGTTTTTCACTGGAATGTCCCGGTTTGACCGTTCCGCGTGAGTATCCCGGACACGAGGGAACCGACATCGGTGGCAGACCGAACGGACTGCCGGTCGGCACACCAGTGTGTGTATGCAGCGGCTCCCGGCGTCGTGATCAAGGAGAATCGAGCATGTGCCGCCGCTGATGTGGTATGTGGCGATGCGTACGGGAATTACGTGCTGCTTGAGCACGCCCGTGTGATCAACGGGGATATCGAGGTCTGGTTTACAGGATATGCACATCTGCAATCCGTCCTCGTGGAGCGATTTTCGTATGTGTCCGCACTCGGAATTCCGATCGCCTTGAGCGGAGACACCGGTCTAGGAGGTGCGCATCTGCATTTTGAGGTTCGTGCACCTCACCTTCCGAATGTCACCAATTGGCTCGATCCGTGGGATACGCGTGCTTCAAGTACTGGGATAGGGTTGTGGATCGGCACAGGGGATCAGCCTGAAGCCGCAGTGGCTGCGATGCCGCCGCCCACACAACAGTTGTGCCAAACAGTAGATGGCAATAACCTACGCAGCGGTCCCGGAACGAACTATGCGATCGTCACACGTTCAGCGGCTGGTGCCACGTATGAAGTGTTTCAGGTGATCGCGGTCGTGACCGGGGACACCACGGGCGACTGGTATCACGTCCGCTGGGAAGGCAGCGAAACGACCGGCTGGATCTGGGCGAATCTGATGACTAACTGTACGCCCACATCAGCCGGATAACTTGTCTACCGCGAGGGTGTCCCAAGCGCTCTATCGCCAGTCGATCACGCAAACGTCTCAACAGGCTTTGTCCTGCCGTTTTATACATTCCGCATCTCCGCACATACCGCCCCTAAATTCTGCCTCTCCCAAATGCTTTTCCCTGAGCGCGGTGCATCCGTCACGCCGAATATGCCGATTTATTCTGACCATCCTAGCAGGCGCGGCAGCCCGTCAATCCCGCGCGCGGGATCGCTTCATCCGGCTGTTCCGGGCTGGCGCCGCTGCGCTCACCACAGCCGGATAGCGCCCTTCGGGTGACGGACTGCCTCGGTGCGCCTGCTCACGTCCGGTGTAGAAATCGGCACAAGGCTAATGGATAGCGCGCACTGCGCAGGGAGAACAAGAGTTCAACTTCAGGTGACCGGATTTGTGGGTGGAGAACCGCAGGTGAAGACGGTCGGTGAACAGCAGATGACGAGTTTCAGCGTAGCGGTCAGCCGGAAGAACCGCGCGGGCGAGAAGCAGACGTTGTGGATTCGGGTGAGCTGTTGGAACAAGCTCAGCGACGTGGCAGCGCAGTACGTGCACAAAGGCTCGCTGGTGCAGGTAACGGCGGAGTGGCTGCGCCTGAGCGCATGGACGGATCAGGGTGGCACGCCGCAGCCGAGCCTCGACATGGATGCCAACCGCCTCGTCCTGCTGGATCGCGCCGAGAACGGCGACAACGGTTCCAGCGAAGGCGATGGTGCGATCCCGTTCTAGCTTGAATTCGGGAGGCGGTGCGCGAGTGCCGTCTCCTACTTTGCTTCCGCTTCCGGTGGAGGAAGCGCCCCGATCACCACCGCGTGATGACACGCCCGCGAAAGTGCCACGTACAGCAGTTGATCGCGGATTTCCGGGCGCAGCGCATGCAGTTCGGTGAGGATCACGACGGCGCTCTCTAACCCTTTGTAGCTGTAAATCGTGCAGACCCGCGCCGCGAGGGACATTTCCGTATCCAAATCCCATGTGAGGATGAAGTTTCCAAGCTGATCATCTTTCTTCCATTGGCTGCGCTTCTCCCCGGCAGGCGTGAGGATGATGATCTCCTCAATCGGGATACCTTCCTCATTGACCAAACGGTACAGCACGCGCTGAAGTTCGCGCCGTTCGGCGGCGGGATCAGCGGCGGGGACGATTTCGACCGGACGACCTTGCGGACCGACACATGCGGCTTCGGCATCGCGCGAGTACAGCCGCAGCACTTCGTGAATGTGCTGTGTGTTGCGGAGATTCTCGTCCAGCACCAGCGGCTCCCCCTCAATCGGGATGTCGCCCAACTGCTGAAAGATGCGCTGGTTGTTATCACCGAAGACGTAGAAAATCCCCGTGTTCTTATCCCTCAGGCATTCGAGCAGACCGATCCACCACGTGTCTTGGAAGTCCTGCGCCTCGTCAACGATGATCGCGTCGTAGAGCAGATTCAAGTCGCCGCCGGGGGCATGCAGAATCCCCGCCGCATCAATCAGCAGATCGGGGGCTTGGGCGGTGAAATCGTCGTCGTCGCGGAAGTGGGCGCGCGGCAGCCGTGCTTTCTGGATCAGATGCCCGACGAAGCCGTGAAAGGTGTACACACTCACGCCTGTGCCGGTGAACCGCGAGGCGATCCACTCCGAAAGGTTTCGGTTGTAGCACAGGAACAGCACACGCAAACCGCTTTCGGCAAGCTGTGAGGCTTTTTCGATTGCCAGCAGAGTTTTCCCCGTGCCAGCGCCGCCCATGATGATCGCGCGGCGCTGGTAGCGCAGCACCTTGAGAATCTTGAACTGCTCCCGCGTGAGTTCCTCGATCTGCTTCTGTTCTTGGGCGAACAGTTCGACGATACGCGGCTGCAAGCGGCGAGTCGGCACGATCAGCTTGACCAATGCTTCGACCGCGCGCTTGCCCTCCATGCGTTGATTCTTCGCGTCGGCATGCTTTTTCCAGTAGGCGAAGATGTGGAGCAGGCGCGCCTCAAGCTGATCCAAGTGAGTGATGTCGATGAAGATGTCCTGCGGGCAGTCCGGGCGGAGATGCGCGGACACCTGCGAATCGGGCAGGGCGACGGCGGGGAACAGCGCGTAGGCGATGCCCTTGGTGCGCGGATCGTCTGCCAGCCAGTCAGCGAGGGCGCGGCGGCTGCGATCCGCCTGTGAACACGGGTCTTTGATTTCGTTGGTGCGACCACCCGCGCTGGTGCTGTACCACTTGCCCGCGTTGAGCGTGATCACCCCGCCCTTGACCTCCAGCACGATGACACCGTGATCGGGATGGGCGATGAGGAAATCGATCTCGCCGATCGTGCCGTCTTTGCGGGCGATCCACTTGACCGAGTGAAAGACCATAAACGGGGCGGGCAGGGATTCGAAGTGTTCCAAGAGGAAGAGTTCGGCATCGCTGGTCGAGTCGTCCGAGCCTGCGCCGCGCTGAACTTTCCCCCGGTAGAAGCCTTGCAGATAGCCGACGGTGAGCTTATCGGCGCGGCGGTTGAGTTCGCGGACGCCGAGCGGGGTGATGCGGAAGCTATCCTCCATCGAGTCGGTGGGGTGCTGGGTTTTAGCGACGAAGCCCGCCTTACAGAAGTGGACATCGCACCACGCCACGCGAGAGACGAGGGTAAACTGCGAGCCGCTCATGTGCTGAGCCTCTGCCTCAGTGAGATTGAAATGCTTGGCGAGGCGGTAGAGGAGCTGCGAGCGGGTGAGGTCTTGCCCGGCGGTGAGATGCCGCAAGAAGGGGACGAGGAACTCGTTTTGAGAGGGGATCATGGGCGTGTCCGGCTAAGGATGGATAGGTCATCTTAGGGGGATTATAGCGGATCATAGGGAAAAGAAGAATTAAGAGGGCTAGGGGTGGCGAGAATTTTATGTCGGTTTATGTCGGAAGATGTGGATAAATAGTTGATATAGTGTTGATTTTAGTGTGACTGACTTTGACAACATTCATTATGCCGGGCGTACTGCTCCTCACCCTACCCCTCTCCAACCTGCGGTTAGAGAGGGGAGAAAGCGTGGGCGGCGCGATTACTCGTCTTTGGGCTGCCAATACTGATAGACGCGGTTAAGTTCATCTGACCAGAAGGCATCTTCGACGGCGGGATTGGTGGAATCGAGCAAGCCCAACTCGCGGGCGAGTTCGAAGAAGCCAGCGGCGGGACGGTTGCCGTCTTTGGGGAGCGCGGCAGCGGAGAGCATGGGGGCTTTTTTGTCTTTCGCCTTCTCTGCCATGACGACATCGTAGAGGAGGCGACCGAGTGCGCCGGAGATCATGCCGCTTGTGCCTTTGATCCCGGCAAGGGTGATGAGTTCGCTGTAGTAAACGATCGATTGGGTGCGGGCGGCTTCGAGCAGGCGTTCATGGGCGGCGGTGATGTTCATTGGTTTTGCCTCATCACTTCTAGAATGTACTTTTCGAACCCGTGACGGTAGTAGTGCACACTACCGAAAAGTTGTTCATAACGTTTGGATACATCGTTTTCGTCTGTCTCCGCACGGTCCACTACGGTGATTTCGCACGGTCGATTTCGAATAACACGATTCGCGTAGAGCGCACGTGTTAAGAAAATCCTTAAGTCGATGTCGGCTTCAGGCAAAGAATAACCAACAAAGACTACTTGTTCCGCATGCTGCAACTTCTGCTGTGCTTTGTGCCATAGCTGGGAAATAAAGCTGTTGCCGTAGTTTTTCAGATATGTTGGCGTGATAAGAACGACCTCCAGCGGAGTTTCGCACTCCTCACAAAGGACACTACGCGCAAGAGCTTCAAGACCTTCTTTACGATGATCTGTTGTGTATATCTCTCTACACACAGGACAATAGAGCCAATTTAGTGATCCGTGGAGTTTATAAATACCCGATCCCGGTACGTGCAAAGGACTCGGATAGAATTGATGGTTACGTATAGGGATATGGTAGTTTGTTCTTCCAACCAAGCGTCTAAGTGCATTGTCGACAATCAAATCATAATTAAGAGAAACAATGCTATCTTCATCTCTAACTCGGGAAACAAAACTACCGGCTAACGGTTCGTCTGTTCGCCGATCCATTTCTTCCTGTAAAACGCGTCCCATAATGTAGATCAGTTTCTGACGAAGCTGCCGTAACTTATCGACTGAGTAGTCACCTGACAGCGGCACGTTGTTTCCAATGCAATAATCAAACAGGCTCAACACATCTTCAAACGGTGGAATGCACGCATCAGTACTGCCATAAAAGTCCTCAAGGAATGCCTTTACATCTCTTGCGTGAGGAGCTGATATTGTGCCTTGCCTTCTATCCAAGCTAAATTCGAGAGCTTTTCCTAAAAGCTGAGGCATCAATGGCGCACCTTGGTTTAGTCCTTTGCTTGCGCCCGCACCGAGTACGTATACCGTTGACACTTATTGATCCTCCTTGTGAGCTGCATCGGGATCAGCAGGCGGCGGACTCAACCACGTGACCCACTGTGACACATCCGGCACTTGATACGTCGCGCCTTTGTCCTTCGGCGCGGGGACGTGCGTCACGGGCAGCGCCGCCATTTGATCGTACATCTCTAGAATAACGCACTTGGTGCGATATTCGCCGTGTTTCGCTTCGTCTTTGCGCTTGACGATGGGGAACGTCTCCATGATGTACTCGACATCCTCCCGGCTGATCCCGTACAGGTGAAAATAGAGCGCGTCGAGTTCGCAGCGCATGAGGAAGCGGCGATCGTCGTCCCAGATGAAGGGCGCACTGTGAGAGCCGACATCCCGAATATCGGTGAACAACTGCTGAACAGCGTCGGCTAAATTCATGTGCATCCTCTCACTTGATGGCGATCCAAGAGCCGGGGCGAACGCTGCGCTGAGCCAGATCGATTCGGATCGCACCGCTCCCTGCTCGGTGATGCTCAGGCACGGACACCCGCCCACACCGGCTGAGATCAGCGTATCAAACGAGGGGGATGCACCCCCGCCAATTTTGTCGTTTTAGGGGAACAATCTTGTCGAAATTGGGGTCAGTTTTGGTAGTCATTTCAGCCCGGCTATCGGAGCGATAGAGAGCAGGAAACTGCCGCTGCGCTGCCGAGGGCACGTCAGAGGCAAAAAAACACGATCTGCTTTTGCGCCTTTAAGCGAATTTATCGAGCAGATCGCGTAGTTGTTGAACCGTATTGTATTGATTTCCAAAGAAGGCAATCACCGCCATGATTTGGCGAATATAGAGGACTTCCAAGTGTTCCCACCACCCTTCAGGCAGAGGATTCACCTCGATATAGGCATCGTAGAAGAGACGCGGCACTTTCCCGTACTGGCGAGTCATGCTCAGTTCCGCCTCTGCCCACCCATAATAAACCGCCGGATCAATCAGGGACGGGATCCCTTGGCTATCCACGAGCATATTGGTGTGCCATAAATCACCATGCAGCAGACATGCGGGCTGCTCAGGGATCAGGTCTGGCAGTCGCTTCACGAGCCGCTCAACGCGTTGTCGGTCTTCAGGCGTTAAGTTCTGTTCACAGCGCGGCTCCGAGAGATAGCGCAGTACGCGCTGCTGCCCGAAAAACGCCCAGCAGTCGGTGGTACGGGTGTTGATTTGGGGCAGCGGTCCAAGATAGTTGTCGTAAGCGAGTCCAAAGTAATCATGCGTATGCTGATGCTGATGCGCAATTGCCCGCCCGAATTGTTCCCAGTCTGGCTCCCGATCGACTTGACTGCCTAGATCTTCAAGCAGAAGAAAGTCAGCACCAACTGCCCAAACCTTGGGCGTCCGCATCCCGGCTTGACTCAGCAGTTGAAGTCCATCAGCTTCACACTCGAAGAGGCGATCGGGTGATGCAGCGTTCTGCTTCAGGATAAAGCTCACGGCTGATGCTGTGGTTACCCGGCGGGTCCGGTTCACAAAGCCGCCCGTTATCTGCTGCACGTCGGTAATGCTGCCAAACCCTTCCGCGAGCAAGAAGGCATCGACAGCACCGGGAATAGCATAGTTCATGAACACACTTCCAATCCTCGCTAGCCCCGGCAGCCCATAGATGACCGGGGTATTGTTGTCGAACAGGTTTTGGAGCAGATTATGTCCCGCTTCTATAAACTGCTGTTTGCTGTAGAGGTGTCGATCAAGCACGTTGATGTGCGCTGCAAGCTAGGCACGCTCCCATTTCATTTAGTGTCATTCCCCGATAGTAGCACGCCTCAAAGTCAAAGTGCAGCAGGCTTTCGCTAAAACGCAATCGCAAACCGCCATGCTCCCACGCCTAAACTGGCGTAGGGTTCGCCGTTCCACGCCCACACGAGCGTGACATCCGCCGCTTGACCGGGGAGCAGGTCAAACGGGGCGATCCCTACTGCCGGAAGGCGCGGACCGGGCGGATTTTCGACATAGCCAAAGGCGATCCAGATGTCTTCCGGGACAATGCGCATCGCTTGTGCGCTGCCGAGCGCCGAAGCTGATCAAGGTGTACTGCTGTCCGCAAACAGGTAGGTCGTCGCAAGGCTGCCCACGTCACCGAGTAGTGTGTGCCGAAGGCATCATAGCTGTAAGCTTGCGTAACGGTGCTGCCGCTGCCGAGCGTGTTTTGCAGGCACCTCGCGGACTGACGCTGGATCAGGGCTGACTCAACCAGTTGCTACAGCTCGTCAAGGATCAGCAGCGGGATCAGGTAGATGACCGGTTCCTCGTAAGGATGTGCCGCGCGGATGGCAGCGACCACGGCGCGAGCGGCAGCCCGCGTACAGAACGTCTCGATGCGGATTTCAGGCACGGTGTTGATCTCGCCCACCGCGCCGACATGGGGATCCGAATCTTGTCCCGGCTTGAAGTATCCGCTGCCGGAATTCGTGAAAGCACAGTGGGTATAGTTCCCGACGATGCCGCCGCCCGCCGCCGAGATGGCATCCAAGATGCGGGCGACGGATTCCGACGGAGCACCTGTGACCACCATGATCTGCTGTTCGCTGGACATGGTTACCAGTTCCCCACGACCTGCCGCAGAATGGCGAACTCGCCTAGGTGATAAGCGTTGTGGTCTGCTACCAGTAGAATTTCCCGCAGGATGTTATGCCCACCATCCCCGTGCGGAATCGGGCTGTAGAGATCGGTCTGCGGATCCTGCACGATGGAGACTACAGCCGCGAGGTCAGACTGAAACTGGTCGATGGTGCGCTGCCACCCGGCGGCATCCGTCACGGCATCCCGAGTGGGCCAGTAATCATCGGGCCAGTGGATTTCCTTGTAGTTTGGATTCCGGCAGTAATCCAGAATATCCCACTGCGCGATCCGTAGGTGTTCCAGCAGATGCCAGAACGTGTACTCGACCTTTGGAGGGCGGGTGTTGATGTGTTCGAGCGGGAAGTCCTTCACGGCATCGTCGAGGTTCAAGTGCGCTTGGCGGACGGTAAGCAAGTTGATCAACTGCTGGCGGATCGCTTGATCAGACATAGGAACGCCCTTTCGCTGCGGGGAAAATCCACCCGAGTATAGCCAGCCCTATTCAAGGAGTCACGGAGTTCATTCGCTTCATCCCCAACCCATAGTTATGCATTTCCTACATCTTTTTGGATCTGAACTCCGCTTGGTGAGAGACATGGCGGCGCGGGTGAGTTGGCGCACGCACAATCACGTCGAAGCGTTCGCGCCTTCACCACGCTTGAACGGCGAACAGCGAAACCTCGTCTGATCGGTGGCTTCTCCGCTAGAATGGGCGTACTTTTGACCGAACTTGAGTACCTTCGATGACCTTTCCCCCTGATCTAGCTGCACTACGTCTTGATCTATGTGCGCTTGACACGTTTCCCGTCACCGATCATGTGGGACGGGCGGTCAATCAAGCAGGGCTGAGGCTCGTCGGACTGTCCAACCCGCCGCTGGCGACTGCACTGCACGATCCGGGTGACGCGAAGCCGCTCATCGCCAGCGGATTGATGCGCGGCGATGCGCCATTGAACGGAAGAGTGGAAGCAGGCAGCACGGCATGGATACGCTTCACTGCGTTGAGGGCGGACAGATGCTAGCGGAGGAGTACCGCGCATCGGTGCATCGCCTGCTCGACGAACTGAGCATCGGCGTGGACGTGAAGAACGAGAAGAAAGTGCTGGACTTCATCGCGCGCCATGGGGAACGTCCACAGTCAGCACGGGACATTCTGCGCGGTGCTGGCGTGAAGTTGCGGAACGAAGTGGACGCGACGCTGGCAGCCCTGATCGAAGATGGGGTGATCGAGATTGCCGAGCGCAAAACAGGTGGGCGCAGCGCACGGGGTTACCGGGTCACGCATGCCGAACTTTCGTCAGAACCGTCATGACGAAAGTTTCTCTCGTGCAGGGAAGTGAGCCACATGAAAAGGGTTCGCTTTCCCTCAGTTTCTCCCGTGAGCACGAACATTCGTCAGCGGCAATGACGAAAGTCAAAACTTCTGACTTTTGACATATGGCAAAAGCACTGACGAAAGTGGAGATGAACACCATGATCGATGTTGAGAAATTCAAAGCACAGATCGACTTGCGGCAGATCGTTGAGCGCGATCTTGGCAAGCCGCGCTTTCGGGGGCGGGACTATGTCGCGTTCAAGTGTCCGCTGCACAATGAACACAAAGGCTATTCACTGGTGGTGTTTTGGCAAGTGTCACGCACGCGGCGATGCCATCGCGTGGGTGCAGCATTATCACCGTCTTCCTTTTCATGAGGCGTGTGAACGGCTGGCAAGCGGAGATTTACCGCACATCGAAACGATGAACGCTGCGCATCGCGCCCCCGAACCGATCGCGCAGCCGCCAGACGCGGCGTGTCATCGACGAAGCGCGAGAGCGCTTGTGGACACCAGAAGGGCAGCGCGCGTGGGGTTATCTGATTTGGGAGCGCGGCTTGAGCGAAAACCCCATCCGGCTTGCGCAGCTTGGCTACCTTCCCGGCGCGCCAACGGTATGGCGGGAGATCGAGGGATTGAATGTGCCGTGTGGCATTCTCATTCCGTGGGTGGTTGAAGATGAGGTCTGGGGGATTAAGGTTCGCCGTGCGGCGGGTGAGCAGCGTTACCAGCAGGTTAGCGGCGGCAGCATTCGCGGCTGCCTGTACATGGCAGATCGCATTCTGCCCCGAACGCCGCTCATCATCACTGAAGGCGAGTTCGACGCACTGATCGCCTAGCAAGTGGGCGGCGATTTCGCGCGAGCAGTGCCAGTCATGCCCGCATTGACCGCCGCTGGTATGGATCGCTATTGAGTGTTCCGCGTGTGTTCGCCTGTATGGATGCGGATGAGGCAGGGACAAAGGCGGCAGAAGAATTGTCCGCGCTTTCCGGGGCAGTGAAGTGCGTGCAGGTGCCGAGCGGTAAAGACTTGAACGAGTTTTACCAGCAGGCAGGCGAAAGCGTAGTGAAGGAATGGCTTCAAACCGTAATCAATGAAGGAGTGCACTCATGACGTATCGGATCATGACCCCAAGACGCAAGGTCGTGGACGACTGAAGGCTCAATCGTATCGGTGACATGTATCCCGGCTCAAGAACCGTCCGTCGCCGGGATCGTAGTAGCGGGCGCGCATCGAGTACAGCCCGGTCGCGGAGTCGTACTGCTAACCCGCAAACAGGTAGGTCGTCGCAGGCTGCCCACGTCACCGAGCAGTGTGCCGAAGGCATCATAACTGTAAGCCTACGTAACGATGCTGCCGCTGGTCAGTCCGCGTGTGCTGTCGAGCGCATCTTGCAGGAAGTAGCTCGCGGTGTGGTTCGCGTCCGTCTGCGCAACGATCCCGTTTCCGGCGAGCGTGTAGCCGTTGATCGGCGCACCGTTCCCGTCCAGATCGAGGATTACATCGCCATATGCCGAGGTTTCGTCCCACACCTGCTGGCGCGTCACACGGTCAAACGGAGTGCTCACGCGCCTCCCATCGGAGTCATAGCCGAACTGGGCGCTCGTGGATAGTCTGATCCACTGTAATGACGACATGTCCTCGTTTCTGACCTGAGTCTACATAGCGATGAGCATCGGCTGTCTGTTCTAGGGGATAACACCTGTCGATAGCCGACTTTAGCTTCCCCGCCTCAATGATCTCTTTGAGGAAAGCCAGACCGTGCACGCGCTCACGTTTGGTCGCTCCACTCTTCATAATCGTAAGGTAGACACCACGTTGAGTGAGCATTTTTTGGCACTTTGAAAGCGTACTCTTACCAGCGGCATCAAAGATGAGATCATAACGATCGGTTTTTTCGCCGATATCCTCTTTGGTGTAATCGATAACCCGGTGCGCACCAAGCGATTTAACCAGTTCGATATTTCTCATGCCGCAGACGCCGGTCACTTCAGCCCCAAAGTTTCGGGCAATCTGTATCGCATAGCTGCCTACGCTTCCCGAAGCACCTATGATGAGTACGCGCTGTCCATTCTGGATGTTTCCCATATCTCTGAGGTAATAGAGGGCTGCGAGTCCTCCGTTTGGAACGGGGGCTGCCTCCTCATAGCTGATGTTGGACGGTTTTATCGCCACGACGCCATCTTCGGGCAAGCATTTGTACTCCGCATATGCACCAAATCCAAAACCACAGGAGGCAAAGACCTGATCACCCTCCTTGAACCGTTTAACTGCTTTGCCGGCGACCTCAACTTCTCCTGCCAGTTCAAAGCCCAGTACAGTCACCCTCGTGGGGCTGAAAAGTCCGTTATACAGTCTTGCAGCAAAGAGATCGGCTTTTCGCATACGCCAATCCCCAGCGGTCACGGTGGTCGCATGAACTTTGATCAAGACTTCATTGTGCCTAGGCACCGGTTTTGCGACCTCTTGCAGGTGAAGCACATCGGGTGATCCATAGCGGTGATACACAATCGCTTTCATGCGGATCCCCTATCTGGCTGTACTCAACTGAAGTTCGTTGGCACTCATGGAGGCAGGTTTGGCAGTGATTGCTGATGAATTGAAGCCCTTGGCGATCAGCCATACCGCCATCACCATCTCTTGAACAAAGATCGGGAAATTGATGGTAAACAGTGTTGACATATCGTCAGGACGCACGACATGGAACAAAATCAAGAAGGCTGTCGAAAAATGCAATGTGATTGCCACGAAACCCCAGACGGATATCCAGCGTGGAATGAGCCGAGATTGATAGAACATGGAGTACAACATCAACGCACCGAGCGAGAACGTGATGATCAGCAGGGGATTGATCAACTCATACCCTTTGAGCACGAAAGCGCCGAGGGTCTGAAGACTTGATACATCTGCTGCGCCTGCTGCGTATTGCTGACTGACTGTGATCAGCAGCAGTTGGCTGATCGCCATAATGATGCCGACAATCGTCTCAAGCGCGCCCCTAAAAACAACATATCCGATAGCCAGAGCCTCGTGGCGTCTTTTCAGGATGGGGTACAACATTACCGGAATCATTGGCAGTGCAAGATACATCGTTAGCCAAAAAAGGATGCCTATAACGAATGATGTTTCATTTGCGGCAATCTTGATCAGATAGTCCTGATCACTGAGAATGGTTTGTGTAAAACCAACACTCAGGATGCCTGAAACTGTCCCAACAATGTAGAGCACGCCAACAATGATCGCCGTTTTACGGGTTGTGTTCATAATGCCTTTCCCGTTCCTCAAGGAGATGGATGCGTTATTTGTATACGCAGCATAGTAGAAACTAGCTTGAGGAACATCCTGCTGTGGAAGGAGAAGGAGGAGGAGATTTTCGGGAGCAAGCGGAGTGTTACAGCAACCCAGACTCTTGGGCGCGGGCGATAGCTTGAATGCGATTGGATACTTGAAGCTTTTCAAAGATATTTTTGACGTGCGTCTTGACCGTCGTCACAGCAATGACTAAGGCGGTCGCAATTTCTGGATTTGAGAGACCCACAGCCATCAGCTCCAGCACCTCTTGCTCACGCACTGTCAATGTGTCGATCAGTGTGCCGGAAGGCGCATTGCCTGCGATGATGTGCGACTCGGTTTCATAAGCAGCCATCAGCTTCCGGGCATAGTCCGGCATGACCCGATTTGTGGATGCTAGGGACAGGAGGTGAGCCATGGGCTGACCCTCATCCACGAAAACCCGGACGTAGCCTTGCGGTTCTGCCAGAGTCAGGGCGCGTTCCAAAGGCATCAGCGCCGAAGGAAGGTTTTTCTGTGCCTCGTAAGCAAGCGCCTGCAGCACCAGAATTTCAATCATGCTTCTGATCCGCCCGCCGATTTCCGCTGCTTGCAGGAGTCGTCCGAGCAGTTCCGCTGCCTCGTGAACCGCGATATCGACCCGGTCGATTTTGTACCGCGCGATCAGCATCCTCACCCATGTGATGTGCTCGAACTCCTGCAAATAGCTGGGCGGTCCAGCGGTCGAGAGTCCGCGCTCGTGTGCCCACGCGAAGGCATCAGCCAGCTTACCCTGTGCGACCCAAATCCGCGCGCGCAATGCCCCGACGGGCGACACATCAGGCAAAGGCGACCTGATGGAGAACCGTTCAGCATCATCAAGGACATTGAGCGCACCGTCGAAATCCCCCTGAGACTGCTTCAGGCGGGCTTCAGCAAGGCACAGGCGACGCCGCCAATCCACCAGCGTAGATTGCACGCTTAACGCTTTACTTGTCTGCAGGTGTTGCGTTGCAGCTTTCAGATCGCTCTGTTCACGATGCAGCTCACTCAATCCTCTATATAACTCAGCCGTATCTGGAAGCAGCGGTTCGCCCTGATCCACTACGAGGCGGAGTAACGACTCGAATGTATTCTCTGCCTCGTGCAGACGCCCCAGCGCCATCCTAATATCAGCCAGAACAAAGGTGGGGCTGATGGCGTGAGCGATATTCCCGACTGCCCGCAGTTTGCGCGTGTAATCGGTGAAGATTCGGTTGGCGGCTTCGAGGTCTCCGTTTGACCAGTAGGTCAGTCCCAAAAGCGTTTTTGCTTGGTCGTGTCTGAGATAATCTTCCTCGGGGACGAGGTCGAGTACCAGTGATGCATACCTCACAGCACCAGAGATATCGCCAACAGCTTGGGCACAATAGGCACGGGCAGTCGCGATGATCGCCGGGAGAGATCGAAACTGTTCTTCGTCCACAACGACCATTCTATTTGATAGGGTGTCCGGTCGCTCAACCGCGTTATCGGCGGGTTTCAGCCACCGTTCTGCGTCTTTCAGGCGAGACTCAGCGGCTTCCATGCTGCCGCAACTCAATAAAGCGTAGGCATACCACACACTGAGCACCGGCATCGTGCGCACCAAGGTGTCGGGTAGTGCCTTCACCCAGCCCAACCAGACGGTGGACTGGAAACTGGATTCCATCACCGACCAAGCCATTTCAATCATGCGTGCTGCCCGTTCGAAATCCTCGGCGGCTAGCGCATGGTGGATGGCGTCGGCGGGCAGGTTATTCTGCTCGTACCACGCGCTTGCTCGCCGATGCAGGTTAGTCACCTGATAGTGATGCTCCTCCGTCACCCGTGCTTGCAGAGCATCGGCGAAGAGGTGATGATAGCGGTACCACTGGCGATGCTCATCGAGCGGCACGACAAACAAGTTCCCGCGCTCTAGGCTCCGCAGCATTTCCCGTCCATTCTGCTGCCCAGTGACCGCATTGCACAGAGAGTCACTTAATCTGTTGAGAATAGAGGTTTGTAGTAAGAAGTCTCGAACCGCTTCCGGTTCGCGCTGTAGGACTTCTTCAGTCAGATAGTCCAGCACAAAACGGTGACTGCCCGTGAAATCCTCGATAAATCCGGCAATATCGGCTCGACCCTGCATCGAGAGTGCCGCTAGTTGCAGACCGGCAATCCAGCCTTCTGTGCGGGCTTCGAGGGCGGCGATGTTTTCTGGCGAGAGGTTTAGCCCCATCACCTGTAGAAATTCAGCGGCTTCGGTGATAGTAAAGCGCAGGTCAGGCGCACGCAGTTCTGTCAATTCACCCCTAGCGCGATATCGGGCTAGGGGCATTTGAGGATCCTCACGCGTAGCAACAATCAGATGCATCTGTGGCGGCGCATGGTTGAGAAGGAAATTGAGCGCCTGATCCACCGATTGGGCATCGACAAGGTGATAATCGTCAAGCACAAGGACAAAATCATCCGGGATCGTGGCAATTTCGTTGAGCAACGCCGCCAGAATCCCTTCGATGGGCGGTGGCTGAGGCGCTTGGAGTACAGACAGCATACCCGCACCTGTATTCGGCTTGATGGTCTGCAACGCCGAAACGAGAGAAACCAGAAAACGTGAAGGAACATTATCCCCCTCGTCCAGCGACAACCAAGCTACCGGCGGCTGGCAGCCAGCCGCCCATTCACTCACTAGTGTGGTTTTTCCAAAGCCAGCCGGAGCGGAGATCAGGGTCAGTTTCCGGTACAGTCCCTCATCTAGCCGTCCGAGTAAACGGCGGCGGTTAACAACGCCGGGGCGGGGCGGGGGGATGTAAAGCTTCGTGGCTAGAATTGGCGTCGACATACACCCATTATATATCAGGAGTGCTGTGCTGCCGTGACGACGAAATTCCCTGATCTCGCAGGAATGGAAGTGGGTACTGCTGAACTAAACCGTTGAGAATTCGCGCCTCACCAAGGCTGCGGTTTTCGTACGATTCTGAGCCTTAATCGCAGCGTTCGCGGAACCACTTCTGTAGGCTAACCTTGCCCTGCTCCTGAACTTCAATCTCGTGTTGGTGATCCTGTTCATGCAGCGCCGTGCGCTCCGGCGCTTGTTGCAACAGCTTTGGGGCACATGGCAGCAATACCATCCACGGCGCTGGAAACCCCAGTCCCCGCCTGACTGCCCTCATTGCCAGAGCGGTGTACAGTTGCGCACGCGGCGTTCCAAAACCGATCTTCGTCCGTATGCTTCTTCTTTCGCAACCTCGTGCTCACGCTCGTGCAGATGGACGAACCCTACACCCGCATCCGCACAACAGCGTCCGCTGCTTGGCTCTGGTTGGCTTTCGACCCGGTCAGCAAAGCCATTCCGTCGCTCCATCTTGGTGGTTGCACCAAAGACGACGCATTCGCCCTTGTTCACGATTTCCAGCTCCGCCTGTTGCCCGCTTGCATCCCCGCAGCCAGCACCGATGGACTGCGCAGTTACTTCTATGCCCTCACGGCGCATTTCGGGTCGTGGTTTCGTCCCCCCAAAGCGCGCACTGACCATTGGCAATCGAGCGCTGAGCTGCACTATGGTCAGCTCGTCAAACGCAAAGGCAAACGTCACGTCACCTTCACGCACACGCGCATGCTCTGGGGCAAACGCCACGCGCTGTTTGCGTGTTTACGCGCGGCGGGACTCCGCCCCCTCATCCAAACCGCGTTCGTCGAGCGCGTCAACCTGACCTTTCGTCAGTCGGTCGCTGCCCTCTCCCGGTGCACATAGGCATACGCACAGACCGAGCGGCACCTGCTGCTGCACTGTGAATGGTTTCGCCTGTACTACCATTTCGTTCGGGCGCACGAATCGCTAGCACGCGAGGTTCCCGGTCTGAAGCGGCGTGTTCGTTCGCGTTCTCCGGCGATGGCGATCGACCTCACCGACCACCTGTGGTCGGTTCACGACCTGCTGCACTATCCCGTGCCGCGGGTCGCTTGACATGTTCAACCCACAAGAATACCCCGCTTGCACGGAGTGTTGGGACGAGTTCTTGCCTTTTTTCACCCCGTTGGCAGCGTTTTCGGCGGGTGCATGCCTGTTTCGACCGCGACTGGTGCGCGAAAGCCTGTCAGGAATTATCAACGGTTCCCTTTTGCTGGGCCCCTTTTGGAATGTCAGCCTCACCGCATTCTTGAGCATATCTGCTAAGTACAGTATTCCATCATGAGATCAAACAGGGACTTCCATTTGGTTGGAGGGTTTTTTCCACTTCACCTCTTCGACCACGTCGAGGTCAGCTTTCTGGATCACAGCGCGCAACTGTGACAGTTTCTCGCACTTCCAGCCACCTGCCTCGTTGATTATGTCATCTATCTCTTGAGAGGGTGACTTCGAAGGATTTTGTCTTTCTTTCCGCCTCACTCCATCGCCTCTCTTAATAAATTCCCGGACGTCTTTACTTCGTTGCTTCGAGTAGTACCCCATTTTTCGAAACCTCAGGTTCAGTACATGCATTGCGGTTGAAGCAGCATGGCCTTCGTTCGCCTGCTCTGAGTTTCGATAGGGCTACCTCGATGCGCCGACTGCGCGTTTCCCCGCTGCTGGTGGCGCGTATCCATCGGAGCCAGTCCCAACGCGCCAGGGGTGTGATCTTCTTCCACAGGGCGTTCGCTTTCGGATCGGAGGCCAGTGCCCTGTTTAAATCCGCTGGCACCTCCGGCTCCGGACACTCTTTAGACGGCGCAACCGTCATTGTTATGATGTCATCTGCATCTATACCCGCGGCTTCACACAGTCTAGGGTCAATCCTAAACCAGTGGCTTCCCTTGCCATCCGGCTCGAGCACGATTATTGATCGGAAACCGTTAATCGTAGCCTCAACCAGTGTCATACCACGCGATGGAAGCTTTGCGCTCGCGCTTTCGGGCAATCTGATAATAGTCCAGCCGCCGACTTCAAGCGGCGTAGTTTCAAAATGGATTAACGACATTTTTCTGCTCCTTGTAGAGTCATCGCATCGGAATCTGTGATCAATTGCCGTGAACGATAATCTGATGTTTGATGCGATGACCCGGTGTTCTTTAGCTTACCGCTTGCTTCACAAGCGCGGCGATTCTTGCTTCTTCGGTGTCGGTCAATGCCTTCAGAGCGAAGGAAGTGGGCCACATACTGCCTTCGTCCAGGTTTGCTGTGTCATTAAAACCCAATGTCGCATACCGTGCGCTGAACTTCTCTGCACTCTGGAAGAAGCAAACGACCTTGCCGTCCTTGTTAGCATAAGCAGGCATCCCGTACCAGGTTTTCGGTGAGAGGTCTGGCGCGCTGGCTGTGATGATCTTATGGAGCCGCCGAGCCATGCTTTGATCCGGTTCTCGCATCCCAGCAATCGCCGCGAGCAATTCATTTTCCCCTTCCTCTTTATTCTTCGCCGCGCGCGCTTCTGCCTTCAGTTCTTTGGCGCGCGTCTTCATCGCAGCGCGTTCCTCGTCCGTAAATCCGTTGGACTGGGGCGTGTTTTTCTTAGTGGTTTTTGTAGTTTGGGTCATAAGAGTCTCCGTATCTGTCCTTGACTTCCAGCTTTTTAACTCTATAATCAAGTTACTTGATTTTCAAATCATTGTCAAGGGGGTTTTGTCATGAATTCAAAAGCTGATCTAGAAAAAGAAGTACTTATGGCGGCAGCCGAGTACGGCATCAATAGTGTGTTGTTTCGCAACGCAATGGGGAGAAAGCTTGGTCTTAACATTACAGAGTCGGAGTGCCTGAGCCTCTTACGCATCAAGGGCATTTCAAACCCAACAGAACTTGCCCGCTACACTGGTTTGACAACTGGTGCAACAACGACCATGCTTGATCGATTAGAGAAAGCAGGGTTCATTACCCGAAAGCACAATCCCAATGACAGACGCCGCGTACTGATTGAGATTAATAGCGAGGCGGCAGTGACTAGTGTTTCATTGGTTTCAGGGGTGCAGAAAGCACATAAGGAACTCATAGCGAGTTATTCAGACACAGAACTTGAAATCATCGCGGATTTCCTAACCCGTTTTACGCAGAACGTCAAAGAGCATACACAGATAATTGAGCAAGATCTCAGCTAAGACCCAATCGCAAAAAGGATCGGTAATGAATAAATTGCAGGGTATCACCAAGTGACCGCACGCGATTATTCTGGTGGCGGTTTTACGAAATAAAGGAGAGCATATATGAACCTTTCTTGGCAGAACTTTGCAAGCACCGCGCCTGAACTCGCGGCATTCGGCGAGAAGCGATTCAAGGCAGCACCAGCCTATCTAGCAACCGTCCGCGCAAACGGAATGCCGCGCGTCCACCCGGTCACACCGATCATCGCTGAAGGGCATCTGCTGCTGTTCATGGAGCCGACATCGCCTAAAGGTCACGATCTACAGCGGGGTTCAGGCTATGCACTACACTGCACAGTTGCGGATGACGGCGGTGGTGAAGGTGAATTTTATCTGACGGGACACGCCTCTCTGACAGAGGATCCGTTGCTGCGGGAACTAGCTGCTCGGTACGGGTATCAGCCCAAAGATCACTATGTGCTGTTCGAACTGACTGTCGAAAGCGCATTTTCAACAATGTATCCCGGTGATGGTCCGCCAATTCGGACCAAATGGAATTCGCAATGATGAAAGATTTTTGCGTCTCCAAGAAATATTCAGCTACACGGCTGGCGACCAACGATACAAGAAGCTGAAGAAGGATGACGAGGCGTAATGGGAATGCTGCTCGTATGGTGAGTAAAGGACTTTGGAGTGGCAGAACCCTGCTACGAATACAGCTTGATTCTGCGGCGTTAGATCGGTGATCTTCCCGTATTCGATGCCTGCTCAGCGTACCTGTATGAAGCGGGGCAACGGGCGATGCTCGTCCGCAAAACGCGATCAGCGGGCGGGATTAACCTACTCAGTGTCGATTTGGATGTCGATGCGTGGACACGGCTGATTACGGGAGGGCTGGAGCAAAGGCTGATTGCACTTCCAGTTTTCAAACAGACAGATTGAGAGCAGTACCTACGCGGCGAAAACAAGTGAGTTCATCTACGGGTGTCAAGCCAAGCTTCAGTGCGAGCTGCCAAGACGCCGGATTAGATTCTAACGATTGCCAGACAACAGCCTGACCCAGAGTCTGCATGTGGCGCGCCAAGTATGCAAAGCACAGACCCGCATATCCTCGGCGACGATAGGGTGCTAAAGTGTCAATCGATACATCCCACCAGCTTTCAGTTTGAGAAGCCGCATAGCAGAACGAAACCGGCGTATCCTCAACAAATACAGCAGCCACTGGAGAATACTCTACAGCATCCAGAAGTTCTTCTCGCAGATCTTGGGGGAAGTTCGCTTGCCTCAAGACACCGCGCTGAACAAGCTCGACCACCACCTGCTTAGTAGGATAAGGCAATCGCTCTGTATCTTTCAGGCTGTAGACGAAAATGCGTTCTTTCACCCATTCTGGCAGGCATGAACCTATATGCGCAGCATTTTCCGGCGTAACAATCACTGTTCCTTCGGTAGATAATTTCTTGGTCGCAGCGATGATCGCTTCTGCTGGAGGTTCACCAACAACATAAGCGATCTCATCCTCAGACGAGCGGAGCAGGAAGGTGGGAGGAACGCGATCCTCAAATCCCAGAAGTTCGCCTTCTTCAGCGAACAACAGATCTCGAACTTCCACCCAACGCGGGATATCGGGGAGGCGATGGGCAATTTCGGCAAATGAAGGCATATGAGTCTCCACTGAGGCAAATCAGTCTCATCGTCTTGAACATCACTATTGTAACGCATGAGCGTCATTGGGCTGAAAAAGCGCCTTCACAAGAAGAGTCTCACAGAATTATGCGCTGGGTTTCCAGAGTTCCTGCGCTAAACCTCCATTGGGTGTCAAAGTTATTGCACCAAACCTCTCTAAGCGCAGTCCGCACTTTCTCCTCTCAATTAAACTCAATTCCGAACTAATTTCAGAAGGCTTCCGCAGAAACTGTGTCTCTGGGCGCAAATACTCTGTCACCCTACATCTGATTTTCCACACGCGAATGAAAGGAAATTACACGGTGGCACGAGCCGAATCGAAAATGATCATGGGCTACCTGCCCATTGAGGAGCGCCACTATATGGCGCTCCTTTCGTTAGTCGCACCGGCCACCCCCGCCGTGCGACTGCTCGATCCGTTTGCCGGGGAAGGTGCATTCCTCGAAGCGGCGGCGAAAGCGTGGAACGTGACCGCCTACGCCAACGAACTTGACGGGGAGCGTGCGGCGGCGTGTATCACTCGCTTCGGTGCGACCCATGCTTGCGCGGCAATGTCGAGCGCCTCGTCGTCGAGACCAGCAGCGTTGTGAGGCATCACCAAGTCGAGGTCGGGGACGTCGACATGCGCCTCATCCCAGTCGATCAGCGCGACTCGATCTGCTGTTATGCGGATGT
>JBGSVJ010000034.1:0-5276 GCA_041753015.1 Anaerolineae bacterium
GCCCGCGACCGCCGCACCGGCTGCGACTGCGCCCACCGCACCCGCCGTCGTCATCAACGCTGCCGTGCCGGGGGTGATCACCGCGCCGCCCGTCGCCTGACCGAACGCGGAGAACAGGCGGTTGAACGCATTCCACACCGCTTTCACGCCTGACCAGAGCACGATCACCATGAAAATCAGGCAGAGCAGCCCAATGCCCAACACGACCATACTGTTCCCGCTTGCCGCCCCGATCAGGAAGAACGCCGCGACCAACGCTTGAATCAGCGCGATGACGATGGTCTGGATGATGAGTTCGATCCACAGGTCGATAATCGAGCGCGCGATTGCCTCCGTTTTCTTGAAGAAGGCGAACATCACCGCGATCCCGAACGAGACGAAGGTAATCCCCTGCGCAATCGTGAGCAGCAGATAGACCAATTGCTCCGCCACGCCGAACAGCACGAGCGGCCATGCGGTTAGGATGCGCGCTTGCGCCGAGGTCGCCATTGCCAGCGAGTGTTGGCGCTGTTCGGGAGTCAGAAACGAGAAGAAGTAGCCCTGCATGGTGTTGTCGAAATACGAGCCGGGGCGTTTCCATTCCCACGGGAGCACGTCGGCTGTCCACAATCCGGTGAGCGGATCGTTCGGCGGATGCGGCTGGCAGCCGGGAGCGCGCCAAGGGGGATGGTAGCCCATCACGTCGATGCCGTCGGCGCGGAGGTACGAGAGCGCCACGTCGAGTCCATCAATCGTCGTCACGGTCGCGCCGGGCATGTACGTGCCGAGGTTGTCACACAGCGGCAGCAGGGGCAGATCAACGCCCTGCACGCTGCCTAATGAACCGAAAGACGCACCTGTGACCGACTGCAATCCGGAGAGGGTACTTGCATACAAGCCCTGACTGATCGTGCGGCGGAAGTCGCTCATCCCTCGATAGAGTTCCGGTCCAAGCGTGAAAAACAGCGCCGCCGCGAGATACCACGCGATCGCGCTTTTGGGATCGACCACACGCATCCGAGCGAACGCCGCGAGCAGGTAGGTGATTCCCAACACGATCAGCGCGACCACAAACGCGAGCGATACCGCGATGCGTAAGCTGGCGTTCGTTTGCGCGATTAGCGGGGAAAATGCGCTCGCGACGAGCCACTGATTGAGGAGTTCAATCGAGTAACCCATCATGATGAAACCGCGTTGAATCCCCCAGCCAATCCCCGCCAGCGAGAACAGCACGTTGTACCAGAGCGCGTCGAGTTGAATTTGAACCCCACGTAAGATGTCGTCAATAATCGGCATCTCGTCCCCCTACGGGATCAAGCCCGGCTGGTTGGCGGGATCGAGCAGGAGCGTGAACGCGCTGTCACCCTGAGCGCGCACATCCCATGTTTCCCCGAAATATGGCACGACCAATCGCACCGGGGAGAGTGTCACCGTTTCAAGCCTGACATATCCCCGCGCATCGGTGAAGCCGCTCTCGATCACCTGATTGGTGGTCGCGTTGACCAGCCGGACGGAAATTCCCTGCACACCTTCTGCCGGATCAACCGTGCCATTGCCGTTCTCGTCGTAAGCGATCACCAAGCTGGCGCTGATGGGCTGCGGCGGAATCGGGGTTAATGTCGGCGCGGGCGACGGCGGCGCGCTGAGGAGTTCAATCCGTGCAGCCTCTCGCGGAGTCGGAGACGGTGTGACCGGCGGCGCGGGCGGCAGAATGAGCGTGTGCACATCGGTGCGATACACCTGCACCGCATCGAGTCCGACCGTATATCCCTCACTGCGCGGATTCTTCTCTCCGGTCGGGCGCAGTTCGAGCACATGCGATCCTGAGCCGACGAAGAACACATCCGTGCCGGGGAAGGTGAGTGTTTCCGCGTAGGCATCAACGACCTCAATCCGCGCGCCATCCACCCACACACTGAAGATTCCCATATTCGGGGCGGCGACGTAGCGAATGCGCAGTCCTTCGCCCTCGAACGAAAACAAAGCACGCGAGTTCGGATTCTCAGTGCGGTGATACTGTCCCCGGCTTGCCCCCTCCGCAAGGCGGCGCTCCCATGCCGGAAAGTACGAGACGAGCGGGTGATCCGACTCGAAGCTGAACCATCCGGAGAACGGCGGCGCGCTCAATGTCGCATCAGGGAGCGGTTCAAACGGGTTGGGCGGTGCGGGAATAAGGCGCATCCCCGTCGGCAGCGGTGTGAACGACGGCGGCACGTACACACCGGGCATATAGGCGGTGATGTCGATCACACGCGTGGCAAGCGTCGCGGTCGGCGTTTCAGGGGTTGCAGTAAGAGTTGGCGTTTGTGTGAAAGTTGGTGTGGTGGAGGGAGTGAGGGTTAGTGTGCTAGTCGGGGACGGCGTGAGCGACGGCAGCACCATCAATGTGGGAATGACAACTTCATCGGAAGTCGTTTGGGCACGCAGCAAGACCATGGCGGCTGCCCACGCCGCTAGGCAAAGCACCGCCAGCATGAGCAGCACCAATCGTCGCATGAAATCACTCCGGATGTGTAGACGTTGGTGTCAGCCTAACAAAGCGGGGTGATCGGACGGCTGTACGATTCCGGGTTTGGGTTAGGAATCGTACATTTTGAGATGTGTCATTCCGGTTTAGTCGGGAAACCCGGCGAAGCCTTCAGCACAGGCCCGCGTGATCAGATGCTCGTTCGTGGCTGCGCCGAAGCGCACGCGCATTTTCTCGATCACCCAGTACACGCGCCGACGCTTCAGATTCAGCTTTACCGCGATCTGGTGCGGAGTGCAGCCGCTTGCCAGCAGCCGAAGAATCCCCCGCGCTTCCGCGTCGAGATACCAATTGCGGTTTTTCCCCTGCATGGCGATCAGGAATTCGGTGTTGGCGGTTGGGGAGAGGTAGGGACGATCCTGTAACACGGCATCCACCGCTGCCATCAGGCATTCGGACAGGTTGTCCGATAATGCCAGATACGCGCTGATCCCCAGTGAGAACAGGTCACGGATGACCAACCCGTCGATGAAACTCCCCATGATGATCAGCCGGACGGAGGGAACGACTTCCCGGAGCCGCTCGACCAGATGAAGCGTATCGAACAGGGGATCAAAGCCGTCGCCCAAAAGGATCAAATCCGGCGTGATCCGGCGTGCCAGCGCGCGCAGGTCATCGCCGTTCTCGGTTTTGCGAACAACCGTGTCAGCGCGTCCCTTGAGCAGGGATTCCGCGCCGACCACCGTCAAACTGCTGCTGTCTGCGATCAGGATGTGCGTGGTCATATTGCCTGTGTTACGCCTTTTTTCACAGCGTAACACAAGCTGCAAAAACCGGAGGGCGACTGTGTGCCAAAGCGCTGTCAAAAAGTGACAGTTTTGTGCGACTGTTGCTTCACTTGCTGATCTTGCCCAATAATCCTTTTTGGCGTGCGGCATCGATCAGATGATCAGAGGTGGGAACATCCAGCACCGCGCACAGTTTTTGCCGAATGCGGTAGACGGAACGGATGTGGTATTCCATCCTTTCCGAAACCTCTTGCACCGAAAGTCCCTTGTTGAGCAGGCGCAGCACTTCCATGTCTGTGCTGTTCAGCACCAGATTCCCCCGATTGATCCGCGACCAGACGAGCACGCTGGAAGCTTGCGGCGACGTATAAAGTGATCCCAGCACCACGGTTTCAATCGCGATCGGCAGCGACTCTTCCAACCGATCCTCCAGATAGATGAATCCCGACGCACCGCCTTCAAACGTGCTTTGCAGATACCGTGAGGTGAGTTTGCTGCTCAAAACGATGATGAAGAAATTCGGATACTCCCGACGAAGACGGCGCAAAACCGGGTGAAGCGATTGGCGCGGCGGCAGCACATCTTCAAGCAGCAGGACGATTGTGTCATCCGGTTTGAAGGTCGTTTCGGCTTCTTCAAGGCTGCGATAAACCCCCACCACCTCAATCCGACCGTCCCTACCCTTGAGCAGCGCTGCCATCCCATTCCGCGTCAAATCATTTGCCGCAACGATGACGGCGCGAACATTGCGTTTCATGATGTCCCTTTCGCAATCAACTCAGTTTATGGGCGCTGGCTGGCTTGAAAATTAACGTAGTGATGGGACGTGGTAGAATGAGCGCGTCCGAAATGACCCTTGTCAACCCGGATTGTTCGATTATAGAATTCTTGGCGGAGGTGTCAAGTGTTTTTACAGGTAAAAACGCAATGATGGATGATTACCTCTCTGTCGCTGAGCAGTTGAACATTTTGTTCGACCATATTCGCCATCCTGAGGGACGACCCTACCAGCTTCAAGAGGTCGGTGAGGCGACGGGCATCAGCTTAGGGACGATTAGTCAAATGCGGGCAGGCAAGATCAAGAATCCGCAGCTCAACACCCTTCGCGCCATCTGCCGCTTCTTTAATGTGCCTTTACGTTACTTTGAAACCCACACTGCCGAAGAATGTTATGCCCTCATCGCCAACCGCGGTGCGAAACGCGCAACGAAATCGCTGAGTGAGATCGCGCTGCGCGCCAGCAGTTTGCCCCCACGCGCACAGCAAGACATTCTGACGGTTATCCGCTGGGTACAGGCAGCCGAGAAGCAGCGTAAAGAAGGCGGCGATCTTCCTCCCCTGCCCAACTTAGAAGCTGAGGACGGCGACCTCGATGGCAGTTGAGCCACTCTCGTTTCAGCAGCAGTTCCATATTCTGATCAATGTGCTGCGCGATCCGCAAGGTAAGCCCTACAGCATGGCGACACTGGCAAAAGCAGCAGGCGTGTCGGATCAAAGCCTGTCTTACCTGCTTGACGGTCAGTCGCAATACCCCCGTTTGGAGACACTGCGGGCGATCTGCAGCTTCTATCACATTTCAATCGATTATTTTGAGTGTGATACCGAGTCGGACTGCCGCGCTTACCTATTGGAGTGCCTAGCTGAATCATCCACGCTGCTCCACGACATTGCATCAGAGGCACAGGCACTCACGCCGCGAGGACAGCGGAACGTACTCACAATGCTTGAGTGGCTGCGACAGGTGAAGAAAACCGTTCAGCCCAAGCAGAACCACGATGCACAAACAAAAATAGGCAAAAAGCCGTAATTGGTTTCCGATGATGCTGCTCAGACCGCTCGAACTTCGGCAAGCCGCTTGACAGAGTGCGCGTCGTCCCAGCAGACGGCGGCTTCCCATGCGGCCCATGCTTGCGCGGCAATGTCGAGCGCCTCGTCGTCGAGACCAGCAGCGTTGTGAGGCATCACCAAGTCGAGGTCGGGGACGTCGACATGCGCCTCATCCCAGTCGATCAGCGCGACTCGATCTGCTGTTATGCGGATGT
>JBGSVJ010000035.1:0-62556 GCA_041753015.1 Anaerolineae bacterium
TCGTCGGCATAACTCTATTGTCCCGCGAGTGCAGCCAATAACCTAGCTTACCGTAGTTGTCGCAGTTCTATGGGTGATGATCTAAATCGAACTGATGGATAGAGAGGACAAAGTTGATGGAAGCATAGGCAAAAAACATGAGTGGTTTCTGATGCCGCCGATGCGGTTCGAATGATATACGCAACAATGGACGGACAGCGACTGGACACCAGAAAAGGGATTGATGGCTTCATCAATCCCCCTTCATTGAACATGCTAACGCATCACCAGCGGAAACACGAGCAGCACCGGCAGTGACCCCGCCAGTACGCCCAAAAGCACCTGACGAACAGTGTGATTGCGCGTCTCCACCCGCGCCCACAAGGTGAGCACGACCAGCAGCAGCAGTATCACTTGAATGAAGACCGTCTCCAATTTTCCGAGCACCAGCAAACCCATATAACAGCCCACCGCGACCGCCGCGTGCCCAGAGACCTTCGTCACCCATGTGTTCATCGCGCCTTGCAGCGGCATCCACACCACCAGCGCGCCTGTCGAAGCGATCAATACGCGCGGTGCATTGAACACAATGACGACCACAAAAGCAACCACCACGCACAACCAACCAAACAGGTAGAGCGGTTTGCGCGTCTGCCGCTGATACAAGTGTCGCCCTCTGCGTCTCAGTATCAATACGTAGACGATCCCCGGCACAACCGTGATCCCGATAATGACTGCCGTCCATGCGAGCGCTTCAAGCAGCGGGAGATCACTCAGGATCGCCAAGGTTGTTGGGATAGGCAGCAGGAATGGGTGCAAGATTCGCCCGATGAGCACCGCAGCGCGGTTATGTTCTTGTGGAATCACGTCACTCATGGTCGGATTGCCGCCAGTAGATTTGCGATTTCAGGAAACTGGGGTTTGCCTTCGATCACCTGTTGAATACGCTTTTGCAGCGCTTCATCCGTGAGCGATGAGTATCGATCCAGAATGCCGATCACTTTTTGATAGATCGCGAGTTCAAGCTCATCCGGATGTGTGAGGCGCAGCGGCAGGTTTCCCTTCGGGGGTCGACCGGTCGATAAGCGCCTAACAGTCTTTTCGAGCCGCAGCAAACGCCAATACAGCAACCATTGCACAGGGTAGAAGAGTCCCGCGAACGAGCGCAGCGGCAGCATCATCACCAGAAACAGCAGCAAGATGAGGTACGTCGAACCCCGTTCAACAGCGGCGAGTGCCGGTGCAACCGCCGGTGCCTGATACAGCGCAAGCAGCCATACGAGTTCGCTCACCACCTGCACCAGACAAACCCCATACAGAATCATATTGCTCACCCGATGGACTTTCATGGCGCGCACCCCTTCGTTGCGCCACAGGTGCAGTGCCCCCGGAAAGAGGATGAACAGGATCAAAGGAATGAGCGCGACATCCCGTATCCCCTTGAACAAGTGGACAAATGCCTCGGTCGAGACGAAGCGCGTGGCTGCGAATACGCCGAAGAGCGCGAGGCTCACCAGCACGAGCAGTGGGTTCAGCCAGAGGTACAGCCGCTGGACGGCATCGGAGTAGACCTGACTGCGCCGCATGCCGATGAAATAGAGGTAGATGACTCCGAACATCAGTAGTGTGCGCGCCAGCACGCTCACCGGCAGCCCTCCGAAAGCACCATCCATGCGCATCTCGATGGAATCCACCATCAGCACGGTTATCAGATAGCAGCCGAAAATGATACTCCACGAATGCAGCGAAGCGCCGTCTGTGACTTTTCGCTTCGCAAGCGCAGTAAAAAAGCGGTAGCCCAGATAGAACCACAGCAGTACATTCAGACTAAAGATGATGGCGTCGTCGTTCACAATCCCATCCTTAGCTGTTGAAGTCTAGTGTGTTGACGTAACGCTGCATGGCGACGAGCGACGTGGAGTCACCGTACAACTCGCGGAGTCGGTTTGCTTCGGTGACCCGGCGCTGAATCAGCAGCACGAACACCTCAGCTTCTTCTTCTTGCTCAGAATCGACAGCATCAGCCGCGCGCAGATACCCGTAGCCGGGTTGAATGCCTAGTGCTTTCCATACTTCCTCAGGAAACACCTTGCTGAGATCAACCGGTCGATGATTGAGCAGCAAATGTGCGCACTCATGCAACAAGGTATGTACCTGATGCATCGGCAGCAGTTTCTCGCTCACGAAGAGGTAATCCACTTCGTCGGTGGGTGCCCACAGCCCATAAAGCGACGAATCGAACGAAAGATCGTTAACGATAATGGGACGCTGGCGGTGCCGTTGGAGGTGGGTCAGGAAGTGCTGAATATCAAACGCGGTGAAGTCGTAATGGAGTAGATCGATGACCGCTTCAAGGGTGCGCTCGTCGCGCATCAAGGTGGTCACATTTTCCCTCATCGATAAATGAATTTCGTAAACGAGCGCGGGGCAGTATAAAACAGACGATAGCGGATAAACAAGCCTCTTTGTGATTTTCGCCACATATGCGTCATTTTGTCGGTTTGTCAAAAGTCAACATGAAGCTGTCTCTTTTTGACACCCCTTATGGCACACAGTCGCCCCACGCTTTCGAGACTTTCGAATACGCTGGTGACACGGTGAGCCATTCGGAGTCCTCACGTGAATCCCCACATGCCTAAAGTGCCGCAAAAACGTGTGATCTGGGATTCGCGGTATCGTAGCGGATGCAGCGTCACCGCACCTGTGTACGGATAAGTTCTGAAAAGGTCAGCTTAAAATGACACATGATCATCCGAATCAAACCCATCACCTCACGCCGGGATGGGCAGTCTACTTACGCACCAACACGATCCAACCGTCGCAACCCGACTCCTCCAAGGAGCGCCAGCGGCTCACGATTCAACTCAACATCCTCAATCGATCCGACCTCCCGATCTACGCCGAGTACACCGATGACATGTCGGGCGTGAATCCCCCCCGGGAGGCATTCAAACTGCTGCTGGCGGATGCGCGCGCGGGCAAGTTCTCGCATGTGGTAGTCGAGCGCGCCGACCGTTTCGGACGCAATCCCGAACAGGCACTCCGCGCGATCGAAGCACTCGACCGATTGGGCATTACGGTGAAGTTCGCCAACGCCCCGGACGTGGATCTGATGAATTCCGATGATCGACTGGTTGTGGCACTGACGTTCTCGCGCATGCAGTACGAGTCGATGCGGATAGCGATGCGGGTGAAAAGCGCTCAGAAAGCGAAGCGGGCGGTCGGCGGTTATTGTGGCAAAGCCCCAGACGGATACCGCAATAGGCGAGAAGGTACGCACGCTTGGATCGAACCTGATCCCGAACGCGCTGAACTCTGGCAAGCGGCGTGGGCACTGCTGCTTACCGGCACGATGCGCTTACAGGACATCGCGTTTACGCTCCACGAAAATGGGTATCGCCACCGTTCGGGTAAGCCGTTCATCCTCAATTCCGGCAGCCCGGTCACCACAGGGCTGCTGCGCGCGTTTCAGGACTGGACATATGCGGGATGGGTGGTGCATTCGGAGAGCGGTATCGCCCCCAAAACCGTGCGCGGACAATGGCAGCCGCTCGTATCCACCGAAGACTTCGAGTTAGGACTTGCCATTCTAGAGCAGTTGGGCGCGTCTAGCCGATAAAATCGCTTGTTGTCGCCGAAGGGGTGTCACAAATTGACGCGTTGTCAAAAGTCAACATCAAGTTGTCATTTTTTGACACCCCCTTTGGCGCACAGTCGCCCCACGCTTTCGCCACTTTCGATTACGCTGGTGACACATGAGCAATCAGGAGTCCCAAAGTGAATCGAGACATCCCATTTGATGCCCGCATTGCCGTCCGCATGCCCCAGTCCCTGTACGACAAACTGGAGCGCTGGGCGGAGCAGGAAGATCGTCCGCTCGCCAACCTGATTTACACATTGGTCAAGCAGGCAGTGACGGAGCGCGAGCAGTTGATGCAAGCGCTTGAGCCAGACAGGGACTCAAGCTGATGGACATGGAACCGCCCGATTCCGAACAGGTGGTCAAGCGCTTGTTCACCATCGCCGCGATTCTGTTGCGCAAGCCCTCCGAAGCCCCCGCTGAACCCGCCGCTTCCGGCGAAAATGACCCCGAAAATCACGACTCGCGTGAAATGGGGTATTGTGAACCCGAAGATCGTTCCTAGACTCATTCAGGAGTGAAGGCACTATGGCACAGGATAAGCGGAAAAAAAGCGCACCTATTCCCCCAGAGTTGGGATGGGCGGTTTACCTGAGGACGAGCAGCGACGAAAATCAGAAACCGGAGCTTTCCCGCGCCCGGCAGCGCTTCATTATTGAAGAGAATGTGCTGAAGCGTTCAGACATGCCGGTCTATGATGAGTACATTGATGTGCTGTCAGGTACAACACCGAATCGTCCGGACTACCAACGCCTGCTCAATGATGCGCGCAAGGGCAAGTTCTCGCATGTGATCGTCGAGCGCGCCGATCGTTTCGGTCGCCATGACACCGAAGCCATGCGCGCGATTGACGAACTGGCGGAGTTTGGCGTCGCAGTGCGATTCGCCAATATGCCCGACATCGATCCGCTGCACATGGATCAGCGCGTTTTCGTCACGATGACGTTCACGCTGGCACGGCGCGAGTCGCAGCTGCTCGGCGTGCGTGTGAAAGGCGGATTGCAGGCGAAACTCAAATCAGGTGGGTTCGCCAATCTCGCGCCGGATGGCTACCTGAATATGTCCGGCAAAACCGATCTCGACAAGAAGAAAGATTGGGGACGTGTCGATCACTGGATCGAACTCGATCCCGAACGCGCCCCGATCTGGCGCTATGCGTGGGACTTGCTGCTGGAGGACAAACTCACGCTGCTGGAGATCGCCGAGGCGCTTCATGCGCGCGGATACACCTATCGTCGCGGTCGCCCTTTCGTCGCGATCACCGCCACCGGCGCACGCAAGCACAACATCAATACCCTGTCGAATATCTTCCACAACTGGGCATATGCGGGCTGGGTCACCAGTGAACCCAACGGGATTCTGCCCAAAACCCTGCGCGGCACGTGGGAACCGTTGATCTCGACCGAAGAATTTGAGCGTGGGTTAGCGATTCTGGAGCGGCGCAATGTGCATCGAAGAGTACACCGTAAGCGGGATTACCTGCTGGCAGGACTGCTCTTCTATGAAGATGGCGATGGCAAGCAGGTGCGCCTGACCGGGTCAACCTCGAATGCGGGACGTTCGGGCGGCGGCACACCGTATTACCGCGTCGCCGCTGCTGGCGGTGTCAGTTTTCTCTGTTCGGATGTCGATGACTGTGTGGGTGCAGACCTTGCACGTATTCAGGTCGATCCCGATTTGATCCCGATGATCCGCGCGGCATACACGAACGACTTGAAAACCAAGATTGCGGGTTCACACCCGGACGATCGCGCCCGTCTTGAAGCGGTTTTGAAAGCGACCGATGAGGAGGAAAACCGCACGGCGCGGCTGTATGCGGCAGGAAAGATCAGCGAAGACATCTGGGATGCGTTGTGGGAGGAGTGGCAGGATCGTCGCCACAAGGTGCGACGCACACTCGAAATGCTCACGGTTGACCATGAAACGCACATTGAAAACTTGGGAATGGCACTTCAAATTATCGCGGGTATCGGAACGCTGTATAATGGGTTGCAGCGCGAAGATCAAAAAGAACTTTTGCGTCAAGTTGTACATCGGGTCGTTGTGAATGAGGCTGGAAACGTCAGGCTGGACTTGAGAACCCCGTTTGCGTACCTCTGTGACTTGAACGATGAAATCCGTCTGGTCAAGAATCAGAGTAAGCGGCGGAAAACGGAAAAGAAAAACGGCAGACCTGAGTCTGCCGTTCTACCAGGAGCATGTTCGAATCAGCTCCAAATCTGCGGGAAGTACAAGACCCAACCTGAACGTGAAACCTCTCTCACCCCCTCCGAATTTGTCCACGAAATTGCCTTCTCCCAGCGGACGCGCGTCGTCTGCATCTCGATCATCGATACGGCTTTAGCCATTCGGTGATTGGAAGAGGTTCTCGCTCTTCCAACCACCTTGAAGGCTCGCTGAACTGCCCAGCAAGACTTCCTCGGACAGCATAGCACACGTCCGCGAAGTCGTTGCCAAGCCCAGCGAATCGCATCAAGGTTCTGAGTTGGAGGATAGGCAAGTGACTCGTGTATTTGTATTCACAAACCATAAGGGTGGGGTCGGAAAATCGACTTCATCGACGAATATTGCGTTGGGTATGGTCGGCTTGTTTCGTCGGCTCGGTGCGCCCAACAGTCGGGTGCTGTTGATCGATACGGACAGCCAAGCACATGCAACGCTCGTGACCACCGGGCGCAACAATTACGGTGCGACGGATAGCCTGTACGCGGTGCTAACTGCTGAACGCGAGAAAGCATCGCAGCTTCTGCTCGACATCGTACAGCCCTCGACATGGGACGCTGATCTGCATGTGCTCCCCGCCTCTCCCCTCTTGGAAGCCGCCGAACGGGAGTTGTTCGGCGCGGCAGGCGCACCCTACCGACTCGCTGATCCACTCAACCAAGTTGCGGGCGAATACGGCGCGGTGGTCATCGACACGCGACCCTCGTTTTCGCTCCTCACCGAAGCGGCGCTGATTTCGTCAACCGATGCAATCATTCCGGTCGAGCCGCGTTATCTCGAAACCGTCGGGTTGATGAGCGTGATCAGCAAGATCAATGCGATCCGCGACGGCTGGCGACACCCCAATCTGCAGGTCAGCGGCATCGTCGTCACGAAAATGGACGCACGCATTCGCGGACACAATCACCTCCTCGATCAACTCACGCAGCATCCTACCCTCGGCAAGCTCCTGCTTGGAATCATCCCCGCTAACGAAGCCGTGTCGTATGCTCACGTCAATCATCAAAGCATCTTCGCCTATGCGCCGCAGTCGGCGGCGAGTAAAGCATACGCGCAGTTGGTCAGCACGCTCGTCCGCTCGATGGCGAAAGAGCCGGCATGATGCCCAAGAATCAGAGTACCCGCATTGATGACCTGCTCGCGTCGGTCACACCGGACATGATTGCCGATCCGCCAACGTTCCTGAAAGAGGCAGGTGTGCGTGTCGAACGAATCCTGCTCGACCTGCTCCGCCCCGACCCGGTGCAGCCGCGCCGCGTGCTGCCGGAACGGATTCACATGGAATTCCATCACCAGCGGCTCACCCCAAGTCAAGCGCTGCGCGAGTTGGTGCAAATCGCGCAGGTGGCGGCACGTCAACGTGCGCGCCCGTTCCACAACGTCTTGGAGCTGCTCCCGAACAGCGAAAGTGAACCCGAGGACGACACGCTTGGTGCGTTCTCGCCTGAAGAAGTCTTGCTCCGTGATCTGGTCAATCTAGCGGTGACCATTCGTGATGACGGGCAGGTGAATCCGCTCACCGTCGTCGATATTTCACAGGGTGTGACGCGGATGTACCGCATCGAAACGGGCGAACGCCGCTACTGGGCGACGTGGCTGCTGCGTGATTTCGTCCACGCTTCCGCCAGTGATGGCATGGTGCCGTGTATCGTCATTCCTGAGCAGAAAAGTTCTGTTTTTCGGCAAGCGCGGGAGAACACAGCGCGATCTGGATTATCGGCTGTGGCAATGGCGCGACAGGCGGCGCTGCTCCTGCTCACGGTACATGGTTACGAGATTCCCGCTTATCCGGTTGGGAATGACTACTACCGGGAAGCGCTCAAACTCGACTTGAAGGGTAAGCAGCAATATACGGATACCGTCCTTGCGGCGATGGGTGGCATTGATCGGTTCCATTTCAGTCACTATAAGGCGCTCCTCGGATTATCTGATGAAGCACTCGAACTGGCAGACAGGCACGGCATTGACGAATTTCGGCTTCGGCACGTGCTTAAGTTGGATGTCGACCTTCACGTGGAGATGGTGCAGCACATCATCGATCTTAATCTGACGGGGCGGCAAGTTCTTCAGATTGTCGAACAAGGAATGAAGGTCGAGGAAGATACGCAACCACCAACCATTTCCAAGAAGGCGCGCAGTTTCGTCAGGTTCGTGAAATCGGTTGAGGACAAAGACGTTGAGGAATACGCATCGGCACTGCTGGAAGCG
This sequence comes from Anaerolineae bacterium, assembly GCA_041753015.1. Lineage (GTDB taxonomy): Bacteria > Chloroflexota > Anaerolineae > Aggregatilineales > Phototrophicaceae > Flexifilum. Next base: position 8,051 of record JBGSVJ010000035.1, read on the forward strand.
GAAAAACATCCACAGTTGGCAATCGCGCGCTTGGATGCGCTGATGACGCGCATCACCGCCGTCCGCAAGCTCCTGAGCGGGGAGGAATAACAATGTTGACGCGCGTCAACATTCTCCATCAAGCACGGGCACCACCAAAGAAAAAGCCCACCATGAAATAGTGAAGGGTGGGCGGACGACCGTGTAATACAAGGTGAACTCGACACTCACATTGTATTACACCCTCCGCCCCTCCCGCAACTGCATATCGGGTTTTCGTCAAGCATTTTTCGTTTGACCTCACCTTTGTGTTGCCCGGAGGGCTTGTGTTACTCCACGCGCTTATCGATTGCGCGGCGGCGGACTTCGTGTTGGTTTTTTCCGGTCACGATTTCAACGCTGCAACTACATCATGTCTGCCCGCCTGAAAACGGCAGACATCACACCGACCTACTCGGCAGCGGTGCGCTGTATCGAGCAGGATTGGAGTGTGATTCCGCTGATCGGCGGGAACGATGCAGCGCGTGGGAAAACGCCTGCCGTCGCTTGGACGCGCTATCGCAAGGTGATGCCTAGTTCTGATGAACTGCATCACTGGTTTATCGATCAGGGCTTCGGTGCTTACGGTGTCGTCTCCGGCAAGCAGTCCAAGCTGGTTGTGCTCGATTTGGATGATGAGGTTGTCGCGGCGGAGATCGTCCAGTGCTTCCCTGATTTGGCGAACACGTATACGGTGCGATCCGGCAACCGTGGCACGCCTCATTTCTATTTCCACGTTGATTTTCCTGTGAAATCTCAAAAAGTGCGCGGCGGCGATCTCAAAGCAGAAGGTGGATATGTCGTTGGCGCGGGGTCGGTCATCGCGGGTAAAACGTGGACGCTGCTGCACGATGCGCCCGTGCTGAATCTCAGTTCAGAGCAGCTTGAGCAAGTTTTAGCATTCCTCAGACCACAGCAGCATATCTTCAATACGCGCCACGATATAAAGGAAGTGACCGCCGATTTTGCCTCTATTTTGAGCGAGTATCAGAGGGAAGTTGAGCGTACTGGAGAGCGGAACAATTCGCTGTTCAGGTTGGCGTTGAAGCTGCGCGATCAGGGGATGCCTCAGGCGTGGACACAGCAAGCATTGGCGGAGCTTCATGCACATCAAGGCGCAGACGCGGCGATTGTTTCAGAGCGCGTCGAGCGCCGTCTCAACGAAGCGGAAAAAACCATCGCCAGCGCCTACAGTCGTCCGCGCCGAGCGGAGCAGCGGTTCGCGCCGAAGGCAAACCAATCCGACCGAATCGACAACGGCATTCGTGAGGCGCTGCTCAAGCATTCGGATGGCACGGCATTCTTGCGGGTGTATGAAACACTGACTCAGCGGGGTTTTGTGTCAAACCAAACGTTTACACGGCTCGAAGCGCTGGCAGTTCTCAAGGGCATCGTTGGGGACTACTCGCTGCGCAAAGCGCTCAAATTGAGCATCAACGGGGAGCGGTTGATCCGCGAAATTCCTCCCCCCGCGCCCCCCACCTCTGCTGACGCTGACCCTGATGGGTGCCTTGAAAACAAAGCGAAAAGATGCTTTGTTCTCCGGCAGAAACCAACACGAAGTCTATACAGCCATCGTCCGCCGATAGCCTACCGTTTCCCGTCGCCTGAAGAACTACGGCGCATCCTCGGCGTGAGTGTGACCGTGAGCGATCCGATCAGCGAGTCTGACCTCAGCAGCCCGAAAACCTACCGCGCCGCGCTGGAACGTGAGTTCATCAAGCGGCGACCGGGGCAGTATCCGCAGGGATGGCTGGCAAGTCGGCTCGGTGTGAGTGTGCGATCGATTTACAGCTATCATGCGGCGGAAAATATCGAGGCACTGGAATGCTGTGATGCCGTACCGCTCACATGGGAGAACCTTGAGCAGGCGATTCCGTCTCCGACAATGGCGCGGCGCATGGGAGTCGATACGCGCTCGTGGTTCATGGAGGATGCGCGCGGCAAGCGCTATCCCGCATCAACCGGATTGGCGTACAAGCTGATCGGGCGGAGCAGGCGGCTGACGCTCAAAAAGCGGACGTTCAGCAGCTACAAATATGTTGAGCCTGCCGCCGAATACGCCGCTACGAGTTGGTGGGAAGCACCGCAGACGAAGCAGGAAAACGAATGGTATTTACCGAAAGCAAAACCTGAGCCACTTCCGCTTGAGCTACCCGCGCCGATTCCCAAACCGCAGTCCGAAATCAAGAGGCGACAGCCATATTATCCGACCGCGCTGGAGGATGAGGACGACGAGCGCATAGCGATGCGGGCGTATCAAACCGTTGAGCGGCTCTCCGGCGCAAAAACACTGAGCCTGAGTAATGCCCGCTGCCTCGTTGATCTGTACGGGCGGGAGATTGTCACTTCAACCGTGAAACGAATGGAAGCGCTGCATCACAAGGGGAAAATCGCCAATCCGACCGGATTTATGGTGACGGCGGTGCGGGTGAGCTGGCGCACGCACAATCATGTGGAGGCTTTTTCGCCTGCGCCGCGCTTGAATGGCGAACAGCGCAAACAAGCACACAGGTGACAATCCGCGCACATCTTTATTAGAAAACTTCATCGGCACACGTTACACTCAAAAGTGAGAAAAGATTTCACCTGACGAGTACGCCATATGCCGCCCAATCCATTCCGAAAACTCTTTGTGAGCTACCGCAGCACCGACTCCAAGCAAGTAGATATGATTATCGCCCGACTGCGGACATTGAAAGCCGCTGATGGGACTTCCCGGTTTCACGTTTGGCAGGACAAAGACGGGATACCCGAAGGTCAGGATTGGTGGGAAGCGATTGTCGAAGCGCTGAGCGCGTGTAATGTGCTGTTATTCATGATTTCGCGTGAATCGGTCAAGAATACGAACTGCCGCGCCGAACTGAACTATGCGCGCAAGCGCAACCGTCCGGTGATTCCCGTGGTTCTGGAAGGTGAATATTTTTACAACCCGAAAACCGGGAAAAATGATATTGATTTCTGGGGCGATATTCCCGAAGAACTCAACGATTTGCGCGCACAGTTTCTCTTTTACGAGGGTGCGTCGTTCGTCGAGCGGTTGGAGCGTGCGCTTGAGCAGTTCGCCCGTGAGCCGCAGCGCTGGCGCGACCTGCCCGCGCCTTTCCCCCGTGATCCACGCCAAACCAGCGACGAAACCAATAATGTGATTGCGCTGTATGATGAGGCATGCGATTATGCGTGGCGCGTGGAGTTCCCCACAGCGGAGCGCTTGTTCACACGTTTGATCAACATGAACGATCCGATCTTCAGTGACGACGCGCATCAGTGGATTTTGCTGCTGCGTGAGTATCAGACGGTAATCGCGCTGGACTCGCGGCAGAGTACCCGTCACAAAGCCAAACCGCAGTGGGATGTATACGTGAAACGCTTCCCGGTGGCATTCATCAGCGGAGTCTTTGACCCGAAAGATATGCGAAGCCGCTACAGCGCTGCCGCGCAGGTGGTGACTTCGACTCCACCCCCACCCACGCCACAAAGAGTATCTCCACCGCCGCCCAAACCGCGCAGCAAAGTCCTTGAGATCCTGCCCCGCCCGTTTGAGTGGATCGATATTCCGGCGGGCAAGGTAACGTTGATCAATGATTGGGATGATAACAAGACATATCTCAAGAAGAATCAACCGCAAACCTTTGACGTACCCGCGTTCCCCATCGCCAAATACCCGATCACCAATGCGCAGTATGCTAAGTTCGTCGAGGCGGGCGGTTACAAACAAAAACGTTGGTGGACGGATGCGGGATGGGCACAGCGCGAAAAGGATAAATGGGAAGTGCCGCGCTACTGGACGGATGCGAAGTGGAACGACGCGGAATACCCCGTCGTTGGTGTGTCGTGGTATGAAGCGATTGCGTTCTCTCGCTGGTTGAGCGAAGCGAGCGGCGAATCGATTTTGCTTCCGACCGAGCAGCAGTGGCAGCGCGCGGCACAGGGCGACAAAGGGCTGACGTATCCGTGGGGGAACGAGTTTGATGCGGCGCGCTGCAATACCCGTGAAAGCAATCTCGGCAAGACCACGCCGGTCACGCAGTATGCCGGAAAAGGCGACAGCCCGTTCGGAGTCACCGACATGTCGGGCAACGTGTGGGAATGGTGCTTAACGGATTATTATTCCGGTGATATAGAATTAGAAGGAACAGATGTTCGCGTGCTGCGCGGTGGTTCGTGGAACCGCGCTCAAGACTCCGCGCGCGCGGCTTACCGCGTCAACTGGTCTCCGAACAACGGGAACTACGATATCGGTTTCCGTGTGGTGGTGGGGTCTGTCCCTATTTAATCTTTTGCCCTCTGTTACTCTGATCTCTGGACTCTGAATTTCTTGACCTCTGGAGGGGGTGTGGGGGAGACTTCCCCCACGTCCTCTCCGCGAAGCGGATCATTTTGCGCGGAGGCGGGATTCTGCGGCGGAATCGGGTGTGTATCAAAAATGCGTTCGCGCAAGCCCCATGTATCCGCGTAGCGCACATGATTGATCCATCCCTGCACGCTGGCATCGAGTTCGGCAAACGTGATTTGCCCCGCCTGATACAGGTCGAGGTTGTGTTCAAGGCGGCGCGCAAAGTTGACGACGTTGCGCCGCTTGAGCAATCGATGTGTAGGATAGACGACGAAGCCTAACCAAGGCACGCCGTCGATGGTGCGCGCCACCTGTGCCGACTCCGGGTGAATCGTCAGGCGCATCTCCGCCAGTTTGTCGATGATTGCTTGTTTCCATGCGTAGAGTTCGCGCTTGCTGCGGCTGAACAGGGCGAAATCATCGACATAGCGCAGATAGGCGGGGCAGCCGAGTTCATCGATCACAAAGCGATCCAGCGCGTGCATGTACACATTCGACCAGAACTGACTGGTCAGGTTGCCAATCGGCAAGCCGCGCGGACGATCCACCGTACCCGGATCGTCGCCGGGAAAGTACACCATCGTGTATTCGTCACGCAGCACCCCCGCGCCGCTCATCAGGATGCGATCTGCCAACCAGAGCGTATCGGTGTCGGTGATCACATCCGCGAGCGCGGCACGCAGCACACCATGATCGAGCGATGGGAAATGCTGCACAATATCCAACCGCAGAACATAGGCGTACTCACGGCTGTACGCTTGCAACCGATCAAGCGCGCGGTGAGTCCCTTTGCCGATCCGGTTGGCGTAGCTGTCGGGGATGAAGCGCGCTTCAAACAGGGGTTCAATCACGTTACAAAGCGCGTGGTGAACAACGCGATCTCGAAAGGGGGCGGCGCTGATTTTGCGGCGCTTCGGCTCATGAATCACAAAATGGGTGTACGCGCCCGGTTGATACGTTTGTACCGCGAGTTCGGCTTGTAAAGTCAGCAGGTGATCGGCAAGCGGCAGTTCAAAGCGGGCGGCGGGCGGGTGTCCGCGTTTGCCTTTTGCCGCTTTGCGGTAGGCTGTGAGCAGATTTTCCCATGCGAGGATGCTGGCAAAAATCGCTAACCGGCTTGATAGATCGCCGGGCGGTAGCGCGGTTCGGGAATTGGGCGACCGTTGGCGCGGGCAGCTTCGAGCCACACTTCTTTCGCGATCAGGACTTCTTCCAGCGCCTCTTGCGGCGTGTCACCATGCGCAGAACAGTATTTCAGATCGGGAATATCCGCGATATACGCTTCATCCTCAAGGCTGTAAAACACGTTGATGTGATAATCGCTCATATGGGAGTCTTAGCCTGCAAGGTAGGCGGGGCGATATTTCGCTTCGGGCAGCGGCTTTCCCTGCTCCTTGTACAAGTCAATCGTCATTTCTAACGCGATCAGGACTTCGCGCAGCGCCTCTTCCGGGGTATCGCCAAAGGCGGAGACGTACTGGAAGTCGGGCACATCGGCAATGTAATCGCCATCGTCGGCATCAAAGAAGATATTGATGTGATACGGGTAATTACTCATCGGAATCCTCCCCTAAGCGCAGTCCGTGCGTTTCGATGAGTTTCAAAAACTGCTCCACTTGATACGCCTTCGCTAATCCGTTGTTTGTCGGCTGCACGTTCATGACTTGCTCAAGCATCGGGTGTTGATACAAATGATGTGAGCCGCGCACCCGCATAAGCACAAACCCAAAGTAGGTCATCAGCGTGCAGAAATCATCGAAACGGATGTTTCGCGGGTTGTTGAGAATGCGTTGAAGCAGCTTCTGTTTTCGGCTCATGCTCTAAGTATGCCACAAAGGACGCGCTTATGCCCGACGACATGGTGATTTTCACCCGCACATTTGATCTGCTCGATTGGCTGATCCCGCGCTGTAACGACTTCCCGGCGGCGCAGCGATTTGTGATCACCAAGCGACTGCAAGATGCGGCACTCGACTTTCAGGAAGCGATCTTCGATGCGAACGCCCACACGGGCAAAGATCGGGTGGGATATTTACGCCGCGCAGATGCCTATTTGAATAAACTGCGGCTGTATCTGCGACTCGCGCATCACTGGCATTGGCTGAATGATGGACAGTACGAGCATGTCAGCCGGATGGTGAGCGAGATCGGCAGACTGCTTGGCGGGTGGATCAAAGGCACAGGCGGCTGACGCGGAACACGGCAGGTTGTTTCTGCCGTGTCCGGTTTTCTATATGCCTGACGGCGTTTGAAGCAGAGCTTGCTGCCTTTGGGGACGTGCGCCCATCATCCGTGCAGACCCGATCCTCCCGGCGCTATTCTTCTTCCTTCGCCTCAAGCGGGAAGCCGTGACCGCCCGCCATTTTTGGAACGCCGCTGCACATGGGGATGCAGTGCGCCGCACGAATGCCAGAAGAAGGGACAGAAGAACATGGACAGACCCCACCACCACACGGAAACCGATATTGTTGTTCCTGTTGTTCGGATTCCTGTTGTTGCGGTAAGCCGCGCGCGCGTTGTCTTGATTGTTGTTCCACGAACCACCGCGCAGCACGTAAACCCGGGTGACCGGTTCGATCCGCGTCCGACCGATATACCCAGTTTATCACAATTTTGATCCGCTTCGCGGAGAGGACGTGGGGGAAGTCTCCCCCACACCCCCTCCAGAGGTCAAGAGCTTCAGAGTCCAGAGTTCAGAGTGACAGAGTGCAAAAGATTACATAGGGACAGACCCCACCACCACACGGAAACCGATATTGTTGCCCCCGAAGTACGGAGACCCGTCGCGGCGGTAAGCCGCGCGCGCGAGGTCTAGATTGATGCGCCACGAACCACCGCGCAGCACGCGAACATCTGTTCCATTACCGTCATTATCCTCTGGAAACTGATATGAACTCGCATACTTCGATTGACACCATTCCCATACATTCCCGCTCATGTCCAATACACCGTAGGGACTCGCGCCATCAGTGAAGATGCCCACCGCGCTCGTCCTGCCGATGTTGGTTTCGCTGGTGTTCCCTTTCGACGGGTCAAAGGTGTTCCCATAAGGATAAATCCGTCCATCTGTTCCGCGCGCCGCCTTCTCCCATTCGGCTTCGGTCGGCAGACGGATTTCTTGTCCGGTTTTCGCGCTCAACCAGCGGCAGAAGGCGTATGCCTCGTACCATGTCACCCCGACAACGGGATGATTGGCGATATGCCACTGCGGATCATCCCAGGAGACTTCCGGCTGACGTTTGTCACCGCGCCATTTCAGCCCTGCATCTGTCGTCCAATAGGTATCGTTGGAATAGCCGTCGCTGTCCACGAAGGCGGCATACTGCGCGTAGGTCACCGAGTATTTGGCGATCCGGTAGCTGTAGGGGATGGCAATTTGCCGCGCCTTGTCGCCTTCGCCAAACGTGAAAGTTTGCCCGTCGGTATCCGCCGGGATCGGGTCGCTCCACGCGATGTCGGGCAATCCGTTGGTATTCAGTCCCAGACCGGGACGTGGATCGCCCAATAAACTAAGTGTCACGCCACAGCTTGCGCGTTCCGGCGGCGGTAATGCTCCCGCAGTCTCGATGTTTGCCGTCAACCACGCGACGACGCTCTCCCGCGTTGTTTTCTCGCTTTTACGCAGACTTGAGAGGTCATGAATGCCCTGTTCGCGGGTCACAACCCCCGCCAGCCATACCGCCCACCAGCGCGGATCGTCCGCCGCCAGCGCGGTTACATCGTCGTCCAGCAGGTCATCGAGCAGATTCCACAGGTCAGCCCGCCGGTCAGTATCCGCCAGTACATCACCCGCCAGCGTACACGGCACGCGCCAGAGCTGCGGTTTTTCCATGATCAAGCGGCGGATCAACTCGAACGTATCCGCGCTCACGCACAACCGCACGATTTCTTCTGCTGCCAGATACTCCTGAAAGGTGCGGTGAGCAAAATGAAACACATCGCGGGAGTCGTTTTGTCCCGGCGATACCAGCACCCCGGCGTTTTCGCTCAAATACGGGATGAGTTCGGCGCTCACCTTCCGTCCAAGCGGCTTGAGATGGGTATAAATGATCCCTTCGTCGATTTCCGGTGTTCCTGCTCGTTCACCGTAGCGGGTATGGACATCGTATGCCAGCGCCGCCAACCGTGCATACAGGTCATGCGGTGTTTTGTCGCCCAACAGCGTCACCAATGAAGGCTCATCCGGTTTTCCCGCCGTCCAGCGATCCAGCAGGAGCATAATGCTCTGGCGGTAGAGCGCACCGCGCCGCGTGGGCAGCCCTGCCGCGCCGTTCTTGAGGAAAATCGTCGCCATCAATGTGACGAACAGCGGGCGATCTTTCAATTCCGGGTCGATTGGGGTGAGCTGCGTATTGAGCGCTTTCGCTTTTTGCGCGGCAGCATCGGCATCCAATCCGGCGGCACGGTACAGGCGATCCGCCAGCGCGATCCGGTGGCGATCCACAAACGCGGTGATCGTCGCCGACTCAAACCCCGGCAGTTTCCAGCCTTCGTAGGCATACGGGCGGCTGGCGACGATCACGCGGCTGGCGGGGTACACCGCATTGAGCGAACCGCACAGGCTGATCAACTGCGCCTGCCGCGCACTCAATTCGCCTTCCGGGTACGGGACTTCGTCCAAGCCGTCGAGGATCAGCACGGCATGACCGTGTTCGAGGTCGTAGCGAAGATCGCCCGCGTAGGTACTGAGATCGCCTTTCAGGATTTCCGCCTGCAGGTAATCCCACAGATGCTCGGTCTTGAGTGGGGTCGTCGTGTCCTCGGCACACTTCCATGTGATGAAGCGGCGCAGTTCGACATAGATCGGCGTGAGTTTGTCATGCGTCCATGCTTCAAGCTGGCTCAGGTTTGCCGCCCGCGTCCCATCGTCCATCGCTGCCCCGGCAAGGCACAGCGCCAGATGCTTGACGAAGGTGCTTTTGCCGCTGCCCGGAGCGCCGAGGATCACAAGGCGCTTGCATCCCGCCGCGACATGCTGAAGCTGAAGCGCGATCGCATTTTCTTTGCGCCCATTGGTGTACCATTCCCAGTTCCCGTCTTTGACCGGATCGGCTTTTGGTTTTTCGGCGTGATGCTGCTCCAGCCGTGCTTCGCGTGCGGCGATCAAAGTTTCCAGTGGGGCACGCTCAAACCCGAAGGCTTCCGGTTCACTCCACGCCGCAGCAGATTTTTCCCGCATTTCGCGCGGCTGCTGCACGCTCACACCCCATCCGGTGACACGCCAGTTCTCCTGTTCAATCGTCAAACGAAGTGCCGTCGGCGAATCAATGTACACATCTTCCAGATAGACACCGCGTCCGCCTTCCGGGTTGATCTGCGCGAGGTTGAGCGTCCCGATCCGCTCAACGAGCATCCGTAAGTAGCGTTGATGCAGCGCATACGCGGCGCTGCCCCGCTCCTGCCGGATGTCATGCGGCGAGACGCGAATACTGCGTTTATCGAGCGCCGCGAACAATCGGTTCAGCTTGTCGTCATCGAGTGCCGTTTTGGTATCCGTGAAATCGAGCCACAGCAGGTCATCCGGCGCGCCGAGCGTTTTCAGGCAAGCGCGTACCGCTTCATCGCTCATCCGCTCACATACGAGCGGGAAGATCGGCTTTTTCAGCGCGGTGATGGTCGTGACTTCTTCTTTCACCCAAGGCGACTCACAGGTGGCGGGGGTCAAGCAGAGGATCAGGGCGGCGCACTCTTTTAGCCCGCGCTGAATTTCGGCGGGGAGCGTATCCCCCACCCCTACACGATCGACATCACGCCAGATGCGATAGCCGCGTTTTTCGAGCGCCTGCTTGAGGAATGGAACGGCAGCGGTTCCGTGTTTGTAGGAGATAAACAACGTTGTCATGTGGGTTCGATCCTAAGTCCTTAGAAGCCGCGTGTGAGGTAACGGTATCGAATTAATCCATACTATAACCCAACTCACAAGCCTTCTGCGATAACATTTGGCACAGATTGACCTGACTCACTGCATCTGTGATAAAAACGCGCTACCATTGCTGCCACATCCGACACCCACACATGAGGGGAAACGATGACCAAGAAGAAAGCGAAAACCACCGCGAAACCTCCCGCTCCGTCTGCAACCTCCGCACCGCCGCCGGGCGGCACGGAGCGCACCATGTCCGATCTCATGCGCTTGTTGGGCGAACAGAACTTCAAGAATGCTGAGGAAGCGAACCAGTTTATGCACGACCTGATGCAGAAGACGGGCGGCTTCATCCCGCCGCGCTCTGCTGAAAGTGCGTTGGACAAGGCGCAAGACCTGATCTTTCAAGCGTGGGAAACACGCAGTCGTGCGCAGCGGATCAAGCTGGCGCGGCGTGCGTTGATGATCTCCCCGGATTGTGTCGATGCCTTCAACCTGCTGGCGGAGGACAACGCCGAAACCCCCGCCGAGTCGTGCGCGTTCTACGAAGCGGGCATGAAAGCCGGGGAACGGACGCTCGGCAAGGATTTTTTCACGCAAAACGAAGGACACTTCTGGGGCTTGGTCGAAACCCGTCCGTACATGCGGGCGCGGTTCGGGCTGGCGATCACGCTCAGGCGGCTCGGCAGAATGGACGAGGCAGACAAGAATTTGCGCGAGCTGCTGCGCCTAAATCCGAATGACAATCAAGGCGTGCGCTACGAGTTGATCAGCCTGCTTAACGAACTGGGAGATACTGCTGCGGTCGATCAACTGATGGCGCAGTACGAAAATGATGCGAGCGCCGAATGGCAGTATGCCGCCGCGCTGAACGCTTTCCGCAAGCACGGCGCAAGCAAGGAAGCAGAGGATCTGTTGGAGAAGGCGATTGCGTGCAATCCGCACGTGCCGGATTATCTGCTCATGCGCAAACTCATGCCGTCCGAACTGCCCGACTATATCCAATTGGGCGCAGAATCCGAGGCGATCCATTGTGTGCTGGACGCGCTGCCCTTCTGGGGAGAGACTCCCGGCGCGCTTGAGTGGCTGCGCAAAACAATCGAGAAGATGCCGCCGAAGGCATCAGGGAAATAAGCCGACTCACCGTGCACTCGGATGAATACGCGGAGAATATCCCACGGCAAGGACTTTCACGGTGGAAGACGGCGTGAGGACAGTCACAATCACATCAGATGGGCGCGGGATCGGCTCGACGTAGCCGAACGGTGTCCAGCGCAGCAGCCGATCGCCAAACACAAGATAATCCGCATCTGGGCGCTGATCCAGCCGAACGATCACGCCATCGGGCAGGTCTGCCAGCGCCGCGCGATAGGTGCGCTTGCTCCCGTCCGCGTTCAGCCGCTCCGCGTGCAGGGCTGCGTCGAGTTCGTCTGCGCTGATGTGCGTCACGCCGCGAACGTCCGCCCACAGCCGCCGAAATACGTTATACCGCTCGCGCTGGCACTCGGCGCACGGACGGTGACCTGCGGCGAGGGCGGTCGCTTCGTCGAGAAAGAATAACTCCGTATACCGACCGGGCTGCATGAGTGCGCGCTTCCGATTCTTGAACTCCAACACGCAGATAATCCAGCGGCGGGTGGCGTATGAGCGGCGGATATTCCCCGTGTCATCGTGCAAACATCCCCGGTTTCCCATGAACATGCCGCGCGCACGGGAGGCGATCAGGTGGCTGTCTGGTGTGACGCGATTCTGACGTGGCATTTGGCTAATCCCTCTCAAATTCACCAACACAGATAATCCACCAAGCGCCGCTCACCCGTATCTCAAGAGTCGGCTCTGCGCCAATGTTCTTGATCCCTGCTGCACATACACTTGAAGCAACCACTCTGATCTCAGCACCTCACCATTGGATGAATTGTCCACATCAGAGGAGCGCTCGACAAGAGGCGCGATCGGTGAGTAGCATTCAAGCAAAAGGGACAATGATGGTCAAAAGAGCTTTCGTAATTGTGCTCGTGCTGTTCCTTATCGGTGCAGGTCAATTTTCGTCCGTGTGGGCGTGCAGCGGCTATCCGTACTTCGGTATCGATGACCTGCCGACGATGGATTTATTGGTGCGCGCCACTGTCATTGATGCCGATGATCGCGGCTACAGCGCTGTGATTTATGTGGAGGAATATTACAAGGGGTCGGGTCCTCGGCTGCTGACCGTGATGCGGCATCCGGTCGCGCTGCAATCGGGGGCGGGCATTCGTGGCTACGATACGAGCTGCTTATATTCCGGCGTGGGCAGCGACTACTGGATGGCGGGGACGCGCGGTTACTTCGGCTTGAAGCCCAACGATGATGGTACATTCACCGATTATAACGGCGGCTCAGCGCATTTCTATCCAGTAAACGGCGAGATCGGTTATCAAGAAGGTGCGACGGAGGGGTTTGCGGTCGAACTCGACGATGCGCTGAGCATGTCGGAAAGCGAATTTATCGACCTACTGCTTGAGACAGGCGGGCGCGTTGACCCGGTGCTGCCGGATGAAACAGAAATACAGCGCTATCCCCTCATGCGCTGGTTGGATATCACGACCGAGAGCGGCACACGCTACCAGATCAACCCGGATCGCAGTGTGCGCCAACTGCCGGAGGATTATCCGATTGCCATCTCACCCGACGGCGCACACACCGCTTTCTTAGTGGGTGACGATACGATCGCCTTCCGCTACATCTGGACAACGTACTCCGACACGAACTGGCGTGGGGTAGCGCTGGATCCCGAACTGCTCACACCGCTGGAAGTCGCAGGGCAAGCGGTGCGCTTCACCAGCGATAGCAATTTCGCCGCCGTGTGGGATGCCGAACAGATCACCATCGTCATACTGAGTAATCGCGAGGAATGGTCGGTTTTCGAAACGGGTTACGGGAGAGGGCTGCGCGTGGATCAAATTGCGCATATCCCTCTCACAGCGCCAGAGGATGGCACACTCCCCGTCGTGCAGTGGAGCGCCGACGGGACAACCTTGGCATGGCACGATGGAGCGGGGATTAGTTTGTGGAATGTGTTCGATGCAAGTGCGCCAACCCACCTCGATGTGGATGCCGGAAACGCACTGATCGATGTGTCACAGCATGGACGGTATGTCCGCTATGGCACGCCGACTGACTGGACGCTGCTCGACACACAAACAGATACACGCTATCCCATGACGATTGTCTCACCGGATGAGCGCTTTTTGGGAATAGTCGAGTCCGCAGAGGAGGCGACCGCCGATTGTGCACCGCCGCTGCGTTCCGGGTGTATGGTGCACATCCCGGCACTGCCTTGGATCGAGGGTGAACATACCACGCGCATCTACTCCCCTTACCGTGAAAACCTGATCATCCGCGCCACATGCCCCGCCGAAACGCCGGACACCTGTTACTATGATGGGGTATCGTGGACGCCCGCCATCGGCGCAACGAGCCGGGTTGGGGGGCGTTTGCTCGGTTTTGACCTCACCGATCTACGGCAGATTGCCTACGATCCGCAGTATTCACAGCCCGCGTTGGTCATCGGAGATTACATGATCGCGTTGTGGTTCTACGGAAATCATGTGTTGACAGAGCCACGCTACCAACCGTACCTCGATCTGCTGCGCCTAGACGCTCAGCTCGACAGTCCAATTGCGCACATCGCATGGGGGCAACCTGTGTTCTACAGCCCCACGATGGAGACGCTTGGGCTCAACCCATGACTGACCGCTTGATCGGTGCGGATAGGCAGAACCATTTTGCGTTCGGTTCTGCCTACCCGTCATGAGTCTCCTGCTCTCAAGTGTTTGCGGGAAAGTATAGCAGAGGGGTATTGAGAGGGCCATGAGATGCGTCACCGGCTGCCGAATGTCCGCGTGAGCGTCCAGAACCGTCCGCTCTCCACGCCGTCGCGCTGTGACCACAGGCGGTGATCCTGATGGAGGTAGAAACTTAAGCCGCGCCGGGGATCAAACCGCAGTTCTCCGATGCCGATCTGCCCCATCACCCGCCTAAGCAGCCACGCGCTCTGCCCGGCGGACGGTGACTGCATATCTTCGATCATGCCGGGACACGCGAACACATACAGGTAGCCGAAACCATCCCACTCCGTGTGGGCGTAATCGACACACTGCGCAAACCACTTGGTGAGCGCTTTCATCCCGCCGCTCAAGCGGATCTCGCTCTTAAACTCGATCCCAAGCGCGACATGAGGGGTTTTCCATGCCGTTGTAACCTTGGGCGCGACGACCGCATCCAAGCGCAGTCGTTTACCGGAGAAGTGTGTCCCTTCGACCTCCGTCCAGATATAGAATTCGTCCCGGAGGATGTTCAGCACCCGCGCTTTGAATGCCGCCTCGCTCATTCGCTGTCCTATTTGTCGCTTGACCAATGCCGATCAGCGTAGCGGTGCTGCTTTCGAGCGGCGGAGGAATCCTTCACTTTTGAAGCGAAGGATTGCGGCTCACGAGGGCACGTCTGCGGTGAGCGCCCTTGGCGGCACAACTGCTCATGACCGCGGCGTTTGAATTCAACGGAAAATCGGTATACTTGTTCTAGTATCAATCCGCGCTTCGACCCTCATGGAAGTCCAAAACGAACTGCACTGCTGATTTGCATGCGGCTTGACGAACGAATAGACAGACATTCAGCACATGTGAATGGAGAACGGCATGCCTCAATATCTGGTGGGCGACCCAAAGGAAAGAATGGAGGAACGTGACTTTGTCATCGTCACGGCGAACAGCCAAGCGGAAGCCATCGACCGCTACCTTCGGAATGTCACCATTCACGAGGATATCCTCGCCGAGTACCTGTGTGACAAGAGCTTCGGCGGTTCGTTTGCGGCAGAATTCTGGTTCCAAACAGAAGAAGAAAACCACATCTACGCCAGCACCGGCGATATCCTGATTGACGAAATCGAGTTTGAACGGCGCGTGCGCGAGTTCTTTGGTGCGCACCAAGATTATGCCGATCTCTACCTCGACCAGTATCTCCACGATGACGAGCACTGCGATCCGACACTGTTTCCTGAGGAGATGCGCTTCTACGTCGCTGCGCGTAGCAACTGGATAGGTGTCGAAGCCATTCCCCTCCATGAGATTGACGCATTCTAGAGGATCGTCAGGGAAAAAAGCGCTCAGGCTGTGTAACCTTGACCTCTCAACGCTTACTCGAAGGACGGATCAATGGCGAAGTATTTGATTGTGAATGCGGATGATTACGGGATCGCCGCCAGCGTGAGCCAAGGGATTCGTGAAACCCATCAGCGCGGCATTGTCACCTCAACGACGGTCATGATTGGGATGGATAATGCCGCCGAGGCGGTGCAACAGGCACGCAAGGAAACGCCTGATCTCGCGCTGGGGCTGCATGTGGTGGTGGCGGGTAAAGCGATGAAACCGGTGCTGTCGCCCGATCAAATCCCCACGTTGGTTCGCGCCGACGGACTATTTTATGATAATCCGGACTGGGGCGAACACGCCGCGTCCTTCAACCCGGACGAGATGACTCGTGAAGTCCACGCACAGTTTGACCGCTTCGTCGCGGTGACAAACCGGCTGCCAACCCATATGGATAGTCATTATCACGCGGCTTATTATCATCCCGCCTCAGCGGAAGCGATGCGGTCGCTGGCGCTCAAGCACAAGCTGCCCATGCGTCACGACCGAGGGGTTGGTCACTCGATATTAGAAGACATCCCGCAGCCGGTGACCTTCTATGAACTCGATCATGATCAGCCGATTGATGTCCTCCTCACGTTTCTTCAGACCCTACCTGATGGTGAAATTGTCGAGTTGTGCTGCCATCCCGGTTATTCCAGTGACACGCTTTTTCATACCGACTCGTGGACAACGGTGCGAGAAATCGACCTCGCGTATCTGACCGATCCGCGTGTTCAGGCAGTCATTGCGTCCGAGCAGATTACCTTGTGCAATTTTGAGGTGTTCAAAAAAAGACAAGACAGCCCGCTTTAGAGGATGATGCGTTTGCCACCTGAAGCAAAAGACGCAATGGTTCGGCGAACCATTGCCTTACGATTCCTGTAGGCTCCGACCGTATGCGCGCGGTGTGGGTAACGTGCCTAATCCCCCTCATCAGGAACAGCCGGGGTCTTCGCGCGGTAGTGGTGCAGCGTCACTCGGCGGAGATGTCGGTAAGGGACCAGTGGGTCGGATAATACGAAAGCGCGCCGGCGTTATAGATGGCAAAGGCGCTCTTCGGATAAGGCAGGGCGTAGCGGTACTGCGGGTCATCGGTGCGAAACGTCGGGTCGAACAATGCGGGATAAAGCAGGAGGAACTCATACGCGCTGCCGGTGAGTTCCTTCATCAGTTGGCGCTCATCCGCCGGCGTGAACCGCCGCTGCGCGGGCAGCAGCGGCGCATCCACACTCAGGTGAATTCCCGCGTGATAATCCTCAATGCTCGTGTTACGCCATCCCTTCGCCGCCAGATAGTTCCCGATGACTCGATCCCAATCCCCCGGTGGTTCGACGATCTGACGGGAACGCTGAAGCTCGACATTGGCATCCAGCGGCAGTTCCAGCGCTTGCACTGCCTCCCGAAAGGTGTCAGAGTCGGAAACGGCGAGCATATGCACCGATCCGGCGAGGTGGGCGCTCGCGAGGCGCAGTTGTAGCCCACGATGCGGCGCGGCTTGCTTCAGCGGCATGGGCAGGAATTGATAGGCGCGCCACAGCAGTTGATGAAAGCGTTCAGGCTCTTCACGAGACATGCGCCCCAACCGCGCGAGGTTCGCGCTGACTTCGATGTTCATCCGGCGCATCTCCGCATTCATCAACCGCGAAATGGGCGCATCCTCCGCATCCGGATAGTTGTACTGCTCCGGCGCGTAGAGCGGAAATGCCGGTTCGCACAGGCAGGCGAAGTACGTCCCCCAGCGGATCGCCAGCGCCGCCAACCCGAGGCTTTGCAAGGGAAGGCGTGAATTCTTGGGTGGGTCATAGGGCTGATGCTCCAGATAGTCAATGAGTTGATCGAGCATCGTCGGGGTCGGTGGGGTGATGACATAATCGATTCGATCCGGATGTTCCTGAACGGTGACCTGTCCACCATCCAGACTCCATCCCTCCCGAACATGAATCCTCAAGGCGTCCATCCTGTTTCTCCTTTTCAATCATTTGATCAGGCAAGATCATTCCCAAACAGCGTTTTCAGTTGCGCGCAGACGAAGGAGAAACAATGAATTACAGGATGGGAGAAGAAAGCGGGGGAATGCGCGCGTCACGCGGGCGGATGCCCACGCGAACACTTTCATTATAGACTACTTGTGCAATTCGTCAATCAGTTAATGCGATATTCAACTCACTCTCACCCGTCCGACCCCCTGTATGCTGAAAACAGCGTCGAATAGCGGTGCAGGAAAGGAGCGGGTGAGAGACAATCCGATACGGTATGCCCTACCCGCCGCACTGCTGACGGTAATAATCCTCCACACGCGGATCGGACCCCTCCCCCGCGAGTTCAAGATAGCGATCCAGCGCGTCCGCCGCTTCGTCGCAGTATCCCTTGTCGGCGTTCACGAGCACTAGACTCGCATAGGCGTTCGCATAATTGGGATCGATCTCGACAGCACGGGTGAAGTCTTGATACGCGGCGCGCAAATCATTCAGGGTATAGTAGGCAAGTCCCCGGTTGTTGTAGGCGAGGGCAAACCCCGGGTCGAGTGCAATCGCCTGATCGTAGTCAGCCATCGCCCGTTCGTGGTCGCCGAGGTCATCATAGGCAAGCCCTCGATTGTTGTAGGCGAGGGCATACGCCGGGTCGAGCGCAATCACCTGATCGTAGTCCGCAATCGCCCTTTCGTAGTCACCGAGGGTATAGTAGGCATTCCCCCGGTTGAAGTAGGGGCGGGCATACGCCGGGTCGAGCGCAATCGCCTGATCGTAGTCATCTATCGCCTGTTCGTAATCGCGGAGGTCATAGTAGGCATTCCCCCGGTTGTAGTAGGCGCGGGCATACGCTGAGTCGAGCGCAATCGCCTGATCGTAATCGGCAATCGCTCGTTCATACTCGCCGAGGTCAGCGTAGGCGAGTCCCCGGTTGGTGTAGGCGAGGGCATCTTCCGGATCGAGCGTGATCACCTGATCGAAATCAGCAATTGCCTGTTCGTAGTCACCGAGGGCATAGTAGGCATTCCCTCGGTTGATATAGGCGAGGGCAAGCTCCGGGTCGAGCGCAATCGCCTGTTCGTAGTCGTCAATCGCCCGTTCGTAGTCGCCGAGGTCAGCGTAGGCAAGCCCCCGGTTGGTGTAGGCGAGGGCAAGCTCCGGGTCGAACGCAATCGCCTGTTCGTAGTCTTCAATCGCCTGTTCGTAGTCGCCGAGGTAAGCGTAGACATTCCCCCGATTGTTGTAGGCGAGGGCATACGCCGGGTAGAGCGCAATCGCCTGATTGTAGTCATCTATCGCCCGTTCGTAGTCGCCGAGGTAAGCGTATGCATTCCCCCGGTTCTTGTAGGCGAAGGCAAACTCCGGGTCGAGCCCAATCGCCTGATTGTAGTCATCTATCGCCCGTTCGTAGTCGCCGAGATCATTGTAGGCAATTCCCCGGTTGTTGTAGGTGAGGGCATAATCCGGGTCGAGGTCGATTGAACACGTGTAAGCTTTAATACGTGTTTCCGGTGGCGCGCCGAGCTGATCCAGCGTATCCCCCCGGGAGAAATACAGCGCCCCTAAGCCCATCTCGATTTCCCGCCCTGCCGGAGCAAGTGCAATCGCCTGATCGATCAGCGTGAGCGCTGTTTCATAATCGGATTTCGTAAAGTAGACCAACTGCGCCATCACGAAGTTGAACACA
Source organism: Anaerolineae bacterium (assembly GCA_041753015.1). Taxonomy (GTDB): domain Bacteria; phylum Chloroflexota; class Anaerolineae; order Aggregatilineales; family Phototrophicaceae; genus Flexifilum. The sequence continues at coordinate 27,093 of JBGSVJ010000035.1, forward strand.
TATTCGACATCGCCGCCCGGTGATACGAAAAGCGCTAGTTCGTCCAGCGTGCCAATGACTTCAGTTTCGCCGGGTTGTGCTTGAACTTGGCTCCAGCGCGGCGTCACCGTGTACTGGCTGCTCACCGCTGCCGCGCCGACGTACCCCCAGATTACAAGTGTCGCGCCGTACTGGTAGGCGGCAGTGCGGGCTTCATCATGACTGCGGATCGTCTGCGGCAGCAGCTCGGCGCGGGCATTCACCCCCACCTCAGCAATCGCATCGTCTAACACATGCTGCCATTCAAGGTGAGGTTGAAGTGGGCTTCCGCTGATCTGCTCAAACTCAGCGATCAACACGAGAATTTCGCGGTTGTCGAGGTCTGCCGCACCGAAAAGGAGCGGCGGCGCGGGCGGCTCACCGGGGGGCGCGTGGGGATACTCGAACTCGCAGCGGGCATTCTCGGCGGGACAGACGCCGACAAAGCCGTTCACATCCAAAATCGTGAGCGGGCGCTGTAGGTTGATTACATCATCGAACCAGAACAGACTCGCCGTACCGAGTTCTTGCACATGAAGATCAGATTGTGTGATATTCAAGCATTCCTGCGGGACGGGCGTTTCCGTCTCAAAGTCACGCAGGACAAAACATGCCTCGGTCACACCAGCGGACGACTCGCGGAATTGGTCGTAATCGCGTAGGGCAATCAGGATTTCACGGTCGTAGTCATCCAAATATTGAAAGCGGAAGTCGAGCAGGGAGGCGGGATCGCTCGCCTGCACGAGCAGGGTGAGCATTTCGCGTTCGCGCAGCAGTGATACGCGCACAGGCAAGCCTTGAGCAGAGGCGGGAGCAACACCAAGAAGAATCGCAGTAGTCAGCAGAGCTAGGATGAATCGGCGCATCGGTAATCTCGCAGAATGTGAGCAGCACTTACTGCCCGATCATAGCGCGATAGAGAGGCGATCAAAAGGAGGATTACTCCTCCTCGTCCTCTACATCCCACACGCTGCCCAATTCGATCACCTCGTCCACCCGGTCACCAAGCATGATCGCATGGACTTGATCGGCGAGGTGCGAAGGGATGCCGACCGCCTGCGCGAAATCGGTCGCCAGATCGACCGGATGAGGATGCCACTGCTCGCGCTCGCGCACGGTCGGAGCGGCACCGCTGAGGAACTGACGCAGCGCCTCACCCTCGAGCACATCCCATTCCACGAACGTCTGCTCTTCATCCGAACACTGCACCGACATCCATTCGAGGACTTGGCTGTCGTTCACAAACGCGAACTCCGGTTCCTCCTCGCGTGCGCCTTCCATGAAGCGCTCGATACCGTCCTGACGAATGATCGCGTCTCCGTGCTCGTACCAGTGCTCCAAATCGAGGATTCGCGCCCGCTCCGCCGCCATCATCGCTTCGTATGTCGCGTCGAGGGGCAGATCGGGGTACAGCACGGCGAACACACCCCATCCGAGCGGCGTACCGTCCGGGTCAGCGATGCGCCCGACATGCAGATGCCAGCACTCCTCATCCGGACGCTCGACGTGATCGTGCAAGCGGTCGTCATCAAGGTCTTCCCGCCACGAATACGCATCCTCGATGCCGTCCTCGAACAGCCCTTCACCATAGAGGACGGACTCATCATCCTCGTCCATCTCGTAAATACGGTTTTTGACGATGTCGATCACCGCGAGGAACGCATCCAAGTTTTCTTCCTCTGCGTGCCGCTTCGCTTCCGCGAGGATGCGCTGCACATCCTGCTTGAACTCCGCTTCATCGACATACGCACCGAAAACGTGAAACTCGCCGATTGCCAGCGTTTCCCCGTCGTCAATCCACCACTTCTCAATGCCGCCGACATTCTTCCCGGTTTCATCCTCTTCAAGAAAACTGAAGCGGTACTCGATCACCGGTTCCCCATCCACCCATCCTGCCGCCTCCACCACCCACGAGTCGCGCTTCGCGTCATAGGTGGCACGCCACAGCCGATTCTCTCGCATCGGAACTCCCTCCACACGTGCTATACCTCGCAGGTTATCAGAACACCTGTTCTAGTGTCAAGAAGATGGGAACATTGTTTCAAAATCGCACCCAATGTACGAGGTTGATCTTCAGACACTTAATCTGCTCAGGAACAGCCCTCCTAGGTAATTCAGCCGCATTAGGAAATAGGCGAACAATTATATCAATTGTGTTATTGGGCAACCTAAATGAAGTTTATAATCAAAGTTAACACACAATAGTCGTGTAGAGGCAATAGTTATCAAATAGGCTGAGCAAAAAACTGCACTAATCCCGGTCAACGGAGCGTTGACCAACCTGAGTACATTCAAGGTATACGGTTTGCTGAGGGACTATGGCACAAATTGAGGTAATCCCAACATTATTTGCATTGCTTCAGCGATTCAACGCCACCCCTGAAGGATTAAGTACACCTGAAATTGCGGAAGAATTCGCAATCTCGCGCCAGACCGCCCATAAGTACATCAATTTACTGATTGCTGCCGGCATTCCATTATATGACTCAGAGCGCCGATGGTATCTCGAGGAGCATTATCGTGTGCCACAGTACTGGTCTCCTAGCGAAACCGAGGTACTCACGATGCTCCTACAGCGTGTGGCACAAACCCAAATGGGGCACCTCGGCGCAGTCAACACCATCGTCAGAAAATTAGCACCTATTCTGGATGTGGAGACAGATTCCGTAAATGCCCCCGCATCACGCGATCGCCAGAGTATTTTTGACGCCCTCGTTCGTGCCAAACAACGGCGCTTGGCAGTTGATGTGGTGTACAGCGCCTTTCGCTCAACAACGCCGAACCGTTGGCGGATACAACCCTACCGGTTTGTCATGCCGGTCTGGTCAGACAGTTTTTATATTATGTGTAACGGAACTCGGTTGGGCACGTCCACCCAAATCAGGCTTTCACTGAAATTTGATCGCATTCTGGAAGCACGAGTCACCGATGCCATGTTCGCAACGTCTAGCGGACTAGATATAAGCTCGACCCCAGAAACGCTTTGGCAGATCTGGGGCAGCAGTTCGCAAACCGTTGCGGTTCAGCTACGCTTCACATCACGGGTCTACCCACGTCTCATTGAGAGTCAGTGGCACATGACACAACACATTATCCGTGAAGCGGACGGCAGTGCACTGTGGGAAGCGCAGATTTCAGACGTTCGCGAGATTGTGCCATGGATACGCGGTTGGGGAAGCGATGTTGAAGTCCTCTCGCCTGACACACTGCGACGGATTATTGCGACTGATCTCGAAAATGCACTGCGCCGATATCGGACTCAACCACACACATCTTCCCAATCGCCTGAGATGTTTTGGGCAAAGTACGATCCTGTGTCGCAGGCATTTCACCTGCTGATCTGCCACTTGCTCGACACAGCCGCCGTAGCACTCGCGATCTGGGAACGCATGCCTCCTGCACAGCGGCAGTGGCTCTGCAATCGCAATCAATGTGACGAGAGCTTGACTGGACGCCTGCTTGCTTTGGTTGCCGGGCTTCACGATATCGGGAAAGCATGTCCCGGATTTCAGGCGAAAGCCCCACCGCTTGCGAAACGACTTGCAGAGACAGGACTGGTCTTTGACCGAGACGATGTTCCTCACGGTATCGTGACAACCTTGATCCTCAGTGGGCAAACGCCGGATTCAGCGCACTCACTTTCACTTCCACACCTGCTTGCGGCTGCGATAGGTGGTCACCATGGCGAATGGATAGGCAATCGAAAAGCAAACATGAGCCGCGCTTCAGTAGGTGACGTGCATTGGCAAACGCATCAAACCACACTCATCGAGCGGATGCTCGCCATTTTGGAGATAACCGACCTAAGTGCATTAGAGAACTGGGACGATCCTGCAAGCGCCGCGTTCGCTGCCGGAATCACATCCATCGCTGACTGGATTAGCTCAAACGAAAAGTATTTTCCCTATCACGAGTCCGTCTCTGACCTATCCCAATATTTCCAAGAGTCGCGTCATCGTGCTTCTGAAGCGCTTGACGATCTCGGGTGGTCAAGCGCACCGATTGATGATGTCGAGCGCAGTTTCTCTGAGTTGTTTATCTTCGAGGCGAATCCAGTCCAGCGCGCGATTGCTCAAGAGTTGGACGGTGAGCGATTTCCGACACTGGTGATCATTGAAGCACCTACTGGCATCGGAAAAACGGAAGCAGCGTTGTACATCGCGGATTGGCTGATCGGGCGGATGGGGCTGGCAGGGCTTTACATCGCCATGCCGACACAAGCGACCAGCAATCAAATGTTTCAGCGTACCGGCGATTTCCTTACTGCGCGGTATCCAAATGACGCGGTCAACTACCAACTCGCACACAGCCAAGCCGTAACCCACCCGCTCTACCAAGAGATGCAAGAAAACACGCGCGGTATTGGCAGCGAAAGCATGCTTACCGCACCACTTTGGTTTTCGCATCGAAAGCGTACACTGCTCAGCCCATTCGGCGTTGGCACAGTCGATCAGGCGTTGCTCGCTATCTTGCAGGTACGGCATTTCTTCGTGCGTCTTTTCGGCTTAAGCGGAAAAGTGGTGATCTTCGATGAAGTCCACGCTTACGACACCTATATGAGCGCGCTGTTTGACAACCTCCTCGTGTGGCTGCGCGCACTCGGTTCACCTGTCGTGCTGCTGTCCGCCACTCTACCCGAGGAAGTGCGTAAGCGACTCCTTCCGTCCGAAACAGTGAATGCGGATACCTTGTCGACGATACCGTATCCGCGCGCCACCTTCGTCTACAGCGACAACAACGTTCATACAGTCGCGCTTCCCCGTCCCGCCGACCGCACAACACGACTGATTCATATCGACTCTTCCATGGAGTCCCTTGTCGAAATCCTTCAAGATGCTTTGCAGGACGGAGGTTGTGCCGGGGTGATTTGTAACACGGTCAAGGATGCGCAGCGAACCGCCAGTGCGTTGATGGCAAGTCCATACTTCAGCGAAGACGAAGTATTTGTTTTCCATGCGCGCTTCCCGTTGGACTGGCGCGCCGAGATTGAGCAGGCAGTTGTCGAGCTTTTCGGCAAACAGGGTGAACGTCCTCGGCGCGCAGTCGTTGTGGCAACCCAAGTCATTGAGCAGAGCCTCGACCTCGACTTTGATGTACTCGTTTCTTCAATTGCGCCCATCGACCTCTTGATACAACGCATCGGACGACTGCACCGCCACGAAAGAACGCGCCCTCCGCGCCTGAACGTGCCTTCGCTGATTCTGCGTCTGCCAAACGTTACCCATGATGTGCCTGACTTCGAAAGCAGTGCCTTCGTTTACGAACCTTACCTGCTGATGCGTACTTGGTGGATGCTGCGTGATCATGAGTCACTGACACTCCCACAGGAGACAAGCGGCTTGATCGAGACGGTTTACGCCGATCATCTCGCCGATGATCCGCAGTGGTCTGATGCCATGCGGAAGGCGTTTGGCGTTGCCTACAAAACAATGCGAAAGCATCAGAGTAAGGATGAATTCGCCGCAAACGATCCGGTTATCCCCTTGCCCGATGAAACTTGGCGACTGGAGAAGAGCTTCGTTGAAGAGCCGGCAGATGACGGGATGCCATCGATGGTGCGAACTCGACTGATAGCTAAGAGCGTACAGATCGTGTGTTTGCACCGAGTCGATGGTTTACTTTCGCTCGATCCTGAGCAGATCATCCCAGTCGATCTGGACGCGCACCCTACACCGGATGTAATCCACCAGATCATGCGCCACACGCTGAATGTGCAGTCACCTCAGGTGCTTTCCGGTCTTGAGGCAATTCCACTGCCAACCCCTTGGAAGCGCCTCGCCCGTTTGAAGGAGATGCGCCCGGTCATCTTTGAGGACAGTATTTGCCATCTACCCGGTTCGCGTCACAGTCTGCGGCTGACGCGCCGGTTTGGTCTTGAAATCCTAGAGGAGGATTAATGCAGCAGTTCACCTATGATCTCACACAAGAACCTTGGATTCCATGTTTGGACAGATCTGGTCGACAGCAGATGCTCGGGCTGCGTGATGTCTTAGTCTACGCCCATGAGCTGAAAACCCTGATCGTCGAAACACCGCTGCATGACGCGGCGATGATGCTCACACTGCTGGCAATTTTGCATCGACTTTATGGACCGAAAGACGAGCGCGCATGGCGCACGCTTTTTGACCGAGGGCAGTTCCCCGGATCGGAGGTCGACTCATACCTTTCACAATGGCGCAAACGATTCGATTTGTTTCATCCAGAGCGACCGTTCTATCAGGCAGCAGATGATCGCGTTGAACGGAAGTCACTGATCCATCTGATTCACTCGATCGGAAACACCGGGACGCTGTTCACGCATGCCGACGAAGACCAAGGAGTCTCGTTTTCTCCCGCACAAAGCGCACGTGCTCTCCTCGTGGCGCAGGCGTTTCGCACGGCCGGATTGAGCGGGCTGAAGAACGAAGGGTTCACCGACGGCATACTGACACGTGGGGCTTTGTTCTTCGCGGATGGCAATACGTTGTTTGAGGCGTTGATGCTGAACCTAGTCGCGTACCCGGAGAGCAGTTACTTCCGCACGTTAGCACACGATGCCCCTGCGTGGGAACAAACCGGTGACGATGACGAGCATTTCGTCCCATATGGCTATCTTGATTATCTGACTTGGCAGAGCGCGCGAATCCTCCTATTGCCTCAGTGGGAAGGGGATGAAATTGTTATCCGCGACATGACAATCGCGCCGGGACTGCGTCAACCTGAGGAGCTTAGGTCGCCGCTGAAAGCATATAAGCCCGGCAAGGAACGCCCGATGCGGATCGATTTTTCAGAGCATCGGGCGCTATGGCGCGATTATGAAACCCTCTATGCCTTTGATGATGACCAGCGACAGCCTCCCGTTGTCGTGCAGTGGCTGCATACGCTTGTCTCGCAGCGTCACCTTGAGCTTGAGCAAGCGTATCAACTGCGCACGTTGGGGCTGTTAGCAGATCAGGCAAAGCCTGTCTTCTATCGCGATCAGACGATGCCAATCCCTGAGCAGTTCTTGAAGGACGGAATGTTTTTCACCGCAATCCAGCAAGCACTCGATAACGCAGAGAGTGTTGCAGCGGCTCTCAGTCGTGCGCTGCGCACGTTTGCGACCCACTTGCTCCAGCGTGGGGGTGAACGCCAACCGGACAAGGCAGATGTAAGCAACTTGACGAGTCATTGGCATGTGCCTCCAAGCTACTGGGTGTGCATCGAGCCGCATTTCTGGCGCTTTGTTGAAGCCCTGCAAGTTGACCACCAGGCTGCGACGGAAACATGGCAAGACACCCTCAAGCGTGAAGCGCGCAGTCTGCTTGAAACGACGATCACTTCGGTGGGACCTGCCAGCGGTAGCGAACGCGGTGCGGTACGGGCAGCGCACGACTTAAACAAAGCGCTGGTAGCGATATTCGATGGTGGCAGCAAGCCGACAAAGAACAAGAAAGGTAAATAAGGATGACACAACCGAACACGGATCAAGAACACCCTCTGATCGGCTTCTTGATCACACATCAAGAGGATCGCGCGATGCTGGCAGCGCTGCGGCGCGGGCTTGGCGTTGAGCCGGGCGGCGTGCCGGACATGTTTCCGTATGTGGTGCGTTTCGTCTCGGAGAAACGGGGACTGTGGCATGAGCGCTGCGTGTATATGGTTGCATCGCTGTTCGCGCTGCACCCACTGGTTGGGCAGCAGGGAAATCTCGGCGGACACCTGCGCAAACTCGCAGATGAAGTGGGAGATGATCAGTCCACGGAGCGGCGCTTCGCCAACCTGATGCGAGCAGAACCGGACATGCTGCCTGATCTGCTGCGGCAGATGATCAGCTTGTTGAAGTCGAAAGATATTCCTGTCAACTGGCAGATGTTAATGCGTGATGTTCTGACATGGAACTCCTCGGACGCCCGCCGCTGGACAACTCGGCGTTGGGCGAGCGAATTCTGGACCGAATAACCTAACCAATCACAAGGAGCAAGCACATGTTGATCGAAATTCATCTGATTCAGTCCTTCAGCCCGTCAAACCTGAACCGTGATGACACGGGCAACCCCAAAGACGCGATGTTCGGCGGTGAACGGCGCGTGCGCATCTCGTCACAGGCACAAAAGCGTCCAGTGCGGTTGTCGCCCTACTTTCAGGAGCAAATTGCCACAGGGGTAGGCATTCGCTCGAAGACGCTGGTGACGGAAGTCGGCGCGGCACTCATCGAACGTGGTTTCAGCGATGAGGCGGCTAAGCAGTGGGCGATGAATTTCGTCGAGTATCTTTCCAAGTTGGATGCGAAAAGCGAAGCGCACAAAACGTCGGTGCTGCTTTACCTATCCCAACACGAGAAGGGCTTGATTGTTGAGAAACTGATACAGTTGGCGCAGCAGAATTCGTCACCTGACGACAGCGCATTCAAGAAGGCATTCGATGAGTTCGCCAAACAGGTGAAAGGTCGGACGAGCGCACCTGATATTGCTATGTTTGGACGCATGCTGGCAGATGCACCTATCCTAAGTATGGACGCCGCCTGTCAGGTTGCACACGCGATCTCGACGCATCAGGCGGTCACGGATTTTGACTACTTCACCGCAGTTGACGACTTACAGCCCGAAGACACGAGCGGCGCGAGCATGATCGGGCTGACGCCGTTCACATCGGCGACGTTCTACCGCTATGCGCGGGTGGATTGGGAGCAGCTCGTTCGGAATTTGGGCGGAGATGCCGCGCTGGCACGCAGAACGGTTGATGGATTCCTGCGCGCGCTCGTTTTCGCGCTGCCGACCGGTAAGCAGAATACGTTTGCCAGCCATCACACGCCGGATTTTCTGCTGGCAGTCGTGCGACCGGATAGTCAAGGGTGGTCGCTGGCGAACGCCTTTGAGAAATCGGTGCGCGCGCATCGTGGAAGCGGATATGTCGAGCCATCAATCGAGCGCTTGATCGAGCATTGGCGCAATCAGGAAAACATCTTCCGCTTGAAGTCCCCGCGCGCGATCGCCGTCCTGAACCCGGCGGGCGTAAGTCTGGACGGGTTCAGCCGTGAGGATGAAGCGAACATCACTACGGTTGCAGGGACGCTGCCCGATTGGCTCAATGCGGTGCTGCGTCCGCTGCCGGAGGGCGGCTGATATGGCAACGCTGCTGATGCTGATTGACGGACCGATGCAGTCATGGGGGACGCAGAGCAACTTCGGGCATCGGGATACCGGCTTAGAACCGTCGAAGAGCGGGATCATCGGGTTGGTGGGGGCGGCGCTTGGTCGCCCCCGGGATGCGGACATCTCCGACTTGGCAGCCCTTCGGATGGGCGTGCGCGTGGAGAAAGAAGGCGTAGTCCAGCGTGACTTTCACACGGCGGGACGGGACGGCTATTACAAAGTTGGCGGCGGGATTGAGCGCAACAATGTGATCGTGTCGGATCGCTATTATCTCGCTGATGCGCGTTTTCTGGTTGGCTTGGAAGGTGAGATCGGGCTGTTGGAGACGATCTATGCTGCGCTTCGCGCGCCGGTGTTCCCACTGTTCCTAGGGCGCAAGGCATTCATCCCGGCGTCGCCGCCATGGTTGGAGGATGGGTTGCGCGATGAAACGCTTGAGGAAGCACTGTGCAGCTATGACCGACCGAAGGATCAGGAAATGCGGCTGATCCTTGAAGATCCGACCGGGACGATACTGCGGCGCGATCAGCCGATTTCGTTTGCCGAGCGCCGCTTCTTGACCCGGCGGGTGAAAACAGATTACTGCCCTCCAATGCAACAGGAGGAGGAAACCTGATGTATCTCTCAAAGCTTATGCTAAACCCGCGTTCTCGATGGGTGCAGCAGGACTGCGCTGACCGCTACCAGCTTCATCAAACGGTGTACAGCGGCTTTGCCGAGACACTGTTAGCCGATGAACGCATCTTGTTCCGACTGGAAACCAGCCGCGAAGGAGCGATCAACGTGCTGGTGCAGTCGCACGATGCACCGCAGTGGACGCGCAGCGAACAACTTCAGCGCGCGGGTTATTTGATTCAGCCCATTGAGGCAGCAGCATATCAGCCGAAGTTCAAGCCGGAACAGCGGCTGTTCTTTCGTTTGGAAGCCAATCCCACCGTCAAGCGCGACGGAAGGCGCTTTGCACTGCGGAGAGATGAAGATCAAGCGGAATGGATCGCCCGGAAAGGCGCAGAAAACGGTTTTCAGATCGATGCGTGCCAAATCATGGTCGTCGGTGATGTTACGGGACGGCAGAACGGACACACGATGACATGGTACGGGGCGCGATTTGACGGTGTGCTCACCGTAACGGATGCCGAGAAGTTCGGAGTCGCCGTTGCGCAGGGACTCGGCTCGGCGAAGAGCTTCGGTTTTGGACTGCTTTCAGTCCTTCCGTATGCAGACATGAGTTTTTAGGAGCGGTTCGGTGGAAGACCTGCATGTTTTGCCCAAACTGCGTGACAGCTTAAGTTATGTATACGCTGAACACGCTGTGATTGAGCGTGAAAAACAGGGCATCGACATCCTGAAAGAGGCGGGGCGCATTCACGTACCTGCCGCCTCGCTGTCGGTGCTGATGTTAGGGCCGGGCACCAGCATTACGCATGGAGCGGTTTATCTGCTGGCGCAGTCGGGCTGTTCAGTCGTCTGGGTGGGGGAGGACAGCACACGTTTTTATGCTCAGGGTTTGGGCGAAACACGCCGCGCCTACCGGCTGCTGAGACAAGCGGAGATGGTGTGCGATCCTGTGCAGCGCGATCTTGTGGTTCGCCGGATGTATCAGTATCGCTTCGATGAAACCCTCGAAGAAGGACTGACACTGCCGCAGATTCGAGGTATGGAAGGTGTGCGCATGCGTACCGCTTATGCGCACATGAGCCGGCGTTTTGGCGTGAAGTGGAACGGTCGCAACTATGACCGGGATGACTGGAATTTGTCTGATCCAATTAACCGAGCGCTCTCTGCTGCAAATGCGCTGCTGAACGGGTTATGCCATGCGGCGATTGCGTCCGGAGGCTATTCGGCGAGCCTAGGCTTCGTCCACACGGGAAAGCAGCTTTCGTTTGTATATGACATCGCCGATCTGTACAAGACGGAGATCACGATCCCGGCAGCATTTGAGACAGCCGCAGGCGGAAGCGAACGCATTGAAGCGCGCGTGCGCGAATTGTGCCGTTCGCGTTTTCGTGAAGCACATCTGTTAGAGCGCATTCTGCCGGACATCGACAAGCTGCTGAACATCCGTGACGATATCGATGCAGTCGGTGATTTTGATGCAGACGGCGCGCTTCCGGGACCGCTGTATCCCGATCAACTGCTGGATCAAGATGACATGGAGGAAGCGCCATGATGGTGATGATCTTGGAGAACGTCAAGCCCGCCGTGCGCGGGGAGCTTTCGCGCTGGCTGCTTGAACCTCATGCAGGCGTATTTGTGGGTCATGTAAACGCAATGGTACGTGAGCGTCTGTGGCAAAAGGCATGCAAGCATTGTAAAACGGGCGGCGTGATTCAGATTTGGTCTGCCAACAATGAGCAGCGCTTCGACATGCGCATTTTCGGCGAAACTCGGCGGAGCGTGGTAGATTTGGAAGGAATAAAGCTGATCCTTCGCCCCACCACTGAGCGCAGTTAGGTCACAGGCAAGGGGTCAGTAGTATTACGAATCCTTACGTAAGGGTTTTCCCCACGCATGTGGGGGTGAACCGTGGATGTCGTGATGATGCGCGTACAAGGAGAATGTTTTCCCCACGCATGTGGGGGTGAACCGAATGACTCTCGCACGTCCTGATTGAACAGGAATGTTTTCCCCACGCATGTGGGGGTGAACCGGGTTGGGTGGCTGCCGAGCGTATCTCGGACGGCGTTTTCCCCACGCATGTGGGGGTGAACCGGTGTGGCGCGAACCCGGCGAGACAGCGACGACGTTTTCCCCACGCATGTGGGGGTGAACCGGCTGAGGCTGAAGCGCGGTCGCTTACCATCGTGTTTTCCCCACGCATGTGGGGGTGAACCGGAACGACGTGACGAAAAAATCGCCCAAATTTTGTTTTCCCCACGCATGTGGGGGTGAACCGCGAAACGAGATGAAAGTGATCACGAGACGAGAGTTTTCCCCACGCATGTGGGGGTGAACCGCTGACTGATTTGGTTGCGCGCATTCGCACGTCGTTTTCCCCACGCATGTGGGGGTGAACCGTGATGTGTTGACAGTCTGGGAACCATAGACGTGTTTTCCCCACGCATGTGGGGGTGAACCGATGAGCGAGATCAAACGCGATACTGCCGTTTGGTTTTCCCCACGCATGTGGGGGTGAACCGGGGTGTGTGAAATGCTAAGTTATGACGCGTGTGTTTTCCCCACGCATGTGGGGGTGAACCGGTATCAAAAAAACGACGCACCTATTCGGTATTCGTTTTCCCCACGCATGTGGGGGTGAACCGGTGAACGCGGTGACTGAAGGCGTGATCTCGGGGTTTTCCCCACGCATGTGGGGGTGAACCGAGAGCCGCGCGCGGCGGCTCTGCGAGAAAGATGTTTTCCCCACGCATGTGGGGGTGAACCGGAGGTTGCCCGATGAGCCCGCCGCCACACTATCCGTTTTCCCCACGCATGTGGGGGTGAACCGACATCGCCCGCGAAATCGGCGTGAACTATAACAGTTTTCCCCACGCATGTGGGGGTGAACCGTTGTGCGCGCCATGTCTCAATTACGTCGTCAGGTTTTCCCCACGCATGTGGGGGTGAACCGCACATTCAGCGGAACGAGTGGAATGGTTAAGGGGTTTTCCCCACGCATGTGGGGGTGAACCGCAAGAACGCTGATTACTCCAGCCGCAACAGACGTTTTCCCCACGCATGTGGGGGTGAACCGGAAGCTGAAAAGTCGCCCCGTTCTGATAAATAGTTTTCCCCACGCATGTGGGGGTGAACCGTCTGCCGCCGCAATCGTGACGACGCCGAGATACGTTTTCCCCACGCATGTGGGGGTGAACCGCCGACGAACTTACCGCAAGCGCAACGGATAGTGTTTTCCCCACGCATGTGGGGATGAACCGGGGTACATCTGCGCCGAATGTCGCAAGAAATAGTTTTCCCCACGCATGTGGGGGTGAACCGCGCGGGTGTAGTCAGTCTGGATAACGCCAGTGGGTTTTCCCCACGCATGTGGGGGTGAACCGAATGGACATGGACGGGAAGCATACCCGATTGTGTTTTCCCCACGCATGTGGGGGTGAACCGGCTTCGAGTTCGCTGACCTGCATCACATCGAATTTTTCCCCACGCATGTGGGGGTGAACCGAACTCACGCACGGCTTCCATGTCGCGCAGGATGTTTTCCCCACGCATGTGGGGGTGAACCGCGCCGCAAGTAATTTACGCGGGAGCGACTTTAGTTTTCCCCACGCATGTGGGGGTGAACCGCCATTACCATCCCCCATTCGTGTACCGCGTCCGTTTTCCCCACGCATGTGGGGGTGAACCGGTGATCGAGGTCACATAGCCCGCGCCCGATGTGTTTTCCCCACGCATGTGGGGGTGAACCGTACGTCGCCCTCACATCAATGCTTTCATCCTCGTTTTCCCCACGCATGTGGGGGTGAACCGGTGTCTTGCATGCCTTGAAACGTGAAGGGGGCGTTTTCCCCACGCAGGTGGGGGTGAACCGGAACTCACCCGGTGCTTCGTCCCACTTGACAAGTTTTCCCCACGCATGTGGGGGTGAACCGCGTACAACGCCGGGGCGGCGTCCGATCCTTACGTTTTCCCCACGCATGTGGGGGTGAACCGTGAACAACAGTACAGAGAAGAATCCGCATACAGTTTTCCCCACGCATGTGGGGGTGAACCGAGGCATTGGCAATCACAGAACTGATGGATCATGTTTTCCCCACGCATGTGGGGGTGAACCGCGGCACACCTGTGCCGATCATCGTCAAGACAAAGTTTTCCCCACGCATGTGGGGGTGAACCGTGAGGGATTATCGGCGCAAAGGAATCAGGGTGGTTTTCCCCACGCATGTGGGGGTGAACCGTCCGCCCGAAACGTATGTCGAAGACCCCGTTCGTTTTCCCCACGCATGTGGGGGTGAACCGCGGCACACCTGTGCCGATCATCGTCAAGACAAAGTTTTCCCCACGCATGTGGGGGTGAACCGGTCGGGAGCGGCGCATCGAGCAGCGTTTGATCCGTTTTCCCCACGCACGTGGGGGTGAACCGAACTGTGCAGCCGCCCATCGCAGCGCATCCACGTTTTCCCCACGCACGTGGGGGTGAACCGATGTGTGAGGCGAAAAATCGCGGCGTGTCCTAGTTTTCCCCACGCACGTGGGGGTGAACCGTACGTCATCGACGGCGGGGTCAAGCGATTCGACGTTTTCCCCACGCACGTGGGGGTGAACCGTTGTTCCCCGGATTGCGGAATGGTGACGCTGTGTTTTCCCCACGCACGTGGGGGTGTACCGACCTATCAGGCGCTGCGCCGCTCACTCCGCTTCGTTTTCCCCACGCACGTGGGGGTGAACCGGATGGGACGCTGCGGGACTGCTCACAAACATAGTTTTCCCCACGCACGTGGGGGTGTACCGTTCAAATCCCTGAGTTGTCAGAGCCATGTTAGGTTTTCCCCACGCACGTGGGGGTGTACCGCTGGTTGATGGAAAACGGGTTCACTACGGAGCGTTTTCCCCACGCACGTGGGGGTGTACCGGCAATGTTTGACAATATCGATCAGCAGCGGCGTTTTCCCCACGCACGTGGGGGTGTACCGAATGACCGCGCAATATTTCTCGGATATTTCGAGTTTTCCCCACGCATGTGGGGGTGAACCGCAGCGGGTCGGCAGCAAATGTACGCGCGGGATAGTTTTCCCCACGCATGTGGGGGTGTACCGAAGCGGTGCAGCGCGCGTATATATGAATTGGTGTTTTCCCCACGCATGTGGGGATGAACCGTACTCGATAACCCCGCCATGCTGCCGAATTTTGTTTTCCCCACGCATGTGGGGGTGAACCGGCGGGGTTTACTGCGTATAATGCGCGTTTATTGTTTTCCCCACGCATGTGGGGGTGAACCGGTGGCATCCACTTTCATGAAATGCGCATCGAGCGTATTCCCCACGCGTGTGGAGGTGAACCGCTGAGTTATACGTCATGACCGAAGCGAACCGAGTATTCCCCACGCGTGTGGGGGTGAACCGCGGAACACATCACCGCGCGGAATCAGGCAAACGTATTCCCCACGCGTGTGGGGGTGTACCGTGCGCGATCCTCACGCCGCAGTTGTCTTTGAGTTTTCCTCACGCGTGTGGGAGTGAACCGATGGATAAGTGAACTGAAGAACGTGATACTACGTAGTCTTACGTAAGGGTTTGACATTCGGGCAGAATGCTTTTTCGGACACCAAGCTCGTTTCGCGCCGCCTCGCAAAAATAGAGAGGCGGCTGAAGCCAACCGCCCCAGCCGCCGAGCAATCACGCATACGCCGCTGCCAACATGCGAGCGGCACGTTTCATGTGGCGCGGAAATGTCTTGGGATTTCTGCCGACAGCTTTCGCCGCTTGCAGATATGTTTTGCCTTCGATCTGCGCGCGGATTGCACCCGCCACGCAGACCGTGTGACGATATTTCTCAAGCAGCGCCTCTGCCGGGGCAGTGTTCCCCTGTTTATACTTTTCCCGCCATTCCTGATACGGCGACATATAGCGTCCATGATTCGGATGCTCAACGGGGATTTCAAACGGTTCGGCAGGCGGGTATGAGTGATTTTCGAGGAAGACTTCTGCAAACTCGTACTGAAGTTCTTGTTGAACATACAGTCCATAACGTTGATACCAGCGCCACACGTCGCTCGTGGCGATATTCGCCGCCGCTTCCTTGCCAACCTGCGTCGTCAGGTAGTACAGAGCGACCATGTGCTTCAGTGAAGGCATGTACTTCTCCGCCAGCTTGACCATGATGCGTTCGATGTCCACGCGCATGTCGATCTCAGTCGCCCACGCCGCCCATCGTTCGCTGCGGTCGTATTCCAATCCGGTGATTGTGTTCTCGTCGGCGGTATCGCGTCGGTCATCTCCGATCAGCGCATCGAGGCTGTCATACATATTCGCCTGATAGCGAAACGTCGAAATCTTGCAGCGCGCCAAGATGAAAAACACGGTCTGCTTGCGGGTCTTCTCCGCTAGGAAATCCGGTTCTGCGACCAGCGTTTCCCACAGCGCCACGAACCCGATCTGCAAGCACTCGGTAAGCTCGTCACCGTAGATGCCGAAATTCTGCATCACATTCGAGGCATAGTGCGCCAAGTTTTCGTGAATCTGCTCGAAGGACTGCATTCCCGCCCATGAGGTTGGATACTCGCCGGGCTTGTGTTTCCCTGCGTTGAATGGGCGAATATTCGACCGAACCCAGCTTTGGAAGGTGTCACACATGATAGAACCCCTCGGTTCACCGCTGGAAAATGCCAGCTCAGGTGAGCGCTGCCGCTCGTTTTCGCGGGACAGCGCGGAGGGGGGCACCAAGCAACGCCACACGGCGACCGAGGGGTTCAGGGCGGCGTGTGAGGCGGTGGTTCGGTGGTCACGTCCCGAAGGGATGGGATCAGCGTACCGCCGCCGGGCGTTGCTTGGGAGGAAACCCGCGTTGTAGCCTTGCCGCGCTGCGGCAGTGCGAGAGGAGGTGTGTTAACTTGAAGGTGAGAAGAGGTTAATTGAAGCGCGAAAACGGAAGGGGTTTAGAGCGCGTTTTGACAGTTTGTACGAATTGAACTACAATTTAGAAAGCATCGAAGGACAAAATTCGGCTCCATGCCGTGTGATTCTACCCAGAATCCTATATCCTTTGATGCATTTATGTTAGCTCATCCTCAAATGGTGGTAACCCCGCAAGCAGAAGCGGATTCTTCTGCGTGTAATATACGCCAGTCAACTTCTTACGATGGTCATCCACATCGTGAACCAAATGGCACAATGGCCAGACGTAATCTAAGTATCGATCTTCCCGCCTCTCATAACATCTCTGCACCGCCCACAGCAAGTAATCTGCTGCCTGTAAACATGGCTGGGTTTTGGCTGCCACGTTGCGAATGGTCATCGGTGCATCGTGATGAATGCCCCACTGCTTCTCGAACTTTCTACGCGCTTCCTCAAGTGCTGAGGTTAATGCGCGCGTGCGATCTTTTGCGCCACGTGTTGCAAACGTGATCACATATTCATCCTCTTTATGCAGCCTATCTTTGAACAATCGCTTGACCAGCTGATCGTATTGTTCATTGGGCTGATAGCGTTTGCGTTTGTACTGGTTCACTTCGCGAAGGATTCCTCTATGCTTATCCCGCACAGCCGCGTAAAAACGCAAGCCACCCTGCTGAGCCAGCACCCTGAAAACCTCGCGCCGCACCTCGGCGAGATCATCTTTTGCATGAAACATAACAGCGGTTTTGCCGTTTTCGGGCTGCATTGAGGGAACACGCCGGAAATAGGGATCGCTAAGGAGGTTCTGCCGAAGTGTTTCGAGGCTCGTGGCAAGTTTTACCGGGTCATCAACATGCAGCAGCCCCATCATGAAATAACGTGAGCACCCTTCCTCACCGATGATGACTTCGCCTTTCCGATTGAACAGTGTTGTGTCGCCTGCTTCATCAACGAAGTAATGGCAGACAGACTTGGAAGGTGGAAGCGATGATGAATCGGGCATGCCGCGTGTACTTTCTTCGGAGTGAAACGATCAATGTGGAGCAAGAGCTGCAAACAGTGTCACGACTACCAGAATTCCTAGACTAACCGCAGTGCGCGGAGAACAAGCATTACCACGAAAAATGTGGTCATAGCAATCGCGAACCCCGCATAAACATAGAAGTAGCGCCGATGCTTAGATAGAAACACGATAGGCAAGCCGACCAGATACGCCATTCCCAACTGCCAGTTAAGGAACAGCATAATCGTCACGCAAACGGCGAGTAGACTCCACAGTTTCACGTTGAACCGCAGACGCCACCACCTAGACACGCTTACAACTCTCCTTTGAACGCCCGATCCAGCACGGAGGGGAGCAGCGCATCGAGTTCGGCGGCGGTTTCCTGCTGGAGCCGCCTGAGCGCATCGACGCGGGCTTGCAGGTCGTCCAGATACGCGACGATGCGGCGTTGTTCGTCGAGCGGCGGCAAAACAAAACGGAACTTCCGTAATGCACTTATGTTTAAGTGAGGCGATGCTGATCCTTTGGACTGAGGCAGGATTTGATCATCGTAGATCAGAGGTGATAGCATCTGATTGAGCATAAACCTCGGCAATACTTGCTGCTGATTAGGTCGCACCATCATCACACGCTGACCTAAGCTAAAAACCTGTCCTTCACTAACTGCTGCTGCCTTGCCCGTTCCGCCCCCTTCACGTACAAGAACAATATCGTCAACTTGGGGCGCGCCGCGCACAGTTCGTCGCAGGTACTCTGCTTCATCTGTACGTCGCGCAGTTTCGAGAAAGAGTTCACCCCATCCAACATCGGATGAGCGAATGCACGGATATATGCCATCGTCGGTATAGGTGGGATTTGAATGCAGATTGTCGATTATGGCATTGCAAGCAGTTTCAAAATGAACAACTGGAGCATTTGTCAGGGATGTGAATACGTGGCGACGAACAGATACAAGAAACGCCTCCGCCTCCTCCACCGCGCCGAGCCGCAACCCGCGTGCCTCTGCGATCCGTGCGGCTAAGGCGTCGATGTGCGCGACGATCCGCCGCTGCTCATCGAGTGGGGGAAGGGGAATCACCAAGTCCCAAAACTGAGGCGGATTCAGGGTAAACTTACTGATCGCTGCGCCGCCTTTTGACATTCCCTCTGACTGAGAAGCAACATGAGGAGTCCGAAAGAAATACGCTAAGTAGCTTGGATCAACCTGACTTTGATCTAGCTCATAGGTGGGAAACTTATCAGAGACGATACACCCATCTACGGACTCATCTGCAATGGCGAATGCGCCCTTCCAAGCAAAGAGCTTGTTATAGACCACATCACCTTGGCGAAGCATCCACTGCTGCTTACGGTTGATACTTGCCCCTAGCTGTCGTTCTCGAATGAATGCGCCTAACCCGTACCAGCGAACGCCCACGCAGTCATATTCGGCAAGGTCATCAATGATAAATCGACGGTTAACACGCGTCATGATTTCGTCAAAGCGTGCAAGATGCCAAATCGATTGAAACTGCACCTTCATTTCTTACCCACCATCTGCCGAATCTCGTCCATCAACTCCGCGATACGGCGTTCCTTTGCCATGATGCTCTCGATCAATTCTTCCGGGGAGCGGTGCTGCAAGTCGGCGGCGCGGTTGGGATTGCTCACGTCAAGATTGACGCTCACCACAGCGCCCTTTTCGTCCGTCTTGATCACGTCCGCCGCGCTGACCTTCCATGCGCGCTCGTTCTCCTCGCGGTTGCTCCACCACGCGATGCAGTCGGCAAACTCCTCAAACTGCATCGGCTGCGTTTTGGTGTAATTCTTCTTCCCCTCCGGCAGCGGGATTTCGTAATACCAAATGTCCGTCGTCGGGCGTGAGCGGTCGAAGAATAACAGGTTGGTCGGGATGCTGGTATACGGCGCGAACACCCCGTTCGGCAGCCGCACGATCGTGTGCAGATTGAAGTCTTTCAAGAGATCATGCTTGATGCGCGCCGCTACGCCGTCTGCGAACAGTGCGCCGTTGGGGACGACGACTGCCGCCCTTCCCGGATGCGGATTGCGCCTGAGTTTGCGCATGATCAACTGCAAGAACAGGAGCGTCGTCTCTGCCGTCTGGTGCGTGAAGTTGCCGAGGATGCCGCGCTCCTCCTCACCGCCAAATGGGGGATTGGTCAGGATGATGTCCACCCGGTCGCGGTCGCCGATCTCTTTCAGGTTCACGGCAAGGCTGTTGCCGGACGTGATGCGCGGCGATTCGACCCCGTGGAGGAGCAGATTCATCTGCGCCAGCAGCAGCGGGAGCGGCTTCGCTTCCCCGCCGAGGATGCTGGCTTGCAGCGTGCGCCAGTCCTCAACCGATTTCGCCTGCCTGTGGAGGTGCGTGTATGCCTCGACCAAGAAGCCGCCCGTCCCGCACGCCGGATCAAGCACGGTTTCGCCCAACTGCGGGTCGGTGACGGCGACCACGAAGCGGATCACGGCGCGCGGCGTGTAGAACTCACCGCTGTCGCCTGCCGCATCGCGCATCTCGCGCAGCATCGTCTCGTACAGGTAGCCAAGCGTCTGAATTTCTTCGCTGCTGGTGAAGTGAATCTGGTTGATTTTGTCAACCACCTCGCGCAGCAGGTAGCCGCTCTGCATCCGGTTGACCACGCCGCTAAAGATGCTCTGCACCACCTCGGCACGCGGCGATCCTTCCAGTCCGCGCAGGTAGGCGAACAATCCCGGCACACGCCGCACGTCGCCGTTCTCGTCGTGTTCTCCAAACGGGTGATCGGTTTCATCGTAGTTGATGAACTTCGTCAGCGCGTCCCCGGTCAAGACCTGTGGGTTCGCTGCCCAATCGCGCCAGCGGTACGGCGGCTCGATGAGCGGTTGAAAGGGTTCGCCGCGAAGCTCGGCTTCTTGTTCGCGGATCAGTTCCATATCGTCAAGGAACTTGAGGAACATGATCCATGTGAGCATGGGCAGGCGGTCAAGGTCGCCGCTCAAGCCTTTGTCTTTGCGCATCGTGTCGCGCGCCGATTTGATCACGCTGCCGAGCTGCTGCGCGGTGGTGGGAGCATTGTTGTTTTTTAGTGCCATAGTTATTTCTTTATGTCCTGCAATATGCCTTCAACTGCGATATCCAGTTGTTGCTTGAATGGTCTCACACCAGCTAGGCTGTTGTCGTATACGATGACACGGAGATGACGTAAGTCAAAAGGAATATCATTCAGGGATTGAGCAATCAGAATTGCGGGTTTACCGAGTGTATGAGCTATTCCTAATTCGTAAAATACGTTTGGATTTCTCCCTGTGCATTCTGCGATGACGAATTTACAAGTGTTTATGGCTGCCCAAATTTGGGCAAGTATCGAGTGATGTGAGAAGAAATCATCGCCACGCTTAATGCTTAATTGCCTTCTATTGACAACTTCTATGATGTGGTCAGTGTACATTCCACGAAACTTGTCGGCAAATGGCATAAGCATAAACACATCACACTGATACTGAGGGCTTGGAGAAGGCTCTCCGAAAATTGTTTGTTGCCGTCCCATGAAGTCGGTCACTTCTTGGAGTAGGTTATCGTACTCTGCTTGTAACCGTCGAAGCGTATCAGCATGTTCTTCTAGCAGAACGACTTGGGATGCAGAACTATTGAATATCTGTTCAACCGCATTGATGGTTTCGTTTATCAGTTGCCCCACCCGTGCGGACTGCCCTTTGTCTACGGCTTCTATGATACGATCTTGCATTGCTCGAATTCGGTCAAATGGGCGGGGGGACATCTTTCTACCTCACAACCTCATATGATTTTTGATCTCAACACGTTTTGACTGGTTCATTTTCCCTCTACGCTGCATACAACAAATTCTGAAGTTCAGTCACAGCGCTTCGCAGCTTTTGCGCATCCCCGAACATTCGGATGATGTTGGCGGCAATTCACCGCCATTCAAGCCTGTCTTTGCGCATCGTGTCGCGTGCGACTTGCTCACGCTGCTGGACTGCTGCGCGGTGGTGGGGCGGATTGCGGTGTTTTATGTGCCAACCTTCACCTTAAAGGATATATGATTACGGTTTGTTGCGGGCGTGTCGTGCTTTCGTCATGATTAACCATGTAAGAAAAACTACTCCAATATCGACAAAAATGAAAAGAAGTTCAAATTCTTGCAGAATCGATTGGAATAGCATAGCACAGAAGATCACCACGAAAATTTGTGTGACCAGAAACAGACCGCGCGCAGAAAACATCGACAATGAACCGAATATTCCGATCACTACACTTTTCGTGTGGCGGTTTTCCCATCCGAGTTTCTCGTTTGAAAGTACTGGTTCGATACTCTGACGAATGTATGTTCCAATTTGTCCGGTACGTAAATCGCTTTGTGCCCAACTTGCAGACAAGAACAAAATGATTATTGGATATAGAAGTATGACAATAGGCGAAAGTGTTTGTAGACCTAGTGGTATCAAAGTTCCGAACGCAACCAAACCAAGCGATAGAGTTTGATGTTGAAGCTCGATACGTTTGAGGATTTCGTCTCGAAGCGCCCCGTATTCAACAAGCAAGAAATCAGGTGACTGTGGCTTGATCTCCCTAGCGTCTTGTTCAATCATGTTGCCTCATTCTGGTTGGTTACAATGAGTTTTTGGGGAGCGTACTCCCTTGTGGTGAATTTCTTGTCACCGTTGCCAAGCTTCTACTAAAGCGGTTCTACATAGTAGTCCCCGTCTTCGCCTTCGGCTGTCCAGCCTTCTAATTCATCATCAGTTGATCGCACTAGCCACCAGTTGATGCCGTCTTCGCATATAGGTCCATCTAGTACTCGAAATTCGTGACCAGCTTCGATGACACCAAGCTGCGCTCCTGAGAGGTTGGGTGAGGATCGCACTCGATTATTTCGATTTGGATAGCGGTTAACCCGCCCCCTTCCGCCAACTTGAAGGCGAGGCAATAGACCATCACAACGGACGTTCACACTTGGGCGTGTGACCACAACAGTCTGTATGATAACTGTTGGTCGCGAGGTGGGAAGTGGTGGAACTGCTGTCGGCGCAGGCATCCTCTCCACTATGACAAGAATGTTCCCATGATCTATAACAACGCTGACTTCTCGATAGTATCCCGTGCCGAGCTTCACAGCTACGTATTCTTCTCCGTGCAAATTGAATATCTTGTCAATGCCATCGACCCGTATCGTTAAGGTGTTGGGTACGTTTAGCGCACTTGCAGCATCAGAGAAAAAACTTGCTTCAAAATCACCTAAAAATGAAGGGAGTGGGAGTTTGACTTTAGGACCGAACGATACGTTGAGTGAACGGTCAATTGTAATTTCCAAGACGTCGAAAACACTGAGCTGAAATATCGGTATGACACCAACAATGAATAATACGATCATGGCAATAATTGCAAAGATGGTAAGTTTATTATATAAGATTTGCATCTGATGCAATCGCGAGCCAATTGCCTTGAGAACATTGTTATGCTGCATACAAAAGCCCCTGTAACATGCCGACTGCTGCCTTCAATTTCTCCGTTCCGCCGAACATACGAATGATGTCGTTCAGGCTGCCGTACTCGGTCAGCGGCGGCACTTTCAATACATCGGGCATGACGAATTGCAGCGCGCCCAAGTCGGCGTACTTATCCAGCAGTGCAAACAGGATGTCGCGCGCCTTTCCGGTGTACTGGTTGAAGAAGGTGGTTTCCTCCAAGCGGACGCGGTTCGCCCGCTCCGTGCGTGTGCGGATCGGCGCATTGAACGCCACATGGCACAGCAGGTCAAACGGGTCAGCGTCGTCTTGGTTCATCACAGCGGCAAGCCGCTCAAAGTCGATACCTGCTTCGCTCAACTGCTGGATCAACTGGCTGCGCCCCGCCGGATCAATCCACAGCTTGCGCATCTCGGCTGATGACGGGTAGAGCGTCCGCACCTTTTCCGCGGTGTAATCGACATATCGCACGACAATCGGCTTGCCGTTCTCGTCAATCTCCTGCGTGTATTCGGCGCTGATCGTCGCACTCACGTCATCAACGTAGTATTTGCGCGGCTGGAAGTCGTCCTCATCCAAATCTTCGTCCGACGGGTCACGATCTGCGATGACCTGCCCCCGTACCGCCTTCCCCTTCTCATCGATCTCGACTTCCTGCACTGCTGCCGGGAATCCGTCAAACTCCGGGTCGGCAAACAGTTTGGTCGCGCTCCCGGTGTAGTCGATGATGTTAAAAAACAGCTTGCCGTACTCGTCTCGCACGCGCGTACCGCGCCCGATGATCTGCTTGAACTCGGTCATCGACTTGATCACGCGGGCGATCACCACCACCTGACAGGTAGGGATATCCACGCCTGTCGTGAGCAGCTTGGAAGTTGTCAGGACGACCGGGCTTTCTTTCTCCACGTCTTGAAAATTGGAGAGGTGTCCGCGCCCGATGTCGCCTTCATCCGAGGTCACGCGGCAGACGAAATCGGGGTAACGCTGCACCATGTCCGGGTTCAAGTTCGTGAGTTCAAGCAGCATGTCCGCCGCATGTTCTTGATCCACGCAGAAGACAATCGTCTTGGCAAAACCGCCGCGCTCCCGGATGAAATCGCTCAAATGCTGCGCGATGGCGTGAGTGCGTTCTTTGAGGACGATCACGCGCTCATAGTCGTCCGTCGTGTAATCCTGTTCGGGCACTTCGCGCTGGTAGCGGTCTACGTATCCGGACGGCGGTCGCCAGTTTTTCGCGTCCAAGTCGGTGATCACGCGATGCACGGTGTACGGCGCGAGAAAACCGTCAATGATTCCCTGCTTCAAGCTGTACTCGTAGACGGGATCGCCAAAATACTGGTACGTGTCGCGGTTGTCCTCACGGAGCGGGGTCGCCGTCATGCCCAATTGGAAGGCGGGTGCAAAATATTCGAGGATGGTGCGCCAGTCGCTGTCATCGCGGGCGCTCCCCCGGTGACATTCATCGACGATAATCAGGTCAAAGAAGTCCGGCGGGAACTGCTGATACAAGCCCGGTCGCCCGTCGCGGTCAGCCAGCGCTTGGTAGAGCGCGAAATACATCTCACGCCCCTTGCTGACCTGTCCGCCTTCGATCTTGTAGCGCGCATCCCCGAAAGGCGTGAAGGTCTTATCCTTCGGGTCATCGACCAAGATGTTCCGATCCGCTAGGAACAGGATGCGCGGCTTGCGGTGATCGCCTGTGCGATTCCAACCGGAGTTCCACAGTTTCCAGCAGATTTGAAACGCGATGTAGGTCTTGCCCGTCCCGGTCGCCATCGTCAGAAGCAGCCGCCGCTGCCCTTTGGCGACCGACTCCACCACCCGGTTGATCGCAATCTCTTGGTAGTAGCGCGGGGTTTTTCCCTGATGCGGGTTGGATGGCTCAAGCAGATGCTCGGCGGCTTGCGCGCTGATCTGCTGACCAGCGGAATAGCGTTCCCAAAGCTCGTCGGGCGTGGGGAATGCTGTCAGCGTGCGGATTTGCCCGGTGAAGTAATCGAACTCAATGATCTCGCGTCCGTTGGTCGCATACGCGAACTTGAGTCCGAGGATTTCCGCGTACTCTTTCGCCTGCTGTAATCCGGTTGCGGCATGAGCGGCGTATTCCTTCGCCTCGACAACGGCGATGGGAAAACTCTTGCGATACCGCAGCAGGTAATCGGCGCGTTTTTGCGTGCTGGCACGCCGCTTGCCCGTGCCTGCATACACCTGAATACGCCCATCGGTGAAGGTATATTCCTGATTGATCCGAGAAGGATGCTTATCCCAACCCGCTTCGATGAGTTTTGGTGTAATGAAGCGGCGACAGGTGTCAGCTTCGTTGTAAACGGGCATGATAAACTCGCACGATGATACGTTGTTTAGTAATCTAAATTAACACGATCTGGGGGTAAGAACAATAGAGAATGGGGGAATTGGTGAGGTGAAATATAAACGCAAAAGTCCGGAGGCTACCCGGACTTTCGCAGATCGTATCGCTCCTAGAGGGTGAAATTGGTTCAAAACTGGGATGGGAGAGTTCGCGAAACTCTGCCTAATTGACAACCTAATCACCCACCCGGACAGATATTCTCACACGGAACGGTATCGTTATCGTGGTCTCGTATCCCACAACCGCATGTGTTGAGTTGGAAGTATGCTTCCTCGCATGACGTGATTTGTGTACAGGTTCGACTGCAATTACACGTATATCCGCCCCCTTGCTGCGGTATCGGAGTCGAGATCGGCGGCTGCCCACCGGAACCACCGGGAGAACCTCCGCTGCCAGCAGGAGGTTGCTGCACAATCACCGGATTGCGTGACAGCAGCGAGCTATGGATATAGGCGATTTCCCCCATAATCCTGACTTGATACCATCGCGTATTGCTGGAAACTGCGTCACCCTGTACTTCTCCGATAACCGCTACTTCATCGCCCGGCGACAACGTGGTTACAGCGACGCAAGCAACCATTGCACAAGAGCGCACGTTGATTAGACCTGTGCTGTTGACGTACATTGTACGTGTCGGTACAGGCGTATAAGTTGGAGAGTCTCGCCCAGTTGGGCTTGCCTTAGGCGGGATCGTGGGCGTTCTGCTTGGGCTGGCGGTTATGGTGGCGCTCGGAGTTGCCGACGCAACTTCGAGAACTTCTGTATTTGTGGCAATCGATATGATCTTGGTCGGGGTCACTTCAATTGCCTCGACTCGTGGCTGCTCTGAAGCGGCTAACCTCGCTACGCTTAGAGGGGTATTTGCCGCTTGCGTGGGGAGCATTGCAGCGCTGGCTTCTCTTGCTGAGTAGGTTGCTGTTGCTCGTGGGCTGTAGCGATCTACGAGGGCGGAAAAAGCAGCGCTTGCCGCTAGTGAACACAGAATGAGTGTCGTCAGAGCTGGCATACACCCAAGTTTTTTTGTTGCGTTCCTTTTCCCGTGCTTAACTTTCTTGCCCATCGTCTCGTGCGTCCTTGCGTGATGAATCAGAGTGACATCTTAAAAGTGCTCTTCTCAACATAACACGAGAATGGTCAGATCATGACACAAGAATAATCAACATTAGTGCATGCTGCGGTTAGGATTGGTGAGCGGATAGGCAAAGGAAGCCGCCAAAAGGGAGGCACAAGGGAATGCATTGCAGCCAGATGTAAGCATGGAATGGATATCGTACTCGAAGGTGCGACACCCATCCCGTACCTTCTTCCTCAAATCCACCCGATCCCCAACGAATCAGGGAAAATCCATAAGTGACGGATATTCGCCACGTTCACCACCTGCTGATCCGGAGGGTAGTGCCAGCGTACCGCCGCCGGGGGTTGCTTGGGAGGAAACCCGCGCTGTACGGTCTCCGCGAGGCGGCAGTGCGAGAGAAAAAGGCGGTGGAAACTACCACAACGTAGTTGAAATATTCGCCATTTCGCACTGTCCGATGGCATAAAATGGAGAGGTCAACTGTGTAATTTGAATGCGCGAGGCAATGAACACCCGGATCGTGATCGCGGACAGCAGCACGCTGGCGCTGGCAGGCGCAGAATACGTCCTCAACGGGCGGCGAGATACGCAGGTGATCGGCACGGTGCAGGATGCCGACATGCTGCGGCAAACCTTGCACGCCACTCAACCAGATATTCTCCTACTGCGTGACCGACTCGATCCAATGGTGGACGGACTAGAGCTGATTACGGAAATTCTGCGGGATTTTCCGACCGTGCGCCTTGTTGTGATCGGCGATACGGCGGACGGCTTGTTGATCCGCGACCTGTTCGCGCTTGGGGTGCGGGGCTACCTGTACACGGGGGATGATCTGCGCGCGAGTTTATTTACGGCGGTGGATACTGTCATGCTCAACCGCCCGTATTTGTCTCCGACTGCAAACAGCGAGTATCTGATCACGATGCAGTCGGGAGCGTACAACTGGCGGCTCAACGAGGAAGCGCGAGCGGTGCTGAAGTTGCTCGCGCAGGGGAACAGCATCGAAAAAATCGCAGCAGCGCTTGCAGTGACTCCCCGTCGGGTGTACTGGGTGCGAACGAAGCTCAAACGCCGGTTTGGCGCTTCGACCAACGAACACTTGATCAGCCGGGCAGCGGCGGAAGGATTCGTCTACCTGTCCGATTAGCGCAAATTGAGCCTACATTTCTGATCCCCGATCAGCTAAACTGATCACATCCTTTACGTTTTTCATAAACAGGTGTTCCCAACAGTGTTTGACATCAAAAAGCACACACCCATTATGGAGCACGCCTTGAGCGGCTTGAGCTACGATTTCACCCGCTTCGAGGTGAACGATTTCGTGCAGCATGTCGCGAACCGCCGTCAGCGTCCGATCATCATCCGCGACACGCCGCTCCCGCTGGCGTGGTATGGCGTGTGGATTCAAGAAGCGACGACCGATTTTGTCTTCATTCAGGTCGATTTGCATCCGATTCAGCACATTCACAGCGTGCTGCATGAGGTCGCGCATATGGTGCTTGAGCATCCCGGCGACGACCTGAGCACGATCCTCGATCCCCAACTGCTGGCGGCGCTCGGCTTTGAGAGCGGAAGTGGGCATCTCCGCGCGGCGGGGCGACCGCGCACGCTTGAGGATCAGGAAGCGGAGTTGTTCGTGTATCGGCTTCAGTACCGCGTCATGCGGGCAAATCGATTGAAAGAACTCTACGGCGAACCGACCTCGATTGAAGAGCTCAAGCCGTACACGCGAGGCATGGATTTCAACCGTTGGAATGGCAAAGATGACGGATCAGGCGATCGCCCTTAGCCTGAACGCGCTGCTCTCGGGTTTTCTCCTCTTCCGCTTCGTCAACGCTCGCCAACGCCGCAAAATCACCACCCGTCAGTCATCCATCGCATGGGGCGCGCTCTCCACAATCTACTTTTTCCTGCTGCTCTCCGTCGATACCGTTGAAGCGGCAGTCGATACCCAATTCGGCAGCGCACCGGTGACAACCCTGCTGCGCTGCCTGCTGATTCTGGGGGCGCTGCATCTGTACCTGCTCGCCGTCCGGCACGATCTCGTTCGTAATCCATCACGCGAGCACATTTTCTTGCGCCTCAATCCGATTACGGCGGTGATCATTCTCGCGCTGTTCGGCTGGTCAGTGAGCACGCGGTTGATCCCCCATGATGCCCTTGCGCTGCTCATGAAAGGCGTGCGTGATCTAACAGTAACGACATGGTGCGCCTTCATCCTGCTGCCGCTGCATCTGCGCTGGTTCCACGCCGAACGGGTACGCCCGATGAAGCTGATGTATGCCATGAACTTCGCATGCTACACCGCGCTCCTCGTGCAGAGCGTGAGCACAGTCGGAATTGCGCTCGGTGTCGTCAGGCACACGCCCGTTGATGCGCTGTATCCTGTCGAGCGTGCATCAACGTATCTGTTCATGGCGCTGCTGTTCACGCTGATCTTCCCGTTCAGCTGGCTGACCCCGGTGTTCTATCCACGCCCGTTCCGCACCTATCTCAAGCTGCGGCGACTGGAGCGGATCGTCCGGCGCTGGGCATTAGAACCGCCGCTGCTGGAGGCACTCCCGCTCAACTTGGCGCATCCGGATGCCATCGATCTGGCAATCTATCAAAAGGTCTTGATGATTTTGGATATGCTGCCCACACTGACCCCCAACCCCGACCTGCAAGCGCGCATTCAGCAGCAGGTTGATCCGCAAAAATCGTATTCGGAATTGGTGAAATCACTCACGGAGGTACACCTATGACCGATGTGATGCCCGATCACAGCAATAAGTTCGCGGTGTGGATCAGCCGCATTGTCCATCCGTTTCTGCTGCCGATCCCGTCCACAATCGTCATGCTGAGCGGTAACCCGCTCGGAGAGGTGCTCAAGTGGACAGCCATTGTACTGGGGATGCTGCTCGTGCCGGGGATCGCGCTGGCAGCATGGTCAAGGCGGCGTGGACGACACCTGCATGTCCGTGAGTCGCGCAACACGTTGTATCTGATTGCGTGGGGGCTGATTTTCGCCTGCTTTGCCGTCGTCGCGCTCGGCGGCGCGCCACGTGAACTTGTCGCCTCGATTGGCGCGATGGTCGTGTGGATACCGATGCAGTGGGCGATCAACCGCTATGTGACCAAAATCAGCATGCACTCTGCGATTGCGACCGGCTCGTTCATGACGCTGCTGATGGCGGGCAAACTGGTGCATCCCGCCCTCGTGATCGGATATCTGATTATTGTCTTGCTCACGCTGTGGTCACGCATCGAGACGCGCAATCACTCCGTGCTGCAGGTAGCCATGGGCGCACTCGGCGGTGTGCTGCCGGTGCTGGTGGTATTTCCGCTGGTGATCTAGCGCGCTGCGCTCACCTTTCAGAAAAACGCATAGATTCAGAAACCAGAATATCAGGATTCAGAATCATAAGAGAGGGCACAGCGAAACCCGTAATTGAAGCTCCTGAAGCCGTGATCCCAGGCGTAGCGAGACGCAGCGCGCAAGAACGTCGAATTCGTATCAGACCAGGAGCCGCCCCGCACCACACGCGCACTACTCGTATCACCATCGTTCTCACGATTATCATCGTAAGGATAATTCATCGACAGCGAACTTGTCCATTCCCAGACATTGCCGATCATGTCCAGCGCCCCGACCCATGATGCACCAGCAGGTATACTGCGGACATTCGCCGTTTGTCCGTTTGAAGTTTCGTCCCATACCGCGTTCGCCGGATTCCAGTCATTTCCCCAAGGAAACAGCAGATCGTCCGGTCCGCGTGCCGCGTATTCCCATTCGGCTTCGGTCGGGAGGTGTCCCCCACGCAGCACACAGAAGTTAAGCGCTTCAACCCATGTGATATCTTCCACAGGGCGTTCATCACCAGGGAAATCAGGAGGATCGGCTTGCACGCCGCCCAACCGCTCAAAATCTGCCTGCGTGACTTCCGTCTGATCAATCCAGAACGGTTCATCGAAGCACTGCCGCCCACCATCAGGTACACCTGTACTGTCCAAATTGTACGCATCCGAATCGTTTCCCATATCAAGACAGCCTGCCGGGACAAGTACCATCGTCACCCCGTCAAAATCTAGTTCCACTCGCTCCCAATCTTCATTTCGGGTTACCGGTGTGCGCGTTGGCATCGGTGTGAAAGTGAATATTGGTGTATTTGTCGGCGTGAAAGTGGCGGTCGCGGTTGTCGTCGCAGTTGCCGTGATCGTCGGCGTGTTCGTCGCAGTCGGTGTGGGGGTCGGTAGGGCAGGAAACACGAGTGTACAGCGCGGCGCACCCGCCGGACAGATTTGGGGGATTTCGCCCAGATAAAAGACCAATGTGCGATCCCCTTGCTCATGCCAGAAGACATCCCCCGCCACCATCACTTGTGTGAGGGTCGTGATCGTCTGACAGTCCAATGGAAGAGTGGCACTGCTCGCGCTGATCATATGAAAACAGATTGGGGCGGGAAGGCGGTTGTAGGGCAGCCCACGAAACGCTGGCAGCAGCGCCAGATCGCGGCGCACAGTCTCGCCTACTGCGGTAGTCGCTTGTATGTACAGTCCTGTGATGTCGGGAAACCCCGCATCAGGCAGATAAAGAGTTAGGCTGTCTGCGGAGCGGTAGACGACGATGCGAACGGTTTCCCCCTGAGCATCGGTGCTGGTGGTCGTGAGCGTCAACAAAATCAGCAGACTGAACAACAAGGATGAGAGTGTCAAACGCCGCATGGAAGAAGCCTCACCTGTCATGACACGGAATATCGGAAAGTATAGCAACTGGGAATTACCAAAACCACTAACGAACCCACACTGATTATTCCCCACACCAACTGCAATTTTACGCCGGTTACGTTGGTCTGTTTTGCTACGCTGAAGCCGTGTTTTTTCAGTTGGGAGCGAGATCGTGCGGCGACGTGTGCTGGTGGTTCTAGTTCTGCTCTGCCTGCTGACATGGTCAGCGGTGTTTGTCCTGCTCCGCGCACAGCCGCCGGATCGGGTGGTCGTCATTCCCACCCTGATGGTGCTGCCGTCGCTTACGCCGTCCCCGACCAGCACGCCCACACTGACCCCTTCCACTACTTCAACCATTACGCAAACGCCCACACTCACCCCCACGCCTGAAACGCCGACCGCAACGCTTGCCACCCGCGTGATCGAAATCACCGCGTACATGCCCGGCGTGTATGTTCCGCCGTCGCTCACACCCATCCCGCCGGGGATGCGCCTCATCCCCGCGCCGCCAAACCCGTTTGAACCGCTCCCTGACGCGACCTTGAGCGCGCCGCCGTTCGCGGGTTGGTTCAGTTTCGAATCCGACCACCCGTTGGTCTCATACTTTCCGGCATGGGAGCGCCGTCTCGCGGACGGAGCAAGCCGGGGGCAGTATCACCGCACCGAAAACCCGAACTCACGCACGCTGTTCCCGTTCGAGGGCGAAGGACTGCGGATTCGTTACGTCGCTGCGCCGAACATGGGAATCTTCAGCGTGTGGGTCGATGGGGTACGGGTCGCGATTGTCGATGCCTACGCAGAAACGCTCACTTTCCCCGGCACGGATGTGTTTTTCGTCGGAGCAGGATCGCATGTGCTCGAACTCCGCCCAAACGGGGAGAAAAATCCGCGCAGCGAAGGCTTCACGGTCGGACTCGATGTGGTGCAGGTGTATCGCACCGACGCAAACACACTGATTCTCCCGCCTGCGCCGCCGATCACCCCATCTCCGACTCCACGAGATGCCGCACGGATTGAACTCCTCAGCGCGCCGCCGTCGCCCGCCCCGACGAATACACCAATTCCGCCGCAGCACCTCAGCGCCAGCCTTGTGATCGCCTACGACGAGAACGGGAACGGCACGGTCGATCCGGCGGAAGGCGTGCAGGGGATTTCCGTACGGCTGGTCAACGCGACCACCAATCAGGTGATTGGGAGCGCCTTCACCGACGCGCGCGGCTATGTGCGCCTCGAAACCGTAACACTCTCCCCGGTGCGGCTGGTCGTCCCCTATTTTGGTGAGTCATGGGATGTGCGCGCTCAGGGCGAAAGCACGTTTACGCTCCTGCTCGATCCCGCCAATCAGCCGGGCTTGATCCCGTAGGAGGCTTGCCATGCCGATCATTGACGACATTTTGCGCGGCATCCAAGTGCAGCTCGATGCGCTCTGGTACAACGTGCTGTTCTCGCTGGCGGGGATCGGCTGGGGGATTCAACGCGGCTTCATCATGATGGGCTACTCGATTGAACTGCTCAATCAATGGCTCGTCGAGAGCGCGTTTTCGCCGCTCATTGCGCAAACCAACGCCAGCTTGCGGATCGCGGTATCGCTCGCGTTCGTGGTCGCGCTGATCGTGTTGGGCATTACTTACCTGCTCGCTGCGTTCGCACGGATGCGCGTGGTCGAACCTCGGAGCGCGGTCGCATGGTATCTCGCGGCAGCACTGTTTTTCACGCTTGGATCGGAACTGTATCGCGGGATGAGCGACTTCCGCCGCACGATCAGTCAGGGGTTGTACGCGAGTACGCTCTCCGGATTGCAGTCGGTGACTGGCGCGTCGTTTTCTTCGTTGGGCAGTGTGCAGGGTGTCGATCTGCCCCTGCTGCCGCTCTGTGACAACCTCGGCACGTACATGCCGGGCGCGACCACGACCACGATTGACGGACTCGACGTGGCGCTCTCGTACCTACGGGCGGACGGCATCGATGTGATGGGGTATCACCCGCCGTGGCGCGCGATCGGCTGTCAGCCGCACCCGCCCGACGATCCGCGCACCGGATTATGGACCGCCGATGTGCTGCCGTGGGAGTGGAAACGTCCCGGCTCGTATTTCGACAACACCATGCAAGGCTACTTCTTCTCGTTTCTGACTCCCGAACAGCGCCAGCATTCGCTCGCCATGGCGACCTCGGCGCAAGCGCGCATTCTCACGGCGTGGCCGCTCGTCTTGTTTGGTGTCGCGGAGCAGCTTGTGTATTTGCTGCTCACAATTGCACAGGGGATCACGTTCCTGTCGTTCGGGATCGCGGTGATGTTCGCGTTTTTCAAGAAAACGGAAGCGATTGCGCGCTCGATTATCGACCTGTGGATTGAACTCATCATCCAAACGATTGTGATCGCGCTGATTCAGGCGTTGGTTGCGGCGTTCTTCCTGATCGGTGCCGCAAGCGGGAACAGCATGGTCGTGTTGGGAATCGGGCTGCTGTGCTTGATCTTCATGGTGATCGTGCTGTGGTCGGGCGTGAAAGCGGTATGGAACGCGTTCAATCGGCTGTTCTCCGCGTTCGGGCAGGCGACGGGCGGCGCGGTGATCACCCCCGGCACGGCGGCATTGATGACCACGGCGGGCGCGGTCGGTGCGGCTGCCGTTGGAACTGCTATGGCAGGAGGCGCGGTGAGCGTCGGATCGAATGCGCTGGCGGGCATTACCGCCTTGCAAAGCGGCGCGACGAAAGCGCAAGCGGCGGGCGTGACCTTCGGCGGAAACGAAACCCTGACTGGCGCGGCGCGGGCGATTGTGCGCATTCCGGCACTCGATAACACGCCGCTCGGAGACGCCGCCGAGCAGTTCCTTGAAGGCTCGGTCACACGGCGGGCGGCGAGAGAACTGCCGGGGATTGGGCGGGTGGCGGGTCCGCTGATGGGTGCGGCATTGCTGAGCGACCGCGATCCGGATCACGCTGAACGGGATGAGAAAGGGCGCATCGTGTCGCGTCCGATGCTGATTCCGGCGGTGGGCGATCACCTGAAGTCGTGGGTCACGCCGGTCGGCGATGAGACCTCCCTGCGGACGGGCGTGTTCACCCAAGCGGCGGATCGGCGGGAAGCGACAGCCGACTCACGCGGGGAAGAAATCGAAGAAAAGATCGGGCAGTCCGGCGGCAAGAACGATGCCGTAACGCAAGCCGCGAGTCGTTTGCAATCGAGCGCGGAAGCTCTCGAAAGAGTCGGTACGCTGCGCGTGTCCGGCACAAACGACGTGAGCAGCGTGTTAGGCGATGCGATCCGTTTGTTGGGCGACAAAAGCGGCTCAGGCGTGGATTACCTGACGGCGGGCAACCTGATGGCGCGGGCAATGGGAGTCGATCCGCAGCCCGGTACGCCGCCGATTGGGCAAGACCTCGCGCGGTTTGGTTTGTTTCTCGATCAGGCAGCGAAAGCGGGACTCTCCCCCGCACTGACCGAACGGATCGCACGCGAGGTGAAAGCCTCCGGAGAGGTGTCCGCCAATACCCGCACGACGGTGATCAGCGAGTTGGGGCAGTCGCCGGGATTCACGTCCGCTGAAGCCGAGCGGCGGCTGGAGCGGATCGAGATCGCGGCGCGGATGCTGCCCGATTCGATTACCGCGCATGGCAAGGTGAGTGTTCCGGAGGATGACGAATGAGCGACGAATTGAAGTATCACACGCTGACCGAACTCAAAAACCTGTCACTCGATCAACTGCGCGCGTTGTGGGAACTCGTGCCGACCGAGCGGCAGCGCAGCTATCGCACCGCATATGAGCGCGAACTCAAGGCGGCGCAGGCGGAAGGGTCGGACGAGCGGGAGCGCTTGGTCGCGCGTGAACTGATCCGCCGCTACGCACAGGCGAAATTGGTACCGCTTGGGCTGAGGTGGGCGCGCGCTCCCGTGAGTGTGCAGGAGTCGGCGCGGGCAAATCGCGGACTCGAACCGGAAGCGCCGGCGAAAGCAGCGGGCAAGCCGTCAAAGGCGCTGATCGCCGTGTTCGGAATGTTGATCGTGGGCATGTTCGGCTTCCTGATGCTGCGCGGCACATCCACCGAACCGGACTCGACACCCACGCCGGGCGCAATCACCCAAACGCCGCTGGCGATTGAAGGCGAGGACGACATCATCACCGGCGGCGACGGCGGGCGCGCGGCGTTTTACCCGGTCAGCCTGCAAATCGACGCGGGCGGCGCGCCGCGTGTGTGGGTGGT
>JBGSVJ010000036.1:0-270027 GCA_041753015.1 Anaerolineae bacterium
GCAGCAGCACAGCCCGCGCCGCAAGCCGAAGCAGTCGAAGCGGACGGCGATCTACCCGATGGCGTGCGCGCCTCACCGGTTGCGCGCCGGCTCGCTGCCGAACGCGGAATTAACTTGAAGCAGGTTAAAGGCACGGGTCCCAATGGGCGAATCGTGCGCGAAGACGTGGAGAAGTTCACGCCGCCCGCCGCCGCTCCCGCGAGTGCGCCCGCTGCCGCTCCGGCTGCGATCCCCGCGCCGAGTTTTGGCGATGTTCCGACGGGCGATGATGTCGAAATTATCGAGATCAGCCGCTTGCGGACGACCATCGCGCGGCGCATGGTTGAATCCAAACAGCAGGTGCCGCACTTCTACGTGACCTCTCAGGTCAATGTGACGCCGCTGCTCGACCTCCGTAAGCAGATCAACGCTACGCTCGACGACGAACACAAAGTCAGCGTGAATGACCTCGTGATCAAAGCGGTGGCGCTCAATTTGCGCCGCTTCCCGAACCTGAA
This sequence comes from Anaerolineae bacterium, assembly GCA_041753015.1. Taxonomy (GTDB): domain Bacteria; phylum Chloroflexota; class Anaerolineae; order Aggregatilineales; family Phototrophicaceae; genus Flexifilum. The sequence goes on from JBGSVJ010000036.1 coordinate 498, forward strand.
TTCGCATTACTACGGCGATAAAATCGTACGCTACAAGCGGATTCACATCGGGATGGCGGTTGCGCTGCCCGATGGCGGCTTGATGAACGTGGTGGCGAAAGACGCCGATAAAGTCTCACTCAGCACAATGGCGGCGCAAAACAAGGCGATGATCGCCCGTGCCCGTGAGCGCAAAGTCAAGCCGGACGATGTTCAGGGAAGCACCTTTACGGTGAGCAACCTCGGCGCGTATGATGTCGAACACTTCCTCGCCATCATCAATCCCCCGGAAGCGGGGATCCTCGCGGTCGGTACGGCGCAAAAAGTGCCGGTCGTCAACGAAGCGGGCGAAGTCGTGGTCGAAAACCGCATGAAGGTTACGATCAGCGTCGATCACCGCGTCAGCGATGGCGCAGAGGCGGCGCAGTTCTTACAAGAACTCAAGAAGCTGATCGAAAATCCGCTGCAACTGCTGGTGTAAGCGTCAATCCTCGTTCCCCTCAGCCTCGTGTACGCGGGTTGAGGGGAACACAGTAGACCAGCCGAAGGGGAAACAGTGACTCTCCGGCATATACGCGCACTCTTTTCTCATCCCCCAAAGACGCATACTCGGCGCATCGTATCGTTTCCGCTGTTCCCCAATGGAAAGGATCAAGCCCGTGACTATCCGTCGTTTTCCGCGCCTTGCCTTGGTTGTGTTCATTCTTCTTTTCGGCGGTTCGCTGGCGAACGCACAGCAAGCCGCGCCCCTCTTTCGGGTTTATCTCGCCTTTGAAGACGGTCCGACTGACGCCTACACCCCGGAAATTCTTGATATTCTGGCGGCGTATCACACCCACGCCTCATTTGTGATCGCCGGGTCACAGATCGCCGGAAACGAAGCGCTGCTCCAGCGCGAAATCCGCGAAGGACATGCGCTGATCAATCACCTGTGGGAAGAACCAGGGGTGTACGCGGGCGCACCTGACGACGCCGTTATCGAGTCCTATCTGCGCACCGAAGCCGCGATTCGCGCCGCACTCGGCGATCAACTGCCGACCTACGATGCGCAGACCAAGATGTTCTGGCAGCCGGGCGGTGCAGCGCAGCCGTTCCCCGCCGCCGACGGAATCAACGTGATTACCTACAACTGGCACGTGAACAGCGACGACTGCGGCTGGGGACTGCCTGAAACGATCGATCTCGATTCGCTGGAGTTCGATCAAGCCGTGATCGCGAATGTGCTCGGCGAATCACAGTCGGTCGGGGTCTTTCACAGCCCGTACAACGTATGGGATCACGGCGACGGCGCGATCCTCATCTTCCATGATTTGAATCGTGTCACTGCGCGCGTACTGCCCGCGATTCTGGATGCGTTGATCGCTCAGGGCGCGACCTTTGAATCGCTGCCGCGTCCGTGGGATGGGATCGGATCGATGCCTGTGCAATTGGGAATGCTGCCCGATGAATCGCGCCCCGGTGTTGAAGGTTTCACCCTGCAAGCCGCCGTCAACGAAGTCTCACGCCTGCGCGCCGTCCCGGGTCTGGATGCGCGTATTTTGGCGACGCTGGAGACAGGGACGGTCTTAACCGCAACTGGGCGCGCACCGGGGTGGATCGAGGTTGCTTATGAAGGTGGCACGGCGTGGATCGCGCGCAGTTTGGTCACGATGCAGGGCGCGATCCCGAATCTGCCGCTGCGTTCCCTGTGAGAATCAAAAGCGCGCAGAGGGGTCGCCTCTGCGCGCTTCTTTGTCGCCTCAATGCCGCCCTTAGCACGGGTCGGCGCATGGCTCAGTCGCGGGCAGCGGAGTCCGCGCCGGGCGAGTTTCGCGCCGGGTTTCCGGCTTGCGTACCGGTTGTGCTTCAGCCGCCGCGTTTGACTGGTGCGGCATGTTCATTTCTACGCTGTTATCATGTCCGTAATCTGTGCCATGCGTGAATACTTCCCACGTCAGCATGCGCTTGACCGGCTCTTCGAGAACGTCATCCATCGAATGAACCCACTCGCGCATCTTATGGTCGAGGTTTTCCAGTCGCTTGTTCATTGTGTTTATTGCTCCCCCTTCACTGACCAACATCCTCATGATAGGGGAGAAGCGGTGGTAGTGTGATCTACCTAAAGTGGTATTTCACCAAGCTGCTGGTGGTATTCTTACAAGGGTTCATAAAGGGTCAAATCAGGCGATAGCGGGTTGCAAAAGCACTCGCTTGTGTGCGGCTGCTCACGTTGAGCTTGCTGTAGATGTTCCGCGTATGCACCTTGACCGTACCCACCGAGAGCACCAACCGTTCGGCGATCTCGCGGTTGGAAAGTCCGTCACGGATCAGCATCAGGACTTCCCGTTCGCGTTCGCTCAGGGGTTCGATCAAGCCGTGATCCGCCGCTTCGGAAACATCTTCCCGGTTCGCCGCGCCGAGGATCATATTCATCAACAGTTGTAGGTCAATTTCCGCCCCGCGCGTCCACGCCGCTTCAAACGCTTGATCACCCATGCGGATGCGCAGATCGTCGCGCACACGGGCGAGGAAACCCCAACGGGCGAGCCAACCGTTCCCCATCGTCGCAATGCTAAACGCCGCTGCTAACAGTTCGGCGGCGCTTTCGAGTCTGCCTTCGTGCGCACGCGCCACCGCCTCGACTGCGAGGCAGACGGACGCAGGTGCGGGATCGGTCACATGCGAAAAGAATAGATTCGGATACTGTTCTCGCGCTGATTCGAAGTCCCCCAAGCCGCATGCCGCGAGCGCACCGCCCCACAGGGCGGCATGATCGTTGTATCCGAAGAAGGTTTCAAGCGAGAGGGCGTGATTATGCTGCGCCAACGCTTTCGCTTGCGTATAATCCTCGTCTTGGACAGCGTACACGAACGAAAGCAGCCCCGCCGACAGCATTTTCCCGTCAAGGCTGTTGGTTTCGTCCGCCAGATCGCGCATTTCTTCGACGAGCACGCGCATTTCGTCAAGCTCACCTTTGAAGGCGAGGATCAGCCCTAACTTGAACATCGCCTGAAGAATCCCTTTCAGGCTGCCGATCTCGCGCATCATCCGCAGCGCTTGGCGTGCGAGCGCTTCGACTTCGCGGTACTCGTAATCTTCCAGCATGATTTCAAGCTGGTTGATCGTCAGCCATGCGATCCCGTTTCGATCCCCGATTTCGCGCCGGATCGCAAGGCTGCGCTCGAAAAGGTCATGGCGCACGAGGGGCCAGCGCGCAAGGCTCGCCCATGCCAGCGCCTCCGCTTCGTAAAAACGGTCGCCAAGCGCTTGATAGATCGCCGCCGCATCATCAAAACTATCCGGGAACTGATCCCGGTCATCCCAATAATCTACGATCCCCAACACGTACAAGCAGTACGCTGTCTCCGCTTGCTCACCGCGCGCCCGTGCCGCCGCCAAACACACCTGAATTTGTGCGTACACATCAAAATCGCTGCGCATATTCCCCATCAGGGACAAACGAATCAGGCGTGCTTCGATGCGCCGGATGATGATTATCGCCTCAGCCGTCGGGTTCACCTTCAGGCGGTCGAGCGCCAACCGCATCAACGCTGCCACGTCATGAAAGCGACCGCGCATATCCGCGAAAAGGTGCAAGCTCTCCACCGCTGCGCCGAGCGCCGCCGCCGCTCCTTGTTCGCAGGCGAGCAGCCATGCGCTGCGAATGTTTTCATGTTCGGCGGCGATTGTGTCGAGCGCTTCGGTTTGCCGGTCGGATTTGATCATCGGCTCAAGCCGCGTGAGCAGTCCAAGATAGTAGGCGATATACGCATCCTTGAGGGAATCGGCTTCTTCCTCCCCTAACTGCTCCGCGCCGTACTGCCGCAGCAGTTCGTGAATGTCGTAGCGCCCATCGGCGTTCATGCGCACCAGCGATTTATCGACCAGCCCGGCGAGGCAGTGCAGAGTCGCCTCGGCGATTGTCTCCGCCGCTTCGCGGGTGAAACCGCCGCGAAACAGCGAAAGCCGCCGGAAGCTGTCTCGTTCACCATCGCTGATCAACCGCCACGAATGATCAAACACGGAGCGAATACTGCGATGCCGCGCCGTTAAGTTGCGCGACCGTGTGGCGAGAATATCGATCCCGCGTTGAATTTCGGTCGCAATCGCGGCAGGTGTGAGCGTGTTCAACCAGCCCGCCGCGAGTTCAAGCGCCAGCGGCATGCCTTCGACCAAGCGGCAGACCTCAACCACGCTGGTGATGTCGTCCGGCGCGGTGACATCAGCGCGTATCCGTCGGGCGCGATCCAAGAACAGCCGCACGGCATCATAATCAACCAGCGCCGCGTGATTCTCCTCTGTTGGGTAGGCAAGCCCTTGAATCGGACGAATCCATTCTTCTTGAATATTCAGCGCTTCGCGCGACGTGACGAGGATCTTCAGGTGTTCGGTCAAGTCGAGCATTTCTGAGATCACCTGAACGCCGTCCAGCAAATGCTCAAAGTTATCGAGGATGAGCAGAAACCGCTTGGCGTGTTTTTCGCGTAGGTAATCGCAAAACTGATCATACAGGCTGCGCCCATCCTGATGATCTTGAAACGGCATCACCTCGGCGATGGCACAGAAGATTTCATCCGGGCGTGTGAGCGGCGCAAGCGGAACGAAGTACACGCCGTCGGGAAAGGTGTTGTTCAGCCGCGACGCAATTTCGATAGCGAGGCGCGTTTTGCCGACCCCGCCCGGTCCGGTCAATACGAGCAAACGGCAGGATGGATTTTCGAGCACTGCGCACAAATCGTCCAATTCACGTGATCGCCCCACAAACGGGGTTTGCGTCTGATCCAACATGTGACTTGGTGATCCTTCGTAATGAATGGTGATTCCTTCATCTATTATACGCCAATTCAGGCATGATCGGCGGCGCAAAAATGAAACTCTTGTTCTATTTTCTGACCACGCGAAACGCGGACTCATGCCTTCAGCCCAATAGTGCAGTATAGTTTCGCCCGTTGTTGATCAAGTAATGGGAAAGGGTTCTTTGTATGGTCTATCTTGCCAATGAAACGCGCTATGAAACCATGTCGTACCGCCGCACCGGGCGCAGCGGCTTAAAACTGCCGGTGATCGCGCTGGGGCTGTGGCACAACTTCGGCGGCGCGCACCTGCTCGATAATTCGCGCGCCATGCTCCGCCGCGCCTTCGATCTCGGCATCACGCATTTTGATTTGGCGAACAATTATGGTCCGCCCCCCGGCAGCGCCGAAGACACGTTCGGCATAGTGATGGCGCAGGATTTCAAGCCCTACCGCGACGAGATGATCATCTCGACCAAAGCGGGCTATTACATGTGGGCGGGTCCTTACGGTGAATGGGGATCACGCAAATACTTGATCGCCAGCCTCGATCAAAGCCTGAAGCGGATGGGCTTGGACTACGTCGATATTTTCTACAGCCACCGCCCCGACCCGGAAACGCCGCTCGAAGAAACGATGATGGCGCTCGATTACGCCGTGCGCAGTGGACGCGCCTTATACGTTGGTGTCAGCAATTACAATGCCGAGCAAACCCGCCGCGCGGCGCAAATCTTGCGTGAATTGGGGACGCCGTGCCTGATCCATCAGCCGCGTTACAACATGCTCGACCGCTGGATCGAAAACGGGCTGACGGATGTGCTGGAACAGGAGGGAATCGGCTGCATTCCGTTCTCGCCGCTCGAACAGGGCATCTTGACCAATCGTTACTTGAGCGGCATTCCATCGGATTCGCGCGCGGCGGTAACGAGTTCGCCGTTCTTGCACGAGTCAGACATTACGCCGGAGGTGATCGACAAGGTGCGCCGCCTGAACGTGATCGCCGAGCGGCGCGGGCAGACGATGGCGCAGTTGGCGTGCAGTTGGATTTTACGCCTGCCTGTGATCACGTCGGTGTTGATCGGCGCGAGCAAGGTCAGCCAGATCGAAGATATCGCGGCGGTCGCTAATCAAGCACCGTTGAGCGAGGACGAAACCCGCGAAATCGAAGCGATTTTGAGGTAAGGGCTGTAGGGGCGGCTCGTGAGCCGCCCAAAATGCGTCACGACGCGCCCCTAGCAGTGTCGCCCCGCTCGCCTTGCGTGGGAGCGCGGTTTCCCTTACCGAATAATCGTCCCGACGCTCAAATCACCCAGCACGGCGTGATACAGATCAAGATCGTTCCAGAAGTTGACCACCAAAATCGGAATGTGGTTCTCTTGGCACATCGTGAACGCCGTCATGTCCATCACTTCGAGCCGTTCCGTGATCACCTGAATGTAGGTCAGTTCGGCGTAGCGGACTGCTGCCGGGTCTTTCTTCGGGTCAGCCGTATACACCCCGTTGACCTTCGTCGCCTTGATGATGATATCCGCCTCGACCTCGGCGGCGCGCAGCGCGGCGGCGGTGTCCGTCGTGAAGTACGGGTTGCCCGTCCCCCCCGCGAAGATCACCACACGCCCTTTTTCCATATGGCGGATCGCGCGCAAACGAATATAGGGTTCTGCGACAGCGCGCACCTCAATCGACGTTTGCACACGGGTTGGCACGCCTGCCCGCTCCATCGCATCCCGCAGCGCCAGCGAGTTCATGATCGTCCCCAACAAGCCGATGTGATCAGCAGTGGTGCGGTTCATGCCCATCTTCTCGCCGGTCATGCCGCGCCATAGGTTGCCGCCGCCGATCACGATGCCGATCTGCACGCCGAGGTCGTGAAGCTGCTTGACTTTCTCCGCGATAAATTCGGCGCGGTCAGAGTCAATGCCGGTGCTGTCCGCCGCGAGCGCTTCACCGCTCAGTTTGAGAATAATCCGACGATAGAATGGGGTGGGGCTGTTGTGAGCCGATTTGGAGTGATTCGAGGTCATGGGGTGCGTATCCTTTCTAAGGGGTCAGAAGGCAAAAAAAGAGGGACTAGCGAGATGCTAATCCCTCAGAATCTTTAAGAAACTTGTCAACCCACAGCGCGGACTATTCGGCGGCATTCTCGTCCGTTGCGCCTTCACCGATCTCGAAGCGGGCAAAACGGCGCACTTGAATATTCTCACCGAGTTCCGAGACGAGCCCCTTGAGCAGGTCAGCAATCGTCTTGGTATCGTCGAGCAGGAACGCCTGTTCCATCAGGACGAGGTCTTCATAGTACTTGTCCATGCGCCCTTCGATGATCTTCTCAAGGATGGCATCCGGCTTATTCGCGTTCTTCGGATCATCCTTCAGGATGCGCATCTGCATCGACTTTTCGGCTTCAAGCGCTTCTGCCGGAATTTCTTCGCGGTGGATGTATTTCGGCGCGAGGTTGGCGATGTGCAGCCCAAGATTTTTGGCGAAGTCGCGGAACTGCTGGGTGTTCGCCACAAAGTCAGTTTCGCAGTCCACCTCAACCAGCACGCCGACACGATGGTTGTGATGCAGGTAGGCATGCACCAAACCTTCGTTCATGACGCGACCGGAATTCAGCTTCTTGACCGCTTTGGCGATGCCCTTTTCGCGCAGCCATTCCGCCGCTTTTTGCATATCGCCGCCGTTCTGCTCCAGCGCTTTCTTGCTGTCAAGCGGACCGGCACCCGTTGCTTCGCGTAAATCCTTGACCATTTGAGCGGTGATCTGGGTCATGTTTGTTTATCCTCGTACTCTGTATGCGTGGGTGAAGCTGTGAATGTGCGTGGTGTTTGCTGAACGAGAAAAGGGGTGTCCGAAGTGGACACCCCTAACGTGTTACTCGGCGGGTGTTTCCTCTTCAAACAATTTCGCGCCACGAATTTTCGCAAGCGTGGATGCGCCGAGGAATTTCTCGTCGCTCGCTTCGCCGCTGTCGTCGTCAGCGAATTTGGCGATCTCTTCATCCGTCGCCGCTGCAGCATGCGGTTCGTCGGCGTCGCCCTTGCGCATCTGATGTCCTTCAAGAATGGCATCCGCCAGCGCCCCGACGAGCAGCTTGATCGCGCGCACAGCGTCGTCGTTCGCCGGAATGATGTAATCAATGTCATCCGGGTCGCTGTTGGTATCCGCCAGCGCCATCACCGGAATGCCGAGCGTGTTCGCTTCTTTGACTGCCGTCGCTTCGCGCCGCGTATCGACGACCAGCATCACATCGGGGAGCTTGCGCATATTGCGCAGACCACCGAGGCGAAGGTTCAGTTTTTCGATCTTGCGATCGATCACCAGAATTTCTTTCTTGGGCAGCACATCGAGTTCACCTGATTCGCGGCGTTTTTCGAGCTTCTTCAGCGTCTCAATGCGGTCGCGGATCGTGCGCCAGTTGGTCAGCGTGCCGCCGAGCCAGCGCATATTCACGTAAGGCATGCCGCAGCGCGTCGCTTCGGCGGCGACTGCTTCTTGTGCCTGACGCTTCGTACCGACGAACAACACTGTCCCGCCCTTTTGCGCCAGATCACGCAGCATATCGGCATAGGCGTTCAGGTTGACGACAGTTTGTTGAAGATCAAGGATGTGGATGCCGTTGCGTTCGGTAAAAATGAACGGCTTCATCTTCGGGTTCCATTTGGTCGTGCGATGACCGAAATGAACGCCCGTTTCCAGAAGTGCTTTCATGGAAACATTTGCGGACATATGGATTGACTCCGTGTTCATGTGTTTAGGCGATCACGCTCTTCATCCCCGGCACGATCAATCGCATTTACGCGACAACACGTCTGCCAAGTCCAAGCGTGTGATGGTTGAAAAACCGGAGAAAGTCTAGCACAGCACCCCGGTTCGGATCAATCCACAAACCGATACTTGATCAGTGTCCACATGGCATGCGGACCATCCGTCCACTTGATCTTTTTGCCTTCCGTCCACTCGCGCCCGTTGTAGCTGATCGGCACTTCGTAGATGCGGATGCCTTGCTTGAGGACTTTTGCGGTGAATTCCGGCTCAAAGTCAAACCCGCGTGCGTGAATCTTCATCCCCTTGACGACATCGCGGCGGAACACCTTGTAGCACGTCTCCATATCGCTCAGGATCGCGTTATACAAGAAGTTCGTCGTCAGCGTCAGGATTTTGTTGGCGACCATGTTCCAGAAATTCATCGCCTTGCGCGGACCGCCCAAGAAGCGCGACCCGTAGACCACCGGGCTGATCCCTTCGCGGATCGGTTTGAGCAGCACCGTGTATTCACGCGGATCGTACTCAAGGTCGGCATCTTGGATCAGGATCACATCACTGGTCGCATGACCAAATCCGGTCACGAGCGCCGCGCCTTTGCCCTGATTATGCGTGTGGTAGACGATCTTGATATGTGGGCGCTCGGCTTCGATCCGCTTCAAAACATCACGCGTCCCATCGGTCGATCCGTCATCGACGATGATGATTTCATTCGCCAATCCGACGGACTCAACCCGATCCAAGACCGGTTCAATCGTGCTCAGTTCGTTGTAACAGGGGATAACAACGGTCAGGGTCAGCGTTTGATCATGCTCATGAAAGGGATCACGCTTATTGACGGGTTGTGTCATTGATAGAAAACTCGCTTGTGATGATCGAATGTGATAGGCATTATAAACGCTTGGACACTGCGGCGGCTAGATTCGTTCATGTCGTGTTCGCACACAACCTCTACCTGTGTTATGCTCATCAAGCAGTTGCGAACTGGTCTTAACCGGAGGAGCTTGCCTATGCCGCGCTGGCAGCAATTCGACACGTTTTTGGCTGAAGCAGAACGCGCCCCATCGGATGCGGCGCGTCAGCAGTTGGTCAATGAACTCCTGCGGGAGCATCCTTTCTTCCCTTGGGTCGATGAAAATCGCGCTACGTTTGCGTACATCGGCACGGGTGCGGAAGTCGAACGGGTCGCGCTCAACATGGACGTGATCCCCCATGATCCGCCGTTTGAACCGCTTACACAGCTTTCAGGGACGAATTTCTGGTATGTAACGCGCCAGTTCGCGCCCGATGATCTGCTCGATTATTTGCTTGTGATCAATGATCCGATGACGCCGATTGCGACCGAACGCGATCTGGTCGGGCGGGTGACGCGCTATTGGCGTGCCGATCCGCTTAACCCGCAGCGTATGGAAGCAAGCGCGCAAACCGTGAGCGTGTTACGGATGCCAGACGCGCGTCCGTTCCCGAATTGGGCAGGGCTGCGCCGTGTCACACGCGGCACGACGGCTGAACTTTCGATCAGCAGTGATGAACTCGGTTTTAGTGACCGCCGCGTAACCGTGTATCTGCCGCCGGGGTACGCCGAATCCGAAAGTGATTATCCGCTGCTGATCCTGCAAGATGGTCAGTGGATGTCCGGTCCGCTGCAAGCGCCGTACATCGCCGACGCGCTGATCAAGCATCAGCGCATGGAACCAACGGTCATCGCCATGATCGACAGCGGCGCGGGCGCTGACCGCGATACCGAATATACGTCGATGAATTACCCGTCATTCCTCGCCGGGGAACTGCTGCCGATGCTGCAAACGAACTTCCGCATCAGCGCGGCGCGCGTTGGCGTGGGTGGTGTGGCGCTCGGCGCGGTGGCGGCGGCGAATGCCGCGCTCCAGCACCCGACGGTGTTTTCGCGCTTGATGATGATCTCGCCGCCGCTCGGCAGAGGCGCATATTCGGAGCTTCTCGCGGATATTCGCGCCACCTTTGAGCGCGCGGATCAACTGCCGCAGCGCGTATTCCAATCAGTCGGACGATACGAAGGCAAAGCGCGTTTCGTCCGCGCCGCCGAAGCGCTCCGCGAAGTGCTGAACCACCGCCGCGATGTCGAGTATCGTTTCGCCATGACAGGCACAGGTCACGGGTTGGTCGCCTTCCGCGCCGTGCTGCCTGAAGGGTTAGCATGGGTGTTCCCCGGCGCAGCGGGGTAATTCGTCCTTCTGTCTCTCACCTAAGCACTCCTCACCCCCCAACCCCCTCTCCAAACTTCGTTTAGAGAGGGGGTGCAAAACCCTGCTTTTCTCCCCCTCTCTATCGCTTGCGATGGAGAGGGGGAGGGGGGTGAGGAGTTTTTGCTGTGATTACGGAAACGTTTGCTCATGAGAAAACGCCTCCTCCTCATCCTAATTCCCCTCGCCGTGATCCTGATCACCGGCGCGGCAGTGTTTTTCCTCACCCGCCCGCCGGATTACCTCGCTATGCTGTCGGATCGCACGCAGCCCGGATCATGTGAAACAGCGTTCGTGCTGGAATGGATCAATGCACGGCTGCTGCCTGATGCGCCGCAGGAAGATTTAAGTTTGACGGCTGATGAAGTGGCGGAAAGCGCGCCATATCACTTCAGCACGCATTACCCTGATGTGGAGATAAGCGGGGTTCGCTTCAGCCGACCGCTCTTGATCGAAGCCGATGTGCCGACGGGTGTTCGAATACCGCTGTACCTTGTGCTCGCCGATTGGCTGCCCTTTCAAGACGCGATGGAGTACAACCGCACGGCGGCGATCATGCTGTTGAGCAGAATGGGCGGAGTCACCCGAATCATCACGGTGACGAATGTTCAAATCCCCGCCAACACCTGCTTGAAAGACCGCTAAGGACGCTGCACCATGCAAGACACGCTTCTCACGCCGATGTTCACCGGCACGCTGATCCGCTTAACGGGGCTGCGCCCCGAAGATGCGAAAGTATTCTCGCGCTGGTACGAAAGCAGTGACTTCACGCGCCTGTATGATTATGCTCCGGCATACCCGCGCAGTGAGCGCCGCATCAGCCAATACTTCAACGAAACGGAAGAAAACCGCAGCACCTCGTTTCCGTTTGCGATTCGTCCGCTGTATTCGGATGAGTTCATCGGCTATATCGATATTGACGGGATCATGTGGAATCACCGCACGGCGTGGATGTCGATTGCGATTGGCGAAGCGGTCAACCGGGGGCGCGGCTATGGGCGTGAAGCGCTGACGCTCGTGCTCAAATTCGGCTTTCATGAGTTGAATTTGCACCGCCTACAGTTGACGGTGTTCAGCTATAACACCGCCGCGATCCACCTCTATGAATCGCTCGGCTTTGTGCGCGAAGGCGTGCAGCGCGAAGCGCTCCACCGTGACGGCGAACGCTATGATATGCTGCTGTACGGCATCCTCGCCCGCGAATGGGAAGCGAAACAGAAAACCTGAACCACAAAGAACACGAAGAACACAAAGGAATAACAGACAAGTGCTATGACGCAAGGGCGCTAAGTCGCTAAGTCGCAAAGATGAGTCCGCGTTTCTTTGTGCCTTCCCGTTAATGTCCTTTTCTCTTTGTGTTCTTGGTGTTCTTTGTGGTTCAAGTCTTTTTGTATCTTAATCCCGGCGTTCCCATTCAGCGGTGCGTTCGGATGTAACTTCGCTCCAGCGCGGCTGAACCGGTACGACGCGGAGTTCACGCGCAAGCTGGCGCGCCGCCACCCCGATGATCGCCGCGAACGTCGGATACGCAAATTCGATGTCCGCCAGTTTTTCGATCACCATCTCGGCTTCCATCACCGCCGCGATGGTGTGGACGATCTCGACGGCTTGCTCACCGACGACATGCGCGCCGAGGATCACCCGCGTTTCCTGATCCACGATCAGCTTACAGAAGCCTTCCGTATGTCCGTCGATCACGGCGCGATCCATTCCCTCAAACGGGACAACAGCGACGGCGACCTGATGCGATTTGTGCGCCGCTTCTTCGGTCATGCCAACCGAGGCGTATTCGGGATCAGTAAAGCCGCCGTGCGGAACAAGTTTGCGGTCGTCGCTCCGTTCGGCGTTGAGCAGGGCGTTTTCGACGGCGTAGCGAGCTTGATGATGCGCGCTTTGGACGAGCATCATGCGCCCGTTGACATCCCCGATTGCGTAGATATGCGGGACGTTCGTGCGCATATGATCATCGGTGGTGATGTACGCGCCTTTGGTTTCGACCCCCGCCGCCGCCAGATTGAGCGTATCGCTGTTGGAGGGCCACCCGACCGAGAGCAGCACCGCGTCCGTTGGGATCGTGCGCGGCTCATCATCGTGAATATAGGTGAAATCTAAACTGCCATCGGCGCGGCGGTCGATCCGGTCGATCCCATTGATTCCGGTGATCGTCGTGATTCCGTGCAGATAAAATGCCGCCGCAACCGCACCGCTCACCGAAGCATCTTCGGTTGGCAGGATGCGCGGCGCGATGTCGATCAGCGTGACGGCTGCGCCGAAAGCATTCATCACGGATGCAAGCTGCGCGCCGGTCGCGCCGCTCCCGACGATCACAAGCGAACGCGGCAGCGCTTTCATGCTCCACACATCACTGTGAGTCAGCGCGAATTCTGAACCGGGAAAGTTCAAGCGGCGGGCATGTCCCCCGGCAGCGATGATGATTTGATCGGCGGAAAGTTTGCGCTCATCGTCGGCAAGCTCAACCGTGTGCGAATCGACAAAGCGGGCACTGCCAACGTCGTGATACACCTCCACACCGACATCGCGCAGATGTTCGATCAACTGTTTCTTGTCGTGGATTTGATACACGACCTGCTGCGCACGGGCGATCACGCGGGCAAAGTCGATGGTGGGGCGCGGTGCATCCAGCCCATAGTCTGCGAACTGCGCCGCATCGCGGACGAGCCGAGCCGCTTTCGCCAAGACGCGCGTTGGCACACAACCGTCATTGGTACAAGTGCCGCCGAGTATCCCGCGCTCGATCAATACCACATGTGCACCCAGTTCACGCGCACGCAGCGCCGCCGTGACTCCGGCGGGTCCGCCGCCGATCACCATCAGTTCGACCATTATCCACCTGTTGGCTTATCCGGTTTTGAGGAGTCGGTCACACTGGCGCTGTACACCAGCGCTTCGCTCACCGTTTCAAAAAACACAAACTTGAGATGGCTCATGCCGGGGAGCGCTGGGACTGCTTCGATCAAGACTCGTGTGAATTCATCCACACCAACGATCAAAATCATGCGGCGGTGTCTTAGCACTATCGTGCCGTAATTTGCGCGTGCGTGTTCGAGTAAATCCGGCTCCCACAGCGTCGTTTGACTGCCGTCAATAATCAAATCGTAGGGGTGTTTTGCAGTGCTGTCGAGCGTCTGCAATCCTACAACTAGCGTTTCGATCACGCGCCATGTCCAACGATCGGTAATGGTGATGAGAATGGCGCTTTGTTCTGGGTTCGCCCAGTTTACGCGAACGGGCATTGGTGAAAAACTCCTTAGGAAAGACGATCAAACGCGCTGCCTGTTTCAGTCAGGCGTTGGTAAGCACCGGGGAGACGCTGACGCAGCAGCGGAAAGAGATCACGCCAATGATAAAACAGCCCTGCATCAAGATCGGCGGTGATCACTTCGATGGTATCACGTCCGGCTTGCGCGAGAATCCGCCCCATCGGGTCGCAAACAAAACTGCTGCCGTAAAATGTCACCGGAGGCTGCATGCCGACGCGATTCGCCGCGCCGATAAACACCCCGTTGGCGATGGCATGACCACGCATCACAGTTTGCCATGCGTCAGCAGAATCGATGTCGGGGTCGGTTGGCTCAGAGCCAATGGCGGTTGGGTAGAAGATGAACTCCGCGCCGTTCAACGCGCAGATACGCGCCATCTCCGGGAACCATTGATCGTAGCAGGTGGGCGCAGCAACCGCGAGGTTTTCAAGCTGATGAATTGGATATTCGCCACCCCCACCGAAGAAATGGCGCTCATTGTAGCCTTCACCATACGGGATATGTACTTTACGTGTAAACCCGATCAAAGTTCCGGCGGGGTCATGAATCGTTGCCGTATCGTAGTAGTCTCCGGCGGGCGTTTTTTCAAACAGGCTGCCGATCACGTAGGCGTTCCGTTCCCGCGCTAATTCGGAGAAGAACTGTTCGCTTTCGCCGCCGGGGAGCGCTTCTGCCCATGCGAAACCCGCCAGATCGGTAGATGCGGGAAAATAAGGAAGCAGTGAGAATTCTGGCAGGCAGATCAGGCGCGCACCTTTTTGCGCTTCATCGGTCAAAAGCGCCTGATATTGTGTCTTCATCGCTTCGCGGCTGCCCCGCCATTCGACCTGTACCAGCGCTACCCGGATACTCTCCACCGAATCACCCCTTGTTGCAGTCGTTCAGCGAATTATAAAATCAGATGCGGAGCGCGCGCAGTCTGACGGCGCTCATACCGATACGAGTATACTCTAAATGAGCGATACAAGACCGAATCTGCTGTTGATCATCCTCGACACGCTGCGGCGTGATCGTTTGCAAATCTACGGTAATCCGCGCCCCACGTCCCCGCACTTTGACCAATTCGCGGATGACTACCAATTGTTCACACGGGCGGTCGCCCCGGCACAGTGGACGATTCCGGCGCATGCGTCGATGTTCACGGGCGTGTATCCGGCGCGTCACGGCGTCACCCAGTCGAACAGCGCCCTAAGCGGCGCACTGCCGACGTTGGCGGAAATTCTAACGGCAGCGGGGTATCACACGGCGGCATTCTGCAACAATCCGCTGGTCGGCGTGCTGGATAACGGCTTACAGCGCGGTTTTGCGGATTTCTTCAACTATGCCAGCGCGATCCCCAACCGTCCGTATGGACTACCGGAATCGCGCGCGCGACATGCGTTTTTGCGCTGGTTTCGCCCGCATGCGCGGCGGATCGGTAACCAGTTCGCCAAAAGTGACGAGTTGTTCCGCATCGCGCTGAATCCGCTGTTTGTGCCGATCTGGTCGAAATACATCCGTTTCAAGGGCAGCACATCCGAATCGATCAGCGACCTAATCTCTTTCTGGCGTGCATATCATGACGGCGGGCGTGAACGTCCGCTGTTTACGTTCGTCAACTTGATGGGCGCGCATACGCCGTATCACCCGCCGCGTGATGTACTGGAGCGGATCGCGCCGGAGATCAACCGCGATAAACGGGCATTCGCGTTCATGCGCCAGTTCAACGCGGACGGGGCAGCATGGGCAAGCCCGCGTGAAACCCCGCTTGAAGACTGGCAGATGGACACCATCGACGCGTTCTATCAAGCGGAGATCGCCGCGCAAGACGAGCAGGTAGGCAAACTCCTCTACTTCTTGAAGCAAACAGGCGCGCTCGATAACACCGTCGTCGTGATCGCGGCGGATCACGGGGAAATGCACGGCGAACACGATTACTTCGGGCACGGCTTCTCTGTCCATCAGCCGTTGGTGCATGTACCGATGGCGATGCACCTACCGGATGCACCGCGCGCGGAGATCGCGGCGGCGATCAGCACGCGGCGGTTGTTCCACACGTTTCTTGAGCTGGCGGGCGCGGAAACCCCGCTCGATCCGGCTGATCCCAACGCGGACGTGTTGGGACTCTCGCTCATGAATGAGATCGCGCGCGGGGCGACGGCGGACGGCGGGACTCCGCTCAGTGAAGCCGTACCCCCGATGACCTTTCTCAATGTACTGAAGCACCGCGCCCCGTCCATGATTGACCGTTTAGCCTTGATCGAAACACGGCGCACCGTGTACGACGGCGATCACAAGTTGATCATGCGTGCCGATGAGGTCGAAGGACTGTACGCACTCGAACATGATCCCGATGAGACGCACAATCTCGCGGGCGATCCTGATCAGGCGGCGCGAATCGAAGCGCTCAAGCGCAAGATCGCCCCGTTGATCGGCGCGGTGGCGGAAAACGGCGAATCTGGTGAACTGAGCGCACAGGTGATCGAGCAGCTTCGCTCACTGGGGTATATGGATTAGGCACATTGTTTTCGCTCCTCATCCCCTGCCCCACTTCAACCGTAGGGTAGAGCGGGGTGGGGGATGAGGAGCATTTCGCCGCGCACATGTCCTATAATGGTGAGCAGCGACAGGAGTTTTTTGCCTTTGCGCCACGCGCTCAACCGTAGGAGAACCGGCATGGCGACCGCCAACTCGACCGGGTACTTTCGCAGCGGGCTGCCCTACAATCGATTCGGCACAGGACCCCGCATCCTCGTGATCTTTCAGGGGCTTGTGTTCGATAACAAGCCGATGCCGCGCTGGATGGCAGCGTCCTTCAGCGGGTTTGGATTTCTCGCGCAGGACTATACGATCTATCTCGTCACCCGCAAACCGGGACTGGCGCACGGGTATTCGATGAAAGATATGGCGGCTGATTACGCGACGATGATCCGCGAGGAATTTGGCGCTCCGGTGGACGCTGCCGGAACATCGACCGGTGGATCGATTGTGCAGCACTTCGCCGCCGATCACCCTGATCTGGTGCGCAAAGTGATCATCCATTCTGCCGCGCATACGCTGGGCAAGGCGGGCAAAACCCTCCAACTACAACTTGCGGACTTGGCGCGTGAGCGCCGCTGGCGCAAAGCCTATGATGCGATTTTCAGCTTTCTCGTGCCGCATTCCGGTATCGGTCGGTATGCGCTCCGTTTGATGTTCTGGCTGAGCGCGTTTGTGATCGCCCGCTTGCCGTCGATGACCCCGAAAGACCCGTCCGATCTGATCATCACGATTGAAGCGGAAGATCAGCATGCCTTTCAGGGTCGGCTTTCGGAGATCAGCGCGCCGACACTGGTGATCGCCGGTGATCAAGACCCGTTTTATTCAGAGGCATTATTCCGTGAAACGGCGGCAGGGATTCCGAATGCCCGCCTGATCCTGTATCCGAAGATGGGTCATCCGGCGGGTGGGAAGCAGTTCCAAGCCGATGTCCGTGCATTTTTGCTGGATGGCGCACCGTCGCCGTAGGAAACAAACCAATCGTCATGAAACTTCTCTTTGTCGTCTCATCGCTTGACCTCACGCAGCCGTTCAGCGCGACCCCGGCTTGGTGGCAGCTTCTCAAAGGCTTGTACGAAATCGGCGTTGATGTGATCGCCGCACCCTATCAAGGACCAGCGATTGAGTCACTGTGGTGGCGGGCGGCGGATAATCCCGCTCAATGGCAGGGCGATCTATTCAAGGCGGCGCGCGAGACTATGCGCAAGGTGATCCCTGAGAAAGAAAAACCCGCCCCACAAAACGCACAGACCGAGGACGAAAGCACATCGGATCGGGTGGTGCGGGCAGCGGCGCAGCGCTTGATCGCGCCGCTGTGGGAGCGGCATTTGAGCGCGATCCTCACCCGCGAACCGGACATCGACGCGGTGATTTTCTTAACCGTGCCGCTGAACCAACTCAAGGGTGTGGCGGCGGCGATCACAGCCAAGCACGGCATACCTGTCCTGTATTATGACGGAGATGTTCCCGCAAGCCTGCCGAGCATGAGCGGATTCGCCAGTGGATTCCGCATTTATCAAGGCGCGGATATACGCGAATTCGCGGCGTTCATCAGCAACAGCGCGGGCGGCACAGAGACGCTCAAGACAATGGGCGCGAAGGCGGCGCATACGTTGTATTACGGCGCTGATCCTGATGTGTTCAGCCCGGTGGACGTGAACAGCGAAGATATCGATGTGTTTTTCTACGGGCACGGACGCGAATATCGCGGGCAGTGGATTGATGCGGTCATCCGTGACGGCAGCCGCGCTTTACCCGATGCCCGCTTCGCGCTGCGCGGGACAAAACTTGGAGACATCGGGCGCGCCGAACAGCTTCCGTATATGAGCTTCAGCAAACTACGCGAATATGCCTGCAGGAGCAAGATCAACCTTGTGATTACGCGCGCTGCTCATGCCAGTGTATACGCCTCGTCCTCCTCACGCCCATTTGAACTCGGCGCGATGGGGCGGTGTATGCTGGCAACGCCGTATTTAGGCGTTGAGACATGGTTCGAGCCGGGGAAAGAAATTTTCGTCGTCGAAAGCGGCGAAGAAGCGGCAGACCGGATGCGCTATTTGCTCACGCATGACGCGGAGCGCCGCGCCGCCGGAGAAGCCGCCCGTCGGCGCGTCCTTAGCGAGCATACGTTTGTTCACCGGGCGCGTGAACTCGTCAACATCGTGCGGGGGTACCGCTAAGACGCTTTCCCCTCATGACGTTTGCGCCAAACGGTGGTTTCCGAGATCGTGCCTTTTTTAGTTTTGCTTTTGCGCGTCCCCACCTGTTCCACAAGTTCGGGAAACTCGGTCAATCCCATCGCCAACCGTCCATGAAAACTCGGTTCGCCGCGCTTGGCGTCCGGGAATTCAGATTTCGTCGCCTCATACAGATGCTTGTAGCGTTCCATGATCAACGCGATCAAGTCACGCGAATCGAATTCCTCTGGCAAATCTGCGATCAACTGCGGGTAGCGCTGTTTTAGGATAGTCAAACCACTCATGTCTTTTAGACCTTCTCCAAGCTGTTCTTGACGGTAGGGCGGCTGCGGTACGTTCACGCATCAAACATGAAGAACCACGAACCAATGGTCATCACATCGCCAACGCTTAAGCGGAACGGCTCACTAACCCGTCCGTTGTTGGCGAATGTCCCGTTTTTACTGCCCAAATCCTCCAAGATCAGCGTGTCATCGACGCGGACGATGCGGCAGTGATGCTCGCTCACCGTCGGATCATCGATCACGATGTCGTTATCGCTCCCGCGACCGAGGCGAATTTCGTCTTTGTCGAGCGGGTAAAGTTCGCGCCGGAATTTCATCTTCGTCGGCGTGACTCCGCTGCGCTGCTGTGCGCTGCGGCTCGATTTTAGGCGGGCGTGCAAACTCGCCGCTTCGCTGGCGCGGAGCGGGCGCGTTTCGCTGAAGTATTCGACTTTCGTTGTGTGCGTCTTGCGGGCGTAATCGTCATAGCGCTGCGCGCCGAATTCCATATCGATCGCTTCTTCTTGCAGCATGTTGTGCTGCTGCTGAAGATCGGCATCTTCGTATGGGCTGTCGGCAATTGCTTGCGCCGCTTTGCGGAGCACATCGGCGGCACGCTCCCATTCGCGGCGGTCAGCGTGCTTGACGGCTTCTTCGCGCGCGCGTGACGCGCCAAGCATCAAAACCATGCGCATCACGTCATCATTAACGGGCTGCTTGTGGCTGGTGTAATCGCCTTCCGCGACCGTGTTCACCATGATCGGCATCTCCGAAACGCGGTGAACGGATGCGTCGTCGGTGAGTTCGTCATACTCAAACCGCAGCCGTGCGATCTCAACTTGTCCGAGCGTCGTCAGCGCGGGCACGTGGAGTTCGAGCAGGAGCATTTTTACTTCTTCTGCGAACAAATCGCCCATGCGGAACGTGACGACTCCGCCGCGATCCTCTGCCGGGTAGCTGTTGTATTGGCTGACCCAACGAACGCTGCCCGCCACTTTCAGCGTGATCGTCAAGTTCTGCCCGATCACGTTGAGCAGGTCGCGCAGTTCTTCGCGGAAGATATGCGCCGCTTGATCCGGGTTGTCGATGAAGTAGAACGCGCCGCCGCCTTCTTTCGCCATCGCGCGCAGCAGGTCTTCATTGAAGCCCATGCCGACGCCCATCGTGGTCGTGGTCACGCCTTCTTCGCGCTTGGCGCGAGCCATCGTCGCCAAACGATCAGGCTCGGTGACGCCGACATTTGCCAGCCCATCGGTGAGCAGCAGCACACGGTTGATCTGCTCCGGCGCTTGATTCGCTTCGACCAAGCCGCACCCTTGCAGCCAGCCGCCGCTCAGGTTGGTCGAATTACCCGCATTGATCCGCGCGATCGCTTGATTCAGTTGATCCTTGTAGACGACATGCGCAGGCGCGACATCGACGGCGACCTGTGTATCGTAGGTCACGAGGCTGAACCAGTCGGACGCGCTGAGATGCTGGACGAGAAACTGCGCCGCGCGTTTGACATAATCGAGCTTGTCTCCCGCCATCGAGCCGGAGCGATCCAAAACGACGCTCAAATTGAGCGCCGGACGGCGTGTGCGATTAGCGGGCATCCCGCCTTGAATGCGCGCCAGCACGAACAACCGCCGCTCACGCGCGGTCGAAATCACATCATAATCGAGGATGTAATCAGCTTGCATCGCATCTCTCCCGGTATCCCCCTCACGTGATGATTCTAGCACATTTTCGATACTGCCGTGCGGCTCACAGGCGAGGCGGAGAGGAAACGCTTGAACCACAAAGAATCACGAAAGTGCTTAGTCCTCTCTCTCTTAGAGAGTTCGCGGGACGACACTTTTGCCCCAATGTACTGCTCCTCACCCCCAACCCCTCTCCAACCTTCGGTTAGAGAGGGGAGAAAACAAGTGATCTGCTCCTCCTCTCTATCGCTTGCGATGGAGAGAGGGTCGGGGGGTGAGGACAGATGGGATAAATCCGTGATTCACTGAAAATTCTTTCTTCGTGTTCTTTGTGGTGAAGAATCTTTTCCCTATTGGTTACGCGCCGGCTGCGGCGAGCGCGTGACGGAATACCAGCAGCGCTTCGTCGATCTGCTCGGCAGTGACGATGAGCGGCGGAATCCAGCGGATCACGTTCTCATACGTGCCGCACGTGAGCAGGAGCAGACGAGCATCCAGACACGCTTTTTGCACGGCTTTGGTGACGTTCTTATCCGGCTGCCCGTTGGTGATGAACTCGACACCGACCATTAAGCCAAGCCCGCGCACATCCCCGATCACCGGATAGCTGTCTTGCAGGGCGCGCAGTCCATCGGTGAGGTGTTCGCCCATGTGGGCGGCATTACCGGGCAAATCGTCGTCGCGCATCACGTTGATCGTCGCGCACGCGGCGGCGGCAGCGAGGGCGTTTCCGCCGTATGTACCGCCGTGCGACCCAACCTGCCATTTTTCCATCAAGGCACGGTTCGCCCCGATCCCGCTGATCGGCACACCGCTTCCCAAGCCTTTCGCCATGATCATGATGTCCGGCGTGACGTTCGCGTACTCGATAGCGAACATTTTCCCCGTCCGCCCGAATCCGGTTTGCACTTCGTCGGCGACGAACAGAATTCCATGCTCACTACACAGTGCACGAACTTCTTGCAAGAAACGCACCGGCGCGGGCACATAACCGCCTTCGCCTAACTCCGGTTCGATCACAACAGCGGCGGTTTCATCGGGGGCGGTCTGCGCTTTCAAGAGTTTGTGCAGGTGATCCAGCGCGTAATCAATCGTGGTATTATCATCCCAGCCGTATTTACGCGCATATTCGAACACATACGGATACGGCGCGGCAAAGATGCCGCTCGGCGCGGGAGCGTAATACGATCGGTACACGGTTTTGCTGGTCGTCATCGCCATCGTTTGCGCGGTGCGTCCGTGAAAGCTTCCCTGAAAGACGACGATATTGGGGCGGCGGGTCGCCATTTTCGCCAGTTTGACGGCGGCTTCGGTCGCTTCTGCGCCGCTGTTGGAGAAGAAAAAGCTGTCGATTCCGTCCGGCGTAATTTCGTTCAATAAGCGGCTGAGTTCGATCACGGTGGGCGGGATGACGATATTGATCTGACCGTGCAGCAGCAGCGCCGCTTGATCCTGCACTGCCTTGACCACACGCGGGTGACAGTGACCGGTATTGGTCACGCCGATACCGCTGGTGAAATCGGTGTAGCGCGTCCCGTCGGCGTCGTAGAGGTAAATACCCTCGCCGCGCGCGGGCTGCATCGTGGTCATATGTGACCACACGGGGGACAGGTGATCAAGTGAGGTGGTCATGAGCAGGCGTCCTATTCTAAAGAAGGCTCCTACTCATGATGATACTCCAGAGCGGGCGGCGTTTTGTATCGCGCCATCAGTCCACGTCCCCCGCTCACATAGGCGCTTATCGGTTGGCGAAGCGGTAGCCGACTCCGCGCGAAGTCAGGATGTAATCCGGGCGATCCGGGTCAACCTCGATCTTTTGGCGCAGATAGTGGATATAGAGCTTTAGGCTGTCAATCGCGTCGCCGTATTCTTCGCCCCATGCTTCCGTGACAAGCTCGGCACGCGGCACGACTCGCCCCGCGTTGCGCACCAGCACGGCAAGCAGATTAAACTCTTTGGGCGTCAAGTGCCGGAGATCGTTGCGGACGCGCACTTCACGATTTAAGAAGTTGATGCGGAACTCACCATTATTGAACGAAAGTTCTTCGCTCATGTTCGCTTTGGGCGCGCGGCGCAGATGCGCTTTGATGCGTGCCACCAATTCGTCGTTGTCATACGGTTTGGCGATGTAGTCATCCGCGCCGATCTCCAAGCCTTTGACGACATCCCGCGTTTCGCTGCGTGCAGTGAGGAAGATGATCGGCACATCCGACATTTCGCGGAGGCGCTTGCACACATCCCACCCATCCATGTCCGGCATCATAATATCGAGCAGAACAAGATCGGGTTGGTGACGGTATGCCTTCCGCAGTCCGTCCTCGGCGTTGAGGGCGCGCACCACTTCAAAGCCGCGCCGCTCCAACAGCATCTGGATCAGGTCGAGCGTGGTTTGTTCATCATCGATCACCAAAATCTTTTCGCTCATCATTGCCCCCGAGTTAGCGACTGTTTCAAACCGTTGTAACGAGAATTTAACCCATTGTAGTACAAACAAACGTTCAACACAATGAAGCTTTTTCGCGTAGAAAACGACGCTCTCCCTACGCTTGAGCTTGCGTTGAATTGAGATTTCGTTTATTTTCCGTTAGTAGTGTGCGGTTTTGATGTCGGCATTTTGTAAGGTTTGAAACGAAACCTTTCCGGCGTGTGTCTATTCTGATTTAGGCGAAGCATGCGTCAAGCCGTTGCCCTCCCCCGGCATTTCTTGTAGACTTCACGGCTGGTACGCGCATTAGAAAAGAGAACATATGAGGCACGCGCTTATCACAGGCGGTGCGGGATTCATCGGCAGTCATCTGGCGGAAGCCCTGCTCGCACGCGATTACACGGTTACGATCATCGACAATTTGAGCACCGGGCGGATCAGCAATTTGCAGGCTGTCGAAAACAACCCCCGGCTGCGTGTCGCAATCGAAGACATACGCAACACCATCGTGATGGATCGTTTGGTCAGCGAATGCGACCTGATCTTTCATCTGGCGGCGGCGGTTGGCGTTCAGCGGATCATTCAAGAACCGATTGAGACGATTGAAACGAACATCGGCGGGACTGAGGTCGTCCTCAAGACCGCGCGCCGCTATCGTAAGAAGGTTATGATCGCATCCACGAGTGAGGTGTACGGGAAAGGTGTGCGCATCCCGTTTACCGAAGACGACGACAGCCTGCTCGGAGCGACGACGCGCTCACGGTGGAGCTACGCCGCCAGCAAGGCGATTGACGAATTCCTCGCGCTGGCGTATCACCGCGAGGTGAATCTGCCCGTCGTGGTCTTCCGGCTGTTTAATACCGTCGGTCCGCGCCAAAGTGGGCAGTATGGCATGGTGCTGCCGCGCTTTGCACGATGGGCGCTTCAGAACGAACCGATTCAGGTGTACGGGGATGGCGCTCAAAGCCGATGCTTCTGCAACGTTCATAACGTGATCGAAGCGATCATCGCCTTGAGCGAAAGCGCGGAGGCAGTCGGGCAGGTCACCAATATTGGCAGCAGTGAAGAAATCTCGATCTTGCAGCTTGCCGAGCGCGTGCGCGATCTTTCCGGCAGCACGAGCGAGATCCGCTGTATTCCGTATGAGGAGGCGTATGAAGCCGGATTTGAGGACTTCCGCCGCCGCATCCCAAGTTTGGAAAAAATCGAGCGGCTGACGGGCTGGAAGCCAACAACGTCGCTTGATGATACGATCAGACAAATCTTGGATTACCAGCGAAAGGAACTGTCGAATGGCTGAAATCTCGCGTAAGGAACTGATCTTGGCGCTGATCAGCGCCGGAACCACGCCGCGTCTGGCAGGGGTCGATTTGAATGCGCTGGACATAACCCGTCTCGATCTGACTGGCGCGAACATGCGCGGCGCAAAGCTCCAAGCCGCCACCCTCCGCGAGTCGATTCTGCGCGCCGCCAACCTGTCATATGTGGACGCGACGACCGCCGTGATGATTGGCATCGACCTAGACGGCTCAAACTGCACCGGGATTAACTTCACCCGCACCAACCTGACCAGCTCGCGCCTGACGAACGCCAACTTGAGCGGCGCAACGCTTAACGGCGCGAACCTGCTCAACGCGAATATGAAGGGCGCGAACGTCAACGGTGTGAAGTTTGACGAGAATACGACGTGGCCCGATGGTAAGAAGGGGTCACAGGGCAACCCGCAGAACTACACGCTTTAGACAGTGATTTGAACCACAAAGAACACAGACACCTATGCTTCGTGTTCTTTGTGGTTTAGAAAACGATTTATCCCGCGCCCGTGACGATAGCGCGGAGGATGATCGCTGCCAGCAGCGCGAACCCCCACAAATATGATCCCATCGCCGGACGTTTTTTCGCCGTGCGTTCGACATACACGAAGAACGGCAGAGAGAGCACCACCCCCAGCCCGTAGATCAGATGCACCTCATCAAACGGACGACCCCCCGCAAGGTACATGATCAACCCGACCAGCCCACTTAACCCCATCAGGATCACGGTGGTGTAGACCGCACCCATAAACGGCTTGCTCACGTCGCCATGCTTGATGATGGCGATGTAGAACGTCACGCCGAACATAACCACGCCGATCACCAAACCGGCGCGGCTCAGAAAAAAATGCAGATCGTTCAGAAACGGGTAAATCGTTTCCATTTTGAGCGCGTATTCCTTGTTGCTTAAGACGATTCTTGTCTCATCCTTACCCCATCACCACACTTGCGGCTCGCCAAAAGCGCCCTCACCCCCCGTCCCCCTCTCCGCTGGCAGAGAGGGGGTGATCTGCTCGCGTAAAAAACTGCGGCGCGGGTAAGGTGTTTTTGCCCCTCTCTGTTGACGGAGAGGGGCGGGACACGAAGCGTCCGGGGTGAGGGCAGCAGCGGCAGAATCGAAGAGTCCTCTAGGGTGAGGATAAAGTTACGTCGAGGACGGCTGCGGCTCGACCCGTTTGGGTACTGGCTCATCATCCTTTTGAGTGGCGAGCAGGTATCCCGCAAAGATCGTGATCGCCCCCAATAACAGGCTGATGTACTTATAACCGGGGAATCCGAGTTCATCAAACACACCGCCGAGCGCGGGCATCAACCCGCCCGCCGCGATTAACCAGTTGCCGATCATGCGGCTGCGCAGAATATGCTTGCGGCGGAACAGGATCGCGGAATAGATCGCGCCGCCGACCAAGCCGAGCGTGCCGAGTCCGTTCAAGATGGGCGAGAAAAAGCGCACCGTCCCGCGCGCGTCACGCGGCATAATATCGCGGTAGAGCGTGACCATATCCGCGCCGGGATGCCATACGGTTTCATCCATCGGCGTGAGCAGAATCGTCCAAGGCAGGGTCATCACGCTGATCAGGATCAGCGCCATGTGGAAATTGCGCGCAATATTCCCGCGCCGCACGAGCAGATAGACCGTCCCCAAGCCGAGCCACGCCGCGACCGCCAGCGCCCCCGACCAATACCACAAGCCGAACAGAAACGGACTCCACACAAGCGACAGAATCGCTTGACTGAGTGACCCGGTGAAGTACAGTGCTAATCCAATGCCCCAACAAAGCAGATGCGGGCGCTGTTTTCCCGCCTGCCGCGCGCCATACCAGCGTTTGAGCACCATGACGGCAAACACGCCGCTGACGATGGCTGTGAGGATCGACAAAACAAACGGAAGGGTAATCGAGTCGGACAAATTCATAATGTGCCTATCCCGGTGGATCAAAAACTGCGTGAAGTTTAGCACAAACGCGGGAAAATCTACTAAAATCTATACAAAAAGCTCCTCACCCCCTGCCCCTCTCCAACCTCCGGTTAGAGAGGGGAGAAAACTGGGGTGCTGCTCCCCCTCTCTATCGCTTGCGATGGCTGAGGGGGCGGGCGGTGAGGAGTTTTTCTTTACGAAATCAAGTCGCTCGGCAGGTGATCGATGCGGTTCATGTAGCGCATCAACACACGCTCCGAGTCAAAATCCAGCCGCGTGATCGCCGAATTGTAGTGCATGAAGAAATGTGACCGCGACGGGAGCGCATTCAAGAACGCCTTGATCAACGCGTCGATGAACGTGCCGTGCGTGATGATGGCGATCCGCTGGTTGGCGGTTTCCGGGTCTTCGGCGCGGCGGCGGAGTTCAACCGCGACACGGATCGCACGTCCATAAAAGACGCCGCGTTCTTCATGCCCGGATTCGATGCGATACCAGCCTTTTTCGGTCACGCTTTCGGGGATGGCGTAATGGGGAAATTCGGCGGCGATCTCGTCACGGGTGCGCCCCGGATAGCCGGTGATCGACCCGTCCGGCGCTTCAAGGTACATGCCGCCGTGTTCGTGAATATCGATCCAGACTTCCGGGTTGATCCCCAACGCCTGCCCCACCGGCAGAGCGGTCAGCAGCGCGCGGTGCATTGCGCTGCAATACAGGTGATCAAACGTGAAATTGGGGATCGGGTCAAGGCGGGTGAAGCCGGTATCGGGGTCGCTCCAAGGAGTGCGTAAATCGCCTGACGCCAGCCATGCGGCGAGTTTGTCGGACTGGCGCTTACCGAGATCGCTCAGGGGCGGATCATAATGACGCGTCGATACTTCGTTCAGCGCGTTGTTGGTCGACTGACCGTGCCGGATGATATACAGTTCCATAGAGAGGTGCGTACTCCTGTTTCGGATTGTGTGTGGTGGCTGTAGAGCGCATTTGATAAGTCTCCCTCTCTATCGCAAGGGATAGAGAGGGCACAGGCAGTCATCGTTTGCTGCTAATTGCTGCGTGTCCATTCCCCGTTCGGGTTGATGCTCCAACCGGCGGGGACATCCGGTGAGCAGCTTGGCGGATACAGCGCTCCCGGTTCGGCGGTGGTTAAAGATGGCTCCTCAAAAACGATTTCGACTTCACTGCCCGTCACCAACCGGATGAAATTCCCCAACACTAGGCGCGTTTCGCTTTCGGCGCGGCGCAAAATCCCGCCTTCGACCGCCGTATCGCGGAATTGGATCAGGGTGAGGTATTGGGCGATCAAGCGGGCTTCATCCCAATCGACATTGCATGTCGTAAATGAGCGCTCATATTGGCGGATGTAATCGACGCGGCAGCTTGTGAGCTGCGGCGGCGGGATCGTGATCACGTACACGTCGCGTTCGGCGTCATAGCGGATATTGTTTTCGCTGAGCTGTGTCAGGTCGATACCCGCTTCGACTGCGCCTTGAACGACATGATTCGCACCAAACGCGCACGCATTCAACGCGCCTTGTGAGACGTTGACCTCGATATCCGCGACGGCAAGCTGACTGCTCACGCTGACCAACTGACCGAGTGGTTGAATCCCCGTGACGATGGTCTGGGTGCTGATGATGCTGGCGACGGGCGGCGGAATACTCGCGTTAAACTGGCTGACGATGCCGTTGAACAAACCAACGATTGTGCCGGGGATGATCAATACGAGCGCAATCACGACGACGATCAAGATCACGCCGCACCCGCTCATGACGAGTAAACAGCTTCGGCAGCCGCTGTTCGACGAACGCGGCGGCGTTCTATCCGGTAGATTTCCAACGCGCACGCCTAATTCATCAAGTTCGTGCGGCAGGATCACCAGATCATCTTGTTCCGGTAACGTCTCCGGTGGAGGCGGACGTTGGCTCAATCGTGTTTTCCTCGCTTACGGCGTCAAATCGACGACGCGCAGATTGTCAAAATAGGCAGTCGTATTCGGTTCGACGCCGAACGCGACCGATCCACCAAGCAAATTGATCCCCATACGGCTGATCACATACACTTCGTTGACGTAGAAGGCGATGCGATCCTGCATGGCGACGACTTCAAGTTGAACGACATCCGGCGGGAAGTTCGGTGACTGCGGGACGAGTCCGGCATACAGATCAAACGAGTCCATACCCTGACTGGCTCGGATGACCAGACTCATCATGCCATCGGGGCGGCGCGTGATCTCGATCCGGTAGCCTTGAATTTCTCCCATCAGGTCAGCGCGCGCGCGTGCCATAAACCACGCCGTCCCCGGTTGGCTGAGGCGCACATCAATATGCGCGTGAATATCGGTCGAATCAAGATAGTTGGCATTCCCGCCCGCGCCGAACATGCGCGGATTTGCCGCGTCATTCATCAGCCGCAGACTTTGATCCCCCGCGTAAGTGATCTCCAAAGCGTCCGCGTCGAGCCTTCCCGCGCTGTACTGCTGCTCGAACAAGTCGGGCGGGAAATCGCGCTCAAAATCGAGGACGATGGCGGCGGGCGGCTGTACGCCTTCAG
Organism: Anaerolineae bacterium; assembly: GCA_041753015.1. GTDB lineage: Bacteria > Chloroflexota > Anaerolineae > Aggregatilineales > Phototrophicaceae > Flexifilum. Next base: position 29,383 of record JBGSVJ010000036.1, read on the forward strand.
CGGCGATGCGGAGCGGCTCAAAAGCGCGCGCATTGAGATTTTCCATAGGCGGCGCTTCGTACACGAGCAGATCATCAAGGCGGAGCGATGTTCCGTTCGTCGTCGTGATCTCGATTGTGCCGGGGGACGGGTTGGCGGCGAACACATGCGACAGCCGGAGCGATCCATCTTTCGTGATCTCCAACCGGTCGCCCAACAGTGTGATCCCGATTGTAAACCACGTATTCGAGCCGTAGAAGTTATCCGCCGTCGCGCTGTCGATCACCGTGCCCGCGCTGTCAAACTGACTGGTGATCAAGCGCCCGTTGCGGAGTTCGACGCGGATCAAGCCGCCGTCGTTCACGCGGAGGTTGATCTCCATCGCGCCCGATGCGACATAGGCATTCAAATTCATGGCGATATTCTGGAGTGGGCGCACGTTTGACGCGGCGCGGAGGACGACTTCGCCTTCGATCTGGAAGTAGGCGTCTTCTTCAGCGCTCTCGATCACGTTGGTCAGCGCTGAACCGGAAGCGCTCCACGCGGGCGGCAGCCCTTCTCCGCTGAACGTCGTGCTAAGTGGTTCGGCACGCTGCACCGCAAGGTCATCGATCAGCACCGGCGATGCGCCGGGCTGAAGCAGAATCCGCTGATCGCCGGGGGCGCTTGGAGAAGTCAGCGCTTGCGCGACGATTTGATTATCGATGTAGACGGTCACAACCACGCCGCCGGGGGCGCGCTGTGACCAGACAACGAGACGATGCCACATGCCGGGCTGCGGTTGGAAGCTGGCGGTTGCAAGCGCGGTTTCGTTTTCGGGGATGACGGTATCGCCGAGCGTTTCACCACGCCCGATCACAACGCTGTCTGGGCGGATCGTCACGGCTGTGTAGCCGCTTGCGCCCGCCGCAGTGATCACACGGAATTCGGGCGGTGTGCCTGCATCCCGATCATGCGCATACGACATGCTGACGACTTGATTCACCGCATCAGTGATCACCCATTCGGGCGTGTCGTTCCCGACGATCTCTAGAAGTTGATCGGCGGTGCCTGCTCCGCGCAGCACCGTTCCACCATCCGTACCCAGAAGCGACCACGCGCTTGGATCAAACGACCACGTATTGAGTTCCGCACCGCTTTCAAAATCGACGACATACGGCATTCGTCCAAACGGGATCAACGTCGGGGTAAACGTCGGTGTGATTGTGGGTGTGTGCGTCGCGGTGAACGTGGCGGTTGCCGTAAACGTTGCGGTTGCGGTAGGCGTTGCCGTCGCGGTTGGCGTCATCGTCGCGGCTTCTAGGAAGGGCAGCGCGTCCACATTGCCCGCCGCAGAGAACGATGTTGCACTGTTCAAAACCCATCCGGTTGTGCCATCGGCAAGCTGCACATTGACCCAGTCGCCTGTCTCGTCATAGCCGAGGATGATGAACTCGGTATTCGATGCGATCGGATCAAGCGCTTCGTACCCGTTGTCGGGTCCGGTGCGGAGAATGAGCGGGCGGCTTGCGACACCTACAGGGATAGAAGGCGTTGCCGTCGCCGTGATCGTTGCACTCGGTGTAATCGTGGGGGTTAAGGTGACCGTCGGCGTGAGCGTATCGGTTGGCGTATTGGTCGCGGTCGGCGTCATGGTCGCGGCGTCGATTTCCGGCAGTGCGCTCACGTTACCCGACGACGTAAATGCCGCCGCTGCACTTCGAGTCCAGCCGGTTGTCCCGTCGGCAAGCTGGATATAAACCCAGCTAAACGTGCTGTCGAAACCGAGCAGTTCAAACTGTGTTTCTGGCGCAATCGTGATGACGGCGGCGTAATCATCGTTCGGACCGGCGCGCAGCGTGAGTTCACGCAGCGAAACACCCTGCGGCGTGGCGGGCGTCGCGGTCAAGGTGATCGTCACGGTCGGCGTGATCGTCGGGGTGGACGATGATGTGACCGTTGGCGCGGACGTGTCCGTTGGGATTGTGTTCGCGGCGGCGGTGCTTGTGCCCGCCATCGCTTGCAGCGCCGCATCGTTGGCGACTGCTGTCAGCGTAGCCACGTTATTTTGATTCGATTGGTTGGTGAAGACGATCACCAGCACGACGACGGCGATCAGCGCGACGACTGCCGCCAAAATCAGCGGAATGTTCGTGCGCGGCGGCGGCGGTGGGAGGACATTAGCACTGGTGGGAACAGCAGCAGGGACGGGATTCGTTGGCGTCATCACCGTGTCGCTGTCTTCAAGCGGCTGCGATCGCGCTACGGTCGCGGGCTTAGGCTTCGCTCCGGCGGTCACGTCGGCAGGGCGGGACGCTTCAAAGGCAGCGAGAGTCGCGTTGATCTCTTCCTGTTTATCCGTGCGGCGCTTGCGGAGATCGATGACGCTCATCTCCGCCGACTTGCGGATCACCCCCAGACGCGCGGTTTGAGTCACCTGTGCGACGGCAGAACCAAAATTCTCCGCGAGTTCCATCGGGCTTTGGTAGCGGTCGTCCGGGTCTTTCGCCATCGCCTTTTGGAGAATCTGGCTGATCTCCGGCGTGAGGTTTTCATTGATTGTGCGCGCATCCGGCACGGGATCATTGATGTGCTTGAGGATCGCGGACATGGGCGTTTCGCCGCGATACGGCAGTCTGCCCGTGACCATTTCAAAAAGCATCACGCCGAGCGAGTACACATCAGCGCGGTGATCGACATCTTCCAGTCCCATGCCCTGCTCAGGAGACATATACCCCGGCGTACCGACGGCATACCCAGCTTGGGTGAGGGTTTGCCCTGCCGATGTACCGCCCATCATGCGGGCGACTCCGAAGTCAGTCAAGAAGGCGTTTCCATCCACATCGATCATGATGTTGGACGGTTTAATATCACGGTGGATGATGCCCTGCCGGTGCGCGTATTCGAGCGCTTGCGCCACCTGACGCAGAATATGATTCGCGTCCGAAAGCGGCAGAATTTCTTCACGATCCAGAATTTCGCGGAGCGTGCCGCCTTCCAAATAGCGCATCACAATGTAGGGCGGATCATGCGCGCCGTCAAAGTCGTAGATCGGGAGTAAGTGCGGGTGTTCAAGTCGCGTGATCACCTGCGCTTCGCGTTGGAAACGCTCCAAGGCATTGTCATCCATCGCAATCGAGCGATGAATAATCTTGACGGCGACAAAGCGGTTTAGGCGGGGTTGAAATGCGCGGTAAACCGTCGCCATGCCCCCTTTGCCGATTTCTTCAACGATTTCGTAGGGTCCGAGCCGAGTTCCAATCATGCGAGAGCCTGTGTGTGGCTAATCCGCGCTGCACCAGAGGCGATTGTAACATAATCCGCTTGGCGAAACACCCAGAGCGCCATGTGTAAAAAACTCGAAAAAGAATGGATAGGGTTCGGTTTCAAACCTTGTCGCCTATCTTGACACAATACCTGATCTCATATACGTTTGTTTTGGACTTACGCACTTGTTATAGGTGCAATTTTTGTAGGGTTTGGCACTTTCGAGAATAAGGCTTTCAGCGAATGAAGCACCTCGCCAACGGGTTTGTGAGCAACCGTCATTTGAAGATGAATGTTGGCTTCTTGCTCGCCAGTGGACCCGGACACAGTCACGAACTCGTGTTCGATGCGCCCGCAACCCGCGTCGCTGAGGATGTTGATGTCTCCTATGTACGCGGTCCTCTGCGCCTCAGTCGCACAGCGGAAGGCATTCTCGTACAAGGGGAACTCCATATTGGGATACAGGATGAATGCTACCGTTGTCTCGAATCGATTGAGCGCGATGTCGCCATCGAAATCGAGGAACTGTACGCTTACCCTAACCCCGATGGCTCAGAGTTCAGCGTGAGCGAGGACGGCATGCTCGACCTTGCGCCGCTGATCCGCGAAGAAGCCCTCATCGAAGACTCGCATGGCGTGTTGTGCCGCCCTGACTGCAAAGGGTTATGCCCCGAATGTGGGGCGAACCTCAACCGCGAGCCAGAACACACACACGATGATCTCATCGACCCTCGGCTGGCAAAGCTAAGAGAACTGCTCAACAAGTAACACGGCTCAACACTAACCGAACAGCAAGCTCGACCCGTTGTAGGAAAAGGGGGTTCCGCCTTGAGCGACTACAACCGTGCTTATGATTCGCATTTCGATTTTTTGCCTGATTCTGATTATGAAGACAGAGGCTTTGATGAGCGCGATGATGTAGACTCCCTCGATGACGGTTGGTATGAGGACTTCCCCATCGACGAAGCCGATGTCGAATTCGAGGACGCGGGAACGGACGATGACGTTGCGGAAGACGACGGCGATTACGAGAACTATCCTTCTAATGATCCCGTTGGGCTGTACTTGAAAGAAATGGCGCGCGTGCCGCTCCTCAGCAATGAGGAAGAAATCTCATTGGCAACGCGGATCGCGGCGGGTGATGAACTGATGGCGAAACTGCGCCAGAACCCGGATCACCCGTGTGCGGCGGAGTGGGCGGTCATCATCACCGATGGACTGTCTGCACGCGATCACCTGATCCGCGCGAACACCCGCTTAGTGGTGAGCATCGCCAAGAAATACATGAGCCGGGGCGTTCCATTCCTCGACTTGATCCAAGAAGGCAACCTCGGCTTGATGAAAGCCGTCGAGAAGTTCGATTACCGGCGCGGTTTCCGCTTCAGCACCTATGCGACATGGTGGATTCGCCAGACGATCACGCGGGCGATTGCTGATCAAGGGCGTACGATCCGCGTACCCGTTCATATGAGTGACAGTATCCGCCGCTTATACCGCGCGGCGCGCACGCTGGAGCAGGAAAACGGGCGCAAACCCTCGCCAGAAGAAATCGCCGCCGAATGCAAGATGGACGCGCGTAAAGTCCGCTGGATGATGCGGGTGAGCTGGCAGCCCCTCAGCCTTGAAAGCCCGGTCGGTGAAGACGAAGACAGTGAGTTCGGGCACTTCATTGAAAACGACGCTGTGCCATCCCCGGCGCAAGTCACCTACGAGAAGATGCTGCAAGAGAAGATCGAAGCCCTGCTCGACACGCTGACCCCGCGTGAGGCGCGCATTCTGCGTCTGCGCTTCGGCTTGTTGAATGGACGCTGTCACACGCTTGAGGAAGTCGGGGAAACATTCGGACTCACCCGCGAACGTATCCGCCAGATTGAAGGAAAAGCGCTGCGCCGCTTGCGTCACCCGCGCCGCAGCCGTCAACTCCGCGATTATTTGCAGTAGAACTCATGCCCTCGTCCCCAACCCGCTCCAAACTTTGTTTAGAGCGGGTTGGGGGTGAGGATGATCTTTTCTACGGAATACCCCACAGAATCAACTGACCAATTGAAGTTGTGATCAACACCGTGCCGTCGGTGCTGAACGCGACCGCGCTCGACTCCGCCGGTAAGAAGCTGCCGGTGATCATATCCCCTGTTTGCAAATCGAAAAGATTAAGCTCTGGCGCGGTTGCCGGGCTTGAGATCACGGGCGAACTGATGACCGCCATAATGCGCGCATCAGCGCTGAACGCGATCCCGGCTGCGTAATTGCCTTCTTCCAGATCAAAACGCATTTCGTTCGATTGGCTGAGATTGATCACGCGGACGACGCTGCCTTCACCGACGGCGACCACCTGCGGCGCAGCAAGCGCGGTCAGCGGCACAAAGCCGAGAGCGCCGACCGGATTCAACGCATCCATCGGGATCGCGTTGAGCGTCGCCTGTGTGTCCGTATTCAACACATGCAGTTGATCATCAAGGTAGGCAAAGGTGCTGCCATCGGGGTTAAACGCAACGGCGGTCACTGCTTCGACGGTGGCGATGTTGTAAAAGACGGCGGACTGAGCGGGAGCGGAGGAACGCACCAACGCAAGCTGCCCACTGCCGTTTTCGAGGGTCAGCCCAATGACCAAGATCGGGTCAGGTGCGGAACTGTAATCGAGATCGGTCACGCAGCCGCCACCGGGGAACTGAAGCGTCACGCTCTGGCTTGTGGTGCGGTTGAGCATCGAGAAACGCCCTTCACAGAATCCGAAGGCGGCATACGTACCATCGTCACTGATAGCGACGGCAGTCGCGCCGCGATACTGCGTGAGGTTTTCGGCACTTCCCCATGTGCTGAGGTCAAACCCGACGGCGTCGCCTTCACCAGCGGTCAACAGCAGACCAAAGTTCGCCATAGCACGCGGGGCGATGTCCATATCCGCAACACCGACAACATCAACCGTCGTCAGCATGTTAAACGCGGCGGCATTTTCGGGGGAGATCACGGTGCGTTCCGTCGGTAATGATCCACCGGCAGAGCCGCCAATTGCTTCAATGAAGTAATCATCCGGCAGCAGTCCTTCCGCCGTCCAGCCGATCACGCCGCCCGCGTTGACCTGCCAGAAAATGATATTCGCCTGCCCGTTAACAGACTGCGGCTCGCATGATGGACCCGCTAACACGGTGACGGTCGATCCGGGCTGGATCACGCCGATTTGCGGGGCAAGGACGCTCGGCGAAGAACGGATGCGGTTCGGTGTACCGCCTGCTTCAATGCTGCCCTGTCCACCGACGCGCAAACGGGGGCGCAGATAGCCTTCATATCCTGCCGGACACGGCGCAAGCTCCGCTGCTGGTACTCCCGGCACGGATGTCACACCGGGGAGCGGCGACGTTCCACCGTCACCGATGCACGGAAAAACAATCGAGCCATCGCCAGAGACACGAATATCATAGGCGACGGCGTTCAAAGTGAGCGTGAAATGGTAGCCGAAGTAGTTTCCGGTCACGGCGGGAAAAACCGCAAGTTCGCAGCCCAGATGCGTATCCGGGTAATTGTTTGATTCCCATGAGTAGGCGTCGAGCATTTGAAGCGTGACAGGATAACCGACGAGACTGGAAAGCTGCTGCAGCGCGACCGACATCGTGCTGGGGACATCCTGACCGTTGACGGCGGCTGCACCGAGCAGGATAACGACGATCAGAATCAGGGCGCGAAGACGCACGATCATATACGCTCCTTGAAGGCAGAAAGAATCTGCAAAAGTAAGATCAGTCTTAATTGTACGAGGGAACAACGCGCCGCGCTGTAGAAAAACTGCAAAAAATCGACAGTGGGTGATCTGCTGCGTGTAGGGCTGCGACGCGGGTCACATGATTTTGCCCCTCTCTGTTGACGGTTCACGGGACGACACTTTTGCCTTGATGTACTGCTCCTCACCCCCTGCCCCTCTCCAACCTTCGGTTAGAGAGGGGAGAACGCCGAGTGTTTTGCTCCCCCTCTCTATCGCTTGCGATGGAGAGGGGGTCAGGGGGTGAGGATAAAACTGTCGTCCCCTGAACCCACGCAAGTAGGCTGAGGGGGTGAGGAGTTTTTCTCGCCTACGCTTTGTCCGCGATGTGCGAGGCGAAATCGTCCATGATCTGGGTCGGCAGTCGGGTGATCGCCCCCGTCTCCGGGTTGATGAACACGAACAATCCGCGTGCCTGTGCGATCAATGCGCCGTCGTCGGCACGCGTGATGATGTAGTGACGAATAGTTGTCGAGCGGCGGGTATCGGAAAGATACGTGCTGATGGCGATCTCTTCACCGATGGTCGCTTGCAAGCGGTACTCGATCTGCACACGGCGCGCGACGATGCCGATCTTCTCGGCAGTCATGCGCGACATGGGCCAGCCGAAATGCCGTGTCGCGCCGAATCCGGCTTCTTCCATGTAATTAAAATACGTCGCGTTGTTGACGTGCCGCTCTTGATCAACGTCGCGCCATTCGACAATGCGCTTTTGCGTGAACACCCCCGGCGGCGGTGGTGGCGCGGCGGGAAACTTCTTGCGCTCGGTGACAAGGGGAAGGGTTTGTGTCACGTCGGCGCGATCAGCGAGATCAGGCGGGGCGAAATCCGCGATCATCTCCGGTGGGACGCTGGCGGGATGCCCGGTGGCAAGATTGATGTACACCCAATCGGTTTTGGCGCGGGCGACCATCTCCCCTTTGCCGTTGCGAAGCTCATAATAGCGAGTGGAGCGCACACGGCGGAAATCGGCTGCCCACGTCGTGATCTCGACGGTATCCCCGAAGCGAAGCGGGATCAGGTATTCAATATCGGTTTCACGGATCAGCCACAGATGCCCGATTTTTCTGTAGCGAGCTTCGTCCCAGCCTACATCGGCGGAGGCATCGGTCGCGGCTTGCTGCATGTAGCGGAGATAATTGGCGTTGTTGACATGCCCGTAGAAATCGCATTCATACGAGCGCACACGGAAGGATTGTTTGAAGATTTTTCCAGCCATAGCCGCCTGTCTTTAGGTGAGCGGATGAAACTAGGGTTAGTATACCCTGATCCTGTGCGATAATAGATGCGAGAGTGCGATGAGGACTTATGACCGACGGTGACGCGCCGCGCAAAATTCGCGTGGTCTTGTGCATGGGCGAATACTGCAACCTCGGACGCCGCGCCGATGCGATTTATCAGGCGGTCGCCCCGCTGATCCACGCCGCCAATGAGGACGACACGCCCGTTAAGCTCGAAACAGCGCGCTGTTTGAGCATGTGCGCTGTCGGTCCTAACCTCGTGATCTACCCCGATGATCTTGTGTTCAACAAGCAAACCCCCGCCAGCGTGGTCGAATCCCTCGAACGGTATCTCGCGCAGCATCACCCCAAAGCCTAGACCCGATTACGACTTTTATTAACGTTTTCAATCGCGGATGAAATCTTTACAACAGCGTCAAGCGCGTCCAATCTTTCACCTATACACTTAGGCATGAAAAACCTCTTTTGCTGTCATAGAAGAATATGAGGAAGCGTCATGCTGCGTCGAATCGTAAGCATCCTGCTTGTCACGGTTTTAGCCCTTGCAGTGGGAATCGGAGTTTCCCAAGCCGCCGGGGGATTGAGTATTACCAGCTTTGGGTTTATCGAAGGTGACTGTACCTACGTATCGATTTCGATCACGATCGTGGATTTCACTTATACCGATGCCGCAATTGATGTTCAGATTTTCAAGAACGGATCACTGGTTGATTCAGCACAGCTTTCGGCGTATCCGTCCGGTTCTGTATCTCAAGGCTTCGTCGTTGATGCTGTTTCCGGCGATTCAATCACCGCGACTGCATCCATCGCCTCGGCATTTGCCACCAATGCCGGACCGATCGTTTGCGGCGGTTCACCCGGCGGAGCGACTGGCGGCGGGGCAGGTTCCGGCGCAACCGACGGACGTTTGGGTTACGTGCCCGACGAGTATTATTCGCTGTACTGCAGCGGCGATCAACTCCATATCTGGCGCGGTGTTCCAAGCGGGCTGGAATTAGGAAATGTTTCCTTGATCACGCTGCTGGGGATGACGGCGGGCGATGTACGGGATATTGGCGGCGGCATGACCGTGCAGCGCAATTCGGATGACATGTTCACGGTGTACGGCAGCAATGGCAATAACGCGCCGAACCCCGGCATGAAATCGTTTTCGATGAGCGAGTGTATTGCGCGCAACGGCGGTCAACCCGCTGTGAGTCCACAAGCACCGCAAGTGGTCGATTGTTCGCTCCCCATCAACGCCAGTACGCGCGGGTGTTACCCCACACTTGAGGCATTTTGCGCGGCAGTCTCTAATTCACATCCCGATTGTAATCCTTCGTCACCCCCTCCTCCGCAGTCCAGCGTTCAAGTTCTCTACAATTGTTTTTATACGCTCGCGTCCACCGTCTGCGCGGGTGTTACCGTTCCCTTTGGTATGGTGCTTGCCTCGCGGCGGATGCGGCTCAAACGGATGAGCAAACGCGATCTCAAGTAAGCGAGCGTTTCCTCGGGTCACCTCACGACACTTTTGTTTCAACTGCTCCTCACCCCCTCCTCTCCAACCTTCGGTTAGAGAGGGTCGGAGGGGTGAGGATGAGTTTTATCCCCTCTTGAGTCTAACGTAACGTCAGACGTTATCATCAGTCGTATAAGCATGACAGGATACACGTGATGGAGAAAACCTTCACCGTGCATGAGTTCGCGCAGCTTGCCGGGGTGAGCGTGCGAACGCTGCATTATTACGATCAAGCAGGGCTGCTGCGGGCGGCGCGGCGCGGCGGAATCCGGGAACAGGGCGCACGATCCAAAACGACGCGCAAAGCGGAAGAATTCGGCGTGCGCGAGTACCGCCAGCGCGACCTGCTCCGCTTGCAGCAGATTTTGACGCTCAAACACTTAGGTTTTTCGCTGAGTGAAATCCGCGAGATGCTCGAATCCCCGCGCTTTGATGTGCGTGAAGCGCTCGACGCGCAAGAATCCGCGCTTAAGCATCAAATCGAGGAACTGCAAAGCGCCGTGCAAGCGATCCAGATCGCCAAAGCACATATGGACGTGACGGGAGACGCGAATTGGGAGCAGATCACGGCGATCATTTTAGCGGTCAAGCGGGCGGCGGAACATGTCGAATGGGTGCGGCAGTATTACACCGATGCGCAGTTAGCCCACCTGTACACCACGTTTGACCCCGGCGCGGCGGAGGCAGGCACGCGCACATGGGAGCGCTTGATCGCGCGCTTCCGGGCGGTGCAGCATCTCCCACCGGATCATCCCGACGTGCAAGGGCTCGCGGCGGAACGCGCCGACCTGATTCAGCAGTTCACGAAGGGAGATGCTGGGATCGAAGCGTCACTGCGGCGGATGTACGCCGATCCGCAGCAGATTCCGGCAGCATTCCGCAATTACGACGAGGCGACACTTGAATTCATGCGCGCCGCTGATGCGGTGTATCAAGCACAATCGCAAACGAAAGGCACACAGGAATGAACTTTACGATCATCAACACATTGGATATTTACCGCCGCATGTTGGCGGAGCGCGATCCGGCAGCACGAACCGCTAGGTTTGAGTCGGAGATCGCCGCGCCGTTTGCGCCTATGCTCCGCATATTCGGCTCTGAAGGCACGGCAGCGTTTAAACAGTTCAACATGGTGACAGCAGACGATCTCGAAAACGGGGTCAGTGATGTGATCCGCGCCCAAGTTGAGCGACTGATCGAGGTTGGCGCGCCCACGCTCACGGCATCGGCGCTGACCGAAGCGGCGGCACGGTTCGCTCCGGTCGCGGATCGACTGCATGTGCAGGATGTGATTTATGCACTCCTGCTGATGCACCCCGACAAGATCATGCGCGGTGATCTTGGCTACGCGGGGTTTGGCGGGATTCCCGGCTATATCATGGTGACGTTAAGCAGTACATCCGACGCGGTGATCGGGCTGCTCAAGGGGACAACAGCACACGAACTTTATCATAATGTGCATTTCAGTGTGCAGCCGTTCAACATTGGGGTAGCAACGGTTGGGCAGTATTTGACGGTCGAAGGGCTGGCGGAATCGTTCGCGCATGATCTGTACGGTGAAGCGGGAGTCGGGCTGCACGCAAAAGCATTCGATGAGAATCGCATCGACGAAATGCGCGCCATTTTCGGTCGGGCGCTCGATGTTACCGGCTTTGATGTGATTCGCGGGTATATCTTTGGGGGACGAATCGCCGCGCATATGAACCTGCCCGCCATTGATCTGCCGGATTTTGCCGGGTATGGGATGGGCTATCGGGTCGTGCAGGCGTACCTCAAGCGGAGCGGCAAAAGCGCGGCGGAATCCGTGTTCACGCCTTGGCAAGAGATCATCAGCGGCTCAGGTATGTTTGAGATGCCTTAAGCAAACAGGCATGATGCAAGAGCGCAGCATGTCTGGCTGTGCTCTTGCATCGCTGTAGTCTCATAAGGACGTTCTCAGCGAACGCGAATTTCGTCCGCCTGCTCAAGAAAACTGCCGAGCGTTCTGGCGAATGTATCCCACATTTCATCATGGATCGCATGCCCACAGTGGAACATCTCGACACGTCCGTTTTGAGCGCGGGCAGCGAACTTCTGCGCCAGCCGCTCCGGGTTGAGCGTATCGTATGATCCTTCCATGAGTAGAAGCGGCGCGACAATCCTATGTGCGATGCTCAGGCTGATGTCCCCGCCCGCATCGATCATATGCTTGACCGCGTTAATCCACCCCAACACGAGCCGATCCGCCGATGCTTGATCTTTCAGATGGTTGATTTGACGTGTCTCCTCATCCATCCAGTTGGCGGGGTAGTTGCTTTGAATACGCGGGCGCAGTGCCGGATCAAATGAGCCGACTGCTCCCCATGCCGCGACTGCCGAAAAACGCTGTGGCTGCATTCCTGCCATGCACAGCGCGACTTCGCCGCCGTCGCTAAAACCAACTAGATGTGCTTGCTGAATATCCAACTCATCCATGAATGCCAGCATATCGCGTGCATCCTTTTGATAGAAATCAACTGGATATTCACGAGGACGCGGCAGCGATTCACCATAGCCGCGCCGTGTAGGTCCAAGTACCCGGTAGCCACGCAAGCGCAGCCAATCCATGACACGAGGGAGATGGGTCTGGGCAGTCCCCAACCAACCGTGAATGGCGATGACTGGATACCCTTCGCCAATATCGTCGTAGTAGATCTTTGCCCCGGTTGAAGTTTCACTAAATGCCATGATGTTAACCCTGTTCCGGTGATGCGGCAGTTGGCTGAGGGCTGCGCGCTGAGAGAATATCGCCCAACGTAATGCCCATCGCCAAAAGACTGATCACCCCAAAGAATACGTAACCCAACGCAGAAACGCCGTGAAAAAGAAAACCCAGTGTAGCTGCTTGTGTTGCATCAGCACCAAGTAAATCCCCTGCCAACCGCACCGCTCCTTCCCAAGGACCGAGCGAAGCGATTGAAACCGGAATGGCGATACTGAACGACACCAGCGAAACGGTCAGCACTGCAAGCGTGATCGCCTCGCGCCCCGGCGGAAAGATATTCAGCGCCAAGATGAGCGGAAAAACCACGAGACTGGATGCTGACCATGCGATGACCGACCAGATGAACGTGAGCAGCAGACGGCGAAGGTCGGTCAAGATCGCCAATCCGTTGAGCATTTCTTCCAGACGCGCCAACAACCCGACCCGCCGCAGCAGGGGAATGCGTGTTTCGAGTGTGGTGAACAGCCTCTGAGCGGCGCTCGGAAACCGCGCGAACCCGATCAAGACGAGCAGACCGATGACGGCGATCACGCCGAACAATACACTGGTCTGCGCGACGGCTGATGGAACTTCGGGGATACCTGCCAACCCAAGCGCAAGCATCACAATGATCATGACCAAGTCGATCAATCGCTCAACGATCACGCTGGTCGCGGCGGTCACAAGCGGAACACCGTAGCGCGTCGAAAGTGCCAGCGTGCGCCCAACTTCTCCGGCGCGCAGCGGCAGCAGATTCAAGAAGTTAGTCATGTTATTACTGTGGTAAAACGCAAGGAAGCTGACCTTTTCACCGATGAGGATGCGCCAACGAACTGCGCGCGCTGCTGCTGCGAGCCAAACGCCCCCGAATCCGAGGATTACCCACCCGATCTGTGCCTGACGAATACCATCCATAACTTCCGCGAACGGTACACCGTTCAGCGCGATTATGAGAAAGATTCCGCTTACCAGCACGCTGGCAGCGATGAAAATCAGGCGTCGAGACAAGGAATCCTATCCATCATATGAGTTAGCCTCAATGTTAAGGATATACCCATTGTTCGAAAATGGGAAAGGGTAAATGCAAACATTCTACACTTTTTTACAAAACGCAGTTTTCGTTATCAATTTCATTTTTACTCCTTCGATGCTTGAATCATCATGCCCATCAACAATCCAATCACACCAGCTAAGAATGCCGCCCCCGACCAAACATGAATGCTCCAGCGCGTGCCGATGAGCACAAGTGCCGCGACGTACAGCGCGAAAAATGCGAACGGCGCGAGAAATGTAAACACCAGATACCGAGCGTTCCGCGTGGGCGACGGTTGAAGCACGATATACGCCACATCCACGATCACACCGGCGATCACAGCGGGGAGGATCAGGACAAACGCATCATTGAGGGCGGTCAGCAGAGCTGTACTTACGCCAAACATCAGCGTGAACGTCCCGAACGGCAGACGCCAGCGCCACGCCAACAGCGCAATCGCGCCGCTCATGACGGCAGCGCTCAATAGAATTCCGCTCACGCCGAAATCTTGCAGCATCGAATTCGACATGCGATACATCTCGAAGATGCCGTAAGGGCTGACGATTGGACTGCTGTAGGAGATGAAAAAGAGGATCAACGTGAGCAGGAGTATCACGCCGATGATCATCGCGCCGAGCTTGCCCCATCCACGCGCATCATCTCGACCTTGCCAGCGTGACCACGCGGCGCGTACGGTTCCGGTGATCACCAGTGCCATGCCAATCGCAAGCACAATATGGGAGGGACTCGTCAGCGCCTCTGAGCCGCCCTCAATGCCGAATAAGGTGTGCCACACCATATCGCCAAGCCCGCCGAGCGCGAACACTCCAACGCCGATCAGCGAGAGTGCGTATCCCTGTGGAAGCGCCCGCGTAAAGGCATAGCCCCGCATGACATTTCGCAGTTGATGGGCACTTAAGAAAATAGCGACGATCCCGAAGGCACTGTAAAACAGCGCGTGCCAAGGTGTGAAAAACGAATTATCGGTGCGCCCATGAAAGTGTGCCCACCCATCGATCCACAGCCCGACGACGAACAAGCCCGAAAGCCCGACCATCGCCCAATCGAAGCGCGCACTGCCTTCAGGATATCCCGCCTGAGAAACGCGCTTACGTTCAGATGCCTCGACTGCGACTCGTGTTGTGGATGCCATTGGCGTTCTTTCCCCCGCATTGAATGCAAGTATATTACGGATTATTACGCGATTGCGAGTGCAAAGTTGCTCGGCGGGACATCGACTAACAAGGTGCTCATGATTCTTTCATCCACCATTCGAGCAGTTGGACGCGGCAGCGCACCTGTGTATGCACAATCGAGTAAATCATTTCGGTTTCCGACATCACATACAGCGTTAATTCGATCGTTCCGCTGCTGATCTCTCCCAGTCCGGTGTAAATATTCGGCGCAGGATTATCAAACTCGGCGGGCGGAACGCTGCCCATCAACTGCTCGACGAACGAGTCGACCGAAACACCGCCGCTGAAGTCAAATTCGGCAGGCTCCGCAGAATCTGGCGGGCGGCGATCTGCGCCTATGTACTCGCCGTCGCACGCCGCGACTAGATGCGCGCTGTAGCTTTCCAAGTACCATGTTCCAGCGGTCGGGATGATCACCCCTGCGGCTGGATTGAAGGTTTCGATGGCGTAAGCTCCGCCCGCGGGAGGAATTGACTCATAGGCTTCAAACAGCGAATCAGGTGCATCGGACTCGCCTTCGTCCGTTTCGCCAGTCGTAAGCACAAGCGGCGTGGTCACGAGTTCGCCGTCTTGCATGGTGAAGATGACCGGTGTCTCGGTCAAGGTGATCGTTTCGCCATTCACCATGATTTCCGCGCCGTCTGGCGCGCGCGCAATAATGCCGCCCGGCGCATCAGCGCACAGGGTTTCAGCAGAAAATTCCATTTGCAGCCCGTCGGATTCATGAACGAGGGTGACAGCGCCATACAGCAGCAGTTCGATCTCGCTGCCCGCTGCGTCAACGGCGTTGAGATACGCGATTCCCCATTCGCCTGTGTCGGGGTCATACGGGTAAGTGGTAACCGAGCGCACGTCACCAAACGGGACGCGGTCGCCGGGAGTTTCAAACGTAAGGGCGGTATCGATGAGGTCTGCGTAAACGAGTGGATGCCCGTAACAAAGCGTGTTCGTGTCGAGATCGGTGCAGACTTCCGCCGCCAACGTCATGGCATCGGCGGTATCGGCACAGGTGAGCGACTGCATCGAGGCGGCGGCAGCCCCGGTCAGCAGAAGGGTAAAGCCAGCGGCGCGGATTAGATTTCGGACAAGCCTCATGATCTAGTCCTTTACATTCTTCATACCGATCATGTAAAGGATAGTCCGAAATCGAAATGAGCACAATTTTCAGCGAGCTACGATGTTACCGCTTGATTCGTCCGCTGCCACGCATCATAACCGCCCACCATATTGATCACATTGGTGAAGCCGAGGTTATCCAAGAGGCTGGCGGCGATCAGCGAGCGCACGCCGGATTGACAATGCACGAGCAGCGGCGTTTCACGCGGGAGTTCGGCGGCACGGGCGGCGAGCATGCCATACGGAATATTGATTGCGCCTTCGATATGCCCGTCGCTGAACTCGTTCGCGCCGCGCACATCGAGCACGAACGCGCCCTGATCGATCAGCGTCCGCGCGCCTTCGGTGTCGGTTTGCGCGATGAATCCTTCGGACGATTCGACCATATCGGGCGTGAAGTACCCCAAGACCTGATCGATTCCGACGGCGCGCAGTTCCGCGACCAACGAGCGCACCGCATCCGGTTCTGCGATCAAATAGGTGGGCTGTTCAAAATTGATCACCCATCCGGCGTAGGTGTTGAACTGCGTATCCGGCGGGATGCGAATTGAACCCGCGATCCAGCTTCCGATTTCGTCCATCATGCGCGCGTCGATCACATTCGCGCCCGATTTGATCATCTCACCGAGGACGAAGCCCTCCAGCGGCTCAGGCGTGGGCAGTGAGTCGATCAACGGCGGACCTTCGCGGTTGATGCGCTTCATATGCCTAAAATAGCGCGGCGTTTCCGGTTGATCCGCCAAGAGCCAGCGCACAAACGACGCTTCATCGCGGAACTGGAACGCGGGATTAAACATCTTCTCGTAGCCGACGGTGGACGTAGGCACAGCGCCGAGCGCCTTCCCGCACGCGCTCCCCGCGCCGTGACCGGGGTAAAGCTGGAGATAATCGGGCAGTTCGCGGAACTTGAGGACGTTATGCCACTGTCCCGCCGCGCCGATCTCTTTTGCACCAACCACGCCTGCCGCTGTCTCAAGCAGATCAGGACGCCCCAAATCCGCGACGAACACGCAGTCGCCCGTAAAAATCCCCATCGGACGGTCAGCGGCAGCGGTATCGGTCACGAGAAAGCACAAATGCTCCGGCGTGTGACCGGGGGTGTGCATCGCCCGGATTTCTACCCTTCCGACGCGAAAAACATCGCTATCATGCAGCAGTTGATCGCCGCGCGCGCGATCAACATAACCGTACTGCCAATCCGCGCCGCCTTCTGCGCTGACGATCATACGCGCGCCGGTTTGCGCCGCGAGTTCACGTACACCGCTGACAAAATCGGCGTGGATGTGGGTTTCCGTTACATGCGTGATCGTCAACCCTTCTTCGGCGGCGGCATGCAAATACGGGGTGATATTCCGCATCGGGTCGATCACGACCGCTTCGCGGGTGCGCTGACAGCCGATCATGTACGAGGCTTGGGCGAGCGGCTTATCATAGAAATATTTGAGGAGCATTCACAGTCCCCTGAACTTGTGATACGTCGATCATCATCTCATTACTTCACATTATACGCGTAGCGCCCCGGAAACGTTCCGCCAATTGGTGGGATCGCACCTGCGCCGAATCGCAAATCGCCTATGATTACAGGTAATGCACATTTACATGGGGGATACCGATGCCTATTCATGTCACGGTCGCATGGATCGCAGGGTTCGTCGGGGCAGCAATGGTGATCATCGCCACGTTGGTCGCTGCCTTTTCGTACAACACGCGGACGGACAAGCCGCTCAACCGCGATTATTCACCGCTGACGCACCTCGTTTCCACATTAGGGCATCGCACCACACCGCAGCACACACTATTCAACGTGTTGATGATTTTGAGCGCCGTCTGTTTTGCGACGCTGGTTTTCGGCATCGCCCGCGAAGTCGGGGATGATGTGATCAAAGCCATTCTCACCACCATTGCGATTCCTTCCGGTATTGCCGGGGCATTGGTCGGGTTCTTTCCCAGCGGCAAGCCCAGCGATGACAGCCCGGTGCATCTGATCTTTGCGATCTTCTTCTTCATGTTGAGCGCGTTCATCGTCGGTGTGTTTTCCGGTTACACGCTGTTTGCAACCGCGCCTAACTTCCCGCCTGAACTCGGTTGGGTGGGCGTGCTGCCGGTTCTGGCATGTGCCGGAAATCTGATCGTCGGGGTGGTGATGATTATTGTGGGCGATACAGGTTGGTCTATCCCTGATCTGAGCGCATCAACAACCAATCCGCCGCGCATCATGGCGCTGCCCACGTTGGAGTGGTTGTATATCATCACACTCAATATCTGGGTCGTCGTGATGGCGATTCATCTGCTCTCGCGCTGACGAGGCGCATGTGCTTTCTCTTTTCCCGTGTTTGCGGTAAAAATGAGGGTCGTTCGTCAGATACGGGAAGGATACCTTCATCGTGAAAGCACTCGTCACGGGTGGTACAGGGTTTGTCGGCTCACATGTGGCACGCGCTCTCGCTGAAGCGGGTCACGCGGTGCGCGTGCTGCATCGTTCGTCTTCCCGGTTGGATGCGCTGACGGGCGTTCACTACGAAAGCGCAGTCGGAGATATTGCCGATCTTGAGTCGCTGCGCGCCGCCTGTGAAGGCGTCGATTGGGTGTTTCATGTCGCGGCGGTCGCGGCATATTGGCGCGAAGACAAAGCCAAAATGTACGATGCCAATGTTGAGGGTACACGCCGCGTCTTGATCGCTGCCCGTGAGCGCGGCGTTCGGCGCGTGATCTTTACCAGCAGCGCGGCAGCAGTCGGGCTGCACAGCGATGGCTCGGTGAGTGATGAACGTGATTTTTTTGATCAACCGCCGGAGCATTTTCCGTATGCGCATACCAAAGCGCTCGCTGAGCGCGTGTGCATGGAGGCGGTCAATCAGGGTCAAGATATTGTCATCCTGAATCCGGTGGTGGTGCTCGGTCCCGGTGACCTGAATCAGATTTCCGGTGAGATGATCCTACAAATTCAGCGGCTCGGCTGGACAGTTCCCGTTCCGGCGGGCGGTGTCGCGATGGTCGATGTGCGCGATGTCGCGCGGATGCACGTCGCGGCGGCGCGGCAGGGGCGCACAGGTGAGCGCTACATCTTAGGGACGGAAAATTACGCCTACCGAGATTTGTTCCGGTTGATCGCGCTCATCACCGGGGCGGCGCAGCCGGGTATGCCCGTTCCGCCGTCGGTCGTACCCGCGCTGGCGGCGCTGATCGATCTCGCCCGCGGGGCAGGTGTGACGCTCCCGCTGGATGCACCACAAACACGCCTTTCTGCGCAGCAGGTGTATTTCGATTTCAGTAAAGCATGGCATGAACTCGTCAAGCCAAACGTCACGATCCCGCAGAGTATCCGCGACACATGGGACTGGTACGCCGCACACGGCTACGTCAAAGCTGATGATCCCATGACCGTGCTTGTGAAGCAGATCGGGCGGGTGATCGGGATTTCGTGAGACAGCCTCTTCCAAAATCTCTCAAAAAAGCGCGGGAGTAGGCGAAGCGTTGTCCATTCGTGGTGCGGATTACGTCTTGACTTGATGTAAGAACAAGATGAGTCGAGACCCACCTCGAAAGGATGCGTATGAATCGCACGCGCTACATTGTCGATACGCTGATCGCTGCCGTGCTTGTCGGTTTGGCGGGTGATCTGTTGGTGCGCGCCAGCGCCGGAGCAGGCATCAACCAGACAATCCTGATCCTGCTGTTGGTCGGTGCGGTAATCGGCGTCGCCCGCTTGAACCGTGTGCCGGTCAACCGTCGCAATTTATGGATACTCGCGCCGATTTTGGGATTCGCGGTGATGTTTGCCGTTCGCGCAGATGAAACGAGTTGGGCGCTGAATTGGCTTGCCGTGTTCTTGTTTGGCGCGCTTGGGCTGGTTTATTTATTCTCCGCCAACGCGATCGACGAAGACGCGACGGGCGATCATGTCAAAGCCGCGCTCGAAGGCGGGATCATGACGACGGCGATGCCGCTGGTCATCGGCGTTGAAGCAATCGGCGTGGGATGGGATGCGCTTAAGCATGGCAAACTGCCCAAGCAGATGGGCGCGGTCGTGCGCGGGCTGTTGATCGCCGCGCCGATTGTGCTGGTGTTTTTGGTGCTGTTTGCGATGGCGGACGCGGTGTTCGCGGGCGCGATCAACCGCGTGATCGATCTGCTCGACGGGCAGATTTGGACTCAACTTCAATGGCATGTGTTCACCGTCGGCGTGATCGGCTGGGTGACGGCGGGCGCAGTCGCCGCCGGCGTGGGTAAGGTTGTCCTTGCCTCAACCAACACCGATGCAAGACCTGCTGCCGACGAAGCCGAGAAAAAACCCAAACGCCAGCCGTTCTTGATCGGCACGGTTGAAGCGACGATCATCTTAGGGAGCGTCGCGGCGCTGTTCGCCGTGTTCGTGATCATCCAGTTCGCGTATTTGTTCGGCGGCGAGTCTACGCTCGCATTGTCGAATATGACGCATTCGCAGTATGCGCGGCGCGGCTTCTTTGAGCTAATCGCCGTTTCGCTGCTCACCTTAGGCTTGGTGCTGTGGCTCGATTGGGTGACGCTGCGCCAAAGTAACCGCGAACGGCTGATCCATCGCATCATCGCCACCGCGTTGATCGTGCTCACAGGCGTAGTTCTTTTGTCCGCCGCGCACCGCATGTTTTTGTATGAACAGGAATACGGCTACACGCATCTGCGCTTATACGTCCATGTATTCATCTATTGGATGGGCGGGGTGTTCATCGCGTTTTTGCTCACGCTCTACCGTGTGCGCGGCGAAAAGCGTGTTTTCGCGGTTGGCGTGCTGGTCTGCTTGATCGGCTACCTGCTGACGATGAATCTGTTCAACGTCGAATATCAGATCGCGGCGCGCAATATCGAACGCCACCAAAACGGCGAAGGTGTGCGGCTCGATGCGCCGTATTTGTATTCACTTTCGGTTGATGCGGTCGAGCCGATGATCGCGTTTTATCAAAGCCTGCCGCCTGCTGCTCCCGAAAGGGTGAATGAGATTCGTGATACGGTTGGGCAGTGGCTCGCCAGACAGTTAAATAGTTTACGTTTAGAGGTGGGAACAGCGCCGGTTCAGCTTCTCGGCTTCAATGTCGCGCGCTGGGATGCCTACGCGCGCTTGATCGCCATCGAGGACACGCTGCCGGAGTATGATCCGGGCTACTACCTGAACAGCAGTTTCTACATGGATTGAGAACCGTCCGCTGGCGCGTCACGGCGCGCCAGCGGAGAGCATGTTACATCAAGCGCTTTTCGACGCCTTCCAGCCGCTTGATCGCATCAAACGCGGCATCCTGCACCATTGCGCTTTCATCGCGCAGCGCGACGACCAGCGCTTCCATCGCTGCCGGATCGCCAATCGCGCCGAGCGCTTCAGCCGCCGAGCGCCGAATCCATTCGCCGCCGTTCTTGAGCGCTTCGATCAGCGGCTCAACCGCGACCGGATTACCGATGCGCCCCAATGCTTCGATAGCGACTTCGCACACCGCGTTATCGCTTAAAGTGTCTTCCTGTTTGCGTGTGAACAGCAGGAGAGGCTGAACCGCCGTGCTGTCGCCAATCCAGCCGAGCGCCTCGGCGGCGGCGACCTGAATCGGCGCGGGATCACGCACGAGCGACCGAATCAGGCGATCCAACTGGCGCGTATCGCCCGTCTTGCCGATCAAGCGAATGAAGAACGCCCGCTGAAGTTCATCGAGCGTGTCATTTTCGTCCAGCACACGGGTGATCTGATCCGCGAGTGCGGTATCGCCCACCTGAATCATGTCCATCAATCCGGTGCGCAGCCGCATCCCAATATTCAGTTTGAGCAGCCCCCACACCTGACTATCCAACTGTGTGATGAGCAGATCAACAATTGGCGCGGCAGCCTGTGGATACCCCAACTTGATCAGGCTGCTGAGCGCGGCATACTGTACCTTCGAGTGTTCGTCCGGCAGCACTTCGATCAATGGCATGACCGCGCGCTCATCGGCGCTCGCGCCTAATGATCGCGCCGCCTCGTAGCGCACCCGGTAATCCGCATGCTTCAGATTTTGCACTGCCCGTTCAAGCATATCCATTCCAGCACCATCCTTGTCCTAAGCTCACACGAGTTCCGCGCTGTCCAGCGTGATCGTGACCGGTCCATCGTTGTGAATCTCGACCCGCATCATCGCACCGAACACTCCTTTTTCGACACGGGCGATTCCTTCCGCGCGCAGTCGATCCGCGTAGCGATCCACCAGCGGCGCGGCAAGCGCAGGCGCAGCGGCATCGGTGAAGCTCGGTCGGCGTCCGCGCCGCGTATCCGCGTACAGCGTGAATTGGCTGATCACCAGCACACCCGCGCCAACATCGAGCGCGGATAGATTCATCTTGCCGTTGTCATCCTCAAACACGCGTAGGAGCGCCGTTTTTTTCGCCATCAGATCGACGATTTCCGGCGTATCGGTATGGCTCACCCCGACGAGCGCGACATAACCCAGATCAATCGATCCAGTCACAACGCCATCCACCGTGACGCTGCCCCGCGTCACCCGCTGTAAGATTACGCGCATTCGTCTTTGCCTCGTTGTGGTGTGTACCGCGCCGACCCATTATATAACAGGTTAGGCGGCGCAAAGGCGCGCTGGCACGCGAGGACAGCTTAGATTTTCATGTGATTCGTGGGTATAAGAATTAGACGCGCCGCTGTCCTCCTTCTTACGCATACGCATATCTCGAAATTGATTCATAATGAGGTGCTGCTGTGGATAAAATTGGGGGTGACGATGGACTGGCAAAATCTGATTTCACAAGAAACATTCGAAACGCTGCTGCAAACAGGCGGACAATATCTGCTGCCTATCGCCGCGCTCTTGCGCGCACTCTACGCGGGAATGCGCGGAAAACTACCGGAAGGCTTCGCACAGATCGCGCTGGCGAGCATGTTCGCCGGAGTAACGGCGGTCATCGGTCAAGAGCAGTTGGATTTTCGTAGTGTTCTGCTCAGCATTTTGGGAAATACGCTGTTTACGGCGGGTTTGCTCGCTTTCATCGTGGCATATCTGCTGCGCGTGCCGTATTACGGTCAAATCGCGGACGGCATCATCGGCGCGATCAGCGGGTTGGTGTTCTTTCTCGTGTGGGGGTATGTGCTGGGGAATGCCTTCGAGTGGTGGCTGCTGCCTCTGACCATAATCGGCGGGGCGCTGGCGTTCATCGCGCTGCGGACGCTCTTAAGGCAGATCGCCAAACTGGTGAAGATCGCTACGTATTTCATCGTCGCCGGATTGGTGCTGGCAATCGGCGGTGGTGCGATTCTGCTGGTGATCACACTGGTTAACGCCGGAACAGGGGCGGTTTAACGCGCTATTCATGAACTTTTCGGTTTGAGCGGTTTTGTCCGCGCGGTCGATAGCAGTACAATTATCAACCGGACGAGGGATAAAACCGCGATGGCTGACAGCATTTTTGATAATCGTTACCGGTACGACTACATTTACCCGCGTGGACGCAGCGGCGAAACGCTGCGCGCGGTCGATCTCCAAAACGGCGAACGCCCGGTTGTGATCAAACGCCCCGCGCCGCAAGACGCGCCGCCGATCCGCAGCGGGCAAGAGGTGAGCATCCTCAACGAACGCAAAGCGCTCACCCGCTTGGCGGCGCATCCGGCGATCACGGCGCTGCTCGGCGGTGGACAGTTTGCCGTCAGCGGCACGATGCACCAATACATCGTGATGGAGCGTGCCACCGGCGAAACCGTCAGCGATCTTGTCTTGCAGTTGGATAAGCGCGGCGAACGCTTACCCGAACTCGAAATGCTGGTGATCGTCGATCTCCTGCTCGATCTGCTCAACGTGACCCATCAGCATGATATCGTGTACAACGATGTCGATGCGAAACATCTTTTCTGGGATCGCGCACAGTACACCGTCAAGGTGATCGACTGGGGCAACGCGGTTTTCCTCGAAGGCGACGAGATCACGCCGCAGGGGATCAGCCGTCAAAGCGATGTGTATCAAGTTGGGGAACTGCTGTACTACGTCCTGACAGGCGGCGGGCGTGTTGAAGCGCAGCGCGACGCGGGCGAAAGTTTCCGCCTCAATTTTGGACATGACGCCGAGCGGATTCATACGCGCTTGCAGCAGATCGTCAGCCGTGCCGCCCATCCGAATCCGCGTTTGCGCTACCGTACAATTGCCGAACTCCGCAAAGAACTCACCGATTACCGCGTCCCACTTGAACGGGAGCGCAACGGCGTGATTGGGCGCGTCAATGATCGACTGCGCCGCGACCTGAGCAAAAACGAACTCCTCGGCTTGATGCGCGCCCTTGACCCTGCGCTTGCATCTGATCCGGGTTATCCAGCGGGACGCCAAACCGCCGCCGAAATCGAAGCGCGCCTGAGCGATCTCGAAGTCAGCGCCGACTTGGACGCGGCACGGATTTACATGACCAGCGGCAGCTGGGCGCGCGCCGCCGCCCTCTTAGAAGAACTGCGCCCGCGCGCACGCGGCGAAACCAACAACCTGATTGCCCTGTTGATCGCGTGGGCGGAGACGCTCAAAGAATTGCGCACGCCCGTCCCGTCCGCCGTCCCCGATGCAGTCAATTTCGTGTTCGCGGGGCAGTATCCGGACGCGGTGACAGCACTCCTCACCCGTGACCAGAATAAGCCCGATATGCGCGGTGCGCAGTTGATCCTCGCGGATCAGTTGGCGGCGCATGTGGAAGATATTGTGTTGCTGCGCCCGCCGCTCTACCGTTTGAGCGCCGCCCTCACCACGCTCACGAGCGAAGGCTTGATCGTGAGTGAACCGCGCGTCGCGCTGGCGGAGATCGAGCGGCAGTTGGACTCGCTCGCCAGTGTGACCGAAGCGAACCTGATCCGTTTACGCGACGCCTACCGCGCCGTTGTCGATCAGCTTGCCGCGTTAGGGACGTTGATCGATGGGGCGCGCACACGCTACAACCTTGATGAAACCCGCCTGCCCGTCGATGCGCTGGATCGCCTGTCGAATGCGGTCATGTCGCTGGCGGATAACATGCACGTGATCGGCAAACAAGCCGCCGCCGCCCCGCGTGAAGCGCTCGGCGCGCTCGACTCGAGCCGCTTGATCGACCGGGGTAACCCATCATGGGATGTGATCGGTGGGCTGTTGAACGCCCTCTATCAAGTGTTGGGGCGTTATCAAACCTATATCCCCAACGCCGACGGCTCCGACCTCGAAGCATGGCTCGTCGCCGCACGCCACGATCTTGAGCCGTTCAAAGAGCGCTTGTTTGACGAAATGCTCACCGGCATGGTGCGCGGCTTAGAGATCGCCTCGCGCGCGTGGGTGGAATACGCCCAGACGGCGGTGCAGGGCAGCCGCATCGGGGCGGTCACAGCGCTGGCTCAAGCGAGTGAAGCGGTGGGCACGGTCAGCCCAACGTTAGCGGGCTGGTTGAATCAACTGCGCACCGTTGTGAGCAACGCGTCGTATGTCGAACGGCATGCGCTTTACGGCGCACTCGGACGCGCCCTCGCCGACGGGTGGGAGCATTTTGATCGCGGGCGCATGGTCGAAGCGGAGCGGCTCGGCGGAACGGCATACGAAGCCGCCCGCGATGACGCGGAACAACTCGCCGCTCGCCGCTTGCGCGAACTCGCCGCGATTGCGCGGGATTGGCTCGAACGCAGCGGCGTGATCGATTCGCGCCGCACCGAAGCCGCACTGACCGCCGTTGAACTACTGTATACGCCGGAAGAAATCGGGATGCGCGATAATTTTAACGCGCAGATGCCGAGTAAAGAGACATTCTTAAAAGCCGTCAATAAAGGGCTGGTCGAATTATTCGCCCGCCGTTCGACTGCCGCGACCCGCGTGTTATTTGTGAATTATGTGCTGCTCGGTGCGCTTGACGCACAAGAAGATCAGCTTGATGACGCGGCATTCTGGCGTGACGCCGCCATGCGCGCCCTCGGTGACGGATCGGCGCGTCACCCGTTGGTGCGCGCAATCGAGGAATATCTCGTCCGCCGCCGTGACTTAATCGCCGCCGCCGAACTGCTCAACAGTGTGCGCAGTGCCCGCGCCTTACCCACGCTCGAAGCAACGCGCAAACACCTTGACGAGAACAGCCAAGCGAAACTGCTGTCGGCTGCCGCATACAGCTTGCGCGAACTCGAAGCCGCGCTCCGCGATTGGTCGGATGGGGAATTCCGCGCCGCCGGAATCAAGCTCGAAAATGCGCTCAAAGCAGTCGATGACGCCGAAGGCGCGGGCGGGATCACGCTCACGGCATACCGCGCCTATTTAATGGAACTCGTCGGCAAAGCGGCGGAACTGCACACCAACACACGCCGCATCATGCAGTTGATCGAATCACGCCCGGATCAGCCGCCGGAGACGCTCCGCGAGTGGCATCAAGAGCAGGTGGCGATCACCTCACGCTTGATCGGTGATCCGTATGCCGCGAATCTGCGTCAATGGCGTGATACCTACGAGATGTTCTTGAATGTGTATGCGGATCGTTCGATGCGGCGCAGCACCAAACTAGGACGCTTAAACGATCTGTTTGGCGCGATGTTCATTGACCGTCATCCGGCATACCCGCTGTATCGTCACTGGTTCACCCTCACCGAGCAGTCGTCCGAATTCCCCGCGCCGCCCACCAGTGATCCAACGCCGCGCGTCACCGATGAGGAAGTCTTGAGCGACAATGCCGACCCGTCACTGCCGCGCCGCGCCCGCCGCCCTGAACCGGAACAGCGGAGTCGTCGTATCAGCCCGCTGATGCTGTTCGCGCTGTTTTTGGGGATCGCGTTCGTCGTTGTCGGGCTTGTGATGATGTCAGCGGGTGTGTTCAGCGGCGGAAGTGCCACCCCCACCCCATCTGATCTCGCCGCCGCAGTCACCGAAGACGCCTCCCCGTCCGCGCTCCCACCCGTGATCGAAACCGCGACGCCAGATCGCCCGACGGCGCTGGCGATGATCAACACCCTGCCGCCGCTGCCGAGTTCGACCGCCAGCAGCACGGCAACGCGCACCGCTTCACCCACGCACACGCCATCGCTGACGTTCACGCCATCACAGACGTTTACGCCAAGCGTGACATTTACCCCGTCGATCACGCCGTCGCGCACGCACACTGCCTCGCCCACGCCGCCGCCGAACGGTGTGCAAGGTCGCCAGAGCGTGCTCACCTTGTTTGATTCGGTGCAGGATGCGCCATTTTGGGATGCTGAGACTTTCACGCGCGAAACCGAGGACGGCGAGACGTATTGGCGCTTCGGGTTGGGCGCTTCGGCGGGTGAAGGGATTTTGACCATCCAGCCCCCTGCCGAACTGCTGAATGCGCGCTACGGAGCAGATGCGCCTATGCGCATCGTCCGCGCCGAATTGACAATCCGCTTGGTGACGTACAATCCGCCGCTGTTGGTCGATGACGAGGTATATTTCGGTGCGCTCTTGCAGGGCGGCGAGAATCCGTCCAACGTGGCGGGGGTTGAGCTTCGCTTGACCGCATCCGAAGCGCTCACGATCAGTCAGCGCGGCGGCGCGATCACCGACCCGATGGCGCAGCGCGCGTATGCGCTCGGCACACCGATCCGCATCCGGCTTGAACGCAATCTCGCAGACGAAACGCTCACGGTGTACGTGGAAAACACGCCCGTCGGTCAGCCGATCCCGTTCAGCGGCGCGGACGAAGCCGTTTTCCCGCTTGTGTACGTGCATGCGGGCGGCATGATCCTCCACATCACCGCATGGGAGATCACGCTGAGGTAGACCTCACCCCAAAAGCTCCTCACCCCCTCCAAACTTTGTTTAGAGAGGGTGAGGGATACTTCAACTAGCGCACGTCAATCGTCACGGTGACAGGCTGCAAATGGCGGTACGCCGTCAGCGACCGCGCCGTGATCATGAGCGTGCCGGGGGTTCGCCCTGCTCGCACATACACCGCCGCTTGACCGCCCACCAGTGTGAACGGATTTTCTCCGACCAAGCTTCCCGCGCCTTCCACATCAAACGCGATTGCCGCCGTCGCAAACGGCAGTCGATTCCCGTACACGTCGGTGATGCGGAACACCAACCGCGTCATGTCTGAACCGTCCGCGTTCAATTCGGGATCGTCCGCGACCAATTCAAGCTTTTGGGGGATGCCGTCCGCCGCGATTGTCTGCTCGATCACAGGCTGATCGTTCACATAGCCGATGATCCGCAAATCTTGATACATCTTGCCCCATACGCCCATCTGCGTCCCGCCCACCACCGTGATCGGCGCGTGCGGCAGGTGCGGATACTTGGCGCGATCCGGCTCAAAACGTCCGAGACGGTTTTCCGTGCCAACCCACACTTCGATGTAGTCGCAGTTGGTCGCCACGACGAGCGGATCATTACCGCCTTCGCTTCGGTCGCCCATCGTCCACAGCGTAAACGCTTGTAAGACCGGACGCACCGCCGGATCAACTTGGCTGGCGTACACGAACGCCGCCCACTTGGGCAAGCGGAACATATCGCTCACGCCGTGATAGCAGATTCGGTCGCCGCTGCCGAACTCGCGGTGCGTGTTGTAATCGAACGCACACCAGCCAATCGCACCTGTCACACGCGGGTTAGCAAACGCGAGGTCTTGGATCAGGGCGTGCCGTTCTGCGTGTTCGATCTGGCGTTCCTCTTGATCGAATGTCTTGGTCGGGAACATATGCCCGTTGAACTCGGTGATCATGTGCGGGGTGTTGACCGGCTCACGCACGCCTTTTGAGAAGTCGTTGAAGGTGAACACATCTTCTAAGAATTGACTTTCAAGGAAGAAGCGCACGCCGCCCGTCTGCCGCGTCGGATCGAGCGAATGGGCAAGGGCGTTCGTTGCCCGGTAGAACGGCTCATCATCCCATGATTCATTGATGCGCACACCCCACAGGATCACCGACGGATGATTGCGATCACGTTCGATCATCACTTCGACATCGCGTAACGAGAGCGCTTTCCAGTCGCTGTCGCCGATGAACTGCCAGCCGGGGATTTCTTCAAAGACGAGCAAGCCGATCTCGTCGCAGCGATCCAGAAAATGGGGCGACTGCGGGTAATGCGAGGTGCGGACGATGTTGATCCCCAACTCATCTTTGAGAATGTCCGCGTCTTTGCGCTGAAGTCGTGCCGGAGCCGCCGCGCCGATATACGGGTAGGTCTGGTGACGGTTCAAGCCGATCAACTGAATTTTTTCGCCGTTTAAGTAGAAGCCGTCGTCTCTAAACTCCGCCGCCCGGAATCCGAACCGCGCTGTCACGAGGTCAAATTCAGGTGCGTCGTCCTCGTGGGTCAGGTATGCGCTCAATTGATACAGTACCGGATCGGTCAGTGACCACAATTGGACGCCTTGCGGATCAAGACTGAGCGTAATTTTCGTCGTTTCGCTTGGGTGAACGGTCACGCGCTGGTGCTGATCGGGTTCTTCCGCGCCATCCATGCCCACGTTGACCACGCATGATGCCGGGGCGCTGCCTTGATTCTTCACCCACACATCGACCTCAACGCGGGGATGCGTCAGCACGTCGGGGGTGCGCACAAATAACTTTTCGATGTAGAGCGGCTCAAGATAGCGGAGTTTGACATCGCGGTAAATGCCGCCGAACGTCAGATAATCGACAACATAACCGTATGGGGGAATATCCGGGCGCTCGGTCGAATCGACATGCACAGTGATTAGATTTTCGTCCGTCTCATGCACATGATCGGTGATGTCCACCGAAAACGGCACGTAGCCGCCCGCATGTTCCCCAAAGCGATGACCATTCACAGTGACGGTCGCGGCGATCATGACGCCGTCGAATATAAGATGTAAGCGGCGACCGTTGAGCGGTTCGGGCAGGGTGAAGTGCTTGCGGTACGTGCTGATGAACTGGTAATCCCCATTGTCAAAATTGTGATAAGGCAGTTCTATGTTGGTGTGTGGCAGGTCGACTGATGCAAACGCAGCATCCGGAATCGTGTCCGTAAGTTCAAGCGGTGCATACAGCCAGTCGCGGTTAAAGTTGTGAGTGCTTCGCATGAAACAACCTTTGTCCTTAAGCAGTCGGCGTTACATGCTTAAGTATAACGTCTGTTTCTGTACGGAGGATTCATTTTGATTTATGATGAAGCGGAGATAGTCGAAGGGTGACGAGATGACGGCTACACCTAAACTCACGCTTGACCAGCTTAAAGATGCAATCACGCGGCTCACGTATCACGAGAAGGTTGAACTGCTCCACGCAGTATCGCGCGATCTGACTGGATTCATTCCCGGAATTGAAAAAACGCCGGGGGTGTGCGGAGGTGCTGCATGCATTCGCAGTACGCGAATTTCCGTATACGGACTGGTGGAATATCGGCAGCTCGGTATGAGTGACGCGGCTATTTTAGAAGCTTATCCTTCGCTAACCTCCGAGGATTTGGTAAACGCATGGGAATACGCTCGCTTGCGTCCCGAAGAAATCGAGCAGGCGATCCGTGAAAACAACGAAGCCTAGAACAAGGATCGCATCACGGCATACCTTGAGGACAAGATGACGAAGCGCAAGCTCTACGCAGACGAAAACTTCTCAATATCGTGCGCCGTCAAACTCAGTTTGATGGGCTATGATGTCATCACGGCAAAAGACGATGATAAGGACAACAAGAAAACGCCCGATTCCACGATTCTTGCGCGTGCAGTTGAATTGGGTCGCATCGTTTTGACGCACGACCGAAAGGATTTCGCGCGTTTGCATGAAAAAGCGCCCAACCACTTTGGCATTGCTGTTTGCAGCCGAGACAAAGACGAAGCAGCCCTCGCGCAGCGCATCCATGAAGCGCTCTCAAAAGAACCGGATATGAAAGGGCGGCTGATCCGCATCAACCGCCCCGGTTAACTTCCCGTCTTACCCCTCCACAAACCACGCCGTCCCGCGTGCGCCGAGCGTGACCGTTAGCCCGTCCGCCCCCGCCGTGATCGCCTCGCCGCCGTTGAGCGCGTCCCGCCATGCGCCCTGAACGCTGGGAATCGTCACCGCCACCGCCGCGTCATTTTGGCTGAAGACCGCGTACACCGTTTGTTGATTATGCGTGCGCGAGAAGGCGTACACCTTGTTCGCGTCGTCGATCACCTCAGTTTGATACGTCCCCAACCGCAGCGGCACGAGATCGCGCCGGACGCGGATCGCGTTCGTCATCCATGCGACCATCTCGGTATCGAGGTCATCCCAAGGCATACAGCGCCGCCCGTCTTCGGCATATTCGCCGTCAAGTCCGGTTTCGCCGCCGTAGTAGATCATCGGTGCGCCGGGGAACGCCAGCGCGAACGCATACAACGCCTTCGCCCGCGTTTTATCGCCCTTACACGCGAACATCACCCGATCCGTATCA
Source organism: Anaerolineae bacterium (assembly GCA_041753015.1). Taxonomy (GTDB): domain Bacteria; phylum Chloroflexota; class Anaerolineae; order Aggregatilineales; family Phototrophicaceae; genus Flexifilum. Next base: position 60,476 of record JBGSVJ010000036.1, read on the forward strand.
TGCGAGTCAAGTTGATTCATTTGCGCAAGCTGAGCCGGAAGCGGCGTATCGCGCATCCATGTTTGAATCCGGTCATCAAGCGTGCTCGGTGTGAGGCGGTCATAGGCGAGGAAGCCGCGCGCCATCCACGTAAAGCGGTAGTTCATCGTCGCGTTGAACGTATCGCCAAGCAGGTAATGAGTCGAATCGACCCACAACTCGCTGACGGTATACGCCCCCGGCTTGACCTGATCGACGCGCGAACGGAAACGCCGCCAGAATTCGTCGCTGTTATCGAACGCCACATCTAAGCGCCAGCCGTCGATTCCCTTATTCAGCCAATACGCGGCGATCCCATCTTCGCCGTTGAAGAACGCCTCGACCTCCGGGCATTCGACGAACTCCGGCATGAATCCGTAGCCCCACCAGCCCTTATGCCCCTCCGGGTGATCCGCAAATGTGAACCAGCGGTAATAATCGGAGTCTCTGCTGCTTTTCGCCTTCTGAAAATAATCGCTGTCGGCAGAGCAGTGATTAAACACGCCGTCGAGCACGAGCTTCATCCCGCGCGCGTGGATTTTGGCGACCAGTTCATCAAAATCCGCCTCTGTGCCGAGCATCGGATCAATTTTGAGGTAATCAATCGCTTCGTAGCGGTGATTCGTCGCCGCGTGAAAGATCGGCGTCAAGTAAATCGTCTCGATGCCGAGGCTTTCGATGTAATCCAGATGATCGATAATGCCACGTAGATCGCCGCCGTAGAAATCCCGCCCGATCGGTGGTTTTTCGGGGATTTCGCCCCACGTCATGAACTTGGGTGCGTGACCGTATACGCCGTTGTTCAAGCGGTTCGTCGTCGGGTCGCCGTCCGCGAAACGATCCGGGAAAATCTGGTAGATCACCATGCCTTGCGTCCAATCGGCGGGCATGCGCGCCGGATCGTACACGGCGATTTTGAACGGGTTTGTCTCCCATTCATCAAAAATCGGCAGATTGCGCCCTTCCGTTTGACGCTTTTCGCGCAGCGGCGTCACATTCGGATCGCTGAACTCAAATTCATAGGTGAGAATCGTCGGCTGCGCGGGCAGCATCACCGCCGCTGACCATGTGTGATCAGCGGTGCGCTTAAGCGAGACGCGCCATGTCAGTTCCGGGCGGCGCGTGTCAGTAATGACGGCTTCAGGCTGAAGCGGCGAGTTTTCGACCGTCAGCATCACGGTCGATCCAATCGGCGTGGCAGACGGGGGGAGATGAAATGCGTCATCGCCGCGCAAACGGCGCGCTGTCTCGACGGAAATTGGAGAGGACATTCAGATAAGACTCCTTTTGGAATAGCTAACTGGACGGGAGTGCGCAGCAGATGAACGTCAGCCCGACCCAAAGATGCGCCGCTGCGACTGCCGCACTGCCGTAAATCCACAACCGCGAAAATCCGTTGTTGAACGTGACCGCCGGATGACGGCGCAGAACAAAATGCAGCCCTGCATGAACGATTGCGAACACATCAAACCAGAATTGAAAACCGCCATCATTCACCCCTGCCAAAACGAGTAGAAACAAGGGCAGATGCAGCGCGGTGAACAACCGACACTGTGCTTGATCCGATAGGCGGCTCCAGCCGAAGAAGAACCGCCACTCATGCTGCTGCACTGCGTCCAATTCGTGAATCAGCATTAGCCCGACGACGAGCAGAAAAAGCGAGCTTTGAGGATTCATCGTGCCGTTTATCCTTGATACACGATCCTCGCCCCGGCTTGCGGCGTGGTCACGTAGAGCGCGGGCGTTAACCCGGTTTTGCTTTCGTAATCGGCGCTCACCTGCTGCGTGAACGACTCGACCGCCTCGGCACGCACAACGGCGACCGCGCACCCGCCGAATCCGCCGCCTGTCATGCGCGCCCCAATGCAGCCCGCATGCGCGCGGGCGCACTGCACCATCATATCGAGCGCGTCCGGTTTGTCTTCGGCGTGAGTCACCTCAAAATCATCGCGCAAGCTCTCGTGACTGGCGTTGAGCAGCGCCCCCAAACGCGGCACATCGTTCGCGCGCATTGCGTCGAGCGCGTCGAGTGTGCGCGCATTTTCGGTGATCACATGGCGCGCGCGGCGGTAGACCACCGGTTCAAGCTGTGCTTTCGCAGCTTCAAGCTGTTCGAGTGTGACATCGCGCAGCGCTTTGACGCCAAAATGCGCGGCGGCGCGTTCACATTCGGCACGGCGCTCGTTGTATTTGGAATCGACCAGCCCGCGCCGGGTCATCGTATCAAGGATGACAACTGCCAACCCTGCCGGGAGCGGCGCGGGCGTGGTGTCAAGCGTGCGGCAGTCGATCAAAAGCGCGCTGCCTTCTTCTCCCGCCGCCGAGATCATCTGATCCATGATGCCGGAATTCACGCCGACCCACTGGTTTTCCGCTTTTTGGCAGATCAGCGCCATCTTCGCGGGATTCCATTCGATACCGGCGACGGATGCTAGCGCGCGCGCCGTCGCCAACTCAATCGCCGCCGATGACGATAAGCCTGCGCCGCGCGGCACATCCCCGACGATGACGCCTTCCCATCCGTTGAGGGTGTATCCTTCTTCTTGCATCGCCCATGCGACGCCCGTCATATATTCCGCCCACTCTCCGGGGCGGTGCGTCATCTCGCTGAGCGATATTTCGGCATGATCGCCATAATCGAGCGAATGCACGTACATGTAAGCGTCATTGCGGGGGCGCAGCGCGATCCACACGGCGCGGTCAATCGCCATTGGCATCACAAAGCCGTCGTTGTAATCGGTATGTTCACCGATCAAGTTGACGCGCCCCGGTGCGGATACGATCAGCGGCGGTTCAGCGCCGAAATGTTCTTTAAAGGCTTCGCGGACAGTCGTTTCAAGGGACATAAGGCTACCCTTTTTAGAGAAGCAGACAAATAAAAATGCGCTAGAGGGAATATTCTAGCGCATCGTGGCAGTAGTATCTCATGTTTTCGGCTTGGTTTGGTTGTGTTAGGTGTAGGAGAACCAACAACCTAAAACCAGAGGCGCAGTTCAGCGTTAGAAGTTGGGTGTTTTTTGGTCAAATCTCCCCAAAGCCAAATACTCTTTCTCTGGCATGCCCATTGTTTGGTTGACACCCTCGGACGCTTCCAACATGCTGCGATACAAAATGCCAGAGGGGTCTTTCTTAACCACGGTGACGAAGCTGGTGCCGATGGCTCCATGATGCTGATCCAAGGTTACCAGCCCACAGGGACCTTTCAGCTTCAGGGCGGTCAAGGCTTCCTTGAATTTTGCCTGACCATGCGATAAATCGCCGCCAATCGAGTCCAGCGCGACCAACCCAGCCTTCGCATTCAGGTAATACTGGAGCGCAAACGACGATGGCAAGTTCAAACGCTCGGTAAACTTCGTCTGATAAGCGGTGACAAACTGATGCCATAAGGGATCAGGATTATCATCAGCGGTTGGACCACCGCCGACCATCCCTATGAGGTACTCGGCTGCCCCACCTTCGCTCAAGACCGATTGGTCGGTCGTGATGCTGCCGCCAATCAGTGGCTTTGGATTGCCCGACTGTTCGTACTGATATAGGAAAGCGACAGCATCCGTTCCTCCAAGCGCCACGAAGACCGCGTCGGCATCGTTTGGAATGGCGGCGATGACTTGGCTGAAATCGGATGTGCCAAGGGGAACCCAAAACTTCTGAAGTACCTTACCTCCCAAGCGGCAGTACTCCAACATAAATCCGCCGACCTGCGCATAGGGGTAGAAGTACGCCTCACCGACTGTCACAACCTTGCGATAGCCTAAAACCTTATAAGCATACCGTCCTACGCCAGCGACGACTTGGACGCCGTTCAGCGAAAAGTTAAAGAAGTTAGGAGCCGCATTTTGGATTGTCAACTCCTGTGCGCCTGATGATCCGTTGAGGAAAACATGATCTTGGTGGTTTCTGGCGTAGTTCCGTACAGCTAGACCCTCATTGCCGGAGAGTGGACCAACGACAAAATCTACTTTCTTCTGCTCAATCAACTCTTGGACTGCATCCTCAGCTACATCTGGTGAGCCAATCGTCCCTATCGGATACAATTCAATGGGACAGCCTGCAATTTCGCCACCGAACTCGCTGACAGCAAGTTCGACGCCTCTTAGCCCGTCTTTGCCCATGTGCTCGAACGGACCGTGCAGTGTTGCCAATACTCCGATCCGAATTGATTTAGTCATGATGTTTTCTCCCTTATCATTTTTATAGGCGATTGAGATTGGATTAGAAGGTGTAAAACCAATGCTGCACCAAGGTTTATACGATATCCCGTTGTTTTTCTTTACTTTGAAAGATGAAGTTTGTCGGTCACCCTAGAAAAGAATGGCACAACGTCATTCCCGCGCTTTGTCAGCTTTCGTAAGCTGCTTGTGTGGACGGTGGAACGCTGCTTTACAGCCCTTTGAGCCAATCCAGCGCGCGCTGGACATCGGTGAAGACCATAATGCGAACGCCACGCTCGTAAAAAAGCTCAATGATCGGGATCATGTCCTCGCGTGCGGAGACTTCGTTTGGCACGACGAGCGCCCAATATTTCCATCCGGCGCTTATCATCGGCTGCATCCAGTTGATTTCGCCCCACTGGAAATCCTCAGCGGACAACCCACCGGCATTTCCTCGATCATCCGACAGCCACTTGTGACAGCCGTTTTCGAGGAATGTTTTCAGTCCAAGTTGGAGTACTTCATGAAGTGCTTCACCACTGATGCTGCGATGAAAGGTATGGTGGACGATGCCATATTCTGGATAGTAGACCAGTGTCACAACATCGTTGTCGAGTAGAATGTTGGTTTTCATGGCGCACCTTAAAAGCGGAACAATCTCATACATCAAGCTTAATGGAGAGTCACTTTTTATGTCACAAAAAGGGAATGAACTTCATACAAAATTCGTGAAATCGCCCCGCCAAAGATATTAGCGGGGCGATTCAGCACTTGTAGGGAAACATTCTCGCTCACCCGTGACGCACCGCTGACTCTACAGCCCTTTGAGCCAGTTTAGCGCGCGCGGGACATCGGTAAACACCATCACACGGATTCCACGCTCATAGTAGGCTTCGATGACCGGGATCATATCCTCACGTGCTGAAACTTCGTCCGGCACGACCAGCGCCCAGTATTTCCATCCGGCACGGATCATCGGTTGAATCCAGTTGATTTCGCCCCACGCAAATTGCTCTTCCGATACGCCGTTGGAATTTCCCCGGTCGTCCGACAGCCACTTGTGACAGCCGTTCTCGATGAATGCTTGTAGTCCCGCCTTCAGGACTTCCTGAATATCCTCGTTCGTGACGCCGCGATGAAAGGTGTGGTGGACAATGCCGAATTCTGGGTAGTAGACCAGTGTCACAGCGTCATTGTCGAGTAGAATGTTAGTCTTCATAATGACCTTTAAGGTACAAAACGTTTCACACCTTCATCTTAATTCAAAAGACCCTGACAAATCTATATCCGGAGAAAATTTCACGTAAAATTCAGAAAACCGCCCGGCTTGACCAGCCGAGCGGCTGGGTATTTGGGGGATTAGCCACGTACTGTTTAATGCGCATTCCAGCAGATCGCGCTGTTCCTTAGACACTCTTCAACCAATCCAGCGCGCGCTGAATATCGGTGAACACCATCACGCGAATCCCGCGTTGGTAGAACATTTCGACGACTGGGATCATATCCTCTCGCGCAGAAACTTCGTCCGGCACGACCAGCGCCCAGAACTTCCATCCAGCGCGGATCATCGGCTGAATCCAGTTGATTTCACCCCATTCAAATTGTGGTTGGCTTAGCCCGGCGGAGTTTCCCCGGTCGTCCGACAACCACTTGTGGCAGCCGTTCTCGAGGAACACTTGCAAGCCAGTCTTCAGAACTTCTTGAAGCTCTTCATCCTTGATACCCCGGTGAATTGTGTGGTGGACGATTCCGTACTCTGGGTAGTAGACAAGTGTTACTGCATCATTGTCGAGCAGAATGTTAGTCTTCATAATGAGCCTTAAGGCGGAAGATTCTCATACATCAAGCTTAACAGAGAGGCGCTTTTGATTTCACAAGAAGGGAACAAATTTCATATAAAAATCCGGAAAATCACCCCGCCAAAGAAATTAGCGGGGCAATTCAACACTTAAGGGAAACATTTTCGCTCACTCGTAATGCGCTGCTGACTTTACAGCCCTTTGAGCCAATCCAGCGCGCGCTGAACATCAGTGAACACCATCACGCGAACCCCGCGCTCGTAGTAGGACTCAATGATCTGGATCATATCCTCCCGTGCGGATATTTCGTCCGGGACGACCAGCGCCCAATATTTCCATCCAGCACGGATCATCGGCTGAATCCAGTTGACTTCGCCCCACGCAAACTGCTCTTGCGACACGCCATCAGAATTGCCCCGGTCGTCCGACAGCCATTTGTGACAACCGTTCTCGATGAACGCTTGCAGTCCCGTCTTTAGGATTACCTGAAGCTCCTCGTCTTTGATACCCCGGTGAATTGTGTGTTGGACGATGCCGAATTCTGGGTAGTAGACCAGTGTCACAGCATCATTGTCGAGTAGAATGTTAGTCTTCATAATGAGCCTTAAGATGCAAAAAAGTTCACACAATAATCTTAATTGAAAAGACACCTGCAAATCTACACATCGGAGACAATTTCACATAAAATTCAGAAAACCGCCCCACTATTCATAATGGAGCGGTTGGGTGTTTTGGAGGATTAGCCGCGTTCTTTATAATGCACATCCGGCAGATCGCGCAGCCGGGCGGCGGCTTGCTCCGGTGTGATGTCACGCTGTGCTTGCGCCAGCATTTCGTAGCCAACCATGAACTTCCGAATCTCCGCGCTCCGCAGCAGCGGCGGATAGAAATGCGCGTGTAACTGCCAGTGTTCTTGATCCGCGTTCAAATACTCGGCGGTGGGCGCGCCGTGCCAGCCCATTGAGTACGGAAACGACGTTTCAAACAGGTTGTCGTATTTCGTCGTCAGCCGCTTGAGTACGTCCGCCAGCGCATCGCGCGCCGCATCATTGAGATCAGGCAGACGAAGCGCGGTGAACTTCGGCATCAAGAGTGTTTCAAAGGGCCACACCGCCCAATACGGCACAACCGCGATCCATGTGTCATTTTCAACGACGATCCGCTCACGCGCTTGAACTTCCCGCGCCGCATAGTCACTGAGCAGCGAACGCCCGTTTGTCATGCGATACAACCGCTGCTGCGCATCCTCTTTGACCGCCTCGTTAGGGAGAAAGCTCGACGCCCATACCTGCCCATGTGGGTGCGGGTTCGATGCGCCCATCTGCTTGCCCTTGTTTTCAAACACCTGCACCCAAGGATAGACCGCACCCAACTCCGTCACCTGATCCGCCCATACATCGATCACGCGGCGAATCGCGGCGCGATCCATCTGCGGCAGTGTCAGATCATGGCGCGGAGAGAAGCAGATCACACGGGAAGTCCCCGCCGCGCTGACCGTCGTCATCAGCGGATCAGAGTTTTCGTAGGTTGGCGTATCGGGCATCAAGGCGGCGAAATCATTGGTGAACACGAATGTTTCGGTGTAAGCGGGATTCTTCACCCCTCCGGCGCGTTCGTTACCGGGACACAAATAACAGGTCGGATCATACTGCGGGCGGTTTTCATCCGGCAGCCGGTCAACCTGACCCTGCCAAGGGCGTTTTGTCCGGTGTGGGGATACCAGCACCCACTCGCCGGTGAGTGCGTTGCGGCGCACATGCGGATGTTCGGTCAGTTCAAACACGGGCGGACTCCTTTGACCACAAAAGTGATGTTAAATCCCGTAGATCGCGCCGTACTTCGCCTGCAAATATTCGAGATAGTAGCGCTGCTGAATACCTTCGCCTGTGATCCGGCGGGTCAGTTCGTCGGCGGTGAACTTGCGCCCGTGTTGGTGAATATTCTCGCGCAGCCAGCCGAGCAGCGTATCGAACTTTCCATTCGCAATATCGGCGGGAATCTGCGGACGATCCGCGAGTGCTTTGCGATAGTACTGCGCCGCGAGCATGTTTCCAAGCGCGTAAGTGGGGAAATACCCGATCAGCCCGCTTGACCAGTGGACATCCTGAAGTACGCCTAACGCATCCGTCGGCGGCACGATCCCGAAATATGCCTCAAAGCGTTCGTTCCACGCGTGCGGCAGATCAGCCGCCGCAAGCGAGCCGTCAAGGAGCGCCATTTCCAGCTCAAAGCGCAGCATAATATGGAGGTTGTATGTCGCTTCGTCCGCTTCCACGCGGATATACGACGGCGTGACTTTGTTCACGGCACGGTAGAAGTGCTCAACATCCACGCCGCCCAACTGCGCCGGAAACGCCGCCTGAAGTTGAGGATATGCCCACGTCCAGAAGCCGTGACTGCGCCCGACGATATTTTCCCACATGCGCGATTGACTCTCATGTACGCCGAGCGACGTCCCGTTATCGAGCGGCGGCAGCGCGCCAACCGTGTCCGAGACCCCCTGCTCATACATCGCGTGACCCGTCTCGTGCATCATGCCGAACAGCGCTGGATTCAAGAAATCAGGGTTGAAACGGGTGGTGATCCGCACATCGTATTTGGTGATCGACTGCGCGAACGGATGCACCGAAACATCCTGCCGCCCGCGCTTAAAATCAAACCCGAATGCGCCGATCATCTTCAGCCCAAACTGGCGCTGCGCTTCGACATCAAATGCTTGATGCACAGGCGAATCATCGACTTGATCGGCGCGGGCGCTGACTGCGGCGATCAGCGTGACCAGTCCCGCTTTGTGTTCGTCAAAGATTGCCTTGACTTGGCGGCTGCTCATGCCGCGCTCGTATTGATCTAGGAGCGCGTCATACGGGTGATCGGCATAACCAAGATAGTCAGCGGTTTTGCGCGCCAGTTCAAATTGGCGCGTGAGCGTGGGCGCAAACCGCGCGAAATCATTCGCCTGCCGCGCAGCCACCCAAACACCATGCGCCAACGATGCTGCGCTCGCCACTTCCGCGACGAATTCTGCCGGAAGCCGGGTTTGTTCGGCATAGTCCTGCCGCACCACAGCGATCAAGCGCGCTGAATCGCTGTCGGGGTCAGCGCCGCTAATCTCGGCTGCGGCGGCATCGAGCAGACGAAGGGTGTGATTACTGGTGAATTTCTCGTGCCGTATCCGGCTGATGGTAGCAATCTGCGCGGCGCGGGCGTGGTCGGCTTCCGGCGGCATCAAGACTGCTTGATCCCATTCCATCAATTCGAGTGCCGCGTCTAGGTGGTCGATTTCGCGCAGATGCGTCGTTAATGTGTCAAAGGCTGTGCCCATGAGGTTTCTTCCCGTTCAAAAAGATTCAAACGGGTGGAGTATAGCTCAAATTGCGAAGAGCTTGGTTAGTTCCAATGTAGAACCGCACTGCTCCTCACCCCTTCTCTAAACAAAGGTTAGAGAAGAGGTGAAAAGTTATCAAGAGATAGAGGGGTTGTATCACCTCACCGTGAACCGGCATGTGCCGGTTTCGCGCACAATCGATGTGCCGGGTCCGTAATTTGCCGTCCCATCAAAGATCGCTTCGCGCCATGTCACCGTGTATTCGATGCGGTGTTCGCCCGAAGAAAGCGGCTGCGACGGCACAAGCCAATCGACTTGATACTGCCCATCATCACGCAGAACGATCCGCGTGCGGTAATTGCGATAATCCAACTGAACGCCATCGAGCCGCACATCGTAAATCGCGTTGTTGATGTGATCCTGTATCTGTGCTTCGGTCGCGGCGATCCAGCGCCACCACACATCAATCGTTGCGCCAGATGCGAGGTCATTCGGCGCGGGTTCTCCGAAGATCGAGTTATCGCAGTACGCCAGCACATCCACGCCCTGACGCGCTGACGGATTCACCGCGACACCGCCAACGGTCGGCGTTCCAGTGAGCAGCGGTCCACCTGTTGGACCGCCCGCAATCGTCGTCGGCGGATTCGTCGGCAGGATCACACCGCCAACCAGCGCGGTCGCGGTTTGCTGGATCACTTCCATGTTCGGGAGCGCCAGCCCGCCGCCATTGGTCGATGTCGCCACCGCGATCAGGTTGTCGGCAGTCGGCGGCAGCGTTGGGGTTACGACGGAGCGCGGCGGAGTCGGCGTGATCGTCCCACCGCCGAGGATCGAAGTCGGCAGTGGCGATCCAAGCGCCATTTGGGTTAGGTCAGGCGTAGGTGTAAGCGATGGAAACGGCGTTTGCGTATCCGCAATCCGCACGAGAGCGTTGCTCACCCAGCCTTCGTCACCATTATCCAGCCGAACGTTGTACCACGTACCATCGCTGTTCGTCCCCAGAATCGTGAAGCCTGTGCCGGGGGGCAGCGCGACAATCGCATCAAACGCAGTGCCGGGTCCTTCGCGCATGTTGATCGACTGCACCGAATACACGCTTCCGGTGATCGGCGGCGTTTCGGTAGGCATAGGCGTATTCGATGGTGACGGCGGAATCGACGTTTCGCTTGGGATCGGGCTGGGGGTGCGTGAAGGCGTCGTTGTTGGGATCAACGTTGCAGTCAGACGCGGAGTCAGGCTGACGATCGGAGCAAGCGTATCGGTTGGGATAGCATCGACAACCGTCGTGCCGCTCGTTGTGTCACACGCCGCCAGCACCAGCGCGGCGATTATTCCGATCAGCAGGGATCGGGTCAGGTTCGCAGGTCGGGTCATAGGCGTCTCCTCAAGCTTCAGGATAACAGGGTTTAAATCGTCACGCAAAAAGCGGAGGGAAACCGTAATCCTTTAAGCAATCTTTACAGGTTTTTTGCAGGGTTCACGTTTGACAGGCGTTCGGCGCACTCTTACACTGATAGTGGGCAGCAGTCTTCGGTTTAGTTCTCACTACTTGAGGAGTCGACTCACATGAAGTATGTTCGTTTCTTGCTCGTCTTCGCGGCACTGCTCTTGATCGCCGTTCCGGTGTTCGCTCAGGAAGAACTTGGTCTTTCGGCGGATGACGCTGCGCTGTATCAGGCTGCTGTTGAGAACAGCGCGACTGCCGGCTCGTTCAGCTACAGCGTTGACACGTTGATCAGCATCACTGGCGTGGGCGAAGATGGCGATGTCGTCATCGACGTGAATGCCGCTGGTGTGATTGGTGAAGGTCTGTTCTCGATGCTCGTCACTGGCGCTCTGACTGCTGGCGGCGAAGAAATTCCTGCCGACTTGGATATTCGTTTTGTCGATGACACCGGCTATGTCGGTCTGATGGGTCAGTACTACAGCATCACCCCGGAAGACCTCGGCGACATGATGGATATGGCGGGCAGCATGATGGGTGATCTCCCGGTCGATCCCGAAGCCATGATGGAAGGCGATATGGGCGCGATGGGCGATATGAGCGGCATGATGGGCAGCATGATGACCATGGATCCGTCGGAATTCGTCTCATTTGCCCGTCTCGATGACATGGACGGTCAGGCGCACTTCCAGATCAATGTGGACTACGGCGCAATGATGAACAACCCGGAAATGGCAGAGATGATGCAGGGCGTGATCGATGCGCAAATGGGCATGATGGGCGATATGGGCGGCGCAGAAATGACCCCCGAACAGCTCGAAGCCATGATGGCGGCGATGGGTCCCATGTTCGAAAATGCGGTCTTCACCTTCGATCAGTATGTTGAACTCGAAAGCCAAACGGTCAGCCGCGCTGTCCTCACGGTTGAATTCCCCTTCGGCTACATGAACCCGGAAACCCCGGAAGGCAATATGTCGATCAGCATGGACATCAACCTGAGCGGTTACGGCGAAGCGGTCAGCGTGGAAGCCCCGGCGGATGCGCAGCCGTTGATGCAGTTGTTCGGCGCGCTCATGGGCGGCATGCCGAGCATGTAATCAGGGCTTTTCGCCCGTGATCTGGTGATATTCAGGGGCGTTCCATGTGGACGCCCCTGTTTGTTTGCAGCGAACTCAGACAGAGGACAACACGATGAGTAAACGAACCTACGTCTCGGCACTCCTTATCGCAGTACTCGTGATGATGGGCGCATTCAGCGCGCTGGCACAAGAGCCGACTTTCGGACTCAGTGAAGAAGATTTCGCGCTCTGGTCACAGGCGAACGCCGATTCGGCGGCGGAAACGCGCTTCGGCTTCGATTTCTCCGCCTCGCTTGAAGGCGAAATCAACGGCGAACCCGGTTCGCTCTCCGTCAACGCGAGCGGCGGGCTTGATACCGCAGCGCCGGCGGCACAGATGACATTTGACTTTAGTTCCACTGGCGGAAACGCCGAACCGATGAGTTCGAGCGGCGAATTGATCGTGCTGGACGGGAATTTCTACGTCAACGTCACCGACCCGGCGACGGGTGAGCCTTCCGGTTGGATGGGCGACTCATTGGAGTCGCTTGGGTCGGCGGCAGGGTCAGCAACGGTATTCGGTGTGCCCGGTGGAGACGCACTGCTTGAGGATGACGCGACGGGTGCATTGGCGCAGTCGCTGATGACAGCACTGGCAGAAATCGACCCGTCTACGTTTATCGCGTTCACTCGCTCCGATGATGCATCCGGTAACGCTGTGTTCACGATTGATGTGAGCCTCTCGGACTTCGCTGCTTCGGGCGGCGGTGCGGCGCTGTTTAATGCAGTGCTCGGCGCGGCAGGTCAAATGCAACCGGGAGCGATCCCGCCGGAAATGAATGCTGACGCTATCATGCCGATGGTTCAGCCGATCTTCGACGGCATCACGATTTCACTGGTGCAGACGATTGACCCCAATGCCATGCGCGTCCAGCGTTCCGAACTCACCTTCGGAATCGATCTTCCCGCGCAGACGCCGCCGTTGATGATGCCGGAGGCTGTCGTGCTGACCTTCGTCGCTGCGGTCGATCTGACCAGCTACGGTGAAGCACTGGTGATCGAAGTGCCGGAAGACGTCACGATGGGCGTGCTTGGCGCGGCGATGAACGTGCCGCCAGTCGTCCAGCCGACCGTTATGCCGCTGCCGACCGTCGAAGCGCCTGTCGTGACCGAAGCCCAGCCGATTGAAGCTGGCGAATCCCTCACGGTGAGCTTCAACAGCGCACCTATCAGCCTCACGTTTGATGCAGCGGCGGGCGATATCGTCACGATCTCCGCGTCCAGCGTTGATGGCTCACTTGATACCACCCTCCAACTGCTCGATCCGTCGGGCGTGATGATCCAGTTTAATGACGATCACAACAGCGATGAAGACTTGAACCGCTTTGATTCGCTGCTGCGTGACATCGAAATTCCCACAGCCGGAACGTACACCATCGTCGTGAACACGTTCGGCGGCAGCGGCAGCGGTGATATCGCCGTCACGCTGACCAGCAGCGCGGGCGCAGAGCCGGAAGCGCCTGCCGTTGACGTTCCCGTGCAAGGGCTTGCGCTCATTGCCGGAGAGACGAACACGGTTGTCTTCAGCAGCGAACCCGTTTCGCTGACCTATGAAGGCGTGGAAGGCGAAGTCATCACGATCACCGTCAGCAGCGAAGACGGTGCGCTTGATACGACGCTGACGCTGATTAACCCGGACGGCGACGAAGTCGGCTTCAACGATGATCACGATACTGATTTCGACCTCAACCGCTTTGACTCAGCGCTGACCGATGTTGAATTGGACAGCGACGGCGTGTACACGATTGTGATCAATACGTTCAGCGGTTCGGGCGAAGGCTCGATCCTCGTGACGGTTGAAAGTTCGCTCAGCGGCGGATCAGGCGAAGACGAAGGCGGCAAAGAAGGCGACAGCGGCTCAGCGCAGGGCGGCGAAGGTGCGCCGATTGTCGTAGTAGGTGATGTGCCGGACGATGAGACGTTTGAATACACCTTTGAGGGTGTTGAAGGCGACATCGTCACGATCACCGCCCGCGCGACCGATAACAGCCTCGACCCGGTGACGACGCTGATCGGACCGGATGGCGATGAAGTCGCTTCAAACGATGATCACGACGATGACGATCCCGATCTGGAACGCTTCGACAGCCGTATCAGCGAATTTGAACTGCCGGAAACGGGCGAATACACTGTGAGCGTGCGCGGTTTCGGCGGCTTCGGCGGCGAGCTCGAATTGACGATTGAATTCGGCAGCGGCGGCTCGTCAGGCGGGGGTCAGCAGGGGCAGCAGGGCGGTTCTGGAAATGACCGCGAGGTGGGCGATACCGAAACGGTCGAAGGCAGCCTCAACGCGGGTGAAGCCTTCTCATATGAACTCGATGTGAACGCGGGTGACGTATTCACGGTCACGGCGCACGCACTCGCTGAAGACTTTGATCCGGTGCTGGCGATCTATGATGAAGACGGGCAGTTGGTCGTCCGCAATGATGATCACGGCACGGGCGCGCGCGACCTGAACGCATTTGACTCGCGCATTGAGCGCTACATCTTCCGCGATTCCGGCACGTACACAATCGAAGTCACAGGCTACCGCGAATCCGAAGGTGATTTTGAACTGATCATCGAATTCGTAACGACAGGCGCACCGACGGGCGAAGGCGAAACCACCGAATACGAAGGTGACATCCGCGCGAACGGCAGCTATGTCCTTGATCTTGATCTCGAAGAAGGTCAGTTCGTCACGATCACCGTTCACGCGGCGGGTGAAGAATTCGATCCTGTCGTCGCCTTGCTTTCCTCGGATGGCGAACTGCTGGCGATCAACGACGATCACGGCAGCGGCGACCGCGCATTGAACTTCTTCGACTCGCGCATCACCGACTTCTACATCGAAGACACTGGCACCTATACGATTGAGATCGTCGGCTACAACGATACGGCGGGTGACTTCACGCTGATCGTGACGATTAAGTAATTCCCCGATTTTGTGGGGCGTGATCAAGGTCTTGACCACGCCCCTTTCCTGTGCTATTCTTTCTCTACATTCAAGATGTGCCTGTAGCTCAGCGGATAGAGCATCTGCCTACGGAGCAGAGGGCCGGGGGTTCGAATCTCTCCAGGCACACACGAAACTCAACACCCTGTCATGTGATGGGGTGTTTTGTATTCCCTTCCCGTGAGACGATTATCAACAGGGAAAGGATGTGCGCCGATGGCGGTTAATTTTGAAGAGGTGGTCAAACTGGCGGAAGCCCTGACTGACGATCAAAAAGCTGAACTCGCCTTATGGCTGCTGGATCGCATTAAAACGCGCGAACTCACAGCACAGGAGCGGCTGGCGGTCTTCAACTCTATGACGGTTGATCTCGGTGCGGTTCTGCCGGGCTACTCGGATCGGCGCGACGACTGGTATAACGATGCCGACTAAGGTCTTTCTTGATACAAATGTGCTGCTTCGCTCAACCATTGCGGTGTTTCCCAATTACTCCGTCGTAAAGCCGTTTGTAGACGCTTATATTGTGCGCGGTGATGAGCTTTGGATCAGCGGGCAGGTCATCCGTGAATATTTCAATCAGGTCACACGCCCCCAATCGTTTATGCAACCGATGGATGCCGCGCAGATCGAATTGCAGTACAAGAAACTCCGCGCTGTTTTCAAGATTGCCAACGAGACAGAAGCCGTGATCGAACAGTTCGTAAGCTTGCTGCAAACCCATCCAACGGGCGGAAAACAAGTCCATGATGCTAACCTCGTTGCGACCATGTTGGTGTACGGGATTGATACGCTGTTGACCATCAATATCGATGATCTCAAGCGTTTTGCTGATAAGATCAAGGTCGTTTCGCCTCTTCCAAAGTTACAGCCTTAACACCTATTCCACTTCGTCACCGGATGAGGCGTTTTCGTCCGTTTCCCTCAAATGCTTCGCCGGGCTGTACTTCTCGTGTGCCTCTTTAATCTCATCTTGGGTGAAGATCGCGTAGTGGTGAACGGTCGTCGTCACGTCGCGGTGACCCATCAGCCGTGAGAGTGTCGAGAGATCGCCGCCTTCGCGCAGATACTCACGGGCGAACGAATGGCGGAAACTGTGCGGATTCACGCGCTCGGTCACGCCTGCGCGACGGGCAAGCCGTTTCAGCAGGTGACGCAGCCCGTACACCGTCAGCGGCTCAAACGTGTCGAGGTTATAGAACAGTGCTCGCGTCCCCGGCTGGCGATCGATCATCCATGCAGCAAGCAGATCGCGTGTGATGTGGGTGAAATACACCGTGCGCGTCTTGCTGCCCTTCTCAGTCACAATCGCTTTCTGTGCTTCCAGATCGAGATCATCCAAATTCAGCCCGACCAGCCCACCTGCACGGCAGCCCGTATCCAATAGAAACGCGAGGATGGCACGGTCACGGGAGCGGGCGCGGCTGCCGTCCGCCGCTGCGAACAGCTTCTTCACGTCTTCAATACGGATCGCTTTCGGCTTCGCCTCCGGTTTGCGCGGATAACGAATGTTCGTCATCGGGTTGACGATCTGGTACTCGGCGCTGCACCATGACCAGAATTTATGCAGCACGCGCACATGGGCGTTAATCGTGTCGTCGCTGAGCGGCACATCCTTCTTGACATGCTGGCTGCCGTTCCACTGCCATTTGCGATCACGCAGATCGGCGATGTATTGGCGCAGCACCTTTGTAGTGAGTAGGTCGAGCGGCTGATCGGCGTGTGCGGCGGCGAATACGCCTAAGCTCCAGCGGTACCAGTCGATCGTTTTTGGTTTCAAGCCATCTGCCTTGAGCGCGATGATGAATTCTTCTAACGCACTTTCGAGCTGCATTTCGGGACTCCGTGATACAGCACCAGACTACCGGAGGTACCACACTGGAACTGTGTAATTTTTCGCCGTCGGTGTGTGCATTTTTGACGGGTGCGTCCTGTGAGTAAGGTTTGTCCGCATTCACATGCTCGACAGCACCCGGTGAGGCTGCCGGGGTGTGCCACGTAGTCGCGACCATAAGCCTCCACCGGCGGCTGAGGTGGCGAGGTTTTATCCTCGCTGGTTAGCCTATGGGAGTGAGAACCATGCGTTCACGACTGCTGACAAGCTGGAGAGAGGCGCTGACTTCGCCAATTTCCAGCCCATAGGCTAACCATGCTTCCGCCCCGCGGAAGCGCAGGCGACTGCGAGGTCGCCTGCATTCATGCCTGCCTCAGACCTGCTTATTTCGTGGCGCGATTTAATGGTCGTCTTCCACGTGGTCGCGGTGGAATCCGTTCGCGGCGGCGCTGCCGGTAAGCGCGCCAGCGTGCCTGGTCAGACTCATGCGTGCGGGGTCGTCCGCGGTGTGGGCTGTATTCCCAGAACGCCCGTCTTTCCGGGCGTTGGTAGGGCGCTCCGGTAACCATTCCTCCACCGGCTGCGGCGGCTGGTACGCCCACTGATCGCGCTCCATTTCGCGATGGACGGCGGCGGCTTTCACGCCTGCGGGCGCATCGCGCCATTCTTTGTTTGTGGGGAGCGCGATCAGCTTCTCCCAGATTGCTTGGCGGAAAAACGGCACGAAGTCGGGATGCTGCGTCGGATCGTCGCTGGCGTGTTCGTAGAGGTCGAGCGCCTTCAGATAGCGCGAATCGATTTCCGCGCGCCGTTTGAGCGTCTCCACGATCAGCGACTCCAACCGGAAGCCGATCCCGATCGTGAATACGGGTGGCATCAAGCTTTCGAGGAGTCCGATCCCGCTCTGCCAGTTGGCGACGAACACAAACACCCCGGCGATCCCCGCCAGCAGCAGCGGAATACTGAACCAGCGCCAGCCTTTCGCGCGGGTTGTCCGCTGCCCGCTGGTCATCCCGTGTAAGACCATGAACAGCAGCATCGACGCTTTGGCAAGAAAGATCATGGCGATCTGGTGGGCGACCGTGTACGTGGTCAGGTCGAGGACGATCCCCGCATTCGCCTCCGGGGAGTAGCTGTGTGAGGCGAGCAATCCCATATGCGTGATGATATGGGCGCTGGAAATGATCAACGCGGCGACGAATACCACAATCGCCAAGTAATCAAGTGCCGTGAACACTGAACCCAACTCACGCTTGAAATCGTCGCGTTTGGGGCGCTGCCCGATGCGTGCTTTGACCCGTTCGATTGCCTTTTCGCGCGCCTGCTCGTACTGATCGCTGTTGAGCGGTTTTATCGCCAGCATGTCACACCTCCGTGCTAAACTGCGCTTCGAGCCAATCGGCAGCTTTCAACCCGCCGACGGCTAAGTAGAAGTCGTTGAGGTCTTTCCCGGTCGGCACTTGGATCACTTTCACCGATTGGCTTAAGGTCTGGAGTTCGGCTGCGGCAGTCTGCCCGGCGGGATCGTTATCGACACGCACCAGCACTTCCGGCGCGGATTGCAGATACTTCCACCAGCGGCGGTTGAGGTGTTTGTGACTCGCGCTGCCGAGCGATACGCCGGAAATATCGACATACTGCGTGCGCTCGATCTGCTGCACGATCAACGCGTCGAATTCGCCCTCAGTAATCAGCACCCGCCAGCCCGGTATCACCTGATCCGTGCCGTAGAGCGTCGGACGGCTCCCATCAATGGCGAGATACTTGGGCGATCCTGAAAGGCGGCGAACTTTCACGCCCCACAGCGCGCCCTCGGCAAAGTGTGGGATGGTGATGCCGCATGGCACACGGCGCGGCTTGCCGTCGTCTTTGCGCCAATCCGGATAGATCACCCGCCCATACATCGCATCCTCTGGAGAGGCGGCGGGAACAAATCCCAGCCGTGCCGCTCGAATCGTCTCCTCATGCAATTCTCGCTCGTTGAGCAGATAGCCCAATACAGTTTCACCGCGATCACTCCACAACACCTGTTCCGCACGCTGAACAATCGACCCGGCGTGCTGCTGCCAGTCGAGCGGCGGCGGTTCACTTAGCGGCGCGATGGGCGGTGCTGTTTGGCGGCGTTTCTGTGGTTGAGTGTTCGCATCGAGATTCGCCCAAGCAGCTAACTCTTGACAGGCATTCTTGAAGTCCCAACTGTGATACTTCATGGCGAAAGCGATCACATCGCCGCCGGTGCTGCACGCCGCGAAGCAGCTCCATCGCTTCTTTGCTGCGTGTACCGCAAAACTGGGCGTGCGGTCATTGTGAAAGGGACATTTTCCCGTAAACCACGCGCCCGATCGCTTCAGCGGCACATACTGACCGATATACTGCACGGGATCGACCTGCTCCCGGATGTGTTCTGCTGATGTATTCATTGAGTGACCTCACTACCTTCTGAAAAACCTGATCACACAGAATCGGGAATCAGGAATCGGGTTTTTCAAAACTTGATTCTTTCCGATCGGGTTTTTACTCCTCGGCAAGCTGGTACACCTTCGTCGTCGGACCGCGCCCGACTCGGCGTTCACTCTCGGTGAGCATTCCATCGCTGAGAAGTGCCTCAATCGAGTCGTAGCAGGCTTTGCGGTTGCGACTTCCTAGCTGAAGATGAATTTCACGGCGGGAGAGCGGCGCATCGGCGCGGGCAAGCAGCGTCACGATCATCTGCTCGGTTTGGCTGTCATCGCTCCGCGAAAGATCGAACAACAGGCGGTGCAGTGACTCACGCCAGCGCTCGGCGGTTTGCTGTCCCCGTGCCCAATGCCCGATCCCGATCACAGGAACACTGCTTTGATCCGGCTGCCAATCGAGCGCGGCGAGCGTGATCGCTACTTTCATCGCCAGCTTATCGAGCCGTCCATAATTGCCTTTCACCCGTTCATCCAAGCCGCGATCCGGCGCGCACAAGGCGTGCAGTGCATCGGCATAGCGGTTGTATGCTTCCAGCGCCTCCGAGGTGATCTGCACACTCAGGCTGGGGAATGCGGGCGGCTCGCCGTCATCATCAAGCCGTGCGGCAGCATCACGGTACGGCGGAGTCGGAAGCGCGCGATCCAGTTCGATGAGGCGCTGCACCAATTCGGGCGGCGGATCGAGATCGGGGACGAGTGTCGCGGGGCTGCGCGGGATGTGCGTCTCGGTCGGGGTGATCAGGGCAAAGCGCGCCAGCATCCCGTCGTGCCACTGCTCCTGCCCGATATTCATCCCCAACCGCGCCGGGGTGGTTGCACCGAACAGCGACAGCGCCGAATCACGGATGATGAGTTTGCCATCTGAGCGCAGTTCGCGTTCGACCTGCTGTCGGGCGTCGAACAATTCCAGCAGATTTTCGACCAATCCGGCCATGTAGTTCTTCTCGGAGAGCAGCCGGGTTGCTTCATCGGTGATGATTGCGCGCTGTGCCGCGAACTGCACACCAGCATTCTCGATCCGCTGATCGTAGGCGCTGAGTTGATCGAAGTTTGCCGAGCGGTTGCCCGCGAGCTTGTACAGCAGCAGTTCGGGCGAATTCTGCGAGGCGATCAGTAAATGCGGCGCGACCTTGCGCAGCAAATCCTCGACCGCGCGGAGCGTCGTCGTTTTCTTATAGTAGGTGGTCGGCGCGACCAGCAGCATGTACAGGTGCGGCTTGAGCGACTCAAAATTGAAGTTGAGCCGGAGCCGACCGGCAATCAAGACCGCTGCTGCCCACAATGCTCCTGCCTCCAAAAACAAGGCGCTGCTCATGCTGGCACGGGTTTTCAGCCAACCGATGCAGTCATCGATCCAACTGCCCGCTGAGGATGCCGCTTTGATCGCCTCTTGGCTCAGGGCAGCGCTGGTCGGGAGCGCGGGGATGATCGGCGCGGCAGCATCCTTGCGGCTGAGTTTGGGCGGCGCGGCTTTCGGATCAACCTCCAACACGCGGCGAGAGAGTTCCGCATCGGCGTTGACGAGTTCGCTCAAGAGTCGCCAATGCTCCGGATTGTGCGGCTTGAGCGTATGAAGCAGCAGATTTACCCACCCGGTGAGCGGCAGATCGGCAGGGATGTCCATTTGAGCCAGTGCACGCCGGAGCGCATACGCTTCAAGAGGGGAGATATTCGCACTCATGATCGACAAGCCTCTTGACTCGTCGTCCTACGAAGTCTTACAGTAGTCATGATTCTCCTTGATCGCTGGGCAGGTTGTTTCCTGCCGTGGGGTCTGATGCCAGCCGTTTCAGCTTCGCGGGCGCGGACGGCTGGCATTTTGTTTGCGAACTGCTTCCTCTGCTCCTTCCTGCTCACCTGCGATACTGCTCACTGTGCCACACCGTCGAGCGGGGAGTCGGGGAGTTTTCACGGTTGGTGTGCGTAAATCTGCGGTTAGGTGTTGATCGATTCCGTCTCCTCCTCTTTACCTGAGTGAATGACACAAAATGTGTCACGCATATCCAAATAAAAAGCGACCGCTTCACGTTGAACATCCGCAATGCTGCGCTGTTCGCGGGTAGCGATTTCAAGAATGGCGTTTCGCACGGATTGGCTGCAATTCAACGGGGGAAGCCAAGCATCGAGCTTTCGTTTTCGCGTCTTTCCGTTCACACTACACCTCTGACACTATTTCTAGTGCTGATGCTACAAGAAGTGTCAATAAGCTGTCAAGTATTTGATACTCTTTGTGTCAGGGAGTACACACAGAAAAGCACGCGCGATATGAACTGGCTCGCTGAGCGATGTAAAGAAATCGGAATCGAAACACAGCAAGAACTAGCATCAAAGCTCCAGCTCGCGGGCTTCGATTACAGCCGCTCGGCTGTTTCCAGTTGGATGACGGGTACACGCAATCCGCCGCTGGATGATCCGAGCTTTCGACGTGCTTTGGCTGCGATCCTCCGCCTGAGTCCCAAAGAACTACTGCGGCTCGCGGGATATGAAGTGGATACGAGATACTCTGCTGCGGGTGAGCGCGCCGCCTCGATTGTCGATCAACTGCCGCCGGACAAGCAGGTCTTGGCGATCAGTGTCCTTGAGCAGTTCCTCAGCAATATGTGAACCAAAATGGCTTATTCAATCCGCTGCCCGGTGGTCATGTTGTACACATACCGCAGCGCTCCGGAGTCCGTTTCGGCAATGAGCGTGGTGTTGTCCGAAAAATAGATCCTGCTGCCAGACTGCGAGGGCAGCGGCAGTCGATAAATCGGAAGGCGATCCTCGACATTTTCCAGCAAATTGTGTAAATCCCATACGCGGATCGCCGTGTAACTCATCGTCAGATAACGATTATCCGGTGACAGCGCGACTGTTCCGGCGGCGTTGAGTTCCGGGTTCACTTGTACGCCGATCCCGGTAGCGATGTCGTAGACAGTGATGGCGGGCTGCGTCCAGCTTTCGATGGTACGCTGTCCATATGCGACAATGCGCGAATGATCCGGCGAGAAGGTGAAGTACGAGGATGTTCCTAGCCAAGCATTATCAACGCTTGGCGGATTTTGAAAATTGACCATTTGAGCACCGCTGTGAACATCGAACGCCACGATTCCGCCAGCACCGCTTGACCAAATCCAACCGCGCGCGTTATCCCATGCCACCTGAAACAAACTTGCATTAATGCTACGCCATGACCAAGGGCTTTCGATTAGCCGTACAAGCTGGTTGCTGTCCGGATACCACAGATAGCGCGTGTTCCAACTCAAGCTTGCAGTCCACCCTCGGTACCATTCACTGATCAGTACGGCAGGGCTGTCCGGTATCGGGATCACATGGGGATAAGTTGAGGCTCCACCATCGCAAAATCCGGTAAATGACTGCATCTGTTCGCCGCTTGTTGCATTCCAGATGATCAAGCCGGGGCCGCAATCCCCAAATCCGGTTGAGTGCCCGATCAGGAAGCGGCAGTCAGGCGAGTGTTCAAAAGCAAACTGATAAGGGATCTGCTCTGTACGCACTGTTTGATTCGTCTGCGGATCGACCAGCGCTAACTGGAGATCATTTCCCAAGCGTGGGCTGAGGGTAGTACAACCATCTTCATCAATTTGCGCTGTGATATGTGCAAAAGGTGTAACGAAGATCGCCATAAACATCAGTAGAAAGAACACGCGATGACTCTTCAGCATGGTGAACCTTCCTTGTTTGAGAAAATCACTCCTTCATTATACGATTATGATTGCAGCTTATACGCATTTGCGTTAACGGAGGGTGATCATCGATCAATCACCCACATGTGAACGCTAGCGACATTGCACAGATCATTACATTCTTGAGGAGAAAGTGAGGCGAATTGTTCAGTCGTGGTATGATGACTGCATTGAACGGGAATGCCCGTCATTTTGCAGGGTACAGAGTGGCTCATTTTCTACGGAGCAGAGGGCCGGGGGTTCGAATCTCTCCAGGCACACAAGAAAAGAAGCGCTTCACCAATCGGTGAGGCGTTTTTTGTTGCTAAGATTCGATGATCAGCCCTCCAATCGCGGATACTTAAATCAATGAGTTCAAGAGGTATTTTCATGGTCAACGCCTACAAACTTGAAGATATGCTGGCGATGGCGCTCCGGTTAGCGCCGAAAGAGCACCTCCGCTTAATCGAACAGGTCGCCGCGTCGGTTGAACAGGATATTTCCGCCGCTTCGGAGTCACCGTCTCCCGAACATTGGGGACAAGCGCTCAACCGCCTGATCGACTCGCTTGAACCTGTACAAATGATCCACCCTGAGATTGACGATCCGGTGGACTGGCTGAACCAACTTCGCGGCGAACAGTCGGATCGTCTTACCCCGTACTGATTACGCCTCGTCACCGGATGAGGCGTTTTCGTTTGTCTCCCTCAAATGCTTCGTCGGGCTGTATTTCTCGCACGCGCTCACCCTCATCGTGCGGATCGTCATCGCTCCTTCAAGTTTCTGTCCTGTCGTCAAGTCGTACACGTACCACCTCTCTGACACGCTGCAATCGCATATAATCAAAATGTCCGCTTATTTCGTGAGTTCGCCCGATGGACATTGCGCCCTATCTGCCATTTTTGCCGCCGGAGCTGCGCCGCCTCGCATGGCGGGTGCATCCGCTGGATAGCAAGCTCCTCCTGTTCGAGCGCGACAGCGGACTTAATCTGCTGCTGGAAGGCGAAGAAACCGCTCATCTAACGCGCACCGCTCCGCGCACCCTGTTGATCGCGGTGACCAACGCCTGCAATTTAAGCTGCCACTTCTGCTACCGCGATCTCAGGTTTGCGTCATCATGGACAGCCGACACGCTGCTCGCCTTCTGCCGTGAGGCGGCAGAGTGGGGCGTATTGGAGGTCGCATTCGGCGGCGGTGAGCCGATGTTGTTCAAAGGGTGGGAGCGCTTCATCCATGACCTATACGACACAACGCCGCTGTGTATCAACTTCACCACTAACGGGATGCTGCTCACCGATGCGTTCTTGCAGAGCATCGCCGGGAAATACGGCAATATCCGCGTCTCGCTCTACGATACGAACGAGTGGGAGAACACGATTCGGCGGCTGGTGGCGAACCGGGCACGCTTCGGTGTGAACTGGTTGATCACCCCGGATGAACTGCCGCGCATGGAGGCGATGTTCCTCAAGCTGTTGGGAATGGGCGTGCGCGATTTCCTGCTCTTGAGCTACAAAGGGAGTGATCCGGCGCTGCATTTGAGCCGCGCACAGGTGGATCAACTGGCGGCGCTGGTGAACAAACTGCACGCGGCGGTGAAAGACTTGGCGACGCTCAAACTGGATGTGTGCTGGGGGGATGCGCTCGGCAGCGTGCCGCGCTTATTTAACCTCTCCGACTGCGGCGCGGGCGATGAATTCCTGTCGATCACCAGCGACAAGCAGATCAAACCGTGTTCCTTTCATCACCATGCGATCCCGTTTGATACCTTAAGCGATGTCCGCACCTACTGGGAGAAGCAGCGCGCACGCCGTCAAGCGGCGGCGATTGCGGGATGCGCTCGACTGCCCAACCGCGCCTTAACCGAGGAAGGAACCCCACACGATGAAACTCTCCATCTGGCAGCAGTTTAGCAGCAATCACAGCGCAAGTTTCACTGTCGTCGGTCAGTTCGAAACCATTGAGCAAGCGAACACCGCCGCCGAAGAACTGCGCAAGCTGATCCGGGAAATTGGCGCGTGGCGGGAAGCACACCCGGATACGCACCCCTACGACCTTGAGCCGCTCACCCCGCCGGAAGAAGCCGCACGAGAACGATTTGGCATTCCTTGGTGCATCAATCCAAGTACGGGAGAACCTGTCTCCATTGACTGGATTTACCGTCAGGCGGATGTGAACATGGTCGGCAGCTTTGAAAAATGTGTGATAGTTAGTAATGACGCAGACACATCGATAGGACATGTTCCCTTTGATGCCCTTATTCGCGTCTTGGGCGGTATCCCCTTCATAGAGGGTGAACTGTCTGACCAGATGCTTGCCATACGCCTAACCTGTACCACCCCAAACGAGGAAAAAGCATCATGGATCGTGCGCGAGTTGAAGTCGTCACCACAGGCTTACGAGCCAGACAAAATGCTGACTCTCCCGCAGTTGAGTCCTGTCTATGGGGCAGTTCACACGGAAAGCTCTCGCCTTGTTTTTGATTATTTTCAGCTTGGCGCATTACTCATTCCGGACGGAAAAACGTTCAGCGAGGCTGAACCTATTCTCATAGAGCAGCAGCTTGAACGCTTGATGAAGTATCTCACCGAGCATGGTTGCACAGAAATTACCTATCACTTTATAGAAAAACCTTGGTCAGATGTGGAAGTGTAAAGGATATTCTAATTCCAAGGTGCTCATCCATGAAACTCTCCATCTGGCAGCAGTTCAGCAGCAATCACAGCGCGATGTACACCGTGATTGGCGAATTTGCGTTCGCTGATGCGGCGGCGCGCACCGCCGACTACCTGCGCCGCGTGATGCGTGAAATCGATACGTGTAATGTGGAGAATCCGTTCCCCAAAACCATGACTCCGGTCGAGGAGCGTGTGGCGCGCGAACATGGAATCGATTGGGGAGAACCATTGGATTGGCTGACCCCACGGAAGCGCAGTAAGTTCGTTGAATGGTATCGGCGTGAACCGGAGGAGTTTGTCATCCTGATCGATCGGTTGGTGGTGGTCGATGCGCTCGGCGGTTCGATGACTTGGCAGACCGGACACCAGTTTGCCGATCTATTCCGGGCACTCGGCGCGACGACGTACAGCGATGTGTATATGGGATTTGATCCGGTCACTCAAGCCGATGTTTACAGCGAAGTCCGCATTCGTGCGGTGCTGACCGCCGAGGATTCATCGGTGATCGATCAGGCTGTCGCGCAGATCGAACGGCATCATGCACATGCGGCGATCCCCAATGCTCCCCCGCTTGACAGCCCTTGGATTCCCTACCTGACCACCTATGCGCGTTACACCGGAGGAATGGCTTCTGAGGTATTCGCGGGTTTCCAGCGTGCTTATTTTGAATCTCCGGAAGTATTTGCGGCGTACTGTGCGAAACATCCGGTAGAGGCGGCGCAGTTGCAGCCGACTCCGATGGATGCAATGACGATCCTCCACCAACAAGCTGAGTGGAGAGACTATCATTTTCCTACGTGGGAACGCCAAGGGAACACGCTCCGATTTGAGGGACGAGGCATTGGTTTCGATTCGCCTCTGGTTGCATATTGGGCGTGGGCACAGTCCTTGGGTGGAACGCTGACCTTTGAACTGGAAGAAACGCAGAGGTGATCTGTGCGTTTCGATCTGGCAGCAATCACAGCGCAATCCCTTGCACCTCATAAGCCTGAAGAAAAGGATTCCTCATGAGTTGGGCTGCGGCGGCAATCCAGAAACTGCAAAATGGCGAAACCGCGACAATTCGCCCGCGTGGACATTCAATGACCGGCAAAGTGAATGACGGTAATCTCGTCACCCTCTCACCCGCTGACCCGAAAAGCCTAAAAACGGGCGACATTGTGCTGGTCAAGGTGAAAGGACATGTTTACCTGCATTTGATCAAAGCGGTCAACAACGGGCGCTGCTTGATCGGCAACAATCGCGGCGGGATCAACGGTTGGGTCGGTGCGAATGCGATCTACGGCATCGCCACGCAAATCGAACCGTGAGCCAAACCACCCTATCATGCGATAGGGTGGTCTTCTATCGTCCTCTAGTCCAGCGGCAGTCTGCACGCCGTTGTGACCTGATCCAGCGTGAACAGGTCGTCGCAGTGCTTTAGCTGGACGGATGTGCCGCTCATCAGCGCATACACCGCTGACGCGCGATCCCGCTCCTCAGCGTCACGCGTGATCATCACCTTCACCGTTTGCCCATGATGCACAGCGGTAAAGCTGTACGACTCCCATTCGTCGGGCAGGTAAGGTTTATAGTGAGGGATGCCGTCAACGGGGTCGCTGCCTTTTTCTAGGCGCAGTCCGGCAAACCCGTTGACGATGCACATCCATGTGCCTGCCATGTTGGCGATGTGGACACCCGCCGTCACATTACCGTGACCATCATCCAAATCCATACGCACGGTCGATTTGAACCAGTTATACGCCCGTTTGCGATACCCGAGTTCACTAGCGACGATGCTGAAGGTGCACGGCGAAAGCGATGAATCGTGCGTCGTGATCTGCTCGTAGTAATTGAAGTTGCGCCGCTTCTCCTCTAAAGTTGCGGTGTCCGGCAGCAGGTACAGCGCAAGCACGACATCCGCTTGTTTGCATACCTGATGACGGTACAGTACCAGATAATGAAAACGGTTGAGCAGCACATCTTTATCGTCGCGCTTGCCCCAATCCCAATGCCAAGTGGATCGGTTGAAGAACCCGTCATCCTGTGCAAATAAGCCTGTTTCCTTGTCACGCGGGATATACATCGCCTCGGCGGCTTTCTTCCACGCGGCGATCTCGGATGGCTTAAGCGGCGGCTGCATCCGGTTGGCGATCAGCACATATGCGTGCGGATCAGTCGTTTGCAGCCACTCCGCGACCTCGCAGGCATAAGCGAGATTGTTCTTTGCCATCAAATTGGTGTAGAAGTTGTTATCCACCATCGCGGTATATTCGTCGGGACCTGTTACCCCATGAATACAGAAGGCGTTGCCGCGCGCGGGCACATAATCGCCCAAATCCGCCCACAGGCGCGCCGTCTCAAAGACGATCTCCGCGCCGTGCTCCGTCAGAAAATCGCTGCCGCCGCTGGACGCAGCATAATTCTTGATCGCGTAGGCAATATCGGCGTTGATGTGATACTGCGCTGATCCTGCCGGGAAAAATGCCGAACACTCCTCGCCGTTGATCGTCCGCCACGCATATGCCGCACCGCGCGGGTGTGACAGCTCACGCGCACGTTTCCGCGCCTGTTTGAGGGTGTGATAGCGATACCGGAGCAGACTCTCACAAATATCGGGCGCGGTATACTGGAAAAACGGCGCGGAGAACATTTCCGTATCCCAGAAGTAATGCCCTTCGTAGCCTTCGCCCGTCAGCCCCTTGGAGCCGATATTCGTGTACCCGTTGCGCCCCGCCGCTTGCAGCAAATGAAACATGCTGAAGTGAAGCCCCTGCATCAGCCGGGTCACTTCTTCGTTCGCCGCCGCTTGAGCCGTTGGGGGCGCCTCCTTCGGCTTGTCCTTCGCGATATCCCGTGCAGTGATCGTGACATCCGCACGCCCCCAGAACGCCTTCATGTAATCGTGCTGTTCCGCTGCCAGCTTCTCAAAACCAAGCGCGCGAACACGTGCGAGTTCTGTTTCCGCATGCTGGCGCAGCCTTTTTTCGGCTTCCTGCTGCTCGCTCGGCGGTGCGGGGATATAGGCATACACAAGGAACTTGTGCAGCGTGATCGGCACATCCGGCGATACGTCTAAATCGTAGGTCACGTCGATGCAGTCGCAGTCGCCCGTTTCACCGCCGTCTTTATCCGTGCACGTCACCTGACCCGCTTGCTCAACCCCACCAACCGTAAGCTGATGATCGACCGCGCTCACGAGCATCAGACCGGATTCTTTTGTCGTGTGCAGCAGAAAACCGCCCGATGCGGTTTTCGGTGAAGCTTGCGAAACCGGATGCAGAACGCGCCCTTTTAAGTGACAGCCAACGCGCGGGTCTTTTTCGACGCTGACATTTTGCACGTCCCCGTCAAGCTGCGAGACGATCTTGACCCGACCGGAGAACTTCGGTGTGAGCGTAAAGGCAATCGCCGCCGCGTGCGGATGGGTAAAGCTTACCAAGCGCGTCACCATCACGTGAATTTCTCGACCGCTGGGCGAACACCATGTAAATTCGCGTTCGAGGATGCCTTTGTCCATATGCAGCGTGCGCTTGAAATCGATTAATTCACCTGTATCTAACGCGAGTTCTTCGTCACCGACGCTCACGCGGATGATCTTTCCGTTCGGGACGTTCAACATCGTCTGGTATTTCTTGGCATATCCGTAGGCAGGCTCAGGATACTCGATGCTCATGCTCTCGTAGAAGCCGTTTAGATACGTGCCGTCGACGGTGTTATACGGTTCACTTCCTTTGTTGGGATGGATCGGATGCTTAAGTCCCTCCTCAAACGAACCGCGCATCCCGATATACCCGTTGCCGAGCGCGAAAATACTTTCGCCCTGATACGCGTGCTTGCTGAAATGGGAAACCGCGTCCCCATCAATGACTTCAATAACCTTCATGGACTCCGGCAAATACGGTGAGCTTTTCGTCGTGTTTTTGGTCATTTCGGCTTCTGTTCCTCGGTGTTAGTCGTCGCGCTTCACATCGGTGAACTGACCGCTGGTAGCGCGCACCAGATCAGCAAGTTCGACGGGGAAGATCGCGTTGTGTGCGCCGCCAGCGGCATACACACGGGTGAAGCGCTTGAGCGAGTCATCCACGTAAACAGGGATTCCGGCGGTACGATGCCCCAGCGGCGGCACACCGCCCGGCGCATACCCGAAGATCACGGTGCACTGCTCGGCGTTGGCGGCGCGGACTTTCTTACGTCCCACATCGTAGAGCACCGCCAGCTTACGTTCGTCAACGCGGCGGTCGCCGCTGGCGAGCACCAGTACCGGTTGTTCGTCATTGATCATAAAACACAGGCTCTTGACGATCTGCCCCAGTTCGCAGCCGATGTTATCGGCGGCTTGCTGTGAGGTCGCAGTCGATGTTTCAAAGAAACGAATCTCGGTATCGAGATCGGCTGCGCGCAGTGCGTTTTTTACGTCTTCGGGGGTCAACATGATTTTGATCCGGGAGGCTCGATTTGCAGCCGATTATAACGAAACTGCTCCCTTCAACCACCCATCTCCGCGATCTGGCGCACGGTCTCGTAGACGCTGCGAATGCGCTCCAACCCATCCATGCCGCGATCTTCGGGCGGGAAGAACTCGACGAACTGCTTGAGGCGCTCGACTGCATCTGATTCGCGCACAAACGCGATCAACAGCGGTTTATCAGGGTCATCATCCGGCGTATGACTGAAATACGCGAGCACAAGCTCACTCGCGTTTTCATGCCCGACCGCGTACAAGCCTACCGCGCCTTGCATTTGTCCTGATGTGCCCCACTCGTTTGGCGTCTGCAAAAATGCTTTCACAGGCTCGATCAACGCGAGATAGCCTTCTAGGCAGTCGCGTAAGTGGCGCATCGAAAACAGGACGTAGCGGTATTCCCCGTCGAAGTCGAACAAGAGGCTGGCTGGGATAAAGAGCTGATTCGGGTCTTTCGGTTGGATTTGCGGCAAAAAGCGATCAACAAACGCGCGGATTTGTTTGGCGACGTCGTCCATGTTGTCCCCCATAACGTGAGCACCGATGCAGGTTCATCTTATCGCGTTCCGGTGTCGCCAAACAGCCGCGCAAATCCGGTGTACGGCATCAGCGGCAGAACATCGAAGGCGATCAAGCCCGCCTTGACCAGCGGCAGCGAATCGAGCACTTCGCGCGCTTCCGCTGTATCCGCGCATTCGAGGATCAGCACCGCCGTGTGCTGATCGGCGCGGAAGTAGCATTCGCGCAGAACACCGGTTTGATACAGCGCCCATGCCTGTTCCGCCTCGGCGTGAAGATACGGCTGAAAGGCATCAGGATCATTCGTGAGTTCACGTTCAAGCGCGAGAAACTTCATGCTGGGTTGGTCTCCTCAAATGGGTGAAATAACGCCTGCCGAGGCAAATACCGCCCCGGCAGGTACACAGGCTTTTAAGTTTCAGTACGATTGTGATCGGTAGGCTAGATGCGCTCGGTTGCAATCAGCATCAGCACGACGATTCCCAACGCCGCGACGAACAGCGGAACGGCAGCGCTCCACGAGAGGGTGATCACATAGATTCCCCCCGCCGTGCCGATCAACCCGCCGACGACGGGCATGGCGAACGAACCATGCCGAACCCCGACGATCAACAACCCGATGCCAACGCCGATCACCGCAAACGGCAGTGCCGAACTCCATGTGATACCGAGCAGAAATGCGACTGCCAGCCCGACAGTGATCAAGCCGAACAGGGTTGTCAATTCTTGCCCTGTGAATAGGGGTTGTCCGTCAAATAAACCCCGGTGTTTCGCTCCATCATGCACGGTCATCGCTGTACCTCCTCTAGGATGATACGACCGCAAAGGGATTCAGCCGCGTGCGTGAGTTATGCCGCGTGCTGAAAGCGAAAGTTGAAGTAAGACGGGCTTACACGGAAAGAAAAAAACAAACAAGCTTTAGAGATGTGGCGCGGAGAACCGGTCACCCGGTGAAGTAGTGTATGAGGAATCAAAACGCACGTCGGAATGGGCTGCATAACCCTTTCCTCCTGCAACCGCGGAATCAAAGATGATTCCACACCTTCACCGTACTGCCCAAGGGAATCGCCTACTAGTGGCAAACTTCCTCCCTCCGGCTGATCGATGTCATTTTCTAGGATGACCATGGGCGAACGAGGTTGAGAACCTCCTGCGCCGTTTCTTCAATCGGCTTATCGGTCATGTCGATCATGCGAAACTGCCCACGACGAAGCACGGTGCGTGCATACTCCAGTTCTTCGCCGGACGCAGCAGCCTCGCTGTAAGTGGGTAGTGATATCATCCCCATACGGCGGGCGCGGCGCTGGCGGAAGATCACCAACTGCCCCGCTTCGATAGTCAGACCGACCACGCGCCGAGGATCGATTTGAAAAAGCTCGGCGGGCGGCGGGATGTCTTTGATCAGCGGAACATTGGCGGTTTTCCAGCCCAATGTTGCCAAGTACATGCTGAGTGGGGTCTTGCCAACCCGCGACACCCCCGCCAGCACAATTTCGGCGTGCGCCAATTCGTGCGCGCGTTTGCCGTCATCATGCGCGACCGCAAACTCAATCGCTTCGATTCGCTTGAAGTCTTCTTCATTTTGCTTGCGATACAATCCGGGCTGCCCCAGCGGCATTTGACCGAGATGCCGCGCGAATTGATCAACTGCCTGCCCCATCAGATCGATTTCCACCAAATGATGCTCATGCGCAAGAGTGACTAACGCGCGGCGCAGCGTTACATCGACCAATGTATGAACGATCAGCGCTCCGGAAGCAGTCGCTTGCGCCACGACATCGGCAAGCTGCGCCGATGTGCGCACCAGCGGAGCAATCTCGACTTGCACATCTGCATTAGGAAACTGCGCGAGTACGGTGCGCACCAACTGGCGGGCGCTCGCGCCTGTTCCGCCAGAGACGATCAGGATTGCCGCCATCGCTGCCATCTCCCATTCGGTTGATCAGTGCGGTTCGCGCACGGGGGCGAGCTTTCCGCTCAAGTCATGCGCCCATGCGCGGATCGCATCCCAATCGCGGTGATCGCCTTCCGTGAACAAACCCAGCTTGGTCATCGTCCGAAACCACATACTACGCTGCACGTTCTCCGGCACCATCTGATCAAACCGGACGACCCCCGCGAAACAACCTTCGCTCACCGGGTGGGCGATCAGCGCGCGCACAGGTTCAAGGAATTTCTTGGCAGAACTGCGGATCATCGCGGGTTTCATGCTCATCGTCATGCACACGATGAAATCCGCGAACGGTTTGCGGTTGAGTTCGGCTTGATGTTCACGCACGAACGCCATCGCTTCGGGCAGCCACTCCGAGGCATTGATCGCGCTGCCGAGCACGACCGCCGTATACGGGGATAGATCATGCACTTCTGTAACCGCCCGCACATCGGTTTGAATGCCGCGCTGTGTGAGCGTATCGGCGACGGCTTGCGCGATTTCGGCGGTTGATCCGCCGTGACTGGCATACGTGATGAGGACTTTCTGCGACATTGAGATAAGCTCCTATGATACTGCGTCAAGCGCTTTAAGCACGCGCAGCGCGCGCAGGGTGATCCATTTGCTCGGCTTGCCGCCCTGCCCGATATTGATCCACATCTTCGGGTTCAGATGATGTTCGAGTTTCCAGCATCCGTTCGCGTCCTGCTTGCTCAACAGCCATTCGACAAGCGGTGTAAGGCGCGGATCCGCGCCGTAACCGAGCGCGACCAACGCCGCGAGAAGTTCGAGCAGATCGCTCCAATAGCTGAGTGGAAAGCCGAGCTTGAACCATGCTCCGCCAATCTTGCCGCCTTCGGGAATCGGGTACGCGGCGCTGACGAGATCAAAACGGAGGAGAAAATCCGCGCCGTGTTCGATAGCGCGCATGATCGCTGGCGTGCGTTTTTCCGGCGGCACGGCGGCGAGCGCTTTCATCGCCTTGACCGCGCCCCACCCGCATGGCAGCCCCGCATTCGCCGCACATTGGAAATCTGCGCCGCTGGTTGCCGAGCGTAAATAGGTGATCGGCGGCTCGCCTGTGATCGCGTGCGCCTGCCAATCGAGCGCGCCCTGCACACGCGGATCATCAATCCAGCCGAGTTGAATCAAGGCGTACAGTAAATTGCCGCTCAAACAGTGGATCACGCCGCCGGGGTTTGCCGGGTTGGTCGCGGAAAAACCGCCATTTTTGGCGATGCTGTGTGTAAGGAGGTATTCGCACCCGCGCCGCACCACCGGATGCGCCGGATCAGCGCCAAGATCGCCCAAAAAGATGATCTGCCACTCCGTACCGCGATATTTACCGTAACCACTGCCGGGTTTTTCCCAAAAACCATCAGGGTGCTGCGCTTGCAGAATCGCCGGGATGATGCCGCTGGTCATGCCCGCCGCCCGCGCTTTGATCACGCTGGGATCATCGGCGGGAAGGTCAAGGAGATCGCGCAGCGCTAGACCGCGCACCGACGTATTCACCGGATCGTCTTCCAGCAGCCACGCGAGCGAATCGCCACGCCAGCCCATCGCCAAACCTCCAATCACGATCATCACTTACTATACGATGCGCGATTGGCTGAAGTTGTGAAGAAACGCACAAAGGCGGGGAGGTGTAACCGATCCTGTACTAACTAATCCTCACGCCCCCTTTCTCCATCGTAAGCGATAGAGAGGGGGAGCAAAGCATTTGTCTTTCTCCCCTCTTCAACCGAGGGTTGGAGAGGGGCAGGGGGTGAGGAGCAGTTAAGGCGGACAAACGGGGGTGACGACTATTCCTCTTTCCGCACCACACGAACATAGCGATCCGGCTCGACGCCGTGACTTTCGCTTTCCAGCCGTGCCATCCGCACCATTTCATGCTGTGCACGGCGGATCGCGTGGACTTGCGGCTTCAGATCGACATACGGCAGACCGGCGCGCACCCGCGCAATTGCGTCCCGCGCTTCAGTGAGCGCTTGATCAAAAGGGTCATGCGGATGTTCGCCGCCGTCCCCTTTCTGGAACACGTCGATCAGGAAGTTTTCCATCTGCGTCACCGTGTTGGCGCGCAGCACATAGATCGGCGTCCCGCGCCGCTCCGCATCCACGATCAGCTTGGGGCGGCGGCGGTAGTAATTCTTCAAGGTCACGATCATATCGACCTGACCCGGATCATCGATCATCGTGACGGGCACGCGCAGACGCTTCGCCGCCTGCTGCAAGCGGTTGCGCGCCACGCCAAAGGCGTACATCCGCACCGGGCGACCATCCTTCGCCAGCGAACTGCCGTGCGAGGCTGCCCCCGGCGACCATTCGCCGCTGTCGCTTTCGTCATCGCGGTAATCGCGGATCGTGCGTTCGCGCGAGGTTTCGCGTTCTTCGCCCGCGCTTTCCGTGCCCCGCCGTGCGCGTGACGGACTGCGCCCGTTCTGTCCGCTGGTGGTGGTGCGTTCCCCGCGCCGATCTGTCAGCGAACGGGCATCGGTCGTCGCCGTCTCTGCGACAATCTCGCCGTGTTCGTTGCGATAGCGAATTTCAATCGGGAGCGGTTTATCGCGCAGAATCAAATCCACCGCGCCCGCGAGGTCTTCGTGAACCACCAACCGGTCGCGCGTTTGCAGTTCGATCAGCACATCAAATGTCGGCGGCGCTTTGCGCTCCAACACGGTCTTTTGCGTGCCGCGTTTGCGCGCTTCTTCGTCGCCTAACGTGACAGCCTGAATCCCGCCCACGAGATCGCTCAACGTTGGGTTGAGCAGCAGGTTGTCGAGCGCGTTGCCGTGCGCCGTGCCGATCAACTGCACGCCTCGTTCGGCAATCGTGCGCGCCGCCATCGCTTCGAGTTCGCGTCCGATCTCGTCGATCACGATCACTTCGGGGTTGTGATTCTCCACCGCTTCGATCATGACTTCGTGCTGGCGTTCCGGGTGGGAAACCTGCATGCGGCGCGCTTTGCCAACCGCCGGATGCGGCACATCACCATCCCCGCCGATTTCGTTGCTCGTGTCCACGATCACCACGCGGCGCGATTCCGCCAGCACGCGCGCCGATTCGCGGAGCATCGTCGTTTTCCCTACGCCGGGCGGACCGAGAATCAAAATACTCTGCCCGCTTTCGACAAGTTCTTGAATGATGTCAATCGTCCCGTACACGGCGCGACCGATGCGGCAGGTCAAGCCGATCACCGCTCCCGCACGATTGCGGATCGCGCTGATGCGATGCAGTGTCCGCTCGATTCCGGCGCGATTATCAGCGTCAAACGTGCCGATGCTGTTCACAATCGCATCAAGTTCGGTGCGGGTCACTTCATGAAATGACAGCGCCTGTTCGCCAAAGGTGTAACGCGCTGTGGGGATGCGTCCTAAGTCGAGGACAATTTCAAGGAGATCGTCCAGATGCCCGATCTCGTCCAATTTTGCGTTCAAGTGCGGCGGAAGCGACCGCCGCAGCTCGTGAATATCGTCTGTGATTCGACGTTCTGTCATCAGGTAGGGTTCAATTCTCCCTTTCCAACAGGGTTTATCAACACAGTCGGCATCATGCGAATGGTTGGTGTACGTGCGCCCGCCGGAAGCGCATCTAACACCTGAGCGAAAGGCTGGTAAGCGGGCTGGCGCACGCCAGCCGCGATATGGCGAACCATCACCGCCTGCTGATTGTGCAGTTCAAACCCGATTAGCGCCAGCGCGGTCGTCAGCCATTCTTGATAGCGGCGCACGCACACCGTCACCGGCACTCTATCGGCGCGGCTTGCCTGCATCATCGCCCCCGCAAGAATCGCCGCAGCCTGCCGCGATGAGAGGTCAGGATCAAGGTACGGGACGAGATAGATTCCGTTCTTACCTTCGCTCACCGTGACGTAGCCGCGCACCTCACCGTCTTCGCGGTACACATACCCGTCGCTTTCCGGCGGCGGCACAGCGATCGACTGTACCAGCTTGGGGACAACGCGGGTGTACAAAAGCTGAAGATCAAACGCATCATCGCCCACATCGCGCGTGAGTTCAGCGGGGGTGATGACTTCTGGCAGCGGGAGCATCCCACGCCACAATTCTTGCCGGGCATACACTGCAAAACCGGCGGATCGCATCGTCGTGAACAAACTGCTTGATTCGTCGACTTCTGCGACCAACAGATGCGCACCGCGCTTGCCTGATTCCGCCGCCAGTGCATCGATCAGATGCAGGTGCGGCGTATTCGATTCGCCGTCTTGCAGTGACGGCGCGACGAATACGATCTGCGCCAGATGTTCGGCTGGTTTGATGCGGATTTGTCCGGCGATCATTTGCTTGTGCGCCCGCCCGACCAGCGTATAGTGATCGCGCGCCCACATGCCGCCGCCAATCAGCGCGCCATGCACGCCAACAGTATCGCGCGTGCAGCCGAGTTCGCAGTCGAGAACCGCTGCATGTTCGGTTAAGCGCCGCAAAACGGGTAAATCGACCAGCTTGGCGGCGCGAATATCGGGATCAAAATACGTCGGCATGTCTAGTAAATCCCTTCCGCCCAACGCCATGAAGCATTATAGCATGAAACATCCGGGGCATGATTTGCGCTGTGCTATTCTAACAAGTGGTCTGATCCGTACCTATAAGTCACGACTCAGAACGATACAATCATGAATATTCAACACACAAAGGACAAAAACGATGCCCTCCCGCGACTACGCCGAGATGCCCGTCGATCATATCCGCCGCCCTGACCGTGCAGTCACGGACGACGCTTGGATCACTGACCTGCTCAACCGCGCGCCGGTCGGGTATCTGGCAACGATTCACGAGTCGCAGCCGTTCATCAACAGCAATCTGTTCGTGTTCGACGCTGAACGCCATGTGATCTATACGCATACGGCGCGCGTCGGTCGCACACGCGCCAATGTCGAGGGCGATGATAAAGTCTGTTTCACCGTCACCGAGATGGGGCGACTGCTCCCCGCCGATGAAGCGCTTGAGTTCAGCGTCGAATACAACAGTGTGATGGTTTTCGGCACAGCGGCGATCATCGAGGACGCGGACGAACAGCGGCACGGGCTTCAGCTGTTGCTCGATAAATACTTTCCGCATCTCAAGTCGGGTGAGGATTACCGCCCGATCGCAGATGAAGAATTGGTGCGCACATCGGTATTTCGCATCACGATCAGCACATGGACGGGCAAGCGGAAGAAAGTCGAGGACGATTTTCCGGGCGCGTTCTTGTATCCGCACGGGGCAGAATGAAGACGATGCCTAAAGACCTGAACTACTATCTGGCACTCCCCTATCCTATTGAGCTGATTCCCGACGAGGATGGTTATTGGTTTGCGCGCATTCCACTGCTCGAAGGCTGCATGACGAATGCTGAAAGCGGCGAAACCGCTCTTGAAATACTGGATGATGCCAAACGGCTTTGGTTGGAAACAGCGCTGGAGATGGGGGTGGCAATTCCCGAACCAGTGGCATTCATCTCGCGCTGATTTGCGCGCTGCGAGCGAAAACAGGGTGATCCCTGCCATTTGAACTTTTTTGAATGGTAGTGCATAGTTGTCATACACATCGGCTTTTCTTTAGGGAGATATTTCATGGCGATGCCGCTTGATCGTGCCGAAATTCCGGCGAAGTACAAATGGAATGCCGAAAGCGTTTTCCCGGATCAGCGTGACGGACGTTGGCGCGGTTGTGACCGCAATCGCACAGCTTGAGACGTATCGCGGGCGCTTGCAAGAAAGCGGGCAGGTCGTCGCGGACTGCTTAGAAACTGTGTCGCAGCTTCAGCGGCGCGCAATTACGCTGATCGTGTACGCGCAGTTTGCCGCCTCGGTCGACAGCGCCGATACCGAAGCGATGGGCATGACCGGGCAGATGGGTGGCGTATTCGGGCGATTGGGTGCGACTGCTTCATTTGTTGAGCCGGAACTCCTCACCGTCGGTCAGGATACCCTTAACCGCTGGACGGCGGAAACGCCCGCACTGCAAACTTACGCGCATTACCTTGAGAATCTGTTCCGCTTGCAGAAGCATGTCCGCTCGGCGGAGGTTGAAGAAATCCTCGGCTTGGCGACCGAGCCGCTGTTCGCCATCGACGCGATTTACGATCAAGTCACGGATACTGACCTGAAATTTGTCGACGCGACCGACAGTCAAGGCGGCACGCATCCGGTCATGCAAAGCACATGGGAAAAACTGCGCTCCAGCCCGGATCGGGAACTGCGGCGGACATCGCTCGAAAGCTACGCCGACGGATATCTGTCGTTCAAGAATGCGATCACTGCGAATTATCTAGCGGCGGTCAAGCGCGATGCGTTTGTCGCCCGCGCGCGCGGCTATCAATCATCGCTGGAAGCATCGCTGTTCCCGAACAACATCCCGGTCGAGGTGTATCACGCGCTCGTCAACACCTACCGCAAGAATATCCCGACATGGCATCGTTACTGGGAAGTCAAGCGGCGTATCCTCGGTGTAGACGTCATGCGTCCGTATGACATTTGGGCACCGCTCGTCACCGATGAGCCAGTGATCAGCTATGAGCAGGCAATCGACATGATCAGCGAAGGCATGAAACCGCTCGGTCAGGAGTATGTCGATATTCTGCGGCGCGGCACACTTGAAGAACGGTGGGTCGATGTCTACCCGAACACGGGCAAACGTCAAGGTGCGTTCAGCAGCGGCACACAGGGAACGCATCCGTTCATCATGACCAGCTTCAGCGATAACCTGTTCGGGATGAGCACGCTGGCACATGAACTCGGTCATTCGATGCACAGCTATTACAGCAATCACGCGCAGCCGTATGTGAACACCGATTATTCGCTGTTCGTGGCGGAAGTCGCGTCGAACTTCAACCAAGCGACGGTGCGCGCTCACCTGATGAAGACCAACCCCGACCGCACCTTCCAAATCGCGCTGATCAACGAGGCGATGTACAACCTGCACCGCTATTTCTTCATCATGCCGATCCTCGCGCAGTTTGAGCTTGAAGTGCATGAGCGCGTCGAACGCGGCGAGTCGATCACGCCGGACGACTTGATCGACCTGTGCGCGTCGCTGTATGAAGAAGGTTACGGCGGTGTTGTCCAGTGGGAGCGCGAACGCATCGGCATCACATGGGCGCAGTTCGGGCATCTGTACGCTAATTTCTATGTCTTCCAGTACGCAACCGGCATTTCGGCGGCGCACGCCTTGTCCGCGCCGATTGTGGCGGGCGATGCAGCGGCGGCGCAGCGGTATCTGCAAATGCTCCGCGCAGGCGGATCCGTCTATCCCACCGAGGCGCTTAAGCTTGCCGGAGTCGATATGACCACCCCGGTCGCCGTTGAAAAAACGTTTGAAACACTGGCGGGCTACGTAGCTAAGTTGGACGAATTGACGCGCTAGACCGCTCACCCCGCACGCTTCGCGTGCCGCCCCTCTCCGTCAACAGCTGAGGAGAGGGGGACGGGGGGTGAGGGCGCTTTTGGTGATGGGTCACTTTCAGCTATGCTCAAGGATAACGCATGACCACTTCGATGATCCCGAATACAACCAACACGCAAACCCGATCCCGCGAGTTCTGGCACGGATTCCGCGACACGATCCCGCTGGTGATCGGGGCGATTCCCTTTGGGTTGATCTTCGGCGCACTGGCGGTCACGAGCGGAATTTCTCCCGCCGCCGCGATGGGGATGAGCTTGTTTGTGTTCGCCGGATCGTCGCAGTTTATCGCCGTGAATATGGTGGCGGCGGGCGCGGCGATGCCCGTGATCTGGTTAACCACGCTCGTCGTCAATTTACGCCATGCGCTTTACAGCGCCACGCTTGCGCCTTACGTCAAACATCTGCCGCAGACGTGGCTGCTCCCGCTCGGCTTTTGGCTGACGGATGAAACCTTCGTCGTCGTGGCGAATCACTTCCAAGAGCACGAGCACGCGCCGTATCGTCACTGGTACTACTTCGGCTCGGCGATCTTCATGTACGTGAACTGGAATATCTGGACGGTGATCGGCATTATCGCGGGGCAGTCGATCCCCGATCCGGGGCGATTCGGGCTGGATTTCGCGCTGATCGTGACGTTCATCGGCATGGTGATCCCGATGATCAAGAACCGCTCGATCTTCGCCAGCGTGATCGCGGCATCGGCTGCGGCGGTCATTTTTCACCCGCTGCCGAACAATATCGGCTTGTTGATCGCGGCGGTAATCGGCGTCGTGGTCGGGATCACCGTCGAAAATATGCTCCCGCCGCAGGTGCATGAAACCGCAGAAAGCGGGGGGTAAAACCGCTCCTCATCCCCTAAT
Organism: Anaerolineae bacterium; assembly: GCA_041753015.1. Classification (GTDB taxonomy): domain Bacteria; phylum Chloroflexota; class Anaerolineae; order Aggregatilineales; family Phototrophicaceae; genus Flexifilum. The sequence goes on from JBGSVJ010000036.1 coordinate 101,049, forward strand.
ATTCAAAACAGACACCTCTGCAAGCACTTGGGGAGGGCTGGTTTTTGTCCTCGTTCGTAGGCGATCCGCGTGTTTACACCCCGCACCACACTAGTATAATGACGTGTCTATTCTTTCAGGCTGCATGGATGTCTGAGGTTGTTTTATGCGTATTCCCGGTTGGGCATTTCTCATCGGCATGATTATGCTGGTGTTCGCAACAGTTGTGTGTGGAATCGGCGCGTATTCGCTGGCGCGCAGTGTCGCGGGCGATCTGAGCCGCAGCGGAATGGATGTCGCCTTTGGCTTCGATCAATTCTTAGAAGCGCAGCCGACGATCACGCCGTCACCGCTGCCACCTACCCCGACCACCACCGCGACGATTGACCCGAATATCACCCCCACCGCGACGCCGATCACGCCAACGCCGACGATCACCCCGACGATTGATCCGCTTGCGGCATACACATGGGATGATCCGCGCCGCTTAAACGTGCTGCTCGTCGGCATCGATCAGCGCGAAGGCATTGCTGACGAAGGCTACTACCTGACCGATACGATTATGGTCGTCAGCATCGATCCGGTGCGTGAAACCGTTGGCATCTTGTCGATCCCGCGTGACCTGTGGGTGCAGATTCCCGGCTTCCAGTATGGGCGCATTAACACCGCCAACCAGCTTGGCGAACAGAGCGCCTACCCCGGCGGCGGGCTGGCACTTTTAGAGCGCACGATACAAGAAAATCTGGGCATCAGCATCGACAATTATGTGATGATCAACTTCCGCGTGTTCACCAGTTTGGTCGAACTGGTCGCGCCCAACGGCGCGGAGGTCTGCCCAACGGTCGAGATCAACGACCCGGATTATCCCGACGCGGGGTTTGGCACAATCCCGGTGTATTTCCCGGCGGGATGCCAGCGCTTGCAAGCCGAACAACTGCTTCAGTACGCGCGCACCCGCGCCACCGAAGGCAGCGACTTCGACCGCGCCCGCCGCCAGCAAGAAGTGATCCTTTCGCTGCGGAATGAGGTCTTATCGGCGGGCGGCGTGATCAACTTCTTAACGGCGATCCCGCAGTTGTGGACGGAGCTTTCCGCCAACTACAAGACGGACTTTTCGCTTGAGGAAATTTTGTCATTGGCGACGCTGGCGCAGAGCATTGACACAACCGATATTCACACAGGCGCGATGGACAACCTGTACGTGAACCTATCAACCAATGCCAGCGGCGAACAGGTCTTGATCCCGCGCTACGGCGCGATTCGCACGCTGATTCAGCAGGTGTTTGAGCCGACCGAAGAACTTTCGCTGGAAGAACTCCACGAACGCGCACTCGCGGAAGGCGAAGTGAGCATCGTTGTGTTCAACAACACGACCGTAACCGGATTGGCAGGACTCACCCGCGACTGGCTGACGGCTCAAGGGATCGTGGTCGCTAACGTCGGGAATACCTCCGAACCGGACGGGGCAGCAACGACGATCCGCATGTACGGCAGTTCTAACCGCATCTGGACTGCGCGTTATATCGCCGCGCTGATGGGCTTACCCTCCGAGCGTGTGCAGCCCGGCGCGGACGGTTTGACGGTCGAGGATATTGCGATTGTTGTCGGGACGGATATTCAAGCGTTGGTGAGCGGCGCAAGCCTACCGACCGCTACGCCGGGATTGTAGACCCTTACCCTCCAAACAAAAGCTCCTCACCCCCTCTCCAACCTTTGGTTAGAGAGGGGGTGAGGAGCAGTAAAAAAACACCTAACCAGTCTTAACACAGCCGCGCTACGCTCACCGGCATCGTATACGCCCATTCGTTTGTGGAAGGACATGCCGATGAGCCGTATCCGCTTTTTGTTTGTCGTCCCCCTGTTGATCCTCTCCCTGCTCGTGATTGGCGGCGCATTCGCGCAAGACGTCACGCCGACGCCCGAATTCACCGTATCGCCGTTGTTCATGCCCACGCTCGAATCGAGCGGTGGTGATGCCGCCGCGCCTGTTCAGATCAAGGTGATGACGTACAACATTCTGTACGGCGGTGACGAGATCGACTGGAATCAGATGCTCGAAGCGATCCGCGTCACCGATCCCGACATCATTGGTTTGCAAGAGCCGATGGGCAACACGGAGCGGATCGCGGAAGAACTCGGCTACCCGTATGCCGACCGCCGCATGCACATCATCTCGAAATTCCCGATCCTGACCCCGCCCGACTTTGACGGCACGTATGTGTTTATCGAAGTCGCCCCCGGTCAGGTGATCGCCATGTCGAATGTTCACCTCACATCTGATCCGTACAGCCCGTATTACGTCCGTGACGGCGCGCCGCTGGAAGAAGTCCTCAACAACGAGCGCTCGACGCGCTTGCCGGAGATCGCGCAGCATCTCGGTACGCTCCCCAACTTGATCGCGCTCGACTACCCGGTGGTGTGGACGGGCGATTTCAACTCCCCGTCGCCGCGCGACTGGACAGCCGCAGCCGCCGGATCACGCACCGATTGGACGCTGTATCCGGTCGAGTGGCCCGTCGCGCGCACCATCGAATTAATGGGCATGACCGATACCTACCGCGCCGCGAACCCTGATCCGATTGCGCGCCGGGGCTACACATGGACACCCGCCGAGCCGCCGATCGTGTACGAAGATGAAGTCGCGGATCGTATTGATTTCGTGTGGGCGGGCGGAAATGTGCGCGTGATCGATTCGGTCGTCGTGGGTGAGGCGAATAACCCGGAAATCGTTGATGTGGTGGTCGATCCGTATGGCTCGGATCACCGCGCAGTCGTGAGCACGCTCGAAGTGATCCCCGCGCCCGCGCCGGAATTAATCTCCGTTAGCCCCCATGTGTTCGCCCCGGACGATACCGTTACCGTGCGCTATTTTGATCCTTACGGTACGGCTCAGGCAGTTGTCATCGTCCAGACTCAGGGACTAATAGACCCGGCTGTTTACCCAATTGATGGCAGTGGTACGGTCGAATTCCCGGCGAATACGCTTTTGCTCGGTTTGCCTTGGTTCGCCGCCCTCGCTGACGAAGATCATTATGATCTCGCGCGAAGTGCGGAGTTCTTCACGATCCGCGACAACCGGGATTATGGTGTTTCAGTCGGCGGTCGAACCGACCGAACCCAACTTTCTGTCGGTGAATTGATCACAATTGGTTTCACTGCTCCCGGTAACAAACTCGACTGGATCGGCATCTACACGGCGGGCGATGAGGATATGTCGAATTATTGGCTGTACCGTTACACGGGCGGTCGGCTCAGTGGATCAGTCGTCATCGGCGACGAGCTTGATCCGTATGATGGTTTCCCACTCCCACCCGGTGAGTATGTCGCGCGGCTGATGCTCGACGACGATTACGTCATGATCGCGGAGAGCGCACCGTTTACGATTCAGTAAGTTTTCCATCACCCCCTGTCCCACCCCAACCGAAGGTTAGAAAGGGACAGGGGATCGGTTCTGAATATCAGATAGACAACCCAAGGGTTCTTTTTCCGAATTTCCCCCCTTAAATGAATCGCTCAACCATCGAATATCAAAATCCTCCGTACCTTTACGCCTTGATTCGCGTTTTATTATGTAAACCTGTACCAATTTTCTAAAGGATTTGCATCGTCAATGACTCAAATCATTACCGACAGCGGCGCTGACCTTACCGCTGCTGATATTCAGCGGTGGAATCTCAAAGTTATTCCTTTGATGATCAATTTCCCGGATGGGGAAATGGTCAATTCTGAGTCGCTCACCCCGGATCAATTCTTTGATCGCCTAAAAGCGGTTGTCCCCGCCGTGCCGACCACTTCGCAGCCGTCGCTCGGTGACATCCTCAACGTTTACAATTCGATTGATGGGGATGTGCTGGCAATTCATATCTCCTCCGGCTTGAGCGGAACGGCGAACACTGCCGCGCTTGCCGCCCAGCAAATCGGCAATAACAAAGTGATCGTGATCGATACGCGCACCCTATCACCGGGGGAGCGGTATCAGGTGTTGGGCGCGGCGATGGCGCTGGAAAAAGGCTGGTCGCGCGAGAAAATCGTTGAATTGACGGATAAGCTCCGCACTGAAACCGAAGTGATCTTCACGCTGGAAACGCTCGACTATCTGGCGCGCGGCGGGCGCATCGGGCGCGTGCAAGCGCTGGCGGGATCGCTCCTGCAAATCAAGCCGATCATTCATGTCGATATTACCGATGGCAAATACTCAACCAAAGGGCGTGCGCGCACAATCGCACAAGCGCTCACGAGCATGGCGAGCAGCCTAGCCGAACGCTACGGCAAGACCGAACCTGTTTGGGCAACCATCGTGCATGGTCAACTGCCGGAAAAAGCATCCCAGTTCGAGACGATTCTGCGCGCCAACTTGAACGTGGCGAAGATGGAGACAGTGCGGTTGTCGCCTGTGCTCGGCGTGCATACCGGACCGGGGTTGGTTGGCGTTGGTGTCGTGCCGATGCGCCTGTTCGACGGACTGCTGTAATCCTGCAACAATCTGAGCGTCAAATGAAATCCGTAGGACAGGGCATACCCTGTCCTACGGATGTTTCCCCTCGCCCTTAATCCTTTTGCGCAGCATCATGCGACACGTTTATTAAAAACCTGTTCGTCTTTTCATCAATTGTTTCCCCCACTGACTTAACACCATCCTCCAAAGAACTTAACGACTTGCTTCTAACGTAATGAGGCTGCCCCAAACATACAAGGTAAGCCGCCTATGTTAGAAGTCTCTGATCTTCGCGTCGTTTACGCGAACGGCAACGAAGCGCTCAAGTCGATCTCCGTTAAGGCAGGGCGCGGCGAAATTATCGCCGTTATCGGGCGGTCGGGCGCTGGCAAGTCCACCCTCCTCCGCTGCATCAATGGACTACAGAAGCCCACCGCCGGGCGTGTCGTGCTCGATGGCGAAGAAATCACCGCCATGAGCAAGCGCCAGCTTCGTGACGCGCGCCGTCATATCGGTTTCGTGTGGCAGGAATTCAACTTGGTGGAACGCCTTCCGGCGATGACTAACGTGTTGACCGGTCGGCTTGGGTACGATAAAAGCTTCCGCAGCGCTTTCTTCTTGTTCAACAAAGAAGACAAAGAAATCGCGCTCCACAGTCTGGATCGCCTCAACCTGATGCACCGCGCGCGTTTCCGTTCGGATCGGCTTTCCGGCGGCGAAAAACAGCGCGTCTCGATTGCCCGCGCCATCAGCCAGCAGCCCAAAATCATCCTCGCTGATGAGCCGGTCGCCAGCCTTGACCCCGAACTCAGCATTCAGGTGATGAGCGACCTTGCCCGCGTTGCCCGCGAAGACGGCGTGCTAACGGTCATCAACATTCATCAGGTGGAATTGGCGAAGGAATTCGCGGATCGTCTGATCGGCATCGCGCAAGGGGTGGTTGTCTACGACGGCACGCCCGCTGGATTGACCGACGATGTGCTCGACCGGATTTACCGTTTCGATAAGGATGTCGTGACGATGCACGAAAAGCATCTGAACGTCGAACCTGCCGCCAAACCTGCTCCCGTTCCGCGCACCATCATCACGTAGTCACAGGGAACACACGTTAATGGCACAGAACACGACGGTTAAATTACCTACTCCCGCGCCTGTTGCTCCCGAAGTGCTGCGCGAACAACTATTACGCCCGTTCCCGAAGATCGGCTGGCGGGTGATTATCATCCTCGTCCTTGCTATCGCGCTGATCGGGTGGAGCATTTCCGGTACGCAGACCAGCTTTTCCACCCTTGCCGAAGGCTTGCCGGATATTTGGAACTTCATCTTGCGCCTGTTCCCCGCCGAATTTGAATGGCAGCGCGGCACAGAACGCACGATCATCAACGGCGGGGTCGAAACCTCGGTTCCGCTGATTGGAGCCGAGGACATCATCCGCCGCGCTTATGACGGCGTGGATGCGCACTTGGTCTTCGATGAGAGCGGGCGAGCGGTCGGGTCAGAAATCAACGTCCTGATCAAGCCAAACACAACCGGCATTTACCTGCGCAACGAAGCAGGCGAACCAATCCCTGTGCGTCAGCGTGACTTGGCGCAGACCATTTCGTTGATGCGCAATGCGGGTATGACCGATATTTCGTACATCGTCGGGGCGTGGGGGCTAACCTTCGGGTATCCGATCATCCTCACCTCGATTTTGGAAACGATCCAAATGGCGATCATCGGGACGATCGGCGCGGTGCTGCTGTCGATCCCGCTGGCGCTTCTGGCGGCGCGCAACGTTTCGCCCGCGCCGCAAATTTACCAGACCACCCGCATGATCCTGAATCTGCTCCGCTCGATTCCCGAATTGATTTACGCGCTGATCTTCGTCGCCGCCGTCGGCTTGGGTCCATTCCCCGGCGTGCTGGCAATTATTTTCGGGTCGATCGGCTCTCTTTCCCGCCTGTTTGCCGAAGCGATTGAACAGATCGATCCGCAGCAGGTACTCGCAGTACAAGCGACCGGCGCAAGTGGTTTGCATACCTTCACGTACTCCGTGATCCCGCAAGCGCTCCCCCTGTTGATTTCGTATTCACTCGTCTACTTTGAACATAATGTCCGCAACGCGACGATCCTTGGTTTGGTCGGCGCGGGCGGCGTGGGCTTTGAACTATCCACGTATCTCTCGCTGTTCCAGTACGACAAAGTGATGGGGACGGTCATCATTCTCGTTTTGGCTGTCACGGTCATCGACCGTTTCAGCAGCTCCGTGCGCAGCCGCTTTATCTAAAAAGTGCCGCCGGAGCTTGCTTGATTTGAAAACGCATCAGGAAAGCATTACGAAAGGGTCTCCATGAAGAAGCTCGCAATCGTCCTCCTGTCGCTTGTCGTGTTCGCTCTGTTCAGCATGTCGGTTGTCGCTCAGGACGCCGCTGGTGATCGTGAAGGCTGGCCCGAAACGTTCATCGTCGGTGTGTACCCCGGTGATAACGTGGAAGAAGCCCTCGCCTCCGTCGAACCGCTGCGCGTCTACCTCGAAGAACAGCTCGGCATCCGCGTCGTCGTGATCACCGGCACCAGCTACAGCGCCGTCATCGAAGCGATGCGCGCAGGTCGCGCCGACGCGATGGAAGTCGGTCCGTTCAGCTACGTTCTTGCCTCGCAAGAAGCGGGCGCGGAAGCGATCGCCGTCGCCAACTATGTTGAAGGTATCACCCTCGAGCAGGCGCAGACGCTCGATGTGGAAATCCTCCCCGGCTACTTCAGCTTGATGTTCACGGTCAAGGGCAGCGGCATCGACAGCATTGATGACCTCGCAGGTCGCAGCTTTGCCTTCACCGACCCGGCGTCAACCAGCGGTTTCCTCATCCCCGCTTCGACGATGATGAATGTCCTCGGCTTCAGCACCCGCGCCGAACTCGAAGGCTATGCCAATATCGTGTTCGCGGGCAATCACCCGGCGTCGGTGCTCTCGGTTGCCGAAGGCACGACCGATGCAGGCGCGACGTTCGATGGTAACCTGATGGCGCAGGCGGACGAAGGTCTGATCGATCTGTGCGGTTATGATGCCGAAACCGGCGAATTCCCGTATGATGACCCGATGACCCCCGAAGAAGTTCAGGCGATCTACGATGAATGCCCGGAAGGCAACGTCGTCGTCTTCTTCCAGTCGGCGGTAATCCCGGAAACCCCCTTCGCCGTTCGTGGTGACCTGCCCCAGTCGTTCAAGGATGCAGTTCAGACGGCGCTGCTCGCCATGTCGAGCGATCCTGAACTCGTCGTGGCGATGGAACGCTTCTATGTTGACCCGACCGCCATCGCGGGCGCGGAAACCATCGACAGCCTGTACGACGCTCTGCGCGAGATTGCCGAAACCGTTGACGTGCTGCGCAGCAACTAAGCTGTAAATTGAGTCACATGCGGGTAGGGACAGGGCATGTACCTGTCCCTACTTGTTTTATACTGTAGGGGTGACCTGTTCAGGGATTAAACTCCATGTTTACACAATCCGAGTATTTGACCATCCTCACGCACGCCCCGGCTGCCGACGTGAAAGCACTTGCCGAAACCGTGGTTCCCGCGCTTGGTGCAGTCGAAGTCCTCAAGAATGCGACCGGCTTGGTGATGCTGCCGTATCAAGACAGCGCGGGCGGCGTAACCTTTCATCTGGGTGAAATTCTGGTGAGCGAGGCGCACCTCCGGCTTGCCAGCGGTGTCGAAGGCTATGCGCTCGTGATGGGGCGCGACCTCGTGTTAGCAATCGGGATTGCCGTGTTGGATGCAGCGCTGCAAGCCGGACTCGAAACCGAGTCGATCCATGCCTTCTTGACCGCAGCAAAAGCGGCGCAGACCGCCGCAGATCACACAATGCTCGAACAGGTCGAAAAGACCCGCGTCGAGATGGAGACATTCTAGCCATGACGACGCATCCCCCTTATACCCCGGCGGAAGAACGCACCCGCGAGACATTTTTGGCGCTCATGTGGGCGCTCAGTTATCCGGGGCGCGTCTACACCCTGCCGGAAGGCGAACCACCGTATCATTTGATCGGTGAAACCCTGCTTGACCTTGAAACCAGCGTGTATACGCCTGATCTCGCCTTGGCAGGAGTGCTAACCCGTCACGGGGCACGCCAACTCCCGCCGGAAACAGCCGCGTATCACTTTTACCCGACACTGACCGCCGACGCGTGTGAGCCTGTGCGCGCCGCGTCAATCGGCACGTTGTTGTATCCTGACCGCGCCGCCACGCTGATCATCGGCGCGGACTTATCCGCCGAAACGGGCGAACCATTTACGCTGACGGGGGCGGGGATCAACGGCGAAATGACTGTGCATATCAACGGGGTACACCCCGATTTGTGGGCGCTCCGCGAGAGCCGCCGCCGTTATCCGCTCGGTTGGGATATGTTCCTGATCGACGGGCGGCGCGTGATGGGACTCCCGCGTTCGACGACGATAACGCGGGGGTAAAACCACTCCTCCCCCGTCCCCTCCCTGAAGAATTTAGGGCTGAGGGGGTGACACCTACTCCTCACCCCGTCGCACCTTCGGTGCGCCACCCCTCTCCATCGCCAGCGATGGAGAGGGGGATGGGGGGTGAGGAGCAGTAGGCAGAAAATCGACTGCCGCCCCCTCTCCGCTGGCGCAGAGAGAGGGCTGGGGGAGAGGTTGGCTTTAAAAATGGGCGCGATGGCGCTCTAAGCGGGCGAAAATATCAGGCTTTTCCGAGGTTCTGTGAGGACTTCACTATGTACGTAGCTGCAAAAGGGGGAGAAGCCGCAATCGCGGCATCGGAGGCGCTGTTCCAGCAGTGGAAAGGTGCGCCTACCCCGGAACTAATCAAAGCGATTGCGGACTCGCTCCCGTATCTGGTTGATCGGGTGATGGGCGAAGCATCGCTGTACGCGCCTGAACTCGCGGCGCTGGCAATCGCGCAAGCGGGCGGCGATCTTTACGAGGCGGTGCTGCTGCTGCGCGCCTACCGTTCGACTCAGCCGCGCATCGCCTATGCGCAGCCCGTCACACCGGAGCGCATGATCACCGTGCGCCGTATTTCGGCGGCGTTCAAGGATATTCCCGGCGGTCAGGTGCTCGGTCCGTCGCTTGATTACAGTCATCGCTTGCTCAACACGGATATCCTTGACGGGATCATCTCTGACGAATCCGATGTAGGAACAGGGCATGCCCTGTCCTCCGAACAGACCATTCACGAAAACGGTGCTGAACCACTTGAGCCGGACGGAAAATATCCGTTTGTGGCGGATTGGCAGCGCGCCGCCGGACTGCTCAAGCCAACGCCCGAATTCCCGCCGCGTGATGGCGCGGATATTCCCGATGTCACCCGCGACCCGATCCTGATGCCCGCCCCGCGTGAACACCGCTTGCAAGCACTCGCCCGCGCTGATACGGGCGGCGTGTTAGCGCTCGGCTACGCGAGTATGCGCGGCTACGGCTTGATCCATCCGACGGTGAACGAACTCCGGCTGGCGCATGCTGAAATCCAAGTCACGCATCCGGTGACGGGCGCAGTATTCAGCGCCGGACGCGCCCGCGTCAGCCAAGCCGAAGTCGTGACGAGCGGCGACAAAACCGGGTTGTCGCTCGGCTTTGCGGCAACGCTCGGCTGGAATGAAGTCAAATTGATCGCCGGGGCAACACTCGATCTCGAAATGAATCAAGCCGACTCGCACCCCGCGCACAAAGAAGAATTTGTGCTGTATCACACCGAGCCAGTCGAAGCGAGCGGTTTCTGCATCCATTTCAAACTGCCGCATTACGTGACGTTCGCTAGCAGCCTCGATAATCTGCGTAAAGTCATCTCGACGTTTTACTCATCGGATGCCGATAAGCCGAGCGCGGAACTCGCGCCGATGACAGGAAGGACGCCATGAGCGACCCCACGCCAAATCTACAAGCGCTCACCGCGCCGCGTGAAGATTACGCCTACGCTTTTCTTGACCCGTTCGCCAAGCGCGAACTGCGCCGCCGCACGCTCAAAGCGATTGCGATCCCCGGCTATCAAGTGCCGTATGCCAGCCGTGAGTTACCGATTGCGCGCGGTTGGGGGACGGGCGGCTTACAAGTTACCTTGAGCTTGGTTGGACCGGAAAGCGTGATCAAAGTGATCGATCAAGGGGCGGACAGCAGCGTAAACGCGGCAAATCTGCGCCGTTTTATCACGCGCATGAGCGGCGCGGCGACGACGACGGATGCGCTGGAGGCGACGATTATTCAAAGCCGCCACCGCATCCCGGAAGAGGTCCTCAAAGAAGGTCAAGCGCTCGTGCTGCAAGTGCCCGATCCTGAACCGCTGCGCGCCGTCGAAAGCGACAGCAGCGCGGCGCATCAAATGCACGCCGACGCCGATTACGGTCAGTTGTGGCTGGTTTTGTACGAACAGCTTGTGCGCTATAAGCAGTATCTTCAAGGCGCAAGCTATCCAAGCCTCGTCAACAACCGCTACGTGATCAGTCCCAGCCCGATCCCGCGTTGGGATACGCCGAAACTGCATCAAGCCGCCCATTTGACGCTGCTCAGCGCGGGGCGCGAAAAGCGCTTGTACGCCGTGCCACCGTACACCGATGTGTATCCGCTAGAATTTAACGATGTGCCGTTCCAGATCGAAGATCAGCGCGGATGGGCGGATCGCGCGACCCAAGCGATCAACAAGTTCATGAATGAACTGCCGCAAGCGGATGGATCGAGTCAGTACGAAATCAGCGATTCGGGCTACTGGGACAAATTGATCGCGCTCATGAAGGGCGAAGCGCCCACGATCGGCGCGACCTACTACGACAGCGAAGGGAATTTCTACAAAGATGGCTACCTCAAAAACCCTGTTCGCCCAGAATAAGCGGATCACGCTTGACCCGCCCCGGCTGATCACCGAACCACCGCTGCTGCAAGCGGTCGGCATGACCAAGCGCTACGGACGGATCACCGCCGTCGAGGAGGTTAGCCTTGACGTGTATGCTGGCGAAGTCTTAGGTATCGTCGGCGAATCAGGGTCGGGCAAGTCGAGCGTGCTGCGTCTGCTCAACTTGGAAGAACTGCCCGACTCCGGCACGTATACGCTTGATCTGCCGGCGCTGGCGGGGATGAATCTTTTCACACTGGATCGGTTTGCGCGCCGTGAAGCCGCGCTCCATCACATCGGGATTGTGTATCAAAATCCGCATTTAGGGTTACGGATGCGCTACACGAGCAGCGGCAATGTCGCGGAGCGCCTGTTAGTGACGGGCGAGCGCACCTTTGGCACGCTGCGCCAAGCCGCACGCGAGTCGCTCAATGCGAGTGAATTTCCGCTGGATCGCATGGATGATCCGCCGCGCGTGTTGAGCGGCGGCATGCAGCAGCGCGTCCAGCTTGCCAAGGCGATCGCACTTCAGCCGCGTGTGCTGCTGCTTGACGAGCCGACAACAGGGCTTGACGTAAGCGTTCAAGCGGCGGTGCTGGATACGCTTAAGGGCTTGCAGCGTGACCGGCATATGGCGATGGTGATCGTCAGTCACGACTTGGGCGTGATCCGCGCCTTAGCCGACCGTGTGATGGTCATGCGCGGCGGGCGCGTCGTCGAAAGCGGCTTGGCGGATCAAGTGTTGGACGACCCGCAAGATGCGTATACGCAGCAGTTGGTACACGCGAAGTTATAACGAAAGCGAACACACATGCGTCTGCTCACCGTCACTGAACTGACCAAGACATTTTTTGTGCATCATCTAGGGCGGGCGATCCCCGCCTTTCGTGCGCTAAATTTCACGCTCGAAGAAGGACAATTCCTGCTTGTGAGCGGCAAAAACGGCGCGGGCAAATCGACTCTGCTGCGCGCCTTGTACCGCACCTATTTACCGACGGGCGGCAGCGCGGTCTATGAATCGCGCATGGGATCGATTGATCTTGCGCGCTGCGCCGATGTTGATGTCATGCGACTGCGCCGTGATGAGATCGGCTTCGTCACGCAGTTTTTGCGCCCGCGCCCGCGTGTGAGTGCGCTCGATCTCGTCGCAGAGCCGCTGATCCTGAACGGATCGCCCGTCGATGAAGCGCGCGCCCGCGCCGAAAGCGTGCTCGGTGATTTTGGCGTCAAGCGTGATTTGTGGGGCGCGTACCCGACCACATTCAGCGGCGGCGAACAGCAGCGCGTCAACGTCGCCCGCGCTTTGATCGCGCCTCGCCGCCTGCTGCTGCTTGATGAGCCAACCGCCTCGCTTGACCGCGCCGCGCGCGACTCGCTCACCCGTCTGCTGCATGAACTCAAACAAAACGGCGTGACCATGATCGGCATCTTTCACACGCCAGAAGAAATCCGCGACTTGATTGACGGCGAAATTCATCTTGAAGGCGAAGGGGAGGACGTTTCCCATGTGGTTATCTGATCTGAAAATTGTCACGCCCGACGGCGTGATCGAACGCGGGGCGATGCGCCTCACCGATGGTGTGATTGCCGAAATCGTCAGCGGGGACGCGCCGGAGGATGCGCTTCATCTGCCGGGGTTGACGGCTGTTCCCGGCTTGATCGACTTACACGGCGACATGCTGGAGCGCGATATTCAGCCGCGCCCGTCGGCATTCTTTCCGACAGAGTTAGCGCTCTACGAACTCGACAAACGGCTTGCCGGAGCGGGGATCACGACGGCGTATGCGGCGGTTGGCTTCGCATGGACGAAGAACGATCTGCGCACGCAAGAAAAAGCGACCGAGATCATCCACACCATTGCGGCGCGCCGTTCCGCGCTGAATATCGATCTGCGCGTGCATGCCCGCTTCGAGATCGGCAACCCGGAAACCGCGCCGATCCTCGAAAGTCTGCTTGACGACAGCTTGATCGACCTTGTTTCGGTGATGGATCACACGCCGGGACAAGGACAGTACAAGAATATCCCGCGCTACGTCGATTTTATGACGCGCTGGCTCGGCTTTGATCCGTCGAAGATCGGTTCAGACATCATGGATCGGATCGCCGCCGGAGTCGAAGAACAAGCGGAAATCCCGCGTGATTGGGGCATTGTCGAAGAAGTGGCGCGTGCTGCCGTCCATCGCGGCGTGCCAATGGCGAGTCACGACGATGACACGCTCGAAAAAGTGGCGCGTATGGCGGACTTGGGCGTGACGATCAGCGAATTTCCGGTCACAACGGACGCCGCTGCCGAAGCCCGCCGCCGGGGGATGCACGTCATCATGGGCGCGCCAAATGCCTATCGCGGTGAATCAACAGGCGGCAATTTGAGCGCGCTCACCGCGATCAAAGAGAACTTGGTCGATGTGCTGGCGACGGACTATTTTCCGGCGGCGCTGATGGGCGTGACGTTCAAGTTAGCCGACGATGGCGTACTGCCGCTGCATGAGGCGGTCAAGCTGACGAGCACCTACGCCGCCGATGCTGCGATGCTGCCTGATCGCGGTCGGATCACGGTCGGCAAACGCGCCGATCTCGCGCTGGTTGAGCATACACCGGGCGGTCATCCCCGCGTGCGGGCGAGCTTGCGCGAAGGTCACTTTATCTATCAGGATATGCAGATCAGCCGCGTGATCCGTCACACGCTCACGGCGGCACAGCAGGATGAAATCCTTTAAGGACTCCCCATGCCCCTGACCCATTACCCGATTTACCCACACGGCGCGTCGATCCCGCACAAAACCTTTGGGGTCGAGCCGTATATTCACGAAGGCGTGCGCATGCTCGACAGCTATCTCGGCGCGTACACCGAAATCGGCGCGAACAGCCTGCTGATCGAGTCACGCTTGGATGATTACAGCTATCTTGCCGGAGACAATGATCTGATTTACACGACGGTCGGCAAATTCTGCTCGATTGCGTCGCATGTGCGCATCAACCCCGGCAATCACCCGATGCACCGCGTCACACAGCACCACATGACCTACCGCCGCAGTCATTACGGCTTTGGTGAAGATGATAAGGCGTTTTTCCAGTGGCGGCGCGATCATCACTGCACGGTCGGGCATGATGTGTGGATCGGGCACGGCGCGATCATCATGCCGGGGGTAGAGATCGGCACGGGCGCGGTGATCGGCTCAAGCGCGGTGGTGACCAAAAATGTTGATCCGTACATGATCGTTGGGGGCGTACCCGCCAAACCGATCCGCCCGCGCTTTGATGATGCGACGGCGGCGGCACTGCTCAAAATCACGTGGTGGGAATGGGATCACGAAACGCTCAAGGCGCGGTTTGACGATCTGCTTGATGTCCCGGCGTTTATTGCGAAGTACGGGTGAGCATCATCGTGGGGGCGTTTTATCCCACTCACGATGATGGTTTACGCTCAATCTGTGCCGTTTGCTGGCGTCCATTCGATATGGATGATCGTCGAATGCCCGCCAAGCTCACGACGCGGAATATCGGGGTCAAATCTTACCGTGAAGCGATAACCGGCGGGCAGGAACCGTTTCGCGTAGCCGTAGATAGTCCCATAAAGCAGATCATCGGGCGATGAGTCACGAATATCTAATTTGACATGCGTCGGGCTGACCTGCTCAAAGACTGTGTACCCACCGTGCGAACCCCGATTGACCTGATCAACCGCCTTACCCATTGCTTGGAGGATTTGAGCAAACGGCAGGGTACTCAATCCCGGTGGGACGGGCGCGTTGATTCCTACCGCCATGCCGATGCTGACGAAATCCATCATCTCGCCGCCGCGTTCAGCAATCGCGCTCAGCACGTCCAGCACTTTCTGGAACGGATACCACTGATCAGGTTGGACATCCCCCAGTCCAGCCTCAACATAGAAATCGGCGTAATGCTCAAGATTGACGGAATCGCGGTAGGTGATGATCGCTGCGCCCAACACTTCATGATCAGGGCTAAAAACGGTGTACTTACTCACTGCATTTCCTTTTTGTCGTGGTAGAAGATAAAACGAATGCAACGTTGACAGAAGGCAGCATGTCAAAGCTGGATGGCGACCCGCCCGTCGTCACCTGAAAGCGAGAGGGATTATAGAATTCGATTCATGGTTATGAAAGAGGATACAAGGGCGGTTCAAAACCGCCCCCGTGCATCACTGCCCGAAAATGTCCTCGACCGCACCTAAAAACAGCGTGCGATTCAGGGGTTTGGCGAAGTATCCGTCAAAGCCGTTTTGCAGCGCATCATGCTTAAGCTCTGGCGTGTGATACGCTGTGACCGCAATGCAGCGCAGTTTGCGTAATGACGGGTCACTGCGGATGGAGTTGAGCAGTTGAAAACCGTCTTGCCCCGGCAGCGCCAGATCGATAATCGCGCCAGCGTATGCTTTTGCTTTGAGCATTTCCCACGCTTCTTCGGCAGTCCCCGCAATTTCGGTTTCGATATTGACCTGTTTCAGCATTCGGGCGACCACTTCCTGCCCATCGGGGTCATCTTCAACCACCAGAATTGAATAACTGCTCACGGTTTTGCTCCTTGATCATTCGATGACGACAACATAGCGGTGTATTCCGGGACTTCAGCCAGCAGCACCACAAGCTGCTGGATGAATTTGGAGGGGTCAAGCGGCTTGGCAATGTAATTATGAAAGCCCGCCGCGATCCCACGTTCACGATCCCCCGTCATCGCATGAGCAGTCAGCGCAATAATCGGCACATGAGCGGTATGCGGGTCTCGCTTAAGCAAATACAGCAGTTCCCACCCGTCCATTTGTGGCATCGAGAGATCGGTCAAGACGAACTTGAATTTCTTCGGGTTCGCTTTGACGAGTTCCACCGCATCACGCCCGTTATGCGCGGGGTCTACCGCAGCTCCCGCGATTGTCAGCAGACGCGAAGCAACTTCTAGGCTGTCTCGCTCGTCGTCAACGATCAGCACATCCCATCCGACAAAAACGCGCGGTATCTTGATCATGTTCTTATACAGCTCCCGGCTGCGCGGTTGAAGGCGCAAGGGTTGGGGTTTTCATGCTGCTCACGAAAACATGTTCCGCCTGTTTGCGACGTGCACCCGGTTCATAGCGCGGCAAATTGAGCGGTAGGTCGATGGTGAAGGTGCTGCCTTTGTCAACTTCGCTGGCGAGCTTGATCGAGCCGTTCATCAGGAGCACCAGCCTTTTGACAATCGCCAGCCCAAGCCCTGCCCCCTGTTGATGACGTGTCGATGTGCCATCGACCTGAAAAAAGTCATCAAAGATGAGGTGCTGCTTCGATTGCGGGATTCCGATACCGGTATCCGACACTTGAATGATCAGCCGGTCATCGCTGCTCCGGAATGCAAGGCGTACCGTTCCGGTTTCCGTAAATTTGATGGCATTGCTGACCAGATTCGTCACAATCTGCGAAATACGCGCCTCATCGTGATTAATCGTTTCGGGTATCTGCGGATCAACGTCGAGTTCGAGGCGCAGGTCTCTATCGGTCGCCAAGTTCTTGAGATCGTTGTACAGCCCGGAAGCGACGTAGGACAGCCGCATTTCTCCCGGTACGATTTCTAAGCCGCCCGTCGCAATGCGCGATAGGTCAAGGATGTTGTTGATAAGGGTCAGTAGGCGCTGCGTGTTGGCAAGTGCACGTTCTGCCATGTGCTCGTTGTCGTCATCCATCTGACCGCTGTAGATCATCAGGTGCAAAAAGCCGATCATAGCATTCAGCGGCGTGCGGAGTTCATGGCTCATGGTGGCAAGGAACAGGTCTTTCATACGGGTAGCTTCTACAGCTTCCCGCCGTGCCATGTCAATCTGGCGAATCTGTTCCTGCTGTTGTGCTGCCATCGTGTTGAACGCCACCGCCAGATCACCCAATTCGTCCTGACTGGTGACCGGGATGCGCTTCCCTAAATCGCCTTGCGCAAACTGCTCGGTGATTGTCTTGAGCGCGTCGATGCGCGTAATAAAGTAGCGGCTGAGAGCGATAGAAATTCCCATAATCATCGCAAGCAGCACGAACGCCACAATGATAATGATGACAAACGTCTGCTGAATGACTCGCACCAAGCCCGCTTGACCATCATCCAGAAGGGCGCGCTGATGTTCAGCAAATGTTTGTATATATGATGCGTATTCCGCTTTCAAATCGCCGTAGCGACCGCGATAAAGTTCGACGGCTGTTTCGATAGACGGGTCGGCTAACAACGCTTCTTCGATTGCAACCAATTCGATATTGACGCGATCAATTTCCTCAAAAAGCATCCGGTCAGCTTCGCTGGTGGCTAACTGCTTTGCTTCGTTGATTGCTTGATCGAGCGCTGCCGCATCGGCATAATACCGGTCATAAGCAAGTTGATCTTCAGGATCAATCAAATAAGCGCGTACTGCGTCGGTCAATGTCGCATCATAGTAGCGGATATCGTCCGCTAATTCGGTCAACTGTCCTTGAATGAGGTTTTGCGTCCGGAATTCAGTGAAGTACTGTAAGCGGCTGGCAAGAATTGTGACCGCGAGGATCGCAAGAAACAGGAAAACAACGCCAAACGCCAGCGCGAATTTCCCCCTGATCTTCAATGCGCGGTATCTTTCTGTCGCGCCCCGAACGAAGTTAATGTTCATCTATGAAACCATCCTGAGGCTGTTTCGTGAGTTGGCTGCTTTCTGCGACGCGCAATAGGCGAATGGCTCAGCAACGAAACTTTATTTTAAAGGCATACATCATTTTAGAGGGCTTCACCCAGTGAATATTTCGTGAATTTTACTGCTTCCTCATAAGACTATAGTTGCTCATACATATGTATTGGAATGGGAATATATGACCATTCCTCAGTTTTTAAGTTTGGTGCTAGGACGTGAACCACTTGAACATAATCTCTCACAGAAATCCTACATTTCACCTACTACACAAAATCGAAAAAACCAGTATGCTTGATATTGACTCTGATGCGCGAGGGACTATAATCCGACGTAGCCATCGGGGGCCTATAGCTCAGCTGGGAGAGCGCTTCAATGGCATTGAAGAGGTCAGGGGTTCGAATCCCCTTAGGTCCATTAGCCCCTTTGCGTCACAGTCTGTGCGAAGGGGCTTTTCTATAACCGCCCTAGCCCTACCCGCCCGTGAGTGAAAGGATTGTGGGAGTGGCACCTCAAAAGCGCAATTTTTTGGATGATGCGGTTCGCCGTTTGCGCGGCTTACTGGATGACATTGAGCGGTCGCTTGATCGACTTATGAACCCCCCATCACAGCCCAAACCTGCGCGTGTGCCTGTTCCCGTGCGCCCCGAGCGCCGCCCCACGCCACAAGATCGGTATTCCTAAACTACCCAACGCCGCAAGGCGAAACGGTTAAAACAGGAGGCACCGCGCAGCGTTTGAAAAAGCGCCCGCGAGTGCCTTTTTTGTTTTGGGGATGAGTTGGGCATAATCGTCCCCAGTTTTTTATAATCCGGCGACTAACACGTACCCCGTGAGCAGATGATGAGCGACCAAGTACAAGACAAGTATCAACCGCAGCAGATTGAATCGAAATGGCAGGCGAAATGGGAAGCCGACCGCCTGTACCGCGCCGAAGTCGATTGGAACCGTCCAAAGCATTACGCCCTGACGATGCTGCCGTACCCAAGCGGCGACCTGCACATGGGGCACTGGTTCGCCATGACTCCGTCGGATGCCCGTGCCCGCTTTATGCGCATGAAGGGTTTTAACGTTCTATTTCCGATGGGATTTGACGCCTTCGGCTTGCCTGCCGAAAATGCGGCGATCTCGCGCGGTGTTCACCCGGCAACGTGGACATACGCCAATGTCGAACGCATGCGCAAGCAGATGCGCACGATGGGCAATATGTTCGATTGGGAGCGCGAAGCCGTCTCGTGCGATCCTGAGTACTACCACTGGACGGAATGGTTCTTCAAACGGTTCTACGAAGCGGGGCTGGCATATCGCTCCGAGGCGCTGGTGAACTGGTCACCAACGCTGCAAACCGTACTGGCAAACGAGCAGGTGATCGACGGCAAAGACGAGCGCACCGGGCAGCCCGTCGTGCAGAAGATGATGACGCAGTGGTTCTTCCGCTACACGCGCTATGCCGATGAGATGCTGAGTTTTGCGGGAATCGACTGGCCCGAACCGATTCGCATCATGCAGACAAATTGGATCGGCAAGAGCGAAGGCGCCCGCGTGATCTTCCACACCGAAGCGGGCGAAGCCTTTGAAATCTTCACCACGCGACCGGATACGCTGTGGGGTGCGACGTTTATGGTGTTAGCGCCGGAACACCCGCTGGTTGAGCGCGTGACGAGCGCGGCGCAAAAAGCCGCAGTCGAAGCGTACATCACGCAAGCCGCGCGCGAAACCGAAATCGAGCGCATGAGCGAAGACCGCGAAAAGACGGGCGTGTTCACAGGCGGCTACGCGATCAACCCGGTCAACGGGGAGCGCGTGCCAATCTGGATCGCGGATTATGTGCTGATCACCTACGGCACGGGCGCGATCATGGCAGTGCCCGCGCACGACGAACGCGACCACGCCTTCGCCACCAAGCACGGCATCGAAATCCGCGAAGTGATCCGCCGCCCCGCTCCCGCCGAAGGCGAAGTCTCGCCGTTTGTGGATGTCTCGGTTCAGGACATCGCGTATGCAGGATCAGGCGCGATGGTCAACAGCGGTCAGTTTGACGGCACGCCATCGAACGGCGAAAAGGGACGCAAAAATCCGGCAATCGCCGCCGTGATCGATTGGCTGGTTGAAAAAGGCTATGGCAGAGAAGCGATCAATTATCGCCTGCGCGATTGGCTGATCAGCCGCCAGCGCTACTGGGGTTCACCAATTCCGGTCATCTTCAAAGAAGACGGCACGATCAGCGTTGTGCCGGATGATCAACTGCCGGTTGAACTGCCGCGCGACGTGCAGATCACAGGCGTGGGCAACCCGCTGGCGGGTCACGCCGCGTTCGTGAACACGGTCGACGAAAACGGTAAGCCCGCGCGCCGCGAAACCGATACGATGGATACGTTCATGTGTTCGTCGTGGTACTGGTATCGCTATCTGAGTCCGAAACTGAGCGGCAAGCCGTTTGATCCCGAAGAAGCAGCCTATTGGCTGCCCGTCGATACCTACACGGGCGGCGCGGAACATGCCACGATGCACCTGATGTATGCGCGCTGGTTCGCCAAAGCGATGCGCGATACGGGCATGTTCGATGAAACGGTGGCGATCATGCAGCAGCACGGAAAAGACCCCGCGCCGCTGCTGTCCGGTGAGCCGTTTATGCAGTTACGTAATCAGGGTCAGGTGCTGGGCGAAGAACGCGCGGGCGATATGATCGTCGCGGTTGGTGAATGGGAGAACAACGCCAAGCTGATCGCGCACACGGTCGGCGTGATCCCGCCGAGCGGCGACACCCAGTTAGCCACAAGTGAACACATCGCGGCGCGCACGGGCGCAGTCGTGATCGGTGAAATTATGAAGCGCACCGAAAACATCCTGACCGTCGATGACGCGGCAGGACGCACATGGACGGTCGAAGTCCCGGAATCAGCGCGCGTCACGATCCCCGGCATCCCCGGACCGAATACGGTCAACCAACTGCACCATCATCTGGAAATTCAGCGCATGTCCAAGAGTAAGGGCAATGTCGTCAACCCGGATGATCTGGTCGCTCAGTTTGGCGCGGATACGGTGCGCGCGTACATCATGTTCGGCTTCGACTGGGCGAAGGGCGGTCCTTGGAACAGTCAGAATATTCAAGGCGTCGTGCGCTGGCTGAACGAGGTCTGGGACTTGGCAACGGACGAACCGGAGCAGGAAGAAGGCGACGCGGTAGGCGAACGTCAAGCGGTGCGCCGCCTGCATCAGGCGATCAAAGGCGTCGATGATCGGCTGGCGGACTTCAACTTCAACCGCGCCGTGAGCGAACTGATGGCGCTGAAGAACGAACTGCGCACGCTGAACCGCGATCGAAAGCTGGGCAAAAAGACGTGGCGCGAAGTCGTCAAGGGCATGCTGCTGATGATGGCTCCGATTACGCCGCACATCACCGAAGAATTGTGGGCGCGCTTGGGTGAGCCGTACAGCATCCATAATCAGCCGTTCCCGACGTATGACGCGGTGCTGGCGGCGGAAGACTCGACGACGCTGGTGGTGATGAAGAATGGCAAGCTGGTCGAGCGCATCGAAGTTCCATCGATGATCAGCGACGACGAAGCGAAAGCACTGGCGCTGGCGAGTAAGGGCGGTCAGCGCATCCTGAGCGGTAAAGAGCCGAAGAACGTGATCTTCATCGCCAAGCGCGGCGTCAACGGGCAGTTGATCGAGCCGAAGGTGAATATTGTGATTTAAGTGCAAAAGCTCCTCACCCCCTGCCCCTCTCCAAACTTCGTTTAGAGAGGGGAGAAAACAAGGGTTTTGCCTCCCTCTCTATCGCGTGCTATGGAGAGGGGGTTGGGGGGTGAGGATTACGCAAACTTCTCCGGGAAGACCTGCCGCGCGAGCGCTTCTTCTTGATCCACCAAGCCGCTCAACACATCAAGCCCACCGTTCCAGAAGTTCGGATCATTCAGGTCAATGCCGACCTTCGCCAGCAGTTGATCGGGATAGTTGCTGTCACCCGCCGCCAGCAGATCGAGATACTGAGGCACGAATGCCTGACCGCGCTCTTGATACAGGTTGTACAGCGCCAGCACGAGCAGTTCACCGAAAGCGTAAGCGTAGACGTACCCCGGCGTGCCCAAGAAGTGCGGGATGTAGCTCCACCACGCCCCGTAGTCGTCGCGGAGCGTGACACTGTCCCCGAACATCGCCCGCTGGGTTTGCAGCCAAATCTCGCTCAAGCGGTCGCTCGATAATTCGCCTTCGTCGCGACGCGCGGTGTGATACCCGTCCTCGAAGCGGCTCATCGAAATCTGACGGAACACGGTTGCGAAACTGTCCTCCAGTTTGCCCGCCAGCATCAACAGCCTTGCCGCCGGATCGCTTTCTTTCGCCAGTAGGGCTTGGAACGTCAGCATTTCACCGAACACCGACGCGGTTTCGGCGGTGGTCAGCGGCGTGTACTGGTACACCAAGCCATTCTTGCGCTGTGCGAGGTACTGGTGCAGCCCGTGACCAAGTTCATGCGCCAGCGTCGCTACGTCGCGCGCCTTGCCCGTGTAGTTGAGCAGCACGAACGGATGCGCCGAGGGGACGGTCGCGGTTGCGAATGCGCCGCCGCGTTTGTTCGGACGCAGCGCCGCATCGATCCAGTTTTCGTCAAAGAAGCGTGCGACGACCGCGCCCGCCTCCGGGCTGAACGCCATGTACGAACTCTGCACGATCTCGCGCGCTTCCGCCCATGAGTATTCTTCAGCACTCGCTTTGATTTGCAGCGGTGCATAGCGGTCATAATCGTAGAGCGCATCCACGCCCAACAGCGCCCGCTTCAAGCGGTAATGACGCTGTACGATCTCGTAGCGGCTCGTCACCGAATTGATCAACGCCTCAACGACGGCGTCCGGCGCTTTGTTCGCTAAGTTGCGTTCGCTGATCCACGACGGGAACTTGCGGCGGCGGTCATTTTGCAGCTTGTCGGCTGCCATCACGTTGAAAACATACGTCGTTTCCATCAAGCGTGAGCGCAAGCCCTCGGTGATGCTGTCGGCGGCGCGGCGGCGCACATCCCGATCACTGTTGTACAACTTGGAGAGAATCAGCGAATCGGTCAGTTCGCCGCCTTCCCACTTGTAGCGGAGCGCACCCAGTAGTTGGGTGAAGAAACGCACCCACGCATCCGCACCTGTGACGGTTTTTTCGACCAAAAGCTGTTCTTCGATTTCGCTCAAGGTATGCGGGCGCATCTTGAGTTCGGCTTCGAGCATGTGCGCATATTTCCCAAGCGCCGGGTCAGACAAGATCGCTTGTGTTTGGCTGTCCGGTAGGGCTTTCCATTCGAGTTCAAAGAACAGCAGCGCCTGTTGAACTTCAGCGCCGATCTCCTGAACCTTCTGGTACAGCGCGCCGCGCTGAGGGTTATTTGTTTCGGTGACGAACATCAACCCGGCAAACGAGCCGAGCCGCCCCGCCATGTCTGCCAACGCTTCCCGTTCAGCCAGTGCTTCGGCAATTGCGCGCGCATCAAGTGTGCTGACCTTGCCGCGATATTTTTCGGCATAGCCAGCGGTGCGTTCGCGAAGCGCTGCGATATCGCGCTCAATCGCGGGATCGTCGAGGCTCTGGTAAAAAACCGATAAGTCCCAAGCGACATTTTCCGCGCCAGTGGTTGTTTCGAGAGGAGCATCAATCATCGTGAGCACTCTTTTCTGAACAGTGTTTGAGATGACTCATTTTACCACGAGCCACCTCAAACCGTTCAATTTTATTTGAAAGGCGGTCTATGAGCCGAGATGCGATTCCAACCACGTCATGATCAACGGCAGTGCGTCCTCACGATTATTCAAGATATCCGTGCCATGATGCCCGACGCCGGAATACTGGATGAGTCCGACTTGAAAGACGTTGGACTCTGCCACCAATTCTTGTGGAAACGTGCCACTTGAGCTGTCCCGCAGCGAGGTCAAGATCAACAGGGAACGCCCACGCATTGCGTTGTCTGCCAGCGCGTTGAGCGGCTGCACGCCGAAATAATCACGCCCCGGCGAAAGCGCGACGACCGTAACACAGCCGGGTTCGTTCACACACGCGAAAAGTGACAGGTTTGCGCCGATGCTCCCGCCGATGACCGCAAATTGATCCGCGAGGACGGTCGGCTGTTCACGCAGCCAGTCAAACCACAGCGGAAAATCGGCAACAGTCGCGTCCATGTCTTGATCGCCGCCGGATTCACCCCAACCGCGCATATCCACCGCGAGAATGTTGTAACCGCCCTCCAAGAAGGTCGGGATCGACGGCGACCAAGCAGCGCGCGATGTATACGCCATATGCAGCAGAAGCAGCGTTGGCGCGGGGGATTCGGCTGCATAAAAATCCCCCACCAGCGTGATGCCGTCGGGTGCTGTGAGTGTTACAACCATCGGTGTGACCGCTGGCGCATCTTGCGCCAGCGCAATCTGCGCGAACGCCGCGAGCATGAGCGCAAAAACCAGAAGATGTTTCTTCATTTGTCTGACCTCACATAGTTAACTATGATTAGTTCATGACGTGCGGCATTGATTATAACGCGCTCTGGGACGCCGTACAGACAGGCAGACTTAACGATATGAGTGCGTCTATCGGAGGACATTGGTCATGACCAGCGATCCATTCAACGAAAGCGAAATCAGCGCACGCCTGAACGCGATCCCCGGCTGGACACGCGCCGGAATGACGATTACACGCGCATACCAATTCGATCATTACTTGGCGGGAATCGCATTCGCGGCAGCCGTCGGAACGGTGTGCGAAGGGATCGGTCATCACCCGGATATATTCATCGGCTGGCGGCGAGTCGTCGTTACGTTTACGACGCATGACTCCGGCAATCGGCTCACCGAAAGCGATTTTCACGCAGCCGAAGCGGTGAACCATATCGGCTATCCGATCAAAAACTAACATGTCTCGCCAGACTGGGCATTGATCGGCGCACCGATTCTCGCCATGATCAGGCAGCTTTACCCGCATACAAAAAGGCAAAACTCATGGCGACACGGGAATGGTGGCGGTCAGCCGTCGTCTATCAGATTTATCCACGCAGTTGGATGGACAGCAGCGGCGACGGAATCGGCGATCTTCCGGGGATTACCTCCAAGCTCGATTACTTGCAGTGGCTGGGGATCGATACGATTTGGCTGTCGCCGATCTTTCCGTCTCCGATGAAAGACTTTGGCTACGATGTCAGCGATTACATCGACATTCACCCGATGTTTGGCACGCTGGCAGATTTTGATGCGCTCTTAAGCGCGGCGCACGCACGCGGGATCAAGGTGCTGCTCGATCTTGTCCCGAACCATACCAGCGATCAACACGCATGGTTTTTGGAATCGCGCTCGTCGCGGGATAACCCCAAGCGCGATTGGTACATCTGGCGCGACGCTAAACCCGATGGATCGCCGCCGAACAACTGGATGGCGTACTTCGGCGGATCGGCATGGACGTGGGACGAAACAACGCAGCAGTATTACATGCACAACTTCCTCGCGGAGCAGCCGGAACTGAATTATCGCAATCCCGAAGTGCTTCAAGCGATGTTGAAAGAGGTGCGCTTCTGGTTGGACCGCGGTGTGGACGGCTTCCGCGTGGATGTGATCGACCGCATGTTGAAAGATGATGAATTCCGCGATAACCCGCCGAATCCCAACTTTCAAGAGGGCGTTGATAACCCGATGTTTTCCCAGTTACGCGTGTACAGCGAAAACCGCCCCGGCATTCACGGCTTGATCGCGGAATTCCGCAAGGTGTTCGACACGTATGCGAATCGGGTGATGATCGGGGAAATTGGTTACAACGCCGATCCATCGCTGATCGCTGGTTTTTACATCGAAAACGAACAGCCCTTGATCCACCTGCCGTTTAATTTCGCGCTGATCCTCCTTCCTTGGAATGCGAAAGCGATCCGCGAGTTTGTTGCCCGGTACGAAAGCGTACTGCCGCCCCACGCGCAGCCGAACTATGTGATGGGCAATCATGATATGCCGCGCGTCGCCAGCCGCCTTGGGGCGGAGCAAGCGCGCGTCGCCGCGATGATGATGCTCACGCTGCGCGGTACGCCGTTCATTTACTACGGTGAAGAATTAGGGATGGAAAACGGCGATCTGACGCCGGAGCAGTACCAAGACCCACAGGGGATCAATATGGGCGTAAGCCGCGACTTTGAGCGGACGCCGTTCCACTGGAGCGCCGACGCGAACGCCGGATTCTCGACGGCTGCACCTTGGCTGCCCACTGCGCGGAATTACCCGACCGTAAATGTGGAACACGAAAAGCGTGATCCTCATTCGATGCTCAACCTGTACCGCGCGCTCTTGATCCAGCGGCGCATACTGCCCGCCCTGACCGAAGGATCGCTCACGTTGATCGATTCACCAGCCGATACGCTCGTCTACCGCCGCGATCATGATGGGCAAGCGATACTCATCGCGCTCAACTTCTCGCGCCAGTCCGTGACGATTCCGCTCAACAGGTCGGGCGATGTGTTGATCAGCACGCACTTGGACAAAACCGGAGCGATTGACCTACCCACGCTCCAACTGCGTGCCAACGAAGGCATGATGATCAAGCTGGTGTAGCAGTTATAAACTGCACCTCAATCTCTCCCTGCCTTCGTGGGTTTACGGGAGATCACTTTGACCTCGATGTACTGCTCCTCACTCCGACCCTTCTCTAACCAAAGGTTGGAGAGGGGCGGGGGTGAGGAGCTTTTGAGGACTGAGAGGCGAAATCGGGACGAGCCAAATTGGACAATCCCCGATTTGCGTTCAACCGGGGGTACATGCGAAAATTGATTTAGACTACAATACACATTAACACAACAATGCAGCGTAGTTATGACCGTTCGCGTTGATCCCAATCCAGTCCGGAGGAAGTTCCGAAATGCCTCCTTATTTCTCTCAAGCTGACCATCAGGCGCTCCATATCGCTGCCGCTGCACCGAGCGACACGCAAGCGGTCTATGCCAAATTGCTGGAACTTCATCACACGCTCCACCGGCGGATGCGTGACCGCGCTTGGGACTTACATCCCCATTGGGACAAAGCGCGCTTGATCGCATCGTCATCGGTGAGCTGCCAACCGGGGAGCGAAATCGAAGGCTTCGTGCTTTCGTATTCACGCTCACGCGAACAAGCCGCGCTAGTTGAACGGTTGATGGGGCGTGATTACGCGCACGCGGCAGCAAACGCTGAGGTTGCGCGTCATCCGGCGCTTGAACTGCGCGTGACCCCGGATGCGTTCGCCATTGAAATGATCATCAGTCCGTCGGCATGGTGGGATCAGCGCAACTTGATCGGCAAGCTGTCGATTGACCGTCACCGGGCGGCGTTCCGCACGCTGCTCCAGCGTATGGATGCCGATTTTCGCTTCGGCTTCTTTGAAGGCTGCCACCTGAACGACATGCACGCCACCGGACGCCAGCTTTTGCGCGGTAAGGTGCTCGATGAATGGATGGGGACATTCGCAGATGGGCAGGATTATCTGCGCATCGGTATCTGGTACACGCCCGAAGAAGACAGCATCAACGCCGAAAACATCCTTGCGGAATCGCTGCGGCGGCTGGAACAGCTTTACAGCCTGTACAGCTTCATCGCGTGGACGGGAAATAACAACTACCAGAGTTTCTACCCGCGCAACGGGACGGTTGGGAGTGGGCGCGATCAAGGGTACAACTAAACATTAATGTTCTGCTAGAATTGACACAACATTCAACTGTCGTCAATTGAACAGCAGACTCTAGATTATCGGATGTCAAGCGCATGACTACCCTGCCGGGCAGCCCCTCTGAAGAAACACCTATGCCGCGTTTTCACCTCACCAATTTATCGGTGCGCCTGCTCACGGCGGCGGTGCTGCTGCCGATTGTGGTGATCATTTCGCTCATCGGCGGGTGGATGTTTGCCATCGCGTGCGGCATGATCGCGCTGATTGGCATGATCGAACTGCACGGAATCGGGTACGCATGGGCGAAGCGGCGCGGGCATCTCGATTTGGTGTCGTTTATCGGCGCGGCGCTCTTTGGTCTGGTCTACATCGGCATTCCCACGCTGATGCTGATCGCGGTGCGGCAGATGTCCAACGGCGCGGTGTGGATCGCGCTGATCTACGCGCTGACATGGGGGACAGATACGTTCGCATACATCGGCGGCAGGTTATGGGGAAAAGTCCCGCTTGCGCCGCGTATTTCGCCCAAAAAGACCCGCGAAGGTGCGGTTACTGGCATGATCGGCTCCCTTTTCGCCGGAATGCTCGTGCTGCTCGTGACAGGCAAGTTTGATCCGGTGTTTCTGCCGCTGCTCATGATCGCGCCTGCCGCCGCCATCGTGGGTGATCTATTTGAGAGCGCGATCAAGCGCACAGCGGCAATTAAAGACTCGCATTTGACAGGGTTAAACATTTTCCCCGGTCATGGCGGCGTGCTTGACCGGATCGATTCCCTGATCTTTGTCAGTACGCTGACCTTCATCTTTCTTCAGTTGGTACAAACGGGTGTAGCGCTATAAGGGGAATGGTCGCTACAATGGGCATATTCATGTCACGTTTTTTTCGGAGTTGAAGTATGGCAGCCAACACATCCGGCAAGAATCAAGCCCCGAACCGAGAAGAACTTCTGCAAATGGCGATTCGGACAGCCAAACAAGGCAACGCCGAGGCTGCCCGCGCCATGTTAAGCCGCATTCTGACGGAGGATAAGCGCAACGAACGCGCTTTGATGTGGATGGCGAAGCTTTCGGACAGCAAGTCGGAGCGCCGCCAATGGCTCGAAAAAGCGCTTGAAGTGAATCCTGCCAACGAAATCGCCCGTGACGCACTGAAGAAAATGGATTACAAAACAACTGCCAGTGATAACCGTACGCTGCTGGTGTTTGGCATGCTAGCGGGCATCATGATCGTGCTGGCATTGGTCGTGATCCTTGCGCTGTTTGTGCTGCCGAGCATGAGCGCCTAACCATTCATTACCCATGAGGAGACAAGCCCTTGGCTAGCAGAGGTCCCGATATTGGAGAACGGCTGCGTGAGGGAATCGAAGCCGCGCGGCGAGGCGACCGGATTAATGCGCGACGTCTGCTTCAGCAGGTGTTGATTCTGGATCGTGATAACGAAGCCGCCCTCATGTGGATGGCGTCGGTGGTCGATACCTTGGCTGAGCGCCGCGCCTTTTTGGAACGCGCCATCAAGGTTAACCCGAACAATCAACGCGCCCGCGAAGCATTGGAGCGGCTCGGCGGTACTGTTCCACCGAGAGCGGGCGGCGCTGTCGCGGATACACCCGCGCCTGCCGCGCGCCGCACAGGTTCGCGCCGGGGCATCAGCCCCTACATCATTGCAGCAGCAGTTGTCGCCATCGTCACGATTGTGATCGTCGGCGTGATCTTGCTGAATAATCGTCAAGCGCCGGATACCAGCGTCGCTGACGCCGAAGGAACCCTCGCGGCGATTATTCGCCCGGCAGATGCGACCGCCACCCCCGAACCGCGCCAAGCGACGGCGACACCGTTCATCGGCGTGATCGTCACGATTGACGCGAATGCTGTGTTCACCCTGCCCGCGACGTTCACCCCAACCGATACGCCGCAGCCAACCGCGACTTTTACCGCCACGCCAACGAACGTTCCGCCGCGCACGTATGATCTATTCTTCAGCGCGTATTCGTCCGCAGGCGAGTTCCCCGGCTTGTATCGCTCCTTGGGCGACGGCACGCGCATGCAGACGCTCGGTAATCCGGTCGATGGCTACAGCGATGTCGAGTTTTCGCCGGATGGTGAATGGATCGTGTTTGTGCGCGTGGTCAGCCTAGGCGATGCGCCGCCCGCACCCCAGATTTTCCTTGCTCCATTGGCAAACCTCGCGGAAGCCGCGCCGATCACCAATCTTTCCAGCCCGACGCTGAGTTCGCCGTCATGGGCACCCGATGGACGCACGCTCGTGTTCATCAGCGGCGAAGATGGCGATGCCGATGTCTGGACGATCAACCGCGACGGGAGCGGACTGCGTAAGATCACGTCGAACATCTATCAAGAAACCTCGCCATCATACTCACCGGATGGGACGCGCATCATCTTCGCATCTGATATGGACAGCCCCGGTTTCCCTGAAATCTATGTGTTCGACATGACGACGAACGGCACGACGCGCTTGACCGACGAAGGCGGAAGCAATTACGCCCCCGCGTATTCGCCCGATGGCAGTCAGATCGTGTTTGTGAGCACGCAGAACGGTGACAGTGACCTCTACGTGATGGATGCTGACGGTCAGCGCAAGTTCCTCGTCACGATTGACGATGCAGGCGCAGAAGATCGCGCGCCGGTGTACACGCCAGATGGGGCGTATATCGCGTTCATCTCCAACCGCAGCGGAGCATTCGCACCGCATCTGCTGAATGTGCGCACGGGCGGGATCACGCCGATCACCGTCAGTGATCAAGAGGTTCAATCGATTACCATCAACCCTGCCCCCTTCCGGCGGCAGTAGAGGAGACGCAAGCACGTGAGCAGCAGTATTCAAGAACTTCTCCGGCAGGGAATCGAAGCGGCACGCACGGGCGATCGTGTACTTGCGCGCGATTTGCTCCAACAAGTGGTTGATCAAGACGAAAAGAACGAAAAGGGATGGTTCTGGCTGGCGTCCGTCGTCGAATCTGAAGAGGAACGGCGCGTCTGTCTGAATAACGTCCTGCACATCAACCCGAACAACGAAAAGGCGCGTCAAGCGCTGGATGCCATCGAAGCGAAGGCACGCCAAAAAGCCAACGCCGAAGAAGTCGCACCGGGGATCACCCGCAGCGCGCTGACGCTGATCGTGGGCGGCGGTGTGCTGGCGATCATCGTGATCGTGGTCGCGTTCGCGGCAATCGTGATCAGCAACAATAACGCGGCGGCGGCAGCACGCGCCCAAGATACGCGCGTCGCCAGCGAACGCACGGAATTCTCCGAAACGGCAACGCAGGGCGCGTTGATCATCACGCAGACGTTTGAAGCGATGGCGACCGATACACCCGTCGTCACACCCACATCGGATCGCGCGACACTGCCGCCAACATGGACTCCCGTTCCGAGCGCAACGGGGATTCCGACGGCTGCGCCGCTCCCGCCTGTGACCGGACTCACCGGGAATATCGCCGGTTATATGGGGCGCGACGTGCTCAACAACGGCTATCTGAGCATCGGCTACTATAACATGAGTCAGGGCGGCACATTCGTCCCTATCAATACCGAGTACGGGCGCGATGTCAGCTTTACGCCGAACGGTCAGCGCGTGGTGTATGCCCGCTACGATCAACTGACGTTTAGCAGTGTGTTGGAAACGGTCAACGCGAACGGCACGAGTGTCGAAGCGATCGATATTTCGAGCGCAGGACTCCCGATCATCAACCCGCTACAGCCGCGCTACAGCGACAACGGGCAGTTGATCACCTTTATTGCCCGTTCGACCGGAACGACTTTCCAAGTGTTCGTCTATGACCTGATGAACAATGAAATCCGCCAGATCACGAACGACGACTCAGAATACAGCTATCCCGATATTTCGCCGGATGGTACGCGCCTTGTGGTCGTCCGTGACGACGTGAACAGCGCCAACCCCGGCGCGGACATCGTGACCATCGACATCGCCAGCGGCGGTCAAGTGCCGGTGACGAACGACAGAGGCGCGTTCATCGAAACTATGCCGCGCTGGTTGGACAGCAATAACATCGTGTATTCGGTCGCACCATCGACCGACCCGGAGAATTACGACATTTTCTACCGCCCCGCCAACGGCGGCGGAACGCCGCTTCCGTTCACCCGCGAACCCGGCGCGGAGTTGTATGCGGTGGTCAGCCGCGATGGTCAGCACATCGCCTTCGCCAGCGACCGCATGGGCAACTGGGATATTTACATCTACACCATTGCCACCAATTCGATTGCGCAGCTTACGCAGTCACCCGAACCGGATTATCCGACCGACTGGTGGCAGCCGTAAAGCTGATTGCTCCTCACCCCCTTCCCCCTCTCCATCGCTTGCGATGGAGAGGGGAATCGCGCCGTTGCGCGACCCGATTAGCGCACACTAACATGTCCCCGCTTTGCGCGATTTCCCGTTCTCCGATATAACAAAATGTAAATGATGAGGACAGGTGAACGATGACCAGCATCAGCAGGTTGATCCGTTCGCTGGATTGGCAAGGGGCAGCACGGTTGACCGACATGCAAACCGCTCATACCTTTGAGAATTTGTACCGCGAAGGACTCACCGCTTACCGTGCGGGGGAGCTAAAACGCGCCCATGAGTTGTGGCGCGATGCTGCTACAGTCGATCCGTATCAGGAAAAATTGTGGATCGCGCTGCTCCATGTCTTGGAAACAGAGGAAGACCGCCGGGTGTGCCTTGAAAATATCCTTGCGATCAACCCCGGCAGCGCGAAAGCACGGCGCGATCTTGCGGCATTGGAGCGCACGGCGGCGCGCACGCACCCGCAAAGACGCCCGCTCCCGATGTGGGCAAGGTTTTTGCTCGCTTTTGCGCGCGGTTTGCTGATTGGCACGCTTGCCGCGAGCATCGGCGTGGGCGTGAGTATCATCCTGTATGGGCTAGTCCGGTAGCGCACGGATGCGCGCGATCAGCGCCGACGTGCTGTGATCCGGCAGATAGTCGATCAGTTCAACGCGCCCTCCGTAGGAGTCCACCAGTGGGCGTTCCGGGAGCGGTTTATGATGATAATCCCCCCCTTTGACATAAATATCCGGCTTGAGCGCACCGATCAGCCCGGCGGCTGTGTCTTCTTCAAAAAGGATCACCGCCGTGACGGGGATCAGCGCTGCAAGCAGACGCGCACGCTCATGCGCGGGGATGATCGGGCGACCCGTTCCTTTGAGCCGTTCGCTGCTCCCGTCGCCGTTCAGACCGAGAAACAGCGCATCGCCAAGCGCACGCGCTTTTTCCAAATAATCCAGATGCCCAACATGGAGCAGATCAAAATGCCCGTTGGTAAATACTAAAATCTTGCCGTCCTGCTTCAGCCGCGCACGCCGCTCGACTGCCGCGCCTAACGTCAACACATCACCCATTCGCCGCACTTTCTTCGGAGTTCATGTTAACCAACCTTGAAGCACCTACGCCGATATTCTACACTTGTCCGAACATTCACGCCCATGACGGCGGCGCAGATCAGCCCCGCCCCTAAGCCGGAAAGTAACCCATGACCTCGAATTTGATGGTGGTTGTTCCCACCTACAACGAAGCTGAAAACCTGCCGATCATCGCGGCGGAACTCCTCGCCTTGAAAGAACTGCCTGATCTGCGACTGCTGGTGGTCGATGACAACTCACCCGATGGCACAGGCAGACTCGCGGATGATCTGGCGGCACAGAATCCGAACCGCGTCTTCGTCCTGCACCGCACCGAAAAGAACGGCTTAGGTCCCGCCTATATCGCCGGATTCAAGCGCGCACTCGAACTCAATGCCGATCTGATCGTTCAAATGGACGCGGACGGATCGCACCAGCCGAAATACATCCTCGATCTGCTCAAGCGTATGGAACAGGGCGCGGATGTCGTGATCGGGTCGCGGTTTGTGCGCGGCGGCGGCGTCGATAAAGACTGGAGTCCGTATCGCAAACTGCTCAGTTGGTTTGCCAACCGCGTCTATGTCCGCACCTTGTTGGGGATCAACATCGCAGATGCGACAGCGGGCTACCGCTTGTGGAAAAGCAGCACGTTGATCGGGCTGAATCTGGATCGTGTGCGCTCGAACGGTTATGTCTTTCAGGTCGAAATGGCGTATGTGGCGGCGCGGCTTGGTTACAAAATTGCCGAAGTGCCGATTTATTTTCCGGATCGCAAGTTGGGCGATAGCAAAATGGACGCGCGTATTCAACTCGAAGCGGCGATGCGTGTGTTTCAGGTGATGGCGCGTCACCGGGGCTTGAAGCCGTCGATGCGGCGGACAACCGCGTATAATGCGGGATAAGGATATTCAGCGGAGCGTGTGCGTATGGTCGCAATGCCTGATCGTCAGCAGATGACCGTCGAGGAGTATTTCGCCTTCGATGAAGCGAGTGAACTCAAATGGGAATACCTCGACGGGATGGTGTTTGAAGTCTACGCGATGGCGGGCGCAAGCCCGACTCACAACACGATTGTGTCGAATGCCGGAACGAGTCTTGCGATTCAAACACGCGATAAAAAGTGCCGAGTCCTTATCGCAGATCAGCGCGTGAAGATGCACGCAAGAGCCTACGCCTATCCTGATGTCGTTGTCGTGTGCGGCAAACCGGAATTCGGCGGTCACAAAAACGAAACGCTCCTCAACCCGACGCTGATCGTTGAAGTCTTATCGCCTTCGACCGCGAAATACGATCAAGGGCAGAAGTTCCTTCAATATCAAGCGCTGGCGTCGCTTCAAGAATATGTCTTGATCTGGCAGGATACCCCGCTGATTCAGCGCTACACACGCGGCGTTGATGGTAATTGGAATGTCGCGGTGAGCATTGAAGGCAGCTTCGCGTTGGAGTCAGTCGGCTGCACGCTTGAATTGGCGGAAGTCTATCGCAATGTCGAATTCCCTGATTCACCGCCGCAGCCCGACTAATCTGCCTGATTATGGTATAGTGGGAACAGCGAATTTTAATCAGCGCGGATGAGGTGAGTGATGGCTTCTCCAGACCCCGCACTTCCGCCCATGCAGGCGCAGGCAGCGCAAGCACAGGCGGCACACGAAGATAATCTACTGGCAAAAAATGGCGTTGTCGGCGTCGGCGTCGGTTACAAAGAATCGAATGGTGTGCTGACCGATGAGGTCGCCGTCATCGTCCTCGTTCAAGAGAAACATCCGCTGACCGCCCTTGCGGCAGAGGATGTGATCCCCAAAGAGCTAGAGGGAATGAAAACCGACGTGATCGAAGTCGGTTATCTGCGGGCGCAGCAATCCCCGAAAGAACGCTTTCGCCCGTCGATTCCCAGCGGCGTGAGCATCGGTCATCATCGCATTACCGCCGGAACACTTGGCACGATTGTTCACGACAAGCGTACCGGAGAGATGTTCGTCCTTTCCAACAATCATGTGCTGGCGAACAGCAACGACGCGATGATCGGTGACGCAGTTTTGCAGCCCGGTCCGCTGGATGGTGGCAAAGACCCGGCGGACGTCGTCGCCCGCTTGGAGCGCTTTGTCCGTTTGCGCTACACCGATGAAACCGACTCCGGTCAACCGCCAGTCGTGCAGCCACCGACGAACGGCGGCGCACCTCCGAGCAGTAACGCCTGTGACATCCTCGGCGCGTTGATTTCTCTCTTGAACGCGCTTGCATCATTGGTCGGATCACAGCAGCGCGTGACCAAATCATCGTCACAAAGCATTTTCTCGACGGGCGGCGCGTCACCGCAGAGCATTTTCTCAACAGGCGGCGCATCTCCACAAACCGCGACTTCACCGGGCGGGATTGCCGTCGCGCAAGCTGTCCCAACAAACATGGTGGACGCCGCGCTTGCGCGTCCGCTTGATCCGGCGATGTTCGTCGATCAAGTCCAGCAGATCGGCGTCGTCAACGAGATCAAAGCGCCCGTGCTCGGTATGCGCGTCCGCAAGTATGGGCGCACCACCGAATACACCGAAGGCACGATCAATCTGCTCAATGCGACGGTGGATATTGCCTACAGCACACAAGCAGGACAAAAAACCGCCCGCTTCACCGGGCAGGTGATCGCCAGCGCGATGAGTCAAGGCGGCGATTCCGGTTCGCTGATCGTCGATGCGGCGGAACAGCGCGCGGTTGGGTTATTGTTCGCCGGGTCAACACTGGCGACGATCTTCACACCGATTGAGGCTGTGTTGAGCGCGCTCGAAATCACGATTTAGGAAAAGCTGGGACAGGGCATGCCCTGTCCCAGCTTTTATGCGAATAACTCCGGCATCGTCTCCGGCGTGATCTCATCCCGAAATTCGGGGTGAACGCGCGCGAGTTCAGCGCGTGTGATCCACTCCATCCGGTGCGTTTCGCCGTTGTCGTCATCCTTGCTCAATGTGATCACATGCGACCACTGATCCGGCAAGCCCGGCGGCGCGAGAAAAACAAAATCGTGCCGCTCGACGTTAAGCTGATTGTACGGCTTGTAGTACGCGATCACAGCCAATTTGCGGACGAACGTCAGCGCGCGGGCGTCCAAACCGCATTCCTCATGAATTTCGCGGCATACGCACGCGAACGGGTCTTCGCCCGCGTCGATTCCCCCGCCCAAGCAGTACAAGCCTTTGGTAATATCCGGGTGAAAATACACCAGCAGCGCAGGCGCAGGATTGGTGCGGATGATGAAGGCGGTCGCACGCTGGCGGGTGCGCATCGTGGGGTTGTAGGGATGTCTGGGCATGGCTGGTTCTCCTTCGTTCACGATCCTGTTATGACGCCATCCCGGTTGGGCGTGAACCGCTTGACTTGGGTATAGTAGACACGAATCCTGATACACATTCCTGTGATGGAGTGCCGCGCATTGAGCAGTCCGCCAATTTTACCGCCTCACCCCGTATTCGGCGCAGCCCTGTCGAACTATCCGATCAACCGGTTTCCGATGATGATTCTCGGCGGTTTGATCGTCGCTTTAGGCGGCGTGTTCGCTACATGGCTGTTTGGTGGACTCCCGTATGACTGGGCGCCCCCCGCCGCCATGTTGTTCATGGGAGTCGTCACCGGGCTGACGGGATGGCTCGCGCTCCACCGCTGGAACTGGGAGATCATCCTGTACGATTTCGGATTCACACTGCGCGAAGGCTCGGTGTATGTGAGCTTTTTGTACAACGAAATCGAATCGCTGCGACTGCGGGCGGAGCGTGTCGCGTACTTCGGCGGGCGCTACAAGCGCGTCCTCACAAGCATCACCGTGATCACCGAAGGCGGCGAACATGTCGCCATTGGCAGCTATTACTTGCGAACGGCAGAACTCGCCGAACGCTTTCAAGAGCGCGTGTATCGCCATCTGCGCCCGATCATCGTGCGAAAACTCGCCTCTGGCGATGCGATCCGCTTCGGTGAAACCCTCCGCTTGAGCGCGCGCGGTGCCCACGAAGGCGGGCGTGATCTGGATTGGAAAGAATACGGCGGCTACCGCATCGGGGATCGCCAACTTGCGCTGCTCACGACAGGCGGCGATGTCTGGTTCTCTCAGCCGCTGTGGGAGTATGATAATCTGCCGATCCTGATCGATATCTTGAGGACCCAGCGAAAAGACCGCTAATTTCTATGGACTACACCATACACCTGTATGTCCCCAAGACCGGACGACTCACCCCATCCATGATCGAATGGCTCTACCAGCACGGGAACGATACCGATGCGCCGGAGATGTATTATCCGGTGCGCAAAATCGATCCGCGCGCGCTGGCGCGCTTGATCTGGCAGTTTGATAAAACACTTGATCCGCGCGCCGGTGCGGTTGAAGGTGATGTCGAATTGGTGTATCCGGTCGATGCGATCAATCTGCGGCTGTACTGCCACTCACGCGGGTGTATCGTCATGTTTCCGTACATGGGCGGCGCGCTGGCGCGGATCACTTTGGGGATCGCCTACACCTACATTCGCTTCTTGTATGAAGGCGGCGGCTTTTGGAGCTTTGACCCGCAGCTCAACGTGATCAGCTACGCCGATGATTTTCGATCACTTGACGAAGCGGCGGCGCTGATGGATGAACTGCTGCCTAAACTGTTGAATGAGTGACGTTGAATGCAAGAAACGCCGCCGTCAAACCTAAACTGACGGCGGCGCATGATAAGCGAGGTTTTACCCGGTCACGCGCTGGAGTTCGCGCACAAACGAGGTGGTTTCGAGCGGCTTGGCGAAGTATGCCTTAAAACCAACTTCAATCGCTTTGGTAGCGACTTCGGCAGAATGAAACGCCGTCACCGCGACGCACTTCATATGCGCCGTTGCGTCGTTGTTCCGAATATTGTTGAGCAGCGCCCAACCATCCATCCCCGGCAGTGCGAGGTCGATAATCGCCGCGCTGTACTGCGCTTGACTAAGCGCGTCGAGCGCTTCTTCTGCCGTCCCTACCACATCAAAATCGAGCCGGTGAAAGCGCAGCATCCGCGCCACAACTTCTTGACCGTCGGTGTCGTCTTCGACGACGAGAATTCGTTGATCTGTCATATTTCCGTTCCTTAGGACGCCTTCAGCGCAAGCGCGATATCAGGGATATTATCGAGCAGAATCAGCAAATCACGCATAAAGTTTGCCGGGGTCAACGGTTTCGTCAGGTAATTGTGAAATC
Source organism: Anaerolineae bacterium (assembly GCA_041753015.1). GTDB lineage: Bacteria > Chloroflexota > Anaerolineae > Aggregatilineales > Phototrophicaceae > Flexifilum. The sequence continues at coordinate 139,148 of JBGSVJ010000036.1, forward strand.
CCGCGATAATCGCCCGGTCGCGGTCGCCTTTCATTGCATGGGCGGTCAGCGCGATCACCGGAATATCCATTGTTGAGCGATCCTGCTTGAGTTCGAACAGCATTTCCCAGCCATCCATCACCGGCATCGAAAGATCGGAGATGATGAACTTGGGATGTATTTTGCGCGCGATCTCAAGTCCTTCGCGTCCGTTTGCCGCCGTGTGCACGGTCGCCCCATAAAAGCGTAGAATACGCTCGGCAACTTCTAGGCTATCCGGTTCGTCTTCCACAACAAGGATGTTCCAACCCTTGAGTAAATCGCGTCGAAGTTCAATTGGCATGATGAGCACTCTCCGTTATTTCCTTTAGGCGACGATAGTTTCAGCGTGCTGCGCTGTTACAGGTTTAAGGGGAAGCGTAACCGTGAACGTGCTGCCTTTGCCGACTTCACTGTTCACGCGAATCGTGCCGTTCATCATCATCGTGAGGCGGCGCGCAATCGACAGCCCCAACCCCGTGCCGCCGTACATGCGCGTGGTCGATCCGTCCGCTTGGCGGAATTCGTCAAAGATGTAGTTGAGCGCGTGCGGCGGAATGCCAACGCCTGTATCGCTCACCGCAATCGTCCATGTTTCGCCGCTCTTGCCGATGTTCAGCTTGACGCCGCCCGCGTCGGTGAATTTGATCGCGTTGGAAAGCAGGTTTACGGCGATCTGCGTCAAGCGGTCATCGTCGCCCAGCAGCATATCGGGGAGCGCCGGATCAACAGTCACATCAAGTGACAGATTTTTACCATGCGCCAAAACTTCGGTTTCAGACTGCCAGCGCTCTGCCAGCGCTTTTGGCGAAACAGGCACGTACATGATTTCGATACGCCCCGCTTCGATCTTCGCCAAGTCAAGCACACTGTCGATCAAGTCGAGCAGTCGTTCGCTGTTTGCCTGCACGCGGCTCACCATGTGGCGCGCGTCGTCGTCGATTTCGCCGCCCATCCCTGCTATCATGATGCCTGTGAAGCCAATGATCGCGTTCAGCGGGGTGCGGAGTTCGTGCGACATGTTGGCGAGAAACTGCGATTTGAGGCGCGAAGATTCTTCGACCAGCGCCATCGCGCGGCGCACTTCAACCGTGCGTTCTTCGACGCGCTTTTCAAGGTTTGTGTTGATTTCGTTGAGCGACTGATCGCGCTGTTGAATCGTCTCCGCCATACGGTTGAAGGTCTGCGCCGCTTGTCCCAATTCGTCGCGTCCAAGATCAGGTGAGCGATACGCATAATTACCACTCTGGAGCGCTTCGGCGGCAGTTTGCAAGCGGCGTACCGGTAAAACAACCGAGCGAGTAAAAAGCAACCCGACGATGAAGATGGTGATGATCACGGCGAGAAAAGCCAATGGTGAGGCAATTGTGCTGACGGCGGCGTTCTGCACGATTGCGTTGGTCACTTCGTTCTGGGCTGCAAGCTGCGGCGCTAAGGCATCGTCGAGCGCCGCTTCAACAGCACCTTCAAAGGGTTCCAGCGCAACCAACGCTTGCGAGTACGCCTCGCCGTCCTCGTTTTCGGCAATATCTAGGAGCGCCGCCCCTGCCTGCTGTAAGGCTTCATAAGCGCTCGTCAGGTTTTCGATCACCTCTGGCGCGCCATTGGCTGCCGTGTGGCGTTCGGTAAACGCAGCGAGCAGTGCAGCGATCTCGTCATTCACCTCGTCAAGTTCTTCGCGTTCACCGGCAGCAAACTCGGTGACACTGCCTGCAGCATTGGTTTCAGGGTAAACATGAATCGCGGCTGATAGAGAGAGGTGTTCCTGAATAAACTTACCGATCGCCCCTTCTAGCTCGAAGAGTATCGCTACCGTCTGGGTGCGTTCCTGAACATTGGCTGCTTGTTCAGCCGAGCTGCGCGTATTGAGCAAGGCGACCGTCGCTAAGAGGATCAAGGGGATAACGATCAAGGAAAATGCGACGAGAAATTTGTTACGAATCTGCATCGTGGAGCTTCCAATACAACCGGGAATCGGCTTGTTTTACGAATCGTTTCGATTGCTAACGATTGTACATGGGATCGGTACCATAACTTATGAAATATTCGTGAAATCTTTTCAATGTGTCATTGGAGACATGTTTTTCAGCCGGTAGGCTCGCTCACCCGCCGCCTTTGCGCGGGGTCATCCACCATTCGCGGAACTCGACACAGCGCCCTTGATCGTCAAAGCGCAGCACAAAAATATTATCAAAGCGGCTGGTGACTTTCTGCGTCCCCGGTTCGTAATACGTTGTGCGCCCGTTGGTGACGACGGTATCGCCATCGACGGCGATTGGCTCGTAATGCGCGTCAAAACTTCCCGGCGCGTCCGGGTGTTTGAACCAATCTTCGATGATCGCTTCGCGCCCCTGCAGCGGCTTCGTCGTAAATGGATTGTGCATATACACCGCGTCTTCGCTGAACAGCGCGCGGATCGCATCCTTATCGTACGATTTCCACGCGGTCACATAGGCATTCAACCACGCGCTGACCGCCGCCCGATCCACCATGATCACACTCCTATCGCTGAATCACGCCTGAATTCCCTACACACTTATGTGCACACTTGCCCGCACTGTGAATAAAAAAAGGCAGCCCTTTTCAGGACTGCCCCTCTTGTGACCGCTTGTGCTGTGCTTATTCGCTCAGCTTGTTGACGGTGTCTTCCGCCGCGTCTTCGACCTTCTGCTTGATGTCTTCCACTGTCGCGCCCGGCTCTTCGCGCACGATTTCAATCGTAACGCGGGTGAGCAGCGCAGCCATCGCGCCCAGACCTGCGAGCAGCGGGTTGAAGAACAGAAGCGCACCACCCGCCACCGCGCCGATGGTCAGCGGCACTTCGAGCATCGTCCGCCCTTCGGGGGTACGGATGATCAGACGGCGCACGTTACCCTGTTCGATCAAGTCTTTCACACGATCGACCAACTGATTCCCGGCGACTTCCAACTGTTCGGTGAAATCCTTACCGGGCTGATTCTGAGTGTTCGGGTCTTGCGTCATGGTCTTTTTCCCCTTGTCTCCAAGCATTTCATGAATGCGTGTAACTAGATCAGTATACGCCGTCGGGGTTGAAAAGTTGCAGAACTGTCCTTCCCATTTCGACCGGGTCAGATGGGCTACTCAACTGAAAAACGGAAAGCGATTGAACCGCAGAGGTTTTTCCTCAAAATCGGCGGTGAATCGTTTTCAATCGATTTTCGACAGATCACTTCAGTGCTCCGTCCGGCAAGTCTTTTAACGTTTTTCTCGCGCTCACTTTTATCGTATGACACACCGCTTTTCTTTGCGGCTTCGCGCCTTTGCGTTAATACTTTTACCTGCATCATTTACCCGACGAAACATTCAGTGCCGCTTACTGAAGCCCCAAAGTATAATCAAGGGGATGACGCGATGAATTGAAGGAGACATGCTTCATGGCATCCCCCAAGCCGCTGCTGCGCAAAATCGACTGCATTGAATTTTACGTGCCCGATCTGGATGCGGGCATCCGGTTCTACAGCGATCAACTGGGACATGAATTGATCTGGCGCACCGGAACCAGCGCTGGGCTGCGCCTTCCCGAAAGCGACGCGGAAATCGTGCTGCAAACCGACCGCCCGCACCTTGAAGCGGATATGGTCGTTGAGGCGGTCGATGAGGCGGTGATCCGCTTTGAACAGGCGGGCGGTACGATCTTGGTGCCTCCGTTTGATATTCAGATTGGGCGCTGCGCCGTGGTTGCTGATCCATGGAAAAACCGCTATGTCCTCTTAGATTTTTCGAAAGGGGTGCTCAAGACCGATGCCCAAAAGAACGTGATTGGGGTCGAAAAGCCGGGGCAATCTGCTGCATCGACCGGTAGTTGATCATAGAGGGTCAGATGGGCTAGTCGTCCTTCCGGTCAACATGCGCTATACTGAACTTGTTGTGATTCCGGGCAGCCGTTGATGTGGAGGGTTTCGAATGTCGCAGCGACACCTCGCCATCCCCTTTGGGATGATCGCGCTCATAGCGTTGATGGTTTTTACGCTGGCAATGAGCGGCGCGATCAATGTGCAAGCACAAGCGCAGTTCGGTACGGGCTGGAATGGACAGTTTTATAATACGCCTGACCTCACCGGAGCCGTCGTGTTTACGCAGGCATTCCCCACCGGGTTGAACGTCAACTGGGGAACAAGCAGCCCTGCTCCCGGCGTCGTCAATCCCGACGGCTGGTCAGCACGATTTGAATCCGTTCAGTTGTTTAATCAAGGCACGTATGAATTCGTCGTCGCATCCGATGACGGCGTGCGCGTCTTTATTGATAATGTGCTGGTGCTGGATCGGTTTGTTGGGCGTACCTTGACGACCGACCGCTTCCAATCCACGCTCACCGCTGGAACGCACACGCTCCGCGTCGAATTCTTCGACAGCATCGATCAAGCGGCGCTTCAGTTCCAGTGGTTCCAAGTCTCCGGCGCAATCGGCACCGGGACACCGGGCAGCGGCGGCGGCAGCGGCGGCGTTTCCGGCACACCGGGCGCTCCGGTGGGCTGCACGACCACCTGCGCTACCGTCAGTGGCGCGCGTGGGCTGGCATTGCGCACAGGACCCTATCTCGGCGCGAGCTTCATTACCACGCTGACCGAAGGCTCAACTTATACGGTTGTTTCGCGCAACCGCGACGAAGGCATTTATAGTTGGTATCTGCTCGATCTCGGTGATGGGCGGCGCGGCTGGTCAAGCGGGCGCTACCTGACGATCAACGTAGACATCAACCAGATTCCGACTGCGGGCAGCGTTTTTGACCAGATCGACGGCGCGCCCGGTTACGGCGTGTCCGCCATTCCGCGCGCGGTCATGAACATGCGCCGCCGCCCCAGCATTCGCACAGCGCGCGTCGGCAGCATCCCTTGGGGGCAGCCCGTCGAGCTGATCGGGCGGACGATTCAGGCGGGAATACCGCGCTGGTATCAGGTGCGTTATAACGGCGTGGTCGGCTGGATTGATGCGCGTTGGGTATCGGTGACGGGCGAAATCAACGCCGTGCCGATCCGCTAAAGCATTTTGAGTCGCAGAGGGCGCAGAGAAAGTGGGGCTGCGCCTTCGCGCATAGCAGCGGCGAATCCCATGCGCCTGTATCTGGATCGACAATTCCTTAAATTTGCCCCCGATTGGGCTGCGGCGCTGCCCGACCTCCGCGCGCTTTATCTTCACGCCAACCAACTGACCGCGCTCCCTGATTGGTTGTGGACACGCCGTGATCTTGAAGTCCTCAGCATCGGTGATAATCCCCTGCATCCGATTCCAGATCGGTTTGCCGATCTGCCGCACTTGCACGAACTTTATTTACACAACCTCAAGTTGACTGCTGTTCCGCCGTCTATTGCCGCGCTGACTGGGTTACGCATCCTCGATTTGGGACACAATCAGATCGACGCCGTACCGGAATCGCTCGGCGGCTTACCTGCGCTGGAATTTCTGTATTTGAGCGACAACCGCTTGAGCAGCATCCCCGAAAGCGTCTTTGAACGTCTAACCAGCCTCCGCTATTTGAGCCTCACCGATAATCCGGGGATCGTGCTCCCCGCCTCACTTGGGCGGCTCACCGCGCTGATCGAACTGCGCTTGTACAAAAATCGGCTGGAGACGCTGCCGGAATCAATCGGCGGCTTGGTTCATTTGCGTGAACTGCATGTGATGGACAATCACCTCGAAACGCTGCCTGACTCGATGGGCGATCTGCGTACCCTCACCGATTTGAGTGTGCGCAATAACCTGATCGAGCGCCTGCCCGACTCTATGTGTGCGCTTGGTCAGCTTCGCACCCTTGATCTGCGCGGCAATTGGCTGACGGCGCTCCCCGATTGGCTCGGTGAACTGCCAAATCTGCAAAAACTTGATCTGCGTTGGAACAAGATCAGCACCCGTCCATCATGGATCGCCGCATTCGAGCGGCGCGGCGGCATCGTCTACTGGTGAGTGCGATGTGCAATTATTTAGTTCGCGTTACGGACATATTTAGGCAGGCGGGGCTATGCTCAAGCCAGAAGTAGACTGGTGAAGGAGTACAGCCATGCAGCCGTATTCGCCCCCGAACAAACAAGCGGAAGTCCTCGATAATGCGCTGAAGGATGCCGCCGAAAAAGACGACTCGAAAGGGACGACGAACAACCCCGGCAAGACCCCCGGCAGCGCCGAAGGGGATCGTCAAACGGTCGAAGAGACGCTCAACGACGACAAGAAGATCAACAAAAATATGCCGAAAAAGCAGGATTCGGAGCAGTAGCCCGCCCCTCTCTATCACGTGTGATGGAGAGGGGTTGAGGACTAGAAGCGGGCGATCACGCTCATGGGAACCTTGAGCATGATAACGCTGCGCGCGCTACCTGCTGAATCTGCTGGGGCGTGACGCGGTATTGCATACCGGGGACAAGTCCTTCAAGGAGCGCATCGTGCGCGACTGAATGAGTTCTGTTCGACGGACTTAGCATATCGCATTTAGAGTGTCAACGCGGCAGCACATGGCAGTCAGGATAGACGCATCAAAGCCTCATCACCCCCCCGTCCGCTCTTTATCACCAGCGGCGGACAGGAGTCGAACGGTGACGACTGGTTTTTGCGCTTAACTTGGTGGTAATGCGAATCTGATTGTCCCCATCCCCTATTCGCGCTATAATACATTTATTGATATGCCCTTGGCATAGAAAGCAAAAAGATGTCCACTACAGCGGCTTCAAACACCCCTGATCGCGTTTACGTAAATTTGAGACGTTTTAACTTGATCATGGGGGTATTCCACCTCATTCAAGGTATCGCGATGATCGTGTTGAGTTCAAACTTCGAGATCACGCTCAGTACGCTGTATCTTCGCGCTGTCGTCACCGAATCCAGCTTCAGCTTAGAACAAAACTTGCAATCGGCTGGCAGCATTCCGTTTGGTCCGGCAGTGGCGCTGTTTCTACTGCTTTCGGCGGTCGCACACTTTTTGCTGGGTACGGTGCTGTACAACTGGTACGTGAAGAACCTCAAGCGCAAGATCAACCAAGCCCGTTGGTACGAATATGCGCTGAGTTCGTCGCTGATGATCGTCTTGATCGGGATGCTGGTAGGTGTGTACGACGTATCCACCTTGATCCTGATGTTTAGCATCAACGCGATGATGAATCTATTCGGCTTGATCATGGAGCTTCACAACCAAACCACGCCCAAAACCGATTGGACATCGTTTATTTATGGCTGTATCGCCGGTGTTATACCTTGGATCGTGATCGTGCTGTATATCAGCGGTGCGGCACAATCGGTCAACACTGAAATCCCCGGTTTTGTGTATGTGATCATCGTGACGCTGTTCATCTTCTTCAACATCTTCGCGGTCAACATGTGGTTGCAGTATCGCGGCATCGGTCCGTGGAAAAACTATCTGTTCGGCGAACGCGTATATATCATTTTGAGCCTCGTGGCGAAATCGCTCTTGGCTTGGCAAATCTGGGCGGGTCAACTGCAACCGAGCTAAAAACGCATGGTTGTGCCCGGACAATCCCTCCCCCGTCCCCCTCTCGAATGCAAGTGATAGAGAGGGGTGGCGCACCGAAGGTGCGACGGGGTGAGGATAAGGTCAAATCAGCCTTTGAAGACCGTCAATCAATCAGAAGCGGGCGATCACGCTCATGGGAACCTTGAGCATGATAATGCTGCGCGCGCTGACTTGCTGAATTTGCTGCGGCGTGACGAGGTACTGCATTCCGGTGGCACCGCCATCGCGCACACACGCGAATCCGGTGCGACCAAGCCGCACCACCAGCAGTTCTGGCAGACGATGATCATCTAGAAAAGTTCCGGCAATCGTTTGAACAACCGTCGGGGTATCCCGTTCCTCAGGATGCGCCGGACGCAGCCCAGCCAGATACACCGACTGGATCATGCCCACGGTATGATGATCAATATCAACGACGCGCATACCGGGGACAAGTCCTTCAAGAAGCACATCGGGTTTGACTGCTGCGATCATGGCGTTTTCGCCTTCTTCTTAGTCTCGTTACCTTCACAATATCATTCGGGAATGCTGAGGGTATCCGTCAGATTACCTAATCCGCCGATTCCTAAGCACCATCTGTTTGCAAACGCTCCGCAAACAACTCGCGCTGGCGTGCAAGTTCATGCGCGAACGGTTCGCACAATTCACGCTCCCCGTTCGCGTCCGGGTAATCCCACAAGCCATTGTGACAATGGCGATCATCTTCCCAACCGGGGAAGTTGATGATCGGATACAAGCAGAGTCCGTGAATCGGGATGCCCGCCGTCATTGCGTCACGCACTTGATCGCATACGTATCGCAGCCAATCCGGGCGCGCGTCATCCTCTGTCCCCGTCTCCGAGATGATCAATGGACGCTGGTAACGCGCGTAGACCTCGCCTAACAACTGCGCGAACGGCTTATAATTCGGGTCGCTGCGTTCGATGGTTTCGCCTTCGTAGTACCATTGATTGTTCGGGTAAAAGTTCACGCCGATCACGTCAAGATACTGCGCCCCGCCGCCGAGTTCAGGCAGCAGTCGCCCACTGAGCAGATCCCAGCCTTGATACTGCGCCCGGTCATACCCCGCCGCAATCTCCGCGTCTTCCGGTCGCGTCGGATCAGGCAGGATGTGAATCGCCGGATCGGTGTGGATCAAGCGGGCACGCGGGTTGACTTCCCAAAACGCATCGGCGCATTCGAGCGCGGCGCGCACAAGCTGAACTTTTAGGTCAAAGCCGCGCCCGACTGCATACGGATTCAGATGTGCCGACTCGCCCGCCGCCCATGAGAAGAACGAAATCTCGTTCACCGGGCTGATGACCGGCGGATCGTCCATTTCGTTGTTCAGCAGGCGAGCGAATGCTTTTGACAGCCGCCGAAAGCGCGTGATAAATTCCGGCGAAAAAATGTCGAGATCGTCGGGATAGCCGTAATGGCACACATCCCACACAAGCTGAATCCCGATCTCGCGCGCGGCGCGCAGCATCGGCAGCACGCTTGACCAGTCATACACGCCGGGGCGCGGTTCGATCAAATGCCAGCGAATGCCCGTGCGCGCCGTCGTGATTCCCATTGCCCGCATCCGTTCATAATCGCGGCGGAAATGGCGGTCGTGCCCGGTCGCGGCGAGCATGTCCAACCGCCGACCGGATCGCAAGCGGTGGGAAGAACACTCAAACCCACCCATGAAAAAGCTGTTGAATTGCAGTTCGTCCAGCAATCGTACAAATCCTGTTTTGCTGACAGAAAAACATCCTCACCCCCTGCGGGCTTGTCCGATATTCAGCACTCACCCCGGACACTTCGCGTCCCGCCCCGTCAACAGAGAGCGGGGGAGGGATCTGTATTGAGTATCGGATAAGCCTCCTGCCCCTTTTCAACCTTCGGTTAGAGAGGGGAGAGGTACACCCGCTAATCGGCGGCGGCTTCGCTGACAGGCTCCACGCCCGCCCGCACCCACCCATGACCGGGCATCGCGTAGAAATCGTCATCGCTGTCGATCATGATCGGTGCGTCGGCGGCATGTGCGAAATCTTTCCATGTTGCCTCCGCTTCGCCGAGCAGCATCCGATTCACCCATTCGACACCCTGCATCACCGAATGATCCATATTGCCGATCTCATACTCCCACGCGCCGAACCGTCCCCGGCTGTAAATATCGTGCGCGCTCAAATACGGCTGAATCGTCCCTAATGCGCGGTTGCGATCCATCGTCGGCACGGGGTAACTGTAATCGACATCGATCAAATATGTGCTAACGATCCGGTCAAGGTCGGCGGGTTCAAGTAAGCGCACGTTGATCAATCCCTGCACCACGCGATCCACAATCGTCGCTTTGTCCTCGTGCTTATGTGGGCTGTAACTGGTTTCAGTCAGCAGCAGGTGATACGCATCCGGGTCGGGCGTGATATACGGCGAATAGTTGTTCAAATACGTGGTGCGGTAGAACGGCGTGCTCGGCTCTGGGAAGTAAATCCAGCATTTGCTCGAATCCACCGGGCGATTCACACCCACGCCGACGATCAACCCGCTCGAATGATGCAGATGATGCGTTTGTTCCCGCACCATCTCCGGCACATCCGGCATCCGGTTAATCAGCAGATCAAGCGGCATCGTTGTGAACAGCAGATCATAATCGACCACCTCGCCATCGCTGAACGTCACCTGTTTTGCGACGGGATCAATGCTGACGGCGTGCTTGTTCAGGTGGATGCGATCACCGATAAAACGCATGAACGGCGTGTATAAGCCGCCCGTGCCGCCGTACATCGGATACTTAAATTTGTTGTTCGGTCCCCACGAAACTTGATCCTGCCCGGCGATCACATTGCGGAGGATTTGTTCAAGGTTGGGCAGCGAGACGCGCTCACCAAGCCAATCAATGCTCATGTGATCAACCGGATGCGCCCAGACTTTGAAGTTGTAGGGCTTCATGAATACGCGCGCGATCCCCGCGCCGAACTGCGCATCGATCAATTCATCGAACGTGCGCGCCTCTTTCAAGCGCTCCGGGTGCTTCTGCGAGTCGATCAAGCCGAGCACGCATTCCAGCACCACATCGGGCGGCAGATGGCGAATATTGTTCTGGAACGGATACGGCACGAACCGATCCATCATCCACACCCATGCCTCGCGCATGATCTCGGTGTACTCATCGCCTAACAGCTTGTTGACCAGATCATCGAAGTACGGGTAGTGCGAAAACATCACATGCCCGCCGATGTCGTACGTGAAACCCATCGAGTCTTCAAAGCTGGTCGCCAGCCCGCCGACATACGGATTGCGGTCGTAGATCGCCCAATTACGATAGCCGAGTTCGTTCAAGCGGTAGCCCGCGCCAAGTCCGGTTGGACCCGCGCCGAGAATGACGATTTTCTGTTCTGTCATTTGCCCACCTGTGACGATGCTTTTGCGCGGATTCGCTGCCGCCGCTCGATCTGCATCGCACGCGCATCCAATGCGGCGCGCATTCCGTTCGTGATCCCGTCCCACGAATAGCGGGCGAGAATGGCATGCTCACGGGCACGCTGATCAGCATCGGCGGGCTGGGTGAGTGCCTGCTCGACATGGGTGATAAATTCGACGCTGGTTTCGCCAATGCGGACGACATCGCCGTAAAGCTCACGCACATCCACAATCGCCGTCGAGACGATTGGCTTATGCGCCGCCATGTATTCGAGCGTCTTGGTCGGGCTTAAATAGCGGGTCGATTCGTTGAGCGCGAACGGAATGATCGCCACATCAAAATGCGCCAGATACGCGGGCAGTTCGTCGTAATGCTTCATACCGGGGTAATGCAGATTCGGCGCTTGCGGCAGTTCTGCCGGATCAATCTTGACGACCGGACCCAACAAGACCACGTGCCATTCCGGGTGTTGATCCGCCATCGCGCGCAGCAGTTCAAGATTCATCCGTTCATCGATCACGCCGTAATACCCGATGACGGGCGATCCGTTCAGCGTATCAAGCGGCGGGGGTGCGGGAAAACGCCCCGGATCAGCGGCACGGGAAAAATGCTCAATTTCAACCCCGCTCGGAAATACAAACGTATGCGCGTTGAACGGCAGTTTGTCGCGGTACAAGCTCATCCCGCCCGTGAACACCGCATCCGCGACCGGCAGCAGCATTGCTTCGTTTTGCTTCAGCTCACGCGGCGCGCCCTTGAATGCCGAAAGCTGATCCATCACATCGACCACCAACAGGCTGTACGGGATCACATCGGCGAACTCAATCGCCATCGGCGTATACAGCCACAAGATGGGCGCGTCGATCTGCGCCTCGCGCAGATGCGCCTTGAGCAAGTCAGCGTAAACCGTTTCCGTGAGCGGATCACCATGCCCGATCCAGCGCTCTTGCGCGACCGGATAAAGCAGACGCGCCACCTGCACACTTGCGCCGTTCGCCAATGGGCGCGGCGAAACTTCTAACCGGGGTGCGGGTAGGTCAACAACACCAACCGGTTCTTCGACGAACAAGACACGATGGGTTTTCGCCAGACGTGACAGCACATGCTGCGGACGCTGCCAGACAAAATCCCACCGAAGATGACTGATACAGACAATAGTATTCACTTAGGGTTCTCCCTGTTCCGCCGCGATTTGCTGCGTGTTTCGAGATGCATTACACAAACAATAGTGTTCGCGGGCTAAATAAGTCCTAGAAGGGGGCAGTTTGTGGAGCAAAATGAGAGGGGCGGGCGGATGCCCCCTCCCCCAGTTGACCTAGCAGAGTGGAAGAAGTCAGGGAGATGTCAAACAGAGTGCTAATTCATTATACCCTGACTTAGGGGATATATGGCGTTTTACTCATAAATAGTCACGTTTGACCATCGTTTGCAATCCCGCACAACAACCTGAAAGTTTCTAAACAGCTTCTTCATAAGCGCGCCTTATCGTAGAAACATCACCTGCTTGTCATGAAAGAGGCAGTTATGTTCCAAAGAAAGCTCTCCATCGCGTTCACCTCGCTGCTGTTGATCAGCGCATTGTCACTCAGCCAAGCATCCGCTCAAGAAGGAACACCCAGCGGCGGCGCGCCGAGTTCAAGCGCCGAGACGATTCTCGTGGATGGGTGCGGCGCGTATTACTTGTCGAGCATCACGGCTGAAACGGAAGTGGATGGTGTGTATGACTCATCGGTGGGCGATGTCTCCGCGATCTGCTTGACCGACGGCGCATCACTCATCCTCGAAAACCCGACGATCACCAAAACGGGCGACACTTCATCGGCAGACAGCAGCAGTTTCTACGGGCTAAACGCGGCGGTTTTGGTCGGTTCGGGCAGCACGATCAGCATCACGGGAGGCACGGTGATCACCGACGGCGACGGCACGAACGGCGCCTTTGCGACCGGAACAGGTTCGACCGTGATCCTGTCGGATATGTATATTGAGGCAATCGGAGACGGCGCGCATGCGGTCATGGCGACGCTTGAAGGCACGATGATCCTTGACAACGTGGTGATGTACACCACCGGCGCGCACTCCGGCGCGGTTGCGACTGATCGCGGCAGCGGTACGATCACTGTGACAGGCGGCGAAATCACGACCACCGGGCAGGATTCCCCCGGCATCTATTCGACGGGCGTGATCACGGTCACAGATGCGTTGATCACCGCGACGGGTGCGGAAGCCGCCGTGATCGAAGGCTCAAACTCGATTGTGTTGGTGGACAGCGATCTGATATCCAGCATCGCGGACAAATGGGGCGTGATGCTGTACCAGAGCTTCTCCGGCGACGCGGAAGGCATGAACGGCGAATTCACGATGACGGGCGGATCGCTCGCATACACGACAGAGACGGGTCCCCTGTTCTTCATCACCAACGCGACCGGGATCATCACCCTTTCCGGTGTTGACATCACCGCCGCATCGGGTATTTTGGTTCAGGCGGGTGCAACTGAGCGTTGGGGCACAGCGGGCGAAAACGGGGGGATTGCGATCCTGTCGGCAGACGCGCAAAACCTCACCGGCGACCTACTTGCGGACAGCATCAGCGGGCTTTCGCTGACCCTGCAAAACGGCTCAACGCTGACGGGCGCGATCAACCCGGACGCCGCCGCACAGTCGGCTGATCTCACGCTCGACGCGAGCAGCACATGGTCATTAACCGCCGACTCGCACCTCTCTGCGATCAACGGTGTGATCATCACGGAGGGCGCGGTATCGAACATCAGCGGAAACGGCTTCAACGTGTATTACGATGCCAGCCTTAACAGCACCCTGAACGGACAGACATACCTGCTGGCAGACGGCGGTTATCTGATGCCGGGTGAATAAGCCCTTTCACCTCCTCTCTAGCCCGAGGTTAGAGAGGAGGTGACGAGAAAGCAGTGCAGCTACTCCTCGTCCGGCAGCCCGTACACGGTATCCCCATAGCTGTGATCAATGGCGTGGGGTTCGCTGGTTTCAGCTTCAAGAATGTCTTTCAAGCGCTGAAGATCATCGCGGGTCTGCTTCTGTGGGTTCTGTCCCAGCACCGTCGCAAACATCTGACCCAGCGCGCCACCCGGCGGCATATATTCCATCTTGAGGGTGAGTTCCGCTGCACGCCCGTCAGGTGTCGCTTTCATCGTGACCGTACCGGCGTGCGGAACACTAGCGCCGTTGGTCGTCCGCCATGCGATCATCTCATCAACTTTTTCATTGATGATCTCGGCTTCCCACGTCAGGGTAATCCCGGCGGGACCGGATGCCGTCCAGCGTGAGCGGTCATCGTCGATCACATCGACATCTTTCAAGTTACGCATGAAGGTCGGCAGATTTTCAAAATTGCGCCAGTAATCGTAGACGACATCGACCGGGCGGTTGATGACGATGCACTCTTCAATCCGCATCCCCTGTTGATGCGGGACAGCGGCTTCGCGCGCCGGGTTGATGGCGGCGGTGTTCACGCCAAACAACCGGTACAGCCACGAATGTCCGGTAATACCACGAAAAATCATATCTGCGCCGCACAGGATCACGATCAAGCCCTTGATCCCGCCCATGCGCGCACCGATCACCAGCAGCCCCACGCCGGAAAAAATTGCTAGTCCGCGTTCCACCATGCCCACGTCGACCGGGGCGGCTTGCGCGCTCCCTTGCTGAACGTTTTCGCTCATCCTGCCCAACTCCGTGTTGATGTTTTCTATCTTACCCAACTCTAAGGGGTCTTGAACGCCGCGTCAACCAACGGATGCGGAATTAACTGAGGCTTAATCGGACGGTTTAGCAATTGTTTAGCCTGTTTTTGGGACGTATTGTGTCATGAGGGCGTTTACTACATGCAGAAGGCATATCTATGGAGTATTCCGCATGACGCTGAATAACTTGCGCGACCTACTGGTTGAAAATCTTCAAGACCTGCACAGCGCGGAACAGCAGTTGACCCGCGCCTTACCCAAGATGGCGGAAAAGGCGAATCACCCGCAGCTTCGGCAGGCGTTTGAAATGCACTTGCAGCAGACGACACAGCAGTTGGAGCGGCTCGACCGGATTCTTGACCGGATGGGCGCAAGCCGCACGGGGAAGAAATGCAAAGGCATGGAAGGCTTGATCGAAGAAGGTCAAGACATGATGAAGGAAAAAGCTGCACCTGAAGTCCTCGACGCGGGCTTGATCGGCGCGGCGCAGAAGGTGGAGCATTACGAAATTTCCGGCTACGGGACGGCAGTCGCGTATGCGCAGCTCCTCGGTGAGACGGAAGCGGTTGTCCTGCTTCAGCAGACGTTAGCCGAAGAAGAACAAACCGACGCACGCCTGAATGCTCTTGCGGAAGGCAGCATTAACCAACAGGCGATGAACGCGGATTCCAGCCGCCGCTAAGTGCTTGATCTCCGTTAACGCAAAGGCGCAAAGATTTTCTTCGCGTCTTTGCGTTGATGTCCTCGCTTTTCGGATATATCCGCCCCTTTGCGCCAGTGCCCCGGCGCGGTAGAGTTTCGCCAAAGTTGAACTTAGCATCCTTGCAGAGATAGACACTATGCTCCGGCGTTTGATTCTTTACCTTTCCAAAGCAAAATGGGCGCGCACGATGGCGACCCGATGGGGCGCGGCGCGGCGGGTGGCGCGGCGTTTCATCGCGGGCGAAACGATTGACGATGCCATGACCGCCGCCCGGCAACTGAACGATCAAGGGCTGCTCGTTTCTATTGATTACTTGGGCGAAAGCGTCAGCGCGGCATCCGATACCGAAGCCGTCGTCGCCATGTACCGCGCCTTGATCGCGCGTATTCACAAAGAACAGCTCAAAGCAAGCGTCTCGCTCAAGCTAACTCATATGGGGTTGGACATCAGCGAGGAGTTGTGCATGACCAATCTGCGCCATATCTTGACCGACGCCAAAGCAAACGGCGTTCCGGTGACGATTGATATGGAAAGCAGCGAGTACACCGAGCGGACGCTGCAAATTTATCGCACGCTGCGCGATGAGTATGGCTTTACCGATGTCGGTACGGTGATCCAGTCGTATTTGTATCGCAGCCGCGAGGATATGCGCCAGCTTGCCGCCGAAGGCGCGACGATCCGCCTGTGCAAAGGCGCGTATCTTGAACCCGCGTCGGTCGCATTCCCGGATAAAGCAGATGTTGACCGCCAATACGTCGAGATCATGACGGATTATCTCGGCGCTCCGCAGCCCGCTTTCTTACAGATGGCGACCCATGACGAGGCGATCATCCAAAAAGCCGAAGCGGAAATTCGCGGGCGCGGGCTGCCGCTCGACTGCGCTGAGTTTCAAATGTTGTACGGGATTCGCACGCCGCGTCAGCTTGCGCTGGCGGCGGACGGCTTTTCGGTGCGCGTGTATCTGCCGTTCGGGGATGCGTGGTATCCGTATTTTATGCGCCGCCTCGCGGAACGTCCCGCGAATTTGTGGTTTTTCGTCAAGAACTTTTTGGGGCGGTAAGGACGACCAAAGCTCAGCCTTTCAAGGCTTTGTCCGATACTCAAATCCAACCCCTCCCCGAATTCGGTTCACGGGACGACCCCTCTCCATCGCAAGCGATAGAGAGGAGCGGGGGGTGAGGAGCTTTTGAAGCACGGAGAGAGGGGTTTCTCTATCCAAACCGACGATTCGTCCGCGCCCGCTCATTGAGCAGTTCGCGCACCCGGTCGAGGTCATCCGCCGTGATTACATCAAGGTACACATTCGGGTACGCCGTGCGGAGCGACTGCACGATCAGATCAGCCGTATCCGGCGGGGCGATCACCGTCGCGCCGAGGCTCTGCGTAGGCGGGATGTAATTGATGATCTCCGTCACCGACGTGACCACCGGGCGGAATAGATTCCAGTACGCTTGCGCTGCATCTAAGAACCACTCCGAGCTTAAGCCGGGTCCCAAGATCAGCATGTGATGATCGGCGGGTCCATGAACGGGACCGGGTCCCGTCGGCATTGGCGTTGGCGTATCCGGGATGCGCCCACCCAACACTTCGACAGCGGGGACAGTTTTCAGGATCGGCTCGTACTGCGCGAGCAAATCCATCGCCCGAGCCGTCGTCGGCACATAATAATCATCCTCTTTCCACAGCGTCACGCCGAAGAACCACGCCGGGGCGCTGGTGGCGATCCAGTCAAACATAGCGACGGTCGCCTCCGCTTGACTGTCCGCATTGTAAGCTGGATAGCGGTTATCCTGCTGATATGTTCCGTCACGAAACGGGAAAATCCCGCCTTCCGTGCCGACAACGGGCACATTCGATTCGCCCCAGATCGCACTGCACCGCTCGTTGAACATGCGTCCCATCGCCGTCAAACCAACCGGATCGCCATTCGGACTAAGCGGCGTTCCGCCGTACACCGTGCGCCCGCTGTCGTTCTGCTGGCTGATCGGATCATACGGATATTCAAAATGCCATCCGGGTTCACGGGCGCGCTGCGCTCCGGGTGATCGCGCTGAAGTCGCGCCGCGTCCGGGAATCTCTTGATAGAAATGATTCAAAATGTACGGGTGAGTCGCGCAGTACATCCCGCCGCTCAATACCGCCCGAAAGCGATCATAATGCGCGTCCGCCAAGTAATTGAGGAACGCATCCATCCAGCGGACGGCGGCATAACGCGGGTTATCGCTCTCCGCCAGCGGAATAAAGCCGGGGTAGCCACCCACGCTGATCACGTATTCCGCCCATGTCAGCCAATTGTCCATCAGCGGACGGATCACATTTTCGTGATCTTCCCACGTCGGATCGAATCCGTGCGGCCACTCGACATCGAGATTCGGCTCGTTGTAGAACTCGAACCAGCGCACCCCCGCCGAGCGGAACGAATCGACCAAGCTGAGCATCTGGCGGTTGGCGGGCGCTGCCCCCCATCGCCCCAAGTACAAGCGCACAATCGGCGTAATGCCGAGCGAGAGCAGATTCATCGCATCATCGACGTATTCCGTACCCACCGACATCAGCTTCGCCCAACCCATGCGCGGGTTTGAATAGCGGCTGATCTCCAGCGGCGTTTGATAAATGCTGTACACATGCAGTCCGCGCGGGTTGCGCGACCATTCAAATTGATCGAGGCGCATCCGCTACGAACCTCCGATGATTGATCCGGGTGTGGGCTGGATGGGGGTTTGCGCGGGAGTACCCTCGCCGGTGGGCGGCGGCTGCGGTGTCGCGGTGACGAATCCGGCGGGTCCGCGCGTCGGTGGTAAAAACGGCGTCGGGATCAACGGCGATTCGGTCGCATTCGGATCGAATGTCGGGAACGGGGTCGCCATCGCAACGCCGAACGGCTGATTACTCTCAGCGCGCGCGTTCAGGATCGCCCGTGCTTCTTCGATGGTTTCAACGCGAATCGGATCAAAATAGGCGGACGGGGCGCGCTGCGCCAGTTCAACGCCGATTGTGCTGATCGTATCACGGCGGGCGAGTACGGTCACTCCCACCGGGCGCGTGACCGGAATCAACACGATCAAGCGCGTGTCGCTCACCACAATCGGGCGAAAACGATCCCAATACAAACGCGCCGCATCAAACAACCATTCCGCGCCCAACTCCGGCGCGACCAGTAAAAAGTGAAAATCCGGCAGTACGGTTAGTTGTCGTCTCATACGCCGAATGGTAACGGTTTGATGGTCTTATGCGCAAGCCCACACGCGGCGTTATACTCGCGCCAATAGAGCATCTGAATACTCAGGAACACCCCCTCATGGAACTCTTCTTCTTCGTCCTCGGTGTGATCGCTGGCATTGCATCGGGCATGTTCGGGATCGGCGGCGGCGTGGTGATCGTCCCAGCGCTGACCATCCTCGCAGGTCTTTCGATCACACAAGCAGTCGGGACATCCCTCGCGGCGCTCTTGATGCCTGTGAGTATCCTCGCGGTCATCCAGTATTATCGCGCGGGCAAGCTCAAAATCTGGGTTGCTGCTCCGGTCGCCATCGGCTTGATCGGCGGCGGGATCGTCGGCGCTGAACTCGCGCTCAGCTTGCCAACGACGTTATTACAGCAGCTTTACGGCGTGTTCTTGATCTACGCGGGCTGGCGTTTTGCCGAGCCGCGCAAGTGGATCGCAGAAATTCGCAAGACCGCCCCGCCTGCCCCACCCACACCGGAAGCGAATGTTCAAGTTGCGTGGTATATCTTGCTTGCGCTCGGTTTAGGCGCGGGTGTGCTGTCGGGCATGTTCGGGATCGGCGGCGGAATCGTGATCGTCCCGGCGCTGGTGACATTCCTCAAATTCGATCAAAAGCTGGCGGTCGGAACATCGCTCGGCGCGCTCCTGCTTCCGGTCGGCTTGGGTGCGGTGTTCTCGTACTACAACGAAGGCGTAATTGAGATTTTGACGGCGGTGCTGGTCGCGGCGGGGTTAGTCGTCGGGGCGTTTGTCGGGGCGCGGGTCGCGCTTCAACTGCCGGAAAAGACGATCAAGCGGCTGTACGGGCTGTTCTTGTTCGCGGTGGCGCTCAAGTTCATTTTCCTGCCATCGTGAGCACAGCGGCACGTTCAGATCGCGGTGCGGCTGCCGCCGAATGCAGCATATACCCCATACCGGGGATCGTCTCGATGAGTGCGCCGCAGCGCGCACCCATCTTTTTGCGAATTCTGCCGAAATAAACGTGCAGATAGTGATTTGCGTCCCAATATTCGCCGCCCCACACCTTTGCCAGCAGTTCTTCGTGCGTGCAAACCGCGTCCGGGTGCGTCGCAAGCTCCGCCAGCAGGAAGAATTCTTTGCGCGTCAAGTGAATATCGCGGCTATCGACGAATGCCCGCCGCGCCGCCAAGTCAATGCGCAGTCCGGCAATATCGATCTGGCATTTGGAGTCATAATCGTTCTGCAGGCGGGTAAAGCGGCGCAGCAGCGCACGCACTTTCGCCAGAAGTTCATCGCGGCGCAGCGGCTTGAGCAGATAATTGTCGATTCCGGCATCCAACAGCCCAATTGCCTGATTCGCGTCCGCTGGCATCATCAAGATCATGATCGGCACATGCCGCCATTCCCGTATCCATGCGAGAATGCTCTCGCGTTCTTGCAGTCCGCTCATCGGCGGCAGGTCGAGCAGCACGAGATCAACCTTGTCATGGTACGGCGCGACGAGCACGTTCGGCTGAAAATGAATCTCAACAACCTGATATTCCTGCCGCTGTAAAAAGCTCCGCAGTGCGGCGCGTTCGACCGGGTCACTGCTAATCAGCGCAATTGTATGGTGCATTTAGGGGGTTCTCCGCTCAGGTCGTCTAAACAATTCATAAATATTCTAAGATGAAATCCCGTGCTGCCCTTGCGCCGGATAGATGAATCAGAAGTAGGTGAGGTGGGGGGTTCGTTCTGGCACTGGTGCGGTAGAGTGGATCATAAGCGCAAAAGGGCATCTCATGGACTATATCAATCCGATCTACCCCACTTACTTCGCGGATCCGTTCGTGCTGCGGCACGAAGGCACATATTACGCCTATGGAACATCCCCCGGTTCGCTTCACGGCGCGCAGTTCCCGATTCTGACCTCGCCCGATCTGCTCAACTGGAAGGAAGCCGGATTCGCGCTGCCCGAAGCACCGGGGATCGAATTCTGGGCACCGGAAGTCGCCTACGCGGACGGGCAATTTTACCTGTATTACTCGGCGCGCGGCGTAACCGCTGACCGCGATCATCAGCTTCGTGTCGCGGTGAGCCATTCCCCGCTCGGCGCATTCCGCGATGCCGGGCGCGTACTGGTCGCGGAGCAGCCGTTTTCGATTGATCCGCACCCGTATCGTCACACCGATGGGCAGTGGTATCTGTATTATTCGCGCGACTTCCTCACCCAAGAAGAACCGTACCGCGTTGGCACGGGGATCGTCGTTGACCGCATGAAAGATATGCTCACGCTGGAAGGCACGCCGCGCTTGGTGGTGCGTCCGTTCGCGGATTGGCATTTGTTCAAAGAACAGCGCACGATGTACGGCGGCATCTATGATTGGCACACGGTCGAAGGCGCGGCGGTGCTGTTCCACAACGACAAAATCTACTGCTTTTACAGCGGCGGCGCGTGGGAAAAAGAGAACTACGGGATTTCGTATGTCGTTTCGGATCACCCGCTGAACGCCTATCACCCGCCGTCGGACTCCAGCGCACCGCTGATGAAAACCATCCCCGGTCAGGTGATCGGACCCGGTCACAATTCGTTTGTGCTTGCACCAGATAATCAAACGATGATGTGCGTCTATCACGGTTGGGATGTGGATCGTCTGTCCCGCTTGATGCGCATCGATCCGCTGTACTGGGATGGGGATATTCCGCGTCTTGCAGGTCCTACATGGACGCCGCAGCGCATTCCTTGAAGACAAATCACTGAATACCCTACGGGGTTATGACTCTTTATGCTTTAGGGTACTAAAGAGGGTTAGGATCATTCTGTGAGCACAAAGAGCGGGTGAGCATGTCACCCAAGAAAGCACGTATGTCCCAGCCATATGCCTTCATTCAGTCCGCAGCGGACATCTTCGGTCAAGCGCCGATGCAGTTGTGGGCGTTCCTTGAGAACTCAGACTTCGTCCGCAAAAACCCCGACGGCTCGTTCTACCGGATGGACGAGGTTGAGCTGATCCGCCATGATGAATTCTTGGATACCGATTATCGCTTGATGAAAAGCATCGGCGCGCGCGGCGTGCGCGATGCGGCGCGCTGGTATCTCTCGCATCCTGCGCCGGGGCACTTCGATTGGACATGGATCGACCGCATGATGGACGCGGCAGATCAACACGGGTTGGGGATGTACATCGACTTGTGGCATTACGGCTACCCTGATTGGCTGGACATCATGAGTGCGGACGCGCCGTATCACTGTGCGGAGTTCGCCGCCGCAGTCGCGGAGCGCTACCCGACGATCGATTACTGGTGCATCTGCAACGAGCCGAGTTTGTTGATCGAGATGGGCGGGCGGCAGGGCATCTGGACGCCGCATCTCAAGATGCAGGACGCAACAGAATTCCGCCGTCAAGTGAGCCGGATGATCATCGAGGCATCAAAGGCGGTGCGCGCCTTTAACCCGGATGCCGTGCTCGTGATCCCCGAACCTTGGCACGCGACCGACTCGAACTCGGAGGATAGTCAAGCGGCGGTTTTCGATACCGTGCTCGGCTTGCGCGATCCCGAACTGGGCGGGGATAACACGCTGTGCGATGTGATCGGCTTGAACCATTACCGCGATTCCACGCTGCCGCCGCTCCACCGCTTGATCCTGAACGCGGGCAAACGCTACCCGGAAAAACCGATCTGGCTGACGGAAACGTCCGGTCCGCCAATTGGCTGGCAGCAAACCGAGTGGTTCTGGTGGATGATGAGCGAAGTCCGCTTGGCGAACATCGCCGGAGTCCCCACCGAGGTTTTCACATGGGCACCCGCGATTTCGATGTACGACTGGACGGACGAAACCGTACAGCTTCACAACGGCATCTGGATCATCGATCCGGACGGGAGCCGCGTCCCGAACGGGCGCATGATCGAAGCGATAGCGCTGGCGCGGGAATACGGCTATTTAGAGTAGGGCGCGTTATTCGGTGAATTCCGCCGTGCGCCATGACATCTCTTGCAGCACCCACGTATTCCCATCGGGATCGCGGAAGTGCGCGTCTTTCACCCCTCTGCCGTGATCGGTGATCGGGTCAACCGCAATCCCCCGGCTGATCACCCATTCACGCGCCTTGGCGACATCAGCGACGACCAGATGGATCGCGCGGAGCGATCCCGTTTGCATGTCATCAAGACCGGGCAGTCCCCGGCTGATCAGGATCGAACATGCTGAACCGGGCGGCGTGAGCTGGATCATGTGGATGGTGTCGCCAATTTTGGTATTGTGATCGACCACCCAGCCAAGTTGATCGGCGTAAAACGCGCGTGCGCGCTCGACATCCGCCACCGGAATCGGGACAAGCTCAAGTTTCATGTGCATAAGGCGCGCTCCTGACGCAAGATTTGATGCTTTATGCCGCGCGTGTGCGGGGGTGTGAAGTTTTTACCCCTCCCCGCTGACGCAAGGAGGGGAGTAAGGATGTGCTAAATTGCGTTATACTATGCGTCGATGACTTCACCCGCTGGATACGTCTATGTCGCAGATCAACACGCTTTTCATCTCGTACCGCCGCGCCGATAACCCCATTTTCGTCGAGCGCATCCGTGATTGGTTGATCGCCCGCTACCAGCGTGATCGCGTGTTCATGGATTTCGACAGCATCCCGTCGTTCACACGCTTTCAAACGTTTATCGAAAAGAAAATCGCCGCCAGCGACGCTGTGATCGTGATCATCGGTCCGGAATGGTTGAAACTGCTCAAGGAGAAAGAAAGCAGCGGCGAGATCGATTATGTGCGGATTGAGATCGAAGCGGCACTCAAGCTGAACAAGCTGATCGCCCCGATCCGTATCCTTGACGCGCCCATGCCGCACCCCGCTGATCTGCCGCCTTCGCTGCGCCCGCTGTGCGAGATCAACGCGCCGGTGCTGAATGCGGGAACGCATTTTCTCGACAATATTGAGCGGATTTTGAAGGATTTGGAATCGGCGTATGGGGAGCACGTTGCACCTGCTGTACTACCCATGCAGCCCATTCGAGCAGCTAGAGCCGCGCCTGTGCTTCAAAGTCGCTCGATGGACGCAGATGAGGTTATTTACTACATCGAATCACTCAACCTCGAGCCGAAACATGGCGACTTTCAGGTTAGTCACAGCGCGATACTTTATAAAAACGACGACATCGACAGCGCAATCATTAAATACACCGAGGAGATCCGTCGCAAGCCCGACCATCCTGATGCTTATTTCTATCGGGGAGTAGCCAGAACCTTAACGAACGATAACGTGGGTGCGATCATCGATTTGCGTGAAGCGCTTCGACTAAAGTACTCCAACATCAAAATACTGAAGTCCTTGATCGCCTACGTGGAGAAGAAGCTCAAGCAGGGGAAATAAGGCTCACCCGCCTTTGCCCTCACCCCGGACGCTTCGCGTCCCGCCCCTCTCCGTCAACAGAGAGGGGCAAAAACACGTGACCTGCGCCGCAGACTTACACGTAAGCGGATCACCCCCTCTCTGCCAGCGGAGAGGAGGACGGGGGGTGAGGGCAACCTACTCCCTCACCGGGATCGTGAACTGGAAACATCCCCCGCCCGCGACCTCGCGCGGCACTGCCCAGATTTTCCCCTGATGCATCTCAACAAGGCTGCGCGTCACACTCAAGCCGAGTCCCACGCCTTCGATCTTGTTCTTGCGCGCTTCTTCCGCGCGGAAGAACGGCACAAAAATCTGCTCGACATCCTCCGCCGCCACGCCGATCCCCCGATCCTCAATCGTGATCAGCGCGGTCGGGAACAGCACATCCGACGGACATCCCACCGGGCGCGGATCGTCGGCGCGCAGATAGCGCAGCCGCACCGTGACCGGCGAGCCTTCCGGGGCGTACTTGCTCGCGTTGGTGATCAAGTTCGTCAAGACTTGGATCATGCGGTCGCTGTCCACGTTGGCGGGCGGCATGCCTTCTTCGAGTACCAACTCAAGCGTTTGAGTGCGCTTCGCCAGCGTCAGCCGCAGCCGTGAGGCGACATCTTGAATAACGCGCGCGAGGCTCGTCTTTTCCTTGCGCAGTTGAAGTTCGCCCACGTCCGCGCGCGTGATCTCGATCAAATCGGAGAATACCCGCGTCAAATGGCGGGCGCTGTCATAGATGATCTGCGTGTATTCGCGCGCAACTGGCGGCAGTTGATCGCCCGTCGCGGTCAAGATGAACTCCGCGAAGCCTTGAATCGACGTGAGCGGCGTCCTCAGCTCATGCGACACGCGCGAAACGAATCCGGCGCGCAGGCGTGCGGCGGTTTTTTCGGCAGTCACGTCATGGAGCGTGAAGATACGCCCCAATACCTGACTCCCCTGATACACCGGCGCGCTGTACCACGCGAATTCATGTTCACGCCCATCGTCGCCGATCATGCGGAAGTCGCCCGCCAGCGTCGCCGGGTCTTGCATCGGGCTGCTTAACCATGCGCGCCGGAGTTCGCTGCGCACCCGCTCCGGAAGCTGCATCATGCCGATCAAATCGACAAACGAGCGCCCTCCGGCATCGGATTCGGTCACGCCGAACATGCTGGTGAAGCGCGCGTTCACGGTCAAGACACGCCCGCCGCGCCCGCTCCCCGGTGTTACCATGACCACGCCATCCGTGACCGCATCCAACAGTGCGGCACGCCCGTTTTGAACGCGGTCGCGCTGCTGACGGAGAAGCTGAGCGCTTAAACTGATCGAGAGCATTTCAAAAATGGCGCGATAGTGGCGCAGTTCGGCATCGCTGAAAACATGCGGACGGTGCGTGCCGATCACCATCACACCGAGTTTGCGATCGCCCATACCAAGCGGGAAGAATGCCAGCGAACGCACGAGCGCGGCGCGCATCAACCCGCGCACGAGCGGATCAAAATTGCGGCGGATTTCGCGGGTATTCGATAGCACAAGCTCACCGGACTGCTCGGCGCTGGCGATCAACGACTGGTAGCGCCCAATCGCAAATCGCATCCCCATCCCGACGCCGCTCCCATGCCGCTTCGACCATGAGCCGGTCATTTCGAGATAATCATACGGACGCTTCGAGACATCTTCTCCCTGCGGACCGTACTGCATCATCATGATCGCGCCGATGTGCGCGCCCATTACATGCTCGTGCAGCAGGTCGATCACCGCTTGGGGATGCGAATCAGATTCGATCCCCTGTGCGATGCGCAGTATTTGAGAGAGGGTTTGTTCAGCAGAGTAGTTGTCGTGGGAAGTCATCATGAATGCGAACAGCCCTCATAGACGGCTATTCGCCGACTTGTTCCGCCTCAAGTTCTTCGGTATCAAAGTCATCCGGTGGACGAACCGTAAACATATAACCGACGCCGCGTTCGGTGCGAATGTAATGCGGGTGGTGCGAATCACTCTCCAGCTTGCGGCGAAGCCGGTGCATATGCACCCGGAGCGTGTCTTCAAAGATTTCTTCTTCATTGGGCCACACGCGCGCGATCAACATGCGGTTTTCGACCACGCGCCCCGCGTTGCGCAGCAGCACATGCAGCAAAATTGATTCGGTTGGCGTGAGCGGCAGCCCTTTTCCGCCGATCACGATGCGGTTGTGCGCGAAGTCAATGCTGAGGCTGTCGTCGATGTGGATGATCGGTTCGCTGGCGTAATCGAGGCTCGGCATGCGCGCCAGTACAACCTGAATACGCGCTTCCAGTTCGCGGAGTTCAAACGGCTTCACGATGAAGTCTTCGGCGTACTTCTTCAGCCCTTGAACAACGGTTTCGGTATCGCTGGTGGCGGTGATGAAGATGATCGGCACATCCGCCATTGATTTTAGGCGCGATGAAAGCTCAAACCCGTGCATCGTCGGCAGGGTGAGATCGAGTAAGGCGATGTGCGGCAGTCCGCGCATCGTGACGTGATCAATCGCTTCGGGTCCGTCGCTGAACGCATACACTTCATAATTGCGCGCGGTCATGAAATCGTGGATGAGTTTATTGATGTTCGGGTCATCCTCAACGAGGAGGATTTTGGTTTTACCCATTCGGGTGGTCTCCGGTTACGATAACTATTTCAGGTGCGTTGCATCTGCTTAATACTATACAACGAGGATCTGAGTCTTGCCATAAATATTACGTGAAATTTACCTGTTAGCAGTACGGTTTTGACAGCGGCGGAAAAAGGCTTTACAGTCGGGTGGAGGGTTCACGCATGAGGTACGCCTGTTATGTCCACCGCCGCGCAGATTATCCGCCGCCGCAAACGCCGCGCCGAACGTAAAGCCGAAGAACGCCAGCGCAGCCAATTTTGGATGATCGTCTTTGGTGCGCTATTTGTGATCGTGTTCGGCATCCCCGGCGGATTCGCGTTCGGCGGCGCGCTCACGATCTACGCCGATGCCGCCGCAGATGTGCCGCCGTTCGCGTCCAATCCATATGCGGGCGGGGAACTCGTCACGCGCATGGTTGATCGCACCGGCGAGATTCTGATCCACAGCTTGCAAGACCCGATCGCCGGAAGCGGCGGCGATACATGGATTGAACTGGATACCCTTCCCAGCTACGTGATCAACGCGACGCTGGCGGTTGAAGACCCGGATTACTGGGAAGCGGCGCGGTTTGATCTCGCGTCCACGCTGGTGCGATTGTGGCAAAATATCTTCGTCGCAGCGACCCCACCGGACAACTCGGTCGTCGGTCGGCTGGCGCGCGGCGTGATCGCGGCGGAAGGCGGCACAACTGCCGATCAGCGGGCGCGTGAAGTCGCGCTCGTGGCGGAACTTCAGCGCCGTTATACGCCGGAAGAACTCCTTGAATGGCATTTGAACACGAATTATTACGGCAGCGAAGCATACGGGATCGAAGCGGCGGCGCAGATTTATCTGAATAAGCGCGCCGTCGATCTCACACTCGATGAGGCGGCACTGCTGGCATCGATCCCGACCGCGCCGCAGTACAACCCGTTCGATAACGAAGTCGCGGCGCGCGGTCGTCAGGCTGACACACTGCGAATCATGCTCAACGAGCGCTGGATCAGCCCGCAGAGCTATGAAGAAGCCTCGGCGCTGATCACGCGCCTTCAGCCGACGAGCGCCTATCTGCCGCCGTTCGCGCCGGAGTTCGTGACGCTGGCGCGGCGGCAAGCCGAACGCATCCTGAACGATCTCGGCATGGACGGCGCGAGTATGGTCGCGCGCGGCGGCTTGCGCTTGATCACCACACTGGATACTGACCTATACGATCAAGCAGAATGCGCCATGCGCGTCAGTATGGGCGAAAGCGGCGCGACCACGCGCAGCGGCGCACCGTGCTTGAGCACATCGTATCTCCCCGATGTGAGCGCGTATCGACCGCGCAGCGATGGCGACGGCTTGCCGGATGACGGTGCAATTGTCGTGATCGATGCACGCACGGGAGAAGTGCGGGCGCTGGTCGGTGCGGCACAGCGCACCGCGTATCAGCCGGGGGTGACGCTCACGCCGATTGTGTATCTGGAAGGCTTCAACGGCGGCAACAGCCTTGAAACCCCCGCGACGATGATGTTCGACATCCCGACGCAGTTCCCCGGCGGATCAGACGGCTTGATCTACACCGTCGCTAACCCGGATGGACGTTTTCGCGGCGTGTTGAGCTTGCGCGATGCGATGGGCGCGGGCTTGATCCCCCCGGCGGCGGCGGTTGCGTATGAACAGGGGATGGGCAACATCCTGCAAACCGCACACCAAATCGGGATCAATGGCTTAGATGAAGCACGCTATGACCTGATGCTGCTCGAACGCGGCGGATCGGTCAGCGTGTTGGATATGGCATATGCCTATTCGGTATTCGCAACCGGCGGCGATATGCGCGGTGTGCAGGTCGAACCCGCCGCGCGCGGGTATCGCGGGCGTGATCCGGTGCTGATCGCACGGATCGAAAACGCGGACGGTACGGTTTTATGGGAATACGACGCCGAAGGCGCGGCACGCTGCGCGACCTTCGAGACGTGTACGCCGCTCTTGCAAGAAGAACTCGCGTACTTGATCAACGACATTCTAGCGGATCAAGAAACGCGCTGGTCGCTGATCGGGCAGGGAAGCCCGCTCGATACATCGCGCCCCACAGCCGTGATCAACGGAGTGACTGGGGATCGGCGCGACAACTGGACAATTGGCTACACGCCGAATTATGTCATCGGCGTGCACTACGGACGCGCGGACAGCACACCGATCACGCTGGACGATTTCGGGATGCGTGGGGCGGCATCGGCATGGCGCGCGGTGATGGATTATGTTCACAGCCGCGATGCGCTCCCGTCAACCGGGTGGGAGCGTCCGGCAGGTGTGATCGAGATGCGCGTGTGCGAAAAATCAGGGCTGCTGCCCAACGGCATCTGCCCGCTGGTGAGCGAGATTTTCTTGGACGGGACTCAGCCGCAAGCACAAGATACCAATTGGCAGACCGTCCAGATCAACAGCCAAAACGGGCTGCGCGCGACGGCGAACACCAGCGCTGAACTCCGCGCCGATGCGGTTTACTTCGTGCCGCCGGATCAAGCGCTCGATTGGTGGCGGACGAATAATCAACCGCTTCCGCCGGAAGAATACGATACGGTTTCGCGCCCTGACCTGCTGCAAACGATCCAGTTCACCGCGCCGAGCGCGTTCGCCTACGTAGGCGGCGAAGTCGAAATACGCGGCGCGCTTGATCTGCCTGATTTGCAGTACTACCAACTCAGCTATGGGCAGGGGCTTGATCCATCCTCGTGGATCGACATCACCGGGCAGGAGACGGAGTATTCACAAGATGCGCCGCTTGGCACATGGAATACCAGCGGGCTTGACGGACTGTACACGATTCTGCTGGTCGCGGTCGCCTCGGATAACAGCTATGAAAGCGAAGCGGTACAGGTGACGGTCGATAACACCGCGCCGCAGATCACGCTAACGACGACTCCGCCGGAGGGCGGCTATCAGTTCCCCGGCGGGTCAGATATTGTGCTGATCGCTGAAGCCGTCGATAACCTTGCCGTCGCCCGCGTTGAATTCTTCCGCGATGGCGTGCCGCTCGGCGCGGACGAAGTGTATCCGTTTGGGCTGGAATGGCGCATCGAGCGGGCGGGCGATGAGACATTCAGCGCGGTTGTGTACGATCAAGTGGGAAACTCTGCGAGCGCGGAAATTACGATCACGGTGCAGCGCGCGGGAGGATAAAGCTTACTGCTCCTCACCCCCCGACCCCCTCTCCATCGCAAGCGATAGAGAGGGGGAGCAAAGCCCCTGTTTTTCTCCCTTCTCTAACCAAAGGTTGGAGAGGGGCTTGGGGTGAGGAGCTTTTCCCGATTAAAAACCACATCTGTTCACGAGTAGA
The DNA here is from genome assembly GCA_041753015.1 of Anaerolineae bacterium. Classification (GTDB taxonomy): domain Bacteria; phylum Chloroflexota; class Anaerolineae; order Aggregatilineales; family Phototrophicaceae; genus Flexifilum. The sequence goes on from JBGSVJ010000036.1 coordinate 168,915, forward strand.
AAGACCTAAAGCTTATGTTCGACCCCGTACTCACGTCGCTGATGCGCGATCAGCAGATACCGGGGCTGGCGTGCGCCCTGCATCGCGGCGATGCGCTCGTTTACGAAGGCTATCACGGCTTGGCAAATGTCGAACACGGCGTGCCTGTGACCGCTGAATCTGTGTTTGAGATCGCCTCTGTGACCAAGCTGTTCACCACACAAGCGATCTTGCGGCTGGCGCAAGACAAGCGGCTCACGCTGGACGATCCGATCCACACTTACGTGCCGGGGCTTCCGGACGCATGGCGCGGGGTCACGCTGCTGCACATTCTGACGCATCAATCGGGCATCCCCAACTACACCGATCCGCCGCGCTATTGGGAGATCACCCGCGAAGAAAAATCGCTCGATCAAATTCTCGCGTTGGTGCGTGATCAGCCGCTCAAGTTCGCGCCGGGGGAGCGTCACAGCTACGACAATACCGGCTTTTACCTGCTCGGCACTGTGATCGAACGCGCGGCGGGGATGCCTTACGCCGAGTACCTGAAGCAGACCATTTTTGATCCGCTCGGCATGACGCAAACGCGCACGAATGATTACGCGGCGGTGATCCCACACCGCGCACACGGGTATGATCAAAAAGATGGCGTGATCGTCAACAAGCCGTATTACAGCGTGACGAATACGTTCAGCGCCGGAAACATCGTCTCAACCGTGCGCGATCTGCTCACGTGGCGGGCGTGCCTATACAACGACTCGGTTTTGGATGCCGATATGCGCCGCCTGTGGTGGACGCCGCACCCATCGCGCTCCGCCAATGAGCGCGCGTACGACTTCACGGTGGGAGTCGGCTGGTTCATGGTCGATTCACCCTTTGGGACGTTTTACGGGCACAACGGCGGCATACAAGGATTCGCATCGACGTTTATGTATTATCCGCTTACGGGCACGACGGTGATTGTTTTAGTCAACTCCAGCCGCGTCACCGAGCCGCACAAGATCGCGTTTGCGATGCTTCAGCACAAAATTGAGATGTGAGTACACTCCTAGTATGTAGTGTCAGATCAGGAGTCTGCTCATGAACCGATTATTCCGGTGGCATCGGGGGATGCTCTTTGTATCGCTCTTTTCCATTGTCATACTGTCCTTGATCGGCAGCTTAGGCGTCGCTGCCGATGAGCGCGATCCGATCAGCCAAGTTAGCGAGGGGAATACAGCCACCCCCACCGCGACGATCACCCGCACACCCACGCGCACGCCAAGCCGAACCCCGACGCGCACTCCCACCAGCGGCGGCGGTGGCGGCGGCATCGTCATTACCACCCTGAGCGCAGAATTGATCGCCCCGCTGCTGCAAGACCCATCGGTGACGCCAACGCGCACACCAACGCCGGTCAACCTCGGCAATTTCGTCTGGGATGACCTCGATCAAGATGGGCGGCAGGACGCGGGCGAACCGGGCTTATCTGGCGTGACCGTGCAGTTATGGAACACCGCCAAAAGCGTAATGTACGACAGCGATGTGACCAACGCATCGGGCAATTACTCCGTCGTCGCGCCGCTGCCGGGGTCATACCGGATTCGTGTGGTGCTGCCCAGCGCATCGGATCAGTTTTCGCCGAAGGATCAAGCAGGCGGGGATGACACGGACGACAGCGACATTAACCCCAGCGGGACAAATCTCGGTTTTACCGATGTGATTTCGATTGCTTCCAACGTGATCTCGATGACCAGCATCGACGCGGGGATCATCAAATTCCGCACGGCAACACCAACGCGCACACCCACGCCGATCAACCTCGGCAACTTCGTCTGGGATGACCTTGATCAGGATGGGCGGCAGGACGCGGGCGAACCGGGGATCGCGGGTGTCACCGTGCAGTTGTGGAACAGCGCTAAAACCGTGCTGATCATGAGCGACGTGACCGACGCATCAGGCAATTACACCGTCATCGCGCCGCTGCCGGGAACATACCGGATTCGGGTGGTACTGCCCGGCGTATCGGATCAATTTTCACCGAAGGATCAAGCGGGCGGGGATGACACGGACGACAGCGACATTAACCCCAGTGGGACGCATCTCGGCTTTACCGATGTGATTGTCATCGCCTCCAACGTGATCTCAATGACCAACATCGACGCGGGGATCATCAAATTCCGCACGGCAACGCCGACGCGCACACCCACGCCGATCAACCTCGGCAACTTCGTGTGGAACGACTTGAACCGCGACGGGCGGCAGGACGCGGACGAACCGGGGATTCAGGGTGTGATCGTGCAGTTGTGGAACAGCGCGAAAACCGTGATGTATGACGACGCGGTGACGAACGCCAGTGGCAATTACACTCTCGTCGCACCGCTGCCGGGAACGTACCGAATTCGCGTGATACTGCCCAATGCGAGTTATCAGTTCTCGCCAAAGGATCAAGCGGGCGGGGATGACAGCGACGACAGCGATATTAACCCCGGCGGCGCGAACGAAGGCTTCACCAATGTGATCGTCATCGCCAGCAACGTGATCTCGATCTCGAACCTCGACGCGGGAATGTTCTCCTCAATCGTCCTCAACCCGATGGTGATGGCAGACGCTCCGCTCCTGATGGCGACAGGCACGCCGTTCCTGAATCCGCTCCCACCCATGCCGCCCGCGGTGAACTGCGCGCCCCTTCTCCTGACGTCACCGGATGGGCTGCCAAACGGCGTGGCGACGTTCTATTGGAATCCAGTCACCGGAGCTGGGATCACGTACCAGATCGCGGTCTTGGACGAAGCGCGTAACCTACTCGCGCTGTTTAATGCGGGGAATACGACCAGCTTCAGCGGCGATGTCAGTACGGCGAGCATCGGCGGCGGTTTCCAGTTGTTCGTACAGCTAACGGCGCTCCAAAACGGGCAAGCAGTCTGTATGGTCGAGCGGTCGCTCTTGCGCTCCGCCCTCGATTCGAGCGCACCGACGTCAACCCGAAATCCGCGCGGCGGGCAGTAAACGCATCCTCACTCCCTCTCTTATCGCGTGCGATGGAGAGAGGGGGTGCAAAGCACGTATTTCCCCTCTCCTTAACCGAAGGTTGGGGAGGGGTGCATCTCCCGGTATACCTCTACTGTCGCGGCGGCGATCTGATCGTGCGTGTAGTGTTGGAGTGCGTGCGCCCGTCCTTTTTCCGCTAAGGACTGCCGCAGCACCGCGTCATCGCGCACGCGGCGAATCGCGTCCGCAAGTGCTTGCGGATCGCCTTCCGGCACGATCAACCCGGCATCGGCGATCACGTCGGGGATCGCGCCGCTGTCCGAGCCGATCACCGGCACGCCGGACGCCATCGCCTCAACGGTGGCACGCGGACCAAACTGTTCTTTCCAATTTGGGCGCGTCAGCGACGGCACGGTGAGCACATCAAAGCTGTGATACACGGCGGGCATTTCGGCAGAGTTGACCTGTCCGACGAACGTCACCCAATCCGCGATACCGAGATCACGCGCCAACTGTTCGAGCGCGGCACGTTCCGTACCGCCCCCAACGATGCGGACGCGCCATTCCCCCTCAAGTTGAGCGGCGGCGCGCAGCAGCACATGAATTCCTTTTTCCGTCACCAGCCGCGCCGCCACGCCAATCGTGAACGGGCGCTCCGGGTGATCCGTCAGCGGTGCGAACAATTCCGGGTCAAACCCGAACTGAGCGATCACATCAATCGGGCGGGTGTAGCCTTTCGCGCGCCACACCGCCGCCGCGCCTTCCGTCCCCGCGATCAAGCGATCCGCGTGCTTGAGCGTCCATTTTTCGCCCCATGAAAACGGCGGCGGATACGTTCGATCCAGATTTTGCCACGAGAAAACCAGCGTTTTCGCGCCCACCTGCCGCGCCGCCGCGATCCCCTGCCAGCACGATAGGTTGTACGGTTCTTCGTCCACATGCACGATGTCCGGCTGAAATTTCCGCATCCATGCGCCGATTTGACGATAAAAATGCAGGTGATAATTCCCGTTCAAGTGGATCGGGATGGCTTCGAGTTGATAGCCGTCCGTATATGCCCGTTCGAGCGGAATTTCGCCGCGTGCATCCCGCCATGATGGGGGAACAAGTACGAGGAGTTCGACTCCGCGCCGCGCAATCGCTTCGAGCTTGCGCTGATAAATGCCGACAATACACGCTTTGCTGATCATCAAGACGCGCACGTTTTGTATAACTCCTCATATGCCGCCGCCGCCGCTGACCAAGTGTAGCGCATTTCGATCACCTGCCGCCCCGCCGCACCCATGCGACCCCGCAGTGCGGCATCTTCTAATAAGCGGATCACCGCCGCCGCGATTTGTTCGTCTGTGTCTGCGATCACGGCGCTTTCTCCGTCCGTCACGCTGATTCCATCCATGCTCACAGGCGTGCCAACGACGGGAATTCCGCTCGCCAGCGCTTCTAACACCTTGTTCTTGATCCCCGCGCCGAGCCGGAGTGCCGCCACATACACCGCCGCGCCGCGCAAATACGCGCTCACATCCGGCACGCGCCCGGTGATGATCACGCGCGCGGATGCCAGCGCTTGCAGATCAGGCGGCGGTGCGTTGCCGACGATCCACACGGATACATTGGGGATGCGTTCGCGCACTTTCGGCGCAATCCGGGTGATCAGCCGTTTTGCCGCGTCTACGTTTGGCGCGTACTCAAAATTGCCCGTGAACAACAGCCGCAGCGGATCGCGGTCGCCTGTGCCGAACGGAAAACTATCGAGATCGATCCCGTTCGGGATCACCTGCACCTTGAGCTTGGGATTGATCGCCCGCAGTTCATCCCGATCCGGCGGACTGACCACGACCGCCGCACAGTACGGATCAAACATGAACGACTCAAAAGCGCGGGCGAGGCGCATCATCGCCCATGAGGAGATGCGCGCTCGCAGCGAGGCGGCATTTTCGAACTGGCGACGCAAGAACAGCGCATAGCTTTCGTAGGGCGTGATCAGCGCCGGGAGATCGCCCAAAAGCGGCGCATATTCGTACACATGCACGCCGCCGAACAAATGCGCGAGATCATAGCGGTTCTGCGCCAGCCGTTCGCGGATCAAGCGCGCCATCTCCGGCGACCATGATTGATCCGGCGCAGACGCGAAGCGCGGGTGTAACTTGAGCACGCGGCGGGCGTAATCCCCAAGTGGGCGCGGCGGCTCTGGCACGAGCGTGACCGACCGAAAGAGCGACGCGTATTCGCCGCGTTCCGCCAAGTCTTCGACGCGGTTCGAGAATGCCAGCAGATCGATCTCATGCCCGCGCCGGGTGAGTTCACGCGCAAGGTGATACACGATCAGCCGGTCGCCAAAATGGAGCGGGTACGGCGGACAACGCGAAATCAGCAGGATATTCATACAGGGTATTCAACCAGAGAGACCGATGAATTGCTTATTTGCTCTCACCCCGCACGCACAGCGTGCGGGGTGAGGGCAGAAGCTCAAATATAACTGGTTGAAGATTGTCTCATGACACGCCAGTGTTTACTAGACGGGGAAGCGTAAGCCGCCGCGTGCCATACTGTTGACTACAACATGATGAAATGGGCGGATTACGTTGAAATACACTTTGCCCGTCCATTTGTGATAATGGACGATGGTCACAACGGAGAAGCGGCGGCGGTTGTCCGTGATCGGCTGTGCCGCGATGCACAAATACGCGGCGAGGTGCGGCTCATCCGCCGAAACCAGCCAGTAGCGCTCCAGCTCGGCGGCTTCGACCTTGAAGAATGCCGCATGCTTGCCCGGCTGCATCGGCACATCCTCCGGACGCATGTTTGGCGCGGGCGGAATGCCGTCTTGCGTCATGCCAAGCAGTCGCACGAAAAACCAGCGGACGCGGTACAGCGCCTTCATCCAACCGGGGTAGAAGTTCATAAATCCGGCGATGAACTGCGCCATTGACACATCCCCGTCATAGGTTTTCACGTCAAGGTGATCGGCATTCCGGGCGATCTGCGCGAGCGGTGAAATCGACTGAAGTTCGGCGGACAAAGTCATTGGTTCGTCTCCATAAGCTGCTGTTGAATCACGCGATAAAGGCGCTGAATTTCGGAAGGGAGTAACCCAATCTGCTGCCCGCCGACATACGTCAAGTAGAAAAGGTGGGCGGCGTGGTCAGCGCGTTCGACATCAGGAATCAGGGCGCGGCAGAGGGAGATCAGGTAATCGATGCGCTGGCGGTCGATGCGCGTCATCACCTCTTTGACGCGGGCGTTCCGCAGTGCCCACGCGCGCAGCACGATTTCTTCGGTGTAGCGTCCGGCGGTGGTGATGTCAAGCAGGCGGTTGAGTTTTTCGCGGGTGGTCGGGTGCTGCTCAAGCGCGGCGATGATGTTGAGCGCGCCTTCGGTTTCCCAGTAAGTGAGGAGTGCTTCGACAAACGCATCGTAATTGGAAAAGTGGTGATAAAACGAGCCTTTGGTCACCCCCATGCGCTGCGTGAGCGTTTCAATCGTCAGATGTTCTGTTCCCAATTCAGTGAGAACTTGCAGACCGGCATCAAGCCAGTCGCGTTTTGATTTTCGCGCCATATAAACCAACCCTCTGCGTATGGTCTAAAGCATACCATACGGTATGGTATTGTCAAACGGAGAAGAAAGAGGGTTAACGCTTTTCGATTAGCTTTTCGAGCGTATGCGAAAAAACCGCCGCCATTGACTGCGCGCTGAACAGCCGTTCGACCCGCGCCCGCCCTGCCGCTCCCATCTGAGCGCGCAGCGCCGGATCGCGCAGCAGCCGGATCACGCGATCCGCCAGCGCCACCGGGTCTTTCGGATCAACCAGAAAGCCGGTTTCGCCATCGATCACTGTTTCAGATGGTCCACCTTTGCGCGTCGAAACAACAGGTTTCGCGCTCGCCATCGCTTCGATGTTGACCATGCCATAGCTCTCAAAATGGGAGCTGCACACGATCACATCAGCGGCGGCGATCACGCGCTCGGCGTCCGGTCGAAAGCCGAGATAGATCACTTTTTCGCGCAGCACCGGATCGGCGGCGTGGGCATCAAGGATACTGCGTTTATACGCGTCATCGGCGGATGCGCCGTGTACGTTCTCACCCGCCACGATAAACCGCGCTTCGGGGATCGCCGCCGCGACGATGCGCGCCATCGCTTGAAACGTATCATGCCCTTTGACATCCTGAAAACGGGCGATCAACGCGACGAGCGGCGCATCCGGGATGACATTCGCGTCGGTGCGCACGCTTGATCCGTCGATTCCCGGCTGAAAGCGCACGGTATCCACGCCGGGAGGCAGCACGGGCAGACGATCCGGCGGCATAAACGGCGGATCACCTAAAAAGCCATCGCGGATCGCCCAACTTGCCGCGAACGCGCCTTGCGGTCGCTGGAAAAAACCGCGCTGCCACCGCTTCGGGTGAAACCACCAGCCCCAACACGTCCAAACCATCGGAGTCTGCGTGATCACCCCGGCGCGCACGGCATACGGCAGGCTGTGATAATCGCTGTGGATCGCGCTGATGCGCTGATCGCGGATCACGGCGGTGATCCGGTTCACAATCGGGAAGCGTCCCCAGATGCCGGGGATAAAATAGGTTGTTGCGCCCCGAAACGGGGTGATATGCGCCGCCCAACCGCGCTGACGGAATGCGTCCGGGAGCTGCCCGTCACGCGGGGCGAGTAAATGCGGCTGCCACTGTGCCGGATCGAGATGATCGAGCAGGGTGAGCAGGGAGGTTTCACCCCCGCCTAATCCGGTGTACGTCGTGATGCAAAGTAAGCGTTTCGTCATGGCGGGGAGTGTATCACAGGGAAGAACAACAATGAACCGCAAACCGCATCCTCACCCCCAGCCCCTCTCCAGCCTTCGGTTAGAGAGGGGAGAAAGAAAGTGTGCTGCTCCCCCTCTCTATCGCAAGCGATAGAGAGGGGGAGGGGGTGAGGAGCAGTAAATTTACAGCAGCGGCGATTTTTCCATGTCGGCGTAGTCGTAGGCGGTTTCGCGCCATGCTTTGCCAAGCCGTTTCAAACCTTCTTCAATATCGGCGGGCTTTTGCGCCGCGAAATTGATGCGAATGTTATAGCTCCCGCCGCTGTCCGTATAGAACACGTTGCCGATCCCATACGCGACGCCGTGCTGAATCGCCGCGACATAGAGTTCACTCGCGGTCGGTCCATGCTTGGGAAGTTCGACCCAGAGATACAAGCCGCCCTCCGGCGTATTCCAGCGTGAGCCGGACGGCAGATAACGCGACGCATATTCGAGCGCGACTTCGCGCCGCCGCTTGAGTTCGCGGTTATTCCGCTCCAACTGCTTGGCGAGTACGCCGCGTTCGAGCATCAAATGAACCGCGCGCTGATTCAAGCCGGGGGTCGAAATATCCGCCGACTGCTTGACGCGCACCAGCCGCTCATAATGACTGCTGTTGGCGATCACGTAGCCGACGCGCAGCCCCGGCAGCAGATTCTTGGTAAATCCGCTGGCGTGGATCACCACACCGTCTTCGTCCAGCGCTTTGATCGGCGGCAGCGCTTCACCTTCATAACGAAACTCGTGATATACGCTGTCCTCAAGGATGGTCAAGCCGTATTCGCTCGCCAAATTGAGAAGCTGGCGGCGGCGGTGGATCGGCATGATCCGCCCGGTGGGGTTTTGGAAAGTGGGCATCACGTACAGTAGGCGCGGGTGATGCTCCAAGACGACATTTTCAAGCATGTCGAGGCGGATACCGTCGTCATCCATCGGAATGCCCATCACCTGAACGCGGCGTGTGCGCGCAATATCGAGCATGCCGAGATAGGTCGGGTTTTCCATCAGCAGCAGATCGCCTTCACCGAGGATCGCTTGAACGATTAAGTCCAGCGCTTGCTGAGTTCCTCCGGTAATCAAGACCTGATCGAGCGTGCATTGGATTCCGAGCGCGCTCACGTAATCGCGGACGGTTGCCCGCAGCGGCGCGTAGCCTTCCGGCTGTTCGTAACCAAGCGCCCGCGTCCCGTCGCGCTCCAGCACCGTATTGATCGCGTCGCGCAGATGAAATACCGGGAAGAATTCCGATGGCGGCACGCCGTGACTGAAGTTGATCACGCCCGGTTTACGCGCCAATTTCATCAAATCGCGCAGACTGCGATCCGGCGACGTATTTTGATCGTGATGATGTGTGTGTGTCGCGCCGTTCGTGACCGGATGCGTTCCGGCGGAGGGAATGGCGCTCGACGCCATGACGGGATCGCCTTTTTCACCCGCGACGAACGTACCGCGTCCGGCATGCGCGCTCAAATACCCCTCGGCGCGGAGTTCGGCGTAAGCGTTGACGACGCTGATTCGGCTGATGTTCAACTGGCGGGCGAGATCACGACTGGCAGGCAGGCGCGCCCCAGCGGGGAGCATTCCGCTGTCCACCTGCGCGCGGACGTAGCGGATGAGTTGGCGATAGATCGGTTCTTCGCTGTCCCGATCGATTGGGACGTGAAAGTTAGACGCGACCAAAAGATTACTCCGGGGATTGAACAAATGGACTCCGCTGGTATGAGCGAAGTTTGTATCGGTAAGTCCATTATAGTCCATGTTGACGGATTTTGAGCGATTAAGTTCCATTTTCGTCATGGTGATGCGCGAATCGTGCGCGCTTGTTCAGGACTTTTTGCATAAGTGTCACCTTTTGGTTAAATCGCCAATTTGTGCGGTAAGATATTGCGTATGATGTCCTCACCTGCGGGTGAGTCAAGAACGAGTAGAAGAAAAGGTGTGCTATGCCAAGTTTGGGACCCGGTGAACTCCTCATCATCTTTTTGATCGTGCTGGTGCTGTTCGGAGTCGGGCGTATTTCGCGCATCGGCGGCGAACTGGGGGGCGCGATAGCGAACTTCCGCAAGGGATTAAACGCGGGTAAAGAAACCGCTCCACCGGACGCGGCATCCGCTGATGCGACCAATCCGCCGCAGCAGCGCTAGCGGCGTTCGAGGAAAATCATGGATATTCTCGGCATAGGCGGCTGGGAGCTGATCGCGGTCTTGCTGCTGATGATCGTCGTAGCGGGACCTAAGCGCATGATCCAGTGGTCATACGTTTTGGGGCGTGAACTCGCCAAACTGCGCCGCCTGTGGAGCGAAGCCGCGCGCACGATTCAAAAAGAATTCGACGACGCCGGGATCGACATCAAAGTTCCCGAAGACGTCCCGACTCGCGCATCACTGCGTAGTGACGCGGCGAAACTGCTTGCGCCGATCACCAAGCCGATGCAGGATGCGATGGCGGAAGTCGATAAGGACTTGGGCGAAGTGCGGCAGGCAGCGAACACGCTGAACAACCTCAAGCCGAGCACGCAGTTCAAGCCGAAAACGATTCCAACGTCCAAAGCGCCGCCCGCGTCCGCCGTACCCGCGCCGAGCACGGCAGCGAGCAACGGTGCTGCCCCGCCTGCCAGCGGATTCGGATCATGGTCAACGGGGACGGGAAAACCCGCCGCCGGAGACGACAAACCAGCGGAGTCAGCGTTTGGTGCGTGGTCAGCGGAAGATAAGCCGGAGAGTTAATACACGCCTTGACGCAGCAGGACGCGCGGAATAGTCAGCATGAGAATCTGTGCGTCCAGCCCCATTGACCAATTTTCGATGTAGTAAATATCGAGCAGACACATCTCGTCAAACGGGATGTCGCTCCGCCCGGAGATTTGCCACAAGCCCGTCATCCCCGGCTTGACTGCCAACCGCTGCATATGCCATTGATCATACAGCGCGACTTCTTCCGGCGTCGGTGGGCGCGGTCCAACGAGGCTCATTTGACCAAGCATCACGTTGATTAAATTCGGCAGTTCGTCAATGCTCGTGCGGCGGATAAACTTGCCCACGCGGGTGATACGCGGATCGTCTTTGAACTTCGGGCGGCGTGGATCGTCGCCGTGTTCTTCGGTGAGCTTCGCCCGCATCTGATCGGCATTCGGGATCATGCTGCGGAATTTGAACATCTTGAAGTGCTTGCCGTGTTCGCCTACGCGCTCGGCAGTGTAGAAGATCGTGCCGCCGTCCTCCAACTTGATCGCCAACCAGACGAACAGAAGGATCAGCAGCAGAACAGGCGATGCCAGCACGACGAGCGTAATATCCAGCAAACGTTTGAGGACGCGGCTTGTCCCTTTGAACGGAAGCTGTGCATTCATGCGCAGCAGCGGAATCCCGTCGAGCGCTTCGACCTGCACCTGACGCAAATTCAACTGGAAGACGTCCGGGATGATGCTCACTTCCACGCCTTCTTTTTGGCAGATGCTGATCAAGTCGATGATCGTTTCGTTCTGCCGCCAAGGGATCGTGATGATCACAAAGTCAATCGCATGATCGCGGAGGAGTGTGCCTAAGTCCGTGATGCCGCCCAAGCCTTTCACGCGACCGAGATCAGTGCTCGCCAGCGCCGGATCGGTATCGACATACGCGACAAGTTGATACCCCATATCGCGTCGGGCGACCAACACGCGCATGACCGACTGCCCAACTTCACCCGCGCCGATCACCATCACGCGCTGAACGCCGATCCCCTGTTTGCGCAGATGCGCCCGCACGATGCGGATCACGCCGCGCGCAATCGCCAGCAGGACAATCGTGATCGCCGCGACGTAGATCATCATCAAGCGGCTGAACACGAGCGGCTGTAAGAAGAAGCTCAAGGCAAGGGTGACGACGGTCGCATTCGTCACGCCGTTGATGATCGTATAGACCTCATCCAGCCATGAACGCCCGCGATTCGCCTTGTACAAGCCCATACCGCGATAGTTGACGTACAACCACACGATGTAGATCACGGCATACGGCAGGTAAGGCTCAAACGCCGACTGGTTGAACTCCAGTACGGCGCGAATTAGCTGAAGTTCGTAACGGGCGAAGTACGCCAGCACAAACGCCAGCAGCACTAATCCAGCATCAAGAAGCGGAAGCAGGCTTCCGGTGAGAATGCGTTTCGACGTCGGTTGCTCGGAAGGTTTCATGAAAGGCACTACGAATACGCCATTTCGTTTATCTATTCAGCGCTCGGCGATAACTTTCGACGGTGATGCGGGCGTGTTCTTCCCATGTGAATCGCTGCGCTTGCTCCTGACCACGTTCAGACGCATCGCGCCGCCATAGGTCATCTTGCATCGCCCGCGTTAACGCTGCCGTCCACGCCGACGGATCATGCGGCGGGATGAGAATCCCCGCGCCCTCAGCGATTTCCGGCAGGCTTGACGCATCGCTCACGATCACGGGCGTGCCGCATGCCATCGCCTCCAATACGGGAAGCCCGAAGCCCTCAAACACAGACGGATACACAAACGCTTCTGCACTATTGTACCAGAGCGCAAGCTGATCGGGAGGAATGAAGCCCGGAAAAAGCACATCGTCCGCCAGCTTGAACCGCTCGACCGCCGCGAAGATCGGTTCGGTATCCCAGCCTTTGCCGCCGCCGATCACGAGCTTGGGGCGCGTACCCGACGGGAGCGCGGCGTATGCCTCGATCAGCGTGACGAGGTTTTTACGCGGCTCAAGCGTGCCGACGAACAACCAGAAGCGATCCGGCAGCCCGTTTTGCGCCTTAAACGCACGAATAATGTCAGGTGCGACCGGGCGAAACACGGTGCGATCATAGCCCAACACCGCCGTGTCGATCTTATCGGCGGGCGTACCGAGCGTTTGCGTCAAGTCGCGGGCAGTGCTGCGCGAGATGGCGATCACGCGGCGGGCGCGCTTGACCGAAAGCGGCGTCATCCACTGTAAATAGAGACGCCGCATTGTCGAAAGGCGTTCCGGGTAATGTCGAAAACTGAGATCGTACACGGTGACGACACTGGGCAGCGTCAGCACCAGCGGCGAGACGAACGCCATTGCATGATACAGGTCAAAGCCGCCGCCAATCAGCGAAAACGGCTGGATCGCCTGCTCCCATGCGATCCGGCGCGCGGGCTTGGTCGTCTCGAACGGGGCGCGGCGCGGTGTCACACGTAGATAGTCCGCCTCGACTGCCGGATTCAAGAACGCGGTGAACTGCCAGTCAGCCGGTGCGGTGGTGTTCAAGTGGCGCAGCAAGCCGTCGATCACGCCGTGAATTCCGGCGCTGCGATAGCCCGGTTTGCCGGATAACAAATGCGCGTTGAGTGCGATGTGCATGGGAGTCCTTCAAGAGCAGTCGTTACCCTGTCCCTTTCAACTGCTCCTCACCCCCAACCCCTCTCCAACCTTCGGTTAGAGAGGGGAGACAAGAGGGGGTCGGGGGGGGGTGAGGAGCAGTAGGGTGAGGGCTTGGTGGAGAAGGTCTAGTGCTTCCGTGCCTCAGCGAGATCAATCGCCTTGATCAACACATCCAACCCTTTTATGCTGTCCGCGCCGAGGTGTATCCGCATGGCGCGGCGGCTGCGCGTCTGAAGCGATTCCATATCGCCCATCGCCTGAGCCGCCTTGAGCGTGCCGAAGCTGTACGACTGCCCGGGGATCGCCAGATCGAACGGGTCATCACAGGTGAACTGGAAGAATACGCCGTTCCCCGCGCCGCCCTTGTGAAGCTGTCCGGTACTGTGCAGGAAACGCGGACCATAGCCGAGCGTGACCGCGCGCCGCGTGACATGACGGATGCGGCGGCGTTCCCGTTCCAACACTTCATCGATCTGCGGGAAGGCGGGCAGATACGCCAGCAGCGCGAAGTAATCGCCCGCGTTGGTGGCGTTGATCTGTGCGGCAATCAAGCCGGAGATCGTGTTGGGGTCAAAATTGTGCTGTGCGCACAAATCATGGAGCATCTTCGCCTGTTTTTCGTCGGCGTACAGGCTGACCCCGTTTTCGGTCAGGATCGGCTCGGTGCGTGGGAGCGCCCCGTGCTCTTGATAATGCTGCAAGTTGCGCTGTGTATTGGTTTTGCTTTCGGTCACGTTCGGTTCGTCGAACGGGTTAATGTCGAGCAGTTTTCCGGCGATTCCCGTCGCATACTCCCAACGGAAGAACTCACCGCCGACCGCATAGCGATCCGGCAGACTGAGCGTAACGACCGGATGCCCCGCCTGACGCAGCGCCAAAAATGCGCTGTCGAGTTCGGCGTTATCGTCGTCATCCACACGCAAGAAAACAAACACGCGGTCGGTCGCGTAATCGTGCGGCTTGCCAGCCGTCGCACCAACGACGGGCAGAATCCCGCGCCCCTCTTTACCTGTGCTTTCCGCGACAAGCTGTTCAACCCAGTTGCCCAACGTCGCAATTGACGGGCTGCACAAGATCGAGAGTTTGTCGCGTCCTTCTTTGGCGAGCGCACCCATCACCGCGCCGAGCGTGATCCCCGGATGATCTTTCCCGCTGACTTTATCGCCGCACGCCTGCATCATCGTCGCCGCGCTGCCGACCAGCTTATCGAGGTCGATGCCCATCAGCGCCGCCGGAACGAGTCCGAAGTAGCTCAACGCACTGTAGCGCCCGCCGATGTCCGACGGATTGATGAACACATCTAAGAAACCTTGTTCGCGCGCGGTCGCTTCGAGCGCTGATCCGCCGTCGGTGATAGCGATGAACTGCGCGCCGTTCTTGCCAGTCGCCTCGTAGAAGTAGCGGTAAAAGCTGTCCGTCTCGATGGTGCCGCCGCTCTTGCTGGCGACGATGAAAAGCGTGCGCGGTAGGTCGCACGACTCATGAATATGCTTGATGTACTGCGGATCGGTGCTGTCGAGCATCAGCAGCGTTGGGTATCCCGGCGCTGATCCGAACGTTCTGCTCAAGACTTCCGGCGCGAGACTGCTCCCGCCCATGCCGAGCAGGACGATATGCGAAAATGCGCCCGCTTTGGGGGCAAGCGCCTTTACCCGTTCAACATCAATGGTGCGTCCGGTATCGAGCCAGCCAAGCCGATCCTTGATCTTGGCGGCGATCGCGGGATGATCTTTCCAGAATGTGCCGTCATGCGCCCAGATGCGCGCATTGGCAAACTGTGTTTCCATCTCCTTAACGGCGGCGTTCACCGCGTCGGCATGCGCGCCAACAGCGATTTCCTGACGACGAATGACTCCGGTCGATAACACGATCTTCTTTGCCTCTACCTGTTCGATGAGCGAGCGGAACGACTCGCTGAACGCTTCGACACCGTCGGCTTGAAGCTGTCGTGTCACCTGATCCAGATCGATACTCACTTCCGCCAGCATATCGAGCATCGCCTGAGCTTCGTCCATTCCCGCGCTCAGTGTTTCGGCGGCAGTGCCATGATCGCGGAAGGCGCGCAGCGTATCCGGCGGCACGGTATTCACCGTATCCCGCCCGATCAGCAGATCAAGATACATCGTATCGGAGTACGCCGGGTTTTTCGTTCCGGTCGATGCCCACAACACGCGTTGAGGCTGTGCTCCGGCGGCGCGTAATGCCGCGAATCGTTCGCCGTAGAACACATCCATGAAGTGTTTATAGGCGATTTTGGCGTTGGCAATCGCCGCCTTGCCCTTCAGACGGTTGTTAAACGATACCCGGCTGAGATCACCACGAAGCTGCGCGGCACGGATGTTGTTATCCAGCATCCGGTCAACCATCGTATCAATGCGGCTGAGGAAGAAACTCGCAACCGAGGCGATTCCACTCACAGGCAGCCCGGCGGCGTGACGACGCTCCAACCCGCGCAGATACGCGTCCACCACCTGCATGTAGTTTTGCACGCTGAAGATCAGCGTCACATTCACATTGATCCCGGCAAAAATCGATTCTTCAATCGCCGGAATACCCGCATCGGTCGCCGGAATCTTGATCATCGCGTTCGGGCGTTCCACCAGCTTGAATAACCGCGCCGCTTCGCTGGCGGTGCTGGTGGTATCGTTGGCGATCAGCGGCGAGACTTCAAGGCTGACATAGCCATCACGTTGGTTCGTCCGCTCATACACCGGGCGGAACAAATCGAGCGCGTCTTGAATATCGCGGACGGCGAGCCGCTCAAACATGGCGGAAGCGTCTAAATCCGGTGCTTCCGCGATGAGTTCGTCGTAGTCGTCGTTCTCACCGATTGCCTTTTGAAAAATGGTCGGATTCGACGTGACGCCCATCACACCATCGTCGATCATCCGCTGAAGGTCGCCGCTTTCGATCAATTTGCGGCGGATGTTATCGTACCAAATGCTTTGCCCGAACTGCTGAACGTCGATTACGGGATTTGACATAGGACTCATCTAGCTCCTTAAAAAAGGTGCGCTTTCGTGGGGTTACTGGCGATCTTCTTCGATCTGCTGAATCTTCCCAAAGCGGCGGCGGTGGCGTTCTTCTTCGCTGAATTTGGCAGCGATAAATGTGCGTGCCAGTTCTTCTGCCACTGCCGTGCCGACCACGCGCGCGCCCAATACCAGCACATTCATGTTGTCATGTTCGACACCTTGATGCGCGCTGTAGGTGTCATGACAGACGCAGGCGTAAATGCCTGCGAATTTGTTTGCGGCGATGCTGACGCCGACTCCGCTGCCGCACACGAGAATGCCGCGTTCGGCGCGTTCTTCTCTGATCGCACCGGCAACCAGCGCGGCGGCATCCGGGTAATCGCTCGGTTGATCGGCGGTGTACACGCCGAGATCAATAACATCGTGACCGCGCGCTTCAAGATAGTTCACGAGATGATGTTTAAGTGCATAGCCAGCATGATCAGAAGCGAGTGCGAGTTTCATAGCAGCTTCCTTTCGTTATGCGGCTTGATGATAACGAGAATGGGGGGTATTTGCGAAAAGCGCCGCCCTGCTGTGATCCCTTCGCCCGCTCACGCAAGTGCGAAAAGGTCCTCACCCCTGTCCACGCAGGTAACTGAGGAGAGGGGTCGGGGGGCAAAACGGCGCTTAACTTGGTGCGGATGGGGCGTGTTCCTACCCCTCGTATGCCTGATCCAGATCGGTCAGAACCGTATCGAGAATCGCCAGCCCTTCTTGAATCTGCGCCTCGGTGACGATCAGCGGCGGGCAGTTGAAAATCATGTTCCAGCGGACGAGTGTCGTCAGCCCGTTCGCCTTGAGCGCCCCGGCTGCCTTCTTCATCGGTTCGCTGAACGGCTTATTGAATACGCTGAGCGGTTCGCGTGTTTCGCGGCTCTTGACCAGTTCAATCGCATGGTGCAAGCCCGCCCCACGAATATCCCCGATCACCGGGTGCTTTTCCGCCAGATCAGACAGCCCGCGCCGCAGGACTTTCCCCATCTCGCGCGAGCGTTCGATCAAGTTTTCCTGATGATAGACTTCCATCGCCGCCGCGCCTGCCGCCGTCGCCAGCGCGTGCGCGCTGTAGGTCAGGCCGGTTTGCAGGACATGATCATCAAAATACGCCGCAACTTTTTCGCTGATCACCGTCGCGCCGAGCGGCACATACCCCGACGTGATCCCCTTCGCCAGCGCCATAATATCCGGCTTGGCGTTCGGGTAGTGCTGGATGCCGAACCATTCCCCTGTGCGTCCGAAACCGCTCATCACTTCGTCCACAATGAACAGCAAACCGTACTTATCGCAAATTTCGCGCAGGCGGTTGAAATACACGGCGGTCGGCTGGATCACGCCGCTTGAGCCGCTGTAACCTTCCACCATGATCGCCGCGACCGTATCCGGTCCTTCCATCAACACCATATCTTCGATGATGTCCGCGATGATCGCATCGCCTTCTTCTTGAGGAATGCCGCGATAGATCGGGTTGCGGTAGGCATACGGATCGGGCATACGAACGATCCAAGGCACGCCGGGTTCGTTCCCGATGCGGCGCGGATCGCCGCCCGCCGACATCGCCGCGAAGGTCGCGCCGTGATAGCTCTTGTAGCGCGTGAACACCTTCTGCTTGCCCGTCACCATGCGCGCGATCTTCATCGCGTTTTCGACCGCGTCCGTACCGCCGTTAGTGAACAGCGCTTTTTGCAGCCCGGTGACTTCCGCCAGCATCGTGCCGAGCCGCCCGCGCGGTTCGGTCGCCCAACCGGGATCGACATAGCACAGTTTCGCCGCCTGTTCCTGAATCGCCTTGACGACATGCGGGTGACTGTGACCGAGGTTCATATTAACCAACTGCGACGACCAATCGAGATAGCGCTTGCCGTTCACATCATAGATGTACACGCCTTCGCCGCGCTCAATGGCAATCGGATTCCACGCGCCCTGTGCGTTCCAACTGACAAGCGTATGTTCTTTGTTCTGCTGAACAATTTCTGCTGCGCTGCTCATAAGCTGCTCCCAACATTGAGAAGATTAGTGGTATTCTAGCGCAAAACGAAGCAGTACTCCTCTCAGAGCCTATGTCCAACTTCACGACGATTAAATTCTGGAAGCCCTACGGCATTCACACCAAATTCACTGATCCTGAAGGGCGACCAACGCTCGCGGATTACATCGACATCCCGAATATCTACCCGATCGGGCGGCTCGATCATGACAGCGAAGGGCTGCTTTTGATCAGCGATGACAAGCGGCTGACCGCCCGTTTGCTTGACCCCGAACGCGGGCACCCGCGCACGTATTGGGCGCAAGTCGAGCGTATTCCCGACGAATCCGCGCTCGATCAACTGCGCGCCGGAGTCAAACTCTCGATTGACGGCAAGCCGTACACGACCCGCCCCGCCGTTGTCGAACTGCTCCCCGCCGAACCCGATCTGCCGCCGCGCCCCGTCCCGATCCGCTTCCGGCTGAACGTACCGACGGCGTGGATCGCGCTCACGATCACCGACGGAAAGAATCGGCAGGTGCGCCGCATGACTGCCGCTGTAGGCTTTCCTACGCTGCGGCTCGTGCGCGTAGCGATGGCGGGGATCACGCTTGACGGGTTAGCGCCGGGGGAATGGCGCGCGCTAACCGCTGAAGAATCGAGTACACTGAGGAAAGCCCAAAGTTAAAAGGTTGTCCGTTCTCCACTCCGCACTCATGAGTTGATCACAGCATTTCGCATCACAAACCCTTTAGCGAGGAACTACATAATGCGCGTTGGACTACAAATTCCGAGATTTACGTGGGGTGGCGCACATACCATCGCCCCGAAGCTGAACGAAATCGCGCCGCTGGTGGATCAGGGCGGCTTTTACAGCCTGTGGGTGATGGATCACTTTTTCCAGATTCCCGGCGTGGGTGAGCCGCAAGAGCCGATGCTCGAAGGCTACAGCACCCTCGCCTACCTTGCCGCGCTGACGGAAAAAGTCAAGCTCGGGACATTGGTCACGGGCGTGATCTACCGGTATCCGGGAATTCTCGTCAAAACCGCGACCACGCTGGACGTACTCAGCGGCGGACGTGCCTATCTCGGCATCGGCGCGGCGTGGTTTGAGCAGGAGGCGCTCGGTTTAGGCATTCCCTATCCTCCGATTGCCACGCGCTTTGAACTGCTCGAAGAAGCGCTGCAAATCGCCCATCAAATGTGGTCGGGCGAGGTCAAACCGTACAACGGCAAGCATAATCAATTAGACGAAACGCTGTGCGTTCCGATGCCGATCAGCCAACCGCACCCGCCGATCATGATCGGTGGCATGGGCGAAAAGAAAACCATGCGTTTCGTCGCTAAATATGCCGATGCGTCCAACATGTTCATCGGAGCGGGTATGGATGCGCTGAAGTCGCGGTTGGAAACACTCCGCCAGCACTGCGACGAATTGGGGCGCGATTACAACACGATTGAGCGAACAGCGCTCGGCACAGTGGATTTTGGGACGCAGAAGCCCAAAGAGGTGATCGATCAAATCCGCCAGCTTGCCGATCTCGGCTTCCAGCATGTGATCTACAACATGCCGAACGTAGAGACGATCAAGCCGATAGAAACGATGATCCGCGAGGTCATTCCGGCGGTGGCGGGGTTGTAGGGGCGGCTCGCGAGCCGCCCGAAATGTCAACGGGCGCGTCACGACGCGCCCCTACAAAAGCAAGTTTCTCCCCCTCTCTATCGCAAGCGATAGAGAGGGGTCGGGGTGAGGACTACCCCACCGGAAGCAAGAACGCGAACACACTCCCGCCGCCGGGATTGTCCTCGATCCAGATGCGCCCGCCGTGCGCCTCAACGACAAGACGGCAGAAGGTCAAGCCGACGCCGCTGCCCCGCCGTGATCCTGTGCGCCCCTGAATCTGAACGAAGCGATCAAACAGGCGCGGTTTGTAATCATCCGGCACGCCCGGTCCGCAATCCACCACATCGATCCGCACAAAACCGGGCGGCACGCGTGATCCGTTCGGTTCGCGGACGCGGATAATCACCTTACTGTCCAGCGGGCTGAATTTCAGCGCGTTATCCACCAAATTGAGCACGACGCGCTCGACTTTATCCGCGTCCACATGCAGGGCTGCCGCCGTGTCGAGATTTTCCGTTTGAATCGTGATATTGAGTTCACGCGCCAGCGGTTCAAGTTCAACCATCACATTTTCAACCAGCGGCGCAAGCGGCGTTTGTTTTTGATCGAGCGATAAGAACCCGCTTTCCATCCGTGAAACATCCAAGAGCGCATCCACGCGCGAGAGCAGTTTGCGGATCGCCCGCCGCGCGCTGTCCGTCGTTGAATCGACAGCGGGACGGAATGATGCGTCCGGCGGCACAAATTCGGTGAGGAGTTTCAAGCTGGTGGTGACGGCGGTCAGCGGACTGCGCAGATCATGAATCAGCATCCGGCTGAGTTCTTCGCGCGTCTGTTCGAGTTTGTACTGCTCGGTTTCGTCGTAGAACACCAACAGCGCGCCGATTGCTTGTCCATCGCTCCCCGGTACGGCGATCACCTGCCGCTGAATACGAATCGTCCCCTTGTCGTCCTCAAGCGTGTATACCGACGGCGGGCGCTCTGTCCATGCGCCCGGCGTGCGGACTTCCTTCACGATCCGGCGGATTTCGTTTTCGCTGGCGAAGCCGAAACGGTGCGCCAAGTCGAGTTCTGCGCTTTCGAGCAAATCTTCGACGGAGCAGTTTTGCAGCGCGCTAGGCGACAGCCCCAAACGGGAAACCGCCGGGTTCGCCAGCGTCACGATCCCGTTGTGGTCAATCATGACCAGCGCCTCTTTCATCGCGTTCAAGATGACTTGCAGACGGTCGCGCGTTTCCGTGATGCGGATCAACATGCGCGCGTTGTCCATTGCGATCACGGCTTGACTGCCAAGCTGAAGCGCGAAATGGGTATCTTCGTCGTTGAAGGCGTTGACGGTTTCGCTTTCCAGCGTGATCGCGCCCATCACGACTCCCGCGCGCATGATCGGCACACTCAACTGAGAGCGCGTATACGGATGGATCAGTGCCAGATCAGGCTCGGTGAGTGCATTACGGGCTAACACCGCTTTGCCGGACGTGATCACCCGCCGCGTGATTCCGGTCAAGGCGCGCATTGGGTTCGTAAAAGCGTCATCCGAGTAACCCTGCGAGATCAGCCGATCCACGCCGCCCGTTTCGTTGAGCAGCACCAAAATGCCGATCTTCGCGCTCGTCGCGTCGAGCGCATGATTCAGCACCAGCGTACAAATCCGCTCCAAGTCGATTGTCGCCGTCAGTTCGTGACCGATCACCGCCAGCGCGAGAAGCTGACCAACACGCCGCTCCAGCGCTTCATCGGTGATCGAATACAAGCGCGCATTGCTGATCGCCTGTGCGACCTGTGTCGCAAATGTGCGCAAAATTTCGACCTGCTCCGGCAAAAAATCCGTCGGATGATCGTAATACAGCACCAGCACGCCTAAACCGACACCGCCCACGGTGAGCGGCAGTTCGATCCATGCGCGCTTGTTTTCGTGCATCATCATATTGCGCAGATGCAGCGCGTGCGTATCCCCGTCGATGGTCAGCGCCCACTGTCCGAGATCATTGACGATCAGGGGCTTGCTTTCGGTGAGTGCCTGTTTGCGCGAATTCAGCGCGAGCGCCGGATCAGGCGGGTCGGAAAAAAATCGGTCGCTCATGCCGCCGCTGCGAAACAACGCCAGCGTCGATTTTTGATCATCCCAATACAGGTAGACCGCCGTTGCCGTAACGCCGGGGGAGATCTTCGGGGCGGATTCGATCACCGTGTTCAGCACCTTGTCCGGCGATAACGTCCCTGTAAGCTGCGTGAGCACCCCGTTCAGCGTGGCAAGCTGTTCAACACGCGACACCTGCTCATGCCGAATCGAAGGTTCGGGCGGGCTTGGGGGGGACTTACGCCCAGAAAAGATCGGAGATTTCACGCCATGCCCTTTCTTGCGACTGCATCTATCTATCCCTGTTTCTACTGAGACCTATCCAATGTATTTTGAATACCTTGGCAGCATCGAACACCATTTTTCTCTATCTCTGTGTTCTTTGTGGTTCAAAAGTCTTTCGGTACTTGATTTGATTCGCCTATGACTGGGTGAGCAAGGGAAGACTAAACGCGATGCACGCGCCCCCAAGCGGGGATATCTCCTCAACCCAAATCGTACCGCCGTGCGCCTCAACTGCCAAGCGACAGAATGCCAATCCCAATCCGCTCCCGCGTGAGCCGCGCCGGGGTACGCTCCCCTTGACCTGCCGGAACACTTGAAAAATATCTTTCCAGTCGGTGAGCGGAATGCCCAAACCACTGTCGGCAACCTTAACGATGATCGCGCTGGGGTTTTGTTCCGTATGTACAGCCGAAAGCGCAATTTGCCCGCCCGCTGGCGTAAAGCGTAACGCATTATCGAGCAAATTGGTGATCACACGCCGGACTAAATCTTGATCAACATTGACCATCGGCAGCGTATCAGGAATTTCCACCTGAAGCTGGAGTTCCGCGCTGGCAAACCCCGCCCGCAGTGAATCGACCGCCGCCTGTGCGATAAGACCAAGCGGTATCACGGTACGGTTCAAGGGTATTTCGCGCGTTTCCAAACGTGCGATTTCGAGCACGTTTTCGACCAACGCAATCAAGGTGATCGCGCTGTTCTTCGCCAGCATGAGCAGTTTCAGTACTCCCGGCATGTCGAGCGGGCGATCCCCCACGCTTTCGAGGTCTTCCACCGCCAGATCAAGCCCGCTCACAATTGCGCCAAGCGGTCCACGCAAATCATGAACTGCCATGTTTACGATGTCCTGCCGAAATTCAGTGATCTGCCGCTGTTCGGTCACATCCCGCAAAACCAGCAGCCGCCCGACGATGTTGTGCGCTTCATCAATGACCGGTGACCCGATTTCTTCAATATGCAGCGGTTTGCTATCGACCACGCGCGAAAATTCGCGCTTGGTGATCCGGCTCGGTTGGGTGCGAAGCTGGCGCGCCAATTCGACGAGCTGCCCTTCCGAATAACCCATGCCGCGCACATCCTTATGATCGAGCATTTGAAACAGGATGCTGACAAAATTCTTGCCGAGCACGTCCTCACGGCGGATACCAACCAACCGCTCCGCAGCCGTGTTGATATCCACCAGCCGCCCTTCACGATCCAAAAACAGCACGCCGTCGCGGGTGGATTGCAGAATGGCGCGCATTCGGTCATGCGCGGCTCGAATCGTTTCATGAAGCCGTGCTTTTTCGAGATATTCGCCTGTTTGGGATGCCAAAAGCTGAAACGCTTCGAGATCGCGGCTGCGTAACTGACGGTGTTCGCTGAACGCGACGCTCAACACCGCGCGCAGATCATGACTCCCCTTGACCGGCACATTGACATACGTCAGCGGCGGAAGTTGGTTGAAGTCGGCATCAACCGGGTTATTCAGCGGCATCGTTTGATGCGTGATTTGGATTTCGCCTGTGCGCGCCGCGCGGAGTCCTTCGGCGGACGGGAAAAGACGGCGTGATGTTTGCGCATCAACATGCGCATCGCTCAGTTCATCGGTCGCGGCGTTGTAGTAGAAGATCGCTACTTCACGCGCTTGAAACATCTGGCGCGCAGTTTCGCGGATCGCGGACTCCACGCCGTTCAAATCCGATACACCGCTCACGCGCATGCTCAAAAACTGCAAGTTGCTCAGCAAAGAAATGCGATGTTGATGTTCCTCTAGCAAACGGTGATTCTCGATGCTGATCACCGTATGTCCTGCCAGATGAGTCAAAAACGTCTGGTCTTCGTCTTGGAAGGCGTTGGGTTCACGGCTTTCGACCGTGAGAATACCCAAGACAGCGCTTTCGCGGATCAGCGGCACAGCGATGAGCGAGATCATTTCGGTCGTGTCGGGTATTACTTGGCACGCCTGCCCCGCTGCATCCTGCTTATGAACGGGGACGCGCGTCCGCATCACCTCACCTAAAATGCCGTCGTCGCGCCCGCGTGTCAGATACGTCTTGCGCACTTCACCCGCCGGTTCGCGCAGGGTGATCAGCCAAGATGTCCCCGTCTCCGTAATCGTCGCCAGGCACGCACGATCAGCGGCGGTGATCCGCAGTGCAATTTCCAGCATCTTATTCACAACTTCGTCAAACGACAGCGCCCCAGAGAGTTGACGCGCAATGTCCTCAACGAGCGACAGCTCCTCAATGCGGTTGATCAAGCGCTGCTGCACGCGAAGCTGGTTTGCTGCTTCTGTTGCGGCGGCGGCATCGGCTGAAGAAGCCGCCGGCTCATTGTCGAATACATCGGACATATTGTGAGCGTTTAACCCCCGTCCGTTCTGAAGGTCGTCGTGCAGATGATCGGGCACGAAAACACACTATGCTTTTCGTGTGTGATACCTTGATTTTAGCGCTTTTGTAAGCCGTCTTCGATAAACCTTTGTGAAAATTGTTCACCAATTAGCGCTAAACCGATTAGCCACCAAAACACAAAGATGAACCGGTCGAACAATGTGACCGCATCCACCATACCGAAGATTAGATGCGCGGTGAGTCCGGCAGCGATTCCAACGGCGATCCGAATACCGGAGCGCCAGCACCTATATAATATCCAGAATACCGCACCATACAGCGCCGAAAATACCGCCAGCCCCGGCAGTCCAAGGTCGGTACTCACTTGTAGGAATTCGTTGTGCGCGTGTGGCAGCACGAAACGCTCATAGCCTATCACCGGATAAAGAGCGCGAACTTCGGCAGCGCGGTACTTGTTCATGCCGACTCCTGTCAGCGGATAGTCGATCACCATATCGATTCCCGCCTGCCAGATCAAGAGACGACTGTTCACACTGCCTTCGTCGCGTTCCATGAGTGCCTCTGGTTCAGGATTCAGCATTCCGGTCACAATCGCGCCCTCAAATGCCGTGACCACAGCCAGCGCGATCCACCAGATGCGCCGCGTCCAACCGGGGCGGATCAGCAAGACGGAGATGCCCGCCAATGCGACGAGTACGCCCGCGATCCCTGCCCGCGACTGCCCCAAAAAGATCGCCAAGGACAGCGCGATGAACGCGAATGTCGCCACCCACTTGCGCACGGAATTTTTCCCCTGCTGCCAGTCGAGCAGCGCGATCACCGCAACGAGAGGAAGCATCCACGACATGCCGCCCGCAATTTCGTTCGGGTTAAAGCCGCCGCCGATGAAGGTTTCGATGAGTGCGCCCGTCGGCGCAGGTGGGATCGCGTCGATGATCGGCTGAAGCGCCGCCGACTTGGACTCGATCACCCACTGCGACCAGAACAACGCCACCACGCCGATCAGCAGCCCAAGGAGCGCCGTCGCCAACAGCATCCGGTTGAAAGCGGGTGCGCCCCACCGCCGCCCCCAATCGGCAAAGCTGGTGGCGACGATCACACCCATGAGCGGACGTCCCAAAATCCATGTCCCCCACGAATACGGCGCTGCAAACAAGTTGATCATCGCCATCGCCAGCAAGACGATCAGAACAGGCGTAAGCCGGGACGACGGAATCAAGCGGCGGTAAGCGATCACCCTTGCCGCGAGAAAAGGAACGATCAGCCACAGGGTATGCACGCGGTCGAGATTGGGCGTCCAGAACGCCACAAGGATGACCGCCAGCGCGAATGGTTCAAGCGCAAGAAAATACTGCGCGGCTTTCTTCACAGGAGATTGCCCTTCCGGTACTGCTTGCAAAACTAATCGAAGCACAACCAAACACAAACGCGCTAATTTACGATCTTTTTATAAATCAGGGTGTTGACAGCCATTATTTGTGCTATAATCGTACATGTAGTTGTTGTTTCAGTCGATCTGCGCGGTGCGATCGGCTCAACTGATGAGAAAAGCCTTGATCATTCGGGCAGTACTTTGGGTATGCTTCGCACCGTCCTTGTAATATGGAGACCGCCAATGGCATTCCCATTCCGCGACAGCGTGCTAAATATCTCTCTCGAGTCGTTTCGGGAAAAATCCAGAGGCAAGAAAGTTGTCATCCTCTACCCTTGGATCAATTACAGAAACCTGTTTCTGACGTATTTTCTCGAAGAAGCGCGTGAAGGTCTGCTCTACTACCGCATTTCCAGCGAACAATCCACCGTTGCCGATTGGATGCGCGGCATGGTGCGCGAATTTGAATCGGTTCTCGGCAAATTCGGAACACGGCTCAAAGAAGCGATGGATTCAGGCGATGTGGTTGCGATGGCAAAGGCACTCGCCCATGATCTCTCAATCGTGCGTCTTGACCCAGTCATCTTGTTTGTAGATGAGCTTGACCGCCTTGAGATGGGCGATGATTTTAGCAGATTTATCACAGCGCTCGTCAAGGCGCTGCCTGAGAAAGTGCAAATCGCATTTAGCAGCCGCTTGATGACCCATTACCCGTGGATCGAAATGCTCAAGCGCGGCGAAGCGGTTGTGCTCGGCACGGAATACCGCCGCAACGATGTCATGTTCACCGTTGAAGAAGAACCCCACCCCCAAGTCGATGTGTACGCGCTCGGTCGCGGGCATGTGCTGGTGAACGGTCAGCAGCTCACCAATTGGGACGGTGCATTACCTCGTAATTTATTCTTCTATTTTATCGATCACCCGCTTGTGACGCGCGACGAGATTTTCCAAGCCTTCTGGCCCGATCTCAGCGTCAAAGAAGCGACGAACGTTTTCCACGTCACCAAGCGCAAGATCACCGAACGCATTTCGATGAAGGTTGCCGACGGCGGCAACTACGAACTGACGCAGTACAACGCAGGTTTTTACCTGCCGTCGGATAAGCTGGTGCGTCATTACGATGTGGACGACTTCCAAGATGCCGTTGAGCGCTCGATCAGCGCCGACAATCCGACCGAAGTCCGCTACCACCTCGCCCGCGCCATTGATCTGTATCGAGCGCCGTTCCTGCAAACCGTCGAGATGACATGGGTGGTCAGCCGCCGCGATCAACTGCGCGGCATGTACGCGAAGGCGTTGATCGGCATGGCGCGCGATGCCCGCCGCCGCGAGGAATACGAAGCCGCACTGAGCTATTTCCAGCGCGCTTTGAAAGAAGTGCCAGAGCGTGAGGACGTTCAGCGTGATGTGATCCGCTTGATGATCCAGCTTCGCCGCTACGATGAGGCACTTGATCAATACCGCACCGTTGAGTATTTGCTGCGGGATCGCCTCGATATTGAGCCGTCGCGCGAAACGCGGGAACTCTTCGACGAAATTCAAGCGCTCCGCGCAGATTAACAGCATTCAGCAAGGGGACGCGAAACGTCCCCTTTTGATTCGCCTTAATTCCGGTACACCCAAGACGGCGCAAACCCGCGCCAAGGGGTCATCAACGTGACATCACAGCCGGAACTATCCCCTAATGGCACAATCGTCATGTAATCGGCGGTCGCAGTTTGCGGCTGTTGGTGATCGTTCATCTGTGCCGTAATCACCGCATCCGGCAAATACCAATACCACCAGTCATCCATCGCATTCGGAATGATCAGCACACAGTCAGGCGCGCCAAACGCCGTGAGCAGCAGATCAACCGGCACATCCGTCCCTAAACTGAGCGCGACCACGCGCCCCTGCACAAACGAGATCGATCCGGTGAGGTCGTGCCCATGCGCCGCCGCTTGGAAATAGATCGTCTCACCGACGACGAGCGCCGACTGCGTGACGTTCTCGACGTGCTCCTCAAGCCGTTCCACCGTGCGATCAAATTCGGCATCACCGAGCCGAATTCCGGCGTAGCACGGCAGATCGCACGCGCCGAAGCCGAACGCATTCCAATAATCCGGCGCATTAGGCGAATTCGGGAACACGCGCGGAATCACAGCGGTCAGCGCCGCACCGATGAAGATCAATGCGAGTGCGAGTCGTGCAGCCAGTTTGAGCACGGTGATCCAGTCCTCACAGTACACAATCCGCTCAACTTTGCGCTATCATCAGCGCGATTACAAGCATGGAATGTTATCAAGATGTCCGAAAACGCATCGCGCCGCCCCCGCACCCCGGCGGATCATTGGGGAGCGCTCGCCGCCGCGCTGATCATGGCGATGGCTGGCTGGATCGGCTTATACCTATTGATCGGCAGTGAAATTCCGGCGGCGGGTCCGCGCTGGCTGTTCTTCGTGCTGCTCCATCTCGCCATCACCGGATCGGTGCTGCCTGTCGTGCGCTATTTTAACGTGCGCTTCACGCCCACCACTCAGCCGCTCCCCAGCGGCGGTGTGATCGTCCGCCAGAGCATCTGGATCGGCTTATTCGTCGTCACGTGTGCATGGCTGCGGATGCCGCGCGCCCTCACGCCGACAATCGCGTTTTTTATCGCGCTGGCGTTCGTCGTCGTTGAAGTCTTCATTCGCACACGGGAGATTGCTTTTGAGCGCGACTCCCGCTAACCGCCTGCGTGATCTCCCCTCCGTCGATCTGCTGATCGGCAGTGAAGGCGGCGCGGCGCTGATCAGCGAGTACGGACGCGCGGCGGCATTAACCGCGATCCGCGCGGCGCTCGACAATGTGCGCGAAAAACTGCGCGCCGGAGTCGATACCGCCGCATCCCCCGCTGATCTGCTCGATGCAGCGGCGGCGGCGCTTCATCTCGAATTCCGCCCGACACTGCGCCCGGTGATCAACGCGACGGGGATCATTCTGCATACCAATCTTGGGCGGTCGCCGCTCAGTGAAAGCGCGCGTGATGCGATCACGGCGGCGGCGGCGAATTATTCCACGCTCGAATACGATCTCAATTCGGGTGGACGCGGCAGCCGCTTAATCCACGCCGAGCAAGGCTTGATCGCCGTGACGGGCGCGGAAAGCGGTATGGCGGTCAACAACGCCGCCTCGGCGCTGGTGCTGATTCTTTCGACGTTCGCGCAGGGGCGTGAAGTCATCGTCTCGCGCGGGCAGTTGGTCGAAATCGGCGGCGGATTCCGCATCCCCGAAGTCATGACGCAAAGCGGCGCGGTGCTCCGCGAAGTCGGGACGACAAACAAGACGCGCCTCAGCGACTACGAGCGTGCGATCACCGACAACACAGCACTCTTGATGCGCATCCATGCCTCGAATTTTAAACTGATCGGCTTCACCGAAACGCCGGAGATCGAAGCGATTGCGGCGCTCGGCAGTGCGCGCGGATTGATCACGGTTGATGACTTGGGGAGCGGCGCGCTGCTTGACACGTCCCGTTACGGGCTTGAGCATGAGCCGACCGTGCCCGAAAGTCTAACCGCCGGATCGGATCTGGTTGTGTTCAGCGGGGATAAACTGCTCGGCGCGCCGCAGGCTGGGCTGATCGTCGGCAAAAAAGCGCTGATCGACAAACTCAAAAAGCATCCCCTCGCCCGTGCCATCCGCGCCGATAAGCTGTGCCTTGCGGGGTTGTCCGCCACGCTCGATCACTACCGGCGCGGCGAAGCGACTGAGAAAATCCCGATCTGGCGCATGATCGCTATGCCATTGAACGACATCGAGCAGATCGCGCATGGCTGGCGCGATGCCGCTGGACTCGGCACAGTGATCGCGTCACAATCTGCCGTCGGTGGGGGAAGCCTACCGGGGGAGACGCTGCCAACGGCATGCTGGGCGCTCGATGTCCCAGATGCGACGGTATTCACCGCCAAACTGCGCGCGGGCGATCCTCCGGTGATTGCGCGGATCGCAGACAACCGCGTCTTGTTCGATCCGCGTACGGTGTTACCCGGTCAAGGCGAAATGCTGGTCGAATGGGTGCGCTCACTTCATGATGATCAAGCCGGTCGTGATCAGCTTGCGTGACTCCAACAAAAGCTGCGGGTGATTTCTCAGCACCGCCAGCAAGATTTCACCGAGTGACATATCCTGAAGCGGAAGCTGTGCGGCGGTGCGGATCAACTTGCCAAAAAGCGCGTCGTCCATCGCGGAGATGATCTTGCGAATCTGGTAGAGCGCGCGGTGCTGCACGCCGAAGCGGTCACGCCACAGCTTTTCGTATTCGCACAACGTCCGCGCCGAAAAATCGCCCGCGTTGAAGGCTTTTACAGCGGCTTGCGCCGCCATGTCTGCGCCGATCATCCCCAAATTGATCCCGCCCGCCGTGAGTGGATCAGCTTGATGGGCGGCGTCTCCCACGACCATCAAGCCATCGGTCACCATTTTCTTGAGCGCGCCCGTCGCCGGAATCCCGCCCGCGACAGTGCCGAGGATATTCGCCTTCGGGAACAAGCGCGCCACAAAGCGATCCAGATACGCCTGTGCTGAGACTTGCGCGGCATGATTCGCGGTGATAACCAGCCCAACATTCGCGGTATCTTCGCCTTTGGGGAACACCCACGCATAACCGCCGGGTGCGAGATCAACCCCCCGGTGATACTCGCACCGCGTCGGGTCAACCCGTATCCCGCCGAGCAAGTACTGAAACCCAACATAAAAATCTGCCATCGGCGGGACGGTGTTCAGCCCTGCCCAGCGCGCCACCTGTGACTCCGTGCCGTCCGCCGCGATCACCAAGCGGCACTGGATCGCGTACTCCTTGCCCATGCTGGTGATCCGCACACCCGTTACCTGTCCGTTCTCGTGGATCAGGCTGGTCGCGCTGGTGCGCGTGCGGATGTGCGCCCCCGCCTTTGAGGCGAGATGTGCCAGTTCCCAGTCGAATACTTTGCGATCTACGACATACGTCAGTCCGGCAGGCGGCACGAGGACATGATCCCCCGCTGGATTGCAGATGGCATACTGCGTGATCGTCGCATTGATCCAGCGCGGATCGATGTCGATATACGGGCGGGTTGGCTCGTCGCCAATCGCCTCGGCGCAGCGCACCGGTGCGCCAATCTCCTGCCGTTTTTCGATTAAGAGGGTGTTTAAGCCGCGCTCAGCGAGTTTGCGCGCCGCGACGGAACCCGCCGGTCCCGCGCCAACAACGACCGCATCATAGACAGACTGCATGAGGAATTACGGCTCCATCGACAAGGCATGAACCGGACACATACGGATGCACCGTTCGCAGCGTGTGCACGTCTCGTCATCGATGCTCAGATGGGTGTTATCCAGAAAGATCGAGTCCGGCGGACAAATCGCCACACACGCGCCGCAGAAAAAACAAAGGGTGTGATCCACGACAACTTGGCGTTCTTGGGTGTGCTGCCGTAGGAACATGTTGACTTCTCCTGTCATTACGCCCAGATTTGCATTGATCGCTTTTCCAGCTTCAGACTTTGAGCGCGCCGCGAAATCCCCGTGCGGAATAGTAGGAGTCTGCGCCGTTGTGGTACACGAAAACCATCTCGTAGCGGCGGTCACAAAAGAGCGCGCCGCCGAGTTTTCTGATCTCAGCCGGGGTCTGCACCCAACTCGATGTCGTCGTATCGAATTTCCCGAGCTTTTGCAGCGTGCGATACTGCGCTTCCGTCAGCAGTTCAATCCCCATCGACTCTGCTAGATCAACGGCGCTGTTGGCGGGTTTGGCGGTTTTTCTTGCATCCAACGCGGCACGGTCATAACACAAGCTTCTGCGACCCGCCGGGCTTTGCGCCGAACAATCATAAAAGACGACTTCGCCCGTTTTCGGATCATGCTCCACCACATCCGGCTCACCGCCCGTACTTTCCATCTCGTTGAGTGACCAGAGTTTTTCGGGGTTCGCGTCCAGCCGTGCTTGTACGTCCGCCCATTTGAGGCTTGGATGGCGCGGCATGTTTTTCTCAAAACGAGCTTTTAGGGTGCTGAGCAGTGCTTCATGTTGTTCTGCTGATAATTTCATTGGGATTTCCTCTCTGTGCTGAACCAAAGAGAGCGTACCATGAGCGACTTTACGAAGTAAGCATACTCGATTTCATGTTGAGGGGAAAGCACCGCAAATGAGGGGGGAAATGAATCACGGTTGATGCATTACGCACGTCCGTGCAGCGGCGGCACCCCTCTCCAACCTTCGGTTAGCGAGGGGAGAAAACAAAGCGCTTTGCTCCCCCTCTCTATCGCAAGCGATAGAGAGGGGGTCGGGGGATGAGGAATTCTTCTGCCTACTCGTTGGCGGGGGATTCCTGCTCCACCTGCTCCGGCGCAGACTCCTCGTCGCTCTGCTTCCAGATGTCGGTCGCAATATCGATGTACAGCTTGCCGTCAAGATGATCGATCTCGTGTTGGAACACGCGCGCCAGCCAATCCTTCGTCTTGAGGCGGAAAGGCGCGCCGTTCCGGTCAAACCCTTTGACGACGACCATTTCATGGCGATCCACTGTGCCGAAGTAACCGGGAATCGACAGGCACGCTTCAACACCTTCGACCATCTCCCGGCTTGCCTTGACGATCTCCGGGTTGGCGACGACATACACCACCCCCGCTTGATCGCCGTATTCTTTTTTGCTGTCTTCATCATCGGGCAGCCGCACAATGATCAACCGCTGCGATACCGCCACTTGGGGGGCGGCAAGTCCCACCCCCGGCGCGTCGAGAAGTGTTTCGATCATGTCATCGACCAGCGTTTGAAACGCCTTGCCGTACTCCTGTACTTTATTCGCTTTTTTGCGAAGGATCGGGTTATCCATCCCGATAATCGGTCGTATCGCCATTTGCTCAAACCTAAACAGACTGTGTGTATGCTGAATAGGTGAAATTATACCAGAAGTGATCTCAAGTAAGTTCTTTACGTTTCATTGCCCCCTCACCCTGCTTGCTCCGCAAGCCGTCCCTCTCCCCGTTTACGTGGGAGAGGGCTGAGGGGTGAAAAGCAAGAGATTTACTTGAGATCACTGAGTTCCCCGATCACTTATACCCATTACGCCCGCCCCCGGCGCGGGATGCCGATCACGAGTGCGACGGGACCAAGCAGCAGCACCCAGATCGCCGCATCCAACCCGACCGCGTCCGCCAGCATACCGATCAGCATCGGCGCTAACCCGCCAACCGCGAAAAACAATACGCCCAACGTCATCTCCGTGCCGCTCCGCCCGACCAACTGCGTGTAAATCTGCGCCTGCAAGATCGAATACCATCCGGCGGTCAAAATCCCTGCAGCGCACACGACGATCAACTTGGGGACGATGCCCGGAATCAGCAGAAAGACGGCGAACAGCACCGCAACGATCCACGCACTGAACCACAGGTAGCGTAAGCCGCGCACCCGTTCGAGCAGAGGGATCACCAGCACGTCACCGACCAACCCAACCGATGTGAAGATCGCCACCACCAGCCCGCCCACCGCCGGATCAACCCCGACGACATCCACGAAATACAGCGCCAAGTAGCCGAGCAGCACATCGAGCATTAAGTCGGCAAACTGGAGCAGGATATACCAGCGCACCACGCCCGGTTCGCGCACCGCTTTCCATGCGTCGCGGATACTTTCGCGGAAGGTCATCGGGTGTTCTTCGCCGTCGTCATGCTGGCGCACATGCGGAAAACGATGACGCATCAGCAGAATCACCGTGACCAAGCCGAGCAGACCGATGGCGATATACTGCCCACGCCAGCCGATTCCAATCGCCACCGCACCGCCGATCAGGAGCGCTCCCGCCACGTTGCCGAGCGATCCCGCAAGCTCCCAACGCACCATATTTTGCTCATGACGTTTGGGATCGCTGTCCATCAATGCGTTCTGAGACAGTCCGACAAACGCGCCGAGCGCGGGGGCTTCAAACAACCCGACGATCAACAGCATTCCGAAAGTCGGGCTGACTCCGCTCAGGATCAGCGTGGCGGCGGAGGCGAACCCGCCAAGAATGATCAGCCGCCGCCGAAAGCCCATATTCGCCAGAATGCCAAAAAACGGCTCAATAAACCCGGCGAAGATGATCGGCAGCCCCATGAGCAGTCCGATCTCGTCATACGACAAATTCAGGTCTTGGCGGATGAGGGGCCACGCGGCTTCGCGCGTGCCATAGGCGAACTCGTCAAAGAATTCGACAACGAGCAGCAGGAATGCGAAGACGCTCAGCCGCCGCGCAAGGCGGACGGCACCGATTCGAGCCATATAATGTTGTCCTTTCGCTGGAATCGAAAAACGCCGTGAGCCAAACGCCCACAGCGTGAAAAACGTTATGCGGCTGCCGCTGTTAGAAGATCATCCGCCGCTGCGGCAAAGCGGAGGTGATTTGAGGGTGTAGAAGTTGTCCATAGGGGTCATTATAGGGGAGTATTCGGAGCAGTGTCAAACATCACGATGCTGATGTGACAGACAGGTGTATACAAATGATACAGAAAGGGTTATATTTGTATCATGACTGACGGACGAGACAAGACTGAGCAGCGCATCACCACCACAGCGCTTGAATTGTTTCTAACGCTGGGGATCAAAAAGACCAGCGTGGACGACATCGCACACGCCGCAGGGTTAACGCGCGTGACCCTTTACCGATACTTTCCTCAGCGTGAACAGCTCATCCATGCCGCTTTTCAGCGCGTCCTCGCACCGATTCAGCATGCGCGCGAATGGGTTGAGCGCACCCCCGATGTTGACATCGATGCGGCGCTGGAGTCGATTGCACTGGAGCTGGCAGCGCTCCCGCGCGGAAATCTGTCGCTGTGTTTGGCGGAACTGCGGCGTGTGCAGCCTTCGATTCATGATGACTTCTCGCAGAAACGGCGTGAAGCGCTGAAAACGATCTTTGACCGCTTGATGATTGTCGCGCAGCAGCAGGGGCGGCTTCGCGCCGGTCTGAATCTCACGATCGTCGAAGCGTATTTCATAGAAGTAACCGTCGGTTTTCTCGACCGCGCGCTGTCTGTGGGTTCAGAAGTATCACCGTCAGAACTGTTCACCACAACCAAAGACCTCTTTTTGTACGGAATCCTGAAGGAGAAACCGTCATGACTGCTGCTCCACTGAGCGTAATCCCGCGTAGTATCCGGTTGATGATCACTGGGCGAACCGCCTACCCACAAGCGCGTGTCGATCAGACGATCACGCTGGGGGACGGTCGCCAATATCGCGTTTTCCGTGAAGTCATCATGCGCGATAACCCCCCGCGCGATACGGGCGGCATGTTCCGGGTGTGGTTCAAAACGAAGATGTCTTTAAACAACACAATCACATTTTCGCTGTTTACCCGGATCATGTTCGTCGGAATGCCCGGTTTTCGCAGCAAAATATGGCTGGTCAATGAGAAGACGGAGGAATTCGGCGGCATCTATCAATTTGATACGGTTGACGATGC
Organism: Anaerolineae bacterium; assembly: GCA_041753015.1. Classification (GTDB taxonomy): domain Bacteria; phylum Chloroflexota; class Anaerolineae; order Aggregatilineales; family Phototrophicaceae; genus Flexifilum. The sequence goes on from JBGSVJ010000036.1 coordinate 204,121, forward strand.
GCGGCAGTATCAACACTCGTTCGCCATGCGGCTTTCCAAGCTCCGCGCAATTCCCGGATGCTTTTGCAACGAAGTGTATGAAAAAACGGGGGAAGAGTCGCTGTATCGTCCGGTAGAACATCACTTTGAATGCACGACAGCAAGCGTTGATGCCCTACCGGTTGGTGTTCACTCAAGGTCTTGATCGCGGCGCATACTCAAAGGCGGGGCGAACGCTCGGATTGAAGCGCATGATTGAGCAGCAGCACATCGACATCACCGTAAGCCAAGACCGTGCTGGGATATACGAATGTTTTCATGACTTTCCATTCACCTTTGTCATGGTTGACGTATAACCGCCGCCGGGGTACTCCCATGCGCCCGTGTGCGAATTTCCATCTGCGCTGTCAGTTCCCCGGTACACGGCAGGTGATCCGACATACCCACCCCAGATTGTCAGCGTATTATCGTCCACTTCGTAAACGTATTCGAAGTAGGTGCCGTTGTTATCGAAGTAATTCGATTTAAGCTGCGCGCTTTCGGGATCGTAGCGAATGTACTCGATTCCGTTGATCACATTCCCGTCGTGGACAAGTTCGACATGCTGAAGCAGGAAGAACCCACCCGCCATCCATTCGTAAGTGACATGACCCGCAATCGTCGGACCGGTGACCTGCCATTTCCCGATATACTTTTCCATACGTTTAAGGTTGGCGTGTGGGATGGACTGCTGCATATCGTTCATTCGGGCTTCTCCTGTAATCGTAGGCGCGGTTAACACTTGAGATAGAACAAGTGTTCTATCTCAGAATACAGAACATCACCTATTTTGTCAATCCTTAACTACTCAAGGTCTTGATCGCGGCGCGTGCGCGGCACGGTCGGCGGGCGAATCCCATCCCGGCGCACGGTCGAGGGCGGCGCAGACGGTGGAGCGCTCTGCGTGGGCGGGGCAGTTGGCGGAGTCTGGGGCGCGCCGCCTTGCAGTTGATGATACGCCGCGATGTATTCCGCGAATTGCTGGCGGCGGCTTGCTTCTTCGCTGCGCTGTGATTCGGTCTTGGTCGCCTGCTGGCGGCGCGACAGCTCCGACTGGAGTTCTTGTGGGTCAAACAGCGGACCCAAAATTTTCACCTGATTCGGATCTGCGCCGAGCAGAAACATCCGCACTACGCCGCGATTCAAGAGGCTGTTCAGCAAGCCGTTCACGTCGCTGACCACGTTTTCAACCTGATTCAAGCGGATCGTATCGACTTCGTTTTGCAACCAGAAAGGACGCTTGCGGATCAGCTTGACTGTGCCTTTGCTCAAGATGAACATATCATTGCGCCAGTCCCAATCCGCCAAATACAGCAGCACGCCAAAGAAACCCATCACCAATGCGCCGATCAACAACCCGACCGTGCCGCGCAGAAGCCAATCGGTGATCACCACACTGCCGAGCATCACCGCCAGCCCTGCCAGTACGCCCATCAGCGGGATGAAGATATGCCCGAACCAGATCGTCGAATGCTTGCGATAGACCAGATCGCCATCGTCATTGACGAAGCGTGTGCGCGCAAAGAACACTCCACGATCTTGGCGGAGGTTTTCCCCGCTCAAGTTGTCGAGCGTGGGGTTGTGCTGCGCGGCTGAAGGCACATTTGGGACAGCGCCGCCTAATGCGTGGGCAACATCGGCGCGAATCTGCGCTTGATGCTGCACTTCACGCGAACGCTTGAATTGATCACGCTGCGAGAAGATCGTCGCCTGTATCTGCGTCGGATTCGGCATCATATCGAGCGCGATATTGCCCGTCTGCCCCGCCGTCTTGATCAACACGGTGCCGTAGTTGAACAACCGCGCGATCGGGTCACGGGGGGGGATTTCGACATTCACTTCTAAGACGCGATCCAGTGGAATCTCGCTGATCGTGTTCTCCATCTGGATGAAGTGATTCCATACGCGCACCACCCGCTGATCGGTGATGGCGACAAAATCATCGCGCCACTCAAAATACAGGTAGGCGATCACCACGCCGCCCGCCACCAGTCCCGCGCCGAGCAGTGCGACCGCGAGTAAGGTGCTGGTCAGCGCCGCGCCGACCGCAACGACGGCGAACATCACCGCGATCAACACGCCGATCACGGTATAACGCCCGAACGCCCACCAATGCCGCCGGAACAAATGCAAAATCGCTTCGTCGTCGCGCTGCCCTTTGAACAAGCGTTTCGGGGCGGTGCGCGGCGGACTGATCGGCGCGGCGGGAGGAGGACTCGCCGGAGTAGGTGCGGTCGCTTGCATGGTTTGGGTGGATACTTTCGGCGCTGCCCCCGGCGTTGGCATACGCGGCGGCATCCCCGAAAAACGCGACGGGGGGTTCACAGGCGCGGCTTGAACCGACTCCTGCTGCGGCGGCGCGGACATCACCGGCGGCTGACCACCGTACTGCGGCGGAATCCGCAAATTGGTACGCAGTGCCGGTTCTTGAGTCAGCATTTGGGCGAAGCGTCCACGCGAAAGTAACAGCACGATCATCGTTTCGACCACGCGCAGCGATGCCGATTCGTAAATTTCGGCAAAGAGCGCGCCTTCGTTGATGTATTCACCGGGGTTGATCTGCCCGATCTGCTCCTCGATGCCTTGCGCATTGACGCGGATAAACACACCGCGCCCGCTGGCGATCAGCATCAAGCCTTGTGACGCTTGCCCCTGCCGGAACACGAACATGCCCTGCTCATAACGCACGGCTTGAAATACGTCCGAGACGATTTCAAGCTGTTCGTCTGGCAGTTGTGCGAATAACGGTAGATGTTGAATTCGTGAGAAGATGAACCGATCCGCCATGCCCGCCGCCCTCTCTGCTCTCCGCTCTTGTCAATTGTAACAGAGATGACGGTCACGGCGGATCAGGTGTCTAGCGAATCCAGTTGAATAAGCCGCACCATAAGCGCCCCATAGGTTCTGCTCACTTCAGGTGTAAGCAAGCGCTTAGGTCGCGTCTTGGATTACAGCACGAACCTTTCCGCCGTTTCCGCTGTCATAGTGGATATCTACAATCTGCCCACGCCGTGCATGCAAAGGCTGAGGCAACAGCCAAAGCAGTTGTGGCCAATGGCTCTTCGATGTAATTTGCGACGGATGCTGGCTCAGCGTGCGCGAACCCAATTTAAGTTCAAAGTAGATGATGATCGCGTTGATCAAGGTTTCATTCTGGACAACTGCTGCCGCCTGTCCGCTGGGAATGTACGTCTTGGGCTGCTTCAAAGCGATATCGAGGAGAACTAAAGGCTCGGCTGCTGCCGTCCACTCTCCTAGAGTTTGTTGGATGACTTTGACCTTGAGAGGCGTGCTAGGAATTAGCGATTGCAGTCCTGACAACTTAATACCGTAGGCGTTGTACCATTCATCAATTACGGCATCAACGGGGATAAGCTGACCACAAAACTGATCGGAAAGGTGGATTGGAAGCGCGAAAACTTGCAACCCATCGGGAACAAGGCGCGCATCCGGTTTGAGCAGACGTTTGTGGGCATCACGCGTATAATCGAGCACGCCTTCGTTCCAAATATCGTTTCCGATGATCTCACTAATCAACACATCTGCACGTTCAGGTAACGTGACCTCATGTGACCAACCGCGTATGAGGGTGATTTGCTGCGCAAATCCGTTCGCGGCAAAGTTTGCTTCCGCTACATCCGCAATTCGCCCCGCCTCGATTGCATAAATATGTTTTGCGCCTGCTTGCGCTGCTGCAATCGACAATATTCCCGTACCGGTTCCAATTTCCACAACCACGTCACCGGGGCGGACGACCTCCCGGATCGCCTCCAAGTACGTCCGCGTGCGCGCCTCATCGTTGATCATGGCGATATGCGTTCGCGGATTGTCGAACGGCGTTTTCAGCGCTTTTTCTGCGCTGCTTCCTGCTTGCGATGTATCGACTAGCACGCCCGCCGCAATCAACGCCTGAATATCTGTTGTGAGATCGATCCATTCCTGAATGCTGTTCGTGCGCGTCTTCAGTGCTTCTAACGCACCGTGAAACGTGACTGGGCGAGAGAAAACCTCCAAAGCAGAGAGAACATTTTGATGGCATTTTAGCGAACCGCCTTCAACGTTCACGCGGTAGGTATTATCAGAGAGCAGCGTTAGCGTGATTTCACCTGTGCGTTGAAAAAGCGAATTTGGGTCTACTTGTGGCATCGAACAGACTCCAGACAGCAAACAAATCTACCGTGATTCAATTCACACCACCGCCGAAATTTCATGACCATGCTCCTTCAGGTGAGCGAAACCGGAGTTGATCGCTTCTGGAGGGTCAAAAACTAAATCATAAGCATTCACCCAACGCGTTGATTTAGTTTCGCTGTTGATTGACTCGCTCAATGTGTTTGAGCAAGCACCCCAACATCCGCTCCCTACGAAAGTGGCGAAGTCATTGATTCAAAACTAAGGGTATTGTAACAGACTTGACCATCACGGCGGATCAGGTGTCTAGCGAATCCAGTTGAACAAGCCGCGCAAAAACTGAAATGCGCCGAAGAGGATCGCGCCGTAAGCGACCACATACGTTCCGCCGCCGGAGCGCGCCGCCGATAACGTCGCGACGGTGATCACCGTGCCGATGATGCAGATCACGGCGCCGATCAGCATATCGCGCAGTCCGGCGTTTTTGCGCGCCCGTTTGCGTAAGTCGTACACCTGACTCACGAGGCGTTCAGCGTCAAATTGGCTCATATTCATGCGCTGGACTAAGCCTTCGACGATCCGGGTGCGCGGTACGTTGAGCCGCATCTCCTGCGCGATCTGCATCACAGCGGCGTCAAACGTAGATTGTTTTGGGGCGGCAGTCGTGATCGGAAATGCTTCGCTTGGTGGTAAGTTGGCGCTCATCAGTGTTCCCCCTCTTGGTTTCGGCGCATTGTAATAGAATATGTCATTTTTGAGGGGACGCAATACGTTTCGCAATACTTTAATCAAGTTTTTGCACTGGCTTGATGTTTGCGTTTCGCAAGTACACACCGTTGGATAAAATCCGCATCATGACAAAACGACTTTCCTTTCACACCCTCGCGCTGTGGCTGATTATGCTCACGGCGGCGCTCTTGCGCGTTCGCCTGCTCATGCAGATCGAACACAACATCGATCACGCCTATCCAGTGTGGCAAGCGCTCATGACGCTGGATCGCGGCGCGTTCCCGCTGATCGGTCAGCAAACCAGCGTCTTATTCGCCAATCCGCCGCTGACGGGCTATTTATTTCTGCCGCTCGTCGCGTTGATCCGTCTGCCTATCGCGCCGTACCTGCTCACGATCCCGCTGAATACGCTCGGCGTGCTGCTTGGTTATCGCTCAATGCGCGCCTTGATCGGCAGAAACGGCGCGTTGATCGGTGCGGCGCTGATGGCGGTTAATCCTTGGCTGATCGAATACAGCCGCACGAGTTGGGTGCAAAGTCTGCTCCCGTTCCTCGTTCCGGCGCTTTTCTGGGCGCTGACTCCGGTTTTGCTCGGCACGGCGAAAAAACCCGCCCGCCGCTTGATCCTCGCCGCCGTGATCCTGACGATCACCGCGAACACCTATCTACTCGCCTACGCGCTCGTGATTCCCGTCGGGATTCTGCTCGTGATCTTCCGCAAGCGGATTAAATGGCGGGCGCTCCTCGTCGGCGCGGCGATCTTTCTGTTTGCCGCCGCGGTGTACGGCGGGAGTCTGCTCATGCAGCGCGATCAACTCGCGGCGCGTGCCGAAGCATTCGTCAGCCAGCCCGCACGCTTGAGCGATGAAGCGTGGAGTCACGCCGTGCGCCTAGTTACAGGCGCGGATTATGAACTCGCACGCGGCACACAAGCGCCGATCCGCGACAGCGATTTACGCCACACCTTGAGCCAAGTTTCGCATTGGACACTGTACGCCGCGCTCGTGATCGGGCTGGTAATCGCCGCCTATCGCGCAGTCCGCCGCCGTGACCCGCGCATGGTCATCCTGCTGATCTGGTTCTTCACGCCGATTCTGCTGATGAGCTACGTCGGGCAGGTGATTCACCCATTTTATCAACTGCTGGGGAGTCCAGCGGGGTACGCGCTGGCGGCGCTGGTTATTCCTCACCCCCCAACCCCCTCTCTAACCGAAGGTTGGAGAGGGGCAGGGGGTGAGGAGCGTTTCGCATGGCTACAGCGAATCGCTTCTATCGTGGTGATTTTGTTTCTCACCCTTCACGGCGTTCTCATGGCGATCAACAGCAGCCGCTATTACGAAGAAACGGCGGCGATCCCCGGCGCGCACGGGTTGACCGCCCTCCCACTCGACTTGGGTATGAGGTTGGGGAACGGTATCCGCGTGAACTTACCCCCAAACGGAACTGTCACAAGCGACCTTGAGCAGCCATATATTTTGAGCAGTTTTGCAGCGATGGCGCTCGATGTGCTGCCGCACAACCTTGGAAGGTCGTACATTTTTCCGAGAAACGGCGGGGTTTGGGTAACGCCAGCCCTGAATGTACTGCCTACCAATGATATGACTCAACAGTATCGCCTGCCCGACGGAACGTGGTTATGGGTTTATCCGTTTGCGCCGGGGTTGGAGCGGGTGAGCGGTGATGCGCGTATCCTCAGCGATCAAGGGGTCGCATTTGAAGGAACAGAATACAGCCCAGAGGATCAGAGGTTGTTGTTGATTGATTTCTTAATAACAGAGCGTGTGCCGGGTATCGACGAACGCACGTTCGGGGCATTCGCGCATATTTTCGACTCGACGGGGAATCGGGTCGGGATCGTTAGCGGGGATGTGATTCCCGGCACTTTGTGGCGCATCGGAGATGTGCATCGTTATGCACTGAACCTACCAAGAACTTTGGAAGGCACACCGCCCTACCGGATCGGCGTCGGCATGTACGACCCGAACGCGAATATCAACGCGATCTTCGTCACGCCGGATGGCGAATACACCCCTGTGATCATGCTGCCGTTCGAATGGACGCCGCCGTAACTGTCAGATTTTGCCGTGTTCAGCGTTTCTTAGGGTGTAGCCATGCAGCATGAAGGAGATGGACTTGCGGCATCTCACGCCCTATCAAACAGCGGGCGCATTCGCGGCGCTGTTCGACCGCACGCACCGGATCGTGTTTCGCTATATATGGGCAGTCGGCGGCGCGGCGTTGTCCGCTCAAGACGTGGAAGATATGACCGCAGAAACGTATCTGCGCGCGTGGAAAACACGCGGGCGTTTTGCTGGTGACGCTGACGCGGCGCTCGGTTGGCTGCTGCAAATCGCGCGGCGGCTTGTGATTGACGCCCACCGGAAACGCACCCGTCATCCCATCACTGCCGTTGGTGATCTCGACACCGTGCTGCCCGTCGCAGACGACTCCCCGGAAGATGCTGTTTTGAGCGCCGAACAACACCACGCATTATGGAAGTTGATCGCCGCGCTGCCGGAGCACCAGCGAGACATGATCGCGCTGCGCTACGTCGTCGGCTGGCAAGTCAAGCAGATCGCCGCGCATTTGAACATACCGGAGAACACGATTTCGGTCACGCTGCGGCGCATCATCACCCGTTTAGCCCAAACCTTAGAAACAGAAAATGAGGTTCACCATGCCCACTGAATCGACTCCGCTGGAGGAGAAGATTGTTCAAGCATTGGCGGCGGAACCACGCCCGGAGTTTTACCACCGGATGGCGACCATGCCTTGGAAGCGTTCGCCATCCACGCGACTTGCCAAGCGGTTGGTTACTACCGCTGCCGTGTTCGCCGCGCTCACGCTGACGGTTTTAGCGGTGCCGCCGCTGCGGATGGTCGCCCAAGAGATCATCGACACCTTATTCCGCCGCGCTGAATCGAATACCACGACGTTTGAGTACGATCCCGCCGCGCCTGATTACGAGCAAGCCGCGCTCCTGTTCAACGGCATCGAAGCCGCAGAAGCTGCTTTTGGGATTGATATGCTTGCGCCCACACTTGAAATAGAAGGGTATCAAATCGAACATGTCTATTATCATGCTGGTGAGCGGAACTACACGCTGGAGTACACCGCACCGCCGGGACGTGGGCTGCTCATCATGGGATCAGCCGTGAGCGACGATCCCGAAGATATTCCGCTGATCGGCGCAGATGCACCGATCACCCCTGTTGAAATCACGACAGCGCGCGGTGTGTTCGCCGCCCAATACGTGATCGGGCTGTGGGCATCGGATGTACCCCGCAATGTCGTCATGCCGACGCCGAACGCGGAAGGGTTGATCGAACAGGAAGCCGAATGGATTCCCGATGCGTCGCTGCGTCGTCTGCGCTGGCAGGAAGCAGGATGGATTTATGAAGTGATCGCGTTGGGAGGAAGCGGCGATATACCGAGCCGCGACTTGATGCAGGACGACTTGATCGCGATTGCCGAAAGCATGCGCTAATCCCTACGCCGGAATCGTCGCCCCTAAAATCATGTTGACATAGCGCGCGACATCATCCATCAAGCGCTGGCGCTCATCTTCCGGTAGGAGTGCCAGCAGCCCTTTAAGCTGACCGGTCAAATCGTTCTGCACATCCGCGAAGCGCTGCCGTCCCGCTCCGGTCAAGATCACCGTAACCGAGCGGCGGTCGGCGGCGTTTTGTTCGCGCCGCACCAACCCGACTGCTTCGAGGCGGCTGACCAATCCGGTCATTGTTGCGTTGGTCAAGCTGTGCAACTGCGCGATCTGACCGATGGGAACTTGTCCCTCGTGCTCGATCAGCGTTTTGAGGACATAAAACTGAGGCGTGGTCAGCCCGTGCGCATGCAGGAGTGCCGCGACCCGTTTTTCACCGTCCAACACCACTTGAAAAAGCAGCGTCCATAGACGCGCTGCGTCGGAGTCAAGCGTGAAATCGCTCATACCGGTTTACACAATCTGGTTCACATCGAAATTACGCATTCACGATATGCCACAGTTGCTCTACGAAATCAAGTGGATTAATCGGCTTAGGAAAGTACCCATCAAATCCACCAGTCATGACTTGTTCAGCGAGTTTTGCCGAATGATACGCCGTCACGGCGATCACCCGCGTATGCGCCGTCGCCGGATTGTTCCGCACCGCACTGAGAACTGCCCACCCATCCATTTCCGGCATCGCCAAGTCGGTAATCACAACATGCGGGAAAATTTGATTCGCAAGCGCGATACATTCGCGCGCGTTGTTGACCGCATGAACCTCGACCGCATGATATTCCAGCGTTGTAGCCATGATCTGCAGGTCGTCAAACGTGTCGTCTGCAATGATTACCCGCAGATTTGCATCATCCATGATTTACCCTTTGTTTTCGCTCCAGCGCCGCTTGAATGCGTTCTGCGAGGATAAGAATATCATACGGCTTGGAGATGTAATCATCGAACCCCGCTTCGAGCACGCGATGACGATCTCCATCCATCGCATGCGCGGTCACAGCGATGATCGGGACATGCTTCATATCGGTGCGGTCACGCATCTGCGCGAACATCTCCCACCCATTTAAGACGGGCATCGAAAGATCAAGTAGGATCGCGGTTGGCTTCACCTTTTCGAGCAGCGCCAACCCTTCTCTACCGTTGCGCGCCACATGAACTTTTGCCCCAAGATACTCAAGCACCGTCTGAGCAACCGTCACGTTGTCGAATTGATCGTCAACGATCAGCACCGTCCAGCCCGCGTAGTTCTTATTATCGGTCATGGTTGTCATGGTGAATCCTTTAGCTTGCAGCGGCGGCTGATTTTACAGCGCTTGATGAGTCCGGTTTGGTTGACATCGGCAGCACAACGGAGAATTCGCTCCCCTTGCCCAAAGCACTCTTGACGTTGATGCTCCCACCCATCATCACCACCAAACGGCGCGTGATCGCCAAGCCCAACCCGGTTCCGCCGTATTGTTGGGTGGTATCCTCGCTTGCTTGACGGAATTCATCGAAGATCACGTCATGGAGGTGCGGCGGAATGCCGATCCCCGTATCCGCAACGGTGATGCGCCACAGTTCCGCACCTGCCGTATCCGCTTGGATGCGAATGCTGCCCGCGTGCGTGAACTTGACCGCGTTCGACACCAAATTGACGATGATCTGCTTCAGGCGCATCTCGTCGCCGGTGATAGTTTCGGGGAGGCGCTCGTCAATGCTGACGTTGAACTCCAGTCCTTTTGCTTCTGCCAGCGTACGATGCTGTTCCTCGATCTCTTTGAGGACGGTGCGCGCCTTGAACGGTTTAGCGACGAGTTCCATACGTCCCGCTTCGATCTTGGAAATATCGAGCAAGTCGTTGATCAACCGGAGCAGGTCTTTGGCGTTCAGCAGGGTGCGATCTTGGAACACGCGCGCCTTTTCGGGAATTTCGCCGACCATGCCGGAAAGCTGAAGCTGCGAATAGCCGATGATCGCGTTCAACGGGGTGCGGAGTTCATGCGACATATTCGCCAAAAATTGACTCTTGAGTTGATTCGCCAATTCGGCTTCGCGCTTTGCCGCGCTCAGTGTTTCGTTCACTTTCGTGAGTTCGGTTGTTTTCGCCGTCAGCGTATCGCGCTGCTGCGCGATGATCGTGTAACTTTCCTCACGCTGCCACACGAAAACCGCCAGCAGTACCGCACTCACGCTGATCACGCCGATCAACACGAGCAGATTCACGCGGCTGCTGCCGATGAACGTATCCTCGCGGTACGAAACGACATACGCGACGTGTGCCCCTTCCACGTTGTTGACCGCGAGGAACGTCACAACATAATCTTGATTGCCCGCATTGACCGCCAGCGCGAACGAGTTCCCCTCATTCATGCGCGCGGTCATGTTATCAGGAAACGCCGCATTGATCGCTTCAATGGTTGTCCAAGGCAGTTCCACATTATCGTATGCGTCTAGCACGCCGCGATCATAGGCGTAGCTTCCGGAAATATCGCTCAACACGTAGTTGTCTTGTTCAGACTCAAACACGGTCGCGCCGACGACATCCGACTTGATCACAAACGTGACGCCGCCCGGAAAGAGTTGACTCATGTCCTCTTGAAGCGCGCTGAACGAAACGCTGACTTCGACACTACCGATATGCTGTTCTTCGTAAAACAAGGGGAACACATAACGGAAGCCATTGAAGATGCGCCCTTCCTCAAAGCCTGTCACAGGCTGTTGAGTCTCGTTCGTCGTCCGCACCGAGTAGCGAACATCGGTCAGATCGTCTCCAAACTGATCCGGGCGATGAAAGCGTAAAAAGCTGAAATTGTTCGGCAGGTGAAAATGAAGCTGACGCAAATTGAGCGCTTGCAGACGCTCATAATCATCTTCCAGCAGCGCCAGCAGTTCCGCGCGGATCTCCGCTTGTTCGGCTTCGTCCGCAGTGTATGCACCGCCGAACACTTCTAAAACTTCCGGCTGATTCACAATTTCGTCAAAGATTAGTTGTGAAGCGAGGCTGTAAGCATTGACCGTTTCGACAAACGCGATATTCAGGTCACCAACGCGATTTTCGAAGTACTGTTCATTGATCTGCGCGTTGTTGGCAATGAGCAGATACAAAATACCCGCCGCAGTCATTAGAATGAGTGCGATCCAACCATAACGTGGCTGCACGGTGATGTTGATCCTTCTGGTCTAGATCACGAATGAAACAATTTGAGACAAGATAATTGACGCCATGATCTCACCGTAACCATACTCGCGTTACGCGAAAAATCCAGCGTATATGATTGGAATTCACATATTTTTCACTAAACTTGCGTGGATGCGTGCCCTCTCTGTCATCTTTGTAATAATGACAGGGGGAAAAGCGGCGTGTTTGTTCACACTTCGCTATCGCTTGCGTTCAGGGGATGACCTTTTGCCTTGATGTACTGCTCCTCACTCCCTACCCCTCTCCAACCTTCGGTTAGAAAAGGAAGAAAGAGAGGGGGTCGGGGGGTGAGGAGTGGAGGGGATTTACTGCCTGCCGAGCGCGTCCCAGACTTCGAGTTTGCCGCGCACCCGGTCGATCACTTCATTGGTGAATTCCGTCGTCGTCGAATGCCCGCCCAAGTCCGCCGTTTTTACACCGTCGCGCACCGCTTCTAACACCGATTCGTAAATCGCGCGGCTGGCGTTCTGAGCATTCGGAAGCTGGATATAGCGCAGCAGTGCCGCCCCCGCGAGGATCATCGCCATCGGGTTAGCGACATTTTTCCCCTGCAAGCTTGGTGCGGTGCCGTGCGGCGCTTCGGTGATCACCGACTTGACCTCAAACTGATCATCCATCGACAGAATAATCGATTCCGCGCCCGCGATGCTGCCGAACATCTTCAACACGAGATCGCTCAACGTATCACCGTCGCGGTTGAGCGCCGGAATCACGAGCGGTTCGCCTGTGGTTTCCAACAGAAGCGCATACGTCGCGTCGATCAACTGGGGATCATACGCCACGTCCGGGTAACGTCTGGCGGCTTCATCCATCTCTTCTTTGAAGATGCCTTCATACACCGGGCTGACCGTATACTTCGGTCCGCCAAACACCTTACCACCGGTGCGGCGTGCATACCGGAACGTATATTCTGCGACGATGCGGCAGATGCGGCGGCTGAGTTTGCGCGTGCTGTATGCGACTTCATCAAGCCCGCTGCCTTCGCGCCATTCCTTCGCGCCGTAAGCATCTTCGACCGCCATGCGCACAACCGAGATCGGCGCATACACGCCCGCCAGCGGACGCACTGACGGAATACGCCGCCCCGTGCGCAGGATCACCTGCCCGTTGACGAGTTCACGCAGCAGCGCATTCGGGCTGCCAACATCATCCGGGTTGCCGGGGGTGATCGTCGCCGCTTTGATGCCTAAGCCGTGTGCCTTGATGAAATCCGCCGCTTCATGCACGACGCCGTTTTGAGTCTTCCGGCGATTTTCGAGTGAGAGATCGAAATTTTGAAACGCGACATCGCAGCGCGTCACAGTCGAGTCGAGGACGCGAAGCCCTTCAACCAGTAGTTCTTGACCGGTTTGATCGCCTTGCAGAACGGCGATAGTCGGTTGGGTCACGTTGATGTTTCCTCAGAGTGAAAAATGGGGATGATGCAAAGCGCATGTATTATGCCAGACGGATGCCTTGATATTCAACGGCGGTAAAATCCAACGAAACCGCCGCGTAATCGCTATGATGAAGTGAGCGCGTCTGGTTTGCGCCGCCTTTTGTGGTTATAGTAGGGGCATTGCGCAGTACGGCAGGTGAGAGATAACGATGAACACACGACTCTTGAAACTTCTTTGCGCGGCGGTCGCGGCGGCACTCGTCGTCGTTCCGGCAGCATTGGCGCAAGATACGACCGTGACGGAGGCGAACGAAGCGACCGCCTTCTACGTGGCATGTGATACGGCGGGCGTAATGAACGTGACGGGCACAGCGCTGACCGGATACGACGTTTATTACCAGCTTTTTAACGCCCCGAACGCGACCGGAACGGCAGTGACTTCGCTCCGTCAACTCTCGGTCAGCGGCGCGTTCCAAGTCAGCGAGCAACTTCCATACAATGCTGGGCAAACGCTCGCGGTCGGTTCAACCGGAAGCGCGCGCGTGATCATGGCGAGCGAAAACAATGTCGATAACATCGACTTTGAATTCGTCGTCAACGATTTTAATGATGGCTGCGCCGCGCCGCAGTTTGCGGGTGTGACCAGCGGCGACGCGGGAACGACCACGACGACCAGCACGACGGACGGCGTGATCGGCTTTTCGCGCAGCATTCGTTCACCCAACGGCGGTTACTTGAACGCGAATCTGCTCCCTGAATCCGAAGTCGTAGTCGGTGCGCGCCCAAGCGATACTTTCCGTTCGGATAATCCCGGTCTGCTGTTCGCGGAATGCGACGAATACCCGCTGGCGCTCCCCGGCATCATCTATGATACGGATCGCGTCGTCGTGTTCTGGTCATGGTTTACGCGCACGCCTGAACAAATGGATCAGCATCTCGCGGCGGCTCAGTACGTCGTCAGTGTGAATACTGCCATTCTGAATAATGTGTCCCGCAGCGCCGTGACAAATCCAAGCGACAGTGTGAATCAATGGGTGTTCTACACGGCGGAACTCGGCAACTTGATGCCGGGACATTACGAGATTGCGTATGATCTCACGTGGACGACGCCCGTCAATGACGGCTACGACGATTACGGACCCGGCACGGCGAACGTGCGCGAAAGCGGCAACTGCAATTTTGACGTGCTGCTCAACCCAAGCGGGACGTTCATCGCGCACAACGGCGCATTCTTCCCAACCGAATACCCCGTGCACGACATCACACCGGGGTTCTAAGAACGGCTGTTTTTACGCCTCCCTGCAAGGAGGACAGTTTATCCTCACCCCATCCCCTTCTCTATCGCAAGCGATAGAGAAGGGGAGCAAAGCCCTTGTTTTCTCCCCTCTCCAACCTTCGGTTGGAGAGGGGCAGGGGGTGAGGAGCAGTACATCACACGCGACCGCGCACTATTTTTGATTTGACCCTATGACATCAACTCTGAAAGACGAAGCGGCAGCGTTTGGGATCACGCTCACGGATGCGCAAACCGCCGCATTTGAGGCGTATCACCAAGCGTTGGTCGCATGGAACACGCATACCAATTTGACGGCGATCACCGACGTGGAAGGGGTGCGCGTGCGCCACTTTCTCGATTCGCTCAGTATCGCCAAAGTCGATCCATTGGCGACAGGTGCTTATGTGATCGATGTCGGAACGGGGGCAGGCTTTCCCGGTTTACCGCTTAAGATCGTATTTCCGCAGTTGCAAATGACCCTGCTCGAAGCGACGGGCAAGAAGATCGCCTTCTTAGAGCATGTGATTCACGCGCTTGATTTGCACGGCGTGAGGACGGTCAACGCCCGTGCCGAAGATGCGGGGCAGCTTCCCGCGCATCGCGCCCGTTATGATCTCGTGCTGGCGCGGGCGGTCGCGCGGCTGCCGATTCTGCTCGAATACTTGCTGCCATTGGCGAAGATCGGCGGGCGGTGCATCGCCATGAAGGGCAAAACCGCACATGAAGAAGTCGAGGTAAGCGAAAAAGCGCTTCGGGCGTTGGGCGGAAAGCTCCGCGAGATCGTGCCGATCACGCTGCCGGGCGTAGATGAACCGCACTATCTGGTTGTGGTCGAAAAAACCGAAGCGACACCCCGGCAGTATCCGCGCAAACCGGGTATCCCCACCAAAAAACCGCTCTAGCGATTTTCCACGTAATCGCGGCGGGCGCGATCCGCAATTTCAAACAGCTTAGAATGCGTAAATGACTGTTGATTGACGGTATGGATCAAGCCCGCCATCAACACGCCAAGCGTGTATTCGTAGCGCGGTCCGACCGGTTCATCGCCGCCGACGACGGCGATCAGCCCGCTCACGGTCAAGTTGCTCTCATCAAGGCTGATCAACACGCCTGCCGCGTAGCGTGACCATTTCGGCAGGGGGCGGTGCAGCATTGTCCGTTTGTAACGCGCGGTATGCGCGTTGAACACGGTACGCGCATTCAATTCAACCGAAGTGAGCGCGACTCGTCCACTTGTATTCAACGTCGCCATCATCCACAGGTCGCGTCCCGGCGCTTGCAGAACAAGCTCCGGCTCGCTATCCGGGCAGCGCTGCTGAAATTGCACCAGCAGCCGCAGTGGCAGAAGATTGGTTGTCGCTGTTGGCGTATCCACGTCGACACCCTTGTGCTAGTAGGAATCCGAATCGGCATTATCACCGTGCGTATGTTACACTACCCCGGCGTTTGTGCGTAGGGAGCAAACCTCCTATCGATTGACATGCCTTGAGAGACTGATGAAGAAACGTATCATAATCCTCCTGTTGATCGGCACAGCCGCCGTTTGGCTGACCACCAGCCGCGCTCAAGAACCCCTGCCGAGTACGATCGCGGTCAGCGGGGACGTGTGCGCGCCGGCGATCACGCAGTTCTGGTCAGCCGCGACGGGTGCATGTATCAACAAGCCGGAGGGATTCGCCTGTAACGGCGGCGCTGCCCCGTCCGTCGAGCCGCCCGGTCCGGTCGAAAGCGCGATGGCATCTTTAGGGGCGCTCGTCGAAGTCAATCAGATTGATGTGCTGCACACCCCGCCGATCAACGCGGCGGAAGGGCGCGCCGGAATCGCGTATCTGCGCCTCGCCGCCCCGATCAACATGACGTTACTCGCGCTCGGTGATGTCACCATGCGTGATGTCTCACCGCCGGATTTCCCCGCGTGGCAGTCGGCTGTCGTCCAAACGGCGACGGCATTCCCGTCATGCGGCGCAGCACCCCTAAGCACGCTGATCCTCCAAGTTCCAATCGGCGGATCAGGGCGGATTGTGATCAACGGCGCGTCGCTGCAAATGAATGGCACAGTACTCGTTCACACCAGTGTAAACAGCACGGTATTCGTCGGCTTGAGCGGGCTTGCCTCGCTGACAACCGCCGGACGCGAAGCCGTGTTTTATCCCGGTCAGCAGGTGAGCATCACCCACCAAGACGGGAATTTCGCCGCGCCTGTCGGCGTTCCGTCAAATGCGATCCCATTCGATTCGGCACTCACGCGCCATCTGCCGATTGCGCTGTTGGATCGCCCGCTGACGCTGCCGCAGCCGGGGACAGTCGTCACACAGGGCGCGGTCAATATGCGCTCCAACCCGAATACAAGTTCCGGCGTGATCGCGCAAGTCCCCTCCGGCGAGATATTGAGCATCCTCGGGCGCACGCTCGACGGTGAATGGTACAACGTGCGCCGGCTCGCTGGTGAAACCGGATGGATGTCCGCCGATCTGCTGCTGCGCAATATTGATGCAATCGAAGTGGTGTACGAAGCAACGCCGGTTCCGCCGCAGCGTTACGGCGAACTCGGCACACGCGGGCGCGTGCTGGCGGCGAACGGGGTGAATCTGCGCGTCGGTCCGGATATTGTGTTTCCGGCAATCGTCACCGTTCCCCCCGAAGCGACCGTGAACTTGATCGCGCGCAGCCCGTACAGCCCTTGGGTGAAAGTCGAAGTGAGCGGGATCGAAGGTTGGGTCGCGCTGGTGAACATCGAAACACAGGCATTTATCGATGCGCTGCCGATTGATTTCAACGCGCCGCCGATCCCGCCGCCGACCGCCGTACCGGGGATGTTCGGCAATGCGTTCCCTGATCCAAATCGCGGCGGATAAGCACACCGCATCTTGTCAAACGAGGCGATTTCGCTTATACTTCGCCTAGTTTTGGGGAATCGTCCAATGGTAGGACAGCGGACTTTGGATCCGTCAATCTTGGTTCGAATCCAGGTTCCCCAGCACGACAGGATGTAATCCGAACTTCTTCCTATACGAGAGCCGGTCTTTTTACGACCGGCTTTCGATTTCTTCCCCATATCTACCGTTTGTGATTGCATCTGCTTGGCGGTCGTGTCCGACAAATCGTGCAGATACGCAAACGGAGATTGCAGTTCCAAACGTACAGTTCCCGCCGGATCAACGATGATCCGCTCAACCACATGATGCAGCAGGTATTTCTGGTCGCTGCGTTCCAACCCATTATACAGGGTTCCGACTTTTGTGATCAGGTCAAGCGCGGTATCCAGATTCAGGATGTGCGTTTGCCTCTGCTGCGAGACTGAATCGAGCGCGAGCCGCAGTCTGGCACGCCGATCCTGCCACTCTTTCCAACGCTCATCCCACAGCGCATCGGAAACTTTACCTGCCGTATACAACCGAAAGGCACGCGCTTCTTCGGCATCAACCGCTTTCAACGCGGCTTCCAATTCGTCGCGCTCTGATATTTTCAGATGTCCGAGCGCCGCTGCGACTTCGTGCGTATATGCCGCACGGATTGCCGGGACGACCTGCGGATCAACTTGGATGCCCATCAGTTTTTCGGCAATCTGCGCTTCGATGTTCCGGCACAGAAAGTTGACATTGCTGCGCGGAACGCAGTAGTAGGGTGTGCCTCCGCCTGATCGCGACGCATTTGGCGTTTGCCCGCTGAGACGCACGATATCACCGGAAGGTTTCTCATAGTAGATGAGACCTTTCAGCAGATAATCGTGCTTACGTTTGCGCCCGTATTTGACGTCACGCCTCGCAAGGATTGCGAGTCCACGTTCAAAGTCTTCCGTCGAAACGTAGGGTTCCCAGTCACCCCGGATCGACTTCGGGGGAACTTTGTTTTTCTTGCTGGTGAGCCACCCCGCGTAGGTCCAGTTATGAAACATTGCGTGAAGCGTGCTGTAATTCGCTTTGCGTTTTCCGTCCTTGCCGACTTCAACGAACGGTCTTCCACTGCGGTAGTGAAAGCCAAGTCCATGCAAGGTTTCGCAGATTTCCTCAAGCGTCATTTCCTCTTGCAGCAGCAGTTTCCACGCATGTTCAATCACGGGTGCACGTTCAGGATCGCGCTCGATCCAGTGGTCGATCTTCCCGCGCAGTTTCTTTGCCTCACCGGTGACCGCCTCGGCGACGTTGCGATACCCATCCGGTGCCCGCCCGCAGTAACCGCCCTCAACGCGCTTCGCCTTCAACCCACCGCGAACCCGGACACCCAGCAGCGCTGACTCACGCCGGGCGAGGCTGAATTCCATCGTGACCATCACCCGTCCATCGGGATCGATCGGATCGATATCCGGGTGGTTAGCGAAGCGCACCGCGACCCCATGGGCGTGCAGTTCGTCAATCGCGCGCAGCGCTTCGGTGTCATCCCGTCCGAAACGGTCAGCGCGTTCAACGATTACATGCGAGAACTTTCCCGCACGCGCATCGGCTAACATCCGCTGATAGTCCGCTCGATCGGGCGTTTTCCCGGTCAAAACATCGATGTACTCGTCAACAACGCACATGGAAGAACGCTCAAGGACGCTGCCTTCAATCGCCATGCGCTGACGGGCGCGCGACAGCTCCGGTTTTTGATTCTCATCACTGCTGGTGCGTAGATAGACCGCCCATCCCGGTTGGGGAGGTGCAGGCTCACTCTTTTTGGTATGCCGACGCGGCATAGATGAAACCTCTCGGTACGATGTTTTGCTCACGATACTGCCTACCTTACTGCAACTCCCGGTTTTGATGTTTTTCGCCGGTTCGGTTCGTGAGCGTTGGAGGTGCATGAACCGGCGTATGCTTTACACCAGCGGATTAAACAACCGCCACAGCGCACGAATGCCCTGCCGCTGCTCCTCCGAAATGTTCTCCTCACGCTTACCATAGGTATCGTTCGGGAATGCCAGCCAATACAGCTTTTCCAGCGGATTGGTGATGTCACGACGCGGCAACAGCAGGTTGAGAATCACGCGCCCGTGCGGATGTTTCGCCGCCGCTTTGATCCCATCCTCAGTAATCACCATCTCCGGTTCGTCGCGGAACAGCTCCGCAAGGCGGCTGCCGATGGAATGCGCAAGCTGGTGATCGGGGAACAACCCGAAGAAGCCGCCGACCACGCGTCCGAACTCGTCGCGGAAGTCAAACTTGCGCTCGATGAACATCGGATGCGCCGCGCGCAAGTCGCGGACTGCCAGTGCGATCGCATTGATGTCGTCCGGTTGCAGCGCATTTTCACCCGTGAGCGATGCCAGCACCCCTAACACCACGCGCTGACCTTCCGGCTTGAGCTGATCGAATTGGGAACCGACATACTCCCCGATGGGAGAGATCGGCATACGCTGGTAGTCCGCCGGAACGTAATCGAGCATTTGCAGCACCTGCACGATGTCCAAGCCGAGCGCCTCACTCACCGCGCGCAGCACAAGCGGATGCGGACTAGAAACGGTCGCATCTTCACCCTGCTTGAGCAGATTGCGGATTGTGCCTTCGGTCACACCGGCAGCTTTCGCCAGTTGGTTGCCGCTCATGCCGCGCTGCTCAAGGATGGTGCGTAGGTATGCTCCAAAGCTTGGTTTGTCCGCCATATGCCCTCCGCTTGACTGCAATTCGTCGTCATGCTACGATGTATCGTAAACATTTACGATACTGCACAGGATAAGGCGGTATCGATGACGTGTCAAGTCCCCAAGTTTGCACAGGGCAGAAGATGAGCAAACCGAGCATCATCGCCAATTGGAAATATCAAAAACCGGGGAAAGGCGGTTCACGCGGGCTGAAGAAGCTGCTCAAGTACACCAGCTACCGCGAAGACCCGGAACACTCCGCGCTGCCGCTCAAGGAGCGTTGGCGGGACTGCGGCTTGGGCGACTCATGGCGCGAGGTGTGGGAGAACTGCAACAAGCTCGCGGGACCATATGTGCTGGCGCATCATCTGGTGATTGCTCCTGCCCCTGACTTGATGGCACTCGTGCCCGAGGATCAACGGGCGGAGATGGCACGATTAGTGACCGAGCGCGTGATCGAGACATGGCATATCGAGCGCGGACTGAATGTACCGGAGTTCAGCTACTGTCTGCACGACCGCGACACCAGCGATTACGGGATGCAGAACCTGCACACGCACGTGTTCGTCGCCGGAACGATTGAGAACAATTTCGGGGAGCGCGAGTCGCACCGGATCAGCCGTGAGCAGGTGGTTGCGGACGCGAAAGCACTTCAGCGCGACGACAATCTGCACCGGATCGCGCGACAGGAGTTCGAGAATTTGCTCGACATGACAATCGGGCGCGATTGGCGGCTTGAGCGGGAGATTGTGCAGCAGATGATCACAGGGGTGGAGCCGGATAACGAGCCGGAGCATCAGCGCGAGATCACCGACGATCACGAGCGGCAGCGCGACCGCGAACCGGAGCAGTCTCCGCCGGAGATCGACCGCAGTTCATCCCGTCTTGATATCAGCTTCTAGGGGGTGTTGTGCCTGTACCCACGAAAGATAAGCACGTCAGCACGCATGTGACGGTTGAACTTCATCGACGCTTGGAGCGGCTGTCACAGGATCGCAAAACGCCGATTGCCGAAATCGTCCGTGAAGCGCTGCGGGCGTACCTCGACGAACAGCAGGACGTGGAGGGGAGCAGAAAGCACTTCACGAAAACAATGGGCGGACGCTTCGACTACCTCGAATGGCTGCTCACGCTGATGCTGCTCACGATTGCCAACGGACTCGCCTACCTGATCGGTGCGGCGACCGGATCGAAAGTCACGCCGAACGCTTTGATCGACCAATCCATGCAGCAGATCAAGGAGCGTGACGCGATGCTGCGGCAGAAGTTTATGCAGCGCACGCTCAAGCGAAAGGAATCGCGATGAATCACACCGAACGGATCGCGCACATCGCCCGGCAGGAGCGCTACTTCACGCGGTCGCTGGTGGCGGAGGTGATCGCCTACTATCTGCAAACGCTTGAGAATGATCTCAGCGCCGGTGAGTGGGTTGAGCTACCCGGAATTGGGCGGATTCAGGTTACGGTTGAAGCTGCATCGGGGAAGCTGTACGCGATCCAGAAGGACGGTCGGCGCGCCGCACGGAAACCGACGATCCGTGTGCGGACGAAGGTCAGGTTGAGTGAGGGATTCAAGAAGTGGTGTAAGAAACCGTGATTGCTCATTTGTTCTAATCTACCCGTTGACAATTCCCAAGAATTGTGTAGAATTGTCAACTCTAGGGAGGGAAAAAGACCATGATTGCAGCGCGCATTCGTCAAGCACGATTGATCGCCGGATGGTCACAGGATCAACTGGCAGAGCGGTTGAGTGCCTCCGGCTTGCCCCTCACAAAGGCAGCCATTTCGAAATACGAAACCGGAAAAAGCATCCCCACCGCGCAAACCATCCTCAAGCTGGCGCAGGTGCTCAAGGTGCGGTCGGAATACTTCCTCACTGAACCGTCATTGTCGGTCAACTGGTTAGCATTTCGCCGTCACAGCACCCTGTCAAAGGCTGCACAGGAGCGCGTGATGCATTACGCAGCACAGGTTGCCGAACGTCAGCTTGAACTCGAATCGCTGCTTTACCCGGATGAAAGCCCGCAGTTTCCGTCGAGACAGCCTGTCACCACACCTGATGAGGCAGAAGCCGCTGCTGATGCGCTACGTCAGGCATGGCAGCTCGATGAACACCCGATTGATAACCTCTTTCAAGTGGTTGAGGATCACGGGGGTGTTGTGGTGGAATGGCACGAAGACATCGGGGAATTCGATGGGTTAGCGGGATGGGGCAACACTGCCGCACCGCTGACCGTGATCAACATGCAGGTCAAAGCGGATCGTAGGCGGTTCAACTTAGCACATGAAATCGGTCATCTACTCATGGACACCCACGTGTTGACCGATAAACAAGAGGAAAAGCTGGCGCATCGTTTCGCGGCAGCGCTGCTAGTTCCGGCTGCGGCTGCCTTCCGTGAGTTGGGTTCAGCCCGTCGTCACATCGACTGGCGTGAACTGGGTCTGCTCAAACAGAAGTACGGCATGAGCATGGCGGCGTGGATTTTCCGCGCGAAAGATCTGGGCATCATCAGTGAGAACACCAGCACTGAGATGTGGCAGGAATTGAGTGCAAACGGCTGGCGCAAAGCAGAACCCTTCGACTACATCGGCAAGGAAGAGCCATCACGCCTGAAGCAGATGACCCTGCGTGCTGTCGCAGAAGGCTTGATCAGTGAGGATCAGGGGCGTATCGTTTGTCCAGACTGCTTCCAAGACTTACCCACACCTGATAAGAAGCCTTACCCGTCGGCGCGTGATCTGCTAAGATTGCCTCTGGAAGAGCGGAACAGAATCGTCGCAGAAATGTTTGAACAGTCTGCTGACGAGGACTTTGAGATCTTCGAGGCAAATGGCGAGGCGGATTTTGACGACGAGTACACCGCGGCTGAGTATTTCGAGAGCTGAGATATGGTGGGTTGATTTTGATCCCCACAAAGGCGAAGAACAAAAGAAAGTACGACCGGCGGTAGTCATGAATCCGGCATCCGTCGGTCGTTTGCGTTTAAGAATTGTGGTTCCAATTACGACGTGGCAGCCGCACTTTGCAAAGCATCTGTGGCTTGTCCAAATCGAAAAAACTCCGTCCAACGGACTTGATCATGATTCTGCCGCTGATGCTTTCCAAGTACGTTCACTGTCCGAAGAGAGATTTGTCCAAAGGATCGGCAAATTAACCCCGGCACAAATGGACGAAATTGCTGCGGCAATCGCATTGTGCGTAGGCTACAACCCACTCTCTAGCCCCTGACAAGCCAATCACTATTCTTTCCGCCGCAAAAACAGCGTGACCTCGCGCCGGTTGCTTACAAGCTGACGCACCCGGATGATCTTGTATTCTTTCCGCAGCAACCGCATCGCGTGATCCATGATTTTCTGCCGGTTGTGTCCATGCAGCTTGAGCGTCATGATGGCGATACCGCCGCTCCGTAAATGTTCAGCGTACCCCACCATCAACCGCGCGGATTCCTGCCCTTCAAGGATCATGTCGTTGACGATCAAGTCATACGTCGCGGTACATCGATCCAAATACGTTTCCGCAAGCGTCGGCTGATATTCCACATTCGGATCAACCATCAGCCACGGGTAAAGCGGTTTCGGCGCGACGGCGGTCACACGCATCCCGCGCTGACGCAGCAGCGTCGTCCATGCCCCCGGCGCAGCGCCTAAGTCAAGCACTCGCGTCCCCTTGTTCAACCGAATTTCAAACGCGGTGAGCGCCTCTAGCAGCTTGAACCCGGCGCGATTCGAGACCGGTTGCGTAAACGGTATTTGCCCGCCTGCAAACGGTGAAAGATTCTGCGATGCCCACGAGATGCCAGCATATGCCTTCAGCACCGCGTTTGAACCCGTCAGCACGATCGACACCACGCGCCCAGTGGGAGGATTTAACGGATAAAGCGGCTGATCCGGCGCGACCGCGCAGTGCAGATCGGCGGGAGAATACTTAAGCACATCGTCAACCGTGCTGCGAACCTGTACAACCGCATCGGACGGCGCAAATGTGCGGATCAACTGACGAAGCCGGGGTAGATCGGCAGGATTGTTTTGCAGCGAAACGATGTGATGAACGGGGAACGCGTGATGCAGGTAGATCGGCGGCTTGCGCCGCCAAGGGAGCGTGAGTTTATCGAACGAGTAGGGGAACTCGATGAGGAGAACGCCCGGTGCGGGCTGATCGACGAGGGTGACTTCCGGCAGAGAACGGCGCAGTTCGTACAGAGCTGCGTCCGCGAACCAATGGGAACAACTGATAATCGCTCGTGACATGCCTCCTTTCCTCGGGTGCCACAATTTCCCGTTTGTGTGGCGCTAACGAACACTTGCAGTGCGATAGAGACTATTCTACAGAATCATCAGGGGATGACAACACTTCTGCACGCCCATTTTCAAAAGCCATGCGCGCCTTGGCGGCGCGCGGTGTTCCGGCGCATTGCGCTTTCGTCGGCATCAGGTTTGCCGCGCCGGAACACCCACCCAGTCTTTACAAGACGGGTGGCGAGTTTAATGAACTCGCTCCTCAGCGCCGGAGGGGCTTGATGCGTCACGCGCTGCGTGCCGCCCTACCGCGCGCTCAACGGGTGTTGGCGCACGGTAGGAAAATGACGCCTCACGGCGTTGGAAGTGCACTCCGGCAGATTTGATAAGGTCGTATAATGGGTGTGCGTATTTGCTGCTGATAGGTGCATCCATGCCGCTCACTGATTACGTCAACGCATTGCAACGCCTTCGCACCGACTCCGGTGCTGCGAAATATCCTGCTTCGACGCTGCATCGCGCGCCGCATAAACCGCTGCTTCTGCTCAGCGTGTTTGATCTCGCCGCGCGCGGTGAACTCTCCACCAACTTTGTGCCCCTGAGCATCGACTTAGGGACGTTGTTCGCGGATTACTGGAAGCTGGTCATGCCGACTGATCGGCGCGGTAATTTGGCGTATCCATTCTTCTATCTCAAAAGTGACGACTTCTGGCACCTCGTTCCGCAGCAGGGCAAAGAAGAAGCGCTCGCCGCCATCCGACAGATTGCGGGGATGGGGCAGCTTCGGGAAACGATAGTCGGCGCTCAGTTGGATGCGGAACTGCACATGCTCGTCTGCGTTGCGGAGACGCGCGAACAGCTCCGAAACGCGCTCATTGAGAAGTATTTTCACCCGGACTATCACGAGGCGCTGAGTCAGCAAGCAGCGATAAATCTGGGGGCGTTTCAATACAGCGAGACGCTGCTCCATCAGCCGCGATCGGGATCAACGGCATCGGCTGCGCAGCTTTCCGATGAAAAGTCACCGGTGCGCGATCAAGGGTTTCGCCGCGCCATCGTGACCGCATACAACCACCGCTGCGTATTGTGCGGTCTGCGACTGGTCACGACGGAAGGGCAGACAATCGCGAATGCCGCCCATATCATTCCGTGGAGCGTCAGCCACAATGATGATCCACGTAATGGGCTGTGTCTGTGCGGGACGTGTCACACGGTTTTCGATTTGGGGCTGGCAGGGATTACCGAGCGGTACCGCGTCACGCTTTCGCGGCAGCTCTCGCTGACTGGTAACATCGCCGGGCATCTTTCGACGCTCGATACGCGCCCGATCTTTGAACCGACCGAAGCGGTTTACAATCCGGATGTGGACGCGCTCCAGTGGCACTTGGATGAGGTGTTTTTGCGTTAGGTATCAACTGTGAAAGCGCGTACACATGGTTCACTACTTGAAAGCAGGACTGATTGCGCTCCTTTTCGCGGCATTGGGCTGCACCACCGCCGCCCAAGCCGATCCGCCACCTGACTCCGCCTACGTTCCGTCGGGATATACTCTCATGTTCCGGAACGAGTTCGACGAACAGGGTCTCAATCGGGATCGATGGGTATACCGCTACACAGGCGAATATCTCGAAGGGGTGAATGCAGAAGAATCCATTACACAGCCGGGAGACGGATTCCTCTGCCTAGCCACCCGTGAGCATTGTGCACATCTCCCCGACCCAATGACGGTCGATTATGTGCATGTCTACGTGCCGCCCTCATGAGCCGCGCGTTTTGACGAGGGAGAGCAGCCACGGAATATCGCGGGCGATGGCTTTACCCTCGTCACATAAGCCCCAGATCAGATTGTTCATGCGCCGCACATCGTCGCTGATGCCGAAACATGGCTTGCCCTTCGCGTATGCGTAGCCGAGTTCTCCACATGTGCCGGAGTCCTGATCCGCACCCGTGAGCAGCGCGACGATCAAGTCGCAGGTTTCAAGCGCCTGCATATCGCCGCGAAACAGCCGCTCCCGTTCGCGGATGTCGGACAAATCCCCAAGAATGCCCGCGTCGCGGTGCGGCAGGAAGGTTTCAAAGCCTTCCGCCTCAAGCGCGGCGGTGATCTGCTCCAAGTACATGCGCTCATGAGTGTTGAACAGCGGTCCGGCAACGTAGATTTTTTTCGGCATCAGAAACACTCCTATTCGTTGAGTGCACAACGAAAGCATATCGTAGAATTGAGAGAGTTCTAGACTGTCAACGTGAGCGCTGATGAATAAGCTTTCTCCCATTCTGCCGGTTGGCACCCAAATCGTTTCGCATGTCGATGTGGTCAACCGCGCCGGAAATGTCTTGTTTGCGGCGGGTGCAGTCGGCGTGATCATCAAATCGCCCGTCGATATCACCCATGCCTACCGCGTTCGCTTTATGGATGGAACGGAGCAGGCACTCAAGCGGCATGAGTTTTCGATCCGCAACCACTATCAGAATCCGACCGTTCCCGATGCCCATTTTTCCGGCGTTGACCTGTATGAGTTTGTGATTTACCGCTGCGTGATCGGGTCGCGCGCATATGGTTTAGATCACGAAGCCTCCGACATTGATCTGCGCGGCTTTTATCTGCCGCCCGCCGACTTGCACTGGTCGTTGTTCGGCATTCCGGAGCAGTTGGAGCGCGGCGAGGAGGCGTATTGGGAATTGCAAAAGTTCATCGTGCTGGCGCTCAAGGCGAACCCGAATATCCTCGAATGCCTGTATACGCCCCTCGTAGAGCATGTCACGCCGCTGGCGCAAGAACTGCTCGATATGCGGCAGATCTTTCTATCCAAGCTGATCTACCAGACCTACAACGGCTATGTCACGTCACAGTTTCATAAGCTGCAAAAGGACATCGAAAATCATGGCGAGATCCGCTGGAAACACGCCATGCACCTGATCCGCCTGCTGCTCTCCGGGATCATCGCGCTGAAGGAAGGATATATTCCTGTGCGTGTCGAAGAACACCGCGAGAGGCTGCTCGCTATCCGTCGCGCCGAAATTTCATGGGAAGAAGTAGACGCATGGAGGCTGACCCTGCACACAGAATTCGATACCGCCTTCCGCATGACACGCTTACCCGATCGCCCGGACTACGAAGCGGCGAATGCCTACCTGATCCGCGCCCGCCGCTCGGTGACATGAGAGAAGAAACCCGATGAGCCTTGATCCTGCCGTTCGTGAAAAACTTGTCTCGGTCATCAACAAGCAGCCGTATCCGCTTCTGTTCACCACCGTCAGCGGCGCACATCTGTACGGCTTTCCGTCCCCGGACTCGGATTACGATCTGCGCGGCGTGCACATTCTGCCCGTGCGTGAAGTGGTCGGCTTGTATCCGCTGCAGGAAACGCTAGAAGTTTCTGGTTTCGATGATGGATTGGAAATCGATCTGGTCACACACGACGCGGCGAAATTTATCCGGTTGATGCTCAAGCGCAACGGTTATGTGTTGGAGCAGCTTCTCTCGCCGCTAGTGCTGCATAGCTCCCCGCATCATGAGGAACTCAAGGCGCTGGTGCCGGGGTGCTTAACGCGCCATCACGCCCATCATTATCTCGGTTTCGCGCAAACCGAATGGGAGTTGTTCCTCAAGAAGCCGCCGCACCGCGTCAAGCCGCTCTTGTATGTGTACCGCGTGCTGCTAACCGGGATTTTCCTGATGCAAACCGGCACAGTGGAGTCAAGCCTCGTCACCCTGAATGAGCATTTCAGGCTGCCGTATCTCCCTGAGTTGATCGCCCGCAAAACGTCCGGCGCAGAAATGGAAACGCTGAATGATGCCGATCTGACTTTCCACGAACGGGAGTATCAGCGGTTGGTGCAGGCGTTGGAGTCCGCACGCGATGCGAGTGCTTTACCGGATGCGCCTATTGCACTCGATGCGCTCAATGATCTGCTGCTGCGTATACGCGGTGTATGAAGCGGAGCTTGTTGCCATGAGCAAACATCAAATTGCGATCACGGGTTGGCTAAAAGAATTTCTGCTTACGCTGAAAAAGATGTTCACGCGCAGACGTCCTTTTGACCGTTATTTCAACCTCAAGCTTGGCAATGTCACGGGATATGGCAGGATCATTCCCAAAGATCAGATTCCGGAGTGGTGGTCTAAGGGATGGATCGCCGCGCCGGGGTTCTTTACCTTCGGTTTTCGCCCAAAAGAGGACGAAGTTTTTGTCTTTGGCACGCCCAAAACCCTCATGGATGTGGAGCCGAGTACGCTGATCGGCAAGAAAATTGTGGGACATGGCACGTATGGGTGGTATGGAATGGGCAGTCCGGGATATTTTGGAATTGTGCTGAGTGACAGCACTACGGAAGCGGAGAATCAAACGGTTTTGGTCTATGCAGTTGGATATGCAGCTGGTTACACGCTCATCAATTATCGTGTCTTATCCTGCTCCCCCCATCTCTATGATCGCTTTCATCCATGGCTAGCCCCGCAATATGTTGAGGAGCAGATACCACACTGGGATGATTTATCTGAAATCCTGCGTGATAGTGAGATCACAGCGGTCGATTTAACCGATGACCGTTTCACGCTGCAATTTGAGAAAGACGGTCAGCGGCACGTCATAGTATTCGTGAAAAACGACTCGCGATTAGCGCCGTACTGGAACGGTATTCCCCTGAGAGATGCATTCGACACAGGCATCATCCGCGAGCGGTTTGTTTTTCAGGAACCGGGGGCAGTCTTGTTTGAGTGATAGTCGGATACTTTTCGCGCAACGCTCACCGAGCAGGCATGGAAAACTTATAGGGATGGTTGACCTAATGCAACCCGCTCAAACGTCCAGCAGTGTCTTGAGCTTGGCGAACACCTCACTCAGCGCGTGTTCCGGCAGTTTCCCGATCAATTCTGCCTGACGGATGCGCCAATCCAAGTTCTTGAGTTGATCCGCAAGAATCACGCCCGTAATTCCGGCATTTGGCGGCACCATCACCTCAAACGGATAGCCTTTCTGCTGATTCGTGACCGGGCAAACGAGCGCCAATCCCACCTTGCCATTGTAGGCGGCAGGACTCAACACCACAGCCGGACGTCGCCCCGCTTGCTCATGTCCCGCCTGCGGATTGAACGTGAGCCAGACAATATCACCGCGTTCCGGCACGTATGCCATTACCACGCCTCGTTTCCGAGTGGCGCACCGCTGTCGATCTCATCGTGCAGGTTCTCAGGCGTGATTTGCATCAGCAGTGCTTCAAGCGTGAATTGAGCAGCCGGTTGAACGATCAACTGCCCATCCCGCATCGTGAGTTCGACCTCAACGTTTTCATCGAGTCCCGCTTCGTCTGCCAGCGGCTTGGGAATGCGGAGCGCAAGACTGTTTCCCCACTTCTGGATTCGGGTTTTCATGTACACCCCACGTATATACAATGTAGATACAGATTGTACACGAAATTGTCTACATGGCGTAGATGAAACAGCAAATGGCTACATAATCACCTGCCATACGTCGATCACCCCATCGTGCAGGTGAGCAAGCTGGCGACTGTCTGGCGACCAGTAGAAATCGCCCACCGCCGCTTGCATGTCGGGCGGTGTGGGAATTTGTGTGAGAATCGTTCCATCCGCTTCGAGTATCCACAGGCTGCCATCGGTGCGCTGGACGACAAGCCGTGTTTCATCGGGTGACCAGACCATGTTGACGGCATCATTGATCCACGCGATAGGCGCGCTTGTTGATGTATCCCAGATCATGCCGTTATTCCCCGTGTCGATTGCACCAGCGTAAGTCCCGTAAGGACTCAGGTATCCACGTGCAGGATCATTGTATAAACCCTCTAATAGGACACGGGACAATACGTCGCCAGATGAAGAATCAACAACCTCGCGCGTAACGTTACCCCAATACCCACCTGCCGATGCTTGTGCCAAGCTCAGCGCGATGAGCTGATCATCACGCCGCCAGCGGGCGACATAAATATTTCTATCTAATTCGTCGGCAACATGCGTATTGATAAAGGATTTCTGCTGTACATCATAGGTGTAGGAGGTCAAATAGTAACTGCTCGAATACTGCAAACCGAACATGGTGACAAACTGACCGGAGGGACTCCACCGCATATAATCGCATGAAAAGCTCGCGCCCGTAGTGAAATCAGGAAGTTCAAACGGAATTGCTGCGCGCTCATCACCCGATTGACTCTCCCAAAGATACAGAGTGTCCCCAAATCCCGCCAGAAGACTCCCATCGGGTGACCATGC
This sequence comes from Anaerolineae bacterium, assembly GCA_041753015.1. GTDB lineage: Bacteria > Chloroflexota > Anaerolineae > Aggregatilineales > Phototrophicaceae > Flexifilum. The sequence continues at coordinate 234,348 of JBGSVJ010000036.1, forward strand.
GAAACGCGAAATGCGATTGCTAAATCCTTTGTAAAGCTCAGTCACATCTGGGTTTTCTGGATCGCGTGTATCCCACACATGATGGTGAAGCGGATCATTCAAAAAATGATCAACCGTATAGACGGCAATCCGGTCGCCATTCGGCTGCCATTGAATATCCCAGACAGGCGAGCCGTTGTTCGGGAAAACATGCGTGATTTCCTCTTGTTCCAATCCCCATACGAGCAGTCTATCGTCCATACTACCGAATGCTAAGCGATCCCCTTGAGCACTCCACGCCATCGACTCGCCCACCATACCGTGCGCATCCGTCGATCCGATCGTTTCCCCGGTTTCAACGTCGAACATGCTGATTCGTTGTCGTTCATCCACAACCAGCAAGGTGCGATCGTCGCCGCTCCACACAATTTGCCGGATTCCCTTTGAAAGTCCGCTGAAAGCGCGGGTGTATTCTAGAGTTGCCCAATCGAGCAGGACAACTCCTACATTTCCCGTGCGATCAATTGAGCGTGTACCGATCGCTAACGAGAGGTCATCGTGACTCCAGGTGGGACTAGCTCCAAACGACTGCCCTAAAGAAATATCGAGGGAGGGTGCTTGCAGCCATATCGCGTTTTCACCTGATGCGCTGTCAAGGATGTTTATGCCCCCAACGTACCCGCCAACCGCCCCCAAATGCCCAGTATGCGTGAATGTGATCGAGAAATCGGGAATACGAAACTCATGTATAAGGGCAGTGGTGGTGACATCCCACACCTTCACAGTAGTACCATTGTCGAAATCCCCCCATGCATATGTGACGAGATGCGTTTCATCCTGCCACTGAACCGCATCTGCTGAGGTGATCAAAGTTGGATTATCGCCCCACACCCAAACCTCACCACTTCTTTGAGCGTGGGCGGCTAAGTGCGTGCCCTGCGGATTCCAATCGAGTTGAAGTCTTGGATTATTCACACGGCGCTCAATTCCAAGCCCATTCGATGCGCGCCATATCAACATGAGATCTTCAACACCCAATTCACCTACGCAGTAAAGATCACCCGTCATCGGATTCCATGACAGCGAATACGCTCTAAAGTTCGGGTCATAGGTATCAAAGTCAAGCGGCTCGAATGTATGTGCATCCCAGATGTGAAGCTGAAAGCCTGAGTCGATCCCGGCGATCCACTGCCCATCCGGGCTAAGTGCTGCAAGATGAGCCTCAGGAAGATGCTCGACATCATGTAGAGCAGGCGTGTAAATCCATGCGCCAGTCGCCGTCGAAATCAACACATATTCCCCACCCGGATACCACTCGACCGACTGCACCGCTCCCCGCCCGATCTGCGCGATCAGTGTGGGAGTCTCCACTTGACCTGCCGCTGGGTTAATCAGCAGCAGCAGCAGAATCAGGATATTCAGGCGAATGAGTCGAGTGTGCATCGGATCGTCTCCTTAGTTGGTGACGAGCTTAACGAATCGGTGAGGAAAGAGAACAACGCTTTACCGCCGCTCTCCCTTGAACCTCGGTGCAGGATCGAAGAAGTCAAGCTGATGCGCTTTTCGCCAGCGCACGCGCGACGCCGCCACCATGAATCCCGCCGGATTGCTGATCTTTCCCTTGTGGTGCATCGCCAGCATGCGACCGAGGGTACTGTTGACCACCTCAGCACCGTACAGGTCGACAAGGCAGCGGGCGCTGCTCAAACTGAGTGCGGCTTGTCCACTGCACGTCTTGATCACCTCATACACTTTTTGCGCGATCCGCTCATCGTCCTCCCCTTCCAGCGCATCCGAATAGTACGGCTTGCGCGTGCGAACCTCCGGTTTCGGCGGCGCGAGGTTTTCCCATGAATACGCTTGATCCGGTAGTGATTTCGCTTTCGGCATCCACCACGCATCAGCGGGTTCTTGCTCGACTTCTTCAACAGGCGGCGCAGAGTCCTCCACCACTGCACGCGCCGCGAACACTGCTTGCACGCGCTGATCACCCTGCCGGAGATGTTCCTCAAATACTTCTTGCGCCGGCTTGATTCGTATTTCTTCAGCGATGGCATCCGGATCGCGCCACTCATACGCGCTGATCGTCCGCTCTTTCAGGAACACCGCGCCGCGTGTGAGCAGCCGCTTGGCGAGTCCCACTGTCGCCGGGTAACGCTTCCCCCATGCGGTTTCGAGATGTCTGCCCCGTGTGGAGAATCCCAACCGCGCCGCGATATTGGGCGGCGGAAGCAGCCGCTCATGATTCTCCCAATCCAGTTGCGTCGTCTTGAAGCACGCTACCGACGCGATCGACTCCGCACGGTGATAGCTGTAAATCGAGCGGGCAGTTACACCCAGCCGATTTGCCAGCCACGCCTGTGAATACTGCCCCGGTCGCTGCTTAATCAGTTCCCGTTGGAGCGCTTGCCGATAAGTGCGTGCGCCGGTGAGATCAGCTTCGCGGATGGAGTCGCTTACGTTCGCAGTAATTCCGAGAAGCAGCCTTAACTGCTCAGGCGCGGGCATGACGAAGCGGCGCGCCGGTCGTCCTTTCGCATTTTTGGATGGTTTTTGCTGAGTAACAAAGCATCTTTTCGCTTTGTTTTCAACCGACCCGTCAGGGTCAGCATCCGCAGGGGAAGGGGGCGCGGGGGAAGGGTTCAGCGCGAATAACTGCTCACCGTCGATGCCAAAACTCAGCGCCTTCTTGATCGAGAACTCCCCGACCAGCCCCGCCAGCAGCGTGAACGCTTCTTTGCGTGTGAACGTCTCTCCCGGTGCGATACCTCGCAGCAGCAGCCCTTCGTAAGTCCGCAAAATTGCCGTGCCATCCGGATGCTGAAGCAGCGCTTCGCGGATGCCGTTATCCATCTGATGTGTGTTTTCCGGTTGACCAAACTGCTGCTCGGCGCGGCAGGGACGACTGTACGCGCTGACAATCGTCTTTTGCGCCTCCACTAAGCGGCGCTCAACCCGCTCAGATTCGCAGCGCTGATGCGCGTGAACCTCTGCCAGCGTTTGCTGAGTCCATACCTGTGGCACGCCCTGATCGCGCAGCTTGAGCGCCAGCTTGAATAAGGAATTATTCCGCTCACCAGTGCGTGTGACCTCGCGCTGATACTGCTCGACCACCGCCGCTGCATCGAACGGCAGATCGCTTATTTCGTGGCGCAAATTGGTGTCATGTGGAGGTTTCAAGAACGCCAGCACTTGATCAAGTTGGGTGCGCGATAGGGTGCAAATACGCTCATTTCGTGTCACCATCCATGTGCGACCGCCGATGACGGACTCCGCGCCGACGACATACCCGCCTTCGCCTTTGAGATCGCCGCCCCGGATTTTCTGACACGAAAGCGGGAACTCGACGCGGAAATACAGATGAGGCGTGCCGCGACTGCCGGAGCGCACCGTATATGTGTCTGCCAAATCGGGGAACGCGGACGCGAACTCCGCCGCGACCGCCGCATCATCAAAATCGATCACGATGAGCTTGGACAGTTTGCCACATACCACGCCATACGCGCTGAACTGCTGATCCACAAACCAGCAGTACAGATTTGCCTGTGAAGGCATCGCGCGGCGATAGCGCGACCATGCGACCGCCGGGGTTTTCCCGTGGGCAAGCTCCGCGCCGCCAACCAGCGGGATCACTGACCAGCCGCGCGCGATGCAGCTTAAAGCCGCCGCATATGTGGGCGAAATAGCCATTAGGCGCTGCGGTGCAGCAGGCGACCGGAAAATAGCAGCACGAAGCTGACCGCCGCGCCGATCAAAAGCGCGTGGGAAAACACAAACCCTCCAAGCAGCACAAACGAGAGGTCAAACGAAAACAGCTTGACGAAAGGTCGTTATGTGGTTGCAGGAGGAGAAGGGGCGTGATACAGTGTGAGTGTCGAGTTCAAACCGTATCACGTCAGAAAATTACAGATTTCTCTCCTTCTCCTTCCCCACCTGCGCGTACATCTGCGGTGGGGGCTTTTTTTGGAGGGGGTCGGATCGTGTGTTTCATCGCTTTAGCCTTTCCGATAAGTCCACCCGGGTAGACTTATCCTTCCTCTGCCAGAAGCTGAGATGCTTTGAGGGCAAGCTGCGCCAGCCGTTTGAGGTATGCCTGTGCCATCGTCGGATCACCTTGTTCGCGGCATACCGCCAACCACAGCGTATCCGGGTCTTGTTTCTCAATATCCCGAACCAGAGTCCGCGCAAACTTCACCGCATACACAGGGAGATCGTCGTCTGTATCCGCTGGTTGCTCTGCACCATGCTCAAGAATCGCTTCAACCTGACGGCTGCTTAGATCGAATTGAATAATCTGTTGAAGCATTTCAATCTGATCCGCTGGAGACAGCCCAATCACATGGCGCAATACTCGCTCATCAAGTTGATGCCTGTCTGCAATCTCCATCGCCTCATCAGATAGGTTGAGCAGGTCTTTGAACTGCCCGAAACGCCGCTTATCAATCCCACCCATCGCGGAATAAATCTCTGCCGCCGAGCCGCGCGGAATGCGAAGCTCTAGCGCCTGACGGTAGTAGTTGTTGTCCACAGCATAGGGCGGAATTTCGTAGCCATTCACGGACAGGATCAGGAGCGCGGCTTGACGCGCCATCGCTACTGCGTTGAGTCCGTGACGGGCGGTGTTCTCTTTTGCCTGACGAAACACCGAGGTGCGATCGTGGGAAACCATGCGGCACTCGATCATGCCGTCGCTCTCGTAGCCGGGGATGAAGTCGCGCAGCAGCCACGCCGCCCAGTAACGCCGCTCTCCCGTTTCGATGCGATACAGCCGCATCACGCCTTCGGAGATGTCCACGACGGTGATCGCGTTGACAAGCCCGTCATCACGCAGCGTGAGCGCCATGCTCACGAGATCGCGCAGCAGGACTTCTTCCGGTGTGAGCTTGGTATCAGGGGAATCGGGGCGGTCGTCGTCGGCATTCGGCAGCAGATCGAGCACGCTGGTGAACGGTCTTCCGTTCTGACGGGCGGCAATCTGCGCGACCTGCACCAGTTCGCGGAGCGCCTGATGCGGCGTGAGCCGCTGACCATGAAATTCAAAGTGAATGCGCTCCGGCAAGACGCGCCGGGGCTGCACCGGATCAGGGCGGATCAGTTCCAGCGGCAGCCGCTCGATGCGAATCGTGTTGTCCTCAAATGCCTGCGGCAGTTCTTCCAGCAGGCGCGGATCGACCGACTGGAGCAGTTCAACGGCGCGGTTGCGCTCATCCTTCGGCATCATGCACCGCCTTTCAGCGTGCGACGCAGCATCGTCCCGACGAACTGCGCATATGCGGCACTGGCAGAGGCTTTGGGATCGTATGTGAAGATATTTTGGTGGGCGTTGTGCGCGTAAGAAATCGCTTCGTTAGAGGGGATGATTCCGCACAGCAGCTTGCCGAGCAGTGGATGGGCGGTGAGTTCCGCGATCTGCTGGTTGTGACCGCGCACACGGGTGTCCATCTTCGTAACGAGGATGCCGCTCACACGTAAGGACGGATGTCCCCAGCCTTCCCGCACCTCATTGATTTTGCTGATCACGCTCATCAACCCGACCGTCTCCAGATAGCGCGGCTCGACGGGGATGATCGCATCGGTAGCGGCGAGTAAACCCATTTCGGTCATGAGTGAGAAGGACGGGCGTGTGTCGATCACGACGGCGGCATATTGACCCGCAATCTTATTCAGCGGTTTGGCGAGGCGGAACGGCGCGCCGGGGACTCCATTCAATTCCCGCTCGACACCTTCGAGCAGAGGAGCGGCAGGGAGGATATGCAGATTTTCATCCCAGTGCGACGGAATGACGCACTCCTTGAGCACATCCATCGCATCGGCACGTTCTGCCATCAGGACGGTGTACAGGCTGTTGTTCACGCCGAAATCACTGCGACCGGTCGAAACCAGAGTCGCGTGCCCTTGACTGTCGGTATCGATCAGCAGCACGCGCGGGTTGGATGCGCCAGCGCCGCGCAGCATCGTGGTGATGCCGTATGCCAATGTCGTCGCGGTCGTCGACTTTCCAACGCCGCCCTTATGATTGGTGAGTACAAATACACGAGTCATTGCCACTCCCTCATTGAATCCCTAACTGCGGGCGTTTCGCTGTGGCTGGCAAAGACTCACTAGAACGGTGATACACTGTCCAAGGGAGCTTTGCTGGCACCGGCAGCGAGCTTCAAGGTGAGCGGGGGAGGGTTAGCTCTCCCGCTTACCGCAAAAGCCAATTCAAAATGAGGTTGAGATCTGTGCTAAACGAGCACGGTGGGGATACGCAATACGTTGGAGAAATTGGGGGTTGTTATTAGGAGTATGTTCGGATTGAGTCTTGTCATCCCAGCTTGCTTGGATCAGAGTCGAACATTTTTTAGATGAAGCGGCGGGAACATCCCCGCCGTTTTGTTTTCCCGCGGTGCGCGCCTTGCGCCGCATGCTGACGATCTTGATCTCGTCGCTCAACTCATGCAGATAGGCGAAAGGTGTTCTCAATTCCAGCGATACACATCCCCGGTCATTCACAACGACCCGATGGACAATCTGACGCAGGAGTTCTTTTTGATCCGTGCGTTGAAGTCCATTATACAACGCTCCGATGCGCGCGATAAATTGAAGTGCAACTGCTAGATTATCAATATGCGCTTGCTGATCCATTTGGGCGGTTTCAAGCGTGCGCCTGATTTTGTTTCGCTTATCCTGCCATTCCGCCCATAAACTATCCCATACCTCCTCGCTGATCTTCCCGGAGGCGAACAGGCGCGCCGTGCGGTTTTCTTCATCATCTACCGCCTTCAACGCTGCTTCGAGTCGTTCTCTTTCGCTGGCGCGGTTCCCAACAATATTTGTGTTTAAGTCATGGGTATAAGCTGCTTCGATGAGCGGTATCAGATCAGGATCAACCTGAATGCTGCCAAGTTGAACCGCGACCATGTGGTCGATGTCGGAGCAGAGAAAGCTCACGCCGCCTGCTTTCGGGATGCGATAGTAGGCGGTTCCGCCGCCTGAACGTCCCGCGTTCGAGGTTGAACCCGTCAAGCGGATCAAATTTCCGTCTGGCTGCTCGTAGTAAATCAGTCCGGTAAGCAGATATTCCTGCTTGCGGCGCACGGTTCGGCGTGCATTGCGGCGCGCAAGGACTTCGAGTCCGCGTTCAAAATCTTCCGTCGAGACAAGCGCTTCCCACTGCCCACGCACGGTTTTCGGCGGAATGTTATGATGCTCGCTAACCACCCAACCCGCATATGTCCAGTTGTGGAAGGCATTCGACAGCGTGCTGATATTTGCCTTGCGCTTGCCATTCGGTTTGACTTCGATAAACGGACGACCGGTAGAATACCGATACCCCTTCTCGTGAAGGGCATCTGCAATCTCCGCCAGCGTGTATTCGTCGGTGAGCAGGAGCCGCCAAGCTTCGCGCCAAATTTCACCTCGGTTCGGATCGATTTCGATCCAATGATCGATACGCCCCAGTTCTTTTTTCTGAGCACGGTCAGTTGCGCCGTTCACATTGATGTAGCCGTCCGGCGCTTGGCTGAGATAGCCGCCTTTGGCGCGCTTTGCCCTCAGTCCGCCTTTTACGCGAATGCTTAACAACGCAGACTCCCTTCTTGCCAATGTAAACGATAAGGCGACGATCACACGATCATCCGGGTCTATAGGATCGAGGTCAGGTGAGTTTGCGAATCTGACCGCCACACCAAACTCGTTGAGTTCATCAATTGCTCGCAGTGCTTCGGTGTCGTTGCGCCCGAAGCGATCCGCGCGTTCGACGATTACATGTGAGAACTTGCCTGCTCGCGCATCGGCAAGCAGCCGTTGATAACCGTCACGCTTAGGGGTTTTGCCCGTCAGAACATCAATGTACTCGTCAAATACGGGCATTTGTGATCGGTGGATTACATTTTCCTCAATTGCGAACCGCTGCCGAGCGCGCGACAGCTCCGGCTTTTGGTTCTCGTCGCTGCTGGTGCGTAAGTACACTGCCCAAGCAGGAGTGGGTGCTGGTGGGGGATTAGTGCTCTGCTTACGTTTTGGCATGGTTATCTCCACTGTATGCTCGTCGGGGAGGGCGGATGGCATCACGATACCTCGAATCACGCGAGGCGTGTTTTTCACGAAGAATTTGAGCGCGACACCAACGCGGCGTTGCTTTGGAAAGCAGGTCAGCGGTACGGAACAGCCGCCTGATTATTTCCTGTGCTTCTTGGGGTGAATAACGCCTGTTTTCTGCCATCTGCTCTCCTCCGGCTTGGTTTTCTCAAGGCTAACGGGGTTTGTGGGAGCAGGTGGGATCACTTTGTACCATCGCGCGCGGTATTTTTCGCTTTCGCATGTGGTAAAAGTGATCATCAGCGGAAAAATGTGCCATGCAGTGGCAAAAACTCCCCTTTTCATGAGCAAGGCGCTTTTCTATAATGAAGAAGCGTTTACATTTTTCACAATTGAGTTGAATCACAGGCAGTCAATTGAATACAGCAGTCGAAAATCGGGTGCGAGATGCCATCGCCAACCTTAAGTACGACTTCGCCGCCTTCCAAATCACCCACTTTCTCGAACACTTCAAAACCCTTCGTCAGCGTCCGCTTTATGTCGGACGCTACCCTTCCGATCCCGACCTGTACGGGCTTTGTTATCCGGTCGACGAGGCGGATTACATCATTATCAATGCGCGGCTTCATCGCGTGCATCAACTGCACACCGTTCTGCATGAAGTCGCGCACCTTCACATGAACCATGCCCATGTCGATTTACGCGGCGTACTGGGCAAAACGCTCAGTCAGCAGTTGAATGTATTGGATAAGGTCGGACATGTGCGCGGCACCGATTACGGATCGCGCCTGAATCAACAGCAAGAGGATGAGTCTGAGGAATTTGTCCGCTGGATTCGGCGCGAGATCGCCGAGGCGCGCCGCCTGCATGAACTCCACACGCCCACATCGATCCCTGAAATCGAGGTGTATACGGCAGGGCTGGACTTCACCCGGAAAGACCGTTGAAATGACGGATCAAGCGATTGTTTTCAGCCTGAGTACGCTGTTGTGTACATTCTTCGCGTACCGTTTCATACGCGCTGTGTACCGCCGCCGGATCACGAGCCGGGCAGCCCTACTGGGGTGGGGCGTTTTCTTCAGCCTCTACCTGAGCGTTGCCCTCAGCATCGACGACTTCGAAATCTCGGTGGACTCGTTGTTTGGCGGGCAGCCGGTGGCGCTGCTGACGCGCACGCTCCTCGGATTCACTGCCGCCTACCTCGTCTATATCGGTATGCGCCAGCTTTACCCCGGACTGCCGCGCCTGCGCTGGTTCGTTGTGCGGTTCAGCGCCGTCGTGGCGATCTGCCTCGTGCTGATGGTCATATGGTCGGCACGTACAAACGCACTCAATCCCGCTGAGCTGTCACTCTACATCCGAGGGATACGCGCCATTCCGCTGATTGCATGGCTGACGATCATGCTGCTGCCGCCCGTGATCGTCTCGTTCAGGCGAGAGAAAACCCATGTACCGCGTTTCCGCATGATCCTTGTAGTGATCACTCACATCGCGCTGGCGATGCAGCTTGCGAGCGAACTCGCGTGGGTGTTTGCCCTACAAAATGGCAGTGATGCCGCGCCGGGACTGCTCAGATTTGAGCGAATTTCGAGCTACGTCAGCTATTTGCTGCTCTTCATCATGCTCATTCCCTACGACGTGCTTCAGCCGATCTTCTATCCGAACCGCATGCGCGTGTATCTGCGGCTCAAGCGGCTGCGGCGCGTGGTTGTCCCCAGAGCTGAGTCAGCGGGACAGCTCAAGCTGATGCATCCGGATGATCTGGACATGGCGACGTATGATCAAGTGGTGGATATTTTCGACCATTACCGGAAACTCCCGGACGATGCGCCGCTGCGTGCGAAAATTCAGCGGGTGATCGACCGCGACGAACCGTATGCCGCGCTGGTGCGCGATTTAGCAAGGATACGCGTATGACCGATGTGATGCCGGAAACCAGTAATCGCTTTGCGGTGGTGATCGGGCGGGTGCTCGATCCGTTTCTGCTGTCGATCCCGACGACGCTGGTGATCCTGAGCGATTTGTCGCTCGGAGAAGCGCTGAAATGGTCGGCGGTGGTGCTGGGGATGATCGTGCTGCCGGGGGCGCTGCTCAAGGTGCAGTCTGAGCGGTCGAACCGCCCGGTCTACCGCCGCATGGTGCGCAACCGCCTGTACGCGATTGGGTGGGGGTTGATCCTGTTCTGCCTGCTGGTGCTGCTGATCCTGAATGCGCCCCGTGTGGTGATCGCGTGCGTGGGGGCGCTGGCGGTGTGGATGCCGCTTCAATGGGCGATTAACCGCTACGTGACGAAGATTTCCGCGCATGCGGCGGTCGCGGCGGGATGCTACACCGGGCTGCTGGTGTTGGGCAAGCTGGCAAACCCGGTGATCCTGATCGTGCTGACCGCGCTCGTGATTTTGACGCTGTGGGCGCGGGTGGTCACACGCAATCACACGCTCACACAGGTGATTATGGGTGTGCTGGTCGGCGCGTTGCCGGTGCTGGTGGTGTTTCCGGGGTTGGTGTGAAGAAAGTCCAGAACATTAGGGTTCAGAATTATAAGAGCGGCCACAACGAAATCCGAGATAGTAGTACCCGTTATCGGAACCAACGCTGATGCGAGACGAGGCGCGCAGGATGGTCAAATCGTCGTTGAACCACGAGCCACCCCGCACCACACGCACGCTATTTATATTATTGTCATTTTCACGACTGTCATTGTAGGGATAACTCATCGACAGCGAACTCACCCACTCTCGGACATTGCCGATCATGTCCAGCGCACCAACCCATGATGCGCCAGCAGGAATACTACCGGCGTTCGCCGTTTGTAGGTTTGAGTTGCTGTTCCACATCGCGTTCGCCGGATTCCACTCGTTTCCCCAAGGAAACAGCAGATTACTCGGTCCGCGTGCCGCATATTCCCATTCGGCTTCGGTAGGCAACCGTGCATCACGACTTGCACAAAAGTCCCGCGCTTCAACCCATGTGATCTGCTCAACCGGGCGATCATTCCCTGTGAAGTAACTTGACCTGCCCGCTGTACCGCCGAGTCGGGCAAAATCTACCTGCGTGACCTCCGTCTGATCAATCCAGAACGGTTCATCGAAGCACTGTCGCCCGCCATCATCATTGCTGCCGAAGTTATAGGCTTCTGGATCATTTCCCATATCGAAGCATCCCGCCGGGACGAGCACCATTGTCACCCCGTCGAAATCTTGGGTGACGATCTGCGTCCATTGCTCGTTCGCTGTCACCGGATTGCCAGGATACCCCAACGGAATCGGCGTATTGGTGGGCGTGCGGGTAAAGGTTGCAGTAGGCGTGTGAGTCGGGGTGAAAGTGAAGGTTTGGGTACTTGTATAAGTCGGTGTAGGGGTGTCCGTCCAGCTATCGATCCATGCCTGCGTATTTGTCGCCGCTTGCATCGTGCGGAACGCCTCAATGCTGGCAGTGATATTCGACGTGGGTGTCATAGTCCAAAGGGTCGCCGTCGCCGTTGCATCGATCACGGCTCGGGTCATTAAAGCGTATTCGGTTGCCCGCGCTGCGGCGGTCGCCAACGCATTTTGGGTCGCTTGCACGAGGGTCGCGTTTGCGTCCAGCGTCCCCACGATCAGCGCAAGATCAAGCGTATTCGTGGGGGTAGGTGTAATGCTTGGCGTGAAGGTTTCCGTAGGCGACACCGTGTGCGAAGGTGTAACTGTCAGCGGCGGCGGTTCGGGGGTTGAAGGCGTGTCCGCCTGTGCGACTTGCTCAACTGTCGCGGTTGCGGTTGAGATGGGCGAATTGTTTCCGTTGTTGAGCAGGGGCATGATTATCAGTAGTCCCACGATAACCGCCGCCGAAGCACCCGCGATATTCAACCAAGAGATACCTCGCTTGGTCGCTTTCTGATCCCCGGTGATTGTCGGAGGCTCTTGATCGTCTTGCTCCAATGGAGTTACGACGGGTGCGCTGCGTTCGATTTCATGCGCCAATGCGTTGATCGACGCGGTAACATCGGTCATGGTGTCAGCGGTAAAGCCGCTGCTGGCATCGATCCACTGATACTGAGCTAAATCATGCGGAACATTTGCCCGCGCACGAATCAAGATCGGCAGGATTTTCTTGCCGCGTCGGATGGCGACTTGCAGTTCTTTTTTGCAGTAGGGCGATTCCAGTGACTCGCGGCTGACCAGAAAGACAAAAATGTCGCTCCACTCGACGCGCGACAGGATCAACTCCCACCATTTCGCGCCGCCATGAACTTCATCGTCAAACCATACGTTATCATTCCCGTACAGCTTGCGAAGCCGCCGCACAAGCTCAACGCATTTGTCATGATCCGCACGGCTGTAGGAGACGAAAATTTGCGACATGAAAGGTGTCCGCGATGCTGAGAAATCTTCTCAGATTATGCCGCAAGAACTTACTAACGCAAATGAAGAATGTCACGAACGCTGCTTTTCAGGCTTCCCCTGTGCGCGGCTCAGCAGCGCGATCATCGTGAGCAGGTTGCGCCGTCCCATGTCGCTCAAGCGCTCTACATTCCGATCAATCGCGCGCAGCACGGATTTCGGCTGCGAGGCGCGCGCATCGAGCAGCATCCTCAGGCATTCGCTTTCAGTTTCACAACCGAAATAATCGACCGGCACACCGAAGAATGCGCAGATTTGACGCACAGTGTGATAGCGCGGCGAGTCGTTTCTGCCATCCAGCAAGTAGTACAACCCTTGCAGCGACATGCCCACCCCTTCCGCCACTTCCGTCAGCGTGGGCGCTCCTTCCGCATACTCGATCAGGAGCGCGAGCTGGCGGCGAAACGGCACCGGCGTTTCAGAATTCGGCGTCATCTTCGTAATCCTCAAGATTTGGGAGCGGCGGCACATCCAACCCCTGCTTGCGGTATGCCTCCGCATCGAGCACCCACTTGATGATCGTCAGAATGTCCTTTTGCATGTTCGGCGTGAGCTTCATCGCGCGCAGTGAGATTTCGTTGAGTGGTCGCTGATCCGATTGCTGATCTCGCGTGTCGTGGATCAGTTGGTAGCACTGATCCGCTGTTTCGGTTTCAAAATAGCGCAGCGGCACTTTGAAGAATTTGATGATCGCGCGCAGCGTGCTGAACTGCGGATTCGTGATTTTGCCGTTGCGCATCTGGCTGATCGTGCCGGGGCTGATCCCCGTCGCTTCGCTGACTTCATGTAGGGTATACGGGCGTCCATCGGGGTGCTGCACAGCATCGAACAGGATATTGATTTGATCCGCGAGCGGCAGATACGAAGTCATAGGTACCACCTCTGCCTTTAAGGTATTAAACTGTATTGACAACGTTTCCAACGATTCTATAATCAATCTATCCGCTGCTGCAATGCAGACTGTGGTGGGGGATGCGCGCATTATACTTCAAATCCTGATCCTCCTCGTTTTCGCACCGTACGCACCACGCGCCCATTGTTCATACAGTTCATTTGTGAGGATGCTCATGGCGCACCCGACGCGTGCAGTGATTGTCGCTCCGCAAGACCTGATTCGGAACGGACTGGCAGCGCTGCTCAACCGCGCGGCGACCAGTATTCAAATCGTTGGAAGTTACCGCGACATCGAAGCAGCAGAAGCCCGGTTAAGCGATCAAGAGGTCGATCTGCTGCTGCTGGATGACAGCCTGCCGCCGCAGCTCTCGATCCTTGACGTGCTGGCGAAGCTGCGCCGCAAGTATCCCACGCTGGCGATCCTCATTCTGAGCGGTCGCTTGAGCGCGCGCTACCTGCAAACATTGTTTGGAAGCGGCGTGGTCGGTTTCATCTTCCGTGAGGATCGGCTGGAGGAAACGCTTCTCCCCGGCATTGAGACGGTGATGCAGGGATTCTACTACACCTCGCCGCGTGCCTCCGGCTTGCTGATCGGGAACAGCGTCGCGGTCTTTTCCAGCGGCTTGAACGATACCGACTTGGAAGTATTGGAGCAGATCGGCGCGGGAAAAGAACCGAAAGACATTGCCCAGATCCTCCACATCAAGCCGCGCTCGGTCTACCGGATTCGGGTGAAGCTGCGGGTCGCGTTAGGGGCACCCACCATCGAGCATATCGTCGCCGCCGCCATCGACAAGGGGCTGCTCATGCCGGATCGACGGCTGGCGCGCAAATCAAATCCGTGACGGCTGACAAAAGGGCAAGAATACCGGTGGATTTGTCCTAAAGTGATCAAAACTACGCATTGAGTTTCTCGTATGCTCAGGGAGGAGGCGTTTCTCTCTGAGCTTTTCGTCGCTGCGTCTCACTCCACAGGGAAACTTATTCACGAGTGAACAGCAATGGCGGTGCGGATCGCGGCGGCACATGATTCGGATATCATGCTGGAGGGGATGCGGGGGATTCTGGAAGCGGATCACCGTTTCTGTCTCGCTGCCACTGCCCGCTGCACGTCCGATTTGCTCTCGCTCGTCGAGCATACCCCGCTCGATCTGGTGCTGCTGAGTGACCGTCTCTACGGCGGCGATCTGGTTGAAACGGTCAGCGCGCTGCGTGACCTCGCCCCGAATACCCGGCTGATCGTTCTCGGAAGCGCGTCGGATGGACGGTTCATCGGCGATCTGCTCCTGCTCGGTGTGAGCGGCTATCTCGATTGGGCGGACTCACTGTGCGACCTGCTCCCCATCGCCGTGCAAACGGTGCTGCTCAACCGCCCGTTCCTCTCCCCGACCGCACACTCCGAATACCTGACCGCCCCGAAAGAGCAGCCTGCCTCACGTCCGCTCACCCGGGAGGCGTACCGCGTGCTGCACCTGCTCCGCGAGGGGTACACGATGGCGCAAATTGCCGCCGACCTGAACCTGCCGCTCAAGCGCACGTACAAAATCCGCGACCGCCTGCGCGAACGTTTCGACGCTCGGACGAATGAGGAATTGATCGTGCGGGTAGGAGAAATACTGTTCAGGGATTGATTGCCTTACATTTCTTTCTGTTTTCTACGACGCTGGCTCTTTTTGTTGTCCTCGTATATTTACGAGAGGGAATCAATCATGCGATTTATAGCGTCCAAAAACCGGTTTATTTTCTCTACTGTCACTCGTGTTTGTATGCCGCAGTAAATGTCATCCCTTAATTCTGTATCCCATCCAACCCTCACCAGAATAGTTAAGGGAAAGCTGCCCTTTTCGGGGCTTTCAACTAGGCTATAGTGTGCCTGTATTCTGTATCGAAAGGATTCATCTGTGAATACGTGTGAGTCAACATAGTTCTCAACCCCACTTGCGGCAGATAGTCGTTGAATATGCGTCTCAAAGTAGAGTCTGAGCCTTCGAAGATCATCAACAAGTAACATAAATTCACCAGAGGAGAAGTCATGTTCAAGAGGAGGCTGAGTGCTCTTTATCCGTATGTGTCCACGCAAAGCATACTCAACGACTGGGTCTTTACCGAAATCGAAATATATAGCGTAGGCAGAGGTAGTTAAGACGAGCGGCACAACGGTCATGATCCCTCAAGCTACTCAACCCGCAAAGCTCATCGAGTGACTAGACATGATCAATTGTAGAAGATTGCTACCTAATTGACTTTGGCATTCACTATCCAATCGTTTTGTCCTTGACCCCAGGCGGGTGAAAATTCCCCATTTCACGCCGCTCCCGTCTGTTAGGCTGAAACCAGCTTAGCGAACCGGAGCGTGTTTCATGCGGCGTGCGATCCTGATCTTTTTGGCGGCGCTGTGCCTCCTCACGTGGGGCATCGCGGCGTATTTGCTGCAAGCGCGGATCGTCCCGCGTGTGGTTGAAATTCCCACCTTGATGGTGCTGCCCTCGCTCACCCCGTCCGCGACCGTCACGCCGAGCGCGACACTGACCTCTACCCAAACCCCAACACCTACGCCAACCTTCACCGTGACCCCGTCCGCGACCGTGCCGACTCTCGCCGCCGATAACCGCGTATTGGAGATCACCGCCTACATGCCCGGCGTGTACGCCCCGCCGTCGCTCACGCCTATTCCGCCCGGACTGAATTTGATTCCCGCGCCGCCCAATCCGTTTGAGCCGCTCCCCGACGCGACCGATACCGCACCACCGTTCACGGGCTGGTTCAGCTTCGAGTCGGATTACCCGTCGATCACGTATTTTCCGTCATGGGAGCGCCGCCTCGCGGAGGGGGCAAGCCGGGGTCAGTATCACCGCACCGCGCAGCCGAACGCCCGCGCACAGTTTCCGTTTGAAGGCGAAGGATTGCGCATTCGTTACGTCGCCGCGCCGAACATGGGCATGTTTGAAGTCTTTGTCGATGGCGTGCGCGTCGCGGTGATCGATGCGTATGCGGAAACGCTGCACTACCCCGGCACGGATGTGTTTTTCGTCGGATCAGGCGCGCACACGCTCGACCTGCGCTGCATCGGCGAGAAAAACACGCGCAGTGAGGGGATCACCTGCGGATTGGATGCGATTCAGGTGTATCGGGCAGACGCGCACACGCTGATCCTGCCGCCGCTCCGCGAAACGTTGATCCCGTCGCACACGCCGCGTCCCGCCGCGCGGATCGACCTCGTCAGCGCACCGACCGTCGCTCCGACCACCACGCCCGCGCCGCCTGCCGTGATCGCGCTCAGTCTTGTGATCGCCTATGACGAAAACGGCAACGGGGAAGTTGATCCGGCGGAAGGCGTGCGCGGCATTCCGGCGCGGCTGGTCGATGCGACCACCAATCAGGTGATCGCGGACGGCGTGACCGACGCACGCGGCTACGTGGCGATTGAAATCATTCACGATGCGCCCGCACGCTTGGTCGTGCCGTACTTCGGGGAAACGTGGGATGTGTCGCCGCGCGGATCGAACACGTTCACGCTGCTGCTCGATGCGGCAAATCAGCCGGGACTCATTCCGTAGGCATAGCTCCGGACTTCTTGTAATGAACAACCACGCAGCCCTGTGTCTCACAGACAACCCACCTCGCCAAGTTGAGCACATCTTTCACATGCAGGAGCGTCCCACATTTGGGGCAATGCACCGTTACCGCCTCACCGCGATCGAATTGATCACATGCCTGATCGACGGCATGTATCCAAGGAAATCGTGCATAAATCGATTCCATCGTTTCATTTGCCATGTCCGCCACCTCACCGTGCCTATACCCCGATCATATGACAGCAGCCATGCGTACGCAACGAGGACGTGATGCCCTTACTTCAAGATTTACTCAACGGGATTCAAATTCAACTCGATGCGCTGTGGTACAACGTCCTCTACACCCTCGCGGGCATCGGCTGGAGTCTACAGCGCGCAGTCTTTCTGATGGGCTACGCCATCGAACTCCTCAACAAGTGGCTGATGGATGCCGCCTTCGCGCCGCTGATTGCCCAGACCGCCGCCAGCATGGAGATCGCCGTGACCGCTTCGTTCGCGGTCGCGCTGATCGTCTTAGGAATTACCTACTTGCTCGCCGCCTTCGCCCGCCTGCGCGTGGTCGAGCCGAAAAGCGCGATCGCGTGGTATCTCGCGGCGGTGCTGTTTTTCGCTTACGCGCCTGATCTGTATCGCGGCATGAACGATCTGCGCCGCACGATCAGTCAGGGATTCTATGCGAGCACGCTCTCCGGATTGCAAGCGGTCGGCGGGGGAGCGTTTACATCGCTCGGCAGCGTGACAACGGCGGACTTGGGATTGCTCCCCCTGTGCGACAACCTCGGCACGTACATGCCCGGCGCGACCACCACCACGATTGACGGACTCGACATCGCGCTCTCGTATCTGCGCGCGGACGGCATCGACGTGATGGGCTATCACCCGCCGTGGCGCGCTCCCGGCTGTCAGCCGCACCCGCCCGATCCGGCAAGTGGCTTGTGGATCGCCGATGCGCTCCCGTGGGAGTGGAAACGCCCCGGCTCGTTTTTCGATAACACCGTGCAGGGGTATTTCTTCTCGTTTATCACGCCGGAGCAGCGCCAGCACAGTTTGGCGATGGCAGCAGCGGCACAGGCGCGCATCCTGACCGCGTGGCCCCTGCTCCTGTTCGGCGTGGCGGAGCAGTTCGTCTACCTGCTGCTCACCGTCGCGCAGGGCTTGACGTTCCTGCAATTCGGGGCGGCGGTCTTGTTCGCTTTTTTCAAGCGCACCGAAGTCATCGCCCGCTCGATCGTTGACCTGTGGATCGAACTCATCATCCAAACCGTCGTGATCGCGCTGATTCAATCCCTTGTGGCGGCGTTCTTTCTGCTCGGTGCGGCGAACGGCAGCGGACTGGTCGCGCTTGGCATCGGGCTGATCTGCCTGCTGTTCATGGTGATTGTCCTGTTTTCGGGGATCAAAGCGGTGTGGAACAGTCTCAACCGCCTGTTCAGCGCCTTCGGGCAGGTGACGGGCGGCGCGGTGATCACGCCGGGAACTGCCGCTGTCATGACGACGGCGGGCGCAGTCGGCGCGGTCGCGGCAGGGGCGGCGCTCACCGGGAGTGCGGTCAGCGTGGGATCGAACGCCTTAGCCGGAATGACCGCGCTTCAGCAGGGGGCAACTCCCGCACAGGCGGCGGGGATCACCTTCGGCGGAATGGACTCGCTTGCGGGGGTGGCGCGCTCGATTACGCGGCTGCCGTCGCTGCAAGAGACACCGCTCGGCGCGGCGGCCGAGCAGTTTGTCGAAGGCGCGTACACGCGGCGGGTCGCCCGCGATCTCCCCGGCGTGGGACGAGTGGCGGGTCCGCTCGTCGGGGCGGCGCTGCTGACCGACTACGACCCGGATCACGCCGAACGGGATGCGAAAGGGCGTATTGTCTCGCGCCCGATGTTGATTCCCGCAGTGGGTGAGAGTCTGCGCGGGTGGAGTACGCCCAACGGTGACGACACTTCACTGCGAACGGGCATGTTCACCGAAGCGGATCGCCGGGAAGCGGCAGCCGACTCACGCGGCGAAGAAATCGAAGAAAAGATCGTGCAGTCTACAACGGGAAGGAACGCCAATGAAGCCGTCACACAAGCGGCAAGTCGGCTGCAATCGAGCGCCGACTCCCTCGAACGGATTGGATCGCTCAAAGTGTCGGGTGGCGCGGACATCGCGGGCGTGATCGGGGATGCGCTCCGCTTGTTGGGAAACAACGGCGGGTCAGGCGTGGATTACCTGACGACTGCCTCCCTGCTGGCGCGGGCGATGGGCGTCACGCCGCTGGATGATAACAAGCCGCCCGTCACGGCTGATCTGGCGCGGTTTGGCTTGTTCATGGATCAAGCCGCCAAAGCGGGGTTATCGCCCAGTGCTGCCGAACAAATCACCCGTGAGGTGAATACGTCGGGCGCGATTGCGCCGTCCACCCGTGAAGGACTGATCCTCGAATTGGGACAGTCACCGGGATTCACGCGCACCGAAGCGGATCAGCGAATCGACCGCCTCGAAGCGGCGGCGCGCGTGCTGCCCGATACCCTGACCGCCTACGGCAAAGTGAGCGTCCCGGAGGACGACGAATGAGCGACGAATTGACCTATCACACGCTGACCGAACTGCGCGCGATGACCCTCGATGAGGTGCGCGCGCTGTGGGAACTCGTGCCGACCGACCGGCGCAAGGCGTACCGCGCCGCGTATGACCGCGAGATCAAGGCGGCGGGCGCGGAAGGCAGCGACATCAAAGAGTGGAAAATCGCGCGGGCGCTGCTGAAACGCTATGACGAGGCGGCGCTCGTGCCGATCGGGACACGGTGGGCGCGTGCCCCGCTGCGCGTGCAGCAGGCGGCGAAAGCACCTCCCGTTGCAGTCGCGCAAGCCGTGAACAAACCGTCCGCGAAAGGGATACTCCTGCTCGGCGGCTTGATCGGCGTGATGCTGCTGGTGTTGTTCACACGGAGCATGCCCGGCACGGGCACAAGCGAGCCTACGCCCGACTTGACCGCGACGGCGCGCATCGCCACGCAAACCCCGCTCGCGCTCGACGCGCCCGATGCCGTGATCGAGGGCGGCGACAGCGCCCGCGCCGCGTTTTATCCCGTGCTGCTCCATATCAGCCTGCCTGACGAGCCCGCGCCGCGCGTGTGGGTGGTGCAGCGGCGGAGCATCCGCGCCAGCGAGTGGAGCTTCGACCCGAACCCCGATACCGCCTCATGGTTGAGCGGCATGGCGGTGCGTCCGGTGATTGGCGTTCCGTATTCGGAGGAGAACGCCGCGTGGTTTGCGCGCATCGGCGCGGGTGCGGCGTTTGAAGTGCAGATGAACACGGGGGCGGTACTGCGCTATGAGTTCGCCAACCGTGAGGAAGTCCGCCGCAGTGAAACGTCGCTCTTTCGGCAGGTCGAGCCGGGATTGGCGCTGCTGTTACTCGGAGAACGCGATTCGGACGGGCTGCCGACCGCACTCCGCCCGCTGATCGCCGCCGTGTATCCGCCCGAACAGGAACTCACACGCACGGGTGCGCTGGTTGGGATGGAATTCGCGCCGCTTCCCGTCACGCCGACCGTGACCGCTTCCCCGACCCCGCACCCTTTCGCCGGCTTAGACGTGCAGGTGATCGCGGTGACGACCAGCGACGGACACATTACGACGCGGCTGCGCTTGTTTAACACCGGATCGCAGATCATGTCCATCACACCGGACGACATTACGCTGACGCTCGGCTACGTGGAGAATCCGACCGGTCCGCGCCTGCCCGCCGAAGGACTGACCCCGTTTGATCTGCTCCCCGGACAGGCGGCAGATGTAACGCTTGTGTGGGTATGGAGCGGGGAGCCATATGCGAGTCTGAACGCGGGCGTGTGGCAGTTTGCCGCTCATCTCACTTAACTAACGCCCGGCTTTACGCCGATACAGGTGAAGCTCATGCCGTCGTGGGGTGCGCTTCCCGTAATAGGGGTATTCCTGTATGCCGACCCGTTCCCACCGCTGATCGATAAGATACTGCTCCGACTCCGGCAGCAGGATACCAACCCGGCTGTTGGGATCCCACGGCTTATTCAGCAGCAGCGATTCGTTGCGTTTGCCTAGACGGAACATCCCCTCCACGAGTGTTGTTCCCGTGTCCTGAATGAGAACGGTCATCATCAGGGACTCAAATCCGGCTTCCATGATTGGGGTGCGCATGAGGGTATGCTGTCTGCCTTCGGCATTGGGTGCGGAAATAATCTCCTGCCAACCGTCTGCCTGCAACCGCTTGATCGCCGCCTTGAGTTTATCGGCATTCATGACGTGCGACTCATGGCGATCGGCGAGCGCGAACGGCGTGGGCGCATCTGAAAAATAGACGGTGAGCGTACCGCTCATGTGCCAATCCAGTGAACAGAAGGAATGGTGTCCCCAATCGCGCAGGGTTGGAGGGAATAAGAACGTCATTGAGAGCTACCTTGTTCAATCAGAAATGGGCGTGAACAGATTCCATCGTAGCACAAATTGTAATCTCTACGTCGGTGAAAACTCCCCATTTCGCACTCCCTCCCTTTGATACGCTGAGAGCAGCCTAAGCAAGGCGTTCGCTCGTTTTTCAGCATCAAAGGACTTGCTCGTGAACCTCACCCAAGCCATACAGGATTTGTTCAACGATATTCGGGATGTCGCCCAGATCATCGCGCCGATCGCCGCCGTGATCGGCTTCTTAGGTCTCGGGCTGATGTATCTCGGCTCCTCGTGGCCGATCATCGGCACGTGGAAACAGGAGAATCCGCGCGCCGCCAATCAGGTTGTGATCGGGCTGCTGTTCGTGATTTTCGCCTCGTCTGTCACCGCGCTGATCTCCTTCAGCTAACCCATGTCCGCAGACTTCAAGTCGCATGTCCTGAGCCGGGATGAGAAGGGCTTCGGCGGCGTGCCGTTCAAACGGCTGCTGCTCGGCGGGATCGGCGGCGGGTTCGCCTACACCGTGTGCCGCCTGTTCGCGCCTGATGCCGCTATTCCGTTGGGAATCGTGCTGGCTATCTTGTTGATTGTGTTGACCGCTCCGCGCGGCGGGCTGCCGCTGTGGATGCGGTTGTGGCTCGGTTGGCGCGGATCGATCCTGCTGACCGCTTCAACACATCCACGCGGACTCGCGGCGGAACTTGCGCGGATGCTGACTCTGCCGCTCGATGGCGCGCGGCTGGAAGGCGGATCGGTGTTCGCGCCGCCCGCCGGGCTGGTCGAAGTCGATCTGGCGGAGTGGGTGACGTTTGTCCGCGCGCGGGACGTGGATCGCGGCGAAGGGCTGGTATTCGTCGCGTCACCGCTGGAGGACGTCCATGAGTGAGCGCGTGCGGACGTTTCTCATGGAGCCGTTCGATATTCTGCTGCACGCGACCGAAGACGGCGTGACCGCGCTGCAAAGCCGCTTCTCAACATGGCTGCGCACGCTCAACGCCCCGGCGCGTTTTCTCTCATGGCAGATGCCCGCCACGCTCGACGACAAGATCGCAGCGGTGTCAGCCGAAGCCGAACAAACCGAGGATGACGGGCGGCGGGCGCTGCTGATCGAGTACCGCCGCGAATATGAGCGCATGAACCGGGGTGCAGATTACCAGCGCGCGCTGTGCGGGATGGCGCTGTGGGACGATGCAAACGCGCGGGCGCTCGGCGCGGGGCTGGCATCGGCGTTTGAAACGCCCGTCACGGAGGCGGCATTTCCGCCGCTGTTCGTGGGGCGGTACGCGCTGCGGGATCGCCCGTTCTGGCATCTTGCGCCGGAAGGGCGACCGGGCGGTCGTCCGCTGTGGGCGGTGCTGACCAGCTACGAATTCTCGCCTGCGACGTGGAACTTTTTCCGTCCGCTTGCGCCGCTGCTCCGGCTGAACTTTCCGCTCGCGCTGGCGGTGGACATTCCGAAAACCTACGACCGGAACGGCGCGATTGATGCGATTGAAAACATCATTCAGGCGTATCAAGTCCACTTAGCGGGCGTGCGCGGCGAGGATTCGCGCTCGGTGCAGCGGATCACCGACTGCCGCCGCGCGCTGAGTGAGATCAACAACGGGGATGCGCTCCATCTGGTGCAGATCGCCGTCGCTGTCGCGGCGGACGATCTGACCACGCTCAAGGAGCGGATCGGCGCGGTCATCAACGAAACGCGGGCGTGGTTCAGCTTACGTCAGGAAGCGGGCGAACTGCTCACGCGGGCGGTGGGGTTCTTCTCAGCCAAACGGACGAAAGACCTGAATCTGCCGCCGACGCTGTGGACGGTCACGTCGCGCGAACTGGCACTCATGCTTGCACCGCTCGGCTACCGCAAACTGTCTTCAACCGACGGCGTGCTGCGCGGCGAGGCGGTCGGCGGCGCCTATCCGGTCTTTCACAACTCATGGCGCGATAAACGCGCCACGCATGAAATCTGGGTCGGGTCGAGCGGGTACGGGAAAACCTTTGGAATCAACTGCTACCTGACGCGCGAATACGCCGAACACGGCATCCCGTTTGATTTGCTCGAACCGATGGGACACGGGCGGCACGTCGCGGAGGCGTTCGGGCTACCGTGGTACGTGATGAGCGCGAAAGCGACCAAACTCAACCCGCAGGATGTGATGTTCCCGACGCTGATTGAGCAGGTGAGTCACACGACGCGCCTGTATGAAACCGTCCTCGGACGACCGCTCTCAGGCGGGCAGCGGGAGAACCTCGAACGCGGCTTGCTCGGTGAGGCGCTGGAAACGCTCTACAGCGGTTTTCCGAACCTGTGGCAGGTGACACCCGACCTCGCGCCGACGTGTGAAACCGTCTGCGATGTGCTGTCCACGCTCGGAGACAAGCCGCAGATTCAATCCATCGCGCGCGATCTGGCGGACGAGATCGCCGGACTGTGTACCGGATCGGGACCGTGGGCGGCGTTCCTCAACGGGATGACGAACATCGACTTGACGCGCGGCGGACGCGCATGGATTCAACCGCGCGTGTTCAGCTTTCACGAACTCGAAGGCGATCCGATTTTGCAGGCACTGGCGTACACGCAGGTACTATCTGCCATTCGGCGTGACAGCCTGATCGACGAACAGCCCCGGATCATCGCCGTTGATGAGGTCTACCGCTTGATGCGCCATCCATCGCTCTTGGACTTCCTGATCGAGGCGGCGAAAACCTTTCGCACGAGAAGGACAAAGCTTTTGGCGGTCGATCAACAAATGTCGGTTTTTCTCGATGGCAAGGCGCGGCTGATCTTCGAGAACTGCCCAATCCGCGTGATCTTCTCTCAGCGGCAGGGCATGAATGTCTTTCGGGAGGATGCGGCGTTCGCACACCTGAATCAGCAGCACCGCGACATCATCGCCGGGCTGCCGCGTTTCCACTTCGTCCTCGATATTCAGGACGAAGGGCTTTTCTACCTGTACGGACGGGCGACGCCGGGTGAGCTGGCGCGCTTTCAGACGACGTGAGTGTTCAGGGACAAAAAAGTCCTAGACAAACAATAAAGTCCTGAACTGGAGACAAAAAAGTTCTGGACTCTGGGAAGCAATCGATCGGGGATTGCAGGGTGATAAGTGGTTCAGGAAAGCGGGGAAAGACGAATGAAGGGTCAATTCCAGTCAGCGAATTCCAGATGTTTTTTGTCCCGAAATTCGCTGCTTTGCCAAGTCCATCGCTATCCAGTCCAGATCATTATTGTTCTGGCGAGTCTTCTGCAACCTGTCCTGAACCTCTGTTACCCGGTTGCAGTCCAGCACTATTTTGTACGTGGACAGTGAGGGCGGGATGCGATGGCGAAAAAAGCGGCGCAAACGCCGTGGCAAGACCTCGAACAGCAGGCGGTCGAGGCGTACCGGGAATGGCACGTCTGGCTCGTCCTGCGCGAGAAAGAACTCGCGGCGCGGCACACGCGCCGAGCGCGCCCGAATTCGGCGCGAACTGCACAAGCTGCTACGAGAGATGAGGGGGGAACATGACTCAGGAATTTGAATGGCTCGATGAGCCGCTGACGTTTGACGATGCTGCCGCGTTCACGCCCGTGCCGCTGGCGGAAATCCCCGTGTTTGATGCCGCGCCGCAAGGCATCCACGGTGAGGGGAACGGGTGGACGTGGCATGATACCGCGCTGATCGCCGTCGAGCGGGTCACGCCGGACGGCGAAGATCACGAGTACGCGGTCAGCTTGGTGGATTTGTACGCCCATGCGGAGACGGGGGCGATCGGTGGGCGCACACTGGAAATCGGCGCGTCGGCGGACGTAGATGAGATGACCGGGTTGATTGAAACGCTCAACGACGACATGACCGAAGCGCAAACACTCCCGTTTGAGCGCGCCGAGTTTGTTCAGGAATGGACGACCGAACGCGCGCTGGAGCAGGGAACAATTCCGCCCGTGTGGAGCGATGCCAGCGCCGGAGAGATCGCGGCGTATGAGCAGCTTCACGGCTTGGGCGAAATTGACATCACCAACGATGAAACCCGCGAGATGCCCGCCGTGAACGCGCCTGATGACTGGGAGACGTTCGTGGAAGCGCATACGGTTGATCCGCCCGAAATGGAGCGGCATTACTGGCAGATGCACACCGTCGCGGTGGAAACCCCGGACGGGCAGCCACTCGGCGCGGCGCTGGTGGTGACCGAGTATCCGCAGCTTCCGCCCGACTTCAGCGGCGACCTGCCTGATGATGTGGAATCGCGCACGCTCGAAATGGCGCACTTTCCCAGCGTGGAGGCGGCAGAGAAGTTCGAACAGGACTTCCGCTCATACCTCGTGCCGGGGCTGCTCGATGCGCCGGAACTGGCGAAGGAGGTCGCCAAATTGGAAGGACTGTCGGGTGAATGGATCGAAATGGAGGGGAATTCGCTCGTGCGCGAGGCGGACGAGTGGCAGGTGCATGATCCGCAGGTGGAACGGGATGCGCCTAGTATCGATTTCTAGAAGGCTGCCCGGCAGAACCGGGCAGTTCTGCACCATTCATTCTAGTCCGCATGTTGATCAACGCGTGTCCATGTGATGCCGCCATCAACGGTGACATAATTCCCCCAACCACCCCGCTCAAGTCGACCGTTCTGCGCGTCGGTGAAGCTTAATCGGACAGAGGTAGTGGGAATACTCCAATTGGGATTCGGTAGATTATAGATACGCCATGTCTGCCCACCGTCGCGGGTGCTCGCTAGTGCGTTCTGCCTCCACAGCCAGAAGATCTGATCGTTCAGCTTTCCAAAGTAGTCACAGTGCGGCGCTTCGCTCGCAAAAGACGTTTCATTATCGTATGTCCAGAAGCGAATCCATGTGTGTCCGCCGTCGTGCGTGATGTCGTAGAAGATCCAAGGCGCTTTGAAGTATCCCCAAACATAAGGATCCATGCCCCGGTTCTGCACCGCCGGAGACCAACGGGATGAAATATACGGCGTCCACCTGAGGCGCACGCGCACCTGATCGGACACCGCCTGTTGACAGGACTCCGACGGCGCGGCAATGCGATCGCCACAGCCCCAGCAGGTGTGATTTAGATTACGCATCGCTAACTGGATGAACAACACAATCGCACCAACAACGAACACGATCACCAGTAACGCTGCCCCGCCCAGACCGATCTTGAGGATGCGGCGATACCTTGAACCCATGCCCATCAAACTCAGTACCCTCAACGTATTTTCTCGGACGTAAGTGTAAACACCCTGCTGCACTGCGGCTTGTGACAATCGT
This sequence comes from Anaerolineae bacterium, assembly GCA_041753015.1. GTDB lineage: Bacteria > Chloroflexota > Anaerolineae > Aggregatilineales > Phototrophicaceae > Flexifilum. The sequence goes on from JBGSVJ010000036.1 coordinate 260,836, forward strand.
CTAAATTCAGCATCATGGTGTGGGGTGGCATTTCACGGCACAAGTTTGAGCAGGACTTCCGCTCGTATCTCGTGCCGGGGCTGCTCGATGCGCCGGAACTGGCGCAGGAGGTTGCCAAGCTCGAAGGCTTGTCGGGTGAATGGATTGAAATGGAAGGGGAGACGCTCACACGCGAGGCGGACGAATGGCAGGTGCATGATCCGCACGTGGAACGCGATGCACGAGGGATCGATTTCTAGAGGAGAAGCCCGACTGGAATGTCGGGCTTTTTGTTTGCTCAAGCTTGCCGAGGACTGATTAATCCTCCGGTTCGATTTCCTTGACCCGCCCGACCTGCCCATCCATCAGCCGCACTTTGATCCCATGCGGGTGAAACGCCGAACTTGTCAGCAGTTCTTTGACGATTCCCTGTGTCAGCCTGCCTGTGCGCTGATCCTGTTTCAGTACAATCGACACTTTCATCCCCGGTTGAACGTCACTTCGATTGCGCCCATCCGCCATTGCTTTGTTCTCACTCTCTCTGAAAGGCTCATTTTATCAGAGGCGACAGCAGTTTCATCCGCTGGCGAACCCGCTTGCTCATTTTGATCACCACCCGCCGGATGTAGCGGGGAGCGCGTCCATAACGGAGCATTCCCGGATTTTCGCCCCGGTCGATCTGCTGCACTTCCAGCACGCAGAAGCCTTCCAATTCAATCCGCCCGCCGCTGACGAGTTCCTCCGTCCACACGTCGATGAGCGTCTCAATTGTCCGCTGAATATCGGCGTTTCTCAAGCGAGTGCGCCGCCCGATCTCACTCACCATTTTCGCCTTCGTCAGGGTCATCGCTCCACTTCCCGCGCCTTTTGGATCACAGGCGGCATGCCGTACCCTTTTTTCAGAGTGAGCGCCGCGTGTTTCACCTGTTCGTCCAGCGAGGTAGGTGCGGTGGTCACTTCGGGAGTCATCCCGCGCGCCAGCAGCAACGGTTCCCCCTCCCCAGCGGCGGTCAGCCAGCGCTGCCAATCGACCCGCTCATAAAATCGGGTCAGGCGCGCATTCAAAATCACCTGCGCCGCGAACCCCGCTTCGACATAGCGCGCGAAAATTGTGCAGTTGCCGATCTGCGGCGTGATCACCTCGTCTACCGTCAAAAACGGACGCTGGCGCGGCAGCCCGTCCTCATCGTCGTGCGACAGCGCCGCCGTCGCCGTACCGCTCGCTTTGCTGTAAAACTCCGCCGTTTCTGCGTCACAGCCGCCGTAAATCACCTGTGTCGCCAACCCGGTCAGCAGCGCCTGCGTGCCTTCTTTCCCATAAATCAGGTGAAACTGTCCTTTGGTTTGCGCACCGATCAGGATCGAAATACGGCGTTTGCGCACAAGGTTGACATCCGCCACGAGGCTGTCGAGTTTGCCGAGCGTCGGAAACTCGTCGAGGATCACGCCGACCGGCACGGGCAGTGCGCCGCTGTTTCGTTCGCCAATCGTGTCGAGGTCGAGCATCAGCTTGCGCAGGGTCGCGCCAAGATACGAGGCATAGACCACCCGCATTCTCCCCGGACACGTCAGCACGACGACGGTGGGTTGAGCGACAATCAATTCCGCGTCAAAGTCAGACGCGGCGGTATTGGCGCGCACCTCCGCCGATGCCCATCCCGTGAGCGCGGTCGCCAGCGTGGCAATAATATTCGCCGCCACGCGCCCGTCCGACTGCGCCGAGGCGACAAAACTGTTCGCCAGCAGCGCCGCGTCGTCCTGCTGCGACACTAACTGCGCCGAAAGCATGTCCACGTCGTTCATCGCGGCGTAGATTTCACCAAGGTTAGGGAAGCGGATCAGGCAGCCTGCCAGCAGTGCCGCCGCGCTGTCCGACCAGAAACGGTTATCACCGTGTCCGCTAGGCACGAGCACATCGGCAATTGCCCGCGCATCCGACACATTGTCGATCCCTTCCGCGAGGTTGTAGCGCGGCGCAGTCGTGCGCGTCGGGTCATGCACAATCACGAGGTGGCGCGTCACCGCGGCAAACTTCAGAACATGCGCGGTGATTTCCCCCTGCGGATCAGCCACGATCAGCGAATGTCCGGCGCGCATCCGGTCGGCAATTGCGGGCAGGATCAAGCCCTGCGTCTTGCCTGCACCCGGTCCGCCGAGCGTCAATATCCCGCGCGCGATGTCCTCTCCGCTGAGTGAGAAACGCCCCGTGCCGAGGTCAAGCCGCCGCTTGTTCTCTCCCCAGAACGCGCCGAGCAGGGTCAGCCCGTCTGAGTCGGCGCGGCGAAAGCGGCGGTACTCGCGTGGTGTGCAGAACCGCGACGAACCGAGCGCTCCGCGTGTGATTCGGGGAGTGCGCATCCGGTCGAACTGCTCACGCAGAATGCCGCCGTTTCGTAATACACTGTGCATGCTGATCGTTGTGACCATCAGTAGAAACAGGTGGATCACGCCGAACAGAAACACGCGCGTTGCGTTCACGCCGCTCGGCGCACCAACCATCCAGCTAATGAACGAACTGCTTTGTCTGTAACTGCGCTGAATCGCCGTGCTCCCAAATACATTGAGATAAATCGCGGTGACGGTCAGCATTGCGGCGGTGTACGTGAGTCCGAGCAGTATCCTCTCAAGGAGAGGCGTTGTTGCGCGGTCGTCATGCGCGCGGCGAATACCCGTGCCGAGCACGCCCGCCGTGATCAGTAGCAGAATCGGCGTAGCACACAGCAGCGGCATAAGCAGTCCCGACAAGATCGCGCGTCCATCCGTGAATAGCCAATACAGCATCCGGTTAGCCTCGCTTTCTCCGCCATAAATACGTTAGAGCGACTGTGAGTATGAGCGCGCTTAGGTAGAGCGCTTCGACAGCCCTCAAACCAAAAGCACGTCCGATCACGGTACATGCCAGCACAAGCGTGATTAGGGCGAAGATCCCCATGAAAAACGGTGTTCTCACGTCCGTCTCCTACCGCGTAATCGAATCGCGTTCACGGGCAGGATCGCGTAAACGCTGCCAGTCGATGCCGCGTTCTTCGAGCAGTTCCGCGAAGTGCTGGCTGCCGATGTCCCGAAACAACTTGTCATGCCCCTTCGAGGTGTTGTTATAGACCGGGGCACGATCCACGCCGTTGAGCGTCGCTGTGCCGGGGAGGATCACGTGCGCGTGCAGGTGCTGCATCGGCGGTTCGCCCCGTTCCGGTTCGGTCCTGCGGTCGTGTATCACGAACGCGAATTCAGGCGGATCAAAGCCGCGTGCCGCGTAGTAGTCCTCCACAATCCGGTCGGTGAGTTCGGTCAGCAGCGCGCGCCGCTCGCGTTCGGGAACGAGCGCCATCACATCCGGCGCGGGCGAAATCACCCATGTCCACGCGAGGACGTGTTGACTTTGCAGCGCATCACACGCCTTGAAGATTTCCCGATAGTGCTGCCCCAAGCCGCGATCCTGCCAGCGCTCATAATGGCGGTTCTTGGCGAGTTCATTGTTGTGCGTGTCACGGTATTGCAGATACGCCAGCGTCGCTTTCAACCCTTGCGCGCCGGTGCCGCGCCCGGTGCGTTTGGGGCTTTTGTAGGCGAAATCGGTCACGATGATCGCTTTGCTCACGATTTCAACTTTCGCACGGCGGCGATCTGCTTAAGCAGCACCTCCCCATCGCGGCGTGCGGCAAGAATCGCCTGCGCGATCCGCTCATTGGCGTGATCCGGATCGAGTGAGGCGACGAGATACACCAGCAAATTCAGGTGAAACGTCTGCGTGGACTCCAATGCGGTGAGTTTCTCTTGCAGCGATTTCTGGAAATGGCGGCGGCTTCCGATGACATCTTCCTGCGCGTCGATGAATTCGCGGATCGCCTGCCGGATAATTTCGGCTTCGCTGACGGGGCGCGGTTGTTTGTTCCGGAGTTGCAGGATCAGGTCGTGCATTTCCGGTGTCATGGAGATCGTCATACGGACGGTTTTCTTGCTCATTGGGCATTCCTACACGCGGTCGGGCTAATCTGATTGTCCTATGCGTAGGCATGGTGAAATGGCGAATTTTCGCGGGGTTGCGGCTGGTGCGAAAAACTGGGGATTTTTGGGGGTGATGCACTTTGTCGGCATGGCGCGCCGTGCCGACACACTGCCGCGCAGCACGGTGCGGCGGCAGTGGTGACGCGCGTAAGCGCGGCACATCAAGCCCTCACGGCGCATGAGTGACCAGCTTTTAGCTGGCGGGGGAGTCTATGGGGATGAGCGACGTGTTCCTACACGACTGCTGATACGATGAGAAATGGCGCATATGCTGCCGATTTCACCCATAGACTCCCCGTGCTTCCGCCGCGCGGAAGCGCAGCCGATTGCGAGATCGGCTGCAATGCGCGTTTTCATCGGCGAATGTTCAGGAATAGGGAAAGCAGAACTGAGCATCTGCAACGATACCCACACGAATTTGCAAAGGATTCCAGCAAGCCCAAGCTACACATCATTGCAGAAACGGCGAAACTCACAATCGGGGCACTGCTGCCGCCGTTCTGTAGCATCAGGCATGTGTTCCAATAAGGCTATCTGTCGCATTTGCCTGAGCGTTTCGATCACCTTTTGACGAAGCTGCCTCGTAATGGGGATAGTCTCCGTCTTGCGGGTGCGGATCAAATAAAGCAAGCCCATTGAAACAGGCATCTTCAATTCAGCCTCAACCATCAGGGCGTATGCGGCAAGCTGCAGGCGAAAGTGATCGCCGCTTTTCCGCGCAAATTTGTAATCCACCGGAATGCAGTGCTGCTTGGTGATGATTAGCTCATCGACAATGCCAGACAATCCAAGCGTTTCCGATATAAGTGGCACATCGTACCGTCGCTCAACAACTTCAATTTCGCTTATGGGCATCAACCGCCGAGCGGAGCGCTTCTGTTCGGTTTCATGACGAAAGATGCCGCTTTCCATCTTGTGCGTGATCGGTCGAACATCCGGCAGGCACGCATGATAATAGAAAATTCGTGGACAGTATCCGAACTGTTTCAGGTCGGTCACAGTGAATAAGTCGGGCGTCGCTTCAGTCATTTTCGACCTCGATCCGTCTTTTCCAGTCTTGGTCGCAGATCGGAATCAGTGTGATGATTCCACCCGTGTCTTCCAGAAGCTCGGCAAGCCGCAGCATCAGCTCATCTTGATGATTTCGGCTTAAAACGCCTGCGTATGCGCTGAGTTGAACGCGATCCAATCCATAATCGTGGCATGCGTCCGCGATGCGTGCGCGGCGGCGATCATCGCTGATGTCATAAAGCAGAAGTATTCGCTGACGCATCACCAACTGCTCCGAAATGCTTCATAGGATGGGCGCTCTTGCCGCAGATACCCTGCCAGCGCTCTCGCCTGCATCTGGATGACTCCCCTAAGCGGGTACTTCTTGCCGCTGTACCGGACTAAAGAATCAAGATGATGAAGTGTTTTTGCAGCGAAACCCCGACGGCATTCGAGAGTCAGTTTTCCGTGATCATCTTGCTCGATGTCGTAATTCCGATTGACAAGCCCGAAAACAACCCGATCCACCGCAATCTGGCGGAATTCCTCGATCAAGTCGAGAACTAAACTCGGTTTGCCGGGACGGTCGGCATGAAGGAATCCAGCATAGGGATCGAGTCCTGCTAGTATGATTGCCTGCTCGATCTGGCTGTAGAGAATGCCATATCCGTAGTTCAGGAGGCTGTTCACAGGGTCTGACGCGCCGCGACCAATCCGCTGCTGCCAGTCATAATCATCGGGCAATACCAATCGGACGGTATTCCAATACAGCCTCGCCGCACTCCCCTCGATTCCCATGACACTGGCGCGGAAGGTCTCCATCTCTTCGACTGAAACGGGGTCAAGCTGTGCGGTGAAATCCATAATTTCGTCCGCTCTCAGCCGAAGTTCCTGCTGTAAATCAGGCTCATCGGATCGATTCTTCGCCATGTACTTGATGGTGGCAGACTGATTATGAATTTTGGCACTTGTGATGGCATGTATAAAATGAACGGCACGCTGATCGTTCGCCGCTTCGAGCTGTGCACGCCGCGTTAGAATAGTTGCACCTAATCCGGCTGAATAAAGTGAGGCAAGGCATCGACCACTCGAGTCGAGAAAATGCAGCGGTATCCCCCTTTCCGCGCACACTTCAACCGCATCGGCAGAAATGCTGACGCCCCGGCTGTTGATCAAGACAGAACGCAGATGCAGAAGCGGCGCTTCTTGGACAATATCGCCGCCGCGTGTGACTTGTAACCTCTCGCTGTGTTTACCGACGAACGAGCCGTATTCGGTGATGATCAGATTTTCTACAATCATGACTGCTGCTCCACTTGCGAACCCTATCCTTATCGTAAAGTGGAGTTGGAAAGTATTCTTCCAGTTCAGTACCCTCTTCGGGCGAACGTCTCGTGAAGTGTGGAAGGGACACAGGACGAGGCAAGTTCGCTGTCAGTTTCAGTACCCTCTTCGGGTGAATGTCTCGTGAAGCTTCAGCGTCGGCGTGTGTGCGTGATACTCGATGAGTCGTTTCAGTACCCTCTTCGGGCGAACGTCTCGTGAAGCAATGAACAACCATGCCTCCTCATCGTCATAAAGCGTTTCAGTACCCTCTTCGGGCGAACGTCTCGTGAAGCCGCGGCGCGGTCAATTTGAGCGAATAGCCGTAAACAGTTTCAGTACCCTCTTCGGGTGAACGTCTCGTGAAGCCCCTTTGAGGTCGATCAACACCATTCGCACTTCTTCGTTTCAGTACCCTCTTCGGGTGAACGTCTCGTGAAGCCTTGAGGGGATTGAATACGCAATCGGCATCTGTCATTGTTTCAGTACCCTCTTCGGGTGAACGTCTCGTGAAGCCCAGAAAGGACTCCGATGAGATACGTGTACCTCGCCGTTTCAGTACCCTCTTCGGGTGAACGTCTCGTGAAGCTCCGGGTTTCGATTACGGCTGGTGGACCTTAGAGTCGTTTCAGTACCCTCTTCGGGTGAACGTCTCGTGAAGCCCATGTCGCGGGCGGCGCGATCATTTCCATTGTGGTTTCAGTACCCTCTTCGGGTGAACGTCTCGTGAAGCGTACCGCCGCGAAGCAACCCACGCCGACTCACCGTGGTTTCAGTACCCTCTTCGGGTGAACGTCTCGTGAAGCAGGTGCGCGTCGCACTTGAGCGCGCTGTAGGTGGAGTTTCAGTACCCTCTTCGGGTGAACGTCTCGTGAAGCGCTGAACGCCGATTACGAGCGCCGCAAGAATGGGGGTTTCAGTACCCTCTTCGGGTGAACGTCTCGTGAAGCTCCGCGTCAAGACGACCGAAAATTCCGCGTGTGCGGAGTTTCAGTACCCTCTTCGGGTGAACGTCTCGTGAAGCAGAGTAGGCTGATAAGGCTTGCCCCTCAAAACGAGGTTTCAGTACCCTCTTCGGGTGAACGTCTCGTGAAGCTCTGATTCCTCATTTTCGACTAGGGTCATTTCGTCGTTTCAGTACCCTCTTCGGGTGAACGTCTCGTGAAGCGGGTAGTCCGCAAGCGCATACTGAGAACCGTCACAAGTTTCAGTACCCTCTTCGGGTGAACGTCTCGTGAAGCTACGGGCGGCGTGATGGATCAACCAGAGGAGTATTGTTTCAGTACCCTCTTCGGGTGAACGTCTCGTGAAGCTCAGCGCGTGTTTGACTGCCGCCCACATAGGTTCAAAGTTTCAGTACCCTCTTCGGGTGAACGTCTCGTGAAGCTCGCAATTAGCCATGCGTAAGCGTCGGGATGGCATCCGTTTCAGTACCCTCTTCGGGTGAACGTCTCGTGAAGCCAAGCATCCCGCCGTTCAGTCCGGCGCATGAATATGAGTTTCAGTACCCTCTTCGGGTGAACGTCTCGTGAAGCGTGTACCATCGTTTGATCAACTCCAGTATATGTTTGGGTTTCAGTACCCTCTTCGGGTGAACGTCTCGTGAAGCTCAATGCGGATGTGATGCCCGCCGCCAAGCTCGATATGTTTCAGTACCCTCTTCGGGTGAACGTCTCGTGAAGCCATCATTGAAACGTCGGCGACGGCAAACATCACGGGTGTTTCAGTACCCTCTTCGGGTGAACGTCTCGTGAAGCTCCGCAAGATCATTCAGCTAATCCTAGACTTCATTCCGGTTTCAGTACCCTCTTCGGGTGAACGTCTCGTGAAGCATGTCAATCGCTTTGGGCTTCTGTTCCGGCTCTTTCGTTTCAGTACCCTCTTCGGGTGAACGTCTCGTGAAGCGCTGGTCGCGCAGTACGGCACGCCCGGCAGATAGGCGTTTCAGTACCCTCTTCGGGTGAACGTCTCGTGAAGCAAACGTCAGAGCCGGTTGGGCGTCTTAGAGCGTAAGATTTCAGTACCCTCTTCGGGTGAACGTCTCGTGAAGCTGCACCATCCCAGAGCAGCATTTCACCGTTCCAATGATTTCAGTACCCTCTTCGGGTGAACGTCTCGTGAAGCGCAGCTTGTTCCGGAGGAATACAAGGCGCTGCTTAAAATTTCAGTACCCTCTTCGGGTGAACGTCTCGTGAAGCTGGAGAGCCGTTTACGTGGATCGCGGCATTCATCGGTTTCAGTACCCTCTTCGGGTGAACGTCTCGTGAAGCTGCGCCACCGCGCGCGTGGTGCGATCAATGGCTTTTGTTTCAGTACCCTCTTCGGGTGAACGTCTCGTGAAGCCGATTCTTGGCGCATTTCTATGGTACGTCGTTGGCGGTGTTTCAGTACCCTCTTCGGGTGAACGTCTCGTGAAGCATCAACCATCACGAACGAATACAGCGCGATCGGCGTGTTTCAGTACCCTCTTCGGGTGAACGTCTCGTGAAGCGCGATTTACGCAGCACTGGGAATTGAGTTCGATGACGTTTCAGTACCCTCTTCGGGTGAACGTCTCGTGAAGCTATCGAGCAGAAAAAGAAACACAGCGTAATCGCGCGTTTCAGTACCCTCTTCGGGTGAACGTCTCGTGAAGCCGAAGCGCTGACGATCACCGCCGGGGCGTACTCGGCGTTTCAGTACCCTCTTCGGGTGAACGTCTCGTGAAGCCCGCGCGGAATGCCGTAAGCGGTGTGCAGACATTCAAGTTTCAGTACCCTCTTCGGGTGAACGTCTCGTGAAGCACCGTTGACGTAGGCGCGGCAGGACTTCCGAACTTGTTTCAGTACCCTCTTCGGGTGAACGTCTCGTGAAGCCGCGAACGGTGGTGGATTGAGCATCTCAAAAGTGATGTTT
>JBGSVJ010000037.1:0-64835 GCA_041753015.1 Anaerolineae bacterium
AGCAACTCAAACAGCTTCATCCGATCCCGCACCCACATGGTTTCGTTGTTCATCGCTTCTCGGCTCCTTTTGGGCGATTTCGCCTGCCGAGCTTACCGTGTGGTCGATCCTCTCGGACGATTCCGTGGTTTATCCCCGCGCACACCACAGTTTTTCTGGAAGGAATTAGACCGGAGATAAGGGAGAGTAGCACGGTTGAAAACCTGCCACCAACTCAAACTCCGCTGGTGTGAGATAATCTAACGCCTGATGCAGGCGCTCGGTCATATAGGTCACCTCCAGCCAGTGCTGCAACTAACGCTGAGCATCATCAAAATCCTCGTACTTCACTCTAATCAACGTGTTCCTCCTTGAGCGTGCGCAAGAAGCGCTCGGCGATGCCGTTGGTCGGAATGAAAGATGATGGGAGAGTGTTCCGTCGCCCAGCGCCTTGTCCAATGCCTTGAGCGTCAGTTCTTGTGCTAGTGAGCGACCGAGTGCCCAACCGCGAATGGCGCGGGTGTAGGCATCGAGGATCACTGCCAGATACAAGAATCTTTTGCTGAAGCGGATGTACGTGATGTCACCTACCCACACCTAGTCAGCCGCCTTCAGCGTGAGTCCCCGAATACGGTTTTCTGCACAGATGAGTTTGAGAAGCGATGGGGCGCTCATGGCGGTGGGCAGACGGCAGGGTTTATCGCGGCACGCTCGATAAGCAGTATTACGTGATGACCGCCGATGGTGATCAGATGCACATCTTGGGCAAACAGCGTCATTTCATCGTGATTCAACTACTTCACTGGGTCAATCATGGATACGATGAAGGTTTCGACGATAAGTTACCCAACACACCCCTTGAATAAGCCGGGTGCGTCTGCTGAGTGCACACAAACCCGCTCACATGCCCGGCAGCATCCGAAGGTGCTGCCGGGGTGCGCCACGGAGTGGCGTATAGAAGCCCCCACCGGCGCATGAGCCTGACATAGCCGAGGACGGCATTCTACCCCAAGAGAAACTGAGCCCGAGCGGTTGCCGTCTGGCTTGGATGGCAATACGATCGGAAGGGGTATTCCAGAGCTATAACCTCTCGCCCCATTGGTGTGGTTGAGGTGCTCCCTCACAAGAACCCGAGATTGAGCCTGGTTCCCGTTCCTGACTGTTTTGACCATTGGTGGCAAGCGCAAGCTTGACCCCGTTCGGAAGAGTAGCTTAGACAAGCGGAATGGGCTGGAATACCGTCCAACGAGCCAGTGAGGTCATCATGAGTCAGCCCAAACGCAGTAAGCGCGTGGAACACCTGCCGATTGTGTACCCGAATGCCGCCGGGTTAGACATCGGCGCGAGCGAGATTTATGCCTGTGCACCCCCGGACCGGATTGAGGAACCGGTGCGGGTTTTCGGAACGTTCACGGTCGACCTGCACACGTTAGCCGACTGGCTGGCAGCCTGTCAGGTCGATACGGTGGCGATGGAGTCCACCGGGGTGTACTGGATACCGGTGTTTGAGCTGCTGGAAAAGCGCGGGTTCCAAGTGTACCTCGTCAACGCGCGTCATCTGAAGGGGGTTCCCGGGCGCAAATCGGATTACCGCGACTGCCAGTGGATCCAAAAGTTACACAGTGTCGGGCTGCTGACCAATTCGTTCCGCCCGGATGGGGAAATGTGTGCGCTGCGGGCGTACCTGCGCCAGCGGGCCGATCTGCTGCACCACCGCGCCGCCCATATTCAGCACATGCAGAAAGCGTTTCAGCAGATGAACATTCAACTGGCGCAGGTGCTGAGCGACGTGACGGGGGAGACCGGGTTAGCCATTGTGCGGGCGATTGTGGCGGGCGAGCGCGACGGGGTGAAGTTAGCCCAACTGCGCGACCACCGGTGTAAGTCTTCTCAGGAGACCATCGCCAAAGCGCTGACGGGAACCTGGAAAGACGAACACGTCTTTGCCCTCAAGCAGGCGCTGGAATTGTATGAGTTCTATACCCAGCAAATTGCCGCGTGCGATGCGCAAATCCAACAGCAATACGCGGCGATGGCACCGCGTCGTCACCAGCCCAACCCTGAGCTGTCGGATGTGCCCGCTCCCCAACCCCGACGCAAAAAGTCGAGTAAGAACAGCCCTTCGGCGGCGGTGCAAGCCGAAATCATCCGCATCGTCGGGGTCGATCTGGCAGCGGTGGATGGCTTGGGCGCGGGCTTAGCGCAAACCATCCTCGCCGAAATCGGTACGGACATGAGTAAATGGCCCACCGAAAAGCATTTCACCTCCTGGCTGGGACTGGCCCCACGCAATGATATTTCGGGAGGAAAAGTACTGCGTTCTCGCATCCTCCCTACCCGTAATCGGGCGGGTCAGGCCTTTCGCCAGGCAGCCACTTCCGTCAGTCACACCGCAACGGCTTTTGGCGCTTTCTACCGGCGCAAGCGGGCGCAGGGCGGTCCGCTTCACGCTCAGGTGGCTACCGCCAACAAGATTGCCAGAACCGTGTACCATCTGCTCAAATATCACGTGCCGTACCAGGCGCTGGGGGTGGAAGCATTTGAACGCCAGCATCGGGAGCGCGACCTGAAAGCCTTACGGAAAAAGGCATCCAAACTGGGCTTCACGCTGGTCGAGTCGCGTCCGATGCCAGCGACAGCTTGACCCACCCTGACTGAAGGTAGCTGTCTGACGCTGCCATTCAGCGCTATTCTGGACGACACAGCGCCATGTTTGACGGTGGTGCGTACGGTGGGCGGGGACGTCCCCGCCCACGTACCAGACAGCACCCGCAGGGGCTGTCTGGGTGCGCCACGTAGTGGCGTACATTAGCCTCCACCGGCATCTGAGGTGGCTAGGTTTTACCTAGCGCCGCCCCTCGCCGAGGATTCAGCTATCGCTGAATACACCTTCGGCAGCCACCAATGCACCCGTCTGCGACGGTCGCATTACGGCGGGGGGCGTCGGCTTCCGCGAACGCGGAAGCGGCGCTGCTGCAAAGCAGCACCGGGATGCCGAACCGGGTGACAGCATCTCCATTTGAGGGCTGAGGAGGTCGGGGCTGTCCGTCGGACAGAAGCGCTACTGACATCTAGCACCCTGCATCTTGGTTGTGTGTGACAGGAAATCCTGTTTGCCATGGATGCTGACCGACAGCCTTCTTCATCCAACCGCCTCGGACGCTGTCTAAACTCGGTCGTTTTCAAATGCAGAAAAACCGCACATGGAGTGTAGTTTCTTGGAAGGTGGCGAGGTTTTACCTAGCGGGCTACCGTTGGGGAGTAAGGAGACACCCAACGCGTGGGACTGAGCCGCATGTGCTGCTGAACCAAATAGCACGCCATGCCGCCCAGCCCCAACGGTAGCCGTCTGCTGCGACACAGCAGAGTGGACGACTGCAAGGTCGTCTGCAAAAGTGCCCCCCTATGAGCTTTACGCCAAGTAGTGGTTCTTCCGCAAATCGATGTTGTTGGCGAATCGACGCAGGAAGGATTGTGAGGGAAAATGGGCTGAAAAGGCTCACTTTCACAAGGAGGTCGTCACATGTCCTTGCATCCTCGGTTTATTGCAGATGTGCCCGAAGAAACGGTACGAGTAGCGCGAGCTGCCTTTCGCAAAGGCAATCGGGTGATGCAAATGCGTGATGAACTGGGAACGCTCTTCACCGACGAGCAATTCGTCGACCTGTTTCCCAATGTGGGGCAGCCAGCCGAAAGCCCGTGGCGGTTAGCGCTGGTGACGGTGCTGCAATTTGCTGAAAACCTGACGGATCACCAAGCCGCAGATGCCGTGCGCGGACGGATTGACTAGAAGTATGCGTTGAATCTGGAACTAACCGATGCAGGGTTCGACTTCTCGGTTCTGACTGAATTTCGGTCACGATTGGCGAGCAGCGGTGCGGAAGCACGTCTCTTCCAGATCATGCTCACACAGTTTGAAGCACGCGGGTTGCTCAAAGCGCGGGGCAAACAGCGAACCGACTCGACGCACATTGTGGCAGCCGTTCACCGACTTAACCAATTCGAGCTGGTGCATGAGACGCTCCGGCATGCCCTGAATGAGCTGGCGTTTCAGGCAACCGACTGGCTGAAACAGCGAGTCACTGCGGACTGGTTCGAGTGTTACAGCCAGCGAACGAGTAGCTATCTGCTGCCCAAAAAGGAAAATGAGCGCCAAGCGTGGGCCGAGCAGGTGGGACGTGATGGCATATGGCTGTTGGAACACTTGTACCATGATGCCTAGGCTGCTGAGTTGGTCAAACTGCCCGCGGTCACCGTCTTGTGGCAGGTCTGGTTACAAAATTTCTACCAAGAGGATGGGCATGTTCGTTTACGGGAGGCGAAGGACCAACCCCCGTCGGCTCAACGCATTGCTTCTCCCTATGATGTGGAGGCGCGCTTTAGCACCAAACGCGATGTATCGTGGACGGGCTACAAAGTGCATCTGACGGAAACGTGCGATAGTGACTTCCCGCATCTCATCGTCAACGTCGAAACCCGCTCCAGTACGGAACCGGATCACGCCGTTACCCCGATTGTGCATAACCATCTCGCCCAAAAGGGCTGCCTCCCGGCTGAACATTTCGTTGACCAAGGCTACATGTCGGTCGAGCAGTTGGCTAATGCCCGCAAACAGCACCAGCTTGAACTCATGGGCGCGGTTCCGGATGACAAAAGCTGGCAAGCGCGCCAGTCCGGCTATGACAGTCGTTATTTCAGCATTGACTGGGAGCATACTTCTGCGCTGTGTCCCCAAGGGAAGCGCAGTTGCAGTTGGTCGCTGGTAAAGACCCGCTCAGAACGCCCTGTGGTGAAAATAAAGTTCCGCCACGCAGATTGCTCGGTCTGTCCGGTCATTGCCCTCTGCACGGATAATCATGAACAACGGCGAACGCTCTCGATCCTGTTCCCTCAGTCTCACTATGAAACGCAGCAGTGGGCGCGTCAACGTCAGCAATCCCCTGAGTTTCGAGCACAATGTGCGATTCGGGTTGGCGTGGAGGGGACGATTTCTCAAGTGGCGGTTGCACTCGGGGCTCGACGCTCGCGCTACCGAGGGAAAGCCAAAACCCATTTCCAACACTTGGTGACGGCAGCTGCCATAAATCTGTTACGTATCCTTGACTGGCTGCATGAAGTCCCACGCTCAACAACGCCCAAATCGCACTTCGCCCGACTGGCAGCATGAATCGGGATTCGCCAACAGCATCGATTTGCGGAAGAACCCAAGTAGTAGTGGAGGAAATGGGTGTCCGTTATACTCAATGAAAGGGAGCAGGAAATGGCGGTGGAAAAACGACAGTAAGCTTCAAGCAAGAGGCGTTGTGATCTTGTCCCGTTTTTTGTGGAAAGGAAAAGTGAGACACGTTTAGGTGATGTGAGCAGCCTTGAAATCAACAGGACTGCCATAGCCCAGCGACGAGTGAAGTCGCTGCCGATTGTATAAAACCTCTATAAACTCAAAAACGGCTTGACGCGCTGCGGGACGGGAAGTGATGCAAGTCGGCGAGTTCACCGCGTAGGGCACTAAAGAAGCTCTCCATCATCGCGTTGTCATACGGATCGGCTTTGCCGCTCATCGCTCACGCCGCCCGCTAGCGGTGATGTGATTGGTGAAGTTCCCGCTGAGACTGTAAAGAATCCTGTGTAAATCGAATGGTCAGACGGAATTGCAGTTTTCAGAATAGATCACAAGTTGGTTGAGAACCTTCGCCTGCAGTCGCGCGGCACGGCAATCTCGACTTCGCCCCCCGCCGCTACGCACCTTCCGGGTGTAGTGCCCATTCCGGTTGTTCCCGGAGTTTCGCCCTTTCGCTTCGTACTTCTCGTACCCTAGCTCCGCGCTCAGTTCCGCTTCCAACATCTGCTCAATCGTGTCGGTATACAAGCGGGCGAAGATCCCCAGATTGAGATGGACCCCGTGTGCCGCTGCCACCTGACTGAGGGGCTTTTCTTCGCGCAATACCTCACGCACGACTTTCGCTTTGAATTCTGGGCTGTAGGTGTTTCTCATAGCGTTTCTCGACCCACTGATTATCACGCTATTTTACTGTCCAGTTTTCGGGGCACATCATATTCTATCTGCATGTAGAGAGAGTTACAAAATATAGTATTATAAACGTATCCTGCTGTTATGCTGCCATATACAGTGTACAATTGCCATTCGCAACTATCACGCTCGTGTTATTGAGCAGTTCACACGACGCCAATTATAACAATATATAATACTATTGCTAGTACAGAATACACTACAGATTATGCATAAACAGAATTCATCTCTAACAAACTAGTCGTTCACATATTGGGTCACTTGAACCGAACTTCGTCAAGTCAAAGTCAGAGTCAAACAGGGTGGGTAGAGCTTAAGGGGTGAAAAGCCATGCAATATCGGGCTTGACGAACATTCTCAGAGTGGTAAAAGGCTATTTAGGGAACACGAGCGAGTAAACACGCTTGAGGATATGCGCGCCACCGCCTGAAGCGTGTTATCGTTCGGCGGTTTATCAGGTGGCAGTCTAAACGCTTAGCGCCCGCGTAGTGGGTAAGGCGCGGAATCAGAGCGGCGGTGGTTAAAGTGTTTATCATTTCGCATATTCAGTAAGCGAACCATGTCCTCAATGATGTGATCTTGTCCCGCCCACTCCGACGCGAACTGCTTCGCATTGAGCGACATTGACGCGAACTGATCTTGGCTCATGTTGATGCACGTTGTCACCACATCCCACCATGCCGACGGCTTATCAAGCGGGAGCACCCAACCCGCACCTATTTTTGAAAGATTCCCCCACGGTGTGCGATCGCTGATGATCACCGGACAGCCGGAATTCAGCGATTCCAAAATCGCATGCCCGAAATTTTCACCCAATGTCGGCAGCAGGAAAAAATGGTGATCGGCGAAAACTCCTCCAACGCGGTTATGTGGCACCGAACCATGATAAGCGACTGTGATATTTGAGGGAAGCGCGTCGATTTCTTTCTGGCACAAGTGCCAATATTCCGCGTCATCGCTGGGACCATAGATGCTGAACGTGACATCACCGGGGATATGCTTCAAAAGCTGGATCGCAAACAAAAGATTTTTCATCGGTGAAATGCGCGATAAAAACACGAGCTTAAGCGCGCCTTGATCCTTCGGGACGGCAATAGATGAGTCTTGCGCTGGTTGTGCAAGCGGCGGCAGATTCGACGCAACCTCGATGCGTACTTTGGTCTGCCAGTTATGGCGAATATCGTTCGCTTCGCGCTCCGATGTTGCCTGCCACACCAAGCCGGAATACAACCCTATCAGCTTACTCACGCGTATATACACGCGCTTCTTGCGCGATTTCAAGTGAAGGGCACTCGGTGAAAACTCCCCTCGTGGGGCGAGGATCGTTGGAAATGAAGGGATCAGCCCCAAGCGGCGAAGCGTCAAATATTTGATCGGCAGCCGTGCGAAGAAGCTGTTCACGTACACAACATCCGGCTTCACTTCCAACAGCAGGCGGCGAAGGGTTTTCATGTTGAAGCGATCCGGCGTTGCGTAGAAAACATTGGCTTTGCCAACCCGTACCCATTGGTTAACGGGCATATTCTCGTAAGGGACGCCGTCTAGATCGCGGTCACTGGTCATCAGCCAGAATTCAAATTGATCGCCCAACTGCGCGACCATATTTTCGATGGTACGCACTGGACCGCCCGCTTTGTATCCCGGTACATAAACGTCGATGATCGTGAATACGCTTCGCATAGCTCCCCAATCTGTATTGCTGGTGCGCGCCGCAGATTGCACGCGCTGCTTCGGTCCTAAGTGATACATAAAACAAATGTATTTCTAGACATTTATTTGGGATTAGCGCCACGGCTTAATTGCTCTATGCTAAACATGGCGTGTGAGTTTAATTTAACATCAGATATGCTTAGCGATGATGAAGATCTGTCTACTATGCACAATTCACAAATCGTCAACGCTATAAACACTTATTCATAAAGATGATATTGGCGCTTGCGAATGATCGGAGGGTAAGGACTGCTTACGCTGCATCTATTTCATTAGAGCATTAATAGACACGATTCTCTATCATACTTTTGGGCTACTATCAGATAGGTCATATGGGTATACTTAAGCTTGTTTGCGTTTTTCATGATTTCCTATGAGGGTGATTTCCTCATTCTGCTTTTGTGTTTTGCCAGATATACCCTCTACCAGATGCCTATGACAAAAGCCGTTATTGTTCTTCAGAAATTGGGTATTCGTGCCGCATTCACCCACGAGATATACAATCCGAGGTGCAACTGATACAGTTAAGGCAGTCTCAACTACATGTATAGGCGGAGTTGAGCCGCCGCTCGGGTAAGGGTATCCAGCCGTTGTCAAACCTCCGGATTTCTAGTCGCTATCATGTTCCTGAAGTGCGTCTGCTTGCAGCAATCCTTTCCGGCGAAACGCTGCCTCAAGCCGTACCCACCGATCAATGGCAAACGATCATAGATACAGCACGTGCGCACAGCCTACTGCCCATGCTGTTATGGACGGTCAAGCGTGCCGTGCCGGATTTGGTGAGCGGTGAGGCATGGGAGGAAGTCTTAACGGTGGCGCGGAATTCCGCCGTTCGTCATGTATGGCACGAATACGCGCAAACCGAAATCGAGCGCGCCTTTCGTGAGGCGGCAATTCCGGTTGTGTGGCTAAAAGGAGTAGCGCTAGCGCGTATGGTTTACCCGCAGCCCGCGCTCCGACCGATGGGCGATATTGACGCACTCATCTCCTACGAGCGGTGTGATGAGGCGCTGGCGCTGGTGCGTTCGCTGGGGTTTGAGTTCTACGAATACCCGAAGTTTATCGCTACTGGTATGCGTGAAGCCGAGCAAGATCATCATTACCGGCTGCAGGGCAGCAAATACGATGGCATTTTTTTAGAACTTCATTTTCGCATCATCAACGATGGGCGTGTTGTTTTTCCGCTTGAAAAAGAGCAGTGGTTCTTAACCCAAATCGATCATTCAATCGAGATGCTCCCAACCTTCAAACCGGAAGCATTCCTTCTGCACTTGTGCGCTCATGCTGTCTTGCATCACGGGGAGGATGAAGGATTTCTCAGCCGATTCTTCGATATTCACCGTCTTGTAATCGGCAAACCTGTTGATTGGGCGCTTTTTGTTGATCAAGCGGTCAAGTTCCGTTGGAGCAGCGCCGCCGAATATGCGCTTTTGGTGACAAAAACGCTGTTCCATACGCCTATCCCTGATGACGTGTTCACCGGGCTTGAGTCGCGCCGCCTTCGTGATGAAGATACTGCGCGCATTCTTGGCTTGCAGGGTAAGGGAGCGAATATGCAGATCGTGTTAGGTATGCTGCGCGGGCTGACCTTCCCCGAAAAACTCCGCTTACTGCGTGATCTTGTCATCCCGCCCGCTGCCTATATGCGCGCTCGTTACAATATCCCGCCGAATCGTCCGGTTTGGTCATACTATCCGCGCCGCTGGCTGCATCAAGCCGGGGTGATGTCCGCATGGTTGGGGCGGCGGGTGACATTCCGCATCTTCAAAAAGCCGCGTAACCGAAGCAAAAGTGTATAGTACTAATATGGATTCACCGTTGATATTCTCATACATGATAAATATCATCCGTTTCGGATGACATCTTTACTTTTGGCATGAGCAAGAATTTGGTTTGATCTATTTAGTAGATGTCGAACATGAAAAATGATCCAACGCTCTTCTTCAAGTCATGACCGCATTGCAAAAAATCCTTCGATCATCGCCCGCGAGGTGGTGGACGAGTTGGTCTTGGTCAATCTGGAGAAGCCCGGCAGCCCAATGTATCTAAATGAGGTTGCCGCGCGCATTTGGACACTGATAGATGGTAAACACACCGCCGCCGAAATCGCCGCCCAAATCGCCGTAGAATTCGATGCTAACCTTGAAGATGTTCAAGCGGATACAGCCGAATTTCTCGCGTATTTGAGGACGATGGGAGCGCTCAGTGTCGGATGAACCCGTATCGGGATTTCAGGAGACAACCGCTCATGACCGTCAGCACCGCCGACCCTACGCACACGATCTACTGCTTGCACTCCCAGATCGTGGTGGAGAATTTTGAGGATGGCGCGTTGGCGCTTCGCCTATATGACCGCCACTTGTTCGACCTGAATCCAACCGCGCAGTTTATTCTCAATCACACCGATGGCGAAAACTCCGTCGTGCAAATTGCTGCACTGATGACGGATGCATTCGGGATTTCCCACAAGCAAGCGCTGGCAGATGTGACCTCGCTTTATCAATCGCTTGTGGATCAGCACGTCGTAAGTTTAGTTGATAGCAGCCAACAGGGGGGCAGCATGACAGATGCACAGTATGTACGCAATCCGGACGTCGGTTTAAGAGAAGAAAATGACGACGGCGGACTGCTCTTTAACCCGGATACGAATCAAATGCAGGTGGTCAACACGACCGGATTATTTATTTGGCGCTTGTGCGATGGGTCACGCACGCTTGATGGCATTGTTCGAGCGATGCTGAACGAGTATGAAGGCGCACCTGAAGACGAAATGCGCGCCGACGCAACCGCTTTTATCGACATGATG
This sequence comes from Anaerolineae bacterium, assembly GCA_041753015.1. Lineage (GTDB taxonomy): Bacteria > Chloroflexota > Anaerolineae > Aggregatilineales > Phototrophicaceae > Flexifilum. Next base: position 10,524 of record JBGSVJ010000037.1, read on the forward strand.
GTTACAGCGGGTTTTATTGGCACGGTCGAGCCGATGCCAGAGAAGAGCGCGGCGAACAATGGCTAACTATGACATTATGTCTACACCGCGCAATGTTGATATTGCGATTACAGGCAAGTGTAATCTCGACTGCGCGTACTGCTTTTATGCTGATGAAATGGTCGCGCGCGGCGATCTTTCAACCGAAACATGGCTCAACTTTTTCGATGAGCTTGGGCGTTTGGGTGTGATGAATATCACATTGACCGGTGGTGAGGTGTTCACACGGCGCGATATTTTCACGCTTATCGACGGTTTGGTCGCAAACCGGATGCGTTATTCGTTCCTGACCAATGGCACGATGATTACTGAAGACACGATGCGCGAATTCGCCATCGGCAAACGTGCCAGCCGCGTGAACAGCATTCAAATCTCGATTGACGGTTCGACTGCCGATATTCACGATGCCAGCCGTCCCAAGAGCTTCAGCCGTGCTGTGCGTGGGCTGCGCTTGCTCAAAGAGGCGGGGTTTCCGGTCAACGTGCGCGTGACGATCAATCGTTACAATTATCAAGACCTCGACAATATTGCCCACCTGCTTCTAGAAGATATTGGGCTGTCGAGCTTTGCGACCAATGAGGCGTATCCGTGCGGCGCAACCAACCGTTACGAAGACGGCATCCGCCTTTCGCGCGAGCAGCGCTTTGAAGTCATGAAAAAGCTGACCGAACTCAACGAGAAATATAACGGACGTATCAGCGCGACAGCGGGACCGCTGGTATATGCCCAAGAGTTCAAGATGATTGACGAAGCGATGGCGCAGGGCTTGACCAGCGTTCCGGGGCGCGGTGCGCTCACAAGCTGCGGAGGCGTGTTCAGCACGATTGCCATCCTCCACGATGGCACGATTGTTCCGTGTCATGTTGTGCATACGCTCAAGATGGGCAATATCCAGACGGACGATTTCGGGCAGTTGTGGCGTGATCACGAAACGATGAAGGTCATGCGCCAGCGCCGCGAGATTCCGTTAGGGCGTTTGGAAACATGTAAAGACTGCCAGTATCAAGGATTCTGCACGGGTGGGTGCCCGGGTGGGGCGGTGATGGCAGGGCAGGGGTTAGAAGCGCGCAACCCATTTGAGTGCTATCGCATTCTCAGAGGGGAACGCCCCGAATTCGTCATGCCAGAACCGAACATTATCCAAGTGGGGGAAATCAAAAATGTCTGATGTGGAGCAGCTCGTCGCACAAGAATCAGTGCTGCCGGAGGGCGTGCCGCCCTTAACCACTTTTTATCTTTACCTCGTCACCGGCTGTAACCTTGCCTGCCGCCACTGCTGGATCACGCCGACATTTTATAAAGGTCAGCCATCGGCGGGTGACTGCATGGATTTCGATCTGCTTAAAGCGGCGGTGCAAGAAGCGAAGTTGTTGGGTTTAAGCTCGGCAAAGCTGACAGGCGGCGAGCCGACACTTCACCCGCAGTTCCGCGAGATCGTCGATTATTTGTCAGCCGAAAAGATCGGATTGACAATGGAGACGAATGCCACGCTGATCACGCCAGAGTTGGCGAAGCACCTCCGCGAAAACTCAACGATGTGGTTCATCTCCTCCAGCATCGACGGCGCGACAGCGAAAACTCATGACTGGTTTCGTGCAGTTCCCGGCGCGTTTGATGCGGCATGGCGCGGGATTGATCATCTCGTCGCGGCGGGTTTCCGCCCACAGGTGATTATGAGTCCGTATCATGGCAATCGCGCTGAAATTGATGAAGTCGTGCGGCAGGCGATCGAACACGGCGCAGGATCGGTTAAATTTAACCCGGTTATGAGCAGCGGGCGTGGCAAAGCAATGGAGAAGCGCGGCGAAACCTTCGGACCGGATGAAGTGATTGAACTGGCGAAATACATTCGCGGCGATCTGCAATCGCGTACGCCAATTCCACTCACGATCGGCATTCCGCCCGCGTTTTCGACGATTGCCGATTTGCTCCGCGATGAAGGTACAGGCGGAAGCTGCGGGATTCGTAATATTATTGGTTTGCTCGGTAATGGTGAAATGGCGTTGTGCGGTATCGGTCGCAATATACCCGATTTAACATTCGGCATCATGGGCAAAGACAGCATCCGCGATGTGTGGATCAATCACCCAACGCTTGTTCAGCTTCGCAAGGATTTAAACAGCCAGCTTCCCGGCATCTGCGGCGACTGCATCCATGCTTCACGCTGCATGACGCACTGTGCGGCTTATAATTATCTTGACAGCGGGCAGCTCATTCATCCGTCTAAGCTGTGTCACGTCGCAACCGAACGCGGTGAGTTCCCGGCGTCGCGTCGCAAATCGAGTTCGGTCGTGGAGATCATGAATGTTCTTTAGCAACTTGCTCGAAGGCAGCGTATTATTACATGCGGCAGGGGTCATGACCCCCGGCGGAGCGCTCTTGATTCTCGGTCATTCAGGATCAGGTAAATCAACGCTGAGTACGCTGCTTTCGCGTAAGTATCCGCTTGTTGCGGATGATCTGATTATTGCCACTCCTGACGCGGATCGCCTCGTATGGACGGTCGAAAATGGACTGCCGCGCCGGGGCGAAGTCACCGCATCCGGGGAACTGCTTGGCTTCTTGCGCATCTATCAAGCGCCCGAAGCCTCTCTCATGCCGATCACGCCCCGCGCCCTTTGCCGCCATCTCGTTGATGCCGTGTTCGAAGTTCCGATGCAGCGCAAAGCTGAACGCCCTGAAAAGCGCCGCTTGTTCACCGAAGCGGCAGGGCTGGCGCGGACGTTCCCCGGCTGGGAATTCCATTTTGCACCAAATCAGGCGGCGATTGACCTGATCGATCACCAGTTTCAGAATTCTGCAAACATACCATTGGTTTCTCTCAATAAGGAGGCACATCGTGTCTGACTCAGATTCGCAAAAGAAGAGCTATAAGAAACCAGAAGCGGCTGACGTGGGCAAAACCGCCCCTGTGTTAGGTGCTTGCACCCCCGGCGGCAATGACCCGACATCTATTCCGACTTGCAGTCCCAGCGGCTCTAACGCCTATGGAAGCTGCGTCCCCGGCGGCAATGCAGGTTTCGGCGGCCCTGAAGGCGGTAACTGCGTACCCGGTACGCTTGCGGCAGACCGCTGCAATGCGGGCGGAACCGCAGCTTTCTAAGCTACAGAAAGCTGTGAGGTGCACACCGAGTGAAACATGCCAGCACGGAAGCGATAGCGTCTGCATCGCTTATCGATTACTCGTTTGATGATGGGATCGTTCACGCCTATCAAGGAATGAGTATGCTTGGCACGTTTGAACCCGGTGATTTTCTCATCCTAAACGCGCCCGATCGGGTGCGTTTAGGCGATATTGTGGTATTTCGTGCTGTCGATCAGGCTTCTGAAGCTGTTTTGGTTGTGCATCGCGTGGTCAAGGTTATCCCTCAGGGTTTGATCACTCAGGGGGATAATACTTGGCGGCGCGATCCCTTTATCGTCCCGTTTGACTCCCTCAAAGGTACTGCCGTCGCATTCAACCGCAAAGGGCGAGAATTTTCCGTGCGTGGGGGGGTGTGGGGGTTAGTGCGCGCCGCGTTCTTGCATCAGCGGGCTTATGCATGGTATCGCTTTCGGCTTGCGGGGCATGATGTGTACGCGTGGCTGCGCCGCACCAAGATCGTCCGCCGTTTCTGGTATCCCGCGCTGACCTACGCCAAGTTCAATTTGCCGGATGGCGATCCTCGTTACAAGTATATCTGGCGTGGTCGAACTGTCGCCCGCTGGAACCCCGCGCGCAATCAATTTGACTGCCGTAAACCCTTCGATTTGTTTATTGATCCCCCGTACTGAAAGATAGAGCGAAAAAACGTAAAATCGCCTAGACTGAGAGCAGGGATTATCCATAGAAGTGCTTACTGAATCATGGCGTATATCTTCATTGCGGCGGAGCCCGAATATGTTGCGCTCGCTGAATATATAGAGCGAGCGCTTGCAAAGGCGGGAATCGCCGTATGGATCAAAGACAGCCGTGTTGATTGGGAGATCGCAACCTATGCGATGGCGCTGCAATCGATCACCAAGTTCGCCCACGCCTTTCTTTTCCTCGATTCAGGAACGGCACTTGATCCGCCGGAGTATTTGAACGACATTATCACTGCCAAACAAAGCGACAAACCTATTTTTTTCATCAAATCAGCGAAAGAATTTCACCTACTTCTGCCGCAGCTTCGTTCCATAATACCGAAAAGCAGCGAATACGTTCCCCTGCCGGTGCTTCGTCTTGTAGCGGGCGAAACCGAACCGCCGCCGCTTCATCTGCGCCCCGGTTGGCTGGAAATCACATTAGGGTTTCTGCTGCTGGCGGTGGTGATTGTGATTGTGTTGAGCTTACGAGGATAAAAAAGCCCGCGCCGAGTTTCCCCGGTGCGGGCTTTTTTTGAGGAAAGCAGTGTTACATGTTTACGGATGCGGGAAACCGAAGGTGTCGCACGTCGCGGCAGGCAGCGCACCGATCAAGCAGAGTTGGCGCACCTGTTCGCACTGCACCGGGTCGGTGCAGATGATGACGACAATCGGATCACCCGAACCGGACGATTCGCTGATGATCGGACAACTAAGGGAATAGTTGATCACATTCTGTGGAAGCCCTTCGGCAGTACAAATTGCTCCCAGTTCTTCCTGAGTCAAGAGGATCGGATCGCTGAAGGTAACGCCTTCGCCATCACCGCAGCCACGTTCATCTGCGTCTTCTTCGATGCCGAGGCTGGCAAACGATTCGCACAGGTACATTTCGAGCTTGTAACCGGGCACGACGAGGATTGATTCGGGCGTATCCGGGTTGACTTCTGCCACGCCCCACAGCACGATCAATTCAACCGTGCGACCGAGGGGTTCGCCGGGTTCGTCAGTTGTGCGTAGCATGATTGTCGAGCCGACGCGGATCGTGATGTCGTGAACGACAATATCAATCGACGCAGTTTCGGGACCCTGAACCAGCACATACGACGGGGCGCTTTCAACACAAGGATTGCCCGTAAAACCGGTGCGGAAATAGAAATCTTGGAACGGTGTGCGCTGACCGTCGAGGATCGTCGGCAAGCTGCTGACATCATCAGCGACCGCGCTCATGCTGATCCAGCCGACCGAGTCACCAAACACGACGCGCAGCCATTCACCATCTTCGCTGATCGCATCGGCGCTGACGGCGGAACCGGCGGGAACTTCACCAATCACATCACCGCTAGCGGGCGGCGTGAGCGATGAGCGGCGCAGTTCACTGTCAGCGGTTGTGGTCAAGCTAATTGGGCTGTCGGTGGGGATGAAGGCTTCTTCCGGCTCGACACCGTTTTCAACTTCCGCGCCACCCGATACCACGATGCTCGTGGATTGAGAATATCCGGCGGGAAGGTCAGCCCAGATCCGGGCAACCGCGCTGCCCCACAAATGTTCACTGGCGAGGTCAGACGAAACATCCGGTCTTGCCGGGCGAATATGAACGATATCGTTCAAGCTGGCACGTTCACCGGCTTGGTCGAACGTCACCTGTTCAACACCCTCTGCAAGAACGCTGTCAATCTCTTGGAAAGCATAACAAACCGTTCCGGTTTCGGTTCCGGCGCAGTTGGTTGCCATCTGAATAAGCGCTTGTGCAGACAGAGCGGCACAGGCTTCCGGTTCCTGAGCAAAGCTCACTTGTGGGAACAAGCTCGTCATCGCCAAAAGCACAACAAAAACTAGGGCGAAACGGTGTTGTTTCATATGCCAAAACTCCTACTCGCACAGTGCTAGATGGTAAACGCAAAGAGCTCGCATGAATACAGGAAGTATGCTGAGTGCTTCATACTTTAGCACAAGTGAACACTTCCCGCTATAGAGAAATTGTCTATGCAAAAATCGACCCGGACGATGCAGTTCTCCCCCAAAAAGGATGTCAGCTAGCGTGCTTAAGGAGAAATTTAACGCATCGCCAATATTCAGCCATAGTCAATCGCACATAGACCCGCTAAACTGTTATCCAGAATCCATAACCAGTGTAGTGGATACTTTGCCAATTTTCACTGCGAATTTTCAATTTGTAGTAAATTGAGCCTAAATCCTCATACTTTTCACAGGGCAAAAACTGTGTCCGAACAACATCCGATTGACTCCACCGTCGATACCAGTCTGCCACGACCACTAGTGCGCCAGCGCCGCCGCCGCCGTTCCAGTCCTAAGTGGCTTCGTAACCTGAACAAGCGACTGAATCCTCGCCAAAATATCCCTAAATTCTTGGTCGTAGTAGTGGTGATTATCGTGATTGGGATCGTTGGCGCAGGGGTGTTGTTCACGACGACTTCAGAACAGGTGCAAACATCGCTTCAAAGTTTGCAGCGTGTGGTCACATCGATCACGGCGCAAAGCGGAAATAACCTCGAACTCAACGACTTTCAACGTTTGAACACGAGCTTGATCGATGTGATTAACGCCTTCAAAACGGCATATGATCGTGCCTCAACGTTCCGAGTGTTTCTCGCGGGCAATCCGGATTTGGAAGCGCAGATCATCCAAGTCGGTGCAGGTGAGCAAATAGCGCGCGCAGCTTACGCGATGATGCAAGGCTTACAGCCAACGGTTAATTTCTTGTTCGGTGAAACAAGCGATGATCCGCTGGCGGCACAGATTTCAACCGGTGAACGCATTGTCGAACTGCTCAGTATTGGGCGACCCAGTTTTGTGCAAGCGGCAGGATATTTGCAAGCAGCAGAGGGTCTGTTAGCCACGATTGATACAACCGAGATTTCGCCAAACCTGTTGATCCAGCTTGAGGAGCTTCGCGGCTATCATGAGCTGCTGGTCAGCTTCCAAGCGATTTTGGTGGAATCACCAGACTTGCTTACGTCGGCACTCGGCATTGGCGGTCAGTCGAGCTATCTGGTGCTGTCCGCGAACTCCGATGAACTTCGTCCGTCGGGCGGGTATGTGAGTACGTATGGTTGGCTGCTCGTCCGCAACGGACGCATTGAAGATTACAGCTACAATGCGACCACCCCCACCAGCCCGAACCCACCGCCAGACACGATGGCAGCGACCTACCCCGTCCCGAATTGGTGGATTCGCTACGGTCAGCCGATCTACGCGGCATGGGATGGCAGTTGGACGCCCGATTTTCCCACTACTGCCGAGATGGCGTCATGGTTCTACAACAGCGGCAGCAACCCGAACGCCCCAGTGAACGGCGTAATCGGGATCGACATTGTGGCGTTCGAGTACCTGCTTGAAGCGCTGGAACAAGTCACCATCCCGGAATACGCGGTCGTCATTACACCCACGAACTTCCGCGATCTGGTTTACGGTATCCGCGCTGAATCGGTTGAGACGGGGGGCGACGCCGAACATAAACAGTTCGTTGCGGCAGTGTATCGCAGCATCTTCGATGAATGGCAATCACGGGTAAGCGACCCGGAATTTAGCTCACAAATCCTCGGCGTGTTGATCCAGGCGCTGCAAGAAAAACACTTGATGTTCTATTTTGGTGACCCGAACATCAATCAAGCGTTGGATGTTCTCGGCTGGTCAGGACGGCAAGCACCCACCGTTGGCGAAGATTATCTGATGGTGGTCGATGCAAACTTGGGCAACAAGTCGAATAGTTCGATTCGGCGGCAGTTCATCTACGATGTGGAACTCACCCCCGGCGGCGCTGCGTTCAGCCGCGTCACCGTGTTATATGACTACTCCGCCAGCATCGCCGCCGATGATCCGGCGGTTGACGAGCGCTATCATGGTCCGCTTGACTATGTAAACCTGCTCCAGCTTTATACGCCAGCGGGCAGCACGATCAGTGAAACCGAAGGCAGACTGTTTAATCCGACGGTAGTAGCCGACGATACGCTCACGCAGTTTATCTCTCAGTTGGTGGTCGAGTACGACAGCAGCGAACGCTATCAGTTCAGCTACGCTGTGCCGGGGGTGGTGCATTCAAATGGGACATTCCAAGAATACAATCTGCTGATCCAGAAACAGCCGGGAATGCGTGCCGAACTCGTGATCGTGCAGGTGACGCTGCCACAAGGCGCACGCTTAACGCAAGCTTCCCCCGAACCAACGGCGACCTACAGCATTGAGCGGCAGATTCTCGAATTTCGCTTCGATTTCCGCACAGATACGGCGATCAGCGTAATTTACCAAATGCCGGAAAGTTAACGCTTACTGCTCCCTCTCTCTATCGCTTGCGATGGAGAGTCTTGTGCAATATTGCACGCCTATACCCTCACCCCGGACACTTCGTGTCCCCCACCGCTCACCGACAAGCGAGCGCAGCGGACGGGGGATGGGTTTTAGTGCGTTACCCCATCCCGTTTAACCGTCTTGACGAATGTCAGGATCAGAATTTGCAGGTCAAACCAGAAATTCCGCCGCTCCAAATATTCGACCTCATACGCCACTTTGTCCGGGATTGATAACTCGTCGCGACCGTTGATCTGTGCCCATCCGGTCAAACCGGGCAGCAGGCGGTCGATACCCTTTTCTTTGCGCAGCGTAATCAAGTCCTCTTGATTAAACAGCGCTGGACGCGGACCGACGAAGCTCATATCACCTTTGAGGATGCTCCACAACTGCGGCAGTTCATCGATGCTCGTTTTGCGCAAAAACCTCCCGATTGGCGTAATGTACGCTTCAGGGTTGGTCAACAAATGCGTGGCGACAACGGGCGTATCAATCCGCATGGTGCGAAACTTCGGCATTCTAAAAATCTGGCTGTGAATGCCAATTCGGTTTGACCAATACAGCGCGGGTCCCGGTGACGTAAGGCGAATGATGACAGCGATGATGCAGAGAGGAATCGCCAGAATCAACAGCGCGGCAAGCGCAAGTACAAAATCAAACAGGCGTTTCATGATGTCCTTCTTATGACCGGTATGCCGCAGCAGTGCGGCGCAGTCCTTCATCCACTGTTAGCGGCGGCGTCCAGTTGAGCCGTGTCCGTGCCGCTGAAATATCGGCTTGCAGCGATCCAAACAACCGCTGTGTGATCCCCTGTTTACCAAGTGCCGCCGCTGCCGCGCTCATAAGCGCAGCTGGGACGGGGATCAAACGCGCGGATTTGCCGAGCGCTTTCCCAAGCCGCCGCAATAAATCCGTCGTTGATAAATCTTCGCCGTCCGCCGCCAAAAAGATTTGATTTGCCGCCGCTGGATGCTGCACGCATGTCAGGATCAAATCACACAGGTTATCAATCCCGATCAAACTGCGGCGGTTATTCACTGCGCCGAACGGGAGCGGCACACCGCGATCCAACCAGCGCATCATGCTGAGAAAGTTTGCTTTCACGCCCGGACCGTAAATCAGCGGTGGACGAATGATGACATATTCAAGGGGTGTTTCGGCGGCGATCTGCTTCAAACCCTCTTCCGCCTCTAATTTGGAGACGCCGTAAGGATCACGCGGGGCAGGGGGATCCGTCACTTTGAACGGCTGACCGGGTGGTGTTTGCTCCCCGTTCACCTTGATCGAACTCAAAAAAATTAACCGTTTGACACCGTTTGCCGCCGCTTGACGCGCCAAGTTCAGCGTTCCGGCGGTGTTGACCGTGCGATATGCCTCCACCGGGTCGGCTGTCGTATCATTCATCACATGAACGCGCGCCGCTAAATGAATCACCACGTCCACCCCCGCTAGGTGCGGCATCCAATCAGTTTGACCGTCAATCGCGCCGCCTGTCGCCCGCGTGAATGCGATCACCGTATGTCCGGCGGTGATCAGCGTGGGGACAAGTGCCCGCCCGACAAACCCGTTTGAACCTGTCACGAGAATTTTCACGTTGCATGCTCCTTAGGGTGCGATCACACGCTCGAAAATCGCTTCGTACTCGCTGACGAGCTTTTGCCGTGTGTAGCGCTCCAAGAATGCAGTGCGTCCGGCGCGCCCCATCGCTTCGCGCTCGGTGGCAGGCATTTCGTACATCTGGCGAACCGTCTCCGCAAGCTGTTTCGGATCATCCGGCGGGCAGATCAAACCCGCGCCTGCTTCGCGGATCACATCTGCACCGTCACCCGGCACCGCGCAAATGATTGGGCGACCACAGGCGAGATACGACAGCGTTTTAGAGGGGATTGTCATGTGAAACAGCGGATCATTGCGCAGTTGAACTAGGAGCGCATCCCCCCATGCGAAAAACCCCGGCATATTCGCGGCAGGCTGACGATCCACAAAACGAACGTTAGTTAAACCTTTTTCAGCGACGGCGGCTTTTAAGTCTGGCAGTTCTACCCCGTCACCGATGAATACAAACTGAATTTTCGGCACATCGCGTAAATGCTCTGCGGCTTCGATCACCGTTTGCAGACGCTGAGATGGTCCCATAATTCCGGCGAACATCACGTTGAAATGGGTATCGAGTTCATGTGCCGCACCGAGCGCCGGATCACGTTCGACCGGGTGATAAACACTCTCGTTCGCCCAATTCGGGATCACATGGATTTTATCGCCCGGCACACCTTTTGACTGCAAATTTGCTTTAAATCCCGGTGATATTACGCTGATCGCGGCAGCCTTGCGAAAGACAAAGCGTGCGAACCCTGCCAGCATCTTGAGCGGCAAACTCGCGTTCATCATGCCGCTTGCTGCAACAGTTTCGGGCCACATGTCTTGAATTTCGTACACAAACGGGATGCGCCGCAAGAAGCTGATCCATAAGCCGGGAATTCCTGCTGTGAGCGGTGGCTGATACACCAGCATGACATCGGTTTTTCCGCTGAAGAATATCCCGATCACCGACGCTGAAAATGCGAAGCTTAAATAGGTGAGTGCGCGCCGAATTGCCGAGCGGCTGTGATCCGGGTACACAGGTAAGCGGATCAAGTCGATTCCACCGCGATTTTCACGATGCCAAAGGCGCTGTTTGTAACCGTCGTAAATCCGCCCAAGGGGGTAATTGGGAAAACCCGTGATCACTTTCACCTGATGTCCGCGCTCGACAAGGCTGGCAGCAAGTGGATCAATCCGCACGTCGGCGGGTTCGGGATAATACCATTGAGAGAGCAGCAGAATACGCACGAAGTTTCCCTTTTGCCTGTAGTAGGGACAGGAGATCTCCTATCCTCCGCGTGGAACTTTGCTCCTTCTCCATCGTACGCAATGGAGAAGGAGCGGGGGATTTAATTCTTTGACCGACTGAACAACCGCCGGATGCCCGTTGGTTTCGGCTGACCTACTTCCTGCGTATAGTAATACCCGTAGTGATAGCCGTAATTCTCATCGCGTGGGTTAAAGCGGTTCATGATGATGCCGGAAATTTGCATGTCCAGTTGAGCGAACTGCTCCTTGGTGCGCTTCGCCGCGCCAAAACGTGTCGATCCCCGGTCAACGACCAAGATCACTTTCGAATCGACATTTGCCGCCAAAACCGCTGCATCGGCAGCCGCGAGTGTTGGCGGTGAGTCGAAGATGATCACCTGAATATCGGGTGAGCTGCGAAGCACCTGCACCCATTTCGCCATCGCTGCCGACGCGAGAATTTCGTTCGGGTTCGACGGGATAAAACCGCTCGTCAAGACGTACAACTTGCCGATCCCGCTGTGCTGCACGCATTCACGGAATGCCTTCGGCAGCGTTGGAAATTCGACATTTTTTGCCTCGTTTTCGCTGGGAGTGTCTTCGGGGTCGCAGAGCAGAAGCGTTGTCAAGCCAACCGCGTTTTCAAGCGAGAATGTCTCATGAAGTTTCGGGCGTCGAAGGTCAGCATCGATTAGCACCACGCTCAAGCCGGACATCGCCATCGAAATCGCCAAGTTCGACGCGGTGATCGTTTTCCCTTCTTGCGGGTTTGCACTCGTGACCACAAACACACCCGTCTCACCCTTGTTAACTGTAAACAGCACGTTGGTACGCGCTGCCCGGTAGCCTTCTTGGATCGGGGACATAGGCGGAAAGCGTGTCATGAGCATATCTTTATACGCCCGCGCCTTATTCCCGTATTTGACGATCGTTCCGAGGATCGGCAGACCCAAGACGCGGGTTGCGTCTTCCGTGTTGCGGATCGTGTCGTCAATATATTCGATGATAACCGCGAGCACGAACGCCCCGACTGCGCCTAAGATCGCACCCAATGCCACATTCGCGGAGCCGCCAGCGACCACTGGGAATGCTAGCGGAGACGCTGCTTCTACGATTTGGAGCGAATTGCTGCGTTGTTGAATTTGCGCGATAGTGCTGGAAAACTGTGCGATGTTCGACTGTGCTTGGTTAAACTGCTCCAGCGCGGTGTCGCGTTCTTGTTCCAAGCGGTCGGTGGTATCGGCATCTGTTGTGACGTCAAGTTCGGAGGCGATTTGCACCAGACGCTGCTGAAGTTCTTCGACCAGTACATTAAGAATTTCAAGCTGCCCGTTTAAGAAAGCGATTTGCGCCTGCTGCTCCGCTGTCAAGTTGGTCGGGCTTTGGCTGACCAATTCCTCCGCGACGGCGTTCGCAATATCCGCTACCAACACTGGGTCGGTATAGGTGACGGTGATGACGATGAGCGAGGTATTATCGACTGCTTGCGCCGAAACAAAACCGCCGATAAAGTCCGCCGGAATATCCAAGCCGAGCGCATCTACTGCACCTTGCAAGATCGGGCGGGTTTCGACCAACTCAACATACGTCGTCGCCAAGTCGATACCGGTACGAATATCCGTATAATTCGGATTCGGGGACTCGATAAACGTACCGATCATCAAGGTGACTTGCGCGCGGTATAATGTCACCCGGTTCGCATTGAGCATAAATGCGATTCCTGCGGCGATAATAGCGGCGGCGATTACCAGCCACAGCCAACGCCGAAGAATGCGAAGATAAGCTTGAAATTCCATCGATACTGCTCCGATTCAATCTTGCTGGCGCCCATGAACGCCGCCCTATAAGCGTGGGCGCATGAAATCTATGCTTCATTCTGCATTTTAGTGTAACAAACTTCCGGGGATTAAAGAACGGTAGGGATTTGACCTACATCGTTTATTTACAGAATCTGGACTTTAGCCTGTAAAAACCACGCTGTTTTAATGGCGGTGGATGAAACGCCTTCCGGCTTTAGCCGTCTTTGAGGTTGTGCAAGACGAACGATTGTGCGAAACCATAGATGCCAAACGATAACGCAGCGCCTCTGCCTGCGTCGAATGGCAGCGGTAAGCGCATGCGTCGTTCAGAACCCGCGCAACTTTAGTCGCTGCGGAGTGCTCACTCGCTAAAGGCTTGTCCGGGTTTGCATAGGGTGAGGAGTTTCACACTCTGTATACGAGCCAATAAAACGGCAGCTTGATAAATTCTGCTGAAATTGAGTTCCAAAATGGGGATTCCCACCACCGTGCCGGATCGAATAATCCGAACTCCAGCGGCTCAGGGGAAACAAATGTCAGCATAATTGGCGCATCGCCAAAAACCCGGTGATACGTCGCCACCGCCCGTCGTGAGTGATGCTCATCCGTCACGATCAGGGCTGAATCCGCGTCCAGATCGAGCAGAATTTCAAGTGTTTGCTGGGCTTCGACAAATGTATTCGGCGGCTGATCGTCAATAATCAGGTGATCCTCAGGGATGCCGCTCGTGAGGATCACATTACGCATGAATTCAACCGTATCCGGGTAGCCGCTGATCACGATGTACGGCGCGTAGCCTTCTTGGTAAAGCTGCGCGGCGTATTCTTCGCGCCATCCCGTACTGCCACCCAACACAACGATCACATCGGCGGACTGCGGCGGCTGGCTTACGTCCAGATAGGTATACATCGCGGGCAGCCACTCGGCGCGCGTCAGCCACAAACTCAACAGCAGGACGATGAGAGTCATCATGCCCCCTATGGTAAACCAGCGCCGCTTATGACGGGGTGCAGCACTTTTTACAGACTGTCGCTCGGCGGCTTGTTCCATGTTACCCGGTTGATGATCGGTACGAAGCTCTGAATGATTTTAACGACTTTGACCGAAACATTTTCATCCATGTAATCAGGTGCGCGTACCACTGGCTCGGCGTTTGCTTTCATCGCCCGCGCCAGTTCGATCGACTGCGTAATATCCCGCCGCGTGATTCCGCCGACGATCACCGTACCCTTGTCCAACACTTCAGGGCGCTCGGTTGAGGTGCGGATCAAAATGCCTGTGAAGCCGAGCATCGCGGATTCTTCGGAAAGTGTGCCGCTGTCACTCAATACACAAAAACTGTGCATTTGTAGATTATTATAGTCGAAAAAGCCGAACGGCTTTAATTGACGTACATGCGGGTGAAACTTGAACCCGCGTTCTTCGATGCGTTTCCAACTGCGCGGATGCGTCGAATAGACAACAGGCATATCGTAGGTTTCGGCGGCGTAGTTGATCGCGTTCATCAACGACGTGAACGCCCGCTCATCGTCTATATTTTCTTCGCGGTGCGCCGATACCAGTATATAGCGATCTGGCTCTAAATCGAGCGTCTCTAACACGCGGCTGGCGCGGATCAATGCCATATGTTTCGCCAGCACTTCCGCCATCGGGGAGCCGGTGACATACACATGTTCTTTGCGGATGCCTTCGCTCAACAAATAGCGGCGGCTGTGTTCGGTATAGGCTAAGTTAATGTCGGAGATATGGTCAACGATGCGGCGGTTAATTTCTTCCGGCACGTTTTGATCAAAACAACGGTTGCCCGCCTCCATGTGAAAAATCGGAATCTTCAGACGTTTGGCGCTGTATGCTGCAAGCGCGCTGTTCGTATCGCCCAAAATCAGCAGCGCGTCGGGGCGTTCGCGCAGCAGGACTTCATATGAGCGCGCAATGATATTCCCGACCGTTTCGCCCAAGTGTGCGCCAACCGCATTTAAGAAGTGATCGGGTTTGCGCACGCCCAATTCTTCAAAAAAGATGTCGTTGAGCGCCCGATCCCAGTTTTGCCCGGTATGCACCAGCACATGATCAAAATAGCGGTCGCACGCTTTGATGACTTCCGATAAGCGGATAATTTCCGGTCGCGTGCCGACAACCGTTAAGACTTTCAAGCGGGGGATGCTCATGGATTCACTCCCATGTAGTACGTGTCGGGGTGCTGCGGATCGAAAATCTCGCACGCCCAGAATAGGGTAATCACATCGGTTGTGCCGACATTGGTAATATCGTGGGTGTACCCCGGCGGAATATCGACGACGCGCACATCCCCGCCGCTCACCGGATACTCGATGATGTCCGTCCCATCATCAATTCTGCGGAAACGGATCACGGCTTCACCCTGCACGACGATGAACTTTTCAACCTTGGTGTGATGATAATGCCCGCCGCGTGTGATTCCCGGCTTGGTCTGCGAGACGAATACTTGACCCATCGCGGGGGATTTGATGAGTTCAAACAACCAGCCGCGCTGATCCGTCTTCAGATCCGGCGCATACGCGAAATCGTCCGCCTCAAGGTAAGAGAGATAGGTCGTATACAGGAATTTCGTCAGCGGGTCGGACATATCAGGCAGCACCGCCGTTTGACGGCTGGCGCGGAAGGAGCGGATCGTATCCGCCAAGCCTTGCAGCGTGATCGTCATCACATGCGGCACGACGCAAAAGCCATCTTCGCCCGCCGTGACGCGTCCCTCTAAGATGCCCATGAATTCCGCGATCACGTCGTCAATGTACACGAGCGACAGCACCGCATCAGGATTGTTGATTTGAATCGGCAGATCGTGGGCGATATTGTGGCAGAACGTCGAGACGACCGAGTTGTAATTCGGGCGGCTCCACTTGCCGAACAAATTCGCCAGCCGGTAGACGTAGACCGGCGCGCCTGTAAGCTGCCCGTAAGCAAAGACCGCATCTTCGGCGGCTTTTTTGCTCTTACCGTAGGGGTTATCGAGCGCTGCCTGAATCGATGAGGTAATGACTATAGGAATCGTCCGCCCCGCCGCTTCGAGCGTGTTCACGACATGGCTGGTAAAGTCGGCGTTCCCCGTCTGAAATTCTTCGACATTTTGCGGACGATTCACGCCTGCCAGATGAAACACGATGTCTGCTTGATTCAAAAACGCGGTCAATTCTTGATCGCTGTTTTCGATGTCAAACGCCAACACTTGAAAATCATCCGGCTTTGCGCGCAGATGCGCCGCCAAATTCCGCCCGACGAACCCATTCGCGCCTGTGATCAGCACGGTTTTCATGCGTGTATCCCTTTCCAAGCGCGCAATTCCTCTTGGATATAATCCAGCGCGAGCAGTTTCTCAACGACTTCGTTCACCGTCAATTGAACCGTATTCGACGAATTGTAATCTTCGCTGCGGCTTAACTGGCGGTCGCCCTCGTTGAAATACTTGTCGTAGTTCAAATCACGGTTATCGGCGGAAACGCGGTAATACTCGCCCAAATCTTCGGCGCTGGCGTATTCTTCTTGACCGAGCAGCGACTCATACTGTTTTTCGCCGTGCCGCGTGCCGATCACCTGCACCGGGTGCTGCACGCCGAACACCTGCATGACTGCATCCGCCAGCGTTTGAATCGTACACGCGGGTGACTTTTGCACGAAGATATCGCCACCGTGCGCATGTTCAAACGCGAACAAAACGAGGTCAACCGCTTCGTCGAGGCTCATGATGAAGCGCGTCATACTGGGGTTCGTGATCGTCAGCGGCTTTCCTACTTTGATCTGCTCGACAAACAGCGGGATCACCGAGCCGCGCGATGCCATCACATTCCCGTAGCGGGTTGCGCAGATCAGCGTGCGCGACGGGTCAACGTTGCGCGCTTTAGCGACCATGACTTTTTCCATCATCGCCTTGCTGATGCCCATCGCGTTGACCGGGTAAACCGCCTTATCGGTTGAAAGACAGATGACTTTTTTCACGCCTGCTTTTACGGCGGCGTCAAGCACATTGCTCGTTCCGGTGACGTTGGTTTTGACCGCTTCCATGGGGTAAAACTCGCATGAGGGGACTTGCTTGAGCGCGGCGGCATGAAACACATAATCGACGCCAATCATCGCCTCTTGGATGCTGTCGGGGTCGCGCACATCACCAATATAAAACTTCACGCGGTGATTTTTGAGCGACTCGCGCATATCATGCTGTTTTTTCTCATCGCGCGAGAAGATGCGAATTTCAGCGAGGTCGCTGTCAAGAAAACGCTTCAAGACAGCTCCACCGAATGAACCTGTGCCCCCGGTTATTAGGAGTATAGCATTTTTGTACACGTTTCAAACACCTTCACCATGCAAACCAAGCTTTTTGCTCCTCACCCCGTCGCAAGCGATAGAGAGGGGCAGCAGTAGCAAATCGCGGACTCTGTAAGGGTGGCTTGCAAGCCGCCCGAAACAATACGAATCGTCAGTAGGCGCGTCGTCGCCCCACTACTTAGAATTCCCCAGCGCAATCAAGCGGCTGACCATGCGGGCGTAGGGCTGTTCCGTACTCCGTCGCGCGAACAGTGCTTGCGCCGCCGCCTTGAGTGCCGCGTACTGCTTAGGGGTGCATAACACCTGTTCCACCACCGCCGCAAAGCTCTCCGGCTGGTACGGATCAAAATACACGGCGGCGTCCTCACAAACCGTATGTGCATAAGGTCGATCGGCGGCAGCGGTGGGCGTGCCTACGCTCATTGCTTCAATCATTGGCAGCCCAACAGTTTCCACAAGCGACGGCAGCACCAGCAGCGTTGCCAATTGATAAGCATAACGTAACTGTGTTCGATCCAACGCACCGCAGCACACGATCCCCGGAATGCGGCTGAGCGGGTGATCTTTCGGGAGTGTTAGGAACAGCGTCACATTCGGCAGCTTTTGACGCAGCAGCCTGACTCCGACGATCACAGTACTTAACATCCGGTACGAGTCGTCATACCTGCCGACGAACAACAACCGCTCACCATCCTGCACAGACGCAAACAACGCTGTGATGGGATCATCTTCTGCCAGCGGTTGATCAGGCAGCTTGACCGACGGTAAAAAGTACGAAATGCGCTTCGCCTCTATCCCGAAGGCATTTTCAACCGCCTTTGCCATCACGGGTGTTTGTACGAAAATATGCCGGGCTTTTCGGCATGAAGTTTGCATCATCGTTCGGATCGTCCACATCCGTGCCCGCTGCGAGAATTTCAGCGTTGCCAGTGCCTCGCGCGAAAACGGAAGCGACTGCTGAATAAAGACAACATATGGTATTGCCGAGCGTCCCATATTGGCGAAGCACAACACCAGATCCGCGCCGATCTGCGCCGCTTGTTTGCCCATATTCATCAAGTGCCAGCGGAAGCGTGCGACCATCGAGTGATCAACATCGGGAATTTCAATCTCTACCAAGCGTGGATCAACGGGGAGACGGTAGTACCGAAGGCTGCTCAAGGAGAGAAATACACTCAACCGCTCGATCTGGGGATCAGCGAGCGCTGCTTCAACAAAATCGAGCAGCACCGTTGCTCCACCCCCATGCTTAATGCCAACCGCGTCAACTGCTAGATGCAGTTTTCCATCCACCACGTTATCTCCCCGAAAACTTCATTGCACCCGCGTTGACCTTGCCCCCTCTCCAACCTTTGTTTAGAGAGGAGTGAAAAGCACCGTACTTGTTTTCCCCTCTCTATCGCTTACGATGGCGAGGAGAGCGCGCCGAAGGTGCGACGGGGTGAGGAGCATTTACCGTTCCGCTAATGCCTGCTCAATGATGCGGTAATTGTTCTTCATGCGCGAATACACATCATGCCCATCTTGCAGCACGCGCGTCCGCCCTGCCTCAGCGATCCGCTTCGCCCGCTCGGGGTCAGCTTTGAGCGCCCGCGCTTTCTCGATCATTTCCTCGCGCGACGAGAAAAACACCGCTTCCTCGTCCTCATGGAACAACTCACACAGGTAATCGCTCCGCTCCGAAAGCAGCAGCCGACCGCACGCAGGAATTTCAAACACGCGCGTTGTGTAGCTGTCGCGGTTCAGCTTGCTTAAAAAGCACAGCGCCATATCCGCCCCGCACAGCGCTTTGGCATAATCATCCCCGAAAACAGGCTGAATCGGGAAATAAGATGCGGGAATACGCCCCAGATAATCCGGTTTTTTCCAGACTTCCCCGTGTAAGTGCAGATTGAAACCCGCTTCGACCAAATCCGCGAGATATTCCGTTCGCCCGTCCTGCTCATAATGCCCGATGAACACGACATCACAGCCAAAACGCTCCTGTTCTTCCGGCGTGAGTTCAAGCGGGCGGTGCAGTTCGGGGATGTAGTACATCGCGGAATAATGCACGGCTTTCGCGCCCGCATTCTTATAGTCGATCAAGTTCTGCCGCCGCACCACAAAGCAAATATCATACTTTGGAATGCTGGGGTGAAAGTGCACCCATTTTCGCGTGTGCTGGCTTAACCCGAACGGATCATCTTGATGATACGACACCACCAGCGCGCCCGTCTCCCGCTTGATCCGGTCAATCGTCTGCGGGTAAATCACATTCCCTAACCAAATCGCCACTACATCGGGGCGGTGTTTGCGCGCCGCACGGATCAATTGGTAATTTGTCCATTCAAGGCTTGGACCTGCCATAAATTTCCACTGCGCCCGCCCGATCTTGCTTTTGGGGAAGTATTGATGCCACGGAAACCGAATCACTTCCGCGCCCGCATGCTCAAACCCCCGTGCACATGCTTCTTCGTAGTGAGGGTAGAAAAAATTCCCTGCAAACAGCAGTTTCATAACGTGATTCGTCCTTCGTTTTCATGATGAGGAGCTTTCGGGTATAAACCTCACCCTTTCTCGCTCAACGGTATAGCATTCGTCGGCTGAAGTTTTGCCTTTAGGCGGGGAAGTTCTACTTCCGTAACAAGCGGGGTTTCTTCCTCGTAATTCGCTACGAGCAACCCGAGCATCAGCCAAAAGAACGGACCCGAATTCGTGTTTAAGAACGGCTCAAATAAGCCGGAAACAAGATAGCTGACCAACGCCAAGCGCAGCGCCATTAAATGGCTGGCATTATTGTCATCCTTTTGGATTTTGATCCGGCTCATGGCAAGCGCTCGCACGATCAAATACAGCATCAGCAGCAGCCCTACAAACCCGAACTGCACCCCCCACTGAAGAAACATATTATGCGCGTGCGGAATACCGAGATCGCCGGAGTAATCATACAACGCACCGAATCCCATCCCAAGTGGATAATCGAGCATTGCTTGGAATGCTATTTCCCAAATAAACCCGCGTGATTCATCCAAGATATCCATTACGGAAGTGCTGTCGTTTCCGTTGCTTGCCCCTAGTGTCGTTATGGAGGATGCTTCGACTACATCCGAAAAGCGGCTTAAGCCAATTTCCAGCAAGCCAAAGGAAGTCAGTACGAGGAAGAGCATAAATCCTGCGATGAATAGGAGCACGAAGTTATTCACGCGGTTTTTGCGCTGCTCATACATGAACAACGCGCCAGCGACGGCAATCGCCAAATATGAAGCGCGCGTTTGCGCGATCCACAGCCCGATAAAGATCAATACCGCCGCTCCACCCGCGATGAATCGCCGCGAGATGCGAATCAACTTTGCGGGCAGAATGAACGGAACTTGCATCATCAGGATCGCCGTCAAAATCACCGACGCGCGTGAAGGCTGACTAAACAAACCCGCATAGCGGAAAACCGGAACAGCGGGCAAGATCACAAACACCCGCGCAGCCGTGGTGTATGGCAGGATATAGCTTAGAATCAGCGCAATCGAGTGGAATACGCCGACAGCGGTAAACGCCCAAATGATGTGAACGAGGTCGCGCCGACGCCAAGGTACGCTGGCGATCACGATCAACAGGAGCATCGATTCGAATGCAAAACGCGCTTGCCCGAACTCGGACCCATCCAACACGAACATCGAGAAATTACCGATAATCATCGACATCACGCCGAACACGATCATGATCATGGCAACGCCATGATACCAGCGCGACTTCACACGAAGCACATGCACCATGTATGCCAGCGCGAACAGCGCAAGAATCGCCAGCGTGACGACTTCGATGAAATACGGTGCTCCGGTGGGAGCGCCAATGCCGAAGGTTGCCGCGGGGTACGTAAAGCCGTTCAAGCCGAGGCGCATTTCGGGCAGGGCATATGTTAGTACAAGGAGCTTACCTAAAAGCCGGAGCAGATGGATCGTTGCCGGAAGTCGTGTTTGCTCTTTCGGCTGCACGTTCGTGATCATGCTTCTAATATCCCCATCCACTGCGTCAAATCAATGAGTCTCTGCGTCCATGTATGCTGTTTTATACAGCGATCGCGCCCTGCTTGTGCCAATATCTCAAGCTTTTCTTTATGCTGAAGATAGTAGCGGATCACCTCTACAGCGTCAAAGACGCCCCGGTAACACAAGACTTCTTGCCCGATGTTAAACATCCACGCAAGTTCAGGGTCAAAGGTGGTCAAGTACGCGCTGCCGGCAGCCGGAACGTCGAAGTCGCGTCCTTTTAAGCAGGTGATTTGATCCGAGAATGCCACGCCGCCGAAGCCGAGATTAATCCACGACTGTTTAAACACGCGCAGCATGTCATCATCGCTCAACGCGCCGTTCTTCCAGCCGGGACCGAAACATTCAATCGGGACACCGTTCTTTTGAAGCTCTTGTACAAACCAGCTTCGCGCGCCGTAATTCTTGCCTACGAACGTGATTTCGTACTTCTTCGGCTCGTCCCATGCACTGCCCAGCTCCGGGTTGCAGCCTTCGGGGAAGTAGAACGCCGCCGCCCCTTCTGCACGATACCAGCGCAGAGTCTCGATGGAGTTGCTTAAATGCACATCCACCGAGCCGATCAGCGGCTTTTGCCCGTGCGGATACGCTGCTTTGGGATCTGGGAGGTACGTATGTTTGTCGTCGAGCCACATCAGCGCGACCGGAGCACCGCGCGCTCGCATCTTTTTGAGTGTTTCCGGCTCAAAATGAATATACGAACCATACGCGAACACAAGATCAAACGGCTGTTCCGCGTGTGCTTTCTCGAAGCGGTCGAGCATGTCGCGCTGAAGCTCTGCGCGCCATGTGTCGTTTTTACCCAACTGTTTGACGTAATCGCCGTAATCGAACACGACGACATTCATATCGCGCTCAAGCACGGGCGTAAGCGTGCGATGCTCCCAATCGTGCGAGACGATCACATACACACGCAGATCGGCGGCGCGGGCAACAGGCGGCGCGGTGCGCATTAGCGGCGGCGGTTGATCGCCCACTGCGGGCAGCCGCTGGAAATATTCATTCCTCAGCGCGAGATATTCCTGCTCCTGCTGACGGCTGCGCCACATCCGAATCGGGCGGTACAGCCACCCGCTTTGACGAATTCGTTCTTTCAGAGAACTCAACATCGAACTATCACGCCTCAATTCTGCGCCAATGCCACATCATACGCCGTTTGATAGGTCGCATACACCGACTCGTTACTCCACAATTGTCGTGCACGCTCCGCCGCTGAACGCCCCAATGCAGCGGCATAACCCGCGTCATCATGTACCTGCTGAGCTGCCGCCGCCAACGCATCGAGATCACCCAGCGGGACGAGGATGCCATCCACCCCGTTACGGATCAGCGTCGGATTCGCACCAAGCGCGAAGGCGATCACTGGTTTACCGAGCGCCATCGCTTCGTACACCACCAGTTCGCCAAAGCTGCGGTTGACCGTCGGCAAGACGGCGGCGCGGGCGGCTGCCACTGCCGCATGAAGTCCGGTTTTCCATGTTTTTTCGGTGCTGACCTGGACTGTATTTTGACTCGAGCGCAGTTGATCGACGCCGTGCCAGAGCGCCCCCCACAGATACAACTCAAAATTGATGCCCTTGACACGGCGGAACAATTCCGGGAACAGGTGAATACCCTTTTCTTCGCGCCCCTGCCCGTAAAACAAGACCTTGCCGCCATCGCTGATCGGTTCGCCCTGCACGCGCTCCCACTCGAAGGCGTGATAAGTACGCACCAACTTTTCGCGCGGGATACCATAATCGGCGAATGCTTGATCGACATCCTCGCACGTCGAAAGCACCGCCCCCAAGTTCCGCACCGTCTCTTTTTGAAGCTGCATTGCCGCCCATTGGGTATAACTGCCGCGTTTCCCGCCGCATTGGTGGATCACGCCGTGCCGGTATTGGTGATTCAGGCACAATTGGCAGTCCCCTACACCGGGGCGATAAAAGTACGTGTTCATGCAAAATGTGAGATAGTTCACCGGCGCGTACACAGTTGGAATACCCGCATTTTGCAGCGCTTTAATCACCGCCCACGAAATCCCGTTCACCGTACCGAACTGGATCACATGCACGAGTTCCGGCTTAAATTCTGTGATGGCGCGGTGCGTTTCTTCGAGCTGACCGCCGCCCCACACATACGCCGGATAATGCGGACTTGGGAGCAGATACACCGCTCCCAAGTGCTTTTTGCCGTCGGGAAGTTCATCTTGCGCCAAAAATGCAATCTCATGCCCTGCTTCGCGCAGCACTTGAGCGGCGGAGCGGGCAACCTGAGCGCCCGCCGCACCGGAGTAGATTTGTTCGCACACCAGCAGAATACGCACGCTTAACCTTTACAGAGTGGAAACACGCCGATTGCAGCGTGTTATTCTCAATTTACTGCTATTGGTGGCAAAGTTTACCAAAAAAACTGTGATCCCACAGACCTAGCTGTTCGAATCGGGTATAGAATAGCTCTGCAAGCTAGGTAAGCTCCTAGAAATTTGAAACCCTCTCCTATATGCTTCGTTTTACATAATCTTTTTCATGTTTCTTTGCGAGCATTGAGTAAACATTATGGGAGGGTTCATTGACTCAGCCACAACTGCCGTCTATTGCTGTCGGTGTTCCAACCTATCGGCGAGAACAAATCCTGATCGATACTATCGAGCAGCTTTTATCGCTGCCACACCGCGCTGATGAAATCATCGTCGCTGATCAAACGCCTGAACATGAACCGCATGTCGAAGCGTATCTTGCGCAAAAAGCCGCCGAAAATCGGATTCGGTGGATCAAATTGGAGAAACCGAATTTGTGCGCGGCGCGCAATCAGATATTGGCGAATACCCAGTGTGACATCGTGCTTTACCTTGATGACGATGTCATCATTCCACCCTATCTGGTCGAGTATCACCGCTGCGCTTATCTTGACCCACTGGTTGATTTAATCGGTGGGCAGGTCTACAGCCGCAACAAAGGTGTAACCCACGTCTCCCCTGACAATCCCCGTGCCGGTACACACCCGATTCGTGAGGTCGACTCACGCATTGAAGACGTGTATTACATCGGCTGTCATTACAGCGTTCGTCGTGCCGCTGCCATTGCGGTTGGCGGCTTTGACGAGCAGATTGTCGGCAGCGCTTATTGGGAAGAAGGCGATTTCGCAGCACGCATCGTCCAAGCGGGCTATCATAATTTTTTTGACCCGCATATCTGGGTGACGCATTTGCAAGCACCCTCCGGCGGATGCCGCATCCCCGGTAACTATTTTCATCCCCAGTGGACGAAAACCATGAATTACTTCCTGTATAAGTTCCGCTATGGACGGACAGCCAAAGCGACATGGGCGCGCACGCTGAGAGAGTCGCTGCGCTCCGGTCCGCTCCTGCGCGAAAACTTCCTCCGTCCGTGGCGGTGGCATTACTACTGGTACAACTATGTCTACGGAATCATTGAGGGTTACAAACGCGCCAAATCCCCGATTCAGTCGCCGTTTGTGAAGTGATGAATTGTGTCTGTGGAGAGATGCCAAACCTCTCCACAGACAAATCTCCGATACGCTGGTATCCTCAACGTGAGACAACCCTTTCGCATGAATCAAGTGAAACATACACAGTCCCGACGGTACGGAGCAGTTCCCTTAACATGAATACACGCACTTCGCGCGCTTTCAACGGCATGATCACCAGCGTCATTCAGTACGCGGTGCAGTCCGGGCTTCAAATTATCATGGCTCCGCTGCTGCTGCGGACTGCTGGACAAGAGACGCTCGGCGCTTATGCGATTTTGGCGCAAGCCATCGGCTATATGGCGCTGGTCGATCTCGGTTTTTCCGTTTCCTTGAGCTTATTCATGGCAAAGGCTTACGGCTACGAGGATCAAGGAGCGCGCTTTCGCACCGTCATCACGATCGGGCGCAGTTTTCACGCCGTTACCAACACGCTGTTTAGTCTCGCTGCAATCGTGTTCGCGCTGAATATCGGGCAGTTTTTCGATCTCTCCCCTACCGTTGAAGAACAGGCGCGCATCGCCCTTTTCTTGATGGCAGGATGGGCATTCATCCGCACATTGATCGATGTCTACAAGTCCGCGACCGTCGCTGTGCAAGAAATGGCATTCGCCAACATCAGCCTCGCACTAGCAAACT
Source organism: Anaerolineae bacterium (assembly GCA_041753015.1). GTDB lineage: Bacteria > Chloroflexota > Anaerolineae > Aggregatilineales > Phototrophicaceae > Flexifilum. The sequence continues at coordinate 35,752 of JBGSVJ010000037.1, forward strand.
TGGCGCGCCTCGCCGCTTCCTTGATCCTTGTTTCGCTCGGTTTCGGGCTGATCGGCATGATGGTCGGGAACATCATCGGCGAAGCCTTCAACGATGTGCGTAACTGGCTGCACTTCCGCAAGAAACATCCTGATTGGATGGCGACAAGCTGGGGCATCCCAGATTTCGCTCTATTCCGCGAAATGTTCAGCATGGGCATGCAAATTTTCGTCATCAACGGCGCAGGGCGCTTGATCCTGCACTCTGGTAATCTTGTCGCAGGCTTGCTCTTCGGTACAACCAGCGCCGCCGTCTACTATTCGACGCAGATGCCCGTGACGATCGCATGGCTGCTTATCAATCAAACGATCAATCAAGCCTCATCTGCCATCAATGAATTATTTGTCAAAAAGCAGATGGCGCAGCTTCGCAGTGCTTTTTTACGGCTGCACCGCTTTAACCTGTTGATCGCGTTCCCAATCGCTATCGGTATCGGCTTCTTGCTTGAAGCATTGGTGACGCTCTGGGTGGGCGCAGAGCAGTTCGGCGGGACCTCTCTCGCTATCGCGCTGGCGATCTTCGCTGTTCAGCTTCCGTTTACCAACGTCAGCAATCAGTTTGTCATCGCCAATAGCAAAATTCGCCTGTTGAGCCTGTTCAACTTGGTCGAAGGATTCACCAATCTGGCGCTTGCACTTATCCTAGGGGGCCGCTTTGGGTTGGCGGGCATCATGTGGGCAAGTGTGCTCGCCAATTTGATCACCAACAGCTATGTCCAGTGGCGCGCGACACATATTCTTGAGCTGTCATTCTGGGAATTGATCCGCGGCGCGGTCTTGCCGCCCGCCGCAATCGGCGCGATTGGCGTGGTCGCGCTGTACACCATCCGCACGCTGATTCCGCCGGTGACATGGGGCGGCTTCATCGCTGATGGCGTGCTGTTTTTGGTGGTGATCGCGCCGCTGACGTGGTTCATCGGCTTAAAGGCTGAAGACCGCGCCGCGATTTTAGAAATGTCCGTCGGTCGGCTGAAACTGCGCACCGCGAAATAAACCCGTCCTTCATGCGCAAGTGTCGATTAGAGAGATTCAGTCAGGGGCATGAACGGGTTTTACTCCCCTATCACCGAATAGGCGATCGTATCCGCCGGATCATACGTGTGATCCGCATACGCGATCATGACTGCGGTTTCTTGTCCAACATTCTTAAAGGCGTGCGCGATTCCGGCGGGCATGTAGAGCGTTTCCCCCGCCGCTGCATCGAGCGTAACCTCACGGGCTTCGCCTGTTTGTGGATCAAGATAGCGCGTGACCAACTGCCCGATCACCACCGTGAACCATTCCGATGTGACCGGATGATAATGATTCCCGCGTACCTGCCCCGTGAGCGTCGTCACCACGTAGACTTCGCCCACCTGCTGAGGGAGATTTTTTTCTAACCCCGTGAGCGCCTTCACGAACACGCCGCGCGCGTCTTCAATGCGGCGGCGCGGGATGCGCTGTACGTCGTCAATTTTGCTCAAGATGCTGCTCCACCATGCGCGCTAATCCATCGCGGTATGAGGTCGAAGGCTTCCAGCCGAACGCGCCGATCATCGCGTCAATGTCCGGGACATAGGTCATCGGCTCATCGGGGCGGTACGGCTTCGCGCCGAAGCGCAGATCAGGGCTGATTCCCCGTGCCCGCAGCGCCTCCGCCAACATGTCGATAAACGCCCGCAGCGTGATTCGTTCCCCGCTCCCGATGTTGAGCGTAAGCATCTCCCCTGCCGGAACATCAAACGCCAGCGCACGAAAGAATGCTTCCGCCGCGTCCTCTGTCGCCAGATAATCGCGCACCTGCTCCCCGGCGGTCAGTTCAACCGGGCGACCATGCCGCGCTTCGTCGATGATGTACGGCGCAAGCCGGGGCGATTTCTCCCCTACTCCGTACAAGCTGAACAAGCGCAGCCAGCGGATCGACAGGCGGCGCGCGAACGTGTTCGCCAGCATCCACCCCGCTGCTTTTGAAATGCCATAAGGCGATACCGGACGCAGTGGATCATTTTCGCGCAAAGGCTGATCGCTCGGCGCGTACTCAAACCCTGATCCGGCGATCACGACGGTGCGCACGCTTTCCGGCAGCGCCGATAACAGGTTATGCAGTCCCACCGTGTTGACGTTCATCAAGTCCGCGAACGAATCCGATCCGTAAGCAACCCCTCCGGCGGCGGCGTGAATCACCCCATCCGGTTGAATCTCGCCGATGATGCGCTTGAGCGCTTCGCCATCGCGCATATCGGCGGCATGATGCACCGCCCCGTTGATATACGTCTCATGCCGCGAAAGATGATGCACCTCAAGCCCCGCATTGATCGCATAACGGCACAGGTGACGCCCTAACATCCCCGTTCCGCCCGTAATCAGCACGCGCCGACCGCTTAAGACGTCCATGCCAGCCCTTTCGCAGATGCCGCCGCCTCATACGTGTTGATCGCCTCAAGGCATACGCCATGCGCGTCACCGCTTAACATGCGCTTGTAGCCCTGTATTGTCTCGCGTACCGTCGCCTCGAAATCCCATACAGGCAGCCATGCAAGCGCGCCGATCGCTTTTTCGATTGATAGGCTGAGTAAATTTGCTTCGTGCGGGGCGTTCGGGTCTTGTTCGGAGCGCCATTCGCCGCTGCCCCATTCGCGGACAACCGCCTCGACTAAATCGCGCACCGTGTACACAGCGGGCAGCGGTCCGAAATTCCACCCGGAAGCAAATTTCTCGCCGCCCGGCTGCGCCAGCTTCGCCGCCAGCCACAAATAGCCGGAAAGCGGCTCTAACACATGCTGCCAAGGGCGTACCGCGTTTGGGCTGCGCACGATCAACGGCTCGCCTTGATTGAGCGCCCGCACCGCGTCAGGAATAATCCGGTACGCGCTCCAATCGCCCGCGCCGATCACGTTGCCCGCCCGCGCTGATGCGACTTTCACGCCACCCGCCGCGAGAAACGAACTCCGGTAGGAGGCAGTCACGATTTCGGCGGCGGCTTTACTCGCGCTGTACGGGTCATGCCCGCCCAGCGGATCAACCTCGCGGTAGCCGTATGCCCAATTCCGGTTTTCGTAGACTTTATCGGTAGTGATGATGACGATACTGCACGGGTGTTCCGCCCGCCGCGCCGCTTCGAGCACCGACGCCGTACCCATCACATTCGCGCTGAACGTCTCCAACGGATCGCGGTACGACTCTAAGACCAGCGCTTGTGCCGCCAGATGAAAAATAAAATCCGGCTTGTGGTCGCGGATCAGGCGCTCCAAGTGAGCCGTATCGCGCACATCCGCCAAGATGTGCGTGATGTGCTGCGCCAAACCGGACATTTCAAACAAACTAGGATCGGTCGGCGGCTTGAGCGCGTACCCGATCACCTGTGCGCCGAGCCGCTTCAGCCAGATCGCCAGCCATGCCCCTTTAAAACCTGTGTGCCCTGTCAGCAGGACGGTTTTACCCTCAAACGCAGACGCAAACATAGGGGCTACTTTGTCGAAAGCCCGACGATGCGTCGGAATTTACGGCGGACAATCGCCTCAATGTGCGAAAAGCTCATGTCCCAGAAGAATGGGCGTTTTGGATACGCGTTTTCTTCATCGCTCTTTGAACCTGTCCGGTACGCGCCGACGAAAGGTTTGTTCAGCACGGCGAGATAATCCAACACAGGCTGAGGCGCACGCGCCAACACACACGTTCCTAACTGGGTATATGCCATCGTTGAGCCATGAAAACCGAGTGGCGCGGCCTCGGCGGTAATCTTCTCCCACGCGGGGAGCATATGTGCGAAGCCGACATCATGGAACACAAACACGCATTCGTCCGCTGCATACGGGAGCATCCCCGCGTAATCGAGCAGCATTTGCTCGTTGGTGTGCATCCCATCAACGAAGATCAGCCCATAAGGGGCGTGCGTGGTCGCTTTCGCTAAGTCTTGCGGAGAAAATCCGACCGTTACCTGCACGTTCGGGAAATGTTTCGCCGCGATCTGCCGCGTGATCTGCGTTCCCTGACCGACGTTGATTCCTTCGATTTCCGCATCAATCGCGTCAATCTTCGCGTTCGGGAACAGTTCGGCAAGCACGAATGTGCTTAAACCAAACGAATTGCCGATGATAAAAATGCTTTCCGGCTTGAAGACGCGCTCAAGCTGCATGAACAAAAACGCATCCGAAATCGTCATTCCGCCGCTGACGTTGAGGGTCTTATGCGCTTTTTCATCGACAATCATAGAATAAACGCGGGTTGGGTTACCAAGATCGATCGTATAACCTAGCTCGCGGTAAGCGCTCATCACTTTAGGCAGCATCTACGTTATCCTTCCCACGTCTTCCAAGGCGCATTTCCGCTCTGCCACAGGTCTTCGAGTGTGCGCACATCGCGCACAGTATCCATACACTGCCAGAAGCCTTCATGCTGGTATGCCATCAACTGACCATCTGCCGCCAGCCGTTCGAGCGGGTCACGCTCAAAAATCGTGCTGTCCGTGTCCAGATAATCAAACACTTTCGGTTCCAGCACGAAGAATCCGCCGTTGATCCAGCCTTCGCCGCTGCGCGGTTTTTCGCGGAACTCGGTCACAAGCCCGTCTTGAAGTTCCACTGCGCCGAAACGTGCCGCCGGGCGGACGATGCTCATCGTCGCCAAGCGCCCATGACTGCGATGAAACGCCAGCAGCGCGTTAATATCGATGTTCGATACACCGTCGCCGTAGGTCATCATAAACGTTTCGTTCCCGATGATCGACTGCAAGCGTTTGAGCCGCCCGCCGGTTTGCGTCTGCGCGCCTGTGTCAATCAGGTGAACTGTCCAATCTTCCGGCGCTTTCCCCTGATCGCGCACATCGACATGCCCGCCGTGTAAGCGCACCGTCAAATCATGCGACATCGTGTAATAGTTGATAAAGTAATTCTTGATGTACTCGCCCTTGTAGCCGAGCGCGATCACGAACTCATGAAAGCCGCATGACGCATACCCGCTGATAATGTGCCACAAAATCGGCTTCTGCCCGATCTCTACCATTGGCTTCGGCTTGGTGACAGTTTCTTCTTGCAGGCGCGTACCTAACCCCCCGGCGAGGATGATCACCTTCATGCAGCAGTCTCCAGTTTCAGTTGTCTAGACTTCATGCGGCAGCAACTCTACCATGCGCTTAGGCGAATTCCGAGAATTTCCCACTGCTGTTACAGCGGATCATTCACCGTAAATTGATCCGCTTGCGTGCTGAACAAATGCGCATACATGCCTTCTTGCGCCATCAGTTCATCATGCGAGCCGCTCTCAACAATCCGGTGATTGTCGAGGACATAAATCCGGTGCGCCATTTTGATGGTCGATAAGCGGTGGCTGATGAGCAGCGCTGACCGCCCTTTCACCAGTGTTCTAAACTGCTGGAACACCTCATGTTCCGACATCACATCGAGCGAGGCGGTGGGTTCGTCGAGAACCATCACCTCCGCCGGACGCATAAACGCCCGCGCAATCGCAACTTTTTGCCACTGCCCGACGCTGAGTTCCTGCCCTTCGTCGAACATGCGCCCCAGCATCGTCTTATATTGGTGCGGCAGGCTGTCGATCACGTCGTGAATATTGGCGGCTTTCGCGGCGGCGATCACGCGCTGTTCGTCGGTGTGATGCTCGACATCCCCGAAGCCGATATTTTCTTGCGCCGTGAAGTGATAGCGGGTGAAGTCTTGGAAAATTACGCTGAAGCGGCGGCGCAGTTCGACCGGATCAAACTCGCGCAGGTCAATCCCGTCGAGCGTGATCCGCCCGGAGGTTGGGTCATACAAGCGGCACAACAGCTTGACGAGCGTGCTTTTTCCTGCACCGTTTTCGCCCACCAGCGCGATTACCTGCCCCGGCTCAATGGTCAGATTTACATCTTCCAACACGTTTCGATCCGCATTGGGATAGCGGAACGTGACATTTTCAAACACGATCCCCTGCTGGATTGTTTGCGGTACAGGCTTGGGGTTGGCGGGTGCGCCGACACGGGGCTGAATCTGAAAGAAGGCGTAGAAGTTATTCAAGAACAGGCTGTGTTCGAATAACTCCGCCATGCTGGCGAGAATCTCGCGCAGTAAGCCTTGCCCGCGTTGGAAGGCTTGAAAATACATCACCAAACTACCAATCGTGATAGCCCCGGCGACGGCTTGCACCGAAATCAAGCCATACGCGGCGATCACCGCAAGCGACGTGCCGACCTGAGCGAGAAAATCAAACAGGGTGCGGCGGGTCGAGATGGCAAACTGTTCATCACGCAGCTTGAAACGTAAATCACGATGCCACCCCGTGAGCAGTCCGCCAAGGTTGAACAGGCGGATTTCCTTCGCGGAATAATCGACCGTGATCAGATAATTGATGTAACCCAAGCGCCGTTCCAATGATGAGCGCCGCTGTACCAACGCGTACAGCACCCGCGAATAATACAAGCGCACCAGCAGACCCGGCAAAGACGCAGCGAATAGGATCAGCGCGACCAACGGGCTTAACGCCGTCAGCAGCACCAACAGCGAAAGCATCGTAAACAGGCTGCGGAGCATGCTCAGCAAGGAACCGACAATACGCGGCGGTCGGAACGGTGCGTCCATCTGGACGCGGTGCAGCGTGTCTTGATATTCCGGGTTTTCATAGTATTCGAGGTCGAGAATCAGCGATTTTTCGTGGATCAGCGTCACGACATAATCCGAGACGATCCGCGATTGACGCTCGCTCACCAACCCGTTAATCGAGTTCAAGAGCGTATCAAACAGCGCGACCAACCCGACGATCACGATATAGACCAGCACACTATCTAGGCTGCGCTGTTCTGACGGCAGCTCCAATATTGTCGTCACCTCGTCGATCATCAACTTGGTGGTGTAGAGGATCAGCACAGGCAGCACGCTTTGCATCAGCAGCAATACTAGACTGGCGATTGTCCAACCGGGTGCTGATTTCCAAACAAGCTGGACGGCGCGCCGCAGGTCATAAATTTGATGAATTCGCTGCTTAAGCATGCATGGACTGCCTTTACTGTCTTTAACGAGGACTCAACGTCGTATTATACGCCCACCTAAAAAGCGCTTCACCCCCTACTCTGCTGGCGCAAGGAAAGGAGAAAAACAAGGGCTGTGCTCCCCCTCTCCGCGAGTGCAACTGAGAGGGCGACAGTAGATTTTCTGCCTACCGCTCCTCATCCCCCCGCCCCCTCTCTATCGCTTGCGATGGAGAGGGGTGGCGCACCGAAGGTGCGACGGGGTGAGGAGTAGGTGTCTCCCCATCTCCGCGCGTGCAGAGAGGGGGAGAAGTATGCTCTAAATATCCGACAAGTCTAGCTGGCGGGAATGCAACGAAACCTACACCCCTGCCTTGATCGACTCCTGATACCATGCGATCGTGCGCTTCAAGCCTTCTTCAAAGCTCGTCTGAGCCTTAAAGCCGAATTCCTGTTCGGCGCGGCTGGTATCGAGCCCGCGCCGGGGCTGACCATCCGGGCGGCTGTGGTCCCACACGACGCGCCCATCAAACCCGACGAGCCGCGCGATCATTTCGGTCAGGTCTTTAATGCTGATCTCCATCCCCGAACCCAAGTTGATCGGGTCAGGCTTTTCGTAACGCTCCGCCGCCATCAAAATCCCTTCGGCGGCATCTTCGACGTACAAGAATTCACGGGTGGGCGATCCTGTTCCCCATGCGACCACTTCCGTCGCACCGCTCGCTTTCGCTTCCGTGTACTTGCGGATCAACGCCGGAATCACATGCGAGGTTTCGAGGTCAAAGTTATCGCTCGGACCGTAGAGGTTCGTCGGCAGCAGATAAATAGAGTTAAAGCCGTACTGCTGACGGTACGCTTGACCCTGTACGAGCAGCATCTTTTTCGCCAAGCCATAAGGCGCGTTGGTTTCTTCCGGGTAGCCATCCCAAATATCGGATTCGTGGAAAGGCACGGGGGTGAACTTCGGGTAGGCGCATACCGTGCCGATGCTGACAAATTTCTTGATCTGCCGTAAATACGCCTCGTGAAGAAGCTGCGTTCCCATCATCAAATTGGCGTAAAAGAATTCGCCCGGTCGCGCGCTGTTCGCGCCAATGCCCCCGACGATTGCCGCCAGATGAATGATCACATCCGGTTTTGTATCTTCAAGCAGCCGGATTACGGCTTCATGTTCGCGTAAATCGTAATCACGGCTGCGCGGGACAAACACATCTTGAGCGCCGCGATTTTTCAACGCTTGGATGACATGCCGCCCTAAAAACCCGGAGCCACCCGTCACCACAAATCGGTTTTCTGACCAGAAACTCATGCCTACCTCCGTCTATCCAGTCGCGTGATATGTTCACATGATGCTATCAGCATATGCTGAAAAATAGGATGTCGAATCGAGATGTTTGGTTTCATCAATAATCTTACGCTTTTGCTCCCTCTCCCCCACGCAAGCGGGTAGAGGAGGTGAGGATCTCTTCTTTCCTACTTGGTGTTCTTTGTGGTTCAATCTTTCGCGTTTTTGTGTTAAAACGGACGCGCACAGACCGAAAGAGAAACCCCATGCGGCTTACATTTTTAGGCGGTGCGGATGAAGTCGGCGCAAGCGGCACACTCATCGAGATCGCGGGTAAACGCCTCCTCGTTGATGCCGGAATCCGCATCTCGGCACGTCAGCAGCGCGGCATTGGTGACGATCAACTCCCCGATTTGCGCCTGATCAGCGAAGCGGGCGCGCTCGATGCAATTCTCGTCACTCATGCACATACGGATCACACCGGGGCGCTGCCGCTCGTCGTCGAGCGTTATCCACATGTGCCTGTCATGGCGACCGAGCCGACGATCGCCCTTGTGCGCGTGCTGCAAGCCGACGCGCAGCGCATCATGAAATCGCGGCAGGAGCAGGAAGGCGAACTTCCGCTCTTTGACGAAGTTGCTGTTGACCGTCTGCTGGACGCTTTCCAGCCCGTCGAGTTTCGCCAAACGATCCATCTGGGCGAAGGCTTGCAGGTCACCTATCATCCATCCGGGCATATCGTCGGCGCGGCGTCTCTCGTGCTTGAAAGCGAAGAAGGCACGCTCATCATGTCCGGCGATGTCTCGCTCACACCGCAGCGCGCCGTCACCCGCGCCGAACTCCCCAACATCAAGGCGGACGCGATTGTGTTGGAATCGACCTATGGTGGCAAGCTCCACGCCAACCGTGCCGCCGAAGAAAAACGCCTGATCGAAACCTTGCGCACTGTGATCGCACGCGGCGGAAAAGCGCTCATTCCCGCCTTCGCGCTCGGACGCGCCCAAGAAGTCATTCAAATCTTACTCGCCCACCGTGACGACATCGACGCGCCGGTGTATGTCGATGGCATGGTGCGCGCCGTCTGCCGTGCTTATACCCGCTTCGCTGACCTGCTCCCGCAAGCGACCGTGAAAGCCGCGAAAGATGAGCCGCTTTTTTTCCGTTCGCGCATCAAACCCGTCGAGACACAAGCGCAGCGCGCCGAAATCGCCGCCAGCGAATCCCCAGCGGTGATCGTGTCGTCATCGGGGATGCTCACCGGCGGACCTTCGGCGGTGTATGCGCGGGCAATGGCGGGCGATCCCCGTCACGCGATACTGCTCACAGGGTATCAGGACGAAGAATCGCCGGGGCGTGCCGTGCAAAAGGCGATCAAAGAGCGGCAGGAAGGCGAAGAAGTCATTATCAAAATGGACGGCAAGCCCGTGACCGTTCGCTGTGAACTCAACACGTATTCCCTATCGGCACACGCCGACGAAGCCGAACTCGTCAGCGCCGCCGAATCGTTTGACCCGTCGGAGATCGCGCTCGTACACGGCGATCCAGCGGCGCGCCACAGCCTCGCCGCTGCTTTGCGATCACGCGGGCGCATCGTTCGTTTACCGATGTCGGGACAGACACTTGAATGGAGCTTCACAAAACGCCCTTGGCGCGTCGCAAAAACCGTTACAGGTAGTCACAGTCATGAAATAGATGCAAAATCGCTCTGGGTGGCTTTAACGGGGCATTATGGCGATTTCTACAGCGCTCGTGAACTTTCTCACATGTGGTATGGAGCGGCTGACCGCGCCGCCGAAGTTTCTGACGCTCTGAGCACCGACGCGATCTACTTCGCGCCGGATTGGCGTCAACGCGACGTTTTCCAAGTCCACACCCCTGAGCAGGTCGAACGAGCGCGCCGCCGCCGCGCAATTGTTATCGCAAACCCTGATTTAGCCGGAAAACTGATCGTTTTGCGCGATAGCAACAACCGGGTACGCGTCGGTGTCGTTCAAGACATGCAGCAAGACAGCTTTGATGCTTACGTGTTGAACGCGAAAGGTCGCCACTACCCCGCCGACGCGCTTCTGTGGGTAATCGACGTATGGCGCGGCGCCCCCCTCACCCGCCCCGCTTTTATCTGGGAGTTGAGTTCACTCGTGAAGGCTGCGAAGGCGGCTCAAGAAACGCTCCTGCCGTTTGAGCGCCGTCAAGCGCTGGTCGCGGCGGGTGAACCTGTCAATCCAGCCGACCTGCTCCCCCCTACCCTACCGGAAACCGTTGATCAACAAACCGCTTTGTTGGCGATTGTGCTCACGCTCGGTAGTGATGGTGCGGAACTCACCGAAGGCGGTTTACTCTCCCGGCGCGCCCTTTCCGGCGAACCACTCGAACAGAACGCTGCGCGCCAAACCGCCTTTGAGCTTTTCCCACTGGAAGCGCGCTTACGTAAGGTCGGCATGGAAATTCATCGCAAGCGCATTGCGCTCACATTCGATTTTCCGCTGCGGGCGCAAGACCTCTACGACGACATTATCGAGCAGGTGGCGGAGGTCACCGGGTGGGATGTATATGTGATGCCGCAGACTAACCAGCAAGCGCTCGGCGGCGCATTGGTCGAGCTGCTGCCATCCGGCGCGCAGATCGTGCGCGGTCCGTCGTTCTTCTTCACAAAAAACGAAGTCCACGCGGAAATCAGCGGCGCGGCGGATATTTCCGCGTTGGAGCATGCCTATTTTGATCTGACCGGCTATCGCTTGCGCGCCAACAGCGGCAAATCCGATGAGGCGGCAGACGTGATCGCGGCTGCACCCGCGTCTGAACGCCCGCCGATGGAAATCAATGCCGCGTATGCGGTGATCCGCGATGCGCTTGAGCCATTCGGCTTGATGAAAACCAGCCTCAAGCAGAATCAAATCGTGCTGTTGTTTATTTCACCGGAAGTTGGCAGCAGGTACACCGCGATTATCGAGCGGCTTTCGGGGGAAACTGGCTACACGATCCGTCTGCACCCGTACCCGGATCAAAACGCAATCATTCAGCAGGTGACGCGAATCGCGCGTGAAACGGGCTGGCAAATGCGGAAAAACCCCGCGATCCACAGTGACCGCGCCGAAGTTTCGCTTACGCTGGCAGCACAGCCGCCTGAATCCGAATTGATCCGTGTAGGTGAACAAATAGAAACGGTGACAGGGTATCGCTTGGTAACAAAGACGTGAGCGTTACGCCGCACTTCTGCGCGAAAACTTGCGAATCAAGAAATTCCAGCCGTAGCGCACTGCCGTTCCAACATGCTCCAGCACGCGGCGGATGTAATAGGGCCAGATCGCTTGATCGTCGCGGAGGTTGTATTTCATGCGCATCCCTTCCGGCGTAGGGAAAAAAACATAATCGCGCAGATATGCCGGAAGCTGAGACACCGGAAGAATACGACGCGCCACTTTGAAATTGTTCCAACCGATAAACACGACCGAAAAATCAGTGCGTAAGGTGCTGTGCTGTACATCGCCGTTGGCGATCATGCTCCGCATTTTGGCGGAATCGGGCAGTTCACCGAATAATTCCTCTACTTGATCGAACGCGTGCAAAACATACGCTTGCGCCCGGAAGTGCGCCGCGTGACGCGCCACCACTGACCAATCGATCGCGTAGTGCTGCGTAAGCAGATACAGGTCATAGGGTCGGTACAGCCGAAAATCTTTCTTCTCGGTCTTACGCTGATGCTGAAGCACATCATGCAGCGCCAACAAAACGATATGAAGCTCCGGCGTTACGGAATAAAGACCATGCGCCGGACTTCCGATCGGCTGCGTGTGTTCCCACAGAATGCTGACATCTTTGGGCGTGTAGCCAAAATACTTAGACGCGCCTAAGTCGTAATGCAGTTCGAGTGAAATATCCTTGTAATACATATTAAAATGGTGCGTGACGAGATGGCTGCACTCTGGCGGAACCGCGTGCTCCGCCAAAAAGTAATCTTCGTAGGTGTAGCCGTGTTCCATCAAGATCGTTCGCGCTTCCAGCCGCCGATCCATCGGGACAATAAAATCAATATCGCGCATGGAACGCATCCAAGGGTCATCATAGACCGAAAATGCCATCGCCAAGCCTTTCATCCACAGCACCGGAATATTGTGCTGGGCGAGGAGCTTGGTCACATTGACGGCATGGAGCGTAAGCGCCGCAAAGCGCATTTTGAGATACGCAGCCAACGGTTGACCTACGACCGGTGCGCCAGCGATGGTGTACAGCGTAGGGAATACTTGGTGATATTCCGAAGCAGTCAGCAGCTGCCCCTGCGTTTCCGGCGGAAGGTCTGCCCATTCGACTTGATGCAGCAAAAGTTTTGCCAACAAACGCGCATTATCATCAATCGACTGCAAAACGGGGGGTGTTTGTTCTCTTTCAAGGGGCACTTGGGCAAGCAAGGAAAACCTCCTAGCGGAATACCATATGGAATTGTAGGAGCAAAGTTTTATGAAAGCAACAGGCGGTTCACTTATGCGCCTGCGTGCGACTTCGTGGATTTGTGCCCGTTCTACCGGACTTGGTGGTCATGTGCCATGTCATTCAACCCCTCCCTAAATCCCTCCCCGCTATCGCAGGGAAGGACTTTGCACGCGCGTGAATCCCCCCTCTACGAAGTGGTTGAGGACAGGGGGAAGTGAAAGAAAACTACCAAATCCGGTAGAACGAGGATTCTTGCGGCACAATAGCTGAACATTGCCTAATGGAGGATCAAACCCTTGCGTAAATTCACCGTGCTGTTAGGGGCTGCCCTGCTGCTGTGCGTCACCGGGGTAATCTCCGTACTGGCGCAAGAAAATGTCCCGTATGTCGAATGGGTTGGGCGTCCGCTGATGTCACGCTATCAAACCAACTTTTTCGCTCGCAATATCTGGGATATGGAAGTCTTTGATGGACGGTTGTATCTGGGCGGCGGCAACAGCGACAACGATACGGTGGGCGGGAATGCCGGACCTGTGGAGGTTTATTATTACGATTCGGCGACCGATCAATTTCTTCAAGAGTATCTAATCGAGGAGGAACAGCTTGATCGCTTCGTCCTCATCGGGGATCAAATGCTCGTGCCGGGTCATGATCCGCATAACGATTTTGCGCCACCGGGTCGCATCTACGTCCGTGAATTGGGCGGCGAATGGCATGTGTGGGACACGCTCCCCCCTTCCCCACACGTCTACGATGTGCACTACTTTGACGGCGCTTATTACGCCGCGCTCGGCTTAGATATCGACGGGACGGGCGGAGTCATTGCGCGCTCAACCGATGACGGCGCAACATGGCAAACCGCCTCCTTGCCCGGTGTGTTGATTAGGGATAACACCGCGTATGTCATGCGCGCTTGGTCGCTGTTTGACTTTAATGGGACGCTCTATGTTTCGACAGTATCCATCCCGCAGGCATCGAGCAGTTTTGATCTCAACAAAGCGCCAGTCTACGCGCTGGCGAGCATACTCAGCAACGGTTACGCGCTTTTCCTTCAAGCGAGTGTGAATTTTTTCCCGGCAGAAGTTTCGGAAATACAGCTTCGGAATTTAAACGGCGAACTTTACGTCATGCCCACTGATCCGTACCTCTTGCGCATCGAACGTCCGGTACATTTTCGCGATCAACTGGTTTATCTCGCGGTGGTGAACTCCAGCGATCACAACTGGACACCTGTCACCCTGTACGCGATGGACACGACAAACACCACCCGCCCGATCATGTTTGAGGCGGACGAATACGCATGGGATACATGGGTAGAGGGGGACGCGCTGTATGTTCTGCTCAACCAGCAAGTGACAGATCACCTGTGGTCGGTGCGCGTGATGTCCACATGTGACCTTGAGAACTGGAGCGAAGTCGCTGCCTTCCAGTCGATGACGTTTGCGCGTTCGTTCGCACTGTTTGAGGGAGATTTTTACTTCGGCTTAGGCACGCAAGCCATCCCACTTTCGAACATCAGCGGGACGGTGATGCGCGTGCGTGAAGAAAACGCTGTGACCCCAGACTGCGGTTAGCTCAAATACCCGAATTGGCGCATTATGTCGCCATGCGCCTCACGGATGCGATCCGCCTGTTCGGGCGTGAGTTCTTCTTCCCATGATCCGGCTTTGCCTTTGCGGAAAAAAGTCGCGTCTTGGTGTATCCGTTCAGAAAACTTCTTCTGGCTCTCCTGTTTGCGAACTTCATCAAAACTGGAAAAAGCGATTGCGCGGCGGATACGGTCACCGTCATCCGGGAGGTTTAAAAAGCGGATGACCTCGGTAAAAACGCGCTCCCCATCGCCAAGCATATCTTCATAGCGGACGACATGCACGGGCATCGGCGCATTTTGCCATGAGCGAACGTGATCGCTCCATGTCAGCAGTTTTTGACGAATTTGATCCATGTAACGGTCACCGCGTATAGCAAGCGCCGCCTCTGGGTAACACATCCGATCAATAATCTGGTCAATCGTGATCTTCTCGTGATGCGCGTATGAGACAGCGACATCAAGCGGATTGCGCACGATATAGATCGCGCCGTAGCTTGCATCCACCGGAAACAGCGGTTCACCGCGCGCTGTCATCACGTAAGCATCATGGACTTTCAAGAATTTGAGATCGGGCGTTAGCTCCGATTCGTGACGGAAAATTTCCGGGCGAAGCTTATCCACTTCATCCAGCGTGAGATGCGACGATGCAAACCCCGCCAAGCCGTCAAAGATAAAACGCGTCCCCGCATGGTTAATCATCTCAAGCGCGTTGATATCCTGCGGCGTTTGCGTATTTAGCAGGTAGTTGATCAAAAAAATGCGCATCCATGTATTGCCGCTTTTCGGGTAGGATGTCAGCCAAACTAGTCGATTCATAGCGCGAGGCTTTCGTCAAAAAGCTGCGTGAGCGCAGGTAAATCCCACCGGTTCCACGAGCGCCCCCGATGGAGCAGATAGACTTCGGTGTGACGAGCGACCATCAGCAGAAGCGGCATCAAATCCGCATGAGCGAACGACGGGTGATACAGGGTTGGGGATAAATTTTGTATCATCCTGATTCCCTTCAGCCGTTCAGCCGGTGCAGCCTCCAATGTGCTGAGCAAGTAAATCCGCCGCAGCGGGCGTGGTTCGGCGCAGTACGCCGGTGCAGGCACAAAAAAACGCTCAACTTCCGCCGCATCCGGGCGGACAGGCGTTAAGCCACCCGTCGTCATGCCAAGTTGTTCGATGCTGTCTTTCCAGAGCATTTGATAGCGGGACGCAGGCAGCGCCAGCACCCCAGTATCATCAACACGCGCGGCGACAAAGCCATCGGAAATCAACGCACTCCCAGCCTGATGCTGAAGCATGGCGGCGGTAAGCGTTGATACACCATTGCCTTCGCGATAATTCGCCAGCAGCACCGCCCCATTTGGGGTATCGATACATGCCCCCCAAAACACCATCAAGCCGCGTTGATACAGCAGCGCGGGCAGCACGGTATCCAGCAGGAGCAGGCGGAGCAGCGCCGCATTATCGCCTTCTGAAGCGACGGTAATCGCCCTGCCCTGCTCTACCCAAAACGTACCAAACCCCGGCAGACGGAACAAAAATTGATCAGCACTGCGCTGGAAATATTTAGCTGTCAATGTGGGTGCATTGACGGCTTCCGGTACTGCGCCGATTGTGATTGTGATATCAGCAGGGGCTTGGGGTGTCGTTGAGATTTCAAGAAACGGGAGATCGATTTGCGATTCAATCTGGAGTGAGAAACCCGTGTATCGGGTCATGAGCGAGTACCTAACCGCGAGCCGCGCATACAAAACACGCTAATCATATCCATCCGTGCAAGAACTACAATGCGCGGCAGTTCCTTAATTCTAATTAAAAACTCATTTTTGAGACCAAAAAAGCGCGATCTGAGATCGCGCAATTTGCCTATACAAAAAAAGCGCTCTCTCAATATAGCGCGAGAGAGCTCGACAACTGTACTACTGTGCTAAACCCAAGCTAAATGGCTTAGCTAGGACGCGGGAGGTTGCCGATGACGGTACCCTGTGAACCGACCACGCGGACGCCTTCGAAGGCAATCGGCAGATCACCCGTAAGGGTTTGGTTCACGTGCAGTTCGACCATCTCGGGCTGTGCCCATTCACGCTTCTGCGTCATAATCCCTAAGCTCCTTATTGGCTGGTGTCTCTATCATAATACACCAAAACAAAGAAAACAAAATAGACGCGTTTTCCTAGTTGTGGTGACCCGAGTTTCGGGACTATTGACACCCAATTCATATCGTACTCAGCATGTACCATCTTGTCAAGCATATCACATGATAAGAGGATATTGTCAGTCAGTGTGATTTCTGTTGTAGCGCCAAAGATGCCCGGCTTCGACCGCTGTTTGGAAAATAATCGCCCAGTAGGACTGACTTTTTTGCTCAAGTGTTGGAACTTGACGATCCAATTCTGCCCGGAAACGCGGTAAATCCAGCCAAGGATGAGTGTCACCCCATTCGCCGCGGTGGAATTCTGCCTGCACGCGCTCAAAAACTTGTTTTTGCAGCCGCAGCACATAACGTTCGCTGGCGGGCGCAGTTTTGAACGGATCATTGGCAACACTAGGCGGGAAAACACCCGTCATCGCTTGACGGTACATCAAGCGCGATGTGTTGTAACCGAACATCACATCCGGCGGCACAGCAAGCATGAACTCAAATATGCGCTTATCGGTCATCGGGAAAGCGTATTGAATGCCGTAGGGCGCGCCCCACTTATTCCAGCCTTCCATCCGTTCGGCAAGATGCCCGCGCTCAATGTTCATGGCGATCATGCTGTGAAAACCGGGATGTTCACGAAACGCGATGTCATAGCGCTTAAACCCAAAAGCGCGCTTAAAATCGGGATTTATGAACCCAAGCGGGAAGCGTTCCAGCGAAGTCGAACCAAACTTGCGAAAGAAATAACCCGGCAGGATGGGCAGCAGCACATGTTGGAAAAGCTGCGGCAGCGTCGCCCGAATGTTGAAACGGAAGCGGTGGTAGAAGAACCGCGCCAGCGCCCGGAAACGCCCACGCACCAGCAGCTCCGCAAGATAGCCCTGCCCCGGCGTGGTCGCGGCTTCGTCGCCACCAGAGCCGGAAAGTATCATGCGCACGCCGCGCGAACCCGCATCCGGGAGAACGGTTTTCTCAAAAAACAAGTCAATGCGCGAATCGGCGGCGATATTGCGCGCAAAAAACGCGCGGTAATTGTCGGCATTTTCGTAGACAAAATGCGCCGGCAGATTTTCAGCTTCAGCAAGCTTCCAAATGCGCAGCCGCTCATCCCCCTGTACTTCCGGGTTTTCGTCGGAGATCGGCGGCGACCATGAATAGCCCATCGCAAACTTGCCGCCCGTTTGATCCGCGGTTCGCTTTGCCAGAATCGAAATGCTCGACGAATCGATTCCACCGCTAAAATGCGACGCAATCGGGTAGGCAGAGCGTATACGCGCCCGTATCGCCTCCTCCATCAAGCCGCGCAGACGTTCGCCGTACTCGCGCGCGTCTTTCAACACCAGCGGAGCGCGCATTTCGGGCTTCCAGTGCGTGCGCCGCGTGATCCCCTGCCCTGTCACGGTGAACTGTGTCGCCTGCGGCAGACGGTCGATACCCTGATAAAACGTGCGGTCTTTGTGAAGCACAAACCAATCTTGCAGGTATGTTGCGACTTGATGCTCATCAATCGGGTGTGGTTGGTCGGCAAACGCCAGCAGCGCGGCGGGGTCGGTGGCAAAGGTGAACACCGCCGGCGTATGCACGAACACCAGCGGGCGCACACCAACATGATCGCGGGCGCAGAACACAGCGCGGCGGGAGCGGTCATAGATCGCAAACGCGAAATCACCGATCAACCGGGCAGTGCAGTCCTCGCCCCACTGAAGATAGGCGCGCAATATCAGCGTACTATCTGGCATTTCCGCCCGTTCCGGGTGCGGCACACCGAGCGCGTCAAACAATTCATCGCGGTTGTCGATACGCGCATCAGCGACGATCACGGCGCGTTCATGCACAACCGGCTGATTTTCAAAACGCGACTCCGGTGTGAACTCGCGCAGACGGCAGCCGAGCGCGATCCCATCCTCAATCCACACATCTACGCGCTCAGCTTGATAATGCGCCAACGCGTCCATCCCACGCCCAAAAAGCACTGGATCGACCGGGGAGTTATCGAGCTGGAAACGACCGAGAATTGCGCTCATGGCAGATCCGATTTTAGCGTAGGCGAAAACGAGGCGACGACGCGATATTCAAGATGCTGCGGCGCACCTGTGACAATCACATTTCCGGCTCTAGTCCATGCGTGCGCCTTGAGCGCGTCTTTGGTCGGCTTAAATGCTGCGCCTAAGTAGAGCGTCGCCGGAATACCGCGCCGTTTCAGCATAATTTGAGCGGCGAGCGCTTGCGGTAAACACGCGAACTCACCCGGCAAATTGCGGCTGGCGATGACCACCGCCCAACCAACTTGACGGGCTTTTGTCCGTATCTCCGGCGTAATTTCCTCATCCGTCTCGGTGTTGTATTCGCCCGCGAGCGCCTTCCACGCGCTGATATCGCCTTTGGTGAGCGGGCGCACGCGGATCAAGAACCACACTGCCTCGGCAAGCAAGCGTTTTCGGAAGAATGGCAGGCGCGCAAACAACCATAGGCTCCGCAAACGGTTACGCATGTTGGCTTAGGACACCTGAACAAACTGCTGCGAGCGAAGATTCTCTAAGAAGCTAATCACCTGCTGCGAGCATGTTGCCTCATCGACTTCGTACAGTTCCAGAAGGCGCTCCACAATCGAGCGAATACTAACAGGAGTGTCGCCAAGCATATCCCAGATTTCCTTGCCAACCGCCTGAATGCCGTAATACTTGCTCGTTTGCACGTTCAGCATGATCAGTTCGCCACCCATCTCGATGAAGGTGGCATTGCCGGCGCGCATCACCTGCGCGTCAAGCGTCAAAGCCGGAAGCGTCATAACCTCTCCAGTGTCAGTTGATGAGACTTTGTTCTATAAGCTCAAGCATAGCATCAAGCGAATTGCCCTGAAGCGGGCGATAAATGCGGGCAATCCGCACATGCTTCAAAAATGCGGTCATCAGGTCAAAAGGCAGCACATCCTCGCTAATCTCACGCATCAAAGCCCCCCGATAAATCTGACGCTGCAAGAGGAGGACTTTTTCCGCGTAGCTGATCTGCATCAAGTGAATCTGGCTGATTTCCATCGGCAGAATCACATACAGCGCCGCGATCTGCATCGGCTGATCGCGAAAACTGTGGGTAAGCGGGACGGCAAATTTGTCATCGGAATTGGTCAGCCGCTCAAAACGATCAGTGTTCATGCCCAACATATTGAGCGATTGATCCCACAGCTTGACTTGTGGATATGCCGGAACGACATACGGATAGCCGTCTTGGGCATATGCCACGCTGACATCGTCCGCAATCAAGCGGAACCCGCGAAGACGCTGCAATGCCGCCGCCGTTGTAGACTTCCCTACCCCGGATTGCCCGGCGATCAAGACTGCGCCATGTGGGGTTTCGACACTGCTGGCATGGAATGGCAGTAAACCGCGCTGATACAACAGCATCGCAAATGCTGTGCCGAGCAGATAAACGCGGTTGGTTTTATCACTGGTATCCGGTTCGGGCTGCATAATGATGCTGTTTCCACCGCTGATGAAATATCGCCCAATCGTCGGAATATCGAGTAGGTATGCCGAGCGCGTTTTTTCATCGGGTAAGGTGTACTGTCGCTCTCGGTCGAGAACTACCTGAACATCCGAAGCTGGCTTATGATCGCTACCGACCGCCAACAGTTCTGGCAGTGCGATCGTCGATTCGATCAGCAAGCTATACAGGGTGTAATAGAACATCACGTGGGGTTAACCCCCTAATTCGTAGTTAGAAAATCGATCCTAGATTTTACACGATATTGAAAAAAAGTAGGGGGCGAACCTGTTTTTGGTCAATGCTTTGGTAAACCCCCCGTTTAGTGGAGTAACAGTGGCTCAAGCAGCCATCGTGACCGGTGCAGCATAGGCGATGCCGCACTACATGTTACTCTATTTTATCAGGGGTAGACTACTTGCCGGAAATGTGGATTATGGTATAGTCATACTTAGTGTTACGGTGTGGGTTTAGGGGATTGATCGGGATGACGCAAACAGCCGATACGAAAGCAAATCCGTTCGTAGGCTGGACAACCATTGAAGAGGCTGCTTCAATGGTCGGGCGCGATCACTCGTTGATCCGCAAGTGGGCGAATGATGGCAGCATTGCGTCCTACCCGGTTGGGCGTAAAGTTCGCTTGGTTAACATCGAAGAAGTCAAGGCATATGACCAAGAACGCCGCACGAATCCAACACGCCGAAAAAGAAGTAGTTGACAAGTTTGCAAAAACGATCTATCTTACCGTTATCGGTTAGAGGGCTTAGTCGGGTATAGGAAGTTACGTCACCAGAGTAAACAGCCTATACAAAGCACAAAGCTCTATCGCATAAACAGGTTCGGCAACCTGCGATAGAGCTTCCGCCTACAACAACGTGCTATTTCAATATCACATCGGAAGAGACAGCGCCAACTGTTGATCTTCCAAACATATCGCTACCAACTGCCGCCAGTTTGCGCGTTTAAGCGCTGGTACGCGCTATGTAGTTATGGCAACAGCATACGCGAATTTGGCAGAAAAAGCAAGTGATTTTGAGGGGGATTTTCGGGCAAATTGAGCGAGAACATGTGTTTGTTCGAAACTTCTAATCTAACCAAAATCGACGTGCCATTTCGAGAATTCTGTGATACGCTGTTTTGTTGCACGAATGTTCTGTTTTAGGCGAGGAAATGCACTTTATCAACCGCAGTACAACATGAGTCTGCAAACAGTGTGTTTGGTGCTATAAACGAAAACGACCCTTAAGCTTGGCGGCACCGGGTCGCTTTCACCAATGTTAGGCACTTAGCACGGAAAAGCCAATGGCTACCCGAAAGCGAAGTTAACCTCATCGTGTCAAAGCGAATGATACACGAGTTTGTGTTAAATGTCATGCCCCTACCCCTGATCTTTTGGGGAGGTGTGGCACAACTTCATAAATCCCATATCTCAGAAGTGGTCAATCATGGTTGATCGCTTCCGCGATGTGATCGCGCAGATCGACCTGCGCCAATTGGTCGAACAATTCTGGGGCGCGGGCAAGCGCTCCGGTCGCGCCGTCATGTATTACGCCCATTGGCGTAACGACGGTCAGCGCGCCAGCTTCGCGGTTTACGCGAACGGCTTCAAGGACTTCGGCACGGGCGGCGAAAGCGGCGACGCCGTGCGCTTCATCGAACGCGAATTGAATCTTTCCCGCCCGGATGCCATCGCATGGCTGCGAGAATACATCGGCGGTACGGCATCAATCCAGACTGCCCCCCCTGCCCCACTGCATGACTCTTCCCCCCACGAGCCGCCCCCGGCAGCATGGCAGACAGCGCTCCGCGAAGCCGTGCAGCGCACACAAGCCGCGCTCTGGTCATCAACCGGAACGCGGGTGCTGTCGTATTTGCGGCGCGTCCGCAAACTCTCGGACGACGCAATCCGCGCCGCCGGATTAGGCTATGCGCCGGGTTACATCAAAACGAATTATCGTGATAATACTGAAAACAGTAACGCATTCGTCGTCAACATCCCGCCGGGAATCGTGATCCCTTGGGAGATTGACGGTGTGCTGTGGGCAGTCCGTACCCGTTCGCGCGTCGGCGCATTTGCTGAATATTTGGGCATCCCGGAGGACAGATTCAGCACAGGCGACCGGTGCGGCGAAGTCGTCGATAAATATCGTTCGGCGCGCGGCAGCCGCCCCGGTGGTGCGCTCTACGGCGCGGATCGGATTCGATCCGGCCTGCCTGTGTTCTTATTCGAAGGTGAATTCGATACGCTGCTGGCACAGCAGGAAATGGGCGATCAAGCCGCGTGCGTGACCTTCGGCAGCGCGTCGAGTGTGCCGCGTGTGCTTCCGGCGCGCTGGCGCGGCTTTTTCGATGATGTTCCCGCGTTCTATTCTGCATTGGACGCGGACGAAGCCGGACGCGCCGCCACCAAGCGCTTGAGCGTTGTTTTTGGTGGGCGGCTGCACACGCTGAGTTTGCCCCCCGGCGCGAAAGACATCACCGAAGCGGCGCAGCATGGCGAAAATATCCGCGCATGGGCGCAGCACGCCACCGCCGAGCGTGTCCCGGACAGTTGGATCACGACGCTGCTCCACATGAGCGATGCCGACGGACAGCATCGCGGTGCGGGCGCACCGGTGTATTACGCCATCGTTCAAGCTGTGGGCGCGGGTCACATCCGGGCGAGCGGCTTCACCGTCGCGGAGCTTCAGCAAGCGCTGATTGGCTCAACGCTGCACCTGAGCGGCGACTTGATGCGCGATGGACTGCATGTGCTGGTCGAAAATGGCTTGATCGACAAAGCTGTAGCAAAAATAGAGTCCATACATGATGAAAAATTGTCGAAAAACCTCGGCGGTCGTCCTGCTGATGTGTACGCGCTCCCATCGTTTGAGCGCAGGCGCGTCGCGTTGATCGATGGGTTAGCGCCGCGTGTGCGTGAGATGGCGTATCCGGTCGAAGACCGCCCGAACCAGCCCGCGACGATTGCCGACTTGACGCCGCGTGCGCTCGCTGATGTGGGCTTAAATCCGCAAGACGCAGATAAGCTCCACGCAGTGACGCTGCCCGCCAAAGACAAACACGCGGTGCAGCGTGCCCAAGCTGCCCGCCGTGAGTTACGCTTACAGCAGCGTTTGATCGACGCGCTGGAGGACACGACCGTAACGCCGCTCCTAGATGGCTGGCGCGCGGATACGCTGTTTCTGTTCCGCGTGGCGTTCCTGCGAGCGCTCAAGCTGGCGGGACGGGTCGGCAGCAGTTTGAACGATATCGCGCTGACGCTTGGCATTAGCAAGCCTTCGGTGAACAAATATGTCGGTCAGGCGGGCTTCTTGATCGAGACGGATCAGCGGGCGGTTGTGCCGCTTAATCGCAATGGAAACATCGAGCGTCAGGTACGCATGGGCGCGGCTCAGGTGCAGGGAAAACCGCTCCAGATTGATGCTTATTATGCCGATGGCACCCGCCGCACCATGTCGTACAGCGCCGAAGCCGCCGAAGCCGCTGTCGAACATGCGGAGCTTGTTCAGGTGGTGTATCAGGTGGCGAATAAGCACACCCCGCTTGAGTCGGCACAGCCGCCGCGATCGCCGCGCCGCATTCGTCCCGCCCGCCGTCCAGTGATCCACGAAGACTCCGCGAATCTTCCTGAATCTGTGCCTGTGATTCAGGAAGATTCAGCGGAAAATGAGGCGCCGATCCGCAAAGCAGGTTACCGCCGCGCATGGGTCGAGGGTCAACTGCGCTTATGCTGCCGTGTATTGGGTTGGATCACGCAAGACGGGCGAATCTGTGACCCAGATTCGGGCGAGATTCTCGATTCACACGCCAGCATTGGCGATCTTTTCCGGCTTTTAGTGCGTGTTTGATACTGGCTGAAATTCCCTCTATTTTTCCCTCAAAACCGTAAAATGCGCGCTTCATTTATATAGAGGTGTTTCACGTATGGCTGGCGTCTGGTACGCTAGAGACTTCGTTTCGTGTTCACCCATCGCATTTTTCATCAGGATCACGCATGGATTCAGCAATTCTACTCATCTCCTGCCCCGATCGTCAGGGGCTGGTTGCGACCGTTACGCAGTTTATCGCCCAGCACAACGGCAACATTCTCGACCTCGCCCAGCATGTCGATCAAGACGCGGGGATTTTCTTTATGCGCGTCGAGTGGGATTTATATGGCTTCGCGCTCACCCGGGACGCGATTCATCCGGCATTCGCGCGCATTGCCGACCCGCTCCAGATGACATGGCAGGTGTTTTTCTCAAGCGATGTGCAGCGCATGGCAATCTTCGTCACCAAAGAATCACACTGCTTGTATGACATCCTCTACCATTATCAAGCGGGTGATTGGCGCGTCGAGATTCCGCTCATCATCAGCAATAACACACTGCTGTCTGACCTCGCCGCCCGGTTTGGTATCCCGTTTCATCATTTGCCCGTCACCAAAGAAACCAAGCCGGAAGTCGAAGCCCAGCAGGCCGCGCTGCTGCGTGAGGCGGGGGTTGATCTGGTGGTGCTGGCGCGCTACATGCAGATTCTTTCGCCGGAGTTCGTTCGCCAGTATCCGAACCGGATTATCAATATTCATCATTCGTTCTTGCCCGCGTTTCCGGGAGCGGGTCCGTATCAGCGGGCGTATGCGCGCGGCGTCAAGCTGATCGGCGCGACCAGCCATTATGTCACCGCCGACTTGGACGAGGGTCCGATCATCGATCAAGATGTCAAGCGCGTGAACCACCGTGATTCGGTCGAGGACTTGATCCGCAAAGGCAAGGATACTGAAAAGCTGGTGCTTTCGCGCGCGATCACCTACCACTTGCAGCACCGGGTATTGGTGTATCAAAACAAGACCGTGATTTTTGAGTAGGGACGAGGCATGCCTCGTCCTGCTGTTCGTTCCATCGTTGATTCAAGAGGACAGGGCATGCCCTGTCCCTACTTGCTTGCGATATCCGTGAATCACACCTTTGGGATAATTTTGATTCGCTCAATCTGGCTGAATCTACACATCGTCTTTGAGTGTTGATTCAAGCTCGTCGAGTAGGTCGCGTTGGGATGCCACCCACCCCAACACGGTGAGTCGGGCACGTTCATCTCCCTGTCGGGCACGATCGAATTGCTTGTGTATCTGCCGAATCTGCTTCAAAGATTCGCGCGAAAACAGCAAATTTGCACGATTTGAGGGGGATGCAGACGCCGGAAGGGTAGGGGTATGCAGGTACTCATTGAGTGCGGTGATCAATTTCCCAACATCAAGCGGTTGGGATTTTGCATATTCGATCCACTGCACCCGCACCGACTCATCAATGCGATCAAACTGCTCCATCGCCGTTCGCAGCTGTGCCAGACTCAATCCGACTTCCGCCGCGTATTCGAGCAGCGCCCGCTGCTCCTCGTGCGGACGCGGCGCAACCAACCGGTGATGGGCGAAGCTCAAATTGTTGATTCGAATCAACAAATTAACGCGCTGACTCACCGAGACGAGCATCCGTAACGTCTGTTCCTCATAGCCGAACAATTCTGACGCTTGTTTATAAGTCCTGCCCCAGATGCGCTCACCCGCTGCCATCCAATCCCCGATTAACCACTGAATCGAGCCTTCCATTTGCGCGAGAAAATGCCCGATCTGCTCCCACTGGGTATTGGTCGCATCCGGGCTGACGACTAAGCCCCGCGTGGTCAGCCGCCACGCGCCGAGCGTCAGTCCGCCATTTTCGTCAAGAGGCAGTGTTTCCAGTGATCGCGCTTCGGCAGCGGCTTCTGCGTCACTGTGCGCGATCACATCGGCGGGCTGCTGTTCACCCGCTAAAACGCTGCTCAATTCCGAAAGCGAGATGCGACCGAGTGGGCTTGCGTTTTGCGCTTTGGCGCGTGAATTGCGGCTCATCCCTGATCCTGTCTCTCGGTGATTGCCTTCCATGCGTTCGTAGCGAGTTTCATGGCGATCTTCGCCTCGTTGCTGCTCGGCGCGTAGGTGTACATCGTCTGCGGGTTTTCGAAGTCGTTACACGCTTCTTCCCATAAGATGCTGCGCGGGACTGGCTCCCACAGCAGTTGCCCGAACGTATCTTCGAGCGTTTTCTTGTTGTTCCGGTGCAGTTTCGGCATCTTCTGCGTTTTGTTGGCGATCACGCCCAAAACATGGGTTGCCCGGTTCAAATAGCGCTGGCGAAGCTGCGTAAAGCGTTGGAGTTCGAGTAACGCCTGTTCTACACCGTCGATGCTTAAGCGGTTGAGTTCGGTCACGTAGATAAAGCCATCCGTACCGAGCCAGATCAGCGAGTCGAGCTTAGAAAGCGATGGGTTGGTATCGACGATGACCGCATCAAGCTGATATGTTGATGTGAACGCCTCCATCGTTTCGTAGAACGAAAACGTCTCATGCTCGCCCAAGTTGTGCGAGATCAAGAAGGTTTGGCGGTAGCTCGGCAGCAGCCAGAGTTCACCCGGCGCGGGGTTGTCTTTTGTGCTGTAGCGCTCCTTGGCGACATGCTGCACGACTTCTTCAATCGGCTTTTTGTGGATCAACGCATCATACAAACCGTCTTGCTGCTGCATGCCGAGCATCAAGCCGGCGTGCCCCTGTGAGTCGGTATCGACCAGCCCGACGCGCATGCCGCCGTGCGCCAACCCCGCCGCAATGTGTACACTCATCGTCGTTTTACCGACGCCGCCCTTACGGTTGGTTACGCTGATGACATTCATACGCTGCCCCTCCGTGTGACCTGCTGTTATGCCTGTAGCATACCGTATTTTGAGAAGTTTTGCTGAATCTAAGCGGATATTGACTGATTATTCAAGCATCGTCCACTCGATTGCGAGCGATAAAGCAGTAGTCTGTAGGGGTGCGCCACCCCTACAGAAACGAAGTTTGAAAGAGGAGGCGGGGATAAAAAAGGAGTTTCTGCGGTTCGAAAACTTCACGTACTGCGCGTCTGCTGTTCACGCTCGACAATTTTGGCATCCACGTAAAAGCGATACCAGAAGCCTTGCAGCACATGAAAGATCAGCCCTTCACGTCCATCCAAAAAGCCGAAGCGAAACACGAAGCGGTAGAGAAAATAAAACAGCGCCCGCCAGAAGAGCGGCGCGCGTGAGTACACATTGCCCTTCAGCCAGCGTTTCTGTTTATCCTGCTGCCCTAAAATTGAGCCTTGAATCTCTCCCGCTTTTTCTTGGGGTCGCAGATTGAGTAGATCCATCATTTCGCGTTCGGCGTAACCTTCATGCTTGAGCGTGAAAAAGCGCAGTCCGTTGTGATTTTCGTCAATGATGTCGTGTTCCAACCGCTCGGCTGTACCTTCCGTCAGGATCATATGCTCATCCATCCACCGGTTTTCACAATATGATTTTCCATTGCGGAAAATCCGCAGCAGCCACGTAGGATAATAAGCGCCGTGCCGAATCCAGCGCCCCATAAAAAACACGCGCCGTTTGACGTACAGCCCGGTCACGGACGGTGGGAAGGTGTGCAGTTTTTCGCACAATTCCGCTGCGAGTTCCGGCATAATCAATTCGTCCGCATCAATACGCATTACCCAATCGGATTTGAACTCGAAGTGTTCCAACCCCCAGTTGAATTGATCGGCGTAGGTGCGGAATGGGTTCACCTTCACTTGAGCGCCATAAGCAAGGGCAATTTCGACCGTCCGGTCTGTGCTGCCTGAATCAACAATGCAGATTTCGTTTACCCAACCCTTCACGCTTTCGAGCAAGTAGGGGAGATTCTTTTCCTCATTGTAGGTAAGCACAAGAATAGAGATTGATGCAGGTTTTGAATTCACAAATCACCTCTCGCTGCACGTGGGCGATTAATGCTGTAGATCGCAAGAATTTGAGAGCGTAACTATAGCTTGCCTCAAGGGAGTGTCAATAGTGTGCGTTCAGGGTGGATGTGGGACAGTATTTCGTGTAGTATTCTGTATGTAAATGCGCCTTTTCGTACATGATGATTGTTTCCAATGAATGAGTTAATACCCATAAATCAAGTTGTTCTTTCTGCTGTTGCCGCATTCACGCTGCAAACCGTCGCCAAATCATCGGCGCGAATTTACGCCCAAACCTTCCGCCTGTGGATCGCATGGAATGCGCAAACGGGTGGCGATCCGCTGGATTTGCGCCCCGCTCAGGTGATCGCTTTTATCGAAGGTCAAGACACCACCAAACCGACGCGCCAGCGCCAATTATCTGCGCTGCGTAAACTGGCGCAGATGCGTTATGTGCTTGATCCGACTGACGATGCTAAGCGCCAGCTCGAAGCGCTGAGTTTTGTCAAAGCGCATGCCGACCCCGAACGCGGACAGGAACGCGCTCGCAAGGCGTTAACCCCCGCCGAAGCGGATCGAGTGCTGCGCGTATGGGTTGCGAACACAAACGCCGCCAAACGTAATCGTGCGCTGGTCGCGCTGCTGGCATTATCGGGAATGCGGCGGGCGGAACTCGCGGCGCTGCGCTGGCAAGATGTTGATTCAGAAAATGGCGTCGTTGTGATCCGGCATGGTAAAGGCGATCAAGAACGCAGCGCGCCGATTGCGGGTGAATTTGCGCTTGATGCGCTTCGGGCGTGGTATGCGGGGCAGGGCGGTCAGCGCGTGTATATTTTCTGCCCGGTCAACAAAGGTGACCACCTCGGCGCGGATAAGCCGATCAGCGGGACAGATGTTTATCGAATTATTCAAGCCACCGCTGCGATTTCCGGTGTGGATTTCAAGCCGCACGATTTGCGACGCACTTTTATCACCGAAGCGCTTTCGACCGGCACGCCGATCCAGACGGTACAAGCGGCGGCAGGTCACGCACGCGGCGAGACGACGCTCAAGTATGCGCAGGCGGTCAGCGTCCGTGAAGCACGTAAGGCGTTGAAGCTCAGATACGGGGATTGATCACGCGGACTGAGCCAAAGTTTAAGATACTCGCGTCAAACCGTACGGCGGTTTTTGTGGTGTGCGCGGGGATAAACCACGGAATCGTCCGAAAGGATCGACCACACGGTAAGCTCGGCAGGCGAAATCGCCCAAAAGGAGCCGAGAAACGATGCAAAAATCGCGTGTCGGGGAAGCGCACGGTGCTTCCAAAAGCGGAGAAATCCGAAAAAGGCAGCCTGAAACCGCCCTCAGCAGCCGCGTGCTGAGGCAGGTGAGCAGCAAATGACCTTCAGCCGCCGCTAGAACGGGTCGTTAGGGCGCTGCCATGATGCCTGGTAATGCAGGTCA
>JBGSVJ010000038.1:0-92285 GCA_041753015.1 Anaerolineae bacterium
ACAGGCGGTACGCTTCGATGGCTTCTTCGATCTGACCCTGTTCGATCAAGCGGCGCAGCCCATGATCCGAAACCGTGTGCGGCGGGGCTTTTTTCGGCGTATCCTTGAGCAGCACATTCGAGTGTTCAAAATAGGCTTCAATCGCGTCTTTCGCCTCTTGTAAGCCGACGTTGGTGAGTTCACGCAAACGGTTCATCGCGTGAATTTTCTGCCCCTTCGCCAAAAACTCGACGATCTGCGGGTCTTGCAGCGTTTCCGCGCTGATCGAGGGCGTTTCTTTGAACGTATTCACCAGTGTGGCGGCGTAGCGCTCTTCTTGACGAATGACCGTCACATAATTCACGATCACCAGCAGGGCTGCTGCGCCGATCCCGATAGCCAAGAAAAGTACCGTTTCCATGCCGTCACCTCTTACTTAACCGCCCATGATCTGCTCAACCGCGTCTTTGGCTTCTTTCAGCCCGACATTCGTGAGCTGGCGGTAGCGGCGGATCGCATCAATCTTGCGCCCCTGCTGCATATACCCGATCAGTTCGGGATCGCGCGTCACGGCGGTGAGATCAGCCGTTTGGATGGGCGGGACACTTTCCATGTTGGCATATTGCGCTTCATGCGCTTCGATGATTTGTTTTGCCTCAGCCAAGCCGATCCCAGTCCTTTGGCGCAGCACCTTGATCGCCTCGATTTTGTTCCCGCGCTGGTACGCCCGCACGATCTCCGGGTCTGTCCGCGCGATCTCGCTTACAGCGGGATCAGTGACCGGTGCTTGATAAGCCGTAGGCGGCGACATGAGTCCAATCGTGTCGCGCCGCTCTTGCCGCCGAACGGCGACGTAATTGGCGATCAGCAAGAGCGCTACCACACCGACACCTATCGCCAAGAAGATGATGTTGTTGTCCATGCCGCACACCTCGACCAAAACAAAAACGCCGCTCCAGTGAAATCTGGAAACGGCGCGGGGGTGACTGCTCAGGAAAAAGTCCGCGCTCATCTTCCAGACCTCAATTCATGGTCTGCCGGAATTAGCACCTTCCCGACGCTTCGGGGGTCGCCGCAGGGTCAAAAAGCCGGAACTCTCGCCTGCTCTCGATGAGCTATCTTGTGTTAAGGATACGGGAATCCGGCGCGGGTGTCAACGGCAGAGGACACCGAAAACCGTGAACCACGTGGTTAAAAGTTCTTCGTCTAGTCGCTGTCCTGCAAGAATGAACGGTTCAAGTCTTGGCGCGACGTATCTGGCGGGAGCGGGGCGCGCCGCTGATGCGACCGCGAGAAGAATGTGATCATCATGCCTTCGATGTCCTCAAGGCGTTCGTGAAGCTGGCGAATTTCCAGTTCAGCCTTCACATTGACCTGATATTCGATGTCGTCGCGCACGCGGTCACGCTCTGCTTGGCGGTTCTGGCTGATCAAGATGAACAGCGACAGGAAAATCGCTTCCAGCGAGACGATCATTGTCAGCAGCCCGAACGGGAACGGATCAAACGGCTCGATTCCCGGTATCCAACCCATGTTGATCACGATCCAGATCGCAAACCACAAGAAATTTCCGTACGCAAAGCGCACATCCCCCGCGATCCGCGTCAAGGAGTCGGCAAAGCGCACGCCGAGTCCCGGCTGCTCCTCTTCCATTTCTTCGTTGACGTTGCGCGCAACCACGCGGCTTTTCACCAGCAGGTCAGTCTGCCGAATACGCCGCCCCAACATCGACATCATATCCATCGCGGCGGCAGGATGCGCCCGGATCAGCGCCAGCAGGTCGTCACGGTCGATCACTACAAGCCGCGTGTGATCGAGCGCTTTGGCGCTGGCGGAGCGCGGCGCGTTATCGAGCAGCGACAGTTCCCCGAAGATTTCCCCCGGTTCGATCTGCGCGATGGAGATACGTTCATAACTCAGGTCACGCATGAAGATTTCGACGCGCCCATTCACGACGAGATACATCTCGCCGCCTTCTTCACCAGCCGAGAAAATCACCTGACCGGGGAGATATTCTTCGATTTCAAGTTGATTGGCGAGCGCGGTGAGTTCCTGCTCGTCCATCAGTTCAAACAACTGCACTTGGCGCAGTAGGTCAATATCGATGACTACCATAGGCGCACCCGTTTCTTTCCACCGTGCGAATTACGGGGGAGTCTATCTTTTTCACCTCAAGCACGCTATTGTAGTCCTTGATTGGATTCGTTTGAGATCGGGCAACGAAAGGACTCCCCAATGAGCAGCAAACATACTCTGATGTTCGTTCTGCCCACACGCGGAGCATTGATCGATGTTCATGATCGGATTGGCGAATTGGATTACGTGCGCATCAAGCATGCTGCTGTGATCGCCAGAGCCGAAAGCGGTGAAGTGCAAATTCTCGATGATGATGTGCGCCCGGATGAAGGGGCAATCGTCGGCGGCACCTTAGGCGCGATGCTCGGTTCGTTGGGCGTCGCCGGAATGGGGGCGCTGCTTCTGCCGGGGATCGGTGCACTGTTGGCGGTCGGTGCAAGCGCCCTAATCGGCGGCTTGATCGGCGGCGCAACGGGCGGTGTCCTTGCAGGCTTGATCGACAGCGGCTTTCACGAAGATCAGGTCAAGCGGTTGGCAAGTCATCTGGAAGCGGGCAAAGTCGCCAGCGTGTATGAGCTGGAAGGCGATCCCGCATCGCTGGAGCGGTTGCGCACAGATCTACAAGATTTCCTGCCGGAAATCGAGATCGAATCAGGAAACCCGTCAGCTTAAAGTTCATTCACTGTTCCTCACCCCCGCCCTCTCTCCATCGCTAGGGATAGAGAGGGGGCAGCGCGCGTGTCTTTAACCGAAGGTTTGGGGTGAGGAGCAGTTGAATCAGAGAGAACTGGGGGGAGCGGTGTATTTGTACAGGAGGTTGGCATGCGCGGTGAATGGGTAGTCGCAGTGTTTCCGTCACGCGAGGCGCTCACTGAAGCATTGGATAGTTTGAAGGCGTTGAAAGCGGTTCGTATCCGCAGCGCCGCGATTGTGGCGAAAGCGGAAGGCGGCGAAGTCGTCGTCGTCGATGACAAAATCGGACCGGACGAAGGCGGGATCGCGGGCGGTACGCTGGCGATGGCGATTGCGGCGCTCGGTATGGTGCAGCTTGGCGCGCTTTCGATTCCCGGCGTCGGTATGATCGTCGTGGCGGGTGGGGCATTGGTCGGCGCGATTGTCGGCAGCCTAACGGCGCGCCTTGGCGCATCACTCCTCGGTATGAATGAGTCTCCCGGCGAAGCGTACTATAACATCGCCGATCAACTGCGGGCGGGTAATCCGGCGCTGGTTTTAGCGCTGCGCGACAGCAGCGGCGAACTGCCGCTTGTGCGTGAAGCGCTTCAGCAGCATGGCGGCGAAATCGTCCGGTCAAAGCGCGCGACGGCGCTCACCTAAAACCCTCAACTCAGACGAAAATCGACTTTGTGCGCCGTCGTAATCTCCCCGAAGGCGCGGCGCACTCGTGCTACAATCGATTTATATCTGTTCACGCCAGTTTTTAAGGAAAATTTCTCATGACGATCCCCGATCTTTCCGCCAAGCATGCCGATTCGCGCGCGAACGGCACAGTCTCGCCCTCACGCGCGGCGCACGAGCGTAATCCGGGGATGCCGCTTGACCTCGGTTGGGTGAAGGCTGCCCGCGTCAACAAAAGCGCTGCCGAACGCCGCGCCGCCACGATTGGCACACGGCGATCCGTCAAAAAAGATGCGCAAGCCGCTTGGCTGCTGCGCGCGATCACCTGCATCGACTTGACCACGCTTTCCGGGGATGACACGCCGAGCAATGTTCAGCGCTTATGCGCGAAGGCGCGCCAACCCGTCCGCCAAGAAGTGCTGGAGGCGCTCGGCGTGGGCGATTTGGGAATCACGACGGGAGCGGTGTGCGTGTATCACAACCGCGTCGCGGACGCGGTGCGCGCGCTCGAAGGCACGAATATCCCGGTCGCCGCAGTTTCGACCGGATTTCCGGCAGGCTTGAGTCCGCTCAAGACGCGGATCGAAGAAATTAAAGCGAGCGTCGCGGCGGGGGCAAAAGAGATCGACATCGTGATCAGCCGCGAACACGCGATCACCCAGAATTGGCAAGTCTTATATGACGAAGTGCGTCAGTTCCGCGAAGCGTGCGGCGATGCTCACATGAAAAGTATTTTAGCGACAGGCGAACTGCCGCATCTCCGCAGTGTGATGATGGCAAGCCTCGTGTGCATGATGGCGGGGAGCGATTTCATCAAGACCAGCACGGGCAAAGAACCCGTCAACGCGACGCTGGAAGTCAGCCTCGTGATGCTCCGTGCGATCCGCGCCTATCAAGAGCGGACGGGGATCAAAGTCGGGTTCAAACCCGCCGGGGGAATTCGCACCGCCAAGCAGATCATGAATTTTCAAATTTTGATGAAAGAAGAACTGGGCGACGATTGGCTGTTCCCGGATTTGTTCCGCGTCGGCGCGAGTGGACTGCTCACAGATATTGAGCGCCAATTATCGCATCACCTGACCGGGCGCTACGCCGCCGATTACTACATGCCGATGGGGTGAGGGAGGAGTCATGGTGCGCCGCTACGTACTGCTGTATCAGGATGAAGAACAGAATTGGATCGCGGAAGTGCCGTCGCTGCCGGGATGTCACTCGGATGGGAGAACCCGCTCAGAAGCGATCGAACGTGTGAAGGAAGCGATGGAAGCCTTCATTGAGGCGTTGGAGCAGGACGATCTGCCTGTGCCGGAAGAATACATTATGGCAAACCCTGAAGTTGTCTCCGTAGAAGCGATGCCAAATGCCCAAACTTCCGCGCATATCGAGCCGTGAATGTATCGGCGCGTTAGAAAAAATCGGGTTCAAAGTGGTGCGTCAGCATGGGAGTCATGTGATTATGCGGCGAGAAAATCCCAGAGCGCAGACAACTGTCCCTGAAACCAAGGAACTCCCGTTAGGCACGCTCCGTTCGATCCTGCGGGATGCAAATTTGACCGTCGAAGCATTTATCGAGCTTCTTTAGGAGCTTATCATGTCCGTTCGAGAAATCTTCCAAAATATGACCTATGGAACAGCGCCGGAAGCGCCCGACGTGGCGAAGGCGTGGCTGGATGCGCATGGGCGCAAATTCGACCTGTTCATCAACAATCAATGGGAAGCGCCGAAAGACGCCGCCTACCTGACCACCCATGCACCCGCCACCGGCGAAAAACTCGCGGAAGTGGCGGATGCAAAAGCCGCCGATGTGAACCTCGCGTATGATGCCGCCCGCGCCGCCTTCCCGAAGTGGAGCGCGTTATCCGGTCACGCCCGCGCCCGCTTCATGTACGCAATCGCGCGCAATCTCCAGAAGCATTCGCGCTTATTCGCCGTGCTGGAATCGCTCGACAACGGTAAATCGATCCGCGAAACGCGCGATCTCGATGTGCCGCTGGCGGCGCGCCATTTTTATCATCACGCGGGATGGGCGCAGTTGATGGAGCGCGAACTCGCGGAGTATGCCCCGGTTGGCGTGGTTGGGCAGATCATCCCTTGGAATTTCCCGCTGCTGATGCTGGCATGGAAGATCGCGCCAGCGATAGCGATGGGCAACACGGTCGTGATCAAGCCCGCGCCATTTACGCCCCTGACCGCGCTTTTGTTCGCGGAGATCGTCGCGGAGAGCGGACTCCCCCCCGGCGTGATCAACATCGTCACGGGCGGCGACGACGCCGGAATTGCGATCACCGCACACGCCGGATTCGACAAAATCGCGTTCACCGGATCAACCAACGTCGGCAAGATCATCCGTCGCGCGACTGCCGGGCGCGGGATCAAACTCTCGTTAGAATTGGGCGGAAAGTCGCCGTTCATCGTGTTCGACGACGCTGATCAAGACGCGGCGGTTGAAGGCTTAGTCGATGCGATCTGGTTCAATCAGGGTCAGGTGTGCTGCGCGGGTTCGCGCTTGCTCGTTCAAGAGAGCATCGCGGAAGGTTTTTACGCCAAAGTCCGCGCGCGCATGGATAAGCTTCGCATCGGTCATTCGCTCGATAAAAGCATCGACATCGGCGCGATCATCGATCCGATCCAGCGCGAAACCATCGAAGGATGGGTCAAGCGCGGCGCGGCGGAAGGTGCAGAAATCTATCAACCGGAGTGTGAACTCCCGTCGCAAGGTTGCTGGTATCCGCCCACGCTGATCACGAATGTTGAACCCGCGTCCGCGATAGTTCAAGAAGAAATTTTCGGTCCGGTTGTCGTGGCGATGCCGTTCCGTAATCACAAAGAGGCAATCGCGCTGGCGAACAACACCCGGTACGGACTCGCCGCCAGCGTGTGGAGCGAGAATGTGAATTTGTCGCTCGATGTGGCGACGAAGATCAAAGCCGGATCGGTGTGGGTGAACTGCACCAACTTGTTTGACGCGGCGGCAGGTTTTGGCGGCTACCGCGAGAGCGGCTACGGACGCGAAGGCGGGCGCGAAGGGCTGTTCGAGTATGTGCGCCCGAAATCGCAAACCGAAAAAGCAAAAACCGGAACCACGAAGAATACCAAGAACACAAAGAAAGACGATGGGCAGTTACACGCCGCCTTCCCCCTCTCCCCGCTTGCGTGGGAGAGGGGATCAGGGGGTGAGGGGGCTTTCCCGTCGATTGACCGCACCGCCAAGTTGTTCATCGGTGGCAAGCAGGCGCGACCGGATGGCAATTATGTCCGCCCGATTTTGAACGCGGACGGCGTACGGGCGGGCGACATCGGTGAGAGCAATCGCAAAGATATTCGAGATGCGGTCGAGGCGGCGCGGAACGCGCAAGAGAGTTGGGCGGCGAAAAGCGGTCACGCCCGCGCGCAGATTATCTACTACCTTGCCGAGAACCTGAGCGCCCGCGTGGACGAATTCGCCAAACGGATCGCCGCGCTGACAGGATGCACATTCGACGACGGACGCGCCGAAGTCGAACAGTCGATTGAGCGCTTGTTCACCTATGCCGCGTATGCCGATAAATACGGCGGCACGATTCAAGAAACCACGCTGCGCGGAATCGTGTTAGGCGTGTCTGAGCCTGTGGGCGTGATCGGGATCGCGTGCCCGGTTGATGCGCCCCTGCTGGCGTTCGTCTCGCTGGTCGCCGCTGCGATCAGCCGGGGAAACACCGTCGTCGTGATTCCCTCAGAGCGTTATCCGCTGATCGCCACCGACTTTTATCAGGTGATCGAAACGTCGGACGTTCCCGGCGGCGTAATCAACATCGTGACCGGAGCGCGCGAGACGTTGGTCAAGACGCTGGCGGAACACGATCATGTTGAATCAGTCTGGTATTTTGGTACAACGGACGGCGTAACGCTGGTCGAACGGGCGAGCGCCGAAAACATGAAACGGACATGGGCAGAGCCGGAAGGCTGGCGCGATTGGCGCAATGACGCACAAGGATCAGGCGAAGCAATCCTTCATGAAGCGGTGCAGGTCAAGAATATTTGGCTGCCAACCGGAGAGTAAGCGCTGACACAAGCGGCGGGATCGCATTCCCGCCGCTTCTCTCGCTGTATGCGAATCAAATGCCCTATTTATTCAGCCTCACCTTTTTACAGGGCGGGAGCGAGCTGCAAGACGTAAAAAATTCCTGAAGAATTGAGAACGTTTACGCTAGGGTGTGACATATTGGTGTAAGGTGAAGGCGTGTCAGGTTAGCATCCTGTGTGATGACCCATGTTGACAATGACTGCACAACTACCTACAGATTTTACCGAACCTGTTGATGAAACCCCTCGTCTGCTCGTCGTAGACGATGAGGACATCAACCGTGAATTATTCAAGCGCATCTTCTCCCGCGACTATCAGATGACGTTAGTCCCCACCGGCGAACATGCACTTGATGCGTTGTACGAACAGAAGTTTGACGCTGTGCTGCTCGATGTGATGCTGCCGGGAATGAGCGGCTTTGATGTGCTGCGCATGATCCGCGAACGAGACGAAACGGCTGACCTCCCCGTGATCATGGTATCGTCGCGCTCCCAAGAAAATGATGTCGTGTTCGCGCTGCGGTTGGGTGCGAATGACTACATCGGTAAACCGTTCAGCATCGAAATCGCCCGCGCGCGCGTCAAGACTCATGTTGAACTGAAACGCATGAGCGACCGCCGCAAGCAGATGATCGCTGAACTCCAAGAAATGCGCGAAGTACAAGAGAGCTTCTTTCGCATCGTCTCGCATGATCTCAAGGGGCCGCTCACCAACATTCGCTTAGGGCATTCGATTCTGCGCGATACGTTGAGCGATCAACCGGATACCCTCTCGCTTCTCGACAACCTTGAGATGACCGTTCAGGATATGCAGGAGATGATCCGGCTGTTCTTGGATGTATCAGCACTCCAGTCCGGTAAACTGAGCGTGCAGTATGAACCTGTCAGCGCGCGTGATGTGCTGATCCACGCTGCTGAACGGATGCGCTTCGTCGCGGAGAAAAAAGGCATCAAGATCGAGGTGTTGGGCGCGGCGGGCTATGCCCACGCTGACCCGCGTTTGCTCGGTCAGGCAGTACAAAACCTGCTGACGAATGCGCTCAAATTCAGTCCGGCAGGATCAACCGTGCAGTTGTGGGGTGAAGTCGAAGACGAGGCGGTGGTGCTGCATGTCCTCGACGAAGGTCCGGGGATTCCGCCAGCAGAGCGCACACATCTGTTTGAGATGTTCCGCCAGCTTTCGCCACGCTCAACACACGGCGAAAACGGTCACGGGCTTGGGCTGTGGATCGTGCGCCAATTGACGGAACTGATGGGCGGTCATGTGACGTATACGCCGCTCCAAGAAGGCGGATCGATGTTCAATTTGATTCTGCCGATGAGTGAGCTGTAGAAACAAGCTCCTCACCCCCTCTCTAACTGAAGGTTGGAGAGGGGGTGAGGAGCTTTTGCCTTATTCGTCATTTTTTGAAAACACCGTAAACCCGGTCGAGTCGTCGCGGATAATCACGCTCGGCGGGTAGCGGCGCAGCACCCACACCATCCACAAATCACCGATTGCCCCGCCCGCATTGAAAACTACCGCCAGCGCGACCGCAAACGTGAGCGAATTCGGCAGCCACGCATTTGCTAACATCCCCAAAAGCGTGATCACCGTGATCGGCGTGAGCAGCACGAATAAATACTCATTGCGCCGGAACAGCTTATCCTCCGCCATCGCATACAGCACCCCATACTCGAGCTTGATCCCATAGCGGACGGGATGCCCGACGCGCCCGATTGCCAACCCGTGCAGAAGCTCATGAAACGGTAGGATGAGCACCACAAGCAGCACGTTGACGATCCATGACGGGAGTTTGAGCGTAAAATCGAGCGGCTGAACGACGCCCGCTCCGCGCAGCATCGTAACGATCATCTGCCAGAGGATCATCACGACGATCCCGACCGCAAGCGGGATCAATGCGGCGATGTTGAGCCGGATGATCAGCTTGCGGTCGGTCAAAATATAGCGGCGGAGTTCGCTGTAGCCCGCCGGAAGTTCATGCAGAGTCATTGTGGGCGCTTGAGAAATAAGGCGGATCGGGTGACTTCGACGACAACCTCACCGTGCTGGTTGGTGCCGATGTGTTTGAGCGTGACGATTCCGCTGTCGGTGCGTGATTTACTCTCGCGCTTGGCGGTGACTTCGGTTTTGACGTAGAGCGTATCGCCGTAAAAGACCGGATGCGGATGCTTGACATTTTCATAGCCTAAGTTGGCGATGATCGTCCCCATCGTCGTATCCTGCACGCTGATCCCCACCGCGAGGCTCATCGTCAATAAGCCGTTGACGAGCGGCTTGCCGAACTGTGAACTTGAGGCGAAGTGCGCGTCAATGTGGAGCGGCTGCGGGTTCATCGTGATGGCGCAAAACAGCATATGTTCGCCTTCCGTGATGGTGCGGCTGAGTTCATGCACGATCACCATCCCGACTTCCCACTCATCAAAGTATTTTCCAGCCATCGGTTGAGTCCTAAGTGTATGTGTGCATACTCGCCCCTCAACCCTTTTTTCCTCACCCCCCGACCCCCTCTCCATCGCAAGCGATAGAGAGGGGGAGCAGAACCCCTATTTTTCTCCCCTCTCTAACCAAAGGTTGGAGAGGGGCGGGGGGTGAGGAGCAGTACATCAGGGCAAGCGTATCATCCCGCAAAATGTGTAGAAAGGGTGTGAGAGACTGCATCTCAGAATCATAACGCAAAAAGGCGAACAGAATCGAAACCGCCCGGCATGAGGGGGACACACCGGGCGGTTTCTGTATAGGGAGGGGTGCGATGGTCGGGAGCTATCCGACTTGTCGATCACCCGCGAACCCGGACGCTGCTACCAGTAAACCACGTTCCTCATTGGGCATGCCCTCATCCGCGCCCGAATTCGCAGTACGCCCATTAGGATAGAAACTGCGTGTAAACACGGTGTGAGATGGGCATGAACGGGATATGAGCGCCGCTTATTGCCCCGGTGCACCAATCGGCGGCAGTCCACCGCCTGAACCAACGCCGCCCTGTCCGGCGAGCGGATCAGGCGTAGGCGTACCGTTTTGACAGAAATTGACCGCCGTGCTGAGTTTGGCGCTCACGCTTCCGCTGCTCAAAACCTGAAGTGCGTTGCGATACTGCTGCTCGGCGGGGCAGTACGCCCCTTGTGCCGCCCATGCGTCACCATATCCGACATAGGCATTGAACAACATTTGCAGCGCTTCTTGATAATAACGACCGCCCGCGCCGAGATTGACCAGTTCGCGCAGCGCTTGAATCGCGGCGGAATAATCCGAGCCGACCAGCGCACGCGCGTTCAAATACAGCGTCGCGGCGTAACTTTCGTATTCGAGTCCGTCCTCAAGTGCGCCATACTGCCGCGCCCGGTCGATCACCAGATTAGCGGCGGCGGGCTGCATCGCTTGATACAGGCTGCGCGCCCATGCATTGAGCGTCTGCGACATCAAGCGGCGCACGGCGGCGCTTTCGTAACCTTCATCGACGGCGATGATCACATCAAGATATTCGGCGGCGTCTTCGTATGCGCCCGCCCCAAACGAGTTCTGCGCCTGCTGATAAATCGACGCGAGATCGTAACCGCCCGCGCCAACCGTTGGGATCGGCGCTTCGGTAACTTCGGGCGTCACTTCGGGCGCGATCACGGTTGCCTCAAGCGTTGGCGTAGGGGTTGGGGTTAGCGTCGGCTGTGAACTGATGAACAAGGCGGTCGCGGTCGGCGCGAACTCGCCCACCTGCTGCACGCCGAGCGCTTCTAAAAAGCGCAGACGCGCATCGAGTAAGACGGTGTTTCCGCTTGATACATCAGAGGGGATGCGCGAAAGCTGTTCGTCAATCGCCGCCCGCTGTGTCGAAGTTGCGGCGGCGGCGGCTTCACGCTGTCCCGTCGTCCACCCTGCCGCACCTGCCAGCAGCACGATCACGACGGCGAATAACGCCATCAACCCGCCGACAAAGCCCATCATGCCGCATCCCGCGCGCCGCCCGGAGTCTTCCGGGTCGATCATGCGCGGCGGGCGGCGACCTTCGCCGGGGAGTTGATTAAAGGGCGATTTTGGCTGCGTGTCTTCCAAATTAGGCTGATTGCTCATAAAGCAATTGAACTCCACGATCCGTTGTTGAAGTTGAGCTAAACGCCTGCATTATATCAGACACGAATCGCGCCGCGTTCGTTTCAGGTCATGGCACGACGCGCGATTGAAGCGCATCATTCAGTGCCCTGACCAAGCGGCGCAGTTCCGCTTCTAAATCTTCGGTAATGCCTTCTTGGATCGCGGCTTCACGGAAATGATCGCGCGCTTCGCGGAGCGCTTCTTCGCCCCGGCGCACGGCGGCAAGTCCGGTTTTCATGTGGGTGCGCGCCTCGCGGTTGACCGGGCGTGTGTAGCGGCTTGGGAAGTCCCACCCGAACAAGACACCGACTTCTTGCAGCCGTTCGATGAGTTCATCGGCGCTGGTGATCTCCATCGCCGCGCCTGCTTGCAGGAGTTCTTGCAAGGTGATGCTCAGACTCGGCTCGACACCGAAATCAAGCCGCGTGATGTCGCGGTAACGGCTTTCAACATCTTGAATCGAACCCGGTTGCGGGCGGAGCACGCCTTTTTGCGGTGAAAGTCCGGTGAAGATCGGGTATAGGATGCCGACGCACAGGTTATGAATATCCAGCCGCATAAACTGGGCGTTTTCGTTCGCGCTGCCTTCAAGCTGGCGTGAGCTGTTCAGATCGATGATGCGCAGATGCGCCCCATCCCAGTACACATGCTCCAGCTTGTGATCCATATACACGATGCCCTGACGATGCGCCATCCGCAGCACTTCACCAAACTGAAGCGCCAGCGATACGCCTTCTTCCGTCGGCAGGCGAAAGCGGGTATTCGGGCGGTCGGGTCGCATGGTGTAAAACAGGTTGTTGACCCGCGACAAGTTTTCGAGGGCAAGATACGGACGCCAGCCGCGCTCATGAAATTCGAACATGCTGCGCGCAAACTGAATCACATCACGCCCAAATGATACGATCTCGCCGTCGTCCGGTGCTTCGGACGGGTCAGCTAGATAGCCGCAGTCCACGAATTGGACGATATGCGGAATCGACGCCAGCTTCAGAAGCAGTTCGACTTCGTTGGCGAAGGCGCGGAACTCCCAGCGCGGCTCATCGCCGGGGGCGAGATGTTCCGGGCGCATGACTTTGAGCGCGACATCTTCCCCGGTGCGGCGGTCTTGCGCGTCCATGACGCGGGCATAATGCCCTAACGCGAATGTGTCGTTAAAGTTCAGAATTTGATAGGTGGCGGTTAGTTGTGTCATATTCACCCACTAAATATATCCCAAAAAGTGCGGACGGTTTGGGATATGTTGGATACTGTACCATTGGAGGCGGTGTCACGGTAGGGGGGACTTCTGGATTTTTTGCGGCGGTTTTTGAATGTGACGATTGTATAACGTCCTGCGAATAACAAAATCTGTGCTTGCGCGACTCCTTGCCTTCGATAGAATTGAAAGGTAGAAGCGTAGAGCGCGCCAACAAGGGTCTTGCAGTTATGAGCGAAGCGGGGCAGCGCATCCGGCTGCGCGGCGGCAGTTGTACCAGTGTGGGACAAGTCCGCGAAAACAACGAAGACAACCTCCATTTGTGGCTGCGCGATACGTTCGTCGTGGCGATCGTCGCCGACGGGATGGGGGGAGCAGCGGCAGGCGAAGAAGCCAGCCGTCTCGCGGTAGAAACCGTCGAGAGCGGTTTTCTGCGCGATGATCAAGTGCGCTTCAAAGCGATGGCGGACGATCTGATCCGTATCGAGATGCGCGCCGCGATCCGCGAAGCGAACGCCGTGATCGTGAACCGTGCCGCCGGAAACCCCGAACTGCGCGGGATGGGAACAACCGTCACAATGGCATTTGTGCGCGGTTCTCATGTGATCGTCGCACATGTGGGCGACAGTCGCGCTTATCATGTGGATGGCGGCACACGCCATATCACCCAAGTCACGATTGATCACAGCTTTGTCGAAGCGCTGATCGCCGCCGGACACCTCACCCAAGAACAAGCCGAAGAACATCCGATGCAGCATGTTCTGTATCGCGCGCTGGGTCAAGGGGATGAGATTGATGTCGATATTTACGAAACCCGCATGCGCGCAAGTGATCGCCTCGTGCTGTGTTCGGACGGGCTGACGCGGCATGTCAAACCGAACGAGATCGCGGAGATCGTACTCAGCACCGACGATCCAACCGTCGCGGCGGAACGCTTGATCGAGCGGGCGAATGCGCTCGGCGGCGTGGATAATGTCAGTTCGGTGGTCTTGATCGTGGACAGCGTGCAGGATGATGACGCAACGATGGAACTGAATCGGCTCGCGTCGCTGCCGCTCGAAGATGAGACGCTGCGCCTCACGCTTTCGGATGATGACACGCATCAAGCACTGCGGGCGATCCGCGACACGAGTCAAACACAGTCGCCGGAAGAAGGCAGTGACCCGAACTCCCCAACGGAATAATACGGGCGGCTGACGCTAAGAGCCGCCTCTTTCGCTGCTTCTCCTCAATATATGCCTTGAAATCCCCCGATTTTCACACGTATCTCATGCGAGAGGTGCGGCATTGTGTGTTTTCACGCTATAATCGTTTGCGTATAGCACTTCTCTAACCTATCCCTAACCATCGAGGTGAAGGCATGTCCGACCGCCCGAATACCCCCGACCAGTCCGGCACTTCTGCTGCCGACCAGAGCGGCGGCTGGCGGCAGCCCAGCGGCGCAACTCAGGGCGGCTGGCGCGTGCCGGAGCGTACTCCTGAATCGCCTGCCCCGCAGGCTGCTCCCGCCCCAGAGGAGCGCAGCGAAAGCAGTTGGCGTCCGGCGGCAGTGCCGCGCAGCCTGAGCGCCACGCCTCAAACGGCGGGTGGGTGGCATCGTCCGCCGCAGACGACGCTGGACGTGGAGGCGGAAGCGCCTGTCCAAGAAGTTCCAGCCGAAGACTCCGAATCGCTCATCCCGCATGATGAGGGGGGCGAAGCCGAAGCCGTCACCCCTGCCCCCGACGTGCTGCCTTTTGACGAAGCCGCCGCGGAAGCCGAAGCCGCCGCGCACGCCCTCGACTTGATCGACGAGGATGACGACGAGAGCCTGAGCATGAGCGAGTTGTTCGCCCTTGCCAGCCTCGCGGATCAACAGCGCGCGCCCGCTGCTGGTGAAACTGGCGCGGCGGTAGTGGATGATCCGGCGGCATACGCGCGCGAGCAGCTTGCACGGTTGCAAGCACTCCAGCAGGGTGATACCAGCGCCGGTGAATCAACCGCCGATCAACCTGCCGTGACTGAAGACGAAGAATCGCAAGCGGCGGCGTATGCGCGCGAACAGTTGGCGAAGCTCACCGACAGTCAAAAACTGGCGGCGGCGGTCGAAGCGGGGACGGTAGGCGTTCAACCCGCGCCAGCCGCTCCGGTGATCACAATGACGCCGGAAGAAATTG
Source organism: Anaerolineae bacterium (assembly GCA_041753015.1). GTDB lineage: Bacteria > Chloroflexota > Anaerolineae > Aggregatilineales > Phototrophicaceae > Flexifilum. The sequence continues at coordinate 14,912 of JBGSVJ010000038.1, forward strand.
CCCTCGCGCAGCGTTATCACGACGCCGAAAACGCGATCCGCACCCTGCGCGCCCAATTCCGGGCAGGTCAGATCACGTCGGATCAACTTCAGAATGAACTCCGCCGCCATCTGGTGCTGGATGAACAACAGCGCTGGTGGATGATGGGCACAGAATCGGATATGTGGTATCGCCACGACAACGGTCAGTGGATCGTCGATACCCCGTCCGTGCTGCTCAAAGAGGCGGAAGGCGGCGCACCTGCCGCGCTCACAGGGGCAACCGGCGCATCACTGCCGTATCTGGTCGAAGAAGCAGCACGTCAGCGCGATGTTTCGCAGTCGATCCCGGAAGGCGCGACCGTCGCGACTTCGACGATCCGCCCGGAAGACATGCAGCTCCCGCGCCCCACCTCGGTGAGTGACCTTGAAGCGACGATCCCCGGCACACAGGGGATTTATCTCGGTGAACAAGACCCGAATCAAACGGTTGTGGCGAACCCGTATGGGCAAGAAACTGTTGCCAGCGGCGTGACGATGCCGAATGCGCGTTATGACAGCGTCGAAGCACCGATCCCCGTGCCGTCCGCGCCGCCGAATTACGACGTCGATATGATGACGCCGACTTATGAAGCCGCCCGCGACGAACAGCGCGCGCAGACCTTCCGCACGATCGGGATCGTGACGGCAGTCGTAGCGGCGCTCCTGTTCTTGATCGCGGCAGGGGCGATCATCCTCGGCGTGGTCACGTACAACAATATCGCCGCACCTTGGCAGGATGAGATCGCGGCGCTGGCGGATTACCGCCCGACCACGCAGACCGCATACATCTACGCCGCCGATGGACGCACGGTGATCGCCGAGCTTGCCAGCGGGAGCGGTGGCGCACGTCAGCGCATCGATCTTGCGGAAATTTCGCCGGAATTGATTCATGCGATCGTGTCGGTCGAAAACGAGCGCTTCTTCGCTGACCCCGGCTTTGATCCGATAGCGATTGCGCGCGCATTTATTCAAAACTTGCAAGCGGGCGGAATCGAATCGGGCGCAAGCACGATCACACAGCAAATCGCGCGCAATTTGGTGATGCGCGACTTCACCGCCACCGCTGATCGCAAGCTGACGGAGATCGTGATCGCGGCGGAAATCGCGCAGCGCTACGACAAGAATTTCATCCTTGAGCTTTACCTGAACGAAATTTTCCTCGGCAATCAGTCCTACGGTGTGGAAACGGCGGCGCAGCTTTATTTTGATAAACCCGCCGCTGACCTGAACCTCGCGGAATCCGCCCTGATCGCCGGGTTGATCCAAGCGCCCGCCGCATATGACCCGGTGACGAACCCGGACGCCGCCGAACAGCGGATGTTCCAAGTGTTGAATATGCAGGTCGCGGTCGGGTGTTTGCAGTTCCAACACGCGCCGTATGCTACCCAACCGTTCTGCGTCACTCGCGAAGTCCTCGATGGTCCGCTGACGGCGGTCGATATTGCCCGCGTACAGGTGCGCGTGTTTACGCCGCGTTCGTATGACGTGGAATACCCGCATTTCGTCAACTATGTGCAGGCGATTGTCGAGCGCCAATTCGGTTCGCCGGAAGAAATTTTCCGGCGCGGCATGCGCATCACGACCACGCTTAACCCCGCCATTCAAGACCTGACGGAAAGCGCGCTCCGGGTGGCAGTCTCGCAGCTTGCGCCAAACGCGGTCAACACCGGCGCGATCTTAGTGACTGATCCGCGCAGCGGCGCGATTCTGGCGATGGTCGGCAGCCCGGATTACACCAACGACAGCACCGCCGGGCAGGTGAACAACGTCTTTACATGGCAGCAGCCGGGCAGCACGATCAAGCCGATCCTGTATACGGCGGCGCTCGAAGGCATCAACCGCAACGGCGCGCTGGAGTATTACACGCCAGCGACGATCCTCTGGGATGTGCCGGTTCAGTACGAGACGATCCCGCCGTATTCTCCCGTCAACTTTGACGGCATTTTCCGCGGTCCGATGGCGCTGCGCTATGCGCTTCAGGGCAGCATCAATGTTCCGGCGGTCAAATCGCTCGAATGGATGGGGTTGGACGAGTTCCGCGAAACGGCGACCCGGATGGGCGTGCGTTTCTTGGACGAAGCGACGTTCGGCTTGCCAACCGCGCTCGGCGCGACCGAAGTTCGCCTGTATGACATGGTTCAAGCATACGGCACGCTGGCGGACAATGGCGAACGTGTGCCGCTCTACGGCATCCAGTCAATCATCGATTCAGACGGCGTAGACATCACGCCGGTGTCTCTGCGCGGCGCTGCCGAACAAGTCGTCACACCGCAGATTGCCTACTTGATGAACAGCATGTTGACGGACAACGACGCCCGCGCGCCGATCTTCGGCGTGAACAACGGGCTGTGGTTCCCGGCATACCCCGGTCGCGTGGCGGCAAAAACAGGCACGACGGATAACCGCCGCGACTTGTGGACGATTGGCTACTCGAATAACTTCGTGGTCGGCGTGTGGCTCGGTCGTCATGACGACGGCGCAACCCAGAACACGACACAGGGCAGCGCGATCCCGGTGTGGAACGCGGTCATGTCGGCGCTGCTGCAAGCCGCCGCGCCCGCCGGTTGGAATGCGCCCGATGGCATCGTGCAGCAGCAGATCTGCGCTGATACCGGAACGCTGTATGATCCGAATATTCAGCCGTGCCGCAGCGTGCGCACCGAGCTTTTCTGGATCAACCAGATGCCGCCGCCCGCCGGATCAGGCTTCGTGCAAGATTTGCAGATCGATACGTGGACGCGGCTGCGCGCCAACCAGTACTGCCCGGAGAGCGTCACAACCGAGCGCTTCTTGGCGATCAGCGATGCCTCGGCGATCCGCTGGCTGACCACGACGAACGAAGGGCGCGCTTATGCTCAAGCGAACAGCCTGCCGACGAATGCACCGCCTACAGGCGAATGCGCGGTCGGTCAGATCATCCCGCAAGTTGGGTTGAGCGCTCCGACGGATGGCGCAACGGTGACGGAAACCGTGTCCTTCGTGGGGACGGTTCAGGCGGATCAGTTTAACCGCTATCAAATCGAAATCGCGCCTGTCGGGTCAAACGAATACCGCATCATCGCGGGGCCGTATGCGACTCAGGGACAAAATATCGAGTTGGGACGCTGGGACTCGCGCAATGTCACGAACGGTCAGTATGTCGTACGCTTGGCGGTGTTCTCGAATCAAGGTGGGTTCATCTACCGGACGATCACGATCCTGATCAACAACATCCCGCCGACGCCGACCCTGACCCCGACGCCGACTCAAACGCTGATCCCGACCTTCCCGGCATTCACGCCGCTGCCGTTCGATACGCCGATCCCGTTTGGCGCGCAAGGCTTAGCAACAATGACGCCGCAGAACTTCGTCCCGATGGGCGGTTTGTCCACGCTCGCCGCGACGCCGACGCCGGAGTTTTAACGGCACAACATTCACCGCAGAAATAGAAAAGGCGATCCCGGTGTGGGATCGCCTTTTTTTATTGAGATAATGCGAATAGATTACGCCGCGTTGGCGCTCGTTTTGGCGGCGCGCGGCTGACGGCGGCTCTTGGTCTGACGCTCCGCGAGGAAGTACGAGCCGATCACGAACACGGCAGCCGTGAATTGCAGGATGATCCCCTGCCATGTCGCGAACACGCCGAACCACTGACCGACCCAGAACGGCAGATACAACCCCTGCACCGGCGTGATCGGCAGCCAGCCGACCGACTGCATCACATGAACGGTATTGCCGACCATCGTCAGCAGGACGACGCCGATAAATACCCCCGTGACGATCAGCATCTTCTTATACGGCAGGCGCACTTGCAGCGCGAACGTGATCACGCCGACGACTGCCGTACCCAACAAGCCGAACAGAACGCCTTGTAACACAACCCCCGTCCCCGCTTCCAACACAAGCGACTGCAAGAACAGCACCGTCTCAAAGCCTTCGCGGTAAATGCTGGTGAAGCCGAGCAGGATCAAGCCGACGGTTTGCCCGATGCTGACGGCGATCACGCCGCCGACGAGCCGCTGCTTGCGGCTGTGGAAGTTCGCCATCCAGCCTGTCCAGTAGCTCTTGTGGAAAAACCAATTCGTGATCAGCAGCAGCACACCAATCGCGATCAGCGACACGATGGCTTCGAGCTTTTCACCGAGTGGGAGCAGGATCGTCAGCAAGCCTGACGCAACCCACCATGTGACCGCCGTCGCGGCGAACGCCAAAATTGCGCCTGTGATGAGTGGGCGGCGAAAGCGGCGCTGTTCGGCGGTGCGCAAGCTGGCGACCAGCGATGCGAGGATCAGCACGGCTTCCAGTCCTTCGCGGAACACGATGATCGCCGCATTGGTGACGACTGCCGCTGGCGTACTCCCGGCGCTCCCCAAAACCAGGCTGGCATCGGCAAAGGCGCTGGTGAGCGCGCTCACCGTCGAGCGCACTTGTGCAATCGGCGCGTCTGTCGTGAGCAAGACGGATAAACCGGGCTGGCTCTCTGTCCCCTGCCAGAACAGCGCCTCAATTTGAACTGCCATATCCGGCGCGAACCCGCGCAAGCGCTGTTCGATGCCGAGTTCGAGCATCGCGTATGCCTCTAAGCGTGCGGATTCAGCAGCGGCGTAATCACCAGCGGCGGCGGACGTGACCACGCCATCGAGGATCGACACGATCACATCAATATCGCTGGCACTGCCGACGGTCAGCCATTCGGACGGGATCAGCGTGGTCAAAGCGGCGGTCAAGTCGTTGATCGAGGTTTGCACGGCAGAAGGATCGACGGTCGCGTCGATCTGCGTGCGTGTTTGCGTGAGCAGCACGGCGGCGCGGTCGGCGGTTGATGCGTCAAACTCGCTTAATGTCGGGCGCAGGTCGGCAAACGCGGCGGACGCGCCTTCATGGAAGGTGATCGCCTCTTGAATTTCAATCGGGCTGGTGACGACGCCGTCCCGCACCCCGCGCGCGTATTCGACCGGAACGAGCGCGATGTAGCGCATCAACTGTCCGGCGCGGCGCGCGAGTTCTTCATCGGTCAGCGGGGCAGCGCGGAAACTGCCTAACGCCGCGTCAATCGCGGCGCGGGCGGCGGTGAACGTCTCAGCGTCCGCGCGGATGCTCGACTCGACGAGGCGGGCGAACTCGGCGCGCATGTCCGCCAGCGCTTGATCCGAATGCTGCGCGGCGTAAGCATCCGCGAGAATTTCAAAATATCCGGCGGCGCGGGCGGCTTCTTCCGCTTGGCGGAGCGCGAATCCGTTTGCATGGGCGCTGTCCGCATCCGCAAGGGCGGCGAGTAACTGCCCTTGATACGTATCGTATAAATCCGCTTGTACGGCGGTGGTGACGGTTTCCGGTTCGACTGCACCGCGCCGGAGCGCCGCGACTGCGAGGGTTGCATCCGCATCCGGGCGCGAAAAGCGGTTCGACGGGCGGAACTCGCGCAACGGCAGCCACAGCGCCGCCGTATCGCCGTCGCCAAGTTCGACAGCGTTCAGGGTGACGCGCATACCGCCTTGCAGCAAAGTCGTCCATACCGCGCTGCGTAAGCTGGCGAATTCTCCCGCGCTGCCCGCTTCGACCGCGTCTTCAAGCTGTGCGAACAGATCAGCCAAGCGGGTGAGGGTTTCCGAGCCGAACGCGCCAAACGCCGACTCGGCGGTCACGGCGGCGCGCTCGACATCTTCAAGCGCGGCTGCGGATTCGCCTTCCATCAGCGCGATCTGCGCGTCAAACAATGCTTGGCGGATGACTTCCGCCTGCTGCGGCGGCGCGGCAGAAGTCTCGGTCTGCGCGAATGCGGGAACAATGCCAACAGCGAAGCAGCATAGGACGATCAGGATCACAAGGCAGCGGATCACAGCGTTACTCCGGGAGTTCTACGCCCGCAAGGGCGGCGACTTGGGCGATCTGTCCCGTGATCGCCTGAGCGCGGGACTGTGCCTCACTGCCATACAGATCGGCTTCTTCGGGCGTAAAAATACGCCCATTCGTTTCTTCTTCGAGCAAATCCGCGACATAAGCCTGAAGATCGACCAATCCTTCGCGGATTTGCGCATCTTGCGCCGCATCGACTTCGCTCACCAGCGGGCTGATCCCGTCATATACGACGAGCAAGCCGCCGAGGATGTCTTCCACGTCCGCGAGGCGCGAGATCACGACGAATTCCGCTTGAGTCGAAGCGTCACCAGAGACGAAGCGCGACTCACGCCACGCGGCGAAATACTCGCTCATGGTCGGGGTCATCACGACGAGCGCGGTAAACGCATCGGTGACGTTTGGCTCCCATGCAGCGGCGGCGTCGAGCAGATCATTGGCATAGTTGTGCATCGTCTCGGCGGCGGCGCGCAGCACGTATGCGTCCGGCAGCACGTCCCCGAATCCGATTTCGCCGTCGCTGTTCAGGTCAGCTTCGATTCCGGCGCTGTATTCCGCGCGCGTCCCCCACAGCGTACTTTCAAGCACGCCGAACAAGTTACCGGGGCGCTCCAAAATCCGCCCATCGCGCAGCGTGAGATCGAATGGGACGCCGTTTTCCGGGTCTTCTTCGCCGCTCACGCCTGCATCAAGGATCACGTCATATTCGGAAAGGCTCGGCACACCCGCGACGATGCCTTCTACCTGCTCATACAACGGGCTGGCGATCATCCACGCATCGCGCGCGGCATTGAGCGCCCCCGCGGTGACTGCGGGCTGTGTCTCCCACAGCGCAGCGTAATCAAATGCCGCCGCTTCTGCCAGCATATAGTAGTCTGCCGCTGTCGCTTCTAGCGCCGCAGTTTGGCTTCTTAGGGCGGTCACGTTTTCGATCAAGTACGTCCGCACAGTGGTTAAATCAACGGTTGATTGGGCAGCGGCGGGCGCAATCAACACGAAGAATATGATCAGCGGGAAAAGAATTCGCTTCACGAAACAACTCCTGACATGTTTGTGTGTGCATTGACCAGCGCCAGCTTAACGGTCAAGCGGGCAGGGTGTCCACAAACAGGATTAAGTCGCAAATCACGCGCGGCGGGATTTGCGGTTAGCCGCGCTTAACGCTGGGATTACTTTCTGATCAATGTAATGGTTAACCACATGTACATTGTCATTTTGCACACGGGTTAAATCTGTTTATCTGTAGCAAAATCTGCAAAAATGTATAGAAATCTAATGCTGTGTGTCGCAAAGTGAATAAGATGACGTCTCAAAAAATCGGGGTGCTGCTCGCGCAGCTTGGATCGCCTGCAGCGCCGACCGCCGAAGCGGTGCGCGTGTATCTCAAGCAGTTTTTGTCTGACCGCCGCGTGATCGATTATCACCCGGCGCTGTGGCAGCCGCTTTTGCGCGGGATTATTCTGCGCGTGCGTCCGGCAAAATCGGCGCGGTTATACCAGCGCATCTGGCTTGACGAAGGATCGCCGCTGGTCGTCTATTCCGAGGCTCAGGCGAAGGGGCTGCAAGCACGGTTAGGCGATGGCTACCGCGTGATCGCGGGTATGACCTACGGCAGCCCAAGCATCCGCGATGCGGTGCGCACGCTCGAAGCCGAAGGGATCACGCAGATCACCGTGCTGCCGATGTTCCCGCAGTATTCTTCGACGACGACGGCTTCGATTTATGATGCCGTGTACGAAGCGGCGGCGGGGCGGCGCTCGATGCCCGGTTACGAAAACAAGCGCTTCGTGCCAACCCTCCGCTTCATTGAACCGTATTACGATCACCCCGGTTATATTCAAGCGATGAAGCAGCATATTGAAGCGCACGTCCGCGCGCTGAGTCAGCCGCCGGATAAATTCGTGATCACCTTTCACGGCATCCCGAAGCGCTACACCCTCACAGGCGACCCGTACCGCCAACAGTGTGAAAGAACTGCCGCCCTGCTTGTTGAGGCGATGGGCTGGAGTCCCGATGATTGGATGCTGAGTTTTCAGTCGCAGTTTGGGCGCGAAGAATGGCTGCAACCGTATACGGAAGATGTGCTGACAGGTCTGCACGCGCGCGGCGTTGAGCGTCCGTTTGTGTTTTCGCCCGGTTTTGTCACCGACTGCCTAGAAACGCTCGATGAATTGGGCAATGAAGGACGCGAACAATTTATTCACGGCGGCGGACACGGCGAGTCGTTCTATCTCGCACCGTGCTTGAATGACTCGCCCGCATGGTTGGATGTGCTGGCGGCGTTGGCGCGTTGATTTCTCAAACGTTTCACTCATTTTCGCGGATGAAACTCATTGATTCTTTGTGAATGTCGCTGCGCAGTTCTCAATGGATCGTAAGAAATAATTGACTTAGGATTGTTGCAGGTCTTCAAAACTCTGAGGGTCTCAACGATGTATCCCTATCGATATGCACCCGGTACAGAAGTTTCAGGCGCTGTCATGAGCGCATTGTTCAACCATTACCAACGCGACGATGTGATCGAGTCGCTGCAAAAACATGGTTTAGATTACTTTGAAGCGGAGCAATGGTATCCCGTTCACCAATTTATTGACCTGTTAGCAGAATGGGCAGAATCGCCCTCGTTCTCAACTAATCTCGTCAGCGTCGGCATGGCAATGACCTATCACATCGAACTCCCCGATGAAATCGAAGTCCTCGACAGCATTGAAAAATTAATGCTGATCGGGGATATGCACATGAGCCAGCACCGGAACGGAGACGCGGGGTGTTACGATGTGCAGCAGATTGACGACCACACGATCCGCTACCGGGAAAACACCCTCTGGCCCGATGACATGATTTATGGGTACATCTACGGCGCGGCGAAGCGGTATCTCGATCACGGCGTGCATTTTTCTGTTCGTTACGTCGGCAGCGCGGAGCGGCAGGATACGGGAGGCAGTACAACCACCTTTGATCTGACTTGGGAGTTGAAATAATGGACATCGCCCAACCGCTCCCCATCGTTCCGGTTGATCCGCTTCTCCACCGGCAGGGCTGGCGGAATGCGTTTCGCTGGCGTCCGCTCCTGCTTGTGCCGCTTCTGCTCGTGCTGGTGTATTACGCAGAAGTGTTGATCGAAAATTCGCAAGACACGCTCGAAGCCGAGCATTTCGCTAACCAGTCCGAAACGCTGCATGTTGCCTACAGTCAAGTGTTGACGGGCTACGAACGTTCCGCGCAGATCATCTACGACCAAGTGATTAACCAACCGGAAGTGCTGTCGCTGTACGCGCAAGCATATGGCGCATCCGAAGCAGAGCAGGCAGTCCTCCGCCAGCAGCTTTATGACCTCCTGATTGATGAATATCGCCAGTTGGAAGGCGTCAACTTACGCCAGCTTCAGTTTCATTTGCCGGATAATGTCAGCTTCTTACGCATCTATCGCCCTGAAACCTTCGGAGATGACCTGACCGACGTTCGGTATACGGTCATGCTGGCAAACCGCGATCTCGTTCCGGTCGCTGGTTTTGAAGAAGGTCGCGTATACAACGGTTTCCGTTATGTGTTTCCGCTCTTTCACGAAGGCGAACACATTGGCAGTGTTGAAACCAGTGTGTCTTTCATTGTTGTGCAGCAAAGCATCAATGAAAGCCTTCCCGGTGGGACGACCTTTCTCCTTCGCAGTGACATCATGCAAGATGTCGTGTTTGCCGAAGAACAAGATAACTACATCCTCAGCGATATTTCGGACTCGTATGTGTATGACCGTGAAGTGATCGACACGTATGCCGACGATGATATGCCTTGGGCGACCATTACCGCGATCAATGCCGCTCTCCCAGATGATGTGCGGAACAAATTGGAGCGCGGGGAAGATGTGACCACGGTCGTCACGTTGGAAGAAGTGACGTATGCGATCACCTTCTTGAGTGTGCGCAATCTGCAAGGTGATCATGCAGCTTATATCGCGTCGTACCACCGTGACGACTTCATCCCCGCCACGCGCGCCACCTTCACGATCAGCCAAACCGTGATCGGGCTTGCAGCCGTCGCCGCCATGATCTTCTTCTGGTTGCTTGACCGCAGCACAACGTTTATCAACCGCCAGCGCACCCAACTTGCCGATCAAAATGTGACGCTGGAGACGACCAACAAAGCGCTTGACGCCGCGCGTGTACAGGCGGAAGCCGCTAATCAGTTAAAGAGCCAATTTCTCGCCAATATGTCACATGAACTGCGAACGCCGCTCAACGCGATCCTGAATTTCTCGCGCTTTGTGAGCGAAGGCATGATGGGAGATGTCACCCCGCAGCAGGTTGAGACGCTCGGCAAGGTGAACGACAACGGGAAACATCTGCTCAGTTTGATCAATGACCTGCTCGATATTTCCAAGATCGAAGCGGGGCAGTTGAAATTATTCGTGGAGGACGACATCAATCTTGAGCGTGATTTCGCCGCCGTGACCGACGTCGCCCGCAGTTTGCTGGCGGATAAACCCGTCGAATTGGTCACGCAGCTTGAGCCAAATCTGCCGCTGATGACCGGGGATCGCCGCCGCATCCGTCAGATCATGCTGAATCTGGTCGGGAATGCGTGCAAGTTTACTGAGCAGGGCAGCATTACTATCAGCTTGAAACGCGACGGGGGCGAGATCGTTTTCAGCGTCAAGGATACGGGACCGGGAATCGCGCAGGAAGATCACGAACTCATCTTCCAGACCTTCCGCCAAACGGAACATGGCGTGAAGCAGGGCGGAACCGGCTTAGGACTGCCGATCTCGCGCCGCCTTGCAGAGATTCACGGCGGAAGCCTGATGCTCGAAAGCACGGTCGGCAGTGGGGCGCTGTTCACGGTACGTCTGCCAATCGCGTCGAAGGTGTTGATTGCGCTGAAACATACTCAGGATGCCCTTGTGCCTGCCTAGCGAAACTCAGGAGAATTTGCAGTGAACCTGTTAAACGACAAACGCATCTTTATCGTAGAAGACAATCTGGCGAATCGGGCGATTGAACAGATGATCTTGGAGCGCAACGGGGCGAAAACCGCCATCGAACGCTACGGCACAACCACGATCGAACGGTTAAAGGCATTCGCACCGGTAGATATCATTATCATGGACTTGATGCTGCCGGATGGCGTGAGCGGCTTCGACGTTACCGATCAAATCCGTCAACTGCCGGAATTCAGCCAAACGCCCGTTGTCGCAGTCTCCGCCGCTGATCCAGCAGAATCGATGCCGCGTGCGAAAGCGAAGGGATTTTCCGGTTTCATCAGCAAACCGATAGATTTTGATCGCTTTCCGCAGCAGATCGCGCGAATATTAGGTGGCGAGAAACTGTGGTACGAAGGAGACTAACCGAATCATGCCGGGAACTCACGCACTTATCATCGAAGACAATCTGGACAGTATCGAAATTTTGGCACAACTCCTCAGCATTGAGGGGATTACCTACAAAGCGGTCAGCCGCCCGACGAAGTTGAGCGCTGATGATCTTCACGATGTAACGATGGTGTTTCTCGACCTTGATATGCCGGGGATGAACGGCTACGAGGTGTTTAACATTCTGCGACATGTACACGGGTTCACGTCGCCCATTGTCGCCTATACCGTGAATACCAATGAACGCTCGACCACGCGCAGTCTGGGGTTCGATGGCATGATCAGCAAACCCGTCGATCCGGCGTGTTTCCGGCGGCAGCTCCAGCGGCTGATTGCGGGCGAATCTGTTTGGGACGACTGCTAACTGCTCCTCATCCCCCCGATCCCCTCTCTAACCGAAGGTTTGGAGAGGGACAGGTGATAATGAGCAGTTGAAACAGGCGCACCCCTCGTGACCCCAAATGCCGTAAGTCCCTACATTACGGACAATCCGCACATACACGGACAACCGCCTAACGTGCAGGTTATTTCCGCATAGGTAGAAATACGCACTTATCACATGAATGAAAGCTGAAAATTTCGTACAGTCTACACAATATTCCCCCCTCAACACTTTCGCTAACGTTTGCGAAACGATTTTGACGGGGGTATCTTTAGGTTGCACTACCGCAATATACGTTTGATGAAGTACCAATTGGAGGCAACTTATGAAGAAGTTCTTTAGCGTGTTGGCGCTCACGGCGATCATCGTCGCAGCGTTTGGCAGCTTCGCGCTGGTTTCCGCTCAGGAAATGCCGGCTATTGACTGCGGGACCGAAGAAGAAGCGACGGTTGTTCTGTCGACCGGCTCAGTGGGTATCGAAGTTGAGTTGGCGGAGCGCGCCGCCGCCGAATTCACGGCGGCTTGCCCAAATATTACCATCGAAGTTCGCCCGCTTCCTGAATCAGCGACCGACATCCTTGGTTATTTCCTCCAGCAGTTTGAGGCACAAAGCCCGGAAATCGACGTCTTCCAGTTCGACGTGATTTGGCCCGGTATCCTTGCTGAACACATGATCAACATGTACGACTACATCAGCGCCGAAGCGCTCGCCGACTACTTCCCGGCAATTGTCGCCAATAACACGGTTGATGGCAGCCTGACCGGTATTCCGTACTTCAACGACGCGCCGATGCTGTACTACCGCACCGACCTGCTCGAAGAGTACGGCGTCGAAGTTCCGCAGACGTGGGAAGAACTCGCGGTTGCAGCGCAGACCATTCAGGACGGCGAGCGCGCCAAGGGCAACACCGAATTCTGGGGCTACGTGTGGCAGGGGAACGCCTACGAAGGCTTGACCTGCGATGCGCTCGAATGGATTTACTCGGAAGCTGGCAGCACGGTTGTTGACGCTGAAGGCAATATCACGGTGAACGACCCGGCAGTTGCGTTTGCGCTTGACCGCGCCGCGACGTGGGTTGGCACGATCAGCCCCGAAGGCGTGACCGGTTACGGCGAAGAAGATTCGCGCGCCGTGTGGCAGGCGGGCAACGCAGCCTTCATGCGCAACTGGCCGTATGCTTACGCATTGGGCAATAGTGAAGACAGCGCCGTCGCTGGCATTTTCGGCGTCGCGCTCCTCCCGACCGGCGCTTCTGGTCTGCGCGCCGCGACTCAGGGCGGTTGGCAGTTGGGTGTTTCGCGCTATGCCGAAAATCCCGCCGCTGCTGCCGCTGTAGCGATTTACTACACCAGCCCATATGTCCAGAAATATCGCGCGCTCGAAAGCTATCTGCCGACCGCGATGTCGCTGTACAGCGATGCCGAACTGCTGGAAGCGAATCCGTTCTTCGCTGACCTGTTCCCGGTGCTCTCCAACACCGTGACCCGTCCGTCGACCGTGACTGCGACCCGCTACAATGAAGTTTCGACCGCGTTCTTCACCGCCGCGCACAGCGTCCTCACGGGCGAGCAGGATGGTGCCACCGCTGTTGAACTCCTCGAACTCGACCTGATGGCAATCCTCGGACAGTAATCAGTTGTAAGATGTAAGAGGGAGGCAGCCTACTCACTAGCGGAGGGGCTGCCTCCCCTTTTTTCGACTTATTGGAGGGCGAATAATGGCAGTAACGAGGACGCTTACGCAGTCTGATGAGATTCCCGCAAGCTATGGCGTTGGAACAACCGCCATAGCCCTCCTCCTTCTCCTCATAGCAGTCGGCACTTTAGGGCTTTATGCTCAGTCCATTCTCAGCATCCCAGAGATTCAGCAGGGAATCAGCGGCGAAACAAGCCTGATTTTGGCGTTTCTCAACAACGTCGGGATCATCCTGCCCCTGTTGGTTGTCGCGCTTGGCTTTTTCATGATCAGCACCGGAATCGGTATGCTGCGCGGCAGTTCGGACGCGATCCGATGGGGCGCAACCATCGTCTTTTGGCTGACGATCGGCGCGGTTGGTATGGGGGTCTTTATTTTCTTCCAAGAATCCGCAGGCAATGCGATTTTTGGTATCGAAACCGATTATGGACGCGGCGCAAGTGCAGCTCTGCCGCTGATCCTGTTTGCGATTCCGGTGGGTATGGCAAGCTGGTGGATGTCCCGGCACGACAGTTTCGTGAATCGCGGGCAGACGCTTTCCGGTCGCAATACCCGCATGGCGTGGAATCTGCTGATTCCCACCATCGTCATTTTGATCATTGTGGCGGCACGCCCGCTTGAAGAAACCTTTATTACCAGCTTGACGGATAAACGCTTCGGCAGCGCTGATCCGGTCAGTTTCGTCGGGTTGGACAACTATATTCAATTATTGAGCTTCCGCATTGATACCGTTTCCTGCCGCCGTGTCGATGACGGCTCATGCGCGGTTGATGGCAACGGGAATACCCGCTGGGAGTTGATCGAGCGCGACTTGATGACGGCAGGCTATCGTCCGCTCACAAGCATCCCGATCAGTGCGGACAGGGCGATCACGATCAGCGGCACGGATGGCGACTTCCTGCAAAGCATCGGCAATACGATCTACTTCACGATCTCGTCTGTCTCGCTTGAGCTAATCCTCGGCTTGTTCATCGCCATCGTCGTGAACTCGAAATTTAAGGGGCGCGGCTTGATGCGGGCAGTCATGCTCGTACCTTGGGCGATCCCGACGGTGGTTTCGGCACGGTTGTGGGAACTGATGCTGCGCGATAATCAATCGGGCATTATCAACAAGGTGATGCTTGATCTGGGTGTGATCGGCGCTTCGCAAGCATGGCTGACCAACCCGAATTTGCAGTTGAACGCGCTGGTTATGGTGGACGTGTGGAAAACAACGCCGTTCATGGCGCTGCTGCTGCTAGCAGGTTTGCAGTTGATCCCATCCGACCTGTACGAAGCCGCCGCCGTTGACGGCGCGAATCGCTGGCGGCAGTTCACCTCGATCACGCTCCCGCTGCTGCGTCCGGTCATCGGCATCGCGCTGATCTTCCGCACGCTCGACGCGCTCCGCGTGTTCGACGTGTTCAACGTGCTGCTTCAGCGGCAGAAGCTCTCGATGGCAACGTATAACTATGAAGTGTTGATCCAAGAGCAGCAAGGTGGTTATGCGTCGGCTGTGTCGGTCATCATCTTCGTGCTAATTTCGGTTTTCACCCTCCTGTATATGCGTTCTGTCAGGGTTGAATCACAATGACGACCAATAAACAATCCTTCGGCTGGATTCTTGAGCGGGTGGTCTTTTACATCATCATCTTGGCGATTGTCGTTTTCACGCTGTTTCCGTTTTACTGGGCGCTGAATTCATCGTTTAAGAGCGAACAGGAATTGTTTCAGCCCGCGACGTATCTACCGCAGCAGTTCACGACACTCAGCTATCAAGGCGTGTTTAGCAACGGGAACTTCATGCAAGCGCTGTTTAATTCGGCGTGGGTTTCCGGCGCGACCGTGCTGCTTTCGCTGGTAGTCGGCGCGTTTGCGGCGTATGCGCTGGGGCGGCTTCAGTTCAAGGGGCGGCGCGGGATGATGTATGTCGTCTTGGCGATGACGATGTTCCCGCAAATCTCGATTTTGTCCGGCTTATTCACAATTGTGCGCGAAATCGGCGTGTACGGTTCGCCGCTCTCGCTGATCCTCACCTACCCGATCTTCACCCTGCCGTTTACCGTGTGGGTGCTGACCTCGTTCTTTAAGGGGCTGCCGGATGAAATCGAACAGGCGGCACTGGTCGATGGCGCGAGCAATTTTCAGACGTTCTACCGCATCATGCTCCCGCTGACCGCCCCCGCGCTCGTGACGACCGGGCTGTTGGCATTCATCGCGGCATGGAATGAATACTTGTACGCGCTGACGTTCACGCTCACCACCCCCACCTCGCAAACCGTACCGGTTGCCATCGCGCAGTTCAACGGGACGGTGATGCGCCAAGAGCCAATCGCGGAAGTGATGGCGGCGGCGATGGTGGTCACGCTCCCCTTGATCGTGCTGGTGTTGATCTTCCAGAAGCGCATCGTCGAAGGCTTGACGGCGGGTGCGGTGAAGGGATAGATTGTACGCATATGAACTGCTGAAATGACCGTTAGAACCACGAAGTTCGCTTACTTTGTGTTCGAAAAGTTTTTCGTTCTACCGGATTTGGTGGTCTTCTTTCACCTCCCCCCTGCCCTCTCCACTTCGTAGAGGGGGAATTCTCGCGCGTGCAAAGTCCGACAGCGGGGAGGGGTTGAATGACATGGCACATTACCACCAAAAGCGATAGAACGAGAAAAGTTTCAGCAGTTCACGACAGTGATTTCAAGGGGCTTTGTCGGAAGAAAGAGGATCTGGTTGTCCGATTTGCACATTCGAGCCGCGCAGCACCATGATGTCGAATTTCTCTCCGCCCATGATCGGCATGTTTCCACCACAACCCTTCAAAAGAAGATTGCAGACGCTGAAATCCTGATCGCCACAAACGCAAACGAACCGGTTGGATTCTTGCGTTGGGGCTGGTTTTGGGATAACACGCCGTTCATGAACCTCCTGTTTGTTGTCGAAACGTGGCGCGGAAAGGGTTTTGGAACGCACCTCGCTGATGAATGGGAGGAGGCGATGCGTGGGGCAAATGTGGAATTCGTCTTGACCTCGACCCTTGCCCACGAAACTGCGCAGCACTTCTATCGAAAACGCGGCTATCAGGATATTGGCGGATTCGTATTGCCACTTGAACCAATCGAGATCATCCTATACAAAGCGCTCCACTAAAACGACTTAAGGGAGAGGTTTTGTGAACTGGCAAACCAACGCGATCTTTTACGAGTTGTATTTGCGCGCCTTCCAAGACGGCAACGGCGACGGTCACGGCGATTTTATCGGACTGCGCCGCCGCCTTGATTATCTCCAGTGGCTCGGCGTGGATGTGGTCTGGCTGCTGCCGATCAACACGTCACCGCTCAAGGATGATGGCTACGACGTTTCCAGCTATTACGGCATCCACCGTGATTACGGACTGCTGGAAGACTTCATGATCACCGTCGAAGAAATTCACCGCCGGGGGATGCGCGTCGTCACTGATATGGTGATGAACCACACCAGCGATCAACATCCTTGGTTTCAAGAATCGCGCCGCACGAAGGACTCCCCGATGCGCGACTGGTACGTGTGGAGCGACACGCCGGACAAATTCGCCGATGCACGCATCATCTTCTTGGACAGCGAACGCTCGAATTGGGCGTACAGCGCGCAAACAGGCGAGTATTATTGGCATCGCTTCTTCAGCGAACAGCCGGATTTGAATTACGACAATCCGCGTGTGCGCGAGGCGATGATGCGCGCCATTCGTTTCTGGATGGATTTGGGGATCGACGGTTTCCGGCTCGACGCTGTGCCGTATTTGTTCGAGCGTGAGGGGACGAACTGCGAAAATCTACCGGAGACGCATGATCTTCTGCGTCAGCTTCGCCGCGTTGTTGACGAAGAATATCCCGGTCGGCTGCTGCTTGCCGAGGCGAACCAGTGGCCCCGCGATCTGCTCCCGTACTTTGGGAACGGCGACGAATTGCAAATGTGTTTTCATTTTCCGGTGATGCCGCGCCTGTACATGGCGCTGGCACGCGGCGATAAATCCGCGATTGTGCAGGTGATGAACGATACGCCGCCAATTCCCCCCGGATGCCAGTGGGCGACGTTCCTCCGCAATCACGACGAACTCACGCTGGAGATGGTCACGCCGGAAGAACGCGAGTTCATGTGGAACTTCTACGCGCCGGAATACGGGCAGCGCTTGAATTTAGGTATTCGCCGCCGCCTTGCCCCGCTCTTGAATAATGACCGCCGCAAAATCGAGTTGATGCACTCGCTGTTGTTCACGCTCCCCGGTGCGCCTGTGCTGTATTACGGCGACGAGATCGGCATGGGCGATAATGTCGCGCTGCCGGATCGCAACGGGGTACGGACGCCGATGCAGTGGGCGAATGAGCCGCACGGCGGATTCACGACGGGACAATCCGCGTACAGCCGCGTGATCGATGATCCGGTATATGGCTTTCAGAATGTCAATGTTGAAGCTCAGATGGCGGACGAGAGTTCCCTGCTTCATGTGGTGCGCTCGATGATCCATGCGCGAAAGAGTATGCCTGTGATGGCGACCGGATCGCTTGAGTGGCACGAAACAGGTGCTGTCGAGACGCTGGCATATTGGCGCAGCGGCGAAGCGACCGAAAAAACCCCGACGGGGCGCTTGTTGGCGATCCAGAACTTGAGCGACAGCACGCAAACCGTCTCGCTGCCTGAGGGCAAGTTCGCGGATGCGCTGCGTTTGGAGCAAGGCATTTCGCTTGCGTCCGGCGATCTCACGCTTGATCCGTATGGCTACCGCTGGTTGGTCGAGTTGTAACGCATCACCTTCCCCGATGTGCAATAATGAAAAAGGGGCGAATGCCCCTTTTTCCAATCCTTCTGTTTTATCCCTTTATGTATATTGTGTGCAATCTAGAATGACATTCTGAGCTATACTAGAGCTTGTCAGAAACCCCCTTACCTCGCACACGTCACAACTGATAACACTCGTTCAAGGTACGCTATGGGAGGCACTTATGCCGAGTCCATTTGCGATTACGACATCGACGAGCACTATTCCCCTTGACTCCAATCAAAAGGGAGCAGTGACTTTCACCGTCAAAAACATAACCAAGATACGCATACAAGCGATTGCAAAGCTGAACGCAGTACCGCCAGAGGCGGCAGTGTGGATCACTCCTGTACCGCCTTCGTCCTTAACGACACCCGCCGATGTATGGTCGCGGGATTTTGCGCCGGACGGAACGAACACCTTTGTGCTGAATGTCGCGGTTCCCCCCACGGCAGCGGCGGGTGAGTACAAATTCAGTCTCGTCGTCGCCAACGAAGCAGACCCCGATGACGATTTCACTGTCAGTCCGCAAGTTGGATTCTCGATTGCGGCGGTTCAGGAGACGAAAAAACCCAGCCTCCCGATTCTCCCGATCCTGCTGATTCTGGCGCTGATCGTGATTGTTATCCTTGTGATCGCGTTGATCTTCAGCGGCGGCGGAACACCCGCACCCACCGCCACGCCAACCGAAACGTCAACATCCACGCCAACGACGACCCCAACATCCTTACCAACGGCGACCCCAACAAGCGAGCCAACGGCGACACTGACATCGACGCCAAGCTTTACCGAGGGCTGGCTCCAATTCACATCAAGCAATTTTGTCATGCGATTCTTCTATCCGCCGCAGTGGGCGGTGCGCGAAATCCCCACCCCTGAGTCAGATGTGGCAGTACTTCTGGCGAGCAGCCGCCGTGTCGCGGGGATTGCAGAAACGCAATTCGAAACGATGGAGTTCTTACCGGGTGAATTTGCAGCCGCTCTGGTGCGGATTCCGGTCGATGTGAACAACCCCGGCGGCACGACGATAAACTCTCTCCTTGACTCTATTGTCGATGATCAAGTGAGCACAGGAGCCGAGATTTTGCGCGATGATTTGACGACCATTGATGGTCGACAGGCAGCGGTTGTTGTCTCGTCGGACACGACCGATGGTGAAAACGAAGATCGGGCGTATGTGATTCTGCAATACAACGCGGATTGGTTCGTCTACATCTGGTCGATTTCCGCGATTGGAGAGATGAACGACCTCATCCCCAGTTTTAGCGCAATCGTCGGATCACTCGAAATGGTGGATTAAAACGCAGAGTGTTGAGTGCGTGTACGACCTGCAGTAAACGGCGTGAAGGGGGTATCCCTTCACGCCACCTATCCCCCCAATGAACAATCCGCGCGAGCGTGCGCCCTCCATCGCCGGTGAATTGCGTTACTCATGCAACCGATTCGCCGCTTGATCACGTCCGCCGCTGTGTTGATTACTTTGATCGTTGTCAGCACCGCATTTGCCACAAACAACAACGTTGTCTACGACACACCTTTATTCTCGAATAATAAAAAAGCCTGCTATACTTAGAGATATCGCTGCCGGTAACCACACGGTTGATTTCGGTAATCCTCAAGGGAGACCGTTATGACCAGTCCATTCGCAATCACGCCCTCCACAAGCACGCTTTCTCTCGACGCGAAACGCCAAGGCACGGTAACCTTCACCGTCAAGAACGAAACCAAAATGCGGATTCGCAGCCGTGCCTGCTTGAATGCCACACCACCGGAGGGGGCGGTGTGGCTTGTGCCCGTTCCCCCTCCACAGGTCACGCCCGGTACGCAGGTCGATCCGCTGCTGCGCGATTTTGCGCCGGACGAAACCACCACCTATACCGTAAATGTCGTCGTTTCGCCGAATGCGGCATCAGGCGAATATCGCTTTCACCTGCTAATCGCCAACGAAGCGAACCCGGATGAAGACTTCACACAAGGGGCGGAGGTGGGTTTCTTCGTCGCGCCGGCGGAACAGAAACCGCAGCCGCGCCTGCCGATCGTGCCGATTGTGCTGGCAGTCGTGCTGATCGGGATGGTGATCCTCCTGCTCGCGCTTGCCGCATCAGGTGTGTTCAGCCCAGCGCCGAGCGTTTACGACGGATGGACGAGTTTTGAAGTGCGCGATTGGCGGGTCATGGTACCGCCCGGCTGGCATGTACAAGAGCGAATTGGAGAGGGTAGTCCTAGCGCAGTGATGGCGAACAGCCGCCGCGTCGCGGCGGAGGCGATATTCAGCTTCCCATCGATGCCGCTGGTGTCGGATGAATATGCGGTCATCGTGACCAATTTTTCACGCGAACAACCGGACGGCTCGCTGATGAGTCTGGAAGACCAGATAGCCAACATCATGGGTAACTGGGGGGCGGGGATGCGCAGAATGGACAGGACGCCGATCAATGGTCGTCCGGCGTTCGTCATCATCGCGAGCGTCGGAAACAATGATGCCGCTTTTATTGGGGTGGAATACAACGAAAGCAGGTTGACCTCGGTAGATGCGATCACTCCGGCGAATGAAATGGAGGCGCTCCTGCCGACTCTACAGGCGATCGCCGCTTCGGTCGAATGGGCGGAATAAACCGCAAGGGGTGCGCATCTTGCCGGATGCGCACCCTCCGCCCCTTCTGCGTTATACTCCACACTGTCGCCGCCTCGTGTGGAGTGTGGACTCATGCACCCGATTCGCCGCTTGATCACGTCCGCCGCTGTGCTGATCGCGTTGATCGTCGTCAGCGCCGCCGCCGCGCAAAACCCGTTTGAAGTTCAAGTCTTTATTGATACGGACACACTTACGCTTTATGTCCCCGCCGCCGGAACGGTTTCGCTGGATGGATTCGCCTATCAAGTGATAATCGATGGGGAAACCACCACGTACCGCTTGTCGCAGTATCCCGCGTTTGGCGTGCCGCTCCACGCGCTGCGGACGCCGATTTGCTTTCAACTGCGGCGCAGCAGCAGCACGATCCCGCTGCCGAATGCCTGCCCGCGCAATGCAACCCTGACGCAAGAACTCACCGTCGCCGATGTGTTCTGGTACGATTCGGTTTCCCGTTCGGCGCGTGTGATCGTCCTCACACAGGGAGATGAGGTGCTCGGTTACTGCGGATCAGGGCTGCCGGTCTGCGAAGCGGAGTTTATTCCGCCGACGTACACGCCCACGCTCCCCGTAACCGACACGCCTACGCCGACCGTAACCCGCACCGCAACCTCGACGCGCACGCCAACGCGCACATCGACGACCATGCCAACACGGACGCGCACGCGCACGCCTACGCGAACCCCTACCCGCACGCCAACCTTCTCGCAGCCTGTCAATATTCCTGCCGGGTGGGTGATCGAAACACCGTTCAACGAGATATTCACGTTTTATCGACCGGGGGATTGGTTCACAGCCGATCTTTCGCCGTCCACGTTCGGCGTGGTTGTGATGGCAAATTCGCAAGTACTGTTGGATGCAATGACGCGCGGAGGCGCGTCCTTCGCCAGCGGCGAGCTGTCGATCAGTGTGTCCGGCGGCGCGGCGGACGACTTCATGCGCGATTTCAATCAAAACGGTGTGGAGTCGATCCTTGAGTTCTTCATGACCAGCACTGAAGACGCTGGTATCAACATCTTCGATTCGGACATGGTTGAGATCGACGGGATGCCAGCGGCTTACATGATCGTCCGAGGCGGCGATGCTGAGTCTGAAGGCGCCACGCTGATCGTAGAAATTGAGCCGAACTTTTACGTTGTGCTGAGCGGGGCGTCGTCCCCCAGCGAAATCGAGGACGCGACACAAATTATGTGGCAGATCGCCCGCACTGTGAGGGTGAACTAATGCGCCGAGTCACTGCTTTTGCCGCCGTACTGATCCTGCTGGTCACGGTCAGCGCTGCTGCTGCTCAAGACCCGTTTGAGGTGTTCGTTTACGTGGATCGTGACACGCTGACTCTGCACGTTCCCGCCAGCGGAATCATCTCACTGGAAGGGATCGGTTTTCAAGTGCAGGTGAACAATGCCGCGCGCACGGCTGACTTGGCGGATTATCCCGCCTTCGGACTACCCTTCGATCAACTGCCCACGCCAATCTGCTTCCGTCTGCGTTCGAGCGGCAGCCGCACCCCACTCCCACAGGCGTGCAGCGGCGCGATCACGCTGACTCAAGACTTGGCCGCGGCGGATGTATTCTGGTATGACGCGGTAGCCGAGAGTTCACGCGTGATCTTGGTCACGCAGAACGGCGTGCCGTTCACAATCTGCCCCTCCGGTGCGAGTGAATGCACGGGGGAATTGACGCCGCCAGAGCCGACGAGTACGCCCGCGCCGACGGTGACGGCGATAGCGACAGCGACGCCGATGCAAACGCCAACGCTCGACGAAATGGTGCTAATGGGTTGGCAGACGCACACCACCGCCGACAGCGTACTCTCGTTCTACTTCCCGCCGAATTGGGTGCTTGAAGATCGCACGCTGTTAACCGTTGATGATGTGATACTGGCTAGCACCGCCGATCGGCTCGATTCCATGCTTGCGGGTGGGGCAAGACCGATGCAGCGCGGCGATATTAACGTGGTAATCACTTATGGAGATGGTGCGCTTTATCCTGAGGATGCATCCATTAACACCATTGAAGCGATGCTGGACTGGGTGATCGCCACTGCTGAAAGCAACGGCAGAATAGTGAACAACCCGATGATCCAAAGCGCTGGAGAAAACTTCGCCGCCTCATATCGATTCGAACCCAATTGGTATGAATCCGTCGCCGTTATCGTCCAACTGCCGTCGGGTGAGTTCGTCTTCCTCGACGGTGGGGCGCTGCAAGGGGAGGGTGACGCTTGTTTTGATGTTATGCTGCAAATCGCCAGCACGATAAGGATCGCCTCATGAAACGTCATATCCTGCTGGTGGTTCTGTTCGCCTTCGTCGTCAGCGCCGCTGCTGCACAAGACCCGTTTGAGGTGTTCGTTTACGTGGATCGTGACACGCTGACTCTGCATGTCCCATCGAGCGGA
This sequence comes from Anaerolineae bacterium, assembly GCA_041753015.1. GTDB lineage: Bacteria > Chloroflexota > Anaerolineae > Aggregatilineales > Phototrophicaceae > Flexifilum. Next base: position 38,005 of record JBGSVJ010000038.1, read on the forward strand.
GTGATCTCGCTGGATGGGATCGGGTTTCAAGTGCAGGTGAACGATGCCGCGCGCACGGTTGAATTGGCGGATTATCCCGCCTTCGGGCTGCCCTTCGATCAACTGCCGACGCCGATTTGTTTCCGGTTGCGTTCGAGCGGCAGCCGCACCCCGCTTCCGCAAGCGTGCAGCGGCGCGATCACGCTGACTCAAGACTTGGCGGCGGCGGACGTGTTTTGGTACGACGCGGGAGCGGAAAGCTCGCGCGTGATCTTAGTCACGCAGAACGGCGTACCGTTCACGATCTGCCCATCCGGTGCGAGTGAATGCACGGGGACGCTCACGCCGCCTGAGGCGACGAGTACGCCTGCGCCGACGGAGACGCTTATGCCGACGGAGACGCCGATAGCTGCGGCAGCACCGGAACAAGCGTTTGAGCCAGTGATGTACACTTCGCCGGATGGGCTATTCACATTTGAGTATCCCGACGGGTGGGTGTCAGAGTCCTACATGACATACCCGGGTGGGGGAACAATCATCATCGGCGCTACGGAAGTGGCGCTGTCGATTTTTGGCGAACATGTGCCTGAGCATGGTGAACAGGCGGTTCTGATTGGGGTGGGAACCATCGAAGCGATCACCAACGACAGCCTCCTGTCGGGTACGCTTGAGAATTTGGTGACGCACATCGCAGCCAGTCTTTTGCCGGTCGATGAAACCCCGCCCGAACCAACATGGTTTGAGATCAACGGTGAACCAGCGGCGAGGCTGATCTTCAGCGATGATTCGGCTGATAGAGGCGTGGTGTTTATGGAGGCAGGTGCCGGGGGATATTTCGCATATGTTTCGGGCGCTGCCGCAGAAGGCGAACTCGACGCGCTGATCCCAATCATGGATCAGATCGCGGAGTCGATAGAGGTGAACCCACCCGCCGTGACATCAGAATCGCTGGTCGCAACCGTAAATCTTGATCCCGGTGTTTCGCTGCATATGCGTGCATCCCCGAACATCACATCGTTATCGGTGGCACTTTTGTCAAACGGAACTGCCGTTCCGATTCTCGCGGTTTCAGCCGATGGCGAATGGTATCGTGTGAGCTATGAAGGATCTGAAGGCTGGATCATGGCTCAATACACGAGTGTTACAGGCGATATAAGTACGCTCCCGATCATGTATCAAATCGTATTGTCGACTCAAGAGAATGAGAACACGCCCGACGCGACATCAGAATTACCTATGGCGACGGTGATACTCCAACCGGGCGCAAACCTCCATATGCGTGCATCCCCGAACATCACATCGTTATCGGTGGCACTTTTGTCAAACGGAACCGCTGTTCCGATTCTCGCGGTTTCAGCCGATGGAGAATGGTATCGTGTGAGCTATGAAGGATCTGAAGGCTGGATCATGGCTGAATACGTAAGTGTTACGGGCGACGTGAGCACGCTCCCGCGTGAGTAGCGTCCTCACCCTCGCCCTCAACCGAATTTCGGAGAGAAGCGTGCGGGGGTGAGGCAGTATCGGATAAACCTACGGGGGTGCGGCAGAAAACGTCACTTCTTGCGCGGTTTCAGGAGCGCCAGCACAACGAATGCTCCGGCAAGCGCACCCCAGACCCACATTAGATCGCCGGGACTACCTTCTCCGCTCAAGCGAGTGCCGCGCGTCAGTTTGAGCAGGCGATATTCGGCAGTGGCGGTGTCCAAATCCGCATCGCTGATCGTATGCGGATTGATTCCGGCGGCTTTCGACGCGAAACCGCTCGCTTTCAGGACGGTACGCATCAGCGCCAGCCGATCTGCACTGTCGGTAATGTCTTCGGCATCCGCCTCAAACCAGCCGTCTGTCATCCAAATATCGATATGCGGGTTTGCCATGATGTTTTTGTACCACTGCGAACCCGCGCCGAATCCGGCGGTTACATACAGAGCGCCGTCGACTTCGGCGTAATTGACGGGGGTACTCCGTCTCAAGCCGGATTTCCGCCCGGTGTGATGCAGCACAATATACCGCCCGAACTCCGGCGGCATTGCATTGAGGACGGGACCCAGCCCTGTCCGCCACATCAGAATCATGAAACGGTTGAAATACTTGAAAAGCTGCGGCAAATACTGCTCGATCTGGTCATTCATATTGTTAGGTGTCCTTCGTGCGAGATCGCCAAAATGAGCATAGAGCGAAGCGCGCGCCGTCGCACGTTGGGAATGTCATGCGCCAACGATAACGTGTTTCCCGTGCCCACCTCTCTACCGTGCAAGTTGTGACAAATGTCACAAGTGGTTCATGCTCTTGAGCTTACCCTCTCCCCTTCACGCCGGATTACGCTAGTGAAAACGCATGTATTCGGATATGTGAATGAACGTATCAACACGAGTCCTACCGAACGAAGAAGTCACCCTGCTGCACGCCAAGATGTGCCGCGCCGTTGGCGATCCCAAGCGAATTCAAATTCTGTATCTGCTGGCGGAATCGCCATGCAGCGTGAATACGATTGCGGAACTGCTCTCCACGCCGCAGCCGACAATTTCGCGCCATCTGGCGACGCTGCGCGAAAGCGGCATGGTCACGACGACACGAGAAGGCACGAGCGTCATTTACCGGCTTGCTGTGCCGGAGATGATCAACGTGATCGAGTCGATGCGCGCCATATTGAGAACGGTGATCGCCCGTCAGGCAAGCAGCCTCGACGACGATCTGCTTTTGGAGTAAATCTATGCGCGATTCGAAGTATATCTGGCTGGTCGGGTTAGGGATCACCTTGTTGATCATCGGCATCCCGATCTATTTATTCACATTTGATCCCCCTATCGTCAGCGCTGATCCTTGGTCAAACGTGCCCGATCGATCGCGTGATCCGGTGGATCATTCACATTTTTTCACCGGGACTTATGAAACGGGCAGCGACATCACCCGCGCGTGCTTGACATGTCACGCGGATGCGGGTGAGGAAATGCTGCATACGTCGCATTTTCGCTGGTTGAGCGCGCCGCAGCTCAACCCGGAGACGGGCGAAATGGTTGAGATCGGTAAAGCGAACCTGATCAACAATTTCTGCTTGTATGCTGGCTCAAACCTTGATTCGTGCGCGCGCTGTCACACAGGCTATGGGTGGGTGGATGACGAACCTTACGACTTCGCCGATCCAGCAAATGTAGACTGTTTGGTTTGCCACGATAACAGCGGAACCTATGTTCGCGCAGCAGGCGGTCAGGTGGCTGAAGGAGTCGATCTGGTCATGGTCGCGGGAAGCGTTGGCACGCCAACGCGCCAAAACTGCGGCGGCTGTCACTTTGACGGCGGCGGCGGCAACGGCGTGAAACATGGTGACCTTGACGAGAGCTTGTATTACCCGCCGGAAAGCGTCGATGTTCACATGGGGCGCTACGATTTCTTGTGCGTAGACTGCCACCAAACCGAAGATCACCAGATTGGCGGGCAGGCGCTTGGCGTCAATATCAGCGTGAACGACCACAATATCGCGTGTACCGACTGCCATGAGCCGACGCTGCATGAAGATGAGCGCATCACCGAACATCTGGATACGGTAGCGTGCCAAACCTGTCATGTCACCGCGACCGCGCTCCGCGACCCGACCAAAATTTCATGGGACTGGTCAGTCGCCGGTGACGCGACTCGCGAGGAAAGTGTTCACGAATACTTGCGCATTAAAGGCGAGTTCGTCTACACGCATGACTATATCCCGCAGATCGCATGGTTCAACGGGAATATTTCCCGCTATTTGACCGGTGATCCAATCGATCCGAGCGTCACGACCGTGCTCAATCAACCGCTAGGTGGTATTGCTGATCTCACTTCCTTGCTTTACCCCTTCAAGATTCACGAAGGCAATCAGCCGTATGACGTGGTCTACAACACCTTGCTCACGCCGCGCACGGTAGGCGAAGACGGCTATTGGACAACGTTCGATTGGCCCTCAGCGCTTCAGCTTGGCGCGGATATGGCGGGGATTCCGTTCAGCGGTGAGTACAACTTCGCGCCGACTGAAATGTATTACGTGCAGACTCATATGGTGCGCCCGGCTGAAAACGCCTTGACCTGCACAAGCTGTCACGGCGAAGGCGGACGCATTGACTGGTTGACGCTCGGCTATCCGGGTGATCCGATCGTATGGGGAGGGCGTACACCGTGAAACGCTCCGCGCTCCTCATTCTTCTCATTGTTCTCGCGGGTGTGATGTTCACAGCGGCGGGCGTGATCATGGCGCAAGAAGCGACGCCTGAACCCGCTCTCGAACTTGTTGAACCGACGTTCCATCCGGCTTATCCGCTGCTCGACGCGGACGGATCGCCTGTGCTGACCAGCGGCGCGCCTGTCTCGACGGTGACGACGTGCGGCGCGTGCCACGATACCGCGTTCATCACGACTCACACGCTGCACGGAGACGGCGGCAGAACAGCGGCGGGCGCGCTCCCGCCGGAACAGATCGCCAACACCGATGTTGAGATGAACTGCTTCTTGTGTCACTTTGACGCGCCGAATAATCAAGCGCGCTTAACTGCGTTGGCGACCGATCCCCCGTGGGCGAGTACCGCCACACTGGTCGATTCCGGAATCGTCAGCGTGACCGACGGCGTATATACGTATAACGCCGAAGCTTTCAGCGCGGACGGCAGTCTCAACGCGCCTTATACCGCCATGCAAGACCCGCGCAGCGATCACTGCGGCGCGTGTCACGGTGAAGTGCATATGGACGCGCAGATTCCGCTAACGCTGGCGCTGGGCGATGACACCGCATGGCGCACGCTCACTACCGGGCAGGTAATCTCCCCGCAGCGCATCGCCGCTGGCGGCGCGAACATCAGCGGGCGCGGCGAACTGGGGCGCGCGTGGGATGTTCATGCCGAACGTGTGCTGAACTGCGTGGACTGTCATTTCTCGCTCAACAATCCAATTTATGCTGAACCGAACGCGGCTGCCGCGCCGGAACATCTCGTGTTTGATCCGCGCCGGATCGATATCAGCGAATACGTCGAACGTCCTTCGCATGAATTCGCGTCCGGTTCGGATGCGATGCGGACGTGTGAATCGTGCCACGATGCCCAGAGCAGTCACACATGGCTGCCATACTGGGGTCGTCACACGTCCGCGCTGGCGTGCGAGACATGCCATGTCCCGACGCTGTACGCGCCCGCGCTCGCCTCGCGTGATTCGACCGTCGTTAAACTCGATGGCTCGCCCCTCGATACCTTCCGGGGAATCGAAGGCGGACTGGCGGAAATCCCCGCCGATCCGCTCACGGTGCTGGTGACGGGTTATCAACCTGTGCTGCTCCAGCAGATCGACGCGGACGGCTCAGAACAGCTTTCGCCGTATAACCTCGTCACCGCGTGGTATTGGGTGAGTGGGGAAGAAGCCGCCGATGTGCCGATGGAAACGGTGCGCGCCGCGTATCTCGAAGGGGATGCGTATGCGGCGGATGTGCTCACCGCGCTTGATGGCGACGGCGACGGCATACTGAGCGAAACCGAACTCGTCCTTGATACCGATGCGAAAATTGCCGTAATCGCGGCGCGGCTGACCGCGCTCGGTGTGGTATCGCCGCACATCATCGGAGAAGTGATCCCTTACGCGATCCACCACAACGTGATCGGCGGCGAATGGGCGATCCGCGAATGCAGCGATTGTCACAGCGAAAATTCGCGCATTGTTTCCATGCTCCCGCTTACGATGAGCGGTCGCACCCCCGGCGGCATCACGCCGATGCTGATTACCGATGAGTCGGTGGATTGGAACGGTGCGATCACCCGCGATGACAACGGCAGTTATGTATATGTACCAGAAACGCAGACAACCGCCGCGACACTTTACATTTTCGGGCGGGACAGCGTAGCGATCATTGACACGCTCGGCGTGTTGATCACGCTCGGCGCGTCGTTCGGCGTGATCGCTCATGCTACGTTGCGTGTGATCACCGGTCGCCGTCGCGCCGCCGCTGCTGCTCATGCCGAAGGTGAACTCAAGCACGTCTATATGTACAGCATTTACGAGCGTCAGTGGCACTGGCTGCAAACGTTCGTGATCTTTGGGCTGACGTTTACCGGGTTAGTCGTTCACAAGCCGGATATGTTCAGCTTGTTCAGCTTCGCGTGGATGGTCGATCTTCACAACATCTTCGCTATCATGCTGGTGATCAACGCAGCGCTGTCGTTGTTCTATCACTTGGCAAGCGGCGAGATCAAGCAGTTCATCCCGCGTCCTTACGGCTTCTTCGATCATATGGTGCAGCAGGCGCTCTTTTATCTACGCGGCATCTTCCGGGGCGATCCGCACCCGTTCGAGAAAGACCGCGACAGTAAGATGAACCCGATCCAGCAGATGACGTATCTCGCGCTGCTCAACGTGCTGCTGCCGCTGCAAATCATCTCTGGCGTGTTGATGTGGGGCGCACAGCAGTTCCCGCAAATGGTCGAGGCGTTGGGCGGTTTGCCGTTCCTCGCGCCGTTCCATACGTTGATAGCGTGGCTGCTGGTCACGTTCGTGATCGTCCACGTCTACATGACCACCACCGGACACACACCGCTCACCAATATCAAGGCGATGGTGATGGGCTACGACGATGTTGAGGCTCATGAAGGTGGGCACGAAGAAGCCCCCGCCGGAGCGGATTGATCCATATTTGATCTCACGCCGAACTGCTCCTCACCCCGTCGCACCGCACTTCTTCACCCCCTCTCTAACCAAAGGTTGGAGAGGGGGACGGGGGGTGAGGAGTAGTAAGCGTGGGAACGGTTATTTGTAAACCGAATCGCTTGAACAAAGAGGATTCACGTATGACTACATTATCCAACACTCAACCACAGGCGGATGCGCCCGCCAAAACGAAAGCGGCGCGCATCGCACGTCCTTATATGCATCCCTACGCCGCCGGAATTCTGCTCGGTCTTGTCCTGTTCGGGGCGTTCTTCGTCACCGGCAACGGATTAGGCGCATCGGGCGGGATGAACCGTCTCGTCGTCGTATTTGAAGATGCGCTGTTTCCCGCGCACATCGACCGCACCCCATACTTGATCTCGATGGCGGGCGGCGACCGCAACCCGCTCGAAAACTGGGTGGTGTTCGTCACCATCGGCACGATCATCGGCGGATTCACCAGCGGCTACTTAAACGGTCGTGTCAAAGTCGAGATCGTCAAAGGTCCGAAGGTCACGAATCGCACGCGCTTATTCTGGGCGTTCGTCGGCGGCACGCTGATGGGCTACGGGGCGCGTTTGGCGCGCGGCTGCACTAGCGGTCAGGCGTTGAGCGGCGGCGCGGTGCTTTCGGTTGGCAGTTGGGCGTTTATGCTGGCGGTGTTCGGCGGGGCGTATATGCTCGCCTATTTCGTCCGCAAACTGTGGAACTAAGGAGGCGACCTCATGGCACCCTTTCCCCTGAACTTGGTTCAACTGCTCGGTTCGCCGCAGTATTTCATCGTGTATCTGTTCATTGGCTTCGCCTTCGGCGCGGTGCTTGAACTCGCAGGCTTCGCGGTATCGAGTAAGCTGGCGGCGCAGTTCTATTTCAAAGATTTGACCGTGCTCAAAGTAATGTTCACGGCGATCATCACCGCGATGGGCTTGGTCTTTTTGACCAGCGGCTTAGGCATCCTTGATTACAACCTCGTCTATGTGAACGAGACATACTTGATCCCCGGCATCGTCGGCGGCTTGATCATGGGCGCGGGCTTCATCCTCGGCGGGTTCTGCCCCGGTACATCGCTTGTCTCGGCGGCGACGCTTAAGATTGACGGGATCGTGTTCGCGCTCGGCGCGTTCTTCGGGATTTTCCTGTTTGGCGAGACGGTCAGCACGTTTGAGACGTGGTGGAATTCGACCTACATGGGACGCTTCACGCTGATGGAGCTGTTCAACACCGAAACGGGTGTGGTCGTGCTGGCGGTCATGATCATGGCGCTCCTCGCATTTGCTGGCGCGGAACTGGCGGAGCGGTACGTTGGCAAAAAGACCGAAAAACAGCCGCGCTGGCGCTACGGCGCAGCGGGCGGCGGGATAGCGCTGGCGGTCGCTGTGTTGATCGTCGGTCAGCCGACCAACACCGACAAGTGGAACGCGATTGCGTCGGTCAATCAGCCGAAGCTGGATGAACGCGCGGTCTTTGTTCACCCCGGCGAAGTGCTTCAGTATATGAATGATCGCAAGATCGTGACGATGCTGGTGGATGTGCGCAGCGAAGCGGATTACAACCTGTTCCATATCCGCGATGCGCGCCATGTGCCGATGGATGAACTCAACAGCATTGTCGAGGAATTCCACGCGCTGCCGGATAACGCCGTCGTGTTCGTGATGAGCAACGATGAGGATGCTGCTACCGCTGCGTGGCGCTACTTGGTGGCGGAAAGCGTGGTCAACGTCTACATCTTGGAAGGCGGCGTGAATAACTGGCTGGCGACGTTTGGCGAAGGCGAAACCGAAACCGTCTCCGCGATTGACTCGACCCGAACGGACGCGCTCAAATACAGCTTCGTGATGGCATACGGCGATCAGCACCCGGCGGCATCCCCGCACGCGGATCGTTTTGAACTCACGTTTGATCCGCATGTCATTTTGACGCTCAAGCGCGGTCCGGCGAGCGGCGGCTGCGGCTGATCTTCTCGTAAAAAACTCCTCACCCCCTAGCCCCCTCTCCATCGTATGCGATGGAGAGGGGGAACTGCTGTTTGACAAACAAAACGCCTCTATGGTATTTTTTGAGTAGTCTGTGAAAGCGAATGCAAGTTTGACTTGCATTTGCAAGCTCAACGTTAGTTGAGACACTTGGTAATCTGTTTCCTTAGGTGGAACTGATTCATCCCCCCCGATTGGGTGTGGATTCGATACCGCAAGTGGGGCTGTTTTCTATGGAAACAGCCTGACATAAGCAGGAATACAAGCCATGCGTGATGAGGTGGCAGGAGCCAAACTTCATCACACCGCTTACGCGTAACGCTAAGCGACACAGACGGCATGCAACTTGTTTCCGTGTTTTATGTTTCCTACTTGCCGAACGGAACCATCCATGCCTATCCTTTCCTCCCCACGTGTTGTGTTGCTGATTGACGCCGATAATGTTCAACCCCCCTACTTTCGTGAAACTCTCGATCTCTCTAGCCCTTACGGGTCGCTCACCATATGTCGCGCCTATGGTGATTGGACGAAACAACCCCTATCCGCTTCAGCCGATAGAACACGCATCCGCGATATCGAATATGTTCAGGTTGATCGGGTTAACAAAAACGCAACGGACAGAAAACTCAAGCAAGATGCGACTGAAATCCTGCGTTTAGGTAATGCAGACATATTCATCATCGCGTCTTGTGATGGGGACTTTACGACATTGTGTGTGCGGATAAAGCACAGCCATCGACAGGTGATCGTGATTGGTATCGAAGGATATGTATCAAAGCGTTTACTGAAAGTTTGCGGCAGCAGTCTCCATTACATCAGAGCTACCGATAAACAGGGCTAGACTCCGGCAGTTTTGTGTCCTTTTGTTCCCTCTCTATCGCACATGATAGAGAAGGGCGAGGAGCAGCAAAAAGCAGTAAAATACGGTGATGCGAATTTTGGATGAAGCCTGATGAATGCTCTGGTGCGCCCTGCGCAGATCAGCGATGCCCCGGCGATTACCGCGATCTACAACGCGGGTATTGAGCAGCGAATCGCAACCTTTGAGACGCGCTTACGCACCCCCACCGAAATTGAGGCATGGTTCGGCAGCCCCACCCATCCGATCTTAGTGGCGGAGGAAGGGGGGCGTATTCGCGGGTGGGTATCATCCTCGACGTACCGCCCGCGCACGTGTTATGCCGGAATTGCGGAATTCTCGATTTACATCACCCCGGATGCTCAGGGGAAAGGGATCGGCTCCCACTTGATGGCGGCGTTTATCCCCGCATGTGAAGCGGTCGGACTGTGGAAGCTGGTATCGCGCATCTTCGTCGAAAACACGGCTTCGCGCGCCTTATGCCGCAAGTTTGGATTCCGGGAAGTGGGACTCTACGAGAAGCACGGCAAACTTGATGACGTGTGGCGTGATGTCGTGATCGTCGAGCGGCTGCTTGAACGCAATTTGACCTAATACAATGCCGCCGAGCCGAGGCATAAATTTAGGGCAAACGCATCAAAAACCCATTCTCAAGCAAAAGATAAATGCAGTGAATGGCGCTTGCTCCTCACCCCCCGACCCCCTCTCTATCGCTTGCGATGGAGAGGGGCAGGGGGTGAGGAGCTTTTATGCGTTTGCCCTAGGCACAAATTCTTCCCCGTTTTGATCCGCCTTTATTCAACGATACAATGATCGACTCATCGAACGCGGATGCTGCATCGTGCCTGCCACCAAAGGGAAACCTCATCCATGAACAATCGCGTTGAAGTGATGCTGATCGGTTCGCCGCTGCGCAAACGGCGTTACGCAATCGCGGTGTTGGTGCTGCTCGGTACGCTGTTGGTTCTCGCGCTGACCCAACTGCTGCGCCAGTTCAATGTCGCTTCGGATGTGCTGCGCGTGATGTCGGGGGCGCTGCTGGTTACGACACTGCTGTCGTTAATCCCCGTCACCGTCATTCGCTTTCTGGATCGGCGCGAACGTGAATCGTTTTGGGTGACGATTATCGCCTTCCTGTGGGGCGGCGTGATCGCAACCGGATTATCGCTGCCGCTCAACACACAGATCATCACGTCCATCGCAAGCACGATTTCCACCAATGAAGAACTGCTGCGGATGCTCGGACCGAACGCGCCGATTCTGCTCGGCGCGCCGATCGCAGGTCCGCTCGTGGAAGAAACGATGAAAGCGCTCGGCGTGCTGGTGTTGTTCATCCTGCTGCGCGGTGAATTCGACAACATGCGCGATGGTTTCGTGTATGGGGCGCTGGTCGGCGTCGGCTTCACATGGTTTGAAGCCGCGCTCTACTTGACCAATGGGTATGCCCGCTGCGGCGAAATTCCTTGGGGGTTACAGATTGGCAGCCGCTATGCCTTATTCGGGATGGCGGGTCATGTGCTGTATACGGGCATCTTCGGCATGTTTTTGGGCTTGGCGCGGCAGACGACCGCGCGCTGGCTGACGATCACCGCGCCGGTGATCGGGCTGCTGATTGCGATTGGCGCGCACATGATTCACAATGCGCTGCCGCTGCTCTTTTCGATTTCCGCTGCCGTTGCTGATCCAACCGGGGGGGCGGCGGTTGATCCGAACAGTACGTTGTGCGCGCCTGCTGCGCCGATCCTCAGCAGTTTGGCGATGTTTTCGATCTTCGACCTGATCTTGTTCGCACCCGCGCTGATCATCGTCGGACTCGGATTGTGGCGCAGCGGCATCTGGGAGCGGCGTGTGATCCGCCAGCAGTTGAAGGATGAACCCGCCGACATCGTGACGCCGGATGAATATGCCCAGATCGAGGCGGATGGCACTTTCCGCACGCGCCGAATCTTCGCCGAAAAGCAGGATCGAAAACGGATGCGCGCTGTAGTCAACGCGCAAAACGAGATCGCCTTCCGCAAACACCGCTTACGCCGCAAAGGGAAAGACCCGGAACAGGATTTTGCGGTCAAAACGTGGCGCTCGTTCGTGCGCGAGTCGAGACAGGGGTGAGGAGCAGTACATCAAGGCAAAAGTGTTGTCCCGTGAACCCACGTAAACGAGGAGAGGTCTTATGCGTCCACTTGCGCTTATCACCGGGGCATCCAGCGGCATTGGTGCGGGTTACGCCCGTGAACTTGCTGCTCAACATTATGATTTGGTGCTTGTCGCCCGTCGTGCGGATCGCCTGAATGCCCTCAAAGCCGAACTAGAACCCAAATACGGGATTCAGGTTGAGGTGCTGCCCGCAGATTTAACGTCTGACCGGGATATTGCCCGCGTCGAACAGCGCATTTGTGAGGCTGAAGCCCTCACACTGCTCATCAACAATGCCGGATTTGACCAATTGGGTGATTTTGTCGACGTGCCGCTGGAAAAACATCTAGGGATGCTCAAAGTCCACCTAGAAACCACGATTCGCTTGTGTCACGCCGCCTTACCCGCCATGCGTCAAAAACGGTGTGGGGGAATTATCAATGTCTCGTCGATGGGTGGGTTAGGACCGCTGCCGCAGAATTCCCTGTACTGCGCAACCAAAGCGGGATTGATCATGTTCACGAAAGTGCTGGCGGGTGAAGAGCGGCGCTATAACATTGCCGTTCAAGCGTTGTGCCCCAGTTATACTTACACTGAGATTTTCGATACCCCCGGGTTTGTTGGCTTACGCATCAAGCGTATCCCTCGTTTCCTCTGGATGTCCGTCGAATCTGTAGTGAAGGAATCGCTCAAACGGCTGCGCCCCAGCAAAGCGGTCGTGATCCCCGGTGTGCTCAATCGGATATTCTATTTCGGCATCCTTCTTAATCCTTTTGGTGACCGGATCACGCGCTGGCTGTGGACATGGCTGTATCCAAAATAAGGTGTGCGCAATCGCAACACGGCAGCATGGATCGGCGTACAGGTGTTTATACAACACGCTTGGAGGACGATCATGAAAGCCGTCGTGTACGAAAAATACGGTCCGCCGGAAGTCTTGCACCTCACAGAGATTCCCAAACCCGTTCCCAAAGACAACGAAGTCTTGATCAAGGTGTATGCGACCACCGTCACCATTGGCGATATTCGCATGCGCGCGTTTATCGTGCCGCGTGGGATGTGGCTGCCCGCGCGCCTGTATTTAGGCGTGTTCAAGCCGAAGCGGGCGATACTCGGTATGGAATTGGCGGGTGTGATCGAAGCTGTCGGCAGCCAAGTGACGCAGTATAAGCCCGGTGATTCGGTGTTCGCATCCACTTCTGATGCCAATTTCGGCGGTTATGCCGAATACAAGTGCATCTCCGCAAGCGGCTTGATCGCACTCAAGCCGGAAAACCTCACTTATGAAGAAGCGGCTGCCGCGTTCGGCGGTGGGGTGACGGCGATGCGGTGTCTGCGAAAAGGGAAGATTCAGCCGGGTCAGCGCGTGCTGATTTACGGGGCATCTGGCGCGGTCGGCACGAATGCGGTGCAGCTTGTCAAAAATGTGTATGGTGCGCATGTCACAGGCGTGTGCAGCACGGCAAATCTGGCACTTGTCCGATCCCTTGGTGCGGATCAGGTGATCGACTACACCAAAGAGGATTTCGCGCAGTCGGATCAGCGTTACGACGTGATTTTCGATGCCGTGTCGAAGTATCCGCCCGCCCGTGCCAAGCAGGCACTCAAGCCGGGGGGCGTTTACCTGAACGTCCACCGCGACAGCAACGGCGATAAAAACCGCGACATGCGCCAAGACCTGCTTGACCTGAAGGCGCTGATTGAAGATGGCAAGATCAAGCCCGTGATTGATCGCTGCTACAGGCTCGATCAGATCGTCGAAGCACACCGCTACGTCGATCAAGGGCACAAAAAAGGCAATGTAGCAGTCACGGTGGCGCAAACGCCCTCTCAAAGAGAGTTCGCGGGACGCTAATTTTGCCCCGATGTACTGCTCCTCACCCCCAACCCCTCTCCAACCTTCGGTTAGAGAGGGGAGAAAACAAGTGATCTGCTCCCCCTCTCTATCGCTTGCGATGGAGAGGGGGTCGGGGGGTGAGGACAGCTAGGATAAATCCGCGATTCACTGATACTCGATCACGTCGGGCATTTTCTTGGCGATCTCGATAATCAGTCCCACATCGCGCCGCGTGATCACCGCGCGGGTGTATTGGCGCTCCCGGTTGACTTCGCTCATGCGCGCGTGAAATGCATCCGGATCAAACGCGGCTAAAACGGCAGCCGTATACGCTCCCGCTTGATGAAACAAGCGGACGCCAATCGGACCGACCCAACCGATCCGCGAGAGATCGGTGAGTTCGATCAGTTCTCGCATTGCCGCCGCATTGATTCCGGTTTGTGCTTCCAGCGCAGATCGATCCGTTCGCGTGCGCGCCTGCTCGAAAAGTTGTTTCGTGTGGCTGATTCCGGCTTCCGCAAGCCGCTTTAACACGTCGTGATCAATGTCGGGAATGTCCGCAAGGTTTATCGGATTGGGGATATACCCGCGAACATGGCGGCGCAGCAGGGTCAAATAGTCAACCGGAATTGCGGTTTGAGCGGCGAAACGCTCGACCGCTTTTTTTGTTGTGAGCGCGTCGACAAGCTGCTGCACCTGCGCGATCCCCTGCGCAGCCAAGACCGAAAAATGATGATCAAGTCCTTCACGCAGTGCCAAGTGACTCGGCAGTAAGTCACCATGTGCGAGGAAGGCTTGAAGGGAGTCTAGGCTAAAGACAGTCAAGTCGATGCCATAGGGTGGGTTCATGAGGGAAACTCTCCTCTTCACAGATGAGGTGGCTAGAATCAGCTTACGCTCTGCGCCGTTCGACTGCCAGTATAAGCGATCATGGTGTCATATGATTTTCGTCGCGCAACAGGGAAAACAAAACGGCGAGGACATGCCCGCCGCTTCACGAAGTGTATGGTTGATTGTGATCTAGCCAAGCTGCGGCATGAGGCGCGACGATCATGCGCTAATTTTGAGTACCAGTGCCGGCGCTGTGGGCGGCTGCGCGGGGAGGTTTACATGCAGCCCCGCCGCGTCGCGCGTCCATGTGAGCGGTGCGAGCGAACCGAGCAGCTCCACATGCGTCACTGGTTGATCCAGCAGATCGCGCGCCGTGCCGAGCGCAGCAATCGTCACGTGTGGGTTGGCTGGCACGCCGAGCAGGATGGCGTAGAGCGTGCTTCCCCGTGTGGTGAAGCGAATATCGCTGGCGGTGAATTCGGCGCGCTTCGCATCGGTGAACCCGCCGCTGACGACTTCGGTGGGACCTTCGCCATAGATTTTGAAAGGGCGCGTTTCGTAGATCGCTTCGCCGTTGATCGCTAACCACTGCCCGATGTCGAGTAGGATTTGCCTGTCGCCGTCGGGAATCAACCCGTCGGCGCGCGGTCCAATGTTGAGCAGCAGCGTCCCGTTTTTGCTCACGATGTCGATTAGGTCGTGCAGGATCGACGCTGACGTGCGGTAGTCGAGTTCGGTGGTGTAGCACCATGAATTGCGCGCAACTGCTGTGTCTGACTGCCAGAAGGCGGGGCGGATTTCGCTCAACTGCCCGCGTTCGACATCAAAGACAACTGTGCCTTCGGGGAACGCCTGATTTTTACAGTTGATCGCCACCTGCTTACCCCATTCCGCACCCCGGTTGTAGTAGTGCGCGGCGAACTGGCGGAGATAGGGTTCAAAGGCGTGCTGCTCGATCCACCAGTCGAAGTAGACGAGTTCGGGCTGATACTTGTCCACCAGTTCGACATTGCGCGCCAGCCAATCTTCGAGGAAAGCGGCATCCGGTATCGGCTGCCAATCGCGGGTATGCCACACCGGGTTTTCCCAGTCTCTTGGGCTAGGCTGAGCGGGACCGTAAAAATCGGCAAAAGCGGGGTCTTGCACATCGGAGGGATACGCCCTGCCGCCGTTCATGAACCACCAGTGTTCCGCGCGGTGATTCGACAAGCCGAACGTCAGTCCGGCACCGCGAGCCGCCGCCGCCAGTTCGCCGATCACGTCGCGCTTGGGTCCCATGTTGGCGGCTGTCCAGCGGGTCAGCGCCGAGTCGTACATGGCGAAACCGTCGTGATGTTCCGCGACGGGCACGACGTAGCGCGCGCCTGCCTGTTTGAACAGCGCGACCCAAGCATCGGCGTCGAAATGTTCGGCAGTGAACAACGGGAGAAAATCCTTGTAGCCGAACTTCGTATGCTCACCCCAGACGGCGCGGTGATGCTCATAGGCGCGGCTGTCTTGCAGGTACATATTGCGCGAGTACCATTCGTTATCGAAGGCGGGTACGCTGAAAATCCCCCAATGAATGAAGATGCCGAATTTGGCATCCTCATACCAGCGGGGTGTCGAAAACTGCGAGAGTGATTCCCATGTGGGTTCAAAGCGCGGCATGTCATGATCCCCTGTGTGTGACCGGTTATTGCTCAGGTGGGTACGGTTTCAGGCAGTCCCAGTGACCGCCGCGTTCGAGGTTCACCCACAGCGGCAAACTGAAATAGCCGTGTGTTTCGGTACGCCAGCGCCCGCCCTCGGCGATCTCGCCCGTCAGCAGATTACGCCACTGCCCCTCTGGTAAATAATAGGATACCATGCCGCGCGGATTGAAGATCGGCGCGACCAGCAACGCTGACCCAAGCATATACTGCAAGTCGAGCGGGCGGCAGGTCAAATCGTCCGGGAACTCCATCACCATCGGGCGCATGACCGGACATCCGCATTCGTGGGCTTCGCGTGCCGCGTCGAGCAGATAGGGCAGAATCCGCATTTTGAGATTGTTGAAATAGCGCAGCACATCAATCGATTCGTCGTCAAACATCCAAGGAAGACGAACGCTCGTATTGCCGTGTAGACGGCTGTGCGATGACATCAATCCGAAGGCGACCCAGCGCTTATACAGGTCAGGCGGCGCGGTATCATGAAAACCGCCGATATCATGACTCCAAAAGCCAAAACCGCACATGCCGAGTGACAGACCGCCGCGCAGCGTCTCCGCCATTGACGGATAGGTTGAACTGTTATCGCCGCCCCAATGCACCGGGTATTTATGTCCGCCGCTCGTCGTCGAACGGGCGAACACGACTGCTTCACCGTCGCCTTTGACTTCGCGCAGCAGGTCGAACACCGTCTGGTTGTACAGATAGGTGTAGTAATTGTGCATGCGCTCCGGGTCGCTGCCGTCGAAATAGCGAACATCGGTCGGGATGCGTTCGCCGAAATCGGTCTTGAAGGCATCAACGCCCATGTCGAGCAGTTCGCGCAGTTTGCCCGCGTACCATGCCCGCGCCGCCGGGTTGGTGAAGTCGACAAAACCGATCCCCGGCTGCCAGTCGTCCGCTTGAAACACGTCAATGCCGTTTTGCGCATGGAGCAAATAGCCGTGCGCCGCGCCTTCCGCGAACAGCGGCGATGCTTCAGCGATGTACGGGTTGATCCACACACAAATCTTGATCCCCTTCGCCTTGAGGCGCGCTAACATGCCCGCCGGATCAGGGAAGAAGCGCGGATCCCAGACGAAGCTTGACCACGTGAGTTCTTTCATCCAAAAGCAGTCGAAATGAAAGACGCGGATCGGGATTCCCAACTCTTCCATGCGGTCAATGTTGTCGAGGATCGTCGGCTCGTCGTAGTTGGTGGTGAACGAAGTAGACAGCCACAAGCCGAATGACCATTCCGGCGGCAGAGCGGGACGTCCGCTCAACCGGGTGTACTGCTCAAGCGCGTCTTTCATGGTCGCGCCGCCGAACACATAGTAATCGAGGCTGTGACCTTCGACGCTGAACTGCACGCGCTCGATGTGGTGCGATGCGATCTCGAACGCCACACTGCCGGGGTGATTGACCAGCACACCATAACTCTGACTGGTCAGGTAAAAGGGGACGTTCTTATAGGCGTACTCGCTGTTGGTGCCGCCGTCCTCGTTCCAGATATCCACCGACTGCCCATTTTTGACGAAGGCGCTGAAACGCTCACCCAAGCCGTAAACGCTTTCACCCACTTGCAGCGAAAGTTGATCGCGCAGGTAGGTTTTTCCGCCCTGTGTGAATAAACCGACGGCTTGCGGTTCGCTTTCGGTGAGGAGTTCACCGTCACGGTGTAAGGCATAGCGCCATTCGCCGCTCACGGGGACGACCACCGAAAGCGAACCCGCCTTCAGCCATGCGCGCTGATCATCGCGTCCGGTTTCCACCTGCCGATTCGTCAGCGTATAGTCGAGGTCGAACGCCGGGGTGCGCGGTTGCCGCCCTTTGAAGTGTGCCAACTGCACGCGGATTACATTGGGTAGGGGTGACGTAAAACGCGCCGTGATCGTCGTGCCGTGAATAAAGCTGTTGCGATTGTGAACACGATGATCGTAACCCGAAATGGTTAGGCTGTCAGCCTCAACTTGCACATCGGTGATCGTGATCGGATAGATCACGCTTGTGTCCGGTTGAAGCAGCCATTGTCCTTTGTTGAATTTCATGCTTCCGTTAATCCTTCTGAGTGTAAATCGTGCCGCGCAGCGCCAGTTCTTGGGCGAAGTGGCAAGCGGCTGCACGCTCTCCATCAAGTGCATGAAGCGGCGGTGTTTCGGTGCTGCACTGCGCTTGGGCGTAGCGGCAGCGTGGATGGAAATAGCAGCCTGTTGGCGGATTGGCAGGGTCGGCGACTTCGCCTTGCAGACGAATTCTGCGCTCTTTGTCGCGCAAACGCGGGTTGTGGATCGGCACGGCAGAGAGCAGCGCCTCGGTATAGGGGTGTTTTGGTTGGGCGTAAAGCGCAGTCGCTTCTGCGGTTTCGACCAATCGCCCGACATACATCACGTTGACGCGGTCGCAGATGTGCCGCACCACGCTCAGATCATGAGCGATGAACAGATATGCCAGCCCAAACTCATCCTGCAAATCTTCCATCAGGTTGAGAATCTGCGCGCGAATCGACACATCGAGCGCCGAGATCGCTTCGTCGGCGATGATCAGGCGGGGGTTGGTCGCCAGTGCGCGGGCGATAACGATGCGCTGCCGCTCGCCACCGCTGAAGGCATGGGGATAACGGCGCATGTATTCCGGGCGCAGTCCGACACGGCGCAGCAGCGCGGCAACACGATCTTGTAACTCGCTGCCGCTGGCGATCTTGTTCACCGCCAGTACTTCGCCGACGATCTCCAACACCGTCATACGCGGGTTGAGCGAAGAATACGGGTCTTGAAAGATCATCCGCATTTCTTGACGATAGGGGCGCAGCGCTGCACGGTCGAGCGCGGCGAGGTTAACCGGTGCGCTGTTCTGCGGGTGATAGATGATTTCGCCGCTGGTCGGTTCGTACACACGCATGATGCAGCGCCCGACGGTCGTCTTGCCGCAGCCGCTTTCACCAACCAAACCGAGTGTCTCGCCGCGCCGCAGTGTGAAACTGACATCATCGACCGCTTTGATGTAGCTCACATGCTGCCCAAACATGCCTTTTTTGCGCGGAAACCACATTTTCAGATTGCGAACTTCAAGCAGCAGATCGGACTGCTGTTCGGCGGGTATCACCGCAGCAGGGGCGGCACTAACCATGCTGCACCTCCTGATCGGAAACGAGTTCGGGCGACTGGGGTGGATACGCCGGGTCTTGCAGGATGCAGCGCATCACATGGTCGGGCGCGATCAGCCTGTCTTTGAGGACGACCTGATCGCATATGTTGTGTATGGCGGACGCGCAGCGGGGATGAAATGGGCATCCTTTGGGGCGGTTGAAGGGCGATGGGATGATCCCCTTGATCGGGTTCAGGCGCGTCCGTTCCGGGCTGATCTTTGGGATCGAGGCGATCAGCGCCTGTGTGTAGGGGTGGGCGGGTGCGTTGAAGATTGTGTCCACGTCGGCGCGTTCGACAACATTGCCCAGATACATGACGGCAACGTCATCGGCAATTTCTGCCACCACGCCGAGATCATGGGTGATGAATAAGATTGCCATGTGGAGATCGGCTTGCAGTTCGCGCATGAGGTCGAGGATCTGCGCCTGTGTGGTCACATCGAGCGCGGTCGTAGGCTCATCGGCGATCAGCAGTTTGGGATTGCACGAGAGCGCCATCGCGATCATGCAGCGCTGGAGCATCCCGCCGGAAAGCCGGAACGGATACTCATCGATGCGTGTTTCGGGGCGCGGAATGCCAACTTTATGAAGCAGTTCAATCGCCCGACTGCGCGCTTCGTTTTTGGAGACATCGTTGTGCAGTCGAATCGCTTCGATGATCTGGCTGCCGATGGTGTACAACGGACTCAGCGAGGTCATTGGTTCTTGGAAGATCATGGCGATTTCGGCACCGCGCACGCTGCGGATCTTCGCACCACGCGGATCGAGCGCCGTGATATCAATGGCTTCGGTTTTGCCGTCTGCCAGCGGTTTGTGATAGCGAATCGATCCGCCGACAACTCTCCCCGGCTGATGGACGATTCCCAGAATGGCGCGGGCGGCGACACTCTTGCCGCTCCCGCTTTCTCCGACGACGCAGAGTGTTTTTCCGCGTTCGATGCTGTACGTCACACCATCGACTGCTTTGACGACACCCTCATTCGTGAAGAAGTGGACTTTTAGATCGTTTATATCGAGCAGAGTCATCCACTTCTCTCCTAAATATGATACGGATCGGCGGCATCGCGCAGACCGTCCCCCAAAAAGTTGAACGTGAGCACGGTGATAACGACGGCAGCACCGGGAATTAGCAGCCAAGGCATATTGTTGATGGTGGCGATGTTCATCGCATCTTGCAGCATCACGCCCCAACTGACAATTGGCGGGCGCAGCCCCAAGCCCAAAAAGCTGAGCGCGGTTTCTGCAATGATCATGCCGGGAATGGCGAGGGTCGCGCTGGCGATGATATGGCTGAGGAACGAGGGAATCATGTGGCGGAAGATGATGCGGCGGCGCGGCACGCCATCGAGTTCAGCGGCGACGATAAAATCTTCTTTGCGCAGCGCCAAGAATTTACCACGCACGACACGCGCCATATCCGTCCAGCCGAGAAACGACAGAATGATCGTGATGCCAAAATAAACATACACCGGGTCCCAGCGCGGCGGGACTGCCGTCGCCAGTGCCATCCACAGCGGAATATTCGGGATTGAACGCAGAATCTCGATGATGCGCTGGATAATGTTATCGACAATTCCGCCCAATAATCCGGAAAGTGCTCCCAAGAAAATGCCGAGGATCAAGCTGAGGAATACGCCGACCAGCCCGACCGAAAGCGACACCTGTGAGGCGTAGATCAAGCGGCTGAATCCATCGCGCCCCACGTCATCCGTTCCGAATAAATAGAACGGATCGCCGGGGGTGATCGCGCCAAAAAAGTGAATATCGGTTGTGATCGCAAGCTTGTTGATCGGGCTGATCGGGATGCCGTGCAGCCCGATTTGATACTCATCACCGCGCACGAAGAAACCTAGCGGAATTTTGGTTGTTTCATCGACCGTGTAAATGCGGGCATACGTGCGCGGATCTGTTTCCTGTTCATAGGCGTATACAAACGGCGCGAACTGCCCATTGTCGAACCAGTGAATCTGCATTGGCGGCGCTTGCGTATAGCGGCGGCTGTAGGTATCGACCGACTGCGGCGCGAAGAACCCCGCGCCGAGCGCGACGAAGTACATCACACTGATCACGATCAGGCTGATCATCGCCATGCGGTGCTTGCGGAACTTCCACCACATCAACTGCCACTGTGACGCAATCACGAGCCTTGGTTCGGCGTCCGTGACTTCCGTTGGGGCGGGATGTGGGACGGATGAGGGCATCAGGTTATCAGTCATGAAGTATCCCTCACGCGTATTGAATACGCGGGTCGAGCCACGCGAGCAAAATATCGGAGATCAGCGTTCCGATAATGGTTAGCAAACTAAGCAGCATCAAAAAGCCCGCCGCCACGAACATGTCCTGCTGAAGCAGCGAATTCAGAAGCACAGGTCCTGTTGTCGGCAGATTGAGTACGATTGATACGATTGCTTCACCCGCGACCAACCCCGGCAGCGCCCAACCGAGCGTGCTGACGAACGGGTTCATCGCAGCGCGGAGCGGGTAGCGCATCAAGAGCTTCCATTCCGGCAAGCCTTTCGCGCGTGCCGTTTCAACATAGGGTTTGTTCAATTCATCCAGCAGGTTGGCGCGCATCACGCGGATCAAGCCCGCCGTGCCGCCGACACCGATGATGATCATCGGTATCCACATATGCTTGAGCAGGTCGATCACCCGCTCGATGCTCCAAGGTGCATTCTCGAATTCGGGCGAAAACAAACCGCTCAAGCTGACACCGCCGTATTTAAACGCCAAAAACATCAGCACGAGCGCGATCAAAAAGCCGGGGGTCGCCAGCCCGATGAAACCGATGAAGCTAAAGAAGTAATCGGCGAAGCTGTACTGCTTGACCGCCGATAACACCCCGATCGGTAGGGCAATCATCCATGTAAAGACGAAGGCGGAAACCGAGACGACAAGCGTCATCCCCATGCGATCCCAGATGATGCGCTGTGAAGGTTCGGAATTTTGAAAGGAATAACCGAAGTCGCCGTATAGAACGATGTTGCCGATCCATTTGGCATACTGTACGGTCATCGGCTCGTTTAAGCCGTAGCGGTCGCGCATCGCGGCTTCAAATTCCGGCGACCATGTTGTACCTCCGGTCTGGTTGCGCATGCTCTCAATCATCTGGGTGACAAAATCACCGGGCGGAAGCTGAATCGTGGTGAAAACGACGATTGAGATGATGAACATGGTTGGGATGACATAAAGCAAACGCTTCAAAATATACTTTGCCATCAGATTTCCTAATTGATCTGTTGGGAAACGGGATAGGGGCATACCCTAACCTTGAATATGCCCCTGTTAACTGACATTTTACGAGAGGTTATTCACCTCGGAAGAACCACTGTTCGGGGAAGGCAATCGCCACGCCGCCGGGGTTCCAGCCGCCGACCCATGATTCGGGGACGTTCGCCAGCCGTGCGCTGAGCGGACGGTAGCTGTCTGACGGACTAGAAATGCCGATCACCCAGAAGTTATCCGCTGCCGTCTGCAAGATCTGACTCATCAGTTCGATGCGCAGTTCGCTGGTTGGCGCTTGCAAAACCTGCTGATACAGGAGGATGTGATCCTGAATTTCTTGCGGCGGAACGACTGCGGCGGGGTTATTCGGCTCCAGATACCACAAGTTCCAAGCATTGCCCCAAATCGACTGACCATGAACCGGGACGAAGTAGCGCGGGTCGGTGATCGCCGTGATACCGTAGCCGCCTTCGCTTGTGAACACGGTTGCTTCCATGCTGTTGTCGTTGCGGCGTTCCGTCCACACACTGTTGTCCACTGTGTCGATGATCAGTTCGATGCCGACCGCTTCGTAATACTGCTGGAGCAGCGATGCAACGTCACCGAAGCGCAGACCATAATCGCCCGTCTGAATCGTGAACACGATTGACAAGCGTTCACCCGTCGCCGGGTTCAGGCGGAAGCCGTCCGCGTCTTTATCCGGCAGCACGAGGTCGAGGTGCTGGTTCGCCAGATCAACATCGAATTCAAGATACTGACTGGAAAGCTGTTCGTTGTAGAGCGGGGAGTCTTCAATCGGAGAAACTTGGCGCGGATAGCCCTGACCGAAGTAAACAATATCGATCACTTCTTCACGGTCAATGGCATACGACATGCCGATACGGAAATCGCGCTGGCTGAAGATCGCGCCCAGTTCGGGGTGTGTCATATTGAACATCACGCTGACCGTGCCGCCGCCTTCGCTGCGCACCGGATAAACGGTCAAGCCGCTGGTGGCTTCGTTTTCATAGAACAGCGGGCGCTGCTGATCGGTGGTGTTCGCCATCGTGTCGAATTCACCTGCCAGCACGTCAACCAGCATCGTCTGATCGTCTTGATACATCGTGCCGACGATCCGATCAATATACGGAAGTTGATTGCCTGCCGCATCGACCCAACAGTAATAGGGGTTACGTTCCGCGATGAACTGCGTGCCCGTGCCGAGCGGCTGCGTGTACACCCAAGGGAACATCGTCGGGTAATTCGTATCACGGCTGATGACTGCTGCATCTGTGCCGGGACCGACCGCCGAATGCGCTTGGAACAACGATACCCAGTCTTCCGCGCCTTCAGTCTGCGCGATCAGTTCGTCGATGCCGTCCGGGTTGTAATCGATGTGGAACTGCTGGAGATAGTGCTTGGGGGCGGCGACGAGTTCCCAACCGGGCCAACCCGCCATATTGAGCAGGAACATACCGTAAGGTACGTCAAACGTGATCGTGAAGACGGTATCGCTGATTTTTTCCGCGACGGGGGCTTCCGTACCGGGCTTGAGCCAACCGGACGGGAAGGTACCGCTGTTCAGTTCTTCATTACCCATAATATCATTGATGACGAACAGCACGTCATCCGACGTGAACGGAACGCCGTCCGACCATTTCAAGCCTTCGCGCAGATGGAACGTATAGACTCGCGCGTCTTCGCTGACTTCTACGCTTTCGGCAATGTTCGGAACCCAGTCAGAATAGGACTCGTTCCAACTGACCAAGCCTTTCCAAAACGTCCAGAACACCATCTGGCTTGACCAGAAAGCATCACCGACGAACGGATCACGCAGGTCGCCGCCGTAGGTACCGACTTCCGACCAATCAAAGCTGACAACGCGGGGGTTGACGGGCAGGCGCTCCGCAACCGGGGGCAGCGTACCGGCGGCGACACGTTCCGCCAGCATGGGCGATTCGCCGTACTGCATATCTTGGGCAAAAACGCCGCTCATAGAGAGAACGACAAGGAGGAAAGCAAAGACCAGAGTTCGAGTTTTCATAAAAGCCTCCATTTGTGACTATTCACATGTGTTATACATCGGAATGTTGTTCAAGTGCAAGCAATTCATCTACAAGTAACTGGCAAAATGTGCTAAAGTGCAGCGGTCTTGGCTGACAATTTGCACTCTTGCGCGTTCAGAATTGTGAACAGTCACACATGGTATACTTGACTTATTACAAGGGGCATGCAACGGAATTCTATGAAGACGAAACGACCTACAGTCCGCGATGTTGCCCGTGAAGCAGGCGTGTCTTATCAGACAGTTTCGCGGGTGATCAATAAAGACACCCATGTGTCCCCTGCCACGCGTGAGCGGGTGATGGCGGCAATCGAAAGCATCGGGTTTCGCCCGAACCGCGCCGCACAAATCTTTCAAACTGAGCGGTCACATACGATCGAAGCAGTGATCTTCTACGGCGGGTTGAATCGCTTTCTGTTCGAGATGGCACATACGGCGCACCAGTTAGGCTACCATTTTTCGATTTCTGCCATCTCAGAAGATGAATTTATCACGTCGCTGGACAGCGCTTCGTCGCGGTTTGTCGATGGACTGCTGCTGATCCCGATGGTTGAACTCAACGTCACCTATGACGATTTGCAACGGCTGACGGATGGAATCCCGGTGGTGCAGATCGGCGCGCCGTTAGGGGCGAATATTCCATCGGTGATCTGTGCGCAGGCGGGCGGCGCGCGATTGGCGACACAGCACTTGATCGATCTGGGGCATCGCCGGATCGCGGAGATCACCGGACCATTGTTGAATTATGATGCGCGTGATCGCCATCTCGGTTATATGGATACCCTGCGCGACAGCGGCATTCCACTGGGGCAAAGCATCGTTGGGGATTATTCGCTGGAAAGCGGGTATCAGGCGATGGTGGCGCTCTTGGATTCTGGTGAACCGCTCACCGCTGTTTTCGTGGCGAATGACTCGATGGCGATGGGGGCGCTCACGGCGCTGCGCGAACGCGGAATCAGCGTGCCGGACGATATTTCTATCGTCGGGTTTGATGATATTCCCGAAGCGGCGCACTTCGTCCCAGCGCTGACAACCGTCCGACAGGATTTCAACCTGATGGGCAAAACGGCGATTGATTACCTCGTGCGCTTGATCGAAGACGAAGACGCGCCGATTCAGCAGACCGTGCTGCATCCTAAACTCGTCGTGCGCGGCAGCACCGCGCCACCGCGCGCCTGAGCTATTGGGATGCGTGCTGTTCCAAAATACACACGCCGAACCCGCTCAACTGGATCACGCCGCTGATGGACTCGCCTGTGAGCAGATCTCGCCGCACCTCGTTCCCCAAATCGATCTTTGTTTCGTTCGGGGTGTGATTCAGCACAAACAAAAGCGTCCGATCCCCCTTCACACGCACTGCCACTTCGATGCCTTGCGGCGCGTGTAGGACGGGATGAATGCCGGATTGATCGAGCAGTTCGCCGTACAACCGATCAAGGAATGCGGGTTCGGGATCGCTGGCAAGATAATAGGCGGTTCCCCTGCCGAACGTGTTCCGCGTGAGCACGGGCATTCCGGCGTAGAAGTCGCTGCCGTAGGTGGCGACGACTTGCGCGCCTTCGGTATGCAGCAGGTCAGCGAGCCGCCCGCACATATACGAACCGCTGCCGTCTGCCATCACGATTCGGTTGGATTGATCGGCGTAGAGTGCATCGATTTCTTCTACCCAAACCCCTAACACACGACTGAGCGGACCGGGATAGCCGTTGGTGAAGGCGAGATCGTTTTCGTCCACCAAGCCGGTTAAGAATGTTGCGACGAAGATCCCACCGTTGGCGACAAACGCCTCGATTTTTTCGGCAAATCCCGGTTTGACCATGTACAGCATCGGCGCGATCACGATCTGGTAGCGGCTGATGTCAGAATCAGGGAAGACAATATCGACGGGGATATTTTTCTCGTACAATGCCCGGTAGTGCTTGCGCACCGTTTCAAGGTATCTTTTGTCACGGACGGGACCAACCGCGCTGTCGAGCGAATGCCAGTTATCCCAGTCAAACACGATGCCGACTTTCGACGCAACCGCCGCGCCGATCACCGAATCGCCCAGCTTTTGCAATTCCGCGCCCAGTGCGCTCACTTCGCGGAATACCCGCGTATCCTCGCGCCCGGCATGTTCGATCACTGCGCCGTGTAATTTCTCGCAGCCGCCGCGCCCACGCCGCCATTGGAAGTACATCACCGAGTCAGCGCCATGCGCAACGGCGAGATAGCTCCACAGACGCAGCACACCGGGGCGCTTAAGCGCGTTGATTTCCTGCCAGTTTTGACTGCTCGGCGTCTGCTCCATGAGCAGAAACGGCTGACCATCTTTCAAGCCGCGCGTTAGGTCATGCAAAAAGGCGATGTCGGCGGGGGAGTTATTCGGGTTCGGGTAGCAGTCCCATGAAACGACATCCATTTCTTTCGCCCAGCGGCGGTAATCAAGCGGTTTGTATGCCCCCATCAGGTTTGTCGTGATCGGAATATGCGGGGTGATCGAGCGCAGCACATCGCGCTCATTCCGGTAGCAGTCCAATTGACTTTCGCTCATGAAGCGGAAGTAATCGACCGTCAAGCCATGCGTGAGGAATTCGGCGTTCTGGCGCGGCGGCATGATCTGTGACCAATCGGTGTACGTGTGACTCCAAAACGGCGTCCACCACGCCGCGTTCAGTGCATCAAGGGTGCCGTACTTGGCTTGCAGCCATTCGCGGAAGCGCGCGGCGCAGGTGTCGCAGTAGCACGCGCCGCCGTATTCGTTGCTGACGTGCCACAACAACAGCGCCTCATGCGCGCCGTAGCGCTCCGCCAGTTTGCGGGCAATATCGGCGCTGAAACGGCGGTAATCGGGAGAGTTGGGACAGTAGTTCACGCGCTGCCCATGCTGGCGGCGAATGCCGTTTTCATCCGAACGCAGCACTTCGGGGTAAGCTTGTGACATCCATGCGGGCTGCGCGGCGCTCGGTGTGGCAAGAATCACCTGAATGCCGTTAGCGTGCAGCCCATCGATGATGTCATCCAGCCATTCGAACGTGAATCGATCTTCGGCGGGCTGGAGTGATACCCAACTGAAAACTCCAACGGTCGCCGCCGTGATGCCAGCCTTGTGCATTAGGCGAAAATCTTCTGCCCACACATCCGGCGACCACTGTTCCGGGTTGTAATCGCCGCCGTGCCATAAAAATGGCGCTTTTGCTGAAACTGCTGTGTAGTGACGAGTCATGCTAAATCCTAATGGTTGTGTTGGTGCTGCCCTTTTGAAACCATTTACCCTGTAAGTACACAGGTTCTCCTACAAAGGTATTGGGAACAGATTAAGCATAAACCTTACCGACATTTCTTTCACGGGGAGATAGGGCTTCATGAGGAAGTTTTAGACCCCTTGAAAGCACCGATGAATCCCGCGCACGCGCTGCAACCGAGAGCCGCGCCAGAGATGTTTCGGTTGAGGTTGAACGGTATGCCCTGTGGCGCTGAGTTTGAACCGGGAAAGAACGCAACTTTGTCGGGAGCAGTCCCATCAATCACTTTTCAGATGCGTGAGACAACCGGTTTTTCCGCAAACACCCAACATGGATTCGAACACTGTTCAGGCAAGAAAAAACCCCTGAGAACTGTCTCAGGGGTTTTTGCTGGAAAGAGTGGATCACATTCGAACAAGAATCTTCCCGTGATGCAAGTCAATTCCTCGAAAGTTTACCATTTCCTCAGCGCGATGCAGTCGCGCCATTCATAACGTATCCGCTCTGATTCGGCTTTAGCGGTGAAAGGGAGAGCTTATCCCTCCCCCAATCACCTTGAAGCTCGCTGCTCACGCCAGCAAGACTTCCGAATGCAGTGTAACACGGCTTCGTGAAGTGCTTGCCAGCCTCAGCGAAAACGACCTTAGGTGCGTGATCGAAAGGAAATGGCATGACTCGCGTTTACGTATTCACTAACCATAAGGGTGGCATCGGCAAAACGACGTCCGCCACCACCGTCGCTTTCGGCATGGTGCAAATGCTGCGCTATGCGAAGGCATCGAATCCCCGTGTGCTCCTCATCGACACCGACTCGCAGTCCCACGCGACGCTCGTCACGACCGGACGCAAGGACTACGGCACAAACGACAGCTTGTACACCGTACTGATGGCAGATCGGCAAAACGCGCCGCAGGTCTTGCGTGAGTGCATTGTGGCGAGCGAATGGGATGCTGATCTGCATGTCCTGCCCGCATCTCCGATGCTCGAAGGCGCAGAACGGGAGCTGACCGGAGTCGCTGGTGCGCCGTACCGCCTTGCCGATCCACTCAGCAAGATTATCAATCAATACGCTGCTGTAGTTGTAGATACCCGCCCCTCTTTCTCGCTGATGACTGAGATGGGACTCGTCGCCGCGACAGATGCGATCATCCCGGTTGAGCCGCGTTATCTGGAGACGGTCGGGTTGACCAGCGTGATGAACAAGATCAACGAGATACGCGAAGGTTGGCGGCATCCCAACCTTCATGTGAGCGGCATCCTCGTCACCAAAATGGACTCGCGTGTGCGTGGTCACAATCACCTCTTGAGCGAACTTCAGGCGCATCCTACGCTCGGTAAACTGCTGCTCGGCGTGATCCCCGCCAATGAAGCGGTGTCCTACGCGCACCGCCAGCACCAGAGTATCTTCGCCTATGATCCCGGTGCTCCCGCCAGCAAAGCGTATGCACAGGTGATCGGCATGCTCGTTCGCGCGATGGCAGGTGCATGATGCCGAAGAATCAGACGACCCGCATTGATGACCTGCTTGCTTCGGTGACCCCAGATATGGTCGCGATGGGAACAACACTCCTAAAGGATGACGGCTTGCGCGTCGAGCGTATCCTGCTCGACCTCCTCCGCCCCGACCCGGTGCAACCGCGCCGCGTGCTGCCGGAGCGTATCCACCATGAGTTTCATCACCAGCGTCTCACACCCTCTCAGGCACTTCGTGAACTGGTGCAGATCGTGCAGGTGGCGGCACGCCAAAAGGGGCGACCGTTCCACAACGTGCTCGAACTGCTTCCGAACTCTGAATCGGAAACCGAAGATGATGCGGCGGTGGTGCTGTCTCCAGAGGAGACTCTGCTCCGTGATCTCGTCAACCTTGCCGTGACGATTCGCGACGACGGGCAGGTGAATCCGCTCACTGTGGTAGATATCAGTCAAGGCGTGACACGCATGTATCGCATTGAAACGGGCGAACGCCGCTATTGGGCAACGTGGCTGCTGCGCGACTTCGTTCATGGATTTTCCGGTGATGGCATGGTGCCGTGTATCGTGATACCGGAGCAGAAAAGCTCGGTCTTCAGGCAGGCGAAGGAAAACACCGTACGCGCGGGACTCACGGCGGTTGCGATGGCGCGTCAGGCGGCGCTGCTGCTGCTTACGGTGCATGGCTACGAGATTCCGGCGTACCCGGTAGGCAATGACTTCTACCGGCAGGCGCTCAGCCTCGATCTGCGGGCGAAACGTGAGTACACCGATGCAATTCTGAGCGCGATGGGTGGGATCAAGCGCGGGTATTTCAGCTACTTGAAGAATTTGCTCAACCTCTCAGACGAAGCCCTTGAACTCGCTGATCGGCACGGGATAGAGGAATTTCGACTCAGACCCGTGATCGCACTGGCACCGGAATACCATGCTGAAATTCTGAGACAAATCATCGATCTCAATCTGAGCAGCAAGCAGATTCGTGAACTCTGCGAAGCTGATGGACAGGTCAGTGAAGATCCTGATGAGGAAGAAAAAGTGCCTGTGCATGCCCTGAGAATGGCGAAAATCGCTCGTTCAACCACAGTCACAAAACCAGAAGATCTCGCCCGCGCCTTACTGCAACAAGAAGGTGATGCAGGGATGGCACGCGCACGTCTTCAGGCACTTCAAAAGCTGCTCACCGATGCAGAGGTGTACCTAAACGGTCAATCGCGATGAAATGTTCACGCGCGTGAACAATTTGGAGGACATGATGCACCAACCACGTGCACCACCAAGGGCATAGCAAAAAAAAGCCCACTGCAAGGCGCAGGGGGCGGGTGGAAAGTGTGTACATTGGCGATCTGGACAATCCCAATGTACCACAACCCCCACCTTCCTGCAATCGAATAGACGCATTTTGTCAGGTGAAAAACGCCTGATCGCTCCTTTGATTTGCTTGGAGGACAAATGCTTACCCACGCGCTCACGACTTGCGCGGCGGCGGACTTCGTGTTGGTTTTTGCCGGTCACGAATTCGCCTTCGCAGACTCATCATGTCTGCCCGCCTGAAAACGGTAGCAGATGTCACACCGACCTACTCGGCAGCGCTGCGCTGCATTGAGCAGGATTGGAGTGTGATTCCGCTCATCGGCGGAAACGATGCGGCGCGTGGGAAAATGCCTGCAACTGCTTGGACGCGCTATCGTACGGCGCTGCCTACACCCAAAGAACTACATGATTGGTTCAACGAAAAGCGGCTTGCGACGTATGGTGTCGTCTGTGGGAAACTGTCCAAGCTGGTGGTGTTCGATATGGATGACGAAATCGTCGCGGAAGAGTTCGTCCGGCAGTTTCCCGGCCTAGCGAATACTTACACGGTGCGCTCAGGAAACCGAGGTACACCGCACTTCTATTTCCGCATTGATTTCCCCGCAAAGTCTCAGAAAGTGCGCGGCGGAGACCTCAAAGGCGAAGGTGGCTATGTCGTTGGCGCGGGATCAATCATCGCGGGCAAAACGTGGACGGTTCTGCACGACGTGCCTGTTCTAAGCCTGAGCCGTGAGCAGCTTGAGCAAGTACTCGCTTTCCTCAAACCCAAGCAGAGTGTTTTCAATGCACGCCACGATATAAAGGTAAAGGAAGTGACCGCCGATTTCGCCTCTGTGTTGAGCGAATATCAGAAGGAAGTCGCGCAAACCGGCGAACGGAACAACACGTTGTTCAAGTTGGCGCTCAAGCTGCGCGATCAGGGGAGGTCTCGGACGTGGACGCAGCAAGCACTTGCGGAGGTTCATGCCTATCAAGGGGCGGACGAGGGAAATGTTTCAGAGCGCGTTGAGCGCCGTTTGTGTGAAGCTGAGAAAACCATCGCCAGCGCCTACAGTCGCCCGTGTCGAGCGGAGCAGCAGTTCGCGTCGAAGTCTGATCTGACGGACAAAATCGACAATGGCATTCGTGAGACGCTGCTCAAGCATCCGGATGGCACAGCGTTTCTGCGCGTGTATGAAACGCTGATTACGAGAGGTTTCGTGTCAGATCAGGCATTCACACGGTTGGAAGCATTGAGCGTTCTCAAGGGTATCGTTGGGGATTACTCACTGCGAAAGGCGCTCAAGTTGAGCATCAATGGTGAGCGGTTGATACCTGAAATCCCGCCCCCCGCGCCCCCCACCTCTGCGAATGCTGACCCCGGTGGGGGCTTTGAAAACAAAGCAAAAAGATGCTTTGTTCCCCGGCAGAAACCAACACGAAGTCAAAACCCTCGACTCAAGCACCGTCCGCCGATGGTCTACCGTTTCCCGTCGCCTGACGACATTAGACGCGTCCTCGGCGTGAACGTGACCGTGAGCGATCCGATCAGCGAGTCTGACCTCAGCAGCCCGAAAACCTACCGTGCTGCACTCGAACGCGAATTCATCAAGCGGCGACCGGGGCAGTATCCGCAGGGGTGGCTGGCGAATCGACTCGGTGTGAGCGTGCGCTCGGTTTTCAGCTACCACGCGGCGGAAAATATCGCGGCTGAGGCATGCTTCGACTCAATTCCGCTCACATGGGAGAATCTTGAGCAGGCGATCCCGTCTCCGACAATGGCGCGGCGATCGGGAATCGACACGCGATCATGGTTTATCGAAGATGAGCGAAGCAAACGTTATCCCGCGTCACCCGGATTGGCGTACAAGCTGATCGGGCAGGGAAGGCGGCTGACACTCAAAAAGCGGACATTCAGTACGTACAAATACGTAGAGCCTGTTATGGAGTACGCCGCTGATGTGACCTCCGCTTGGTGGGAGACACCGCAGCAAAAGCAGGCGAACAAATGGTATCTGCCGAAAGCAAAACCTGAGCCACTTCCGCTTGAACTACCCGCGCCTATTCCGAAACCGTCTCCGCCGATCAAAAAGCGGCAGCCGTACTATCCGACTCCCTTGGAGGATGAAGACGACGAGCGTGCCGCACAGCGGGTCTATCAAACGGTAGAGCGGCTCTCCGGCGCAAAGACCTTGAGTCTGAGTAATGCCCGCTGCTTGGTCGATCTGTATGGGCGTGAGATCGTAACCTCAACTCTGAAACGCATGGAGGCGCTGCACCACAAGGGGAAAATCGCCAATCCAACTGGATTTATGGTGACGGCGGCGCGGGTGAGTTGGCGGACGCACAACCATGTTGAGGCGTTCTCGCCTGCACCGCGTACCAGCGGCGAAACGCGAAAGATAAGTCGAAAATCTATAGCAATTCAGAAAACATCGCCGCTATAATCCAAGATATTAGGTTTCGCTGCTGCGATGGATGCTGCTCATGCCACCCAATCTGCCACCCGATTTTTTCCCACGTGCCAAGCAGATCATTCTGCCGTATGCGCGAACAGAAGATCAACGCGAAAATTTGCTCACAGAGGCGTTTTATCTGACCGAACCGCGCCTGTTCGACCAGATCAAGCGTGGTGGCGATCCGGATGGCTTCTGCGTCCACCTGATTCGAACGACGGTTGATTTCGGCTGTGTGTATCCCGACACGCACGCACTGGCGCTGATCTTCACGACGGTGCGCTACAAGTGCGGAGTCGATAAATTTGATGAAATCGATAAGCTGACCGGATTGATCAATACGCGCTGCGGCGGTGATGAAGTTGGAGTAACTCCACCCGCACCGCCTGCCGCCCCCGTGACCGCGCCGCCCGTCACGGTTGAAACGCCCTACACAGAGCGCACACCAACCGTATTCATCAGCTACTCGCACGTGGACACAGGCTTAGCCGAACGCTTGATCGCGGATTTGCAGAAACACGGACACGCCTGCTGGATCGACAAAACGGGTATCAAAGGCGGCGACGAGTGGATACAGTCGATTGTGGATGGGATCAACAACTCGTATGCGTTTGTGTCACTGGTGAGCGACGAGGCGAATCGCAGTACATGGGTGCGCCGCGAGTTCTTGTGGGCGGAGCATAAGAAGAAGCTGATTTTTCCCGTGCGCGCCGCCATTTGTGAGCTTCCAATCTATATGTTGGAGCGGCAGGTACTCGACCTGTTTACCGATTACGAGGCGGGTTTTGCCGCGCTGCTGCGAGTCCTGCCCGCGCCGCGCATTACCGTCGCTGAAGCGGTAGAAGATACTGACGAAGCCATGCGCGGCGTGCTGCGCGGAGAAACTAAACCCGCTCCAACGCAGCGCGAACTCGAGCTCGCATACATGGATCGGCTGCGGTTTCAGGATTTCCAGCTTGAGCGCTATACCGCGTTGAGCGGCGATTATCACAAAGCGACCGCCGCATGGGTGCGGCAGGAATTTGAGCATACACGCCTTTCCCGCGAAAGCGAACGGGATACGCGCCACTTTGACGATGCCGCGACTGAACTGCGCGCGATCCGGCGGGCGGTGGTGTTGGGCGAACCGGGAGCGGGCAAAACATGGACGCTTCTTGCAGTTGCTAAGCCGTTGTATGAAGCGGCGCTGAAGGACGAGCGTGAACCGATCCCGCTGTTCATCAAGTTGGGCAACTGGACGGATGCGCGATCGCTGCATGACTTCATCGCAGATGAACTGGGTGAACTCGGCGCGCATCTCGACGCCCTGCTGAACAGTAAACGCACGGTGCTGCTGCTGGATGGATTAAATGAAGTCCCGGCAGCGCTGCGAGCGGACAAATACAAGCAGGTCGAGCGATTTATCCGCGCGCATCCGGGGTTGATAATGCTTGTGACATGCCGTGAGCAGGATTACACCGTCGATCTCGACTTTGACCGCGTGGTGATCACGCCGCTCGATCCGCTGCGAATCCGCGACTTTTTGCGCCGCCGCATGAAAACGCACGACATTGGCGATACGTTGTTCTGGCGGCTGGCGGGGGAGACTGCCCGCGAGTATCACGCCGATTTCATCAAGAAAGTCGGCACACAGCATGAAACCGTCTTTTGGATCGCGCCCAACCTGCCGCCTGATCTGAAGTGGACATACGATTGGGATAAGAAGAACGAATACAGCTATTGGAATGACTGGCTGAGAGTCCGCGAAAATCCATCGGGCATGATGCTGCTGGCGCGCAGTCCGTACATGCTGGAGATGCTGGCGCGGGTGTACGAGCGCTTCGGTGTGCTGCCCGACAACCGGGGCGATCTGTTCCGGGGGTTTGTCGAAACGCTGCTCTTGCGCGAAGAACTGGCACACGCCGACAAACACACACAGCGTATCACGCTCACGCCGGAAGGCGAAGCGCTGTTAGATGGACTGGCGCGGTTGGCATATGCCATGCAGATCCAGCGCGCCGGAACAGATGACGACGACTTGAGCGCGCAAACCACGCTGCCGCGCGCTGACGTAGAGCTGATGTTGAGCGACCGCCTGCTGTATCTGGGCGGGAGCGCCAGCCTGATCACCGTCAGTGATGAAGTCCGTTTCAGTCACCAGCTTTTGCAAGAATACTTCGCCGCCCGCTACATGGATACCGAGATCAAGGCAGGGCGGTTACAAGCCGCCACTATCTGGAAGCCAGAAAACTGGTTGGAGCGCACCAACTGGGAAGAAGCGGCGATCTTGCTGGCGGGCCTGTATTCGGATGACTGCACGCCCGTCTTAGAATGGCTTGCGGACGCGAACCCTGAAGTGGCGGCATTGTGTATCGCCCGCAGCGGCGCGACCACACCCGACGACACAAAACGCCGCTTACGCGATCAATGGCTTCCCCGTTTGACAGCCCTCACCCCCGTCCCCTCTCCCTCAGGGCGAAGGGTGATCCACGATCCTGATCCGCGCGCCCGTGCCGCCGTCGGGCGCGCGCTAGGGCTGTTCACGATTGACGACCTGCCCGCCGACAATCGCAAAGGCGTGTCGGTGATCGTTCTCCCCTCTCCCACTGCTTCGCGGGGAGAGGGGTCGGGGGTGAGGGTGGTACTCCCCGACATTGATTGGGTGAGCATCCCCGGCGGACAGTTCCATTATGGGAATCAGGATGAAAGCGACAATCCGCCGCAAGTCCTTACCCTGCCCACCTTCCAAATCAGTCGCTACCTGATCACCTATGCGCAGTTTCAAGCATTCATCGATGCGCCGGACGGGTGGAAGAATCCGGCATGGTGGGAAGGGTTGTCGGCAAGCGACGATCACAAAGCGCAGCCCGGTGATCAAGCCTACAAATTCCTGAATCATCCTCGTGAGCGCGTGAGTTGGTACGACGCAATAGCGTTCTGCCGCTGGTTGAGCGCGAAACTGGGGTACACGGTGACGCTGCCCACCGAGCAGCAGTACGAGCGGTCGGCGCGCTGCACGGATGGGCGGCTGTATCCTTATCAAGGCGAGTTTAACGCGGCGAAAGGGAATACTCGTGAAACCGGCATCGGACAGACGAGCGCGGTCGGCATTTTCCCGGATGGCGCGTCTGTTGAAGGCATCCACGACCTGAGCGGCAACGTGTGGGAATGGTGCTTGAACAAGTACGATATGCTGGAGAATATTCAAGATAGCAGTTCTAATACTAGCGTGCTACCCGGCGGTTCTTGGCGCAACGCTCACTACGGCGCGCGCGCCTCGGTCCGCATCTCCTACGGACCGCTTGGGCGTGTCGACAATATCGGGTTTCGCGTTGTGCGCCCCTAGCGGGCGTCGCGACGCGCCCCTACGAACCCATGCCCGCCTGCGTAGGGGCGGCTCGCGAGCCGCCCGTCGTCGCCATTCATTCACATTCACTGAGGATCAGCCGCATGTCATCGCTCCCCAACCGCCGATCCATCCGCTTGCAAGGGTACGATTACGCGCAGGCTGGAGCCTATTTTGTCACCCTTTGCACCGTGCAAAAGCAGTGTCTAATCGGATCAATGGAAACCGACGGGATACATCTCACCGATGCGGGACGGATCGCCGCCGAGTCGTGGGAGTGGCTGGCGGCGCAGTATCCTTATGTCGAACTCGATGCGTGGGTGCTGATGCCCAATCACCTGCATGGAATTCTGCTCCTCCGCGATGATGTCCCCGGCAGGCGAAAACCGCTCGGCGCGCTGATCGGCGCGTACAAGACGGCTTCGACCAAACAGATCAACACGCTGCGCGATTCGCCCGGTGAAGTCGTGTGGCAGCGCAATTATTATGAGCATATTCTACGCGGTGAGGCGGATTTGACTCGTGTGCGGACTTATATCGAGCATAATCCGGCACGGTGGGCGGAGGATGAAGAGAACCCAGCCCGTGCGTGACGGCGGGCGGATCACGCTTGCACAGGGGATCGGATCGGGTGGGTTGTGCCGATGAATAGCGGCGGGCACATGAATGTTGGCGGCGAGTGAGTGTATTTGACGGCGGGCGAAACAAAAATAGCGGCGGGCGGCTCGCGAGCCGCCCCTACGAAATCACGGTTGCGTGCGTAGGGGCGCGTCGCGACGCGCCCGCCAATTCAGCAACCAGAACGCAGAGTTAGGAGCGAGCGAGACGAAATCCCTGAACATCGTCACGATTGTCGGGATACCTGCCGAGGCGAACCACGGCGCGCGCGCTGCCTCGATAATCGTCCCATGAGCCACCCCGCACCACACGGCTATTATTGCTGCTATCTTGAGTATTTTCAGGCTTTTTGTACTCATTCAAGCACCATTCCCACACATTCCCGCTCAGATCGTGAACATCTTCGACCGATGCGCCCTGCGGATATATCCCTACGGCTGAAGTCTGCTGGAGATAATAGGTTCCAGCATTTCCATATGCCTCATTTATGTTCGCGTTCCCGATGATGTAGTCATTTCCCCAAGGATACAACCGCCCATCCGTCCAGC
The DNA here is from genome assembly GCA_041753015.1 of Anaerolineae bacterium. Taxonomy (GTDB): domain Bacteria; phylum Chloroflexota; class Anaerolineae; order Aggregatilineales; family Phototrophicaceae; genus Flexifilum. The sequence continues at coordinate 75,289 of JBGSVJ010000038.1, forward strand.
GGGCGGTGCGTTCATACTGCTGCTCGGTCGGCAGCGTCACGATGTAGCCGAGTTTCGCGCTCAACCAGCGGCAGAACGCGACCGCATCGTACCAGCTTACGCGCTCACACGGGTGATTCCAGAACTTGAACACCTGATCCCCCGGCTGCGCTTTGTGGTTGTCGTCCGCCGAAAGTCCTTTCCACCACTGCGGATTCTTCCACCCGTCCGGCGCATCGATGAACGCCTGAAACTGCTTATACGTGATCAGGTAGCGGCTGATCTGGAAGGTGGGCAGCGTAATACGCTGATCCTTTTGATAGATGTACTCCCCGCCGGGAATGATCACCCAATCGATGTCGGGCAGCGTCATGCCATCACGCACGATCACACCGATGCCCTTACGAGTATCCGCATCGAATTTGCCCAACACACGGTAAGCGGCGGCGCGCCCGACGGGGTTTGCCGTGCTGGTTTTTCCGTGCGCTCCCGTGATCAAGGCGGTGCGGGTATCTGTGTCCAGCTTTTCGAGATCAAGCGCGAAATCCGGCTGCGAGAGCAGTTCCAGCGCCAGATGCGGCTGCGCCGGGGCGATCCAACGCGCTGCGCCATGCGGATCGTTCCGGTCGCCCGCCAGCAGAATTGCCGTCTCTTCGCGCCCGGTCGATTCCCACCATGCATCGGGCTTCCAATTCACCGCCGGATCACCACCCTTATCCATCATCGCACCCAAGACCGCCGCCGCGAAATACTGCTGAAGCAGTTGATGGGTGAAACGGACGTTCACGCCGTAATCAATAATCTGCGCCGATGCTGCCGCGCTCAACAGCTTCGCGGGGTCATGTCCCTGATCTTTCAGGATCGCTTCTGCATCGGCGCGTGGCATTTCGGTTTGCGCGCCCATCGCCCATGCGATCTGTCCCATTCCGGCGCGAATGGGTTCATCGCCGATCCATGTCAGTCCGATGTCGGTCAGCCGCTTCTTTTCGGCGTTCAGCAGATTAGCGACGAAATCGCGGAACAGCCCGGCGCGATTCTCCGGCAGCCGCTCGGAGCGGCGATACAGCGCGCTCACCATGTTTGCCATAAACGGACTGCGGCAAAGCAGCATCAAGCGGCGGTGATCGGCGTGCATTGTTTGCCATGCGCGTCCTTCGTCCTCCCACCAATACGGCTTTTCTGGCAGCCATTCTTTGCCCCAAAAACCCTCCGGCGCGCCGTGCCGGACGAATGCCTCCCATGCTTTGAGCAGCAGGTCGCTGCCGCCTAACGCGCTCCACAATGCCGCGCCGCGTACGGGCAGGTCGGCAAACTTGCGCGTGATGAACTCCTGAATGCGCGGCGGATCGAGCGGCTTCAGCCGGATTTTGCCGATACCGTCGATTCCACTCAGGTCGTCGGTGTAATCACGCACGCGGCAGCTCACGACCCAGTCGGCGCGTCCGCTCAAGGTATCGCGCACCTCGGCGACCAGATCGCGCCCGTCGTCTTTGCCTTTGCGCGGCATCTCGTTGAGCGCGTCACACAGCAGTACGAAGCGGTCGCGCAAGCGGTCAAACGCGGCTTGCAGGTTGTGCGTTTTGCCGCGCACGAACGCCTCAAACGAGGTTGAGCCATCGAATTCACGCAGCGGGACGAACACCGGCAGTCTCGCGGCTTTGTCCCCCTGCGCCGCCCGCGCCAGATCGACCGCGATTTTTAGGAGCGTCGTCGTCTTGCCCGCCCCCGGATCACCGAGCAGGACGGCGCGGCGCAGGTCACGGATCGCCTGACGTGCGTCGGGGACTTCTTCTCCCGATTTGGCGAAATCCTCATGTGCGAGATGCTCCAAGCCGATGCTCGAAAACACGAACTCGTCATCACGAACAAGATCATCGGATAGTACCGACTTTGCGCGCATCTGCGGGGCGCGCTCCGGTGACGCGGCGAGATCGACGTACAGCGCGTCGCGTAAATCCGCCTTCGCGTCGCTGAGCACCCATTTCAGATACTCCGCGACTGCTGCGTCGTCATCCGGTCGCGTGAAGGCGGAACTTACGGTGACAGGCGGCGCGGATCGGGTTTTTGTTTTGCAGCGGTCGAGCGCGGCGATCACCTGCTCAAGCCCGGCGGCGAAGTTCGCGTCGTCCATCAGGATCGGCTGGACTTCTTGCAAGTGAAACGGGTTGCGATACTTCGCCGGGTGAATCGCAATCGACGGGATGCCGTCCTCATCGGCGCGAAGCTGCTCACGCCTAACCCAGCGCGATTCGTCGGCGTTGGGGGTGACGATGCACAAAACGGCGTAGGCGTTTGCCAGCCCGGTGACGATATTCTGGTACCAGTCGTCACCGCCGGGGATGCTGTGGGCGTCGCGCCATGTCGTGATGCCGCGCGCGTGCAGCGCCGCTTCGAGCTGTTCGACGAACGGGGTGTCTTTTCGGCTGTAGCTGATGAAGGTGTGCAGCGTACCGGGTGCGGCGGGTGGAGGCGGGGATGCAGGGGGTGTAAGCTGGCGGATTACCTCATCAAATGCCGCCTGCCGATCGATGCCGACGTGCGCTTTCCATGCGCTCAACAAGACGGCAAGCGCGGGCGTGCCGGATTGAAGATCGCCGAACCGATCCAGTGTTTGCACCAGATGATAGGTGAACACATCCTGCGGTCCCGTCCAGTCGATTTTTGCCAAGACGGGAGCGCCGTACAGCGCGGCTTCGATGCGAGGCTTGCGAGTGCGCTCATCCGACATATCCGGCGAGAGCGCTTGAACGATGCGATCAAACAGGGCTTTATCCATGACATCCACCGCGCGAGGTTTTATTGAACTGTAGTAAGTGTAACGCGGAGTCGTGTATGTAAGCAAAAGAAAGTTTGCGGATCGTTTCAACGTTCCGAGAAGTGATTTCACACTTTTTATACCCTACCTGCTGTTTTCCTCGCACTGCCGCCGCGCGGCGAGCGTACCGCGCGGGTCTCCGCCCGGGCAAACCCCGGCGGCGGTACGCTGATCCCATCCCTGCGTGACGTGACCAGCGAACCACCGCCTCAAACGGCGACCGTGTACCCCTCCGGTCGCCGTTTTGATTTGCCCGGTTCCCCCCTCCGCGCGGTGCCGCGTGGTTGAGCGGCAGCGCTCACCTGCGCTGGCAGATTCCAGCGGTGTGCGGAGGGGTTGGATCATGAGTGGGGATTTCAAAAGCTGGGTGCGGTCAAATATTCGTCCGTTCAATGTGGGCAAGCAGAAACCGGGCGAATATTTCACGGCGTGGGCAGGGTGCCAGACCTTCGAGCAAATTCACGAGAACTTGCATCACTACGCCTCGAATGTGATGCAGAACTACGGCATCTACGGGGATGAGTTAGAGGAATGCTTGCAGGTCGGGTTCATGGCGCTGTGGGAGACACTGGTCGCGCAGCCTGATTTTCTGACGGAGAAGACGCGCAAGCAGGCAGTCTTTTTCATTCTGGCACGCTGCAAGATTTCGACCTTTCGGTATCAGGCGAATATGTACGACAGTCTTGATGCGCTGATCGGCGACGACCGCCGCGACACGGCAGACGAGAATGCGATCACCGGACTGGAAGCGGATCGGAATGAGCGCTGGGCGGCGTGGGCGACCGATATCGACATGCGTGTCGACATTGAGCGGATCATGGTCAAGCTGGCGACCAAGTACATGCCGTCGCTCAAGCACATGATCGCGCTGTATTACCTAACCACTCAGGTTGGGAAAGAAGATGCGGCGCGTATCGCCACAAATGATGTATGGCGCTGGTTTCAGCATTATGGATTGTACGTTCAGCAGGAACTCCAGTACGAGTTCGCGGAAGTGTTTCTGGAGCAGCACAACTATCCGCCCGCCGACCCGTTTGAAATTCCGGTTGAGCATCCGAATCACGGGCGTTACACGTCGCCGTATCACGAATGGCGCGAACAGTACAAGCAGGGGAACACCGCCCCGGCTGAGGCGCTGCTTGAGAAGTACAGTCACACGGTATGCGTGGCGGGTGCAATCCGGGCGCAGATCGAAGGCAAAACGTATCTGCAAGCGGCGAAAGCGGTCGGCAGAAATCCCAAGACGTTTCCCCGATACATGAAACGTGCCGCGCGGATGCTTGCCGCCGCATATGCCTGAACGCGAAGCGGCTGGGGTTCACCTCAGCCGCTCCTTTTATTTTGCGAGTCTGTCGACTAGAAACGCCGCAGATCGGCGCTTGAGGTTACGCTTTCGTAAGCAGGTCAGCGATTGCCTGTCGATACACCCAAGTCATATCGGTGCGCTGATACCCACAGCGCTCGAATGCCGCTTGCATCGGGCGGTTCGTCTCATCCGTGTCGGCGATCACGGTTGTGATCCCCGCATTCGTCATCGCGCGCATCCCATCGCGCAGCAGGTCAGCGCTGTAGCCATGTCCGCGCTGTTCCGGGACGACACCAATATAGCCGATCGCCCCCTCGTGCCGATGCAGGTTGAACGGCACGCCAACAACATGCCCCACCGGTTGTTGATCGGGTGTGTATGCCGCGAGCCACCAATCTGGATGATCCTCAAATTCCGTCTTCAGCACCTCGAAGTAGGTTTGGGCGTGCAAATCCTCCCCTAGTTGTTCGATCTGAAGTTGGTCAAGGGCATCCAACGTGCCAACACTTGCCCGGCGAATCAGATCAATAAAGGCGGCTTCACCCACTTCAGGGCGTGTTTGGTAGATCAAGCGCGAGGACGGAACCAGCGTGGCAGGATCAGCGTTCCAACGGTAACGGTATTTAGTTTGAATGAGCGGAACCCCAAGCCGCTGCAACAGCTCGCGCACCTGCTCTGCTTGCGCTCCGGCAGCGCTGATAAATGCTTCAAGGTAGCGGACTCCTTCATGGTGCAGCGCGGGTAAGCTCTCTTGGAATAGGCGTTGACCAAGCGCGAAAAATGCTTCACCGGCTGGCAAATACAGCCCGGTGAAATTGACATCTGATCCACTGCCGCGATAGACAATCCGACCGAGGATTCGGGTATCTTCCTCGATGACTAAGCAGCGACTGGGCTTGCTCGCCCCGAGCTGCCACAACTCGCGGAGGTACTGCGCGAAACCGTCAGTCCCGAGCGAATGCGGACCGACAGCGGCGAAAGCATCGACTTCTTCAGGAGAAATGGAACGAACGTGCATGAGAAAGCTCCAACAACATGAGATAAACGGTCTGGTGCCCAAGCGCACCGCGAATGCCGTTCACCGCCTCATGTCAGGGGAGCAAGAGGGGTAATTCATCAATCCGGTGAGGTGCGCTGGACAAGCGGTCACGATACGTTTTGGTCATCACAGCACCTCCATTCTTTCAGTAGAATATTGCGGAGTATATTACGTTCACGCGCGCACGTCAAGGCGCATGTTTACTGACTGCTGCCCGCACGTCCTCGTTTCGGTGAAATACGCGGATGCTTGCCGCCGCCTATGCCTGATACCGAGCGGCTGGGGTTCGCCTCAGCCGCTTCTCTAATTTTGCGAGTTTGCCACTCAAGCCGCGTTCGCTCCTCTTCACCTGCATCTGGTCCGCTTACCTGATCCCGTTCCTGTGTGATTGAGTCCCTTTCGTTCCGCGTCGGCGCTGTTCCCTCTGACCGCGTGACGGGTCGATTTGTTCTGCCCAGTCTGGCAGGCGCGCCGCCCCGTCAAAATCCTGCGGATTTCGCTTATCCATTTCTGTCTGGCTTGTGCCGCTTGCGCTCAACAGAAATGGATAGCGCCCGTCGGGTGACGGGATCGTCTGATGCGCCTGCCCGAAAGAGGGCAGAAATCGACCCGCTGGTCGATGGAAATCAGCGCAGATGCGCGAGGAGATCGAAAAATGGGAACATCACTTCACATTCAGGTTACAGGGTTCGTGGGCAGCGATCCGCAGGTGCGGCAGGTGGGCGAACAAACCGTCGCGTCGTTTTCGGTGGCAGTCAGCCGCAAAAACAAGGCGGGCGAGAAGCAGACCCAATGGATCCGCATCTCGTGCTGGAATAAATTGGCGGAGGTGGCGCAGCAGTACGTCAAGCGCGGATCGCTTATTCAAGTGTCCGCTTCGTGGGTGCGCATGAGCGCATGGGTTGATCAGGCAGGCGCGCCGCAGCCGAGCCTCGAACTCGATGCGAGCCAATTGGTCTTGCTCGACCGCGCCGAGAATGGCAGCGCGAAGGAAGAGCAGGGCGAAATTCCGTTCTGAGGCGAGACATGTGAGGCGGTGCAAATGTACCGCCTCAAAAACTCATCTGAATGTCAGCGAAAACTGGAAATATATTTTCCAAGTACCGTTTATAATTGAAGTTAGTACCGCAGAGTGGAGTTTCGACTATGCCCCGCATCTCAGACGATGACAAAGCCACCCGCCGCGAACGCGTGCTCATGATCATGCAGCGCCATGAAGAAGGCTTGACGACTCAAGAAATTGCTGTCCACCTCGGTCTTGAGCGTCGCACCGTTGACAACTATTTGTATGAGCTTGAGACAGAAGGGAAATTATACAAAGACGGCAAGTATTGGTTAGCGTTCCCCGTTGACGCCATTCAGCTACGCCGGTTTGAACCAACTCCAGAAGAAGCAGTGATCCTATACCTCTCAGCGCGCCTCCTTGTCAAACAGTCTGATCGTCGGAATGAAGCTGCTGAGTCCATGCTATACAAACTCGCGCGAATTCTAAGTGATGACATCCGACTGGGTGACGACATCGTCGATGCAGCCCGTTTGCTTGCAGAACGTCCGCGCGCCGACGAATACGTGGATATCTTTCGAGCAGTAGTTCGGGCATACGTCTATCGCCGCCGCCTGCAAATCACCTATGCACCCTATCTTGGACAACCTTTCGAAACCGTGATCTCGCCGTACCTTATTGAACCCTCCGGGATTGGTTACGCCACATATGTTATTGGACACAGCTCGCTCGTAGACGCGCTTCGCACCTATAAAATCGAGCGGATTCAGCGTGCGCAAATTCTCCGCGAACCGTATGAGATTCCCATAGATTTTCCCGGCATCGACATTCTGCGAAACGCGTGGGTGATCTTTCATGGCGAAGAAACCACCCATGTCGTCTTGCGGTTTAGACCCGACACCTCAAAACGTGTACGCGAAAGCAACTGGCACCCTTCACAGAAGCTCCTTGACGATCCCAACCGTCCGGGTTTTCTGCAACTCCACATCGACGTTGCGGATACGACCGACCTCAAGCCTTGGATACGTGGGTGGGGAGCCGCGTGTGAAGTTCTTGAACCAGCCGAACTTCGTACGGAAATTGTTGAGGAAGCCGCACTCCTCGCACGCCTCTACGGTGTTGGGCAAGCGCACGATGCGCGCACAATCCTTGATGATCTTTTCGGGGGTGGAGCATGACTGCGCTTTATCCCCATCAATCGCGGGTCAGCAATCTCATTCTGCAAGGGAAAAATGTCTTGCTCTCCGCGCCTACAGGATCGGGCAAGACACGTGCTGCACTGCATCCCTTTTTGCTTTCGCTGGATAGTCAGTCGCCAGAGAGTGAGCAACTTCCCGATAAGTGCATCTATTCAGTTCCAATGCGCGTGTTGGCAAACCAATTCAAGACCGAATACGAAAAACGTGTCGCTGAGTTTGGGAAACGAATCAACCGTCCTGATGTTCGCGTAAGGATCCAGACAGGTGAGCATGCCGACGATCGCGAACTCGCATCGCATCTGATCTTTGCCACCATTGACCAAACCCTCAGCAGTTACCTGTTATCGCCTTACAGTCTGTCCCGGCGATCAGGAAACATGAACGCAGGCGCACTCATTGGCAGCTATCTCGTTTTTGATGAATTCCATCTCTACGATCCTGAGTCCACTCTGCCGACGGCACTTCATATGCTGCAAAGGTTGAAAGGGATCACCCCGTTTGTACTGATGACCGCAACCTTCACTGATTCGTTGCTCGATGAATTGGCGGAACTCCTTGATTGTGTCGTTGTGCCGGGCAGCGCGGCAGAGCGTGAAGCACTGCTAACGATCAAATCACAGAAAAAAATACGGCGATATGCGGTCGCGGAGCAACCGTTATCAGCCGATGCAATACTCGAACGCCATACCGGAAAAACCTTAGTCATCTGCAATCAAGTCGAACGCGCTCAAAAACTGGCTACTGAACTGCGGAAGAGCAAGCCCGAAGGGACGACCATAGTCCTTCTGCACAGCCAGTTTTTGCCCGAAGATCGCCGCCGTATTGAAACAGCAATTCACGCGGCTTTTGAGCCAACGGATGCTGATGTCATCGTCGTTTCGACGCAGGCGATTGAAGTGGGCGTCGATATTTCCAGTACTGTACTCCACACCGAGCTTGCTCCCGCGAACAGCATCATTCAGCGGGCAGGTCGGTGTGCGCGTCGTCAAGGAGATGAAGGTGAAGTCATCGTATACCCCACCGTATTGGTGGACGGTGCTGAACATTCACTCACTGACGATATCATGCCCTATCAGGGCATGGACGATGTGATAGCCCGCACGTTATCGGCGCTGCGTGATCGCGCTTCCACAAGTACCGCATTTACTTACCTTGACGAGCAGGCACTACTTAACGAGGCACACGCCAAACGTGACGAAGTGCTGATCCATCAATTGCGTGCAGGACGGCATGATCACCAGAAGAAGATCCTCGCGGTGCAGAGCGGCACACCGTCCGACGATGCACGTCACCTTGTGCGAAACATCGTTAGCCAACCCGTGATCATCAGCAGTGACCCAGATACGCTGCTTCAACAGGATGTGTTCAACATTCCTGCCTTCAATCTCCATCCCGGCACACTCCAAAAGCATATTCGTGCATGGCTGGATCGTGCCGATGAAATCGATGAGCTGCTATTTTCGGTCAAATATCTGCATGAACATGATGATCACAAGTCACTTGAGGCGGCTGACCAGCAGAATCAGGATCGATACAGTTGGGAAAACGTTCCGCCGAATTATCCGAAAGTCACATGGGGAGCCAAACTGATTGTTGTGCATCCTATCTTGGCGACGTACGACGAGGAACGCGGATTTATCCCTCACCGTACCGACGAGACTTTGTGGGAGAGCAAACCTCTGACGCGTCGAGAATCCGGTGACGAGAAACCGCCACACATCCGTGTAAGGTACCGGCTGGAAACCTACCCAACGCATATTCGGCTTGTTCACAATGCATTTCAGGAATTATGGGACAGCCCGACCGTAACGACGGCACGTCGCGTCGAACGATTTTTCGGTTGGGAGCGAGACACGCTGAAACGCGCATGCCAAATCGCGGTTCTGCTGCACGATGTTGGCAAACTGAACGTTAAATGGCAGAAATGGGTAGCCGAGTACCAAGCCATGATTGAAGGAAAACACGATCCGGCAGCCGTCTATGCCCACACCGATTATGAACGTGGCAGTGAGGAGCATGAAGCGGCACAGCGTCAGCTAGGCGCGCGACCCTATCACGCGGTTGAAGGTGCAATGGCGGTGCTGCCTATCCTTCAAGCCACCTTTGAGGACGACGATCTCGTGCGGGCAGTATTCAGCGCAATGGCGCGTCATCACGCGCCATTTTCTGGTGAAAGCCGCGCCGCCCGACTGATCCCGAATGCGCGAAAGTGGATCGGGGAAACCGCAGATGCCATCGGCGTCCCCCTTGATCTATCACCGTTGGATGGCGTGACTGCACCGCTTCGTGCTGTCGATGATGCGGCACGCAGCGGAGTGATCGCCATACCCGACGAATCGGACACACGCGCTTTTTTCGCTTATTTGATCCTCGTGCGGATTCTTCGCCGCGCCGATCAACAAGGCACGAAAGCAGGAAACTTCTAAGGACAAGACAGATGACGACATATCAACAATTCTTCATCGACAAAACGGTTCAACCGTTCGCAGACGCGCTGATCCTGCATGGGTTTGCCTCTCTGCTCGAAAAACTCGCCCCTGACCGTGTGGTTACGCTGCACGATCAGGGAACCAACTTCACCATCACACTCGATGCGCCCATCTCGGATGAAGTCCTTGAGCAAGCACAATCCATCGAATTGATCCCCTTCGTCAAGACGGTCAAGAACGCGGGCGAGATCGCCGATAAGTTGATCTATCAGATCGATTACGAGGAGCGAAAGCGCGCCGTTGACGAGGGTTTTGCCATGCAGCCGCCGCGCCCACCTGAACCAGAATGGTCGATCTATCGAGCAATTAATCCCGGCGCGCTGCCGGGGTACAACACGCTTGTGAGCCAATGGCACACCGCACACGATCCCGAAACACTGCGCATTCTGTTCGATCTTTTTAGCGAGTGTCCTAACAACCTTGACCGAGCCGTCTCGGCGTGGGCTGCGCTGGACAAGTCACGCGGCTGGGGTATCAAGCCGACGATCACCTGTTTGCAGTTATTCAACCCCGATCAAGGCAAAGGGCAAAACCGCTCGAAGGCGGACGGGTTGAGCATTGGCAATGTGGATGACTTCTGGCTGCTGGAGTACCTGAAGGCTGCCGGATTCTACGAAGGCGCGATCACCCGCACCATGCGCGGCAGCAAAGATCGCAAGACGATCGTCGTTGTCCCCCGGCACTTGACTGCAAGTGAGCGGCGCGCAGTCAAAGGTGAGTTTGCGGCGTCGATGCAGCTTCCCTTGTATCCGATTCAGTTCGATATTCTCGCCGTCATCCGCTATATGACTGCCTTGATCAAGTTGACGCTAGAACCGGAGTTTCAGTACATCCCGCGCAGTGGTCGCAGCCGCATCAAGCACGATCTGGTCGCCGGTTTTCATACCGCGTTCTACAAAGACCTCGGCAATGCCGTCGCCACGATGAATCTATCATTTCTCGGTCTGCCGGGCTGGGTGGTGATCGAGTCACATGAAGATGTCGCGCGGTTTACGAATACAGAAACGGGTCTGCTGCCTGAGTTCGAGAAGTTCGTGCGGCAGTTCGATGAGCATGAAAGCGACGTACCGGAACTTCTTCGTCCGCTGCGCGACTTCGTTTCCGGTGATGACCTATCCGCATTCTTCCGCTTCACCAGTGCGTTTCCCGTCTATTTGATAGGGCGCACTGAGCGTAACAAATATGCGAGACCTCTCACGACTAGTTTCATCGAAAGGATCATCATGAGCCAGACTGACAGACGTTACAGTGAAATCCTTGCCTCACCGGGATTTCGAAACATCGCTTATGCCATTCGGCAGAGCACCGTCACCGCACAGTATCGAAAGAAACAAGGGGATCGCAAGTACGATGTGCGTTACGGTTTGGGGCAAGAACTCGCCCGCAAGGCGCGGTATGCTGGCGAATTCGTTACCGCTCTGAGTGATTTCCTGCACAAGTATAATGCGGAAAACGCACAGGTCATGGAACTGCGCCCCGCGCCCTATCGCAAGAGCATTCACACCAGCGACATCGAGCAAATTGTCGCCCTAATTGATGAATATGGTTCCGAAACCGTCGCTAACTTGCTGATCGCATACGGCTACGCCCGCATGCCGCGTGAGGACAGCGGCGACGACAGCGACCAATCCGACGACAACAGCGCCTATCAAGGAGAATAACTGACCGTGACCCAGAAAACACCTATCTACAGCCTGTCCCTGAATGCCCGCGCAACCCTTGACCTGCACAGCCTGAATAACGAGGGCGGGGAAGGTAATCAGATTCAAACCCGTATGGTTAATATCGTCGATCAGCGTGGGGAAATGCACAATGTCAACGCGATCAGCGGCGACATGTATAAGCATGTCCACGCTGAGCATCTATTCCGTCTTGCCACGCAGCGCGATGATCTGCCGCTGTGCGCCGGGTGCCGCCAGTTCAACGCCAACCGCATTAACGCCGATGCCGATTTCATTACCCGCACGGCGAAACTCAACGATGCCGCCGTACTGGATGATCTCCTTCGCACCTGTGCGCTGGATGATGCGCATGGGGTGCTGATCACCGAAGGCGGGCGCAGTGTCCCACGCAAGAGCGTAATTGAATTCGGATGGGTAGTTGGTGTGCCGGGGAGTGTCGAAACGGACAGCTACTTCCATGTGAAGTACGTGAATGACCGAAGCAGCGGCAAACGCGGCGAAGACCGCGAAGCGACGGATCGCGGCGCGAATCTTGGTCAGGCGATCTTCCATCGTCCCACTTCGTCCGGGGTGTACGCTGCCGTTTGCCATGTTGAACTGGCACGCATCGGTTTCAATGACATCACGCAGACGTATGCGATCAGTGAGGCGGATCGGGCGAAGCGCGCGCGGGCAGTCTTGGAAGCACTCCTGTATACCTTTCTTGAGACACGCGGCGCAATGCGTTCGGCACAAACGCCGCATCTGGTCAATCTGGAGGGCGTGCTGACTGTGAGCACGTCACCTGTTCCCGCGCCCACGGTGAGTCCGCTTAACGATCTCTACCGTGATCAAATTGCGCAAACGGTGAATATGCTCAATCGCATCAACGGCGAGGTCGTCTGGCAGCTTCCGTTCGGCACACCCGCTGAACTTGCGAACCAGATCGCCGATCTGCTTGACTCGACCGCACCGTATGCGCTCGGCAGCAAAGCGAGGGCGTGATCATGTGGGTAAGCGCGGAGTACACAGCGACCACGCTGTTCAGCCTGCGCCTTTCGACCGCAACTTCGTCCGGGGCGAGGACACACCTCGTCCCGACTCCGTTTGCGATCAAGATGGCGCTGTTGGATGTCGTGTGCCGCGTTGATGGGGTGAACGCTGGGCGCGACGCATGGGACTGGCTGCGTCCGGCTGCTGTCGCCTTACGACCGTCCAAGCGGGTGATCGTCAACAACACCTTCATCAAGGTGCTGCGCCCCCGCCGCAATCCGGCTGAACCCGGCAGCAGTGATGAGGGATTTTTCGGGCGAACCATTGCCTATCGTGAGTTTGCTTTCCTTGACGGAGCGTTCGGGATTGCGCTTGAGGTCGAAACGACAGAGGCGGCGCAGTTGATCGCGCGCTGGATGACCGGGATCAACTATTTAGGCAAGCGCGGGAGCTTCATCCAGATTACCGCTGAGCCGCAAATCAGCGACATACTTCCAGAGCGGTATCTCGTGGTCGACGGCAACCCACGCCCATTTTCACTGGATGCGCTGCTGATGTCGCTGGATGATACGGGGGATGCGCTCACATTTGATCGCGTGAACATCTACAGTCAAGAACGGATACAGCTTGGCAAACATCGGATTTTCCGGCAGACAGCCCTGCCATATCGTGTGATGCGCAGCAGCCGAGGTTATACCGAATATCAATTGATGGACGAGGAGCAGTCGGAGTGAGCAGCCCCTTCGACATCGCTGTGCATGTGCTGTGGTTCGAATGCGAAGCGCTGTCCCCCATCCACCTGATGGCGGGGGCGGGCGGTCAGATTCGCGGCGCGCTGTGGGAGGCGCTGTCGCGGCTGACCTGTCCCGACCCAAAAGCGCGAGGCGTACCGGAGCATAACGCGCATTGTCCGCTGTGCCGGTTGATGCATTTGGAAACGGTCAGCCCGCGCGGCGTGAATCCGGCACGACCGTTTGCTGTTCGCCCACCGCTCACGCGCCGCGCTGAAGAGCCGCACACCTATGAGCCGGGGCATGTTTTCCGGTTCGGGATCAACTTGTTTGGCAGCGGTGCTGATACGATTCCTTATATCGTCCAAGCCGTTTATCGACTTGGCGCAGCGGGGATCGGCAAAGGACGTGGGCGTTTCCACTTGAACAGTGTCCGTGAGGAGAATCCGTTCATCGGGATAGAGCGCCTGCTCTACAAAGAAGGCGGGCAGATGCAGCCGCCGAGTCCGCCGCTTACCGCAGCGGATGTGTGTGCTGCCGCCGAACTGCACCTATCGGATGTTGTAACGCTGCGGTTTATCACCCCGACTCAGTTGATCGAGAAGGGTAAACCGCTCGATCATCCCCAACCGCAGCCGCTAATCGCGCGCCTACTGGAGCGCTGCCAGTCGCTTGAAACGATGTATACCACCGAGCAAAGCGACCCCGCCATCTGGCGTACCCGTCATTTTGAGATGATCGCCGCCAGCGAAGCCGTTCAAGTCGCACGCGATGATACGCGCTGGGTTGATGTGTGGTCGTCGTCAGTGAGAACGGGGTACCGAGACAATATCGGTGGATTCGTTGGGGCGATCACGTTGAAAGGAAACTTGGAGAAGCTCCGGTACTGGCTCACTTACGGTCAACTGCTGCACATCGGGAAGAATGCGGTGAAGGGCAGCGGTTGGTACGAGATTTTGCATCATTGATCGCAACTCGATGCAGTTTTCTTGCAGTGATCGAGTTGCGATCCGCGCACGCGAAATTTGGAAATCGGAGCAGTTTGGTGGAAAATGTGCGCTTCAAAAACGCGGTTATTTGCGTTTTTTCTGGCATTCAGGTCATTTATGACCTCGTCTCGATGAAAAACCAGACCGGCTTCACGAGACGTTCACCCGAAGAGGGTACTGAAACGTTTTTTTGAGGTTGTGCAACAAGATAAGTATACGCGCTTCACGAGACGTTCACCCGAAGAGGGTACTGAAACTTGCAGGTTTGTAATCCACTCTAGTACCTTGAATTGTGCTTCACGAGACGTTCACCCGAAGAGGGTACTGAAACGTGCCATCCGATGACGAGGATACGCAAGAACTCAAGGCTTCACGAGACGTTCACCCGAAGAGGGTACTGAAACCAATACACGTGTCGATGTCGTAACCATGAACGGCATGCTTCACGAGACGTTCACCCGAAGAGGGTACTGAAACTACGAACGCGGGTGCGGAACACCTCAGAAGCTTTGTGCTTCACGAGACGTTCACCCGAAGAGGGTACTGAAACGCGCAGGTCGATAACGCGTCGGTCAAACCGATTACGGCTTCACGAGACGTTCACCCGAAGAGGGTACTGAAACACCAGTTGACGTTATCCTGATAGCGGTCGTCTGACCGCTTCACGAGACGTTCACCCGAAGAGGGTACTGAAACCAACGAGCATTGCGGATAACGCGGCATTCGCACCCGCTTCACGAGACGTTCACCCGAAGAGGGTACTGAAACATCATCGCGGTTTGACTTCTCGAAACGTAGATAGGCGGCTTCACGAGACGTTCACCCGAAGAGGGTACTGAAACACTTGACAAATTATAGCGACAGGAGTACAATAAGGGCTTCACGAGACGTTCACCCGAAGAGGGTACTGAAACCGCGCATGATTGCGCGCTGGCTTCCGTATCCTGATGCTTCACGAGACGTTCACCCGAAGAGGGTACTGAAACCTAGCGGTCAGTTTCTCGTGAACCGCTTGGAGCGCCTGCTTCACGAGACGTTCACCCGAAGAGGGTACTGAAACTTGCAGGTTTGTAATCCACTCTAGTACCTTGAATTGTGCTTCACGAGACGTTCACCCGAAGAGGGTACTGAAACTATCAGCAGAGGCAATCGTGAACTTAAACCACGCGCGCTTCACGAGACGTTCACCCGAAGAGGGTACTGAAACACACGAATGACCGCTCTTGCGCGAAAATCTCGCGTGCTTCACGAGACGTTCACCCGAAGAGGGTACTGAAACCGCTTCGAATGTCGGTTAGCTGGTCATTGGTCAGTGGCTTCACGAGACGTTCACCCGAAGAGGGTACTGAAACGACAATTACCAAGTTGTGCAGCAGGAAAACGTGACGTGCTTCACGAGACGTTCACCCGAAGAGGGTACTGAAACTATTCGGTAGGGGTGATTTATTTTGCCTACTTGACAAGCTTCACGAGACGTTCACCCGAAGAGGGTACTGAAACACACGAATGACCGCTCTTGCGCGAAAATCTCGCGTGCTTCACGAGACGTTCACCCGAAGAGGGTACTGAAACCGGTTGGCGCATGGTCAAAAAGACCGGGACGGCATTGCTTCACGAGACGTTCACCCGAAGAGGGTACTGAAACAGACAGACTCCCATCGTTCCGGTTCTTCGATAACGCTTCACGAGACGTTCACCCGAAGAGGGTACTGAAACTGTCATCATTGACGATACAATCCAGTTCATGAGCGAGCTTCACGAGACGTTCACCCGAAGAGGGTACTGAAACCCGCTCTAATCCGCCGCGCCGCGCAAACTGGCAAGGCTTCACGAGACGTTCACCCGAAGAGGGTACTGAAACTGTGAAGTCATTAGCTTCTCCCGATGTAACTTGATGCTTCACGAGACGTTCACCCGAAGAGGGTACTGAAACGTCGGGGTAAACGACTCGATGTTATCCGCGTCTAAAGCTTCACGAGACGTTCACCCGAAGAGGGTACTGAAACCTAGAAAGCCGAGTTGTCCGGTTAACTGCGCGATCTGCTTCACGAGACGTTCACCCGAAGAGGGTACTGAAACATGCGTGCTCTTTTGTGATTCCGCGATTGTTCAGGGGCTTCACGAGACGTTCACCCGAAGAGGGTACTGAAACGATTAAGAACCGTGCGGAGGCGGAAAGCGAAACCGCTTCACGAGACGTTCACCCGAAGAGGGTACTGAAACGTCAACAGATATGCAGGTTGTGGTCTGCCAATGGTTGCTTCACGAGACGTTCACCCGAAGAGGGTACTGAAACTGCTGCTGTTCCACTCAGCGCCCGTGATCTTCCATAGCTTCACGAGACGTTCACCCGAAGAGGGTACTGAAACACAGTGCGGCACGAACATGCTCCATCAACGTAGCGGCTTCACGAGACGTTCACCCGAAGAGGGTACTGAAACGCCAGTGGCGCTACCCGCTACTGCCGCCGCTGCTGGCTTCACGAGACGTTCACCCGAAGAGGGTACTGAAACTTCGTCAGGGTCTCCGTGTCCTTAATCGTCAACGGCTTCACGAGACGTTCACCCGAAGAGGGTACTGAAACGCCGAATCAAGATCACCGCCGAAGCGCAAGACGACAGCTTCACGAGACGTTCACCCGAAGAGGGTACTGAAACGCGCAGGTCGATAACGCGTCGGTCAAACCGATTACGCTTCACGAGACGTTCACCCGAAGAGGGTACTGAAACACGCCGTATTATCAGCGTTGCGTGCCAGCCGAACCGCGCTTCACGAGACGTTCACCCGAAGAGG
>JBGSVJ010000039.1:0-47610 GCA_041753015.1 Anaerolineae bacterium
CGTCTCTGCCAGCATCTTCTGCGTGATCCCGGAATCCATCCGGGCGCGCCGGATGCGTTCGCCCAGTTTCTTCTTGCCGTCGTCGGTCATCGTTTTTCCCTCGTTATCAGCTTCCTAAATATCGCATGTCTCAGCTTACCACAACATAGTGAACGTGTCGAAACACACTTTCAGTATTCATGATATTCCCCTCTTGACGACTCGCAAACCTGCGTTATAGTGGCATTAAAGACCACACATTCAGGATAGTTGGCAAGATGCGTGATCGTTCTAAGACAGTGACCATGCGTCTCATCGAACAGCAGCACGGACGCACCAAGATTGAGCAAATCATGATTGACGCGTACCGTCAACAAGGCAGCGAAGAAGGCGCGGCGGAGGTGCTGGGGATCTCTCAGCAGACGTTCAATCAATGGAAGCACCGTTTACGCATTGCTGACACCATCGAAGCGATTGCGTTGACGATCCGTTACGGCGGAGAGCTGTGATGAAGAAGCGCCGTTCCCCTTCCCCACCGCCTGAGCCTGTCCCATCCCCGCCCCGCCGCTCGCTCGACATGCTCCAGCGCGTCAGCATCGTCGCCGCGATTGTAGCCAAACGATTGCATCCGCGTGACGTGGCTGCGCCGTCAAAAACACACGACGGCGAAAAGCGCGTATCGTAGGGAACAACATTCGGTGATGCGAAAGGAGTAGATCGAAACGTGGCGCGCAAAAAGACCCGCAATCTCCCTCCACCCCAGCCCGGGTGGGCGATGTATCTGCGCACCAGCAGCGACGAGAACCAGAAACCGGAGCTGTCGCGGGCACGGCAGCGCATGATGATCCACGAGCAGGTCCTCAAGCGTTCGGACATGATGTTGATCGAGGAATACATCGACGTGCTGACCGGCACGACGCCGGAACGCGACGATTATCAGCGGATGCTGGAAGATGCCCGCGCGGGCAAGTTCTCGCATGTGATTGTCGAACGCCCGGATCGCTTCGGCAGGAATGACACCGAGGCATTACGGGCGATTGACGAGCTGGCAGAGTTCGGCGTGGCGGTGCGCTTCGCTGATCAGCCTGACCTCGATCCGCTTCATCCGGATGATCGGGTATTCGTCGCTCTGAAGTTCACGTTAGCACGGCGAGAATCAGAATTGTTAGGACTGCGCGTGGTGGGCGGGTTGGCAGCCAAACGGGAAGCGGGCGGTTACTGCGGCATCGCGCCGGACGGCTACCTCAATATCGAAGAAAAGGTCACGCAGCGCGAACTCAAAAAGCGCAGCGGACGACGCGACCACTGGATCGAGCCAGACCCGAAGCGCGCCCCAATCATCCGTTATGCCTTCGACCTGCTGCTGGAGGATCGCTACACGCTGGCGCAGATCTGCGAGAAGCTGCACGAACGCGGCTATCGCTACAAGAGCGGCAGAGCCTTCGTCGAGGTCAAGAAGAATGGCAAGCGCAAGGTCAACGACAACACCTTGTCCACGATCTTCCACAACTGGACGTATGCCGGCTGGCTGACCAGCAAGACGCGCAATATCCCGCCGAAAACGATCCGGGGTGACTGGGAGCCAATCGTCACCACCGAAGAGATGGAGCAGGTGCAGGAAATTCTCGCGCGGCGGAATGTGCATCGCATCGCCAAACGCAAACATGATTACCTTTTGAAGGAGATGATTTATTACGAGGCAACGCCGGGACAGCTCGAAAAATTGACCTGTTCGACCCCGAATGCCAGTCGGGACTATGGCGGCACGCCGTATTACAGTATTCCCTCCAGCCGCATCAACTGGCAGTGCAGCCACATCGACCCACAAATCGCGCAGAAGCTCCGCGACATTCAGGTCGCGCCGGAGCACATCCCGGCGATCCGTGCCGTCTACACCGAAGAAGTCGCGCGTCAGCTCGGTCATCTCAAGCCGGATGAAAAAGCGGAACTCGAAGCGGCGCTCAAGGCAATCGACGGTGAAGAAGCGCGGGCGATGCGCATGTATGCGTCCGGCATGATGACCGAGACGGTGTATGAGGACTTGTGGCAGGAATGGCAGGATCGGCGCACGCGGCTGCGCGCCGCGTTAGAAGGCTTGAAGCATCAGAACGAAGCGCATATTGCCAATCTGGATACGGCACTCAGAATCATTGCGCATGTCGGAAATGTGTATAATGAGTTGGAGCGTGGCGACCAGAAAGAACTGCTGCGCCAGATGGTCGAGCGGGTGATTGTCAGCCCGGAAGGCACCATTCGACTGGAACTGCACGCCCCCTTCGAATACCTGCGTGGGATTTCCGACGCAGTGCGAAGCGGTGGTGAAAGTGCAGACGGTGGTAGTGAGCAGGTTACGGCAAACAAAAAGACCGCCCGCGAAAACGCGGACGGTCTTGAGGAAGCCCAACGTTCGGACTGTCCCCTGTCGTGCGGGGAGAACAGGATTCGAACCTGCGATCCGGCGTTACCACCGGATAACCGCTTAGCAGGCGGCCCCATTCGACCACTCTGGCATCTCCCCATTTCAATTTGTACAACAGCGGAGGGAGTGGGATTCGAACCCACGGTGACGCGGTAGCGCCACGGTGGTTTTCAAGACCACTGCCTTAAACCGCTCGGCCATCCCTCCAGCAAGGGATAGACTGAGCATAACATAGCCTCAGCCGAAGAGTCAATGCCAGACTTTGCCGTTGGGTAAGGTATAATAGAAACACCTTACCGTCCCCTCAGATCATAGTCGGACTCCGCATGGATTTCGCGTTATTGATTACAGTCTTAGTTCCCGTTGTGGTTTGCTGCGTGCTTATCATCACTGCTAATCAAGATGAGAAACAGCAAACCCCGTTTGTGCGATCCCGCTGGGGTATGTACGGTATTGCGGCGGGGCTGTTTGGATTTGCGCTTACGCTGCTTCCGTATGTGCTCCTGAGTACGGAGCAGATCAATCGCTTGGGCACTACGGATGCACCAGCGACAGCAGTGGACAACGCTGGAGCGCTGCTCGCATTCTTCCTCAGCGTGATTGGGGCGGCACTCTCGCTCATATTTGTAGGAGCGCCCCAGTCCCGCAAGGTGATCATGAACTGGGCAGGGGATTCAGCGACGTTCAATCCGCGGTCATCGGTACACGTTACCGCGATTGTCTTGTCATTAGCGCTCCTCGCCACCAACTTAGCGCAGTTGATCCTGAGCGGTGGTGTCGAAGGGTTGGCGCAGCAGTTCAATGAAGAGAACAGCATGTTCTTAAGCAGCGTTCTACTCCAGCAGGCGCTGTGGATTCTTCCGGCATTCTTAGGAGTAGGACTCCTGATCCGCCGCAGTTTCCGCACCAGCCTTGAGCGCTTGGGATTGCGAATACCGACGGCTGACGACATTCTGACCGGAATCGGCGTAGCGATAGCGATGCTGATCTTCGTTTTCGCGCTCAGTTTCGTATGGACGCTGGTCACTTCGCCCGAAACGCTGGCAGAGCAAACCGCAGCATCGGCAGAGATCAGTGAGGCGGTGAATACGCTTCCGCTAGCGCTGTTGATCTCGATCGCGGTCGCATTTGGTGAGGAAATCTTTTTTCGCGGAGCGCTTCAGCCCGTTTTCGGAATTGGCTTAACGAGCGTGTTTTTTACGCTCCTCCATACCCAATACACGCTGACTCCCGCCTCGATTGCGATCTTCGTTCTATCGCTGTCACTGGGCTGGCTGCGTAAACGCTACAGTACCACAGCGGCGATTGTGGCTCATCTGCTGTATAACTTCGCACAGTTGGCGCTTGCAATCTTTGCGAGCAGCTTTGTAGGAGGCGGCTGATTCCATGCTTCGACTTTTCGTGATCCTCCTGTTTGCCGCGTTGAGCGGACTGCTGCCGCTGCATGCACAAAACGCTGCGGTGATGCAGATACGCGAAGAAGTCATTTACCCGATGGCGATCCGCCTGACCGCCACCGTGCCTGCATCCGAAGACCAAATTATCGCTTCAAGGCTCTACATACTTGTCAACGGCGAGCAGCGGGACGAGATCACGCATGAAGTCGATGAGGTGATTGTACCCCAGCCCCCGCCACCCACTCCGCGCCCGGATCAGCCGCGCCCAACGCCCGTCAACGAAACCCAACTCGACTACATTTATCCGCTTAACGCCGCTGATCCGTTTCCGCTGTTCACACCGATGCAGATTATTTGGGAAGTGACGCTGGAAAGTGGCGTTGTCATGAGTGCAGAGCGACGCTTCACATTTGAAGATCAGCGCCTGATCTGGCGTTATAACCCGGATCCCCAAGCACACCTCAGCACCTATTATTCTGTCGGCGTTCATGATCGCGTCAATCCGGTGCTGGCGGAAATCCGCAACCGCTATGACGCGCTGGAAGCGGCGACAGGGCAGACCCCACATTTTGAATGGATTCTCTATTTGGGAATTGAGCCGCCGGGCTGCGTGGACGCGGACGGCACGCTTTTGGCGGTGGGTCCGTTCAGCGGATACCGGCTCGAATGCCGCGAGGCAAACGCGCGTGCCCTACTGCGTGAAGCAGGGCTAAGCGCAGTTCATCCACCCGAAGATGCAGATCTCACCGATTATCTGTATAACCTCCTGTGGCACGGTTTTGTTGATCCGCTCTGGGATCAGTCCGAGGTTCCGGCATGGTTCGAGGATGCCGCGCACCGCTTCTTTGAGCCGACATCAAAGCTCACGCGTCTTGCGCCAGCACTAGCGGCAGCGCGAACCGACAGTCTGTTCACTCTCGCGCAAATCGAAAATCCTCCCGCGAATCTGGATGAAACGGTGTATGCGGCACAAACCTATGGCATGTTGGCATACATGATCAGCCGCGTGGGACGCGAGGGTATTTACCGCCTGATGCGCGAAATAGGGGAGTACGACACGTTCGCAGAAGCGTATCAAGCGGTGATCGGAGAATCGCTCAACCGAATCGTGCAAAATTGGCAAACATGGATTTTCACCAACGGTGCAGCATCGTATTACGCAATCACGCCGTATAGCGCATCAACACCGACGCCGATGCCCACCAGCACACCGACGATCACGCCAACTGCCAGCCGAACCCCAACGATCACGCCGACGCCAACCGCAACCCAACCCACGCTGATCCCAACCGTTACGCCGTCGCGAACACCTTCACCCCTCCCGCCGACAAACACCGCGCGCCCGCCGGGCAGCCTTGACCCGACACCTATTCCGCCGGTTGTCACTGCGCCAAGCGGAGGGCTATCCACACCACAAGCTATTGTTGTCGCGGTGCTGATCCTGATGATCGCCGCGATTGCAGTCGTGTTTATACGTACAGGAAATCGAAAATGATTGATTTGTATTCGCTTTCGCTCAGCGGGTTGGGCGAACTGCTCGCTCAGTGGGGCGAACCGGGTTTTCGCACAAAACAACTTTGGGATTGGATGTATAACCGACGCGTCGCCAATTTTGACGCCATGTCGAATATACCAAAATCGCTGCGTGACCGGCTGAGCGCAGAAACTACGCTCGGCATACTGGAGTTGGATACAGAACGAACCAGTCAGGATGGCACGATAAAACGGCTGTACAAACTGCCGGATGGTCAACTGATCGAGTCGGTGCTGATGGAGTATGACGACGACCGGCGAACCGCGTGCATTTCGACACAGGCGGGATGCGCGATGGGGTGCGTATTCTGCGCGACAGGTCAAATGGGGTTTGCGCGTCATTTGACACCAACCGAGATTTTTGAACAAGCGGTGTACTTCGCACGCGATCTAGAAGTGGAAGGAAACCGCCTAAGTAACATCGTACTGATGGGCATGGGCGAACCGTTCCACAATTACGACGCCAGCCTTGAGGCGATCCGCCGCCTGATGAGCGATCTGGGCATTGGCGCGCGTCACATCACGATCAGCACGGTGGGATTGGTGCCGATGATCAAGCGGTTTGCCGCTGAAGGGCTGCAAGTCAAGCTGGCGGTGAGCCTGCATGCGGCGACCGATGATGAGCGGAGCGCACTCCTCCCAATCAACAAAAAATATCCACTTCAAGACCTGATTGCCGCGTGTCATGAGTATGTTGAAAAGACCGGGCGGCGCATGTCGTTTGAGTGGACACTGATCCAAGGGGAAAACGATACCGCAGTACAGGCGCACACGTTAGGGCGGCTGCTCAACGGGCTGCATTGTCATGTCAATGTGATCCCGCTGAACCCAACAGGCGGATTTATGGGAACACCGTCCGCGACAGGGCGCATCGAGGCATTTGTGAACACGTTGAGCGAGTATGGCATTCCGGCGACCGTGCGCATCCGGCGCGGAATCGATATCGCCGCCGGATGTGGTCAGTTAAAATCAGAAGTCACGCGCAAGGAACGCGCGCGTCCTGTACAGGAGGACAGCGATCCAGCGCCCTAAACAAGCGGCGTCCCCTGCATATCCGCCGGAATTCGAACCTTAAGCGCTTGCAGCAGCGTTGGCGCGATGTCCATCAACTGCCGATCCGGGGATTTTCCCGCGCTGCGTTTACGCGGATCAACCCAAAGATACATGCCTTCTTCGGCATGATTTGCGTCATCTGCGCCTGTATCATTCTCGAATGTCCAGTGCCGCCCATACCCCAATGAGCCAATGGCACGCCAGTGAAGATCACCAAAGTACACGATCAAATCCGGGACAACGCCGTTGACCTGCTGGTAAATCTCGTCAGGGATATACACCGTCGTGTTGAGCAGTTTTCCCTCGTGATCGGGGATACGGCGGAGCGCATCCGCAAGTTCGGCGCGCACACGGGGCACATCCTCCGGTGGGATGATGCCTTCCGGCTCACGCCCGCGCACGTTTAGGAATAGGCGAGCATAATAGCCGCCGCTCCCCCAAACGCGGGTGCGTGACCAGTCCACAAGCGACTCGGAAAACGGTGTGATCGTGTCCGGCATCTCCGACTTGAGCGCCAGCCAATTGTTCCGATACAGCCATTCATTGATGCAGATTCCGCCGTCCATGCGTTTGACGCCGTGATCGCTGACGACCAGCACGGCGGTTTCATCGTCTATCGCTTCGAGCAGCCGCCCCACCCATTGATCCACCCGCTCATAATAGTGCTGGATGGCGTACCGGAATGGGCTGTCCGGCTCGTGGAGACGGTGCGCCGGATCATGGAAGCGCCAGAAGGCATGATGAATGCGATCCAGCGCGATATTGACATGAATCGCTAAATCCCACGATTTCGTTTTGAGCAGATGCTCAAACACGCGGTACTGTGTTTCCGTTTGTTCGATTAAGCGCGTGAGCAGGTCAGCGCGTTCGGTGGTGCGGAACTCGCGGACATCAAATGGGTAATCCGGTGCAAGGCGCAGCATCTCAGTTTTGAGGATCGCTGGATAGGTGAAGGCGCTTTCACGCCCCGGCGTGAGAAAATCGCTGATCAAGTGACCGTTGAGCGGCTGCACGGGATACGTTTGCGGAACGCCCATCACCAGCGATGATTTTCCCGCATCGGTCAAAACATCCCATACACGCTTAACGCCCACCGCTTTGGAATCGGCGCCGACCATCGCGCTGTAGCTGTGATCGGCGCGATTGCGGAAACCGTACACGCCCAGCACCCCCGGATCGCGGCTGCTCAACATCGATGCCCACGCCGGAACGGTGATGCATGGGATCGACGAGCGCAGAATCCCCCACGAGCCGCGTGACATCAGTCCGCGCAGATTTGGCAGGTTGAACTGCTCAAAGATCAAATGCGGACTGGCACAATCCAGCCCGATCACCAGCGCACGCGGGGATTTTCGTTTAAAGATCATGGCGATTCGATAATTGTTAGAGGATGCGCTTGCCGAAAAGCGATGACGCGAGTTCTACAGCGAGATTGGCGGTTTGGTTCTGGCGATCCAGAATCGGATTGACCTCGACAATATCCATCGAGCGCACACGCCCATCGTCAGCGAGCATTTCCATCAAGAGATGAGCTTCCCGGTAAGTGAGTCCGCCGGGGACTGCTGTGCCGACACCGGGTGCAAACTGCGGATCGAGCGAGTCCATATCAAGGCTGACATGAATCACGTCGATATCGCGCAGATCATCCAGTGCGCTGCGTACCGCCGCATACATCCCGCGTTCGTCAATATCACGCATGGTAGCGACATGAATCCCACTCGTGCCGAGGTTGATTTTCTCCTGCACGTCAAGATCACGGATGCCAATCATGGCGACGTTTTGCGGTTTTAAACGATTCGTGCCAATCGTGATCTCCGGCGGGCAGCGTCCCATTAATGAGGCAACCACCATCCCGTGAATATTGCCGCTCGGCGTGGTCATCGGGGTATTAAAATCACCGTGTGCGTCCACCCAGATCACGCCGAGGTTGGGCTGAGAATCCAAACGTGCCGAGATTGATCCAATCGAAATACTGTGATCGCCGCCGAGGAAGATCGGGATCACATCCGAAGCGTTCGCCTCAAGTCCCGCCTCATAGATCGCGCGGCACACCTGACCGACGGTTGCGAGGTTGTGCGCCACGCCGTCGCTTGGGTCTTCGTCCTCGATTTCTTCCATCACGGGGACGCTGATATTGCCCCAATCCTCGACCGAGCAGGCGAGCGATTCGAGACGTTTTTGCAGTTCGGCGTAACGGATCGCGCTGGGACCCATATCGACGCCGCGCCGACTTTGCCCCAAGTCCATCGGAATACCATAAATGCGGATCGTCTGCGGTGTCATCAGGCGTTCATCCTTCGGCTATGCAGGGATTTCAGGTTCTTCGAGACGCGCAAAACGCCGCCCAATGCCGGTCAGAAGAATACTGATCGCGTAGAGTGCGAGCAGCGGACCCATGACAAGGAACATGTTGACCGGATCAACGGTCGGCGTGATCATGGCGGCGGCAATGCCTGAACCGACAACAGCAATACGCCAATTCTTGATTAAAAGACGCGGCGTAACTAAACCAAGCAGCGACAAGACAAAGAAAATCAGCGGTGTTTCAAAAGCGACACCCATCCAGAAGATCAGCGCGGTGACGAAACCGAGATAGCTGTCCGCTTCCCACTGAACGAAGAAGATGTCGCCTTGAAAGTCTTCGAGAAAGCCGAGGGCGGGCGGAACAAGGATAAACCATGCGAACGCCGCGCCGATCAAGAAAAGCAGGGTGATCGCCGGAATCGCGGACAGAACACGCTGTTTCTCTTTGCGGGTCAGCGCGGGATAGATGAACATCAAGAGTTGGTAGGTGATGACGGGAATCGAGACAATGCCGCCAACCAAGAGCGACACGCGAAAGAAACTCACCACCGAGCCGGTGGGATCAAGCACTTGAAAACGTTCGCCGTAAGGTCCCTGCAAGTAGATCAGGATCGGGCGCGCCAGCGTAAACCCGAAAAGCGTTCCAATCGCAAGCGCAAAGGCGGCACGCACCAAACGGCGGCGCAGTTCATCTAAGTGATTTAGAAAGGTCATCCGCCCACCGTCTCCATCCTCCGGCGGCTCAATCACTGGGGCGGGCGGCGACGTGGGGCGGGTTTTTGTACTCATTTAGGCATCCTCATCAGCGGAGTCAGTTCCAGCATCGGAAGGTTCTTCAGGCTGGCGCAGACTGCGCAGTACTTCTGCATCGTCCGCCAATGATCCTAACACGCCGTTGATAAAACCGGGTGAGGCGTCGCTCCCGTACTGTTTGGCGAGTTCGACTGCTTCATCGATCGCTGCGCCGACCGGGGTCATGCCGGATACCGCGAATTCGTAGATACTCATCCGTAGGATATTTCGGTCGATGATCGCAATCTGGTCGAGCGGGTAATCCGGGGCGTAGCGGGTGATCGCGAAATCGGTTCGGTCGCGGTTAGTCCATACGCCGATCACCAATTGGCGAAAGTAGCGTGATACGCGGCGGTTCGGGTCTTGCCGCCGCTGGTGCATATCAATAACTTCCATCATCGGATGATTGGTGCTGTCAATTTCATAGAGCGCTTGCAAGGCAATCTGCCGCGCGTGGGTACGGTCATCGCTCACAGGTGGCGGCGCTTCGTCCGTATCCATGTAGAGAACAAACTTGGGAGGTAGGGTAATCTTGGATTTCGCCACGAGTTTTTTTCTGATGGCTGGTGATCAGCGCTAGTTCAATTCGAGAACAGGTTGTCCCATTGTACCAGAGATTGCGACACGCAAATAATCTCGTGGACGCAGGAATACATCCAATGTTATCATCCATTTCGCAGATCATCATCAAGACATCACCAATGGAGGGGGCATCGTGAACATTGAACTCAGTCAAGTAGGTGAACTTTTAGGGCTAGGAAGTGGTCAAGACCTTATCTTCAGCATTCTGCTGTACATCATTTTCTTTCTCGCGCTGCTGACCATGCTGCTGCTGCCGGATAAGAACTTGATCGCCACGCTGCTGATCGCTTCAGTGATGTTGTGCGCACTTGTCGCCAAGTTGAGTTTGGCTTCGTATTTCGTGCGCGGCGCTGACCCAATCTTGTCGCGCGGTGAATTCGGGATGTTGGCGATCAATGCGCTGATGTTTACATTTCCGTTTATCGTCGTTGGCGTCACCCGAAAGGCGCGTTTGAAGAAAGATGTTCGTTCTGGGATGCCCGCGCTCATTTGTGGGATCATGGCGGGCGTGTACTTCTTCCTATATTGGCTGATCTATCAGCGCCCGTTGGGATGATTCAAGTGGGCGATCATAGGCGGTCGCCCACACGATTTTCGATGGCTTCGCTGCCGAGCGTCGATGGCGCAACCTGTGGAGTATGCCCGCATGAGCGATGTACTGCTGTATCGATTCAATCATCATTCTGTCATGGGCGCGAACTGGATCGCGCGGGTCGGTGATCAAGTGAACTATCTGCGCGATTTCACCTTGAGCGGTTGGCTGCGGAACAGCGTGGGACGGGTCGATGAGGCGATCAACGAGGTCAAGGTCTATTCACTCAATGCGACCACGATCAGCTTTAACCGCGCCTTCAGCCAGCAGGCGATTGCAGGAATGAGCGCACCCATGTTTGCCGCCCCGATTGAACATGATCAAGAGGTATGGGCAGCGGGCGTCACCTATGAGCGCAGCCGCGAAGCCCGCCAACACGATATGCACGTCCCGTCGGATATTTATGATCAGGTTTACAACGCGGAACGCCCAGAACTGTTCTTCAAGGCAGTTGGGCGGAACGTGGTTGGGCAAAGCTGGCATGTCGGGATTCGGCGTGATGCAAGCCGGAGCGTTCCAGAACCCGAAATCGGCATTGTGCTGAATCCCGCGATGGAAATCGTCGGCTTCACCATCGGCAATGACATGACCAGCCGTGATATTGAGGGTGAAAACCCCCTGTATCTGACTCAAGCGAAGGTCTATACGGCATCGTGCGCGCTCGGTCCGGGCATCCTCCTCATCAATCAACAAGAAATGTTGGATTCTACCGTGTATATGCGCATCCAACGCGAAGGCACAACGGTTTTTGAGAATGAAGTCCATTCATCGCAGATGCGCCGCCCACTTGCTGACATGATCGACTACCTTGGGCGCTCGAATCAGTTTCCGAACGGCGTGATCCTGCTCACCGGAACGGGGATCGTTCCGGCAGACAGTTTCACACTCGAAGCGGGTGATGTGATCACCATTACTGTGGAGCCAATTGGTACACTTACGAACACCGTGAAGGTGGTATAAACCCGCGCATTCCCGACTCTTTACGCAGCACAGCCGCCGTGTTGGAACTTTTCCGCACGGCGGCTATCTGTCAACTGAAAGCTGATCATGAACGCCTCTCCCTCTGTACCTGTACCCGTGTTCACCCGCGATCGTCTTACGTGGCTCTCGTACTGGATGCTCGGTTTGTACGCGTATTCTCAGGCGATCCTCGGACCGTCGATGCCATTTTTGCGCGCCGAACTCAACCTGAATTACACCATTGCCGCGATGCACCTCAGCGCGTTTGCAATCGGTATGATGATCGCGGGGCTGACCGGGGAGCGAGTGGCAGCGATCATCGGGCGGAAACGCTTGTTTTGGGGCGGAGGCTTCAGCCTCGCGATAGGGGCGCTTCTCGTCAGCGTGGGGCAGTCGCCCATCGTGACCATTGGCGCGGCGTTCATCATGGGGTGGCTCGGCTCGTACCTGCTGGTGATGATTCAAGCGATCTTGGCGGATCATCACGGCGAAAAACGCGCAATTCCGCTGACGGAATCGAATGCATTCGCGGTGATCTTCACGATGTGCGCGCCGCTGTTGGTAAGCCTAGGAGAAACCACCGGACTTGGGTGGCGAGTGGCGCTGGTAATGGGCGCTGTCGCGTGTGCGGTATTCTTCTTTGTGTTTCGAGGCGAAGCGATCTTGAATGCATCGAAAAGCGCGGGTGGTTCCGCACCGCATGCGGCTTCTGCTTCAAAACCACTCCCCGCTCGTTTTTGGATACTTTTCATCTTGATCATCTTCGTGGTGTCGGTTGAGTGGTCGATGGGTTTTTGGGGCGCGGACTTTCTGAATACGATTGTTGGGCTTGAACGCGCACTGGCATCCGGCTTGATGACCGCGTACTTCTTTGGCATGGTGATCGGGCGATTCGTCGGCAGCCGTTTCACGCGAACGATGAATCCGGCGCGCCTGTTGATTTTCGCGGCGGCGCTCGTCGTGATCGGCTTTCCGTTTTTCTGGTTGGGTCAAACGCCGATGATTAACATCCTCGGCTTGTTCGTCACCGGATTAGGCGTGGCGAATTTGTTCCCGCTTAGTATCTCGCTGGCAACAGGCGTTGATCCTGAACAGGCGAACAAAGCAAGCGCGCGCGTCGCGTTGGGAGCAGGGGCGGCGATGCTGCTTGCGCCGCAGATCATGGGTGCATTCGCGGATCAAGTGGGGATACTCAATGCTTTTGCGGTCACTGCCGCGATGATTGCGGGATCGCTGGTCTTTATCGCATTGGCGAACCGGACACGGACCGCACCAGTCTAGTTCCGCACTATCGACAACCGCCGACAAAATCTTACAGCGAGGTCACACTTCTGCAACATGTCTGCCTGAGCATGTCCATAGACATACGAAAACGACGGATCGCCAGAAGTCACTGGAGAGAGGACAACCATGAACCGTCGCCAGTTCTTAGGCAGTTTGTTTGCCGGAGCAGCCGCGCTCAATACCGCCTCGCTTGCGCAGGCGCTTGCGAATGCTCCACGCGGTGCGTTCAGCCCGTTGGGCGGGATAGATGCACGCGATCCGGTCATCCATTTGATTCGCCGCTTGACCTACGGTGTAACACCTGAACTCGTCGCGCATGTGCGCCAGATCGGCATCGAAGCCTTCATCGAAGAACAGTTGAATCCTGACATAATCGATGACTCGGCGCTCGATCCAGTGCTTCAGGATACGCGCGACATCCTCAGCGAAAACGGCGGCGTGCTGCTGCGCCAGCTTGAAGCCCGCCGTGAACAAGTCGCCCAACCGTTGATCGGAGCGACTGCCGCCCGTGCGATCATGTCACATCGGCAGCTCTACGAGCGCATGGTCGCTTTCTGGAGCGATCATTTCAGCGTGTTCGTCGGTAAGGGAATCGTGCTGTTCCTGAAGGTTGATGACGATCGGGATGTGATCCGCCCGAAAGCGCTTGGCGTGTTCCGTGAGCTGCTCGGCGCGTCAGCGCACAGCCCCGCAATGCTGTTTTATCTCGATAATGTACAAAACGAAGCCAGCGCCCCGAACGAAAATTATGCCCGTGAATTGATGGAACTGCATACGCTCGGCGTGAACGGCGGTTACACGGAAGACGACGTGAAGGAAGTCGCGCGCGCGTTCACAGGTTGGTCGATCACCGGGCGGCGCGAAGACGACGACGGAAGGATTAACTTCCAGTTCCGGCGGCTTTTCCATGACGACGAAGCAAAAATCGTGCTCGGCACGGCAATCGCGGCGGACGGCGGCGAGCAGGATGGCGAAACCGTGTTGGATTTGCTCGCCAGTCACCCCTCAACCGCACGGATGGTTGCGACCAAACTGGCGCGGCGGTTTGTATCCGATAACCCGCCAGCCTCGATTATTGATTCGGCGGCGGCAGCATTCACAGCATCAGGCGGAGATATTCGCACCGTGCTGCGTGTGATCTTCCACTCGGATGAGTTCTGGCAAGCGCCGCCCAAGTTCAAACAGCCGTTTGAGCATACCGTCAGCCTGATGCGCGCGGTGGACTACCGTGTGACTGATCTTGATCGACTTGTACGGACGCTGCACGCTCCGCTCGACTCGATGGGCAATATTCCGTTCACGTGGGCTACGCCGGACGGTTTCCCGGATGTGATGGAGTCATGGCAGGACAGTCTGCTTATGCGCTGGAATCTCGCGCTTGCTGCAATGTATGGCGAGGTCGCCGGGGCAGAGTCGAATACGGATGCGCTGACAGGCATGTTGGCGGCGAACGGCATCGCCTTTGAGACTGAGCCGGTGCTTGATTTTATGGCAGGGTACACGCTCGGTCGTCCACTTTCCGCCGACGAACGCGCGGTCGTGATCGCGTTCGCCACCGGAAACAGCACTGATCCCACCCAACAGATCGTCGCCGGACTCGCGCTCATGCTGGCATCGCCAGCCTTCCAGTACAAGTAGTCCTGAGAGGGAATAGATCATGATTGCCACGAAAAAGACGATCAGCCGCCGTCAATTTATCACGCGCGGCGCAGCGATGACGGGCGCACTTGCAGCGCAAGCCGCGCTCCCATCATGGATGCCCCGGTTTGCGTTCGCACCGCCGCAGCAAGCGCCGCGCGGTGATGTGCTGGTTTCGATCTTTCTGCGCGGCGGCGCGGATACGCTCAATGTGATCGTGCCGCACGGGGAAGAAGCGTATTATCAAGCGCGCCCGCAGTTGGCGATCCCGCGCCCGGATGATTCTTCGGCGGAACTGCGCGTGATCGACCTTGACGGGTTTTTCGGGCTGCACCCCGCGCTGAGTCCGCTGCTGCCGATCTTTCAAGGCGGCGAAATGATGGCGGTACATAACACGGGTTCACCGCACGAAACGCGCTCACATTTTGAAGCGATGGATTACATGGAGCGCGGCACGCCGGGGAGCTATGATCAACCGGATGGATGGATCGGGCGGCATTTGGCGGCATTAAACAACGGCAACGTGTCACCGCTGCGCGCGATTGGTTGGGGATCAAGCCTACAGCAAGCGCTACGCGGCAGCCCATCACCTGTCGCGCTTCAGTCGATCATTGATTATCACCTTGCCGGGGATACGGCGTTCGCGGCGCGCATGTTGGAATCGCTCACTTCCTTATATACACTGCCGGGTGAGTCACTCAACGACTCGGCGCTGGCGACCGAATCCGCGATTGAGATGCTCAGTCAGGTCAACTATCAATCGTATCGTCCACAAAACGGCGCAGAATACCCGGAAGGCGAATTCGCGGCGGCACTTCGTCAAACAGCGGCGCTGATCCGCGCAGAAGTTGGACTGGAAGCATCGTGCATCGACTTGGGCGGTTGGGACACGCATGTGAATCAGGGCGGCGCGGAAGGTCAGCAGGCACGTCTGCTGACCCAGCTTGCGGAAGGGCTGGCGGCGTTCCATGCCGACATGGGCACGGATATGAGCCGCGTCACAGTGGTTGTGATGAGCGAGTTCGGGCGGCGCGTGCAAGAGAACGGCGGACGCGGCACGGATCACGGACACGGCGGCGCGATGCTGCTCATGAATGGCGCACTAAATGGAACACCTGTCACGGCGCGGTGGGTTGGGCTTGCGCCGGAAGTGCTGGATCGCGGTGAAGACCTGCCGATCACGATCGATTACCGCGATGTGTTGAGTGAGATCATCTCGTCGCGGCTCGGTAACACGGCGACGAACACCGTTTTCCCCGGCTACACGGCAAGCCCGGTCGGGTTGTTCCGGGCATAGTGAAAGCGCATCAACGCAAAGGCATTAAGAACAAGCATCTTTGCGTCTTTGCGTTGATGCAGTTCAGTTCGGAAAGACAGTTTGAACTCCGTCGCAGTTCCCTGTCGTCGTCGTGACCGCACTCGATACCCATCCGGTGAAGTCTTGGTAATCGATCAGCCACCAAATGCCGTCGGGCGAAACGCCCAACACGGAAGCAATCGCATCAACTGAAAGCTGTGTGACAATTTCGGCGCTGAGTGTCGGGTCGCGGCGCATGTTGACGACCACGCCAGACGGCTGAACCACGCACGCATTCGATGGGATGAGGGTCGGCACGGGTATACCAGCGGGTTCAGCAGTAGCTTCAGGCGGCGGCTCGTAAGCAGGGCAAGGCGTTGAGCCAGCAAGTTCAGCACATAAACTGTATCGTTCGATCCCGCTTGATCCACCGTGCGCGATCATGATGACGTAGCCCGCCGCGCTTCTGGGCAGTCGCAGCGTGACCCCTTGAACAGCCGCGCCAACAAGCGCGATCACATCACCCGCGCTGTCGTATACCGTGATCACCGGAGCAGCAGCCGTAGATTCGGCTGTGACCGAGAAGAACAGCACACCATCACCATGCAGCGTATACCGTTTCACCGGCGCGGCAGTTTCAACCGAAGCCGAGACGCGCTCCGCTGTCACAAGCGGAGTCGGCGGCGGGATGATTTCGCCTTCACCGGCGCTGATCACGTACTGCGCGCCAATTTCGCCTTCAACAAGGATGCGATACGTTCCGGCGGTCGGAAGCACGGCAGCAGCGGTGATGATCGTTTCACCCTCGTTGGGAGCGCCTTCCGCAAGCACGAAGCCGGATAAGTCGATGATGCGAAAGCTCGGCGCGGAGTCGCTCAACGGAAGAAGCTGCACGATGATCGATCCCGGCGCGCTCACGGTAAGCGCGTATTCCGGTTGTGGATTGGTGCTGGTGATCTCGCCCGTCAGGTTTTCGCCGGGGTGAATCGGCGTCGGTGCAGCCTGAAAACGCAGCAGAAGCAGTATCAGCACGAAGAACCGCATCTAGTCTCCCTCCGCCCACTCCCACAAGCTTGACCCATCGGTCATGACATGAATTGTACCCGCTTGATCGGTGCGATACAGCGGAATATTCGCCAGTATCTCCAACGTTTCCGGCGCGGGATCGCGCGCGTAATTCGCCGGATCAAGCTGAATCAGCGCCAATGACGGGCTAACCGCACTGAGAAAGTCCAGCGTGAGCGCATCCTCTCCGCCGCGTCGAGGGACGATTAACACCTGAGCAGCAAGATCAATCCCCTGCTCAAGGAGCGCGGCTTGACCGTCTGCATCCAGATCAGAAGGGAAGAGAAACGCAGCCTCGCCAAATGTGACCCGCAAAACGAGCGCCGATTCGCCAAACGAAGCACTGAGCGCGGGTGCTGCGAACGGATTCAGAATTTCGATCCGCGTGCCATCCGGCAGATCGATCCGGTCACCGCTGAGGGCGGGTGTCACCCGTTCGCGCCCAATGGCATCCAGAAGCGCGGCATAAGCAGGGTTTCCGTTCGGCTGCCCGTTCGTGATCGCTGTCCCGATGGTGTAGCGCTCCGCGACTTCGAGCAAGGCGGTGTACTCGTTCGGGTCGGGATGGGTAATGACCAACAGATCGATTGTGCGCGCATAAAACGGCAGTCGATCCCCCAACAGAGTTAAGAGCCGCGTTGGGTAGCGTCCGCCATCCAAAAGGATCGTCGCGCCGCCGGGGGTGCGGATCAGCGCGGCGTGTGCATGTCCCATGTCGAGCAGCCACACATGAAGCCGACCATCCGGTTGAGCGCGTAGATAGGCACTCCCTAAAATCACCAGCGCGGTAGCGACCGCGCCAAGTAGCGACAGCACACGCCGCCGTTTGATCCACTGCCAAACACGAGTCGCCCAGTGTGGGCGCACGGCTCGGATCATCGTGACGACAACCACCGCGCCAAACAAGAGCGCCACCGCGTTCTTATGAATAGCGATTTCAGTCGACGCGAATGGAAGCGCGGCAAAAAGCCGCACCACATCAATTGTGTACGCCAACAAGATGAACACTCCTGCATGAAAGAGCGCGGCAAGCGGTGGAAACACCCACCCGCTGATCGCCGCC
Source organism: Anaerolineae bacterium (assembly GCA_041753015.1). Classification (GTDB taxonomy): domain Bacteria; phylum Chloroflexota; class Anaerolineae; order Aggregatilineales; family Phototrophicaceae; genus Flexifilum. The sequence goes on from JBGSVJ010000039.1 coordinate 17,959, forward strand.
GCACCGCCGAGCATCAAGATCAACGGCTGAACCGGGACGATCAACACATTGACGAAGAGTGTCACCCATGAAACGCGCCCAAACAAGAGCATGATCAGCGGAAGGACAGCGAGTGTTGCGGACAGGCTAACGATCAGCGGTTCTGCAAGCCATTCTGACAAACGCGCGGCGGCGGTTTTCGGAAAAATGCGATCCAACAGCGCTGAGAAACGATTTTGGAGTGGGTCGGTAAACAGCGCGATTCCCAAGACTGCCGCAAAGCTCAACTGAAAACCGACATCCCACAGCGTCAGCGGATTGACCGCCGATAGAATCAGCGCAGCGAGCGCCAACGAGGTCGGCACGAAAGTTTTGCGGCGAAGACTCCGCCCAATGATCAACAGTCCACTCATCAGCGCCGCACGCAGAACAGCGGCAGTCGCGCCGACGAACAGTGTATACACCGCAATCGCGGCGAGCGCGAGGATGGTCGAAAGGCGGCGCGGTGTGCGCAAGCGTTTTAGCATTCCGGTGACGATGCCGCTGACCACCACCATATTGAAACCGCTGATCGCCACAATGTGCGCCGCCCCGGTGAGCGCAAACGCGTTCTCGGTTGTATCGGCGATGCTGCTTTCGTCACCAAGCAGGATTCCGGTAAGCAGTCCCGCTTCTGGTTCGGGAAGTGAACTCGCAAACTGATCGGCGGCGCGGCGGCGCAAGTCGAGCAAGATCGCAAACGGGCTTGTGACAGAATCATGGGCGAGAATCTCAATTGAAGCGTCACGAAGCTGGCTGTAGATGCCTGTGCGTGCCAAATAATCCGCATACGAGAAATTGCCATAGCGCGACGGTGCGGTGAGTCTTCCGGTGGCACGCACTCGATCGCCCAAGCGGACATCGATCCAGCGCGGCGCGTCGATCAAAACTGTGCCGCTGGTTACATAGGTGCGTGAATTTTGGGTGATCGACTCGGCGGCGATGCGAATCTGCTGTCGCTCCTCACGGGCGTCAGGCGGTGCGATCACGATTCCTTCAACAGTCGCGCCGCCGTAGTTGTTGAATGCAGCAATCGCGCTGGTGGTGGGAGCAAACGCAAACCGCAGCCCGCCGAGCGCAAACGCCAGCGCGATCATGAGGAGCGTCCGCACACGCCGCTGACGAACCAGCAGATGGGCTATATATAGAGGAAGCGGCGCGATCAACCATGCAAGCAGGCTGTCGCCGCGCGCACCTGCTGCATATGCGATTCCAGCACACCAACCGAGCGTGATCAGGATCAGCGGCATAGTCAACACCCGTTTTGGTTAGTGCGTATAATGTGAAAAATACGCAGTAATGCCGATCTACATGCCAAACAGCATCAGCGCGCCAGACGAAATACCGAATCGCGCGGAATCAGAACGGCGCTGACAGACGTCGACAGCGACGGACGTATTGGATTTTCGGCACGGTCTTTTAGATGGCGTACCGCCAACATTCCCAAAAGCATTTTGTCCACACGCATCGTCGTCAAAGCCGGTGAAAGCGCGCGCGCATAATCAATGTCGTCAAAGCCGATCACCGAGAGGTCTTGCGGAATCGCGCGCCCCAACTGCTCCGCCGCCTCATAAACGCCTTGCGCGACTTCATCATTACACGCAAAGATCGCTGTGACTTCCGGCGAACGACTCAAGAGCGCTAATGCTCCATCACATCCGCCTTGACGTGTTAATGCGCTTTCCTCTATATAGTCCTGATCAATCCTATGATGCTTGAGCGCACGGAGATACCCTTTGCGACGCTCACGCACACTAGGATAACCATCTGTTTCACATCCCACCAACCCAATCCGCGTGTGCCCGGCTCTGATCAGGTGTTCCACCGCCGCGAAAGCGCCGTTTAGATTATCCGTCACCACGCTGTCGAATCCACTGCCCGGCGCATATCCGTCAACAAGCACCACAGGAAAATCGACACGGCTGCCGATCAAGTGGATTGTGCTTTCGAGAAATGCACCAACGATCAACACGCCATCGACCTGACGATCAAGCAGCATTGGCGGCAGCCGCATGGGACGGTTAATATGATCGACTTCGATGTTCGCAAACATGACGCTCAACTGCTGCTGCTGGCATTCGCGTTCGATTCCCGCAAGGACGTAGGAATAGAACACGTTGAGATTCATCGGTTCACCGCCCGTCATTTTACCGATGACGCCGATCACCGTCAGCCCGCCTTTTGAGGACGCGCGCGGCTGAAGCAAGTAGCCCAAATAAGCAGCAGCCTTGATCACGCGCTGGCGAGTATCATCTGAAACATTTCCGCGATTGTTCAATACGTTGGACGCCGTTCCAAGGGAAACCCCCGCGCGTGCCGCAACGTCTCTCAGGGTTGGTTTTTCGCCATGCACTGCTTCTCTGATCCTTCCCCGTCGCGTAAGGGCAACGGTATGAGACACGCTCCCACATTTTGGCTTAAGTATAGCTCAATTGAACAGAATTGAACAAGTTTCTCTTTGTTCAATGAACAAATTTCCTTACTCGTGAGGAATATCATGAAAATTCAGGACTTTGTGCAAGATCAACAGACAGGTATTTGACATGGGAGCGTTCTCACAGTACACTGTCAGAAATTGAACAAATTGAACTTGTTTACGCGAAAAAAGGGTTTCATGTCGAACCTTGAGGATGTCGCCAAAGCTGCAGGAGTATCGCGTTCGACCGTCTCGCGCGTGATGAATAATGAAGGATATGTCAGCGCGGCGACACGCGCGCGTGTTCTTGAAGCGGTTGAACGACTCCATTACATTCCAAACCATGCAGCGCGCACACTTGTAACTCAGCGCTCAAATGTAATCGGCGTCGTCATGCCGAGCGCAAACGTATTTTTTGGCGATAACTCCTACTTCCCCATGCTGCTGCAAGGCATTGCCGAAGCAGCAAATCCGCGTGACATCAGCCTGATCCTGTGGCTGGGACAGGCAAACGAAGACCCTGACCACTTCAGCCAGCGCATCACCCGTAACCGCATGTGCGATGGATTGATCATCGCCTCGATTGGCTACGATGATCCTTTGATCCCGCGACTTGTCGAAAGCATACCGCATTTCGTCATGGTCGAACGCCCAGTGCAGTTTCACGATCGGATCAGCTACGTGACGTGCGACAACATCAAAGGCGGACAGATGGCGACCGAGCATCTGATTCGCAATGGACGGAAGCGGATCGCGCATATCACCGGACGGCTCGACTTGGCGGACGGACAAGATCGCCTCGTTGGTTACCGGACAGCGCTCGAGCGCGCTGGAATAGCATATGATCCCAGCCTCGTAGTTGAAGGGCAGTTCAGCTACGAATCGGGCTATTACGCCATGAAAACCCTCCTTGCGCAGAATTTTGACGCCGTGTTTATTCCCAGCGATACCGCAGCGCGAGGTGCGATACGCGCACTCGAAGAAGCCAAACTGCGGATTCCTGATGATATTGCGATTGTCGGGTTTGATGATTTGGAAGATGCCGCCCGAACAAACCCACCCTTAACGACAATCCGCCAACCTGTGCAGCAAAAGGGCGCGGCTGCGCTCACGCTGCTGCTTGACCTGATCGACGGCAAAGTTGAAAACCCGTATCAGGTCATTCTTCCCCTCCAGCTCGTCATCCGCCAATCGTGCGGGGCGAATCTTTCACAACCGATGCAGAATCAAGGAGGTGTCGCCAGCAACCGATGAAGGGATTCCACCATTACGATCATCACGCGCATTGGCAGTTTTTAGCTAAAGTACGAGGAAAGAAATCCATGTCCAGAAAAGCTGTTCTTCTGCTCAGTATCGTCGCCCTTTTGGCGCTGGTCATTATGCCCGTCAGCGCACAGGCACCCGTTACCATCACGTGGTTCGTCGGTCTCGGCACCGGTTCGAACTCCGAACAGATCGAAGTCCAGAATCAGGTCGTCGCTGATTTCAACGCAGCGCATGACGACATCGAACTGGTCATCAATATTGCCGCCAGCAACGAAACCGCGCGCGATACCCTGAGCACCCTGCTCGCCGCCGGTACCCCGCCGGACATCGTTGGTCCCGTCGGTGTCGCCGGTTCGAATGCCTTCGCCGATCAGTGGATGGATATCGCCCCGCTCGTTGAGTCGTCGGGCTTCGACACCAGCGTCTTCGACCAAGCGCTCGTTGACCTGTATCGCACCGAATCGGGTGGCTTGAGCGGTCTGCCGTTCGCCGTGTACCCCGCGATCACCTACTACAACACCGACCTGTTCGACGAAGCGGAACTCGCTTACCCGCCGAGCGAATTCGGTGCACCGTATGTTTGGGCAGATGGCACGGAAGCCCCGTGGAACTATGACACCGTCGCCGAACTCGCCAAGATTCTCACCGTCGACGCCAACGGCAACGACGCGACCAGCCCTGACTTTGACCCGACTGTCGTCGAACAGTATGGTATCAACTTCCAGTGGGCGCGCCTCCGCCTGATTTGGACGAACCTCCAGCCGTCGAGCTACTTCACCGAAGGCGACACCGTCACCGTTCCGGAAGAATGGGTGCAGGCGACGCAGTGGTACTGGGATCGTCTGTGGGTTGACCACACCGCGCCGAACACAACCGCCGGTGCCAGCGAAACCTTCCAGCCGAACGCATTCGCATCGGGTAACCTCGGTATGTCGATTGTCCCGCTGTGGTTCACCTGCTGCCTCGATAACAGCGTTGGCAACTTCAACTGGGATATCGCCCCTGTTCCGGCATCGTTTGACGGCGAACAGCACGTCGCGATGGATGCGGACACCTTCCGTATCGTCGCCGCCAGCGCGAACCCCGAAGCCGCCTTCACCGTTCTCACCTACCTCGTGACCGAAGCTGCCCCGGCGCTCGGTTCCGTTTACGGCGCGTACCCGGCGCTTCCGGCAGCGCAGCCGCAGTGGGTTGAAACCATCAGCGCGCGTTACTCGCCGGACATCGCTTGGAACGTTGCGTCCGACTCGCTGGCGTATTCCAACCCCGGCACCGTCCACCACGAATCGAACGTCCCGAACTACACGCAGGCGTATGACCGTGAATTCGCGCTCCTCACCCTCATCGAAGGGGACAGCGGCGCAGACATGGACATCGCTGCCGAAATCGCGGCATTCGAATCAGACATGAACGCGATCATTTCAGGTCAGTAACACCTCGATATTTCGCTCGTCACAGGGGCGGCTTCGGCTGCCCCTGTCATTCAATCAACCTCCTTAGAAAAAAAGGCTTGATGGGGAGTTTTCGAGCATGGCAGCAACCGATCAACCACTATCCGCACCGTCTCTGAATGTAGGGACGGCTGCACCCGGAAGAAGCAATTTAGCGAAGCAGCAGCGGCTGTGGGGATGGATCTTTCTTTCCCCTTGGATTATCGGCTTTGCCGCGTTTACAGCGATCCCCATTCTTGCTTCTTTCATCTTCACGTTTACCAACTTTTCCCTGAATACCGGTGACCCGATCACGTTCGCAGGGTTGGACAACTGGCTGCGGCTGTTAAGCGACCCGATCGCGCATCAAACGCTCGGCGTGACGATCAAGTTTGCGCTAATCGCCGTACCCGTTGGCATCGTCGTTCCGCTCGGTTTGGCGGCGATGTTGAATGCAAAATCATTGTGGGGCAAACGTGTATGGCGTCCCTTGTTCTATCTGCCGTACATGGTGCCTGCGATCTCCGGTATCTTCATTTGGCAGAGCTTCTTGAACGGCAACACCGGTTGGCTGAACCGCCTTCTACGCGGTGTCGGCATCATGGATCCGCCAAACTGGCTGCAAGATGAGGGTTTTATCCTTGGCGCGTTCATGCTCATGGGCTTGTGGGGCGTCGGTAATGCGATGCTCACCATGCTGGCGACCATGCAAGGCGTCCCGACCGAGCTTTACGAAGCGGCTGACGTAGACGGCGCGGGACCCGCGCGCAAGTTCCGCAGCATCACCCTGCCGATGATCTCACCAGTGATTTTCTACAATCTCGTATTGAGCGTGATCGGTTTGATGCAGTACTTCGTGGTGCCTTACGTGATCACACGCGGCACGGGCAACCCGAATAACTCGGCGTACTTCTTCAACATGTTCCTTTATAAGACCGCATTCACCAACTTCAACATGGGATACGGCTCGACCCTAGCGTGGTTCTTGTTCTTGATCGCGCTCGGATTGACGATCATTCTGTTCAGCACGTCACGGCGGTGGGTCTATTACGCGAGCGGAGATTCATAATGGCAGCAGCAGCTCAACCAATCACACGCCAAGAGTCGGCGGTCAACACATCTCCGTTCTACTCTAAACAACTGCGCCGTTTTGCGGCAGCCGCGATGGTCACCATGTTCACGTTCATCATCGCAATGGTGTATCTGCTTCCCTTCGGCAACATGGCGATGATCGCCATCAAGAGCGAAGATCAGATCACGGGTTCGACCGAAGGTCTGATCCTGCCGATGTCGCCGGAAACATATGAATTCAACGGCGAACTGCACGAAATCTATGAAGTGCCAATGCCTGACGGAACCATCCGCGAACTCGCGCTGGTCGATCCGGGTCGCAGCAGCAGCGACTTTATTGACCCGGCAAACCCGGAAGCAGGCTTGATCCCATGGGAAGGTGCTTGGCGAACGCTCAGCCCAGTGATGTTCTTTGAACCGCACTTCGAGAACTTCGGTGAAGCGTGGCGTTTGATCGACTTCCCGCGCATCTTCGGCAACACGCTTGTGATCGCCATCGGCGGTATGATCGGAACGATCATGTCGAGCATCTGCGTAGCGTATGCATTCGCGCGCTTCCCGATCCCCGGCAAGAACATTCTGTTCATCATCCTGATCGGGACGATCATCTTACCCAGCCAAGTCACGTTGATTCCAACATATGCTTTCTTTGCGAGCATCGGCTGGACGAATACGATGCTCCCGCTGATCGTCCCGCACTTCTTCGCCAATGCGTATAACGTCTTCCTACTGCGGCAGTTCTTCATGACCCTGCCCCGCGAACTGGACGAAGCCGCCATGATCGACGGCGCGGGACCCTTCCGTGTACTAATCAGCGTGATCATTCCGCAGTCGTATGCGGCGATCATCTCGGTCGGGTTGTTCCACTTCATCTTCGCATGGAATGACTTTTTCGGTCCGCTCCTGTACTTGCTCGGTAATCAGCAGCAGTGGCCCATCTCGATTGCGGTGCAGCAGTTCAACTTCCAATACGGTCCTCAGCCGCAGTTGATTCAGGCGACTTCGCTCATGGCGATGGTGCTGCCGCTCCTGATATTCTTCCTCGCGCAGAAGATTTTCATGCGCGGTGTCGTGATCACCGGCGTAGAGAAATAGGCGTTCGCCTGATGAAGAAAATCCTGTTTCTGTTCATGCTCGTGCTGGCTGCCGTGCTTACGGCGGCCGCACAGGATGATGCCGATGCGCTTTCGGTAGATGCGTCGGCATCGATGGGCGCGATCAACCCGTATGTGTATGGGTCAAACTTGAACCTATATGCGACGCTGCCGATGAGCTTGCTCGAAGAAGCTCAGGCGCTTGGGTTGAACTTCATGCGCTACAACGGCAACACCAGCGGCGAAGATGCTAATCTGCGCACCAACTTGATCGACCTTTTCATCCTCCAAATGCAGATGATCGACGCGGAGCCGCTGCTCACGGTGCGTCTCCTCAACGGGACGCCAGAAGCCGCCGCCGAGTTCGTGCGCTACACCAATATTGAAAAAGGCTACAACGTCCGCTATTGGAGCATCGGCAACGAGCCGAGCATGTTCACCGATAAGCCGGGGATTGAGTCGTATACCGCCCTCGATTTGGCAACCCAGTGGCGCGCCATTGCCGAGGCGATGCTTGCAGTCGATCCCGACATCATCTTCGTTGGACCGGACATCAGCCAATACGTCCCGCTCACCGTTGATGGCGATACGATCACCTACCTGCCCTCGCAGTTGAATCATGCGCTGGATGCAGATGGGCGCGATTGGCTGATCGAGTTCTTGCGCGTCAACGGCGACTTGATTGATTATGTGTCGATCCACCGTTATCCCTATGGCGGACGCAACAATTCCAACCCGACGCGCGATCAACTGCGTGCAAACCTGCCGGAATGGGATGTATTGATCCAGAACGTGCGCCAAATTGTGAACGATGTCACCGGACGCGATATACCCATTGCCGTGACCGAATTCAATTCTAATTCGGATAACAATATCGGTGGCGACGCGACGCTTGAGTCGCATTTCAACGCGATTTGGCTGGGCGATGTGCTGGGGCGCATGATTAACAACGGTGTTGCGATTGCAACCCATTGGGATCTTCAAGGCGGATCAAATCGCGGTTGGGGCTTACTCGGCGCATTCGACGTTCGTCCAAGCGCGTACACCTATATGATGTACACGCACTTCGGTGAGGAACTTCTCAGCGCCGCATCACCCGATCCCAACGTGACGATCTATGCCGCGCGCCGCGCTGATGGAGCGCTCACGCTGATGGTAATCAATCTCGGTGAGACGGAAGTCGAAAAGACGCTCGATATTGCCGGGTTCACCCCCGCCGGAGATGCCGAAGTCTGGCGTTTTGACGAAGCAGCAGAAGCGATACAGATCGAGCCGCAGTCGATCACCGATGGCGCGGTGATCACCCTGCCACCGCTCTCGATGACCGTCTACGTCATTCCCGGCGACGGTTAAAGGGGTGTTTCGTGGCAGAGCCGTTTCTGTTAGGGGTCAATTATTGGCCCCGCCGTAAAGCCATGTACTGGTGGTCGAACTTCGATGCCGATGAAGTCCGCGAAGAATTCGACGTGATCGCCTCAATTGGGATGCGGGTCGTCCGGTTGTTCCTCTTGTGGGACGACTGGATGCCTACATCCGATCAAGTCCATCCACAGCGAATGCGTGATTTCAAGACGGTTTGCGATATCGCCGCCGAACGTGGTTTAGTGCTCGAACCGACATTCTTCACCGGGCACATGAGCGGACCGAACTGGTCACCCCGCTGGCTGCTCAGTGCCGATTCGCCACCCGTTTCGCCATACTTTGGGTATATGCGTCAAGTGATGAGCGGCGGCGAAATCGTGCCGAACAGCGGCTACCGCAACATGTTTCACGACGCGGAAGCGCTCGACGCCGAACGCCTGCTTCTGAAAACCGTCGTCGGTGAGTTCAAAGATCATCCCGCAATCTGGGTATGGAATCTCGGCAATGAGCCGGATTTGTTCGCGCACCCGCACACGCCAGACGATGGCAAAGCGTGGATCAAAGCGATGCGCGATCTGATCCGCTCGATTGATCCATCCCATAAGGTAACGTGTGGGCTACACGTCGACAGCATCATGAGCGATAACGGGCTGCGTCTGAACGATGTTTTTGAGGAAGCCGATATCGCAGTGATGCACGGCTACCCGATGTATTCCCCGATTTCGCGCCACAACCTCGATCCCGATTTTATGCCGTTCTTGTGCGCGCTCACGTCTGCCCTTTCGGGGAAACCGTGTCTCGCGGAAGAATGGGGCGGCTGCACTGCCCCGCAGGGTCATGACTCCAAGATGTGGGAATGGACGAGCTATCAAGGCATACAGCGCGCACAGTTCATGGCAAGCGAAGAAGCATTAGCAGAGTATGTCGGCGCGGTACTGCCCAAACTGGTCGAAGTTGGATCGCCGGGGGCGCTTCTGTGGTGCTATGCCGATTATCACGAGAGTTTGTGGGATCGTCCACCGTGTGATGAACATGGCGCGAAGCATGAACGACATTTCGGTTTGGTGCGTCCGGATGGATCACTGAAGCCGCACGCCGAGGTGATTCGTAGATTCGCCGCCACGAACCCAACCGTACAGCCTGCCGTCCGCACGGTCACACTGAATATCACGCCCGAACAATACTACGATAATCCCGGCATCACGGCGGATCGCCTCTACAAAGCTTATCTCGCGCAGTACGAAACCGGAAGCACCTAAACACGATCATGAACATTCGCACGCTTCGCACCCTCGCTTTGATCTGGATTGCGTGGGTCGTCATTTTAATTGGCTATATGCACTTTGCGCCGATCCGTTATGCCCCCGCGCGCTCCGACGACGCGCTCGTGTGGACGGCGAACGAAACCCGCCGCGACAGCAACGAAGGCAAGATTTACCTGCTTGAGCCGTTCCTGAATACCCAAGTGGCGTGGGACAGCGAATTTTATCTCTCCGTTGCGACGTTTGGCGGCTACGATGATCCGGCAATCCGGTTGGTCACACCCCAACGCGGCGGTGACACCCCCGCCTACAGCATGAGCTATGCCTTTTTTCCGTTTTACCCGCTCATGATGCGTGTGGTGCGTGCACCTTTCCCGCTTTTCGGGCTAAACGACATCGCCGCCTCAGCACTGGCGGGGGTGATCGTGTCGGTGGTTGGCACGTTGATTGCCATGATCGCGTTATACGATCTTGTGCGCGACGAACTCGGAGACGACGGGGCGATCCGTACCGGCTTCTACCTGTTGATCTTCCCGGCGGGATTCTTCTTCGCAGTCGTGTACACCGAAGGCTTATTTGTCGCGCTGGCGTTCGGCAGTCTCGCGCTAATGAATCGCAGGCGGTTGATCCCCGCCGCGATCTTGGCAGTGCTCGCCGTTTGGACGCGCTCGGTTGGCGGCGCGCTCGTGATTCCGCTCTTGATCACGTGGGCATATCAGATGTGGAAACAGCCCGAAGCGCGGCGCGGTCTGCTGCTGCGTCTGCCGCTCTTGTTCCTCCCCATCGCAGCATATTTCGTCTGGCGCGCGGCTTACGGCGTCCCGTTCGATTTTGTCAATGCGAATTGGTTCGGCAACGCGCTGTTTGACTTTGCGAACTCGCGCCTCGCATGGGAGCAGTTCCTTGCGCGCGCCGCCGAAACCCCCGAAACGTCGGCTTATGCCGCAATGAGTATCGGCGCGATGGCGATAGCGGCAGTGAGCTGCCTGCTTACGATACGGCGCTACCCGGCAGCGGCGATCTTTGGCTTAATCGCCATCCTGATTCCGCTCACCAGCGGGTGGACGGCGACGAACAGCGCCTTCCGCTATGCGCTGGTTGTCCCCACCCTGCCGATCATGCTGGCACGATGGGGAAAACACGCAGCATTCGACCGCGCATGGACGCTGTTCAGCATCCTGCTGCTGGCGATGAACGCCTTCCTATTCGCGTTTGATTTCTGGGCGGGCTAAGGTTTATTTCGCGGGGGCGGGCTGGAGCTTGCCCCCGTGCCCCTGATCCGCACGGATCGGGATCAGCGATTCAGGCAGCGGCTTTTGTTCAATCCATGCGCGTGTCATCGCGTCGAATAATTCCGGCGCTTCACCATTCCAACCGTGATGCACCTGCGGCGCTAAGACGGCGACGTTGTTGGGCAGCATCTCTGCGAGATGACGCACCGAATTCACGTTGAACGCGATATCTTTCTCGCCCGTGACGAGCAGCGTCGGCGTCGTGATCTGATCCATACCCTGTGGCAGCGACAGGGACTTCAATTCCCGGACGACCGACCAATACATCGGGCGCGAGAGCTTCTTGATGAACATCGTGAACGCTTCCATCGCTTCAACCGGGATGAAGAGCATTTTGGCGAAGACCTGCACGCCCAGCGGCGTATTCAAGAGCCAACCGACTAAACGACTCTGCACCTGATACATGATTTTCGGCGTTGGCTCGCTGGCGGGTGATCCACTGATCACCGCGCGTTCGACGCGCTGAGGATGCCGCAGCATCAGATACAACCCGACCAGCCCGCCAAGTGATAACCCGATCACATGCGCGCGTCCATTGGTCGCGTGATTGGCGATGACTTCCGCCACTAAATCAGCCGTATCTGCCAGCGATTTCCACGTTACGGCATGGCTGTCACCATGACCGGGCATTTCGATATTGAGCAGATGATAATCGGCAAAGCTCGTCATCTGGTCTGTCCACATCCAACCGCCCATCGCCAAGCCGTGCAGAAAGATCAGGGTCGGTTTTCCGCGTGTCCCACCTTCTGTAAAGTGCAGTGTCGTCATTCAGGTTTCTCCTTCTCAGATTCGTCTTTCAAATCGGGATCAATCATGATGATGCCGCTCATGAACCATCGGCGGCGTTCCGGGTGTTCGGTCGATGGTTGGTGATATGGTGCCATCACGGCGTCAATCTGCGCTCGAATGTGTGCCATTTCTTCGGCGGTCGCGTAGATTTTGTCTTTGGAATACAGCGCGATTGGGAGTTCAACAGGTCGTGACGCCGCCTGCCCTGCCCTAGCGAAATCCGCCATCAGAGTCGAATAGAACACCATGAAATAGTGAAACTGTTCGGTTTCAGACAGTGCCGCTATATCTGCCAATTCCACATGGACTGTCTCTTCCGCAAGGCGAAGCTCGCGCTCCACCGTACCGCGCACGCGGGTTTCACGGACGACGACCAGCATACCGTTTTCGATGAGCAGGTTGATGTGACGGTAAAGCGTCGTTTGCGGAACATCGGGCATCCGGGCGGCGATCGCTTGCGTCGTGATCGTTTCATAAGCGGTGGCTTGAATGATCCGTGCGCGTATTGGGTGCAGAATGAGTTCGATCTTGTCCATATCCCCTCGTTTTGTTTCCATAATCCAGTATATTTCCATTCTTGGAAACGGTCAAGTGGCAAAAAAAGCCCCTTCACCCATGAATTGAGCGAAGGGGCAATTCAACCCTGATTTTAGTAATGCGGGACGTACATCTGATCCCGGATGAAGCCTTCCAAGTCCTCTGGACGCTGGAGATCAGTCAAACCGCGCTTGAAAGCGACTTCAGCAACGGCGACGGCGATACCCAACGAGACTTCACGAATCTTGTGGAGCGCGGGATACAAGCAGCCAGTATCGAGGTCTTGCTGAGAGACCATGTCCGCGAGTGTGCGTGCCGCGACAGCAAACATCTCGTCGGTGACGAGGTGCGACTCGCTGGCGACAACGCCCAAGCCGATTCCGGGGAAGCAGTACGAATTGTTCGCTTGACCGGGAACGAACGTATGTCCCTTATACACGACCGGATCAAACGGGCTGCCGCTGGCGTAAATCGCACGTCCGTCCGACCACGTATATGCCTGTTCCGCTGTGCATTCCGCCTTCGATGTCGGGTTCGACAGTGCCATGATCAGCGGGCGTTCGTTCATACGCGCCATCGCCTCGACAATCGGCTGCGTGAATGTCTGCGGCATGCCGGAGACGCCGATGATCGCGGTCGGGCGAAGTGCATTCACCGCCGACTCGAGGTCGGCGACGAACGGATGCTGGTGCGCGTAGGGGAGCTTGTGCACTGCGAGATCGTTACGTTCGGCGCAGACCAAACCCTTGCTGTCTACAAACCAGCATTTCGCGCGCGCTTCTTCTTCGCTAATGCCTTCTTCCACCATCGCCGAAACGATCAGGTCAGCGATACCGATACCCGCTTCACCTGCGCCGAGGAACAGGAGCTGCTGATCCCGCAGCGTCTTGCCCGTGATGCGAAGCGACGAATACAAGCCCGCCAGCGTGACCGCCGCAGTTCCCTGAATATCGTCATTGAATGTGCAAATCTTGTCGCGGTACTGCGCCAGCAAACGGAAGGCGTTTTGGTTGCCGAAGTCTTCAAACTGAATCATCGCCTTCGGGTAGCGGGCACGCACGGCTTCAATGAATTCCGCGATCAACGCATCGTATTCCGCACCACGCACGCGCTCATGCGGCATGCCGATATACAGCGGGTCTTTCAGAAGCGCCGGGTTATTCGTCCCTACATCCAGCGTCACAGGCATGCACTTCGTCGGGTCAATGCCCGCGCACGCCGTATACAGCGACAGCTTACCGACCGGGATACCCATCCCGTCCGCGCCGAGGTCGCCCAAACCGAGGATGCGTTCGCCGTCGGTCATCACGATGACACGCACATCGTCTTCATACCAGTTGGCGACGACTTCATCTAAGCGCCCACGATCTTCAATCGTGACGTACACCCCCTGCGGGCGGCGGAAGATGTGCGCGTATTCTTGGCATGCCTGCCCCACTGTGGGCGTGTAGATAATCGGCATCATTTCGGCAATATTGTCCAAGACGACGCGGTAGAAAAGCGCCTGATTGCGTTCCTGAAGGCTGATCAAGTAAATGTACTTCTCAATCGGCACGGTCTTACGGCGCACATTTTCGAGCACGCGGCTACTCTGCTCATAGATCGAAAAGACGCGCGGCGGCAGCAGTCCACGAAGACCTAACTGATCGCGTTCTTCCGGGGTGAACGCCGTCCCCTTATTCAAAGCCGGATCGCGCAGGAGTTCAATTCCGCGCGGCTGGGCTGAAACTGTTGGTTGTGCAGTCATACAAAACTACCTTCTCCCTTGAAAAGGCACTCTTATGCCATCATTAGGGTAACAGGGGAGCGCTCTCATACTCAAGGTAGATGGTCACGGATGAGGCATGACAGTGGACTAAATCGTTATAATCTTTGATGGAGAGACCCATCGTATACCAGCGCTAAAGGCAGATTATGGAGTCAGTTACCCCAGAACGTCCGCTCACTTTTTGGCAAAAACTGCGCCGTCTACGCCCACTGGAGGGGCAATCACTGGTCTGGCAGTTGATCGATCTACAAAAAGGCTTCGTATTGCAGGTCGCCGCTTTCGCCTTGTTCGCCCTCAGTTTTCACTATCTATTCAACTGGACGTGGAGTATGTCCATCGCCATGCTGGTGAGTATGTTTTTACACGAGTGCGGACATGCAGCCGTTTTTGGGTTGGCGCGCATCAAATTTCGGATTCTGTTCCTGTTCCCGTTAGGCGCGGTCGCCGCACCAATTGACGAGGCAGAAAACAAAAAATCCGACCAGCTGCGCTGGAACACAATTAGCTGGCTGCTGCAAGCGGGACCCGCCGTCAACGTGATCTTGATGGTGCTGTTTCTGGTCACGCGCCCGTTGATCGCTAACGTGCAGGGAGAATTGGGGATCGTCTTGTACCGCTTCAGCTTCGATATGGTCTACGTGAACGGACTGCTGGCGATCATGAACCTTGTCCCAGTCTGGACGCTTGATTCTGGTCAGTTGTTCAATGTGCTGTACAACTCGCTGGATGAGCGGGAAGATCGGCGCGTGACAGCGGCACTGCTCGGCGGGATGCTCGGCTTGCTGATCGTCTTGACGGGTGTTCTGGATTTTCAGGGGTGGGCGTTTGTCCTCGTGCGCGTGATTCAATTCTTCGGCTGGGTCATCTTTCTTGTGATCTTCGCACTGGGGATCTTAAATAAGCAGGAGCGCGATGTAGCGATCAACGCGGTAAGCAAGCAAGCGATGAGCAATATACAGGTGTACATTCAGCTTGCGCTCTACATCACGCTTGTGATTACTACACTGGCGGTTTTCGCAACCGCAATGTAGCGGCATGACATTCAAAAAATGCTAGAATAGGCTGTGCAAATTCTGTGGATACAGGCAGGAGACGATCACCATGTCCGCGAATGTTGAAGCGATGGTGCGTGAAGGAATCGCCGCATACAAAGAGGGACGCAAAGACGAAGCGCGGGCGCTCCTCACTAAAGCGACTGAACTTGACCAGTTCAATGAACAAGCATGGCTGTATCTAAGCGGCGTGGTCGAAGCGCCTGAGGATCAGCGGATTTGCCTCGAAAATGTGCTGTCGATCAACCCGCTCAACGAGAAAGCAAAAAAAGGACTCGCGTACTTAGACGGCGAAGAAGTCAGCTTTGAAAAGCCGAAGCCTACACCCGCCGCGAAACCACCGGTGGAAATGCCGACGAGTGTCGAATGGGACTCACCCTCCGAACCGTCGACAGCAGCGCGCACAACTCCCCCACCCCTGATTTCCGATGACGAATACGATAGTTGGGTGACGGGCTTAAACCTTCCGGGCAGTACTCCGAATGCTCCGCCACCACCCGAACCCGCATTTCCCCGGCAGTCCGCTGCTTTTGATGATGATGAGTTCGTCGGGACGCCGTTCACAGATGCAGATTTTGGTGATGATTTGCTGGACGGTCCGTTTAAAACGCAGGATATGACCGCGCCGCCGCCCACGAACGACCCCGTCAAACTGCGCGTGTATGACTTCGGCGCGCCCGCCGCTGTCATCGCTGATGCAGCCGCTGACGGCGCTATGTTTGGCAACAAATCGGCAGAGCCGCAAGAAAACCGTCGTGATCGCGCCCGCCGCGAAAAAGAAGAAAAACGCGTTGAACGCGAAAAGGCGAAAGAAGCGAAAGCCGCCGCCAGAGCCAACAAAAAAGCACCAGAATCCACCAAGAGCGATGATGACCTGTTCGGCACATCCGAGATCAGCGTAGCTGCGCCTGCCCCGTCCGCTAACCGTGATTACACGCTGTTCGACGACATGGACGCGGACGCCGACGGGAATCTGATGGAAGAAGGCGAAGGCGAGCTTTTCGGGATGATCCCAACCGAGATCAAGGCGTCACGCCTTCCCGGCACGCGCGAACGTCTCCCGCTGGTGGGCATTGTCATGCTGGTTCTGCTGCTGGTGCTGAACGTAGGCGCGTTCGGCTGGTTGGTCAAGCAGCTCATCGACACCTTGAACAGCGTATAAACCATAGACACGGGAAAAGCGGCGTGTTATAATCTGCCGCTAATTCTGTACAGCCTGTTTGCGTAAGTTGACGAAACCATATGGCGAACCATAAATCAGCAATTAAACGTATCCGTCAAACGGAAAAGCGCCGCGCCTATAATCGCGTTTACCGCAGCCGTGCCCGTACCTTTGTAAAGAAGGCGCGTGTTGCGATTGCGGGAACTGACGCCAACGCGGCGGTCGAAGCGACCCGCGCAGCTATTCAAGACCTTGATCGCGCCGCCAGCCGGGGTGTGATCCACAAGCGGAATGCTGCTCGTCGCAAATCTCGCTTGATGAGTCAGCTTTACCAGATGACTCAGACGAAGTAACTGCGGTGAGTGTCGGTCATATAAAGAAAGAGGACACGGGTAATTGACCGTGTCCTCTTTTTTGTCTCGGTTTTCATGAGTTCCGTTATGGAAGTTGTAATACAAGCGTGGGCATTTTTTCAACTTCGCCTACGGCGGGCGTTAATTCGAGCCGGTAGCCGACGCCGCGCACCGTAATCAACGGCGAAACCTGATTCGCGTCGCTGTTGAGCGCACGCCGGAACCAGCGCACATGAACGTCCAGTGTGCGCGTATCCCCCAAATAATCCGTCTCCCAAACTTCTTCCATGATCTGCTTGCGTGCTAACGTTTCGTTGGGATGACGCAGGAAATATTCGACCAACTGCGCCAGTTTAGGCGACAGCGGAATCGTCTTCCCATTCACATGCAATAAGCGCCGATCAAGGTTCATCGCGTAATGTCCACAAACGAGCATTGCGTCATCGGCGGCGGACTTCGGCGCTTTGGTGACTTTCGAGATCGCCAGCGCCAGCTTGCGCGCCGTAATCGGCGCGGCAACAAGCGCGTCGGCGGGTGATTCTTCCTTGCTGCCGAGTTCAGGCAGAAGATGAATCAGCGGTACAACATGCGCCACTTCCTTTAACTGGCGGGCAATGCGCAGTCCCGCAGTCTTCATCGACACCGCATCCAGAATAAACGCAAGCGGCGGCGCAATCTCCGCCTGCACAAGCGCCTGCTTACCGCTTGTTACTGAGACAACGGCATATCGCTTATTCAACAGATCCACGAGGGACGCCTTATGCGGGCGCTCGATCAAAATAATAGTCGCCATATGAGGTTAGCCTTCAGTCGGACGAAGGATTATATATAGGATCAAGTCGCAGATCAAAGGCACAGAAGTCGATTTCAGTGCAGGTTTTCCGCAGTACCACCCCGGTGATGGATGGACAGCATCAGCAGAACTTGGCATTTTGGGGTATCCTGTGAGCTTTGAGGAAACATTAGGCTGACCCCTGTTCCCATTGTACGCATTTGCCGAGAAAAGTATATATCGCACGTTCAGCACGTCAAGCAAAGTGCTACACATGTAAAGTCTGATGTGAAACTACCCGTGTTGCGATTTCTTGGCATCAAGGGACTGTCCGTATGCGTGCTGCTGATTTTGCGGTAAGCTATGCGATATGAAAACGCTTATTGAAACCATCGACTCGACTTTATCATGGGGAGAACTCCCCCAGACCGCCGCTTGGGTTATCGAGCAAGGTATTGCGATTCAGCAAATCCCCGCGCCGACGTTTGCCGAACACCACCGCGCTGAATTCGTCGCGTCAATGATGCGTGCGCTCGGTTTACAAGACGTGATGATCGATACACTGGCGAATGTGTACGGGCGTTTACCCGGTGCTGCTTCCGATCACGCGGCAGTCATGCTCGCGGCGCATACCGATACGATCTTTTCTGCCGATACCGATCTCACCTTAAAACGGGACAGGACACTGATCTACGCTCCCGGCTTGGGGGATAACAGCATCGGCGTGAGCGGGATGTTAGGGCTGGTGTTGGCGCTTGCTCAGGCGAAAATTACCCCGGCGCGCGACTTGTGGATCGTGGCAACTACCCGCGAGGAAGGATTGGGCGATCTCGGTGGGATGCGCGCCGCATTCGAGCGGCTGAAATCGCAGATCGACACGGTGATCAACCTTGAGGGACTCGCCTACGGGCACGTGTATCACGCCGGAATTGCCGTGCGGCGGCTGAACATCGCGATTACGACTGAGGGCGGTCACAGTTGGCTGCATTTCGGCAAGCCAAGCGCAGCGCACAAACTGGTCGAACTTGGTGCGCGGATCGCCTCGATCCACCTGCCCCAGCAGCCGCGCACGACGTACAACATTGGTATGATTCGGGGCGGTGATGCCATCAACGCGATAGCCGCCCACGCCGAATTGTGGTTGGATATGCGCTCGGAGGACAAAGACGCGCTGGCGAAGCTGGAACGTCAGGTGCGCGCCCATATTGATGCGATCAAGTCGAGCGATGTCAAGGTCACTGCTGAACTCGTTGGGGATCGCCCGCCCGGTTTCATTGATCCGGCACATCCGCTGGTACAGGGCGCGGTCGCGGCGCTGAAGTGTCAAGGGGTGCGCGCCAGTTTAGAGACAGGGAGCACCGATGGCAACGTTCCGCTGTCGTTTGGTGTGCCAACCGTGACGATTGGGATCACACGGGGCGGCAATGCGCATCGTTTGGATGAATACATCGATACTGAACCCGTCGCCGCCGGAATGCGGCAGCTAATCGTGCTGGCGCTCGCGGCTGCGGAAAGCGGAGCAGCGCGGACGAAATGAGGACGAAATATGGCATCGATTGATCTGCTGGTCGCCGTGCGGGGAGACAGCGCGGCGCGTTACGAACAAGGCTTATCGATCATTAAAGACTTCCATGTTCGCGTGGTGAACGGCGTCGATGCCGTCTTTAATCAACTGAGCGATCCCGCCATGCTCACCGACGTGATTGTGTTGGACAGCGCGCTCCCCGGCGCATTCGACTCAATCAGCGATCTGCGCGACCGCAATTCCCGCGTCTTGATCGTTCTTGTTGATGAAGACGCTGATTTCGCGCTCCCCGGTCAAGCGGACGACATCAGCACTGACCCGTTTACGAACGGTGATTTAGCGCGGCGGATCAACCGCTTACTCGCTGACCGCCGCCTCGAAACCCTACGCGCCGATGCGATGCCACCGGTGCGCGCCTTCGCCAAGAAGCTCCGCAACGCTGTTGGCGAAATCGGCAAGCAGGAAGCAGCCGTCAGCGCGATCAAAGACTTAGGCTATGATTACGTTGCGTTTTACCGCCTCGAAAAATCCGATCCAATTACGCTCACGCTCAAGGCGCAAGACGGACCGATCGCCATTCAGGCAATCGCGCCGAAGTCCTCCGGAACGGGCGATGTGATGGCGTGGGTTGCCGTCAACGGACAAAGCAAGATCGCCGGAATGAATGATGAGATCACTCACCCGCTAGTGAAGCGTGGGCGCTTGGGCTGCGTCGCAGTGACGCCCGTTGGCACGACGAGCCGCTACGGGGTTCTAGCCGCCTTCCGCGAACGCCCAGACACGATCACCATGCAGGACGTTCTCCTGCTCGAATTGATCAGTGCGCAGCTCGCCGCCGTCGTCTCAAAAGAATGAGAAAAGAGAATTAACGCAAAGGCGCGCAGACGCAAAGAAGAACCTTACGGATTTGCGTTAAGTGGTCGTGTTTCCCTTCTTTGTGGTTAACTCAGCGCTTTCATCGCCACCGCAAACCGATCGATCTCCGCGTGCGTGTTGTAATGCGACAACCCCACGCGCACCATCCCATCCGGCTTGTTCAAGCGCTGCATAATCTCGACCGCGTAATAATTGCCATCCCATACGTAAATATGTGATTTCGCCAGATGCGCCGCCACTTGAGTCGGCGTGTACCCGTCCAGCGAAAATACGACGGTCGGCACGCGCTCATGCAACCGCGTCCGATCTGTGATTCCGGCAATGTGCGCCCCCGGCGCTGCTTCGATAACATCGATCAAATGTGCAACGAGTTCGCGCTCATATGCCGCGAGATTGCCCATCCCAAGCGTCATCAGATAATCGATGGCTGCCCCTACCCCGGCGATCAATTCAAAAGCGGGTGTACCCGTCTCCCAACGGTACGGCGGCTCATCATGTGATGGGCGCACCTTATAGGCGGGTAAACTGGCCAGCAGGTCATATTTCCCGTACATGATTCCGGCGTGCGGACCAAAAAACTTGTACGCCGAACACAGCAGGAAATCGCACCCAATCGCCTGCACATCAATCGCCACATGCGGCGCACTCTGCACCGCATCAACGACGTATAGTGCGTTCGCGGCGTGCGCCATACCCGCAATCTGAGCGACCGGGTTGATCGTCCCGACTGCGTTTGAAGCGTGAACGGTAGCGACGATGCGGGTACGGTCACTCAGCGCGGCTTCGAGCGTATTCAAGTCAAGCGTGCAGTCACGTTCGATGATATCCACCCATTTGACGGTCAACCCGTAATCTGCCGCGATTCGCAGCCAAGGGGAAACATTCGCATCATGATCCATACGCGTGAGGATGATCTCATCCCCCGGCTTGAGCGTTTTCGCTAGTGCGCGGCTGAGCGCAAAATTGAGCGTGGTCATGTTTGCGCCAAAAACGATCTCCTCTGGCTTTGCCGCGCCAAGAAAACGCGCCGCTTTCTCACGCACGCCATAGACCATCGCATCGGTGGCTAGGCTGGTGCGAAATACCCCGCCTTGATTTGCATTCATGTACAGGTAATAGCCACTCACCGCGTCGATCACCTGCTGAGAAACTTGAGTGCCAGCGGGATTATCAAAATAAACGGGCGTGACCCCATCGATTTTCATATGAAGAGAGGGAAATTGACCGCGAATTGCGTTCGTATCAAGGCTGATCGTCGTCATAACCGAAGTTCCCGTTTATAATGCGAAAGATACAGTAGCAAACGGGTCACAGCATACCGTAGAGTTGCGCTAAAATCATCCAGTTATAGCTTCGAGACGCGCCAAGCTCATGGACTTTCAAAATCTCCTCGTGCAAAACCGCCTGTTGACCGACGAAGTCAAACGTCGTGTTGATCAGCTTGCGGCGATTACAACGGTTGCAGCGAGTGTGAGTCAATCGCTGGACTTAAACAACGTGTTGAAAACCGCTCTGCAAGCCGTTCTCGATATTACCAGCGCGGAGGCGGGCGGCATCAGCTTGATCGAGCCGGAGACAGGCGAAGTAGTTCTGCGCGCGCAGCAGGGCTGGATGAATGACTTCGTGAACAGCCGCGCGATCCGCGTGCCGCTTGGTATGGGGATGAGTGGACGCGTGATCGCCGCCGACGATGTGATCGTCTGGAACGATCTTGAACAGGCGAGCGAACTGCATGTCCCGTCGTTCCGCGATGAGCCGTTCGGCAGTATCGTCATGGCACCGATGCACGCGCGCGGGCGAATCGTCGGTCTGCTCAGTTTGATGAGCGCGAAAAAGGATGCCTTCAACAATGAGATCGTATCCGTGCTGCGCGCTATTGCCGATACGGTCGGCGTTGCGCTCGAAAATGCGCGCCTTTACGAAACCAGCGTCGAAACCCAGAGCCGCCTAAGCGCGATCCTCCGATCATCCGGTGACGGAATTATTGCGACCGATCAACATGGGCGCGTTCAGTTAGTCAATACCACGGCGCAGATTCTACTTTCGGTCGAAAGTGAGGAACTGCTTGGCGTACCGCTCCGCGAAGCTCCCCTGCCCCCGAACCTGCTCGACGCGCTGGCGATTGCGCTGGCGGCGCATGGGGACGAGGCAAAGCGCATGTTCCAGATTTCGCTGGATAATCAGCGCGTACTGTCGGTGTTGGTCTCACCAATTTATGTAGAGCGCCAGTTTGAATCGTATGCGCTGATGGATGGTTGGGTTGTGGTTTTACAGGACGTCACGCACCTGCACGAAGCAGAGATTGCGCGTACACAGTTCATCCAAGCGGCAGCACATGATATGCGGAATCCGCTCGGTGTAGCGCTGAACTCGCTTGAACAACTTCAGGATCAGTTTCCTGATGATTACGATGCAGGCGAACTGATCCGCCTTGCCCGTGTGGGTGTTACCCGCATCGATTCGCTGATCAACGACCTGCTAAATCTGGAGCAAATTACCAGCGGCTACGGCTTCAACTTGATCGAGGTCGATCCGCGCGATTTGATCGAACAGACTGCCGGGGATATTTGGCAGTTGATTCAGGAACACCGTTTAAAATTCCGCGTCGAGCTTCAGCCGCACATCCCGACGCTCACGATTGACCGCCGGTGGGTTAGCCGTGCCATTACCAATTATCTCGATAACGCGATCAAGTACACGCCGCCGGGTGGTCTGGTGGTGCTGCGCGCGTATCTGAACGATCAACAACTGCATATTGAAGTCACCGATGACGGACCGGGGATTCCACTCGAAGCACAACCGCGCATCTTTGAGCGCTTTTACCGCGCCGAGGGAACGTCGCACATCCCCGGCACAGGCTTAGGCTTGGCAATCGTTAAATCTGTTGCCGAAGCGCACGGCGGGAGTGTGTATTTGCTCAGTGAGCCGGGACAAGGCAGCACGTTTGGGATGACTCTGCTCGTGCCGCACGCGCACGGCTAAACGCTTACGCCCGCTCGATTGCCGAGCGCACGAGCAGCGCAATATCGCCAAACGCCGTGCTGTACGCATCTTCTTGCGCGCGTGGGCGTGGGATTGACACGCGAATATCCGCGATCACTTGACCGGGGCGGCGGCTCAACACGATAATCCGGTCCGACAGCATGACCGCTTCGTGAATATCGTGTGTCACCATCATCACCGTCTGGCGGTCATGCTCCCACATGCGAATCAAATCCTGACTCAGTCGTTCGCGTGTGAGCGCATCGAGCGCACCGAACGGCTCATCAAGCAGGAGCGCATCCGGTTTCTGAATCAGCACCCGTCCAAGCGCGACACGCTGCGCCATCCCGCCGCTTAATTCTGCCGGATACGAAGTCGGGCAATCCAAGCCTAATCGCGGGAGCAGCGCAAGCGCGGCGGCGGTACGTTCTTTCTTGGCGACACCCGCCAATTCGAGCGGGAGCGCAATATTGTCCGTGACCGTGCGCCAAGGCAGCAGGGTCGCATCTTGGAACATCAACGCGACACGCGGACTCGGCGCAGTCACCGGGGTTTCATCGAGCCACACGCCGCCCTCCGTCGGATTGACCAAGCCCGCAACCACGCGGATCAGTGTGCTTTTCCCTGACCCAGACGGACCCACGAATGAGACGAACTCGCCCGGCTGGATCGTGAAGTTAACCGGACCGAGCGCATGCAAACCCCGCCCATCTACTGCTTGATATGAGACGGTCAAATTCCGCACCGCTATTTCTGCTGACATCGAAAATCCTTGTGCAAAGAAAAAGCGTTAACGCCAAGGCGCAAAGAAAATCCTTGCGTCTTGGCGATGATGTAGTGAAGTCCGCTTACGGGACTTGCGGCAGGAAATCGTTGGTAAATGCGCCGCTCAGATCAGGGACTTCATCCAAAAAGCCCATCGTGATCAATGTCTGCGCTGTCGTCTCCCATGCTGCCGGATCCGTGTAGCCAAGCGGATCATTCGCCCACAGCGCCGCTGTGTTGAGCAGAATCTCAAACTGAAGCGCGGCGCCACGGTCGCTCACGTCTGTCAGCGAGTCGCGCAGTGCTTGGTTATAGACCACACTTTCCAGCGGTGATGCGCTTCCACGTTCGCTGGCGGCTGAGGTCTCTGCTTCCAGCCATGTACGGAAATCATCGCTGAGCGGCAGTCCTTCGACATATCCGGCGCTGATCAGATACGCTTCCGCTGGATTGTTCAGTACGTCGCGCACCGCTTGATCAATCGCACCGACCATCGCGCCGACCAATTCCGGGTTTTCGGTGATCGTCTGCTCGTTCGTGACCAGCCCATTCGACACGACCGCCGCGTAATCCGCGACAGGGAACACGCGAATGCCAGTCACACTGCCGCAGTCGCCCGCGTCGATCCGGTTCTGAATTTGCACCGGCTCATTGTTGATGTAGACGGCTGCTGCCTCCACCCCACCGATGCAGATTACTTCCGGCGCATTGAACCCAATTTCCTGCAAGCTGAGGTCACCTTCGGTCATGCCGTTTGCGCTGAGTGTTGCGACCAAGCCGCTGTACGATGCACCAAAACGTCCCGGCAGTCCTACGCGCCGCCCTGCTAATTCCGCAATAGATTCAATGCCGGAATTCTCGGTTGCGACGATAGCGACAGGGAACTGATGAAACCATTGGTAGACGTAGACTACCGGGCGACCATTTGCCCGCGCCGCGATCACCTGTTCACCACTGATGATCCCAAACTGGCGCGACCCGCTGGCGATCAAATCCACGCCAATCGGTTCATCACCGTGTTCAATCGTGATATTGATTCCGGCTTCGGCAAAATAGCCTTTCTCAATCGCCACGTAGAACGGCGCGAATTGGATATTCGGCACGAACGTCAAGAACAACGTTTGATCGCTCACATCTTGCGCCGTCGTCACGGTTACGCCAACAGCGATCATCACGAACACCGCAACTATCACCACTGCCTTACGCATCATTGTTGAACTGCTCCTAGCTTCCACAAGGTCAACTACTGACGCCGCTGCCAGAACAACAGCCGTCGTTCCAGCACGGATATCATGCCGTACATCACACGCGCAACCGCCGCCAGCGTGATCACTGCGACCAGCACGAGCGGCGTGTCAAAACTGAAGCGCGCTTGGTTGATCAAGCGTCCTAAACCCGCGTCCGCCATGACGAACTCACCCACCACTGCGCCGATCACCGCCAAGGTCGCGCTCACCTTCAAGCCGCCGAGCAAAACGGGCAGCGCATATGGCACTTCAACCTTACGGAATGTTTGCCAGTGGGTTGCATGGAGGGAGCGCATCAAGTCGTGCAGCATCAGAGGAACGCTGCGAATGCCGATCATGGTGTTGAGGAGCATCGGGAAAAAGACGATCAAGGCGCTGGTGACGATTTTGCTCGTCGGTCCGCTGCCAAACCAGATCACGAGTAAGGGTGCGTATGCTACAACAGGCGTGGATTGCACCGCAACGATCACCGGAGAGAGCAGCGCCTCAAGCGCGCGGCTTTTCCCGATCAGCGTGCCGAGAATTACCGCCGAAACGACGCCGATCAGCAGCCCGGCAAGCATCTGTGAAACTGTTGTGCTGGTATGCAGCCACAACGTCCCGTCAGTCAGCGCTTCCCAGAAGCGCTCCGCCACCAAAACGGGCGGCGGAATGATGAATTCGGGATACATGCGCAGCCATACCACGATCTGCCAGAGCGCGAAAACCGCCGCGATCCCGATCCACGACAGCCACGCACGGCGAAACGCCGGTTTGCGCGGTCGCATTTGCACCGATTGGAGATTATCGACTGCTTGCATCACAAAGCACTCCCGTCAAGACGCGCGAACGCGAACAGAACGGGGCGCAAGAGGAGGGTGACTTGCCCCATCGTGCGCGGCGAACAGAAAGTCTAGCAAACGCCGCGCGCTAAATCGCCGCCGATTGTTCGGCGGACTGCAAAGCGGAAACACCGCACAAGCTGGCAGCAGGTAAACACAAATGACGCGCCGCCGATGCGCGTTCCGATCCCCCTTCTCCCATCCAGACTTTAACTGTCGGCTCTGGCATCACACCAGATCCACCGGTGCACGAGTCGCCATCTCGCACAGCTTCTTGATCCCGTCACACGGCAGCGGAGTATTGGCGCGCCGCCGGTTTTGGATTCTGATCAAAAAAACGGGTCGCGGGCTGCTCATCTGCATTCGCAGATGAGATACCGCCGGTAGGGAATTTCACCCTGCCCCGAAGGTTCGCTTAATCCCCTAAGTATAACAAGGTTCGGCATGCTTGGACTAGAGCGGGTTATGAGACTGCTTACAGCACTGATGTGTTCGGCAGTGTGAAGCAGAATTTTGCGCCGCCACCTTCCGCATCCTCGACCCAGATTTGCCCCTCGTGCGCTTCGACGATGTGCTTGCAGATCGCCAGCCCCAAGCCGGAACTACCTTCACTGCGCGAACGCGCGGGATCAACCTGATAGAACCGCTCAAACACCCGTTCGCGGTGTTCGAGCGGCACACCGGGACCATGATCGCGCACGCTAATCAGCACTTGATCGCCCTGATTTTCGGCGCTGATCTCAATCGGCTGTTTCGGCGGTGACCATTTGAGCGCGTTGTGAATCAAATTGATCAGGACGCGCATGGTCAGGTCACGGTCAGCCAACACGATTACATCTGGGGTGATGTTCGAGACAACCGGTATTTCTTTTGACTCGCTCAAGTCGCTTAACTGCTCGATTGTGCCCGCAACCAGCTCATGCAGCGCGAATTCGGTCATGCGCAGCATCGCTTCGCCCGCCTCGATCATGCTCAAGTCGTGCATCCCCTGTACAAGCCACTGCATCGAATCGACTTCGCGGGCAATCGCCTTGAGCGCCGACGCGCTTTGTTTGCGCTTCGGTTTGTCCTGCTCGTGGAACAGGCTCTCAATCGTCAAGCGAATATTCGTGATCGGGGTTCTCATTTCGTGCGAAATATTGGCGACCATATCTCGCCGCGCACGCGCCAACCGCACCAAATCGCTGATGTCCTGCATCGCCACGCTAACGAACTCATTCCCATCACGGCGCATCACAGCAACCTTGACGCGGAATGTTTGCTTGTCGATGACGATCTGTTCTTCGAGCGATTCCTCTGCGTTGATCAGCGCATCTTCCACAATCGAGAGAAGCTGCGGTACTTGTGTCAAGTCCGTTAGATGTTCACCGATCGGGCGCTGACGACCAAACAGTGCCTCCGCAGCATTGTTGATCGCAATTACACGGAAATCACGGTCGAGGATCAGGAGCACGTCGTATGCCGCGTTTGCCAGCGAAATCGCCAAAGCAATCTTGTACTGGAGCGCGTCGTTTCCTTCGCTCATCTGCGCTTTCATATCGTGCAGCAGACGATCATAGCGCTCGGCTTCTTGGCGTTCCCGATCCAGCGCCGTTTCTTGATCATGCGTGTTTTGGCGCAGTGCGGCGAGCGTGCCTTCGTGCTGCGCAAGCAGTTCGCGCAGTCCTTGTGTTGCACGCTCATATTCACTGACTGCGCGCCGCAGCGCGTCAAGCTGCTGCCCCCGTTCCTCCATCAGGCGCGCGATTGTTTCGTCGTACATAGCCGCATCAGCCTTCAAATCGATACCCCACCCCACGCACAGTCACGATCCGTTTCGGATTGGAAGGATCATCCTCGATTTTTTCCCGCAGCCAGCGGATATGCACATCGACTGTGCGTTTATCGACGAAATAATCGTACCCCCAAACTTTGGTCAGAATCAGGTCGCGCGACAGCACCACCCCGCGATTCCGCATCAATTCTGCCAGCAGGTCGAACTCTTTGTTGCTCAATTTCGTTTCCTTGCCATCCTTGAACAGCCGCCGTCCGGTCAAGCTCAACCGTAGATCATTGGCAATCAGTTCATCTTGCAGCGCCGGACGACCGGGAGCGCGGCGCATTACTGCGCGCACACGCGCCAAAAATTCGCCCAACCCGAACGGCTTGACGATGTAATCGTCCGCGCCGCTTTCCAACCCAACAATCTTATCGACTTCGTTCCCCCGCGCTGTCAGCATGATGATCGGAATATGCGCGGTTGCGGCATCGCGGCGGATGATGCGGCACAAACTCAGTCCATCAAGTTTCGGCAGCATAATATCCAACACGATCAGATCGGGGTGTTCGCTTCGCAGTTTTTCCAGCCCGTCTTCGCCATCTCCCGCCGTAGAGACAGTGAATCCTTCACCGCGCAGTTTTTCCGCTAGGTTACGTGCCAGCGTTTCGTGATCTTCAACAATCAGGACTTTCATCAGAGCCTCGTCCATGAGCAGCCTCTATACCCCTTTCAGCGTATCAAGCCCCCGCTAACGAAACTTTAAGCAATGTCATCACCTTTTTAACATAGTTACGTAGACTGTGCATCATTGATGAGCCGTGTAGGCAAAGAAACTCATTCGTGGATCGATTTCACATCATGCAGACTGGTAGCAGCGCGCACGCCGTTTCGGATCGCTTCTTCAAACGCTTCCGCCGCGAACGCACCGATCATGTTAACATCCGCTTCAATTTCACCCGTCGCCAGCGCGAAGATCGTATCGCCGTCAAACATCGTGTGCGCGGGATTGATCGCACGTGCTAACCCATCGTGCGCCATCTGCGCGATTTTGTTCGTAAGTTCTTTGCTCAGACGCGCATTCGTCGCCACCACACCGATCACCGTATTTTCCCCGCCTGCTTGCGGCGGCGTTGGCATGCCACGCATCACATTGAGCAGTCCCATAAAACCGCCTTCGGGGGATCGCAACCCTGCTAAAATCGAGCCGTCTTTGTTGATCACATCCCCGACCGCGTTCACCGCTGCCAGCGCCGCCACGACAAGACCACCGGGCAGATGCACCGCAGCCGAACCGACGCCGCCTTTGGTTGCCAGTGCATTGCCAAAGATTGCGCCAATGCGACAGCCCGTCCCCGCACCAACGCTCCCCTGCTCCACCGGATCAGCCGTCGCATTCTGCACCGCTTGATACCCCATTACGGCATCTGGTCGCGCGGTCGAACTTCCCAACGCGAGGTCAAACACGATCGCAGACGCGACAATCGGCACAAGAAAGCCGGTCGCGGTCTTATAGCCAATCTGCCGTTCTTCGAGCGCACCCATCACCCCATCAGCGGCGGCAAGCCCGTAAGCGCTCCCTCCAGCAAGCACAATCGCATTTATATGCTGAACGGAGTGCATCGGGCGCAGCAGATCGGTTTCACGCGTACCCGGCGCGCCGCCCCGCTGATCGACTCCGCCGACTGTCCCTTCCGGGCAGACGATCACGGTGCAGCCCGTCGCCGCTTCAAGGTCGGTCACATGCCCGACGCGAAAGCCGGGGATCGCGGTGATGGTGGTGTTGAGTTGGGTCATTGTTAGATCCTAAGAGAAGCCCCAATAGCGGCTCGTCTGTTAATAGACTGCCAATCATAGATGATTCCGGTGTGATGAGCGAACACATGCAACTGAAACAAAAAAGCGGCTCTCATCGATGAGAGCCGCTTTTTTGGTATTGGGTACTGGGTTGTTACAAGCTGGTGTGCTTAAGCACAGGGAGAAGAAACAGAAAGGAGGTGCAAATACAGGTTGGCAGTGACGTACTCTCCCACGAA